>NZ_QAGK01000017.1 GCF_003057885.1 Oceaniglobus ichthyenteri
TCAGCACATAATCATCGCCATCGCGTGTGGCGGTCATGGTGGAATTGGCCACATCTGACCCGGAATTGGGTTCGGTCAGGGCAAAGGCCGATATCGCCTGACCCCGGCGCACCGCTGGCAACCATTCCTGTTGCTGTGCGGGCGTGCCAAACAGCGAAATCGCGCCGGTGCCAAGACCCTGCATCGCAAAGGCGAAATCGGCCAAGCCATCGTGGCGCGCCAATGTTTCGCGGATCAGGCACAGGGCGCGCACATCCAACCGGCCCTGTGACCCCGGTTCGATTGTGGCGTGGTTCAACCACCCCGCAGCACCCAGTTGCGCCACCAGATCACGGCAGGCCTGATCGGTGTCGGTGTGATCAACGCGCAAATCGCTGGCAAAGCCTTCCAGTGCATCCGCCAGGGCGCGGTGGCGGTCCTCAAAAAATGGCCAGCTCAGGAAGGTTTTGTCGGCCATCAATCGCCCTCGAACACTGGTTTTTCCTTGGCGACAAAGGCGTTATAGGCGCGTTCGAAATCGCGGGTCTGCATGCAGATCGCCTGAGTCTGGGCCTCGGCCTCGATCGCCTGTTCGATCGACATTGACCATTCCTGCGCCAGCATGGTTTTGGTCATCATATGGGCAAAATTCGGCCCCGCGGCGATGCGCGTGGCCATATCCCGCGCGGTTTGCTCCAAATCATTGGCACCCACGACGCGGTTGTAAAACCCCCAGGCCGCGCCCTCATCCGCCGACATTGACCGCCCCGTATACAGCAATTCGGCGGCGCGCCCTTGGCCGATCAGGCGGGGCAGGATCGCACAGGCGCCCATATCGCACCCGGCCAGACCAACGCGGGTGAACAGAAACGCGCATTTTGCATCCTGGCTGGCAATGCGCAGGTCTGACGCCATGGCAATAATCGCCCCCGCCCCGGCGCACACCCCATCGACGGCGGCAATCACCGGTTTGCCGCAATTGATCATCGCCTTGACCAAATCGCCGGTCATGCGGGTGAAATTCAGCATTTCCTTCATGCTCATCCGGGTCAGCGGGCCGATGATATCATGCACATCCCCGCCCGAGCTGAAATTGCCGCCGTTCGAGGCGAAAATCACCACATCCACATCGTCGGCATAAGCCAGATCACGAAACCAATCGCGCAATTCCGCATAACTTTCAAAGGTCAGCGGGTTTTTACGGTCGGGCCGGTCCAGCGCGATTGTGGCGATACGATCGGCAATGGTGCATTTGAAATGGGTCACATCGGTGCGGGTATTCATGGCGTCAAACTCTTTTCCATACGGTCAAAACGGGCGGCCAGGGTGGCGGCCTCGTCGGATTGAAAATTGCCCAGCATCTGGTCGATCCAGGATTCGTGCGCGGCGGCCTGGCGCGCGAATTCCTCGCGCCCACGCTGGGTCAGCCGCACAAGGGTGGCGCGCCGATCTCCGGGTACGGCGACGCGCATGATCAACCCATCATCGGCCAATCGGTCAACAATGCCGGTGACATTGCCGTTGGACACGCGCAGCACGCCGGAAAGCTGGCTCATCTTCAACCCCGCGTCATGGTGCGACAGGGCCGCCATCACATCGAACCGGGGCAGGGTGGTGGCAAATTCCCGGCGCAGATTGTCGCGCAGGTGGGTTTCCACCCGGCGGCTGGCCTTGAGCATTCGCAACCACAGGCGCA
This sequence comes from Oceaniglobus ichthyenteri, assembly GCF_003057885.1. GTDB lineage: Bacteria > Pseudomonadota > Alphaproteobacteria > Rhodobacterales > Rhodobacteraceae > Oceaniglobus > Oceaniglobus ichthyenteri. The sequence continues at coordinate 1,676 of NZ_QAGK01000017.1, forward strand.
GGCGGTGTTTTGATCCGGGGTCGGGCGTGGGTTTTGGGCGCGTTTGGGTCATGTTTCGCCCCCCGACAGGGTCAGGGTGTGGCCATTGACCGACCGCGCGCCATCGCTGCACAGCCACAGGGCGGCGCTTGCCACCTCGTCGGTCTGGATGAACCGGCGTTGGGGGTTGCCCTTGGTCAGGGAATTGGCGGCGTCTTGTCGGCTCATCCCGGTTTTTTCCACGATATTGTCGATGGATCGGTGCAACATCGGGGTTTCGATAAAGCCGGGGCAGATCGCGTTCACGGTGATGCCGGTCGCGGCCAGTTCCAGCGCCAGGGCGCGGGTCAGCCCGATAACCCCGTGTTTGGCGGCGCAATACCCGGCGGCATAGGCGTATCCCTTAAGCCCGGCGGTTGAGGCGATGGCGATCATCCGCCCCGTGCCTGCGGTTTTCATATCGCTCAGGGCCGCCTGCCAGACGTTGAACACCCCGGTGACATTCACATCATTCATCGCGGATAAATCGGCGGCGGTCATTTTGGCGAATGGCACTGATTTGGCCGCACCCGCATTGGCAATCACCACCGTGATCGGCCCCTGTTCGGTGCGCGCGGCGTCAAATGCGGCGCGCACGGCATCGCCGTCGGTGACATCGCAGATCTGATAGGGCAGGTTTTGCGCCGCCAGGGATTGTTCGCTGCGGCCCATGATCGTGACCCGTGCGCCCGCCCTGGCAAAGGCATGGGCGGTTTGTGCCCCCACCCCGGTGCCGCCGCCGGTGATCACCACATGGGTTTGGGGCTGTATCATACCCGGCTTGCCTCGGCCTCGCGGTCGGCCAGACGCCAGGCCTGATCGCGCCCGGCATCATAGGGCAGGGGCCAGATTTCGTGCCGGTCGCCGATTTTCGTGGCCTCGTGCAATGTCCAATAGGGATCGGCCAGATGTGGGCGGGCCAGACACACCAGATCGGCGCGCCCCGCCATCAGGATCGAATTCACATGATCCGCCTCGTAAATATTGCCCACCGCCATGGTTTTCAGCCCCGCCTCGTTGCGGATGCGGTCACTGAACGGGGTTTGGAACATGCGGCCATAAACCGGTTTGGCAAGGGTCGAGGTTTGGCCCGCCGACACGTCGATAATATCAGCCCCGGCGTCGGCGAACATTTTGGCGATGGTCACGGCGTCATCTGCGGTGACACCATCATCGGCCCAATCGGTGGCCGAAATCCGCACCGACATGGGTTTGGTTTCGGGCCAGACGGCGCGCATGGCGGTAAATACCTCAAGCGGAAAGCGCATTCTGTTTTCTAAGGAACCGCCGTATTCATCAGTGCGGATGTTGGACAGGGGCGAAATGAAGGATGAAATCAGATAGCCATGGGCGGCGTGCAGTTCGATCATGTCAAATCCGGCGCGTTCGGCCATTTCGGCGGCGGCGACAAAATCGGCCCTGACCCGGTCCATATCATCGCGATCCATCGCTTTGGGCATGGCATTGCCATCGGCCCAGGGAATGGCCGAGGCCGAAATCAGCGGCCAGTTGTCGGCGATCAGGGGTTGATCCATCCCTTCCCATCCGATGCGGGTTGACCCCTTGCGCCCGGCATGGCCGATCTGACAACAGGTTTTGGCAGTGGTTTCACCGTGGATAAATGTATTCAGCCGCGCCCAGGCGGTTTCATGTTCGGGCGCATAGAGGCCCGGACAGCCCGGCGTGATCCGCCCATCGGCCGATACACATGTCATTTCGGTATAGACCAGACCGGCGCCGCCCTTGGCCCGTTCGCAGTAATGGATCAGGTGCCAATCGGTGGGGGTGCCATCCACCGCCTTGTATTGCGCCATGGGGGAAACGACGATGCGGTTTTTCAACGCCATATCGCGCAACTGAAACGGCGCGAACATCGGCGCGCGCACCGGCCCGTTGGCCCCGGCGCCCGCCTGCTCCATGAACCAGCGTTCGGCAGAGGCCAGCCATTCAGAATCACGTTCGCGCAGGTTTTCATGGCTGATCCGTTGTGACCGGGTCAGCATGGAATAATTCAACTGCACCGGGTCCAGATCAAGATAGCGTTCCACATCCTCAAACCACTCAACCGAATTGCGCGCCGCCGATTGAAGGCGCAAAACCTCAAGGCGGCGCTTGTCCTCATAGTTGGCAAATGCGGTGTCCAGATCGACGCCTGACAATACCTCATCGGCCAAGGCAATCGCGCTTTCCAGCGCCAGTTTCGTGCCCGATCCGATGGAAAAATGCGCCGTGGCCGAAGCATCGCCCAAAAGAACCACGTTCTTATGGCTCCACTTTTTGCACAGCACGCGCGGGAACCTGATCCAGGCCGAGCCGCGAATGTGTTTGGCATTGGTCATCAGGGCGTGACCATCCAGATGATCCTTGAACACCTCTTCGCAGATGGCGATGGTTTCTTCCTGGCTCATCTCGCCAAAACCATAGGCATCGAATGTTTTCTGGCTGCATTCGACAATGAATGTCGCGGTGTCGTCATCGAATTGATAGGCATGAACCCAAAGCCAGCCCTTATCGGTTTCCTCGAATATAAAGGTAAAGGCATCGTCGAATTTCTGATGGGTGCCCAGCCAGATGAATTGGCATTTGCGGGTGTCGATATCGGGTTCGAACGTGTCCTGAAATTCCATCCGGGTTTTTGAATTCAACCCGTCACTGGCCACCACCAGATCGTAATCATCCATATAATCGCTGGCGGCGCCGACTTCGGATTCAAACCGCAGATCAACGCCCAGTTCGCGCGCCCGGCCTTGCAAGATCAACAGCAGTTTCTGCCGCCCGATGCCGCAAAACCCATGGCCGCGCGACACCAGTTTTTCGCCTTTGTAATGCAGGGCGATATCATCCCAATAGGCGAAATTGGCGCGAATTTCCTTGGCGCTGACCGGATCGTTGACCGCCAGATTATCCAGCGTTTCATCCGACAGAACCACGCCCCACCCAAAGGTATCGTCGGGTTTGTTGCGTTCAAACACTACCACCTCGGCGTCTGGAGACCGAAGTTTTGCAGAAATCGCGAAATAGAGGCCGGCAGGCCCCCCGCCGAGACATGCGATGCGCATCATATTGCCTTGTGATCGGGTCTGTTCGTGAAAAAGGCTAGGGAACAACAAGATTCGTTTCAAGTATAAATATTTTGAGCTTGAAACATTTAACGCTCAGTGGCGTTGGCTGGGCAAATGCCCGAACCGCGCCTTGTAGGCTTGGGAAAACCGGCCCAGATGGGAAAACCCGCTGGAAAACGCCACATCCGTCACCGAAGGCGGCGCGGTGCGTTGGGCCAGCTGATACCGGGCCGCATCCAGCCGGGCATCGCGCACCATGTCCATCGGGCTTTTGCCATAGTGGTGTTGAAACCCCTTTTGCAAACTGCGCGCGTTGATCGCGGCGGCGGTTGCAATATCATTCAGGCGGATCGGATTGCACAGGTTGGCATGAATGTAATCCACCGCGCGGCGCAGGGCGGCGGGCACCGCACCCCGGTCGATCCGGTTCAGCATGTGGGTGATATTGCTGGGCTGATGCAGGATCAGGGCGGTGGCCAGATCCCTTTCGGCCCACAGATCGCGCGCGCCTTGTACGGTGGTAAACAACGCCCCCGCCCCGGCCAGTTGGGTGGCGCGCAGGATCAGACGTTTCAACCCCGCGCCGCCCGGTCGGGTCAGATCGATCTGCGGCTCAAACCGGATCGGCCCCGGCGCGCCATGGCCGATCAGTTCGGCGGCAGTGGTTTCAACGAAACCCTTGTCGATCTGCAACAACAGTTTTCGGCAATCGCCCTGCCATGACATCCGGGTGTCGCGGTCAGGATTGAGCAGCGTGGCGGTGTCGGCATCGGCGGCAATATCGCTGCCCCGGTGGCGCACCCGCGCCTGACCGCTGATGGGCATCTGCAACAGATAAAACCCGCCCAATTGCCCCGGATCAATCGTCACATCGGCCCCATAATGCAGATAATTGATCGACATATGCCGCCCGGCCACATGATTGTGACGCACCATCAATGGCCCGCGTGCGGGCATGTGCAACCGGTGATCGCAAAACCTTTGGGTGACGCAAAACCGGGCCTCATCCAGATCGGATGTGCGCAACACTGGGAAAGAGGCCAGAAATTCGGTGTGCATGGGGTCTTTTACACCGGAACCGGCAAATCCCAAAAATTTATTTCAAGCCTGAAACAGTTTGAGTCGCAATCTGGATAATCGCCCTGACCGGTCTGGCGCAGAGTAGCCCACACATCAACAAGGAGGAAAACCGGATGGACAAGGGGATAACACCTGCCGCCGAGGGATTGAACAACGCCAGCTGGAATGTGGTCGGCCAAACCTATGTGCCGAAACTGCACAGCACCAATGCGTTTGTCTGGAGCGCCGATATTCCGGCCGATACATTCGTACCGCCCCATATTCACCCCACCCAGGATGAATGGATCATCGTCATCGACGGCAACCTTGAGATCGAGTTTTCGGGCGATCTGCACAAGGCGGGGCCGGGGGATGTGGTGCAAATGCCGATGGGGGTGGCGCACGGCATTTTCAACCGGTCCGGTGCCCATGCCAAGGCGATGTTCGGCGTGGCCCCGGCGCGCAAGCTGTATGATCTGTTCACCGTGCTGGACGGTGTCACCGATCCGGCGGAACTGACCCGCCTGTCGGCCCTGCACGAGGTTGATTTTCTGCCCCCGCCGGAGGGTGCATGATGGCGACCCCAAAGCGCAAGAAGGTTGCAGTGATCGGCGGCGGCATCAGCGGGCTGGCCGCCGCCAAGGCATTTGATCAACAGGGCCACCGGGTGTGCGGGTTTGAACGCAGCGCCGATTTTGGCGGCGTCTGGGAATTGTCGCGCAGTTACCCCGATGTGCAAACCCAATCGCCCAAGGATCTGTATTGTTACACCGATCACCCGATGCCCGACGATTACCCCGAATGGCCCAAGGGCCCACAGGTGCATGCCTATCTGCATTCCTACGCGGCAAAGCATGATCTGGCGCGGCTGTTCAAGCTGAACACCACGGTCAAGACCATGCAACAGGCCAAGGGCGGCGGTTGGACCCTGACGTTGAACCAGGGCGGGGCCGATTGGGACGAACATTTCGATTTCGTCACTGTTTGCACCGGGCAGTTTTCCGAGAAAAACATCATTTCTCATCCGGGCCAGGAGGCATTCATCGCCCGTGGCGGGCAGGTGATGCATTCGTCGGAATACACCGATCCGTCGATCTGCAAGGGCAAGGATGTGGTGGTTCTGGGCGGGTCGAAATCGGCCACCGATATTGCGGTCAACGCCGTGAACAGCGGCGCGCGGTCGGTGCGGATGGTGTACAAGAAAAACGTCTGGCGCCTGCCGTATTTCGTGGGCGGGATCAATTTCAAACGTCTGCTGTACATGCGCGCGCAGGAATTGCAGTTCAACACCTGGGGCAAAACGCCGGTGCAACGGGCCGTGGCGGCGGTGATGAAACCGCTGGTCTGGGCCAATTTTCGCGGTCTTGAAACCCTGATCAAACTTCAGCTTGGTTTGAAAAAGCACAATATGGTGCCCACCACCCCGATTGAAAAAGAGGTGTCGTGTTCGGTGCCTTTGGTCACGCCGGGCCTGTTTGAACATCTGAACGCGGGCAAGATCAAACCGGTGATCGGCACGTTTGAGAAATACACCGATGACGGGCTGAAACTGTCGACAGGGGAAACCGTGCCCTGCGATCTGGCGATCCTGGCGGTGGGGTGGAAACTGGGCGTGCCGTATCTGCCGCAGACGTATCAGGACAAGTTGATCGAGGAGGATGGCCAATACCGGGTGTATCGGTTGGCGGTGAATCCCGATTTGCCCGATCTCGGCTTTGTCGGTTTCAACTCCAGCTTTTGCACGGTGTTGTCGGCGGAAATGGTGGCCAACTGGCTGGTGCGGTTTGCCGATGGGCAATTGGCCGATCAACCCGATGCCGCACAGATGAACGCAAATATCGACATGATGCTGAACTGGAAACGAAATGAACGCCCGGCGGCGCAAATCTATGGCGGGTTGTGTTCGGCGCCGTTTCATTTCAAACATTTCGATGAACTGCTGGCCGATATGGGGGCCACAAAACACAAACGCGGGCCGGTCGGTGAATATTTCAGCTATCCCGATTACCGGGCCTATGGTGAATATCTGGCCTCGACGCCGCACTACCGGGTGGGATGAGCGATGAAAGATTGGGACGATGCCTTTGCGAATATGGCGCATATTCCGGGTGCTGATGCACTGCCCGGCATATGGGCCAGTGATGCCGCCGCCTATCGCGACAGCGGCGTGGCGGTTGACGAACACCGATACGGCGATCAGCCGCGCGAGACGTTTGATATGGTCTGGCCGGATGGCGCGCCCAAGGGGTTGGCGGTGTTCGTGCATGGCGGGTTCTGGATCAGGATGGACAAATCCCATTGGACCCATTTTGCCCAAGGCGCGCGCGCCAATGGCTGGGCCGTGTGCATGGTGCAATACACGTTGGCCCCCACCGCGCGGATTGGCCAGATGACCGCGCAGGTGGGCCGCGCCATCACAATGGCGGCGGGGCTGGTTGATGGGCCGATCCGCCTTTCGGGGCATTCGGCGGGGGGCCATCTGGTCAGCCGGATGATGTGCGATGACAGCCCGCTGTCGGGCGATGTGTTGGACCGGGTGGAACACACCCTTTCAATCAGCGGGCTGCATGATTTGCGGCCCCTGATGCGCACGAAAATGAACGCCGATCTGCGCCTTGATGAACCCGAGGCGCGGGTGGAAAGCGCCGCCTTGCACCGCCCCGATCCGCGCGCCAATCTTACCGCCTGGGTGGGCGGGGGCGAACGGCCCGAGTTTATTCGCCAGGCAAAGCTTTTGGCGCTGATCTGGGAAGGGTTGGATGTGCCGGTGTCCTGCACGATCGACGGCACCCATGATCATTTCTCGGTGCTTGAGGATCTGCGCGACCCAAACGGCGCAATCACCCGGGCCTTTGCGCCCTAGATTGCGTTTTCCCGGCGCGCGGCGTTATGTAATGTCAAACGCCGCAACCGGAGATCACACCATGGCAGGGTACAACCCCGAAACCGAAGGCGCGAAAATGTCGTTCGCCACGGATATGTCTTATATCGACTATCTGTCGCTTGATCCGATACTGGGCGCGCAAAACTGCCAATCGGACGCCCATGATGAAATGCTGTTCATCATTCAACACCAGACATCGGAACTGTGGATGCGCCTGTGCCTGCATGAGTTGGCCACGGCTCGCGGCGCGCTGATCCGGCGCGAATTTCAGCCCAGTTTCAAAATGCTCACCCGGGTGTCGCGGATTTTTGAACAGTTGAACAATGCCTGGGATGTGCTGCGCACCATGACGCCCAGTGAATACACCCAGTTTCGTGGCGATCTGGGCGCGTCGTCGGGGTTTCAATCGCATCAGTACCGGTTGATTGAATTCATCCTGGGCAATCGCAATCCGGCAATGATGAAGGTGCATGAACACCGCCCCGAACTGCATCACATGCTGGGTCAGGAAATGCGCACCAAATCCCTGTATCACGTGGTTCTGGAGTGTCTGGCCGAACGGATGGAAACATCCTTTCCGCCCGAGGCATATCGCATGGATGCCCCCCACGCCGCCTGTGATGCGGTCACGGCGGCCTGGGCCAAGGTATATAATGATCCAAAAACCTATTGGACCCTGTATGAGCTGGCCGAAAAGCTGGTGGATCTGGAAGATTACTTTCGCCGCTGGCGGTTCAACCATGTCACCACGGTAGAGCGGATCATCGGATTCAAACGCGGCACCGGTGGCACGGCGGGCGTGTCCTATCTGCGCCGGATGCTTGAAGTTGAACTTTTTCCCGAACTCTGGAACGTACGAGGCGTATTGTGAAAACCCTTCCCAAGAAACACGCGTTTTCCCTGCCTGAGGGCATGATTTACCTTGATGGCAACTCGCTTGGCCCGCTGCCCAAGGGCGTGGCCGAACGGGTGCAACAGATGATGCAGGATGAATGGGGCGCGCATCTGATCAAGGGCTGGAATGTCGATGACTGGATGGGCCAGCCGGTGCGCGTGGGCAATATGATTGCCCGGCTGATCGGCGCGCCCGAGGGATCGGTGACCATGGGCGATACCCTGTCGATCAAGGTGTATCAGGCCCTGTCGGCGGCGTTGAAAATGCGCCCTGACCGGCGCGTGATCCTGTCGGACAGCGGCAATTTTCCATCGGATCTGTATATGGCCGAAGGTCTGATCAACCAGCTTGATCAGGGGTATGAGTTGCGCATTGTCGCGCCCGAAGATGTGGCCGGGGCCATGGGCGATGACATTGCCGTGGCGATGATTACCCAGGTCGATTATCGCACCGGACGGATGCACGACATGGCCGGTATCACCAAGGCGGCCCAAGATGCGGGTGCGGTTATGCTGTGGGATCTGGCGCACAGTGCGGGGGCGGTGCCGGTTGATCTGGCCGGATGCGGCGCCGAATTTGCCGTGGGGTGCAGTTATAAATACCTCAACGGCGGGCCGGGTGCGCCCGGTTTCATCTATGCCCGCCCCGATATTGTAGGCGATATTCAGCCCGCCCTTGCCGGATGGCTGGGCCATGATGCGCCGTTCGCGTTTGAACGCGGTTATCGCCCCGCGCCCGATATCGAACGGATGCGTGTTGGCACCCCGCCGGTCATTCAGATGACCGCATTGGAAGAGGCGCTGAAGGTGTGGGAGGGCGTGGATATGGCCGATTTACGCGCCGCCTCAATTACCCTGTGTGATCTGTTTATCGAACTGGTCGAATCGCGCTGCCCGCAATTAACGCTGGCCAGCCCGCGTGACGGCGCGACGCGCGGCAGTCAGGTCTCGTTTGCCTTTGAACATGGCTATCCGGTGATACAGGCGTTGATTGCCCGCGATGTGATCGGCGATTTCCGCGCCCCTGACATCATGCGCTTTGGCTTTACCCCGCTTTATATCGACGAAACCGATGTGCGCGGCGCGGTCGATATTTTGGCCGATATTCTGGACAACCGGCTGTGGGATGCCCCCGAATACCACAAAAAAGGTCGGGTGACATAATCGCAATGACCGCCGACAGGATCATCGGCATTGATGTTGGCACCACATCGGTCAAGGCCGCCGTTCTGGGGTTGAACGGGCAGGTCCACGCGCGGTTTTCCACCGGCTATGACACCGCGCGCAGCGGCGCCAACCGGGTGGAACAAAACCCCGACGACTGGATTCGCCTGATCCGCGCCGCCCTGGATGACTTTGCGGATCAGCCGGTTGCGGCGATTGGCCTGTGCAGTCAGGTCAACACCCATGTGTTTGTCGATGCGGCGGGCAATGCCCTGTGCCCGGCGATTTCGTGGCAAGACGGGCGCGCGGGCCCCGAGGCGGCGGAATTGGATGCGCAGATCAGCGCGGCGCAAAAAACCGCATGGTGGGGCGCGCCGATGCCGATTGATGCCAGCCACGCGATTGCGCGCATGGCCTGGATGGCCAAACACCGCCCCGATATCTGGGAGAAAACCCGTTGGGTGATGTTGCCCAAGGATTACTGCCTGTTGAAACTGACCGGCGTGGCCGCAACCGACCCGGTGTCAAACATCGGGCTGGTCGATAAGGATCTGCGCTATATCGATGATGTGCTGGCCCTTGTTCCCGGTGCCGCCGATCGTCTGGCCCCCCTGGTGGGCATCACCGATGTGGCCGGGCAGGTGGGCGATGGGCCGCTTGCGGGCTGCGCGGTGGTGGCGGGCACGATGGATGCCTGGGCCGGGCTGGTTGGCACCGGCGCGGCGCAGGATCGTTCAACGATCTATCTGAGTGGGACGAGCGAGATTTTGGGCATATCCTCGGCCACGGTCACGCCCACGCCCGGCGTTATCGTGTTTCCGGTGGCGCAATCGATCCGGCTGCATGCCGCACCCACCCAGAATGGCGGCGATGCGGTGGCGTGGTTTTCACAACTGACCGGGCTGTCGATGGCGGCCATCGAACACCATGTCGCCACCACCCCGCGCAGCGGCGCAACGCCGCTGTTCCTGCCCCAGCTTGATGGCGAACGCGCGCCGTTGTGGGATGCCGATTTGCGCGGCGCGTTTCTGGGCGTGGGGCGACAGACCGGGATGGGTGATTTTGCCCGCGCGGTGTATGAGGGCGTGGCGTTTTCCGCCCGTCATGCGCTGGCGCCTTTGCAAACCTCGGCGGATGTGGCCGATGGTGTGATTTCGTGCGGTGGCGGCGGGTTTCGCGCCCCCACCTGGGCACAGATCCGCGCCGATGTGTTGGGCCGCCCCCTGCGCACCCTTGCGGCGGGCGAACCGGGGGTTTTGGGCGCGGCCATGCTGGCGGCCATCGGCACCGGGGCGTTTGCCGGGTTTCACCAGGCGGCCGCCTTGGCGCGGTACGAACGGCACTATCACCCGGACGGCGAAAAAACCGCGCTGTATGACCGGGTGTTTGCCATATACAAAGACGCAATCGCCGCCCATGGCGATATTTCAAAACGGTTAACGCGGGCCGTGCAGGATACCGAAATTCCGGGAGGATACTGAATGAAAAACACATTGAAACTGGCCGTTTCGGCCCTTGCCCTGACCGCCTCGGCCGCCTGGGCGGAAACGGTGGCGGTGATCACCCCCTATCTGGCACAGCCCGGCACCCAGGCCGCGATTGAGGGGTTTCAGGCATCGGCCAGCGAAAAGGGCTGGGATGTCAACGTGATCGACACCGCGGGCGATGTTGCCGCCGTGATCAGCCGGATCGAGGACGCGGTAACGCAAAACGTCGATGCCATCGTTATTGCCGTTGATCCCGCGCAGGTGGCCATTGGCCTCTTGGCGGCCCAAGATGCTGGAATTCCGGTGGTCGGTCTGGATGCCGGGTCTGATCCGCTGTTGGCGGCCAATGTCACATCGAACGGCTATGCCATGGCGGCGGAAACATCGGTGTATCTGGCCAACCGGATCAACGGTGAGGGCAATGTGGTGATGTTTGTGTTCGATGCCTTTCCGCCGGTGCAAATTCGCGGTGTCGTGGCCGATGCGGTGTTTGGCAATTTCCCCGATATCGATGTGATTGACCGGGTAACGCCCGATGTGTCCGACGGCGGCATTGCCGACAGCCGCGCCAAGATGGAGGCGATTTTGGCCGCCAACCCCGACCCCGGTTCCATCGCCGCCGTCTGGGCCGCCTGGGATCAACCGGCCCTGGGCGCGTTACAGGCGATCGAGGATGCAGGGCGCGCCAACGAGGGCATCGTGATTGTCGGCATGGATGCCAACCCCCAGGCCCGCGATGCCATCGCGGCGGGTGGCAATTTCGAAGCGTCAATGGCCCAGGATTTCGCCGCCATGGGCGCACAGGCCGCCGATGTGGTGGCCCATGTGGCGGGCGGGGGCACACAACTGGCCAAGGTCGTGTATGTGCCAACCCGTCTGATCACCGCCACCAACGCCGCCGAGTAACCGGCAGATCAAAAGACACCCATGCACAGCCTGACGTTTTCAAACATGTCCAAGGCCTATGGCGGTGTGCCTGCCTTGGCCGATGTGACACTGCACCTGGCCGGGGGGCGGGTGCATGCCCTGATGGGGGAAAACGGCGCGGGTAAATCGACGCTGATCAAATTGATTGCCGGGGTGGTGCGCGCCGACAGTTTGACGGTGATCAAGGATGGTCAAACCCTGCCCCTGACCAATGCACAGGATGCGCAAGATGCGGGGTTTCGGTTTATCCATCAGGAATTGAACATCGTGCCACAGGTATCGGTGGCCGAAAATATCCTGTTGGGCCGGGCATTGCCGCGCCGGTTTGGCGTGGCCGTTGATTGGGCCGATCTGCGCGCACAGGCCCGCGCGGCGCTGAAATTTCTGGGCGCAACCCATATTGACGTGCGCGCGCTGGCCGGGGATCTGCCCGCAGGCGACAAGATGATGATGAAAATCGCCGCCGCCCTTGTTGCCGCCCAAGGCACGCCTGCCGATTTATATGTGTTCGATGAACCCACCGCCGCCCTGACCGGCGAAGAATCCGACATGCTGTTCGCGGTGATTGAGCGTTTGCGCGCCGGGGGGGCGGCGGTTTTGTATGTCTCGCACCGCATGGATGAGGTGTTGCGCATTTGCGATGATGTCACCGTTTTGCGCGATGGTGCGCGGGTCAGCACCAAACCCGTGGCCGACACGTCAAAGGCCGAAATCATTCAGGCGATGACCGGGCGCGATGTAAAAGACGCCTATCCCCCGCGCAGCAGCGCCATGGGCGATACCATCGCGCGGGTGGAAAACGTGCAAACCCGCGATTTGCACGATCTGACCTTTGATATCAAAGCGGGCGAGGTGTTGGGCGTGTCGGGCCTGGCCGAGGCAGGGCAAAGCCGCCTGTTGCGCCTGTTCATGGGGCTGAACCGAGTGCAATCGGGGCGCGCGGAATTTGATGGCGCGCCGCTGCCCAATTCTCCGGCGCAGGCATGGGCGCGCGGCGTCGCCTATATCCCGCGCGAACGGCGGGCCGATTCCCTGTGCCTGAATATGGCGATACGATCCAACATCGTGCTGCCGCATCTGGGCCGCTATGGCCTCCGCGCGCAAAAACGCCGTGAACGGCGCGATGCGGTGGATATGGGCCAAAAGGTGCGGCTGAAATCAAACGGGCCCGAACAACCCGTTGGCCAGCTTTCGGGGGGCAATCAGCAAAAGGTGGTGTTTGCCCGTGCGCTGTTGGGCAATCCAAAACTGTTGCTGCTGGATGAGCCGACGCGCGGTGTCGATGTGGGCGCGAAATACGATATCTACCTGCTGGTGCGCGAACTCAGCGCGCAGGGCTGCGCCGTGATCCTGACCTCAACCGATCTGCCTGAAATTCTGGGCATGTGCGACCGGGTGCTGGTATTGCAGGACGGACGGCAGGCGCATCTTTTGGATCGCGCCGCCCTGTCGGGCAGTGGCGATCTTTTGACCCGGTTTTACAGTGCCGAACAGGGCGGACAGTGACATGATGAATACCTTTCGCCAATCCGGCACATTGTTGGGCTTTGCCCTGATCGTTGTGTTTTTTGCGGTGCAATTGCCCGATACGTTCCTGACCGCGCGCAATCTGATCAACATCAGCCAACAGTTATCAATGCTGGCCGTGGTGGCGGCCACCATGACCATCGTGATGGTGATGAACGATTTTGATTTGTCGGTCGGTTCCATGGCTTCGCTGTCGGGGATTGTTGCGGCAATGGTGTTTGCCGCCGGATATCCGGTTCCGGTGGGGTTGGCGGCAGGGCTGTTGGTGGGGGTCGCGGGCGGGCTGTTTAACGGATTTCTGGTGTCGGTCGTGGGAATTTTGCCGTTCGTCGCCACCTTGGGCACACTGACCGTGTATTCGGGGGCGGCGTTTTACATTTCCAACGGCAAAACCATCTTTGGGCGCGATATCCCGGCGGGGTTTTCCGGCTTTGCCCGCGGCGGAGTGGACATTGGCGATGTGAAAATACCGTTTCTGACGATCACGGCGGGCTTGGTGATTTTTGCCTGTTGGTTCATTTTGGAACACACCACATTTGGCCGCCGCCTCTATGCCATTGGTGGCAACAAAGAGGCGGCGCATCTGGCGGGCCTCAAGGTGGTGCGCCTGCGCCTGATTGCCTTTGGGCTGACCGGGCTGGGGGCGGCGGGGGCCGGGTTGATGTATGCCGCGCGCGTTGCCTCGGCCAATCCGACCCAGGGGTCTGGCCTGATGCTCGATGCCATTGCCGCCGTGTTTCTGGGCATGACGATGAGCCGCCGGGGCGCGCCGCGGGTGATGTACACGCTGGTGGGCGTGCTGATCCTGGGGGTGCTCGACAATGGGTTGACGCAAATGCGCGTTGACAGTTACGTGCGCGAAATGCTGGTCGGGCTGATCGTGATTTCGGCGGTGGCCATCGCATCGCTATCACAGCGCGGGCGATAAAGGATTGGTTAACATAATCATCCTTATAAATCGGTCCGCACGCATGCTTGACAATCGCGTTTTGTAAGGCAAACTGTGGTAAACACCCGGTCGATTGCGGTAATCGAAAGTTTTCCTGACAACAAGCGGGCGCCATGTCGATCCGAATGCTTCGAACCCTGATCGCCGTCGAAGAGCGCGGCACGTTCAGTGCGGCGGGCGATGCCGTGTTCGTGACCCATGCCGCCGTCAGCCAACAGATGAAGGCGCTTGAACAGACCTGGGGCATTGCCCTGTTTGATCGCACGCACCGCACCCCGAAACTGACTCCGGTGGGGCGCGCCATTGTCACCCGCGCCCGCGAAATCGTGGCCGCCTATGACAATCTGCTGCCTTCGGTTCTGGGCGATGACGGGCTGCGCGGCACCTTGACCCTGGGCAGTGTGCCAACCGGGCTAAGCAGCCTTGTTCCCTTTGCCATCACCCTGATCAAGGCGCGGTTTCCCGATTTGCATATCGCGGTGGTGCCGGGGCAAACCAAGGAACTGCTGATCGATCTTGAGCGCGGGATCCTTGACGCGGCGGTGGTCACAAAACCCCATGTCATCCGCGAAAACATGCGATGGGCCAAGATCAGTGATGAACCGATGGAGCTTTTGACCTCGCTCAATGTCACGTCAGACGATCCGTACCAGATTTTGGCGACCCATCCCTATATCCGCTTTACCCGCAAGGCGCTGGTTAGTGAATTCATTGAAAAATGGCTGCAATCGAAAGGGATTGTGGTGAATGACACGATGGAGCTGGAAAACCTTGAAATCATTTCAAGCATGGTCCATGCCGATCTGGGGGTGTCGATTGCGCCCCGGCGCAGTGTCGCGCCGCCCAATCCCCTGCCCCTGCGCCATATTTCCTTGGGCGATGATGCGCCGGTGCGGCAATTGGGGCTGATGTCGTTGGCCAACACGGTCAGATTGAGAGTGCTTCAGGAAATGGAAACCGAATTGCTGAATGCGGTCAGGGTTGGCCGGTTTGATCCCTTTCCCCGGGCAGAAAGTTGAACAGATGACAGTCGAATTTATCGTGATCCTGCTTCTTGGGGCGGCAGCGGGCGGGTTCATGAACGGGCTGGCCGGGTTTGGCACGGCGTTGTTTGCCATGGGGTTCTGGTTACAGATCATGCCCCCGACACAGGCGGTGTCGGTTGTTGTGGTGGTGTCGGCCCTGACCGGGTTGCAGGGGGTTTGGCTGGTGCGCGGATCAATCACCGACCATCCGCGCCGGTTGGCGCGGTTTCTGTTGCCGGCGCTGTTGGGCATCCCGTTGGGCGTTGCGGCGTTGTCGTATCTGCGGGCCGATACCCTGAAACTGATCATCGCCGGATTTCTGATTTTATATGGCGGGTTTTTCACCCTGCGCGCCGCCCTGCCGAAAATGGAGCGTCCGACGCCGGTGATCGACGTTTTGATCGGGTTTGCCGGTGGGATATTGGGCGGTGCCACGTCGTTGTCCGGTGTGCTTCCGACCATGTGGTGTGCCATGCGCCCCTGGCCCAAATCCGAAACCCGCGCCGTGTTGCAACCGTTCAACGTGGCGGTTTTGGCGGTGATCACCGGTGCCCTGGCGGTCAAGGGTAATTATACGGCGCAAACCCTGACCTATCTGGCCACGGTCCTGCCGGTAACGGTGATCTTTGCACAGCTTGGCATTGTCGTGTTCAAACGGCTGAGCGATGATCAGTTTCGCCGTTTGCTGATTGCGCTGATGCTGCTGTCGGGGCTGATTCTGATGGCGCGCGAGGTGGTGTGGTAAACCGGGCTTAAATCACCTCGTCCTTGCGATCATCGGTTTCGCCATACCGTTTCAGGGTGGCGGGGCGGGTGCCCTCATATACGCGGTGCAGGTTTTCAGCGATCTTGGCGTTTTCCCGTTCGAACAGGCAATCGCCGTTCTTGTCCGAGGCCACGATGAACGGCCCCATGTTATTGCACTTCAACACCCACATCGCCTGGGCCAGGCCCAGTTCTTCGTTCCAATGCACCGCTTCGACGTTTTCAACCCCGCGCCCCAGCAATGCGCCGGTGCCATAGCCCACGGTTGACAGATAAATCGCGCCATTGGGCACAAAGAACGATTTGTAATCCTTCGATGTCATGCCGCCTTTGCCGATAATCAGCTTGGCGCCTGTTTTTTCCATCCATTCCGGCAGCCATTTGGCAAACCGGAACGATGCGGTGGCCGTCACCGCGCCCATTTCAAACGAACCGTCGCTGTTGATCCGGGCGGCGGGCGAGCAATGGAAATTGGCGGCAGAATCGCGGGGCAATTCCATCGGGATGTTGGCTTTGTCCTCAAGCGCGCGTTTGTAAACGCCTTCGCGCGCTGTGTACATCAGCCCGTCAAGATACACGATATCGCCCAGGCGCAGATCGTTCAGCGCCTCTTGGGTCGGGGTGGTGCTGAGGCGGATTTTACGCGGGCTCATTGTGCGGCCTCCAATGCGGGGGCGTCCCATTCGACGGTTTCGCGGCGTTGATAATCGGTGAACCAATCGGGATCGGTGCGGTATTCCACCCGCCCATCGCCATAAACCCGCGCCACCGCGCGGCGCGATGACAGGCAAAAGGCATGAACCGACATTTGCATGCCCCCGGTGTGGCAATAGCCCACTTCGATATTGCAATCGACGACCATGGATTTACCGACAAACCCCATCGCCCCCATGCCGATGGAATTGCCGATTTCCTTGAATTCCCGCTCTAACGCGGCGATTTTCGGGTCGGAATTTTCGCTGCCCACGGTGCGCAGACAGGCGGCGCGTTTGCCCAGAACCATACAGGTGTCTTTGCACCCGCCAAGGCCGATGCCGATGATCGCGGGCTGACAGGCCAGACCGCGTTTGCCAAAGGCCACCAGACTGTCGAGGTAAAACCGTTTGATCCCCTCGATCCCGTCAGACGGAAACAGCATCCGGTAATCGGTGCCGAACAACCCGCCCTTGTGCACGGTGATCAGATCGATCCATTCGCCGCCCGGCTCATACCCATATTCGATTTCGGGCGCGCCGATGCCGACGTTGTTGTTGTGATCGGTGCGCCACAGGGGGTGCACCCGATTGGGGCGCAGGGGCACGCCATTGGTGGCCTGTGCCGTGGCCCGGCGCAGCGCCGCCTCAAGCGCGATTGGCCCGCCTTCGATCTGGGTTTCATTGCCCATCTTGACGTACCAGCGCGGCGTGCCGGTATCGCCGCACATGGCGCGGCGGTCTTCCTTGGCGGCCTCGTAATTTTCCAACATCGCCTGAAGAACAAAGGACGACAGATCGCCGTCTTCCACGGCGGCGGCGGCCTCTAACCCATCCAGATAATCCTGAGGAATTTCGATCGCTGCCTTGTCCATCAGCGTTTGCGCGGTTTGTTCGATGATCTTGATCGGAATCATTCTGCGGCCTCCACCAATGATACGGGTTCGCCTTCGGGCAATATGGTTTCGCCCGGGCGTACGATTGTGAATTGAACGTCTTCGCGGCTGACCTCAAGCGTGCCGCCGGTCTGTTTGGCCACGGTGAAATAGCTGCTTTCCATTGATCCGCTTTCGGGAAAATCCTCGCGGAAATGCGCGCCGCGTGAATTTTCGCGCGCCAGACCGGCCTTGGTGATCACCTCGGACACTTCGCACAAAGACGCCAGATTCAGCCAGTCATGCCAGGTCAGGTTAAAGGCCAGATTGTCGCCCGCCACGCCGGTGGCCAGAAGTTCGGCCTGCACATCGGCAATGCGGGTCAGGCCGCGTTCCATCCCGGTTTCGGTGCGCATGACGCCCACATCTTCCCACATCGCCTCTTGCAATTTATCGCGCAGGGGTTGGATGGGGGCAATTTTATTGGATAGCGGGCGCAGGGCGCGGGCGATTTCGGCCTGCAACACATTTTCATCCGGGTCACGCAGCGCGCCCATGTTGCGAATATCCATGCCCATCACATCACCGGCGACACCGCCATAGACGGTGGAATTGGCCACGCCATTGCCGCCCAACCGGTTTGATCCGTGCGCGCCGCCCGCATCTTCGCCCGCGACATACAGACCCTCAATCGCGGTGCGCGTATCGGGGTCAACCACGACGCCGCCCATGAAATAATGCGCCGTTGGCACCACTTCGACCTTGCCGGCGGCCAGATCGAAACCGCTGTCGGCACAGCGTTTGACCATGCCGGGAAATTTGGCGCGCACATTATCGGGGCCAAGGTGCGACATTGAAATGTAAACGCCGCCATTGTCGGATGTGTTCGATTTGCGCATTTCCGCGAATATGCCGCGGCTGACCACATCGCGGGTGGCGCGCTCCCCCTTAGCGTCATAATCGAACATGAACCGGTTTTCCGCCCCGTTCAACAATTGCCCGCCCGCGCCGCGCAACCCTTCTTCTAACACTGTGCCGGTCATCTTGGTGTGATCGCCCGCCAACAGCCCGGTGGGGTGGAATTGCACCATTTCCATATCGCGCAACGGCAACCCAAGGCGCAGCGCCATCGCCAGACCATCCATTGTCTTGTCGCCGCTTGGGGTGTGGTATTTATACATGGTCGGCCCGCCACCGGTGCCCATCATCACGGTCTTGGCGCGCACAAACCGGAATTTGCCGGTGCGCATGTCAATCATCAACACCCCGGCCAGGGCGGTGCCGTCTTTTGTCGGGATCAATCCGATGGCGCGATGCTCTTGCAGCTTTTCAACCGGGCGCGACAGAACCTGTTCCATCAACCGGTTGATGATTTCGATCCCGGTCAGATCGCCCTTGTGCACCGTGCGGTCGGCGGTTTGCCCGGCAAATGCCTTTTGATGCAACGTGCCATCACTATTGCGATCAAAGAAACAGCCGATTTCGTTTTCCAGCTCGCGAATGCGCACCACCGCCTGTTCGCACAGCTTCCAGGCCATATCCTGATTGGGCAGCCATTTGCCGCCATTGATCGTATCCATGAAATGCCGCTCAACCGTGTCGCCCCCGCCAAGCGCCACGTTATAGCCACCCTGCACCATCCGGGTGCAGCCGCATTTCCCGATCAGACCCTTGACCGCGATGGTGATTTTGGTGCCGGCCGGGGCACTTTGTTGCGCGTGCAGGGCGGCAAACATGCCCGCCCCACCAGTGCCCAGGATCAGGATATCGGTGTCATGTCTTTCGATTTGCATCAGATCGCCCTCAAAAGGAAAACGCCGGCCAACAGCGTCGAAAGGCCCACAGCGCCCGCCGCCGCGGTTTTCTGGCCCGATGTCCATGGCAGCCATTCCAGCGCCATCAACCGCAATCCGCCAAACATGTGCACCGCCAGCAAAAACACCAAACCAAATTCGGCCAGTTTGACAATGCCCATATCGGCCCAGTTCAAAAACCCATCCAGGCTTTCGGGTTTGTTCAACGCATAGGACAGCACCCAAAAATGCGCCGGTAAAAACAGCGCCAGCGCCACGCCCGAAACACGGTGCAGCAAAAACGCCAGCCAAAGGGTGTGGGTTCGGTATCCGCGGATCATGTTGCCGTTACCCCGTACACTGCCTGCATTCCCAGGATCAAAAGCACCGCCAGAATCGCCCAGGCGATGCCATTCAACAGCCCGCCGCGCAGGCCCGCCCATTCGGATAAAACCGTGCGCAGGCCAATCGCTGCATGCACCGAAACCGCCACGACAAAGGTGGCATAAAACAGCATCCACAACACGCTGCCTTGGGTGCGGCCCAGAATTTCGGCCGCCGACAACCCGCCCTGAATGGCGTAAATCATCACCGCGATATGCATCAGAACCAGCGGCGCCATGATCAGTGCCGAAATCCGCTGTGCCATATAAAGTTTCAGGGTCATCATTTGCGCCTTTTGAAAAAGTTGCGCGCGGTTTCGCGTTTCAGCCCGGCAATCGCCGCCATCGGGTTCAACTCGTTCGGGCAATGCACGGTGCAACTGCCCTGACTGTGGCAATTGTGGCATCCGCCCACGCCCGACACGGCATCAAGGATCGCCAGTTTATTGGCATCCTTGCTGTCGTTATACACGCTCCACGCCCGTTGCAGCGCGGCAGGGCCCAGATAATCGGGGTTGCCCGCCACCGTATCACAGGCAGCATAACAAACCGAACAGTTGATACATTCGATCCCGGCGTTTGCCTCAACCCGGTCTTCGCTGGTCGGGCTGATCGGTTCAATCGGGTCATGGCGGGTTTGGGTGGGGTGGTGAAACCCCTCGGCGGCGACCCATTTTTCAAAAAACGGGTCCATGTCGGTTGCCAGATCCTTGATCACCGGCAGGTTGCGCAGGGGGGCAATTTCCATTTTGCCATCCACCAGAACCTTGTTCACATGGGTGCGGCAGGTCCAGCGCGGCGTGCCATTGACCATCATCGCGCAAGACCCGCACATGCCCACCCGGCAGGCATAACGATAGCTCAGCGTCGGATCGGCATATTGCTGAATCCAGGCCACCACATCCAGAACGGTCTGATTATCCTCGACCTTGACGGAATAGGATTGAAACGATCCCGTCGCGCCCCCGCGCCAGACAGATACAGACATCTGCTGCTTATCTTCCAAAGCGCAACTCCCCCGGTTAGCGATCAGTCGGGTTTGGGTATAGATGATTGTTTTTCTAACACAAAGGAATAAAATCTTACCCATACCGTAACAAATATTTACACAACTGACGCCTTTTCAAACGCTGCCCTGTCGTTATGGTAAAATCCGAAACTCTGGCAAAGGACTGCGCATGTTTACACTTTATTACGCCAAAGGCACGGCGGCCCTGCCCGTTCATATCGCATTGCAAGAGGCCGGCGCCGATTACGATCTGCGCCTGATCGAATTTTCCAACCAGGATCAACTCAAACCCGAGTTTCTGAAGATCAACCCGAAAGGGCGGGTGCCGGCCCTGGTGACGGATCAGGGTATCCTGACCGAAACGCCCGCCATTCTGGCCTTTATCGCGCAAAGCTTTGGCGCCGCGAACCTGATTCCGTCAACGCCGTACGGGTTTGCAAAGGCACAGGAATTCAACGCCTATCTGGCCGCAACGGTGCATGTGGCCCATGCCCACAAGATGCGCGGCACACGCTGGTCGGATGATGCGGGCTGTGTTGCCTCAATGCAGGCGAAAGTGGCACAAAACATGGCCGATTGCGCGGATTTCATTGAAAACAACTGCCTTGAGGGGCCGTGGGTGATGGGCGCGCAATATACCATTTGCGATCCGTATCTGTTTTTGATCGCGCGCTGGCTCAGGGGGGACGGGGTGGATGACACCGCATTTCCCCGCATTCTGGCCCACCGCGCCCGGATGGAGGCCCGCCCCGCCGTACAGGACGTGTTGAAACACCATGTCTGACCGGCTCAATGCCGCCCTGCGCGCGCGGTTCACCGATGCCCCCGATACGCCCGCAGATCTGGCCGGTAATGACGCGGTGCACACGATGGCCGCGCGCGGATCGTGCCGGGCGTTTCGCCCTGATCCGGTGCCGATGCCGGTGATCGAAACGCTGTGTGCGGTGGCGTTATCGGCACCGTCAAAAAGTGATCTGCAACAGCGCGACATCGTGATTGTTCAGGATCCGGCCCTGAAGGCGCAGATCGTGGCGCTGTTGTCGGCCCAGACATGGATTGCCGATGCGCCGCACCTGTTGGTGTTTTGCGCCAACAACCGCCGACAGCGGCAGGTGCACGAATTTCAAGGTTTGCCTTTTGCCAACGATCATCTGGATGCGTTTTTCAACGCCAGTGTCGATGCGGGCATCGCCCTGGGCAGTTTCGTGAATGCGGCCGAGGCGGCGGGCCTTGGATGTTGCCCGATCAGCACCATTCGCAACCATGCCGGGCAGGTCAGCGATCTGTTGCGCCTGCCCGATCATGTGTTTCCGGTGGCCGCCCTTGCCCTGGGCCATCCGGTCCGCGCGCCACGGATCAGCCCGCGCTTGCCCCTGCGCGCGACGGTGCATCATGACACGTTCAGCGATGACACCTTGGCCGAAGATTTGGCCCACTATGATGCCCACCGCGCCACGGTGCAGCCCTATCGCACACAGCGCAGCGCGGAAAGATACGGCACCAGCCCCGCCTATACCTGGTCAATGGACAAGGCCCGGCAGTACAGCCTGCCGGAACGCGCCGATTTCGCCGCCTTCATCAAGGCCAAGGGGTTCAACCTGGATTAATGGGCGGCCCCGCTGGGGGCGGCCAACCCTTCGATCTGGACATTGACACAGGCGGGCTTGCCGCTGTTCACCGCGCGCTCCAGCGCGGCGTCCAGATCGGCCAGATCGGTGACATATTCACCGTGCGCGCCCAATCCCCGCGCCGCCAGATCATAGCGCGCGCCGCTTAATTCGCACCCGATCAACCGATCCGGGCCATATTCGCGCATTTGTATCAGATGTTCGGCGTTCCAACGCCCGTCATTGCCGATGATCACCACATAGGGGCGGTGGGCCCGCACCGCGGTTTCAAATTCGGCAAAGTGAAACCCGACCGTGCCATCGCCCATCATCGCAAACACCGTGGCGTCAGGCAGCGCGCATTTCGCCCCCAGACCATAGCATAATCCGCCGCCAATCGCGCCGGAAATGCCGTTGATCACCCGGTGATTGGCGTGGGTTGCGGCCTGTGCCCATTGGCCAAATTCACCCCCATCGCAAATCATCACCGAGGTTTCGGCCTTTTCAACCTGCCGCTGCACGGCGGCGCACAGTTGCGCGGGGGTGATTTTGCCCGATGGTACGGTGTCATCGGCGCTGAAACTGCGCGCGCCGGTCAGGGTTGCAACCTCGTCTTGCCAGGCGTCCCCGCCCCCCTGCCCCGCATCAATCAGGGCCGCGATACTGTCGCGCGGATCGGCGGCGAAACAGGCGGTTAAGCGGGTGCCAAGATTGCGGTGGGCGCGGTCACGTTCGGCGGCGTCTGCCTGCACCACGATCCAGGTGCAATCGGGATCAACCAGATTGGCGGCCCCGAACCCCAGGGTGAAATCAACGGATTTGCCCAGGATCACCACCAGATCGCACCGCGCGAACGCCTTGGCAATATCGCCCAACATCGGGTCTTTGAACCCTCGCGGGCTTTCCATTGCGATCACCGGCGCGCCAAGGGCGGTTTGCAGATCGGCCAGATCGGGCGCGCGGGTGGCGTTCATTGCCGGGCCGCAAATCACCAGCGGGCGATTGGCCTGTGCAATCGCGCGGGCGATGGTTTTGGCCTCGGCCCCGGCCAATGGCATCGGTTCCTTGCCAAGGGCGGTCGGAATTATGCCGCCGGTTGCATCCGCCTCGACCAAATCGAAAGGCAGGGCCATGTGAACCGGCCCCGGTTGCCCCGACAAAGCGGTGCGCAGGGCGCGCGCCGTGTCGATGCCAAAATCCGCCGCGCGGATCGGGCGAAACGAAAGTTTCGTGACCGGTGCTGTCATCGGCACCTGATCCAGCTCCTGAAACGCGCCCCGGCCATCCTGGCCAATCGGGGAATCGCCGGTCAGCAAAAGCACCGGGGTTTGCGAGGCCGAACAGGTGAACAGCGCGCCCAGGGCATTGGCGGCCCCTGCCCCGGCAGTCACCATCGCCACCCCGACCGTGCCGGTCAGTTGCGCGTAAGCCTCGGCCATGAACACGGCGGCGGCCTCGTGGCGGGTGTGGATGATTTCGATTCCGGCATCGAAACAGGCATCGTAAATCGGCATGATCTGATTGCCCGACAGTGAAAATATACGCTCAACGCCCGCGGCCGCCAGCGTTTGAACCAAAAGATCCGCGCCTCGCATGATGTCTGTCCCCCCAGATGAATTTTGCGCCATCTGACTGTATATCGCCGCTGCCGTCCAGTGTTCGCCAACGCAAAAGGCCCGGCAATCCTGCCGGGCCTTTCCCTGTCATCTCCTGGCGCTCTGCCTCAGCGGTCTTTTTCCAACGAGCCAAGCCCGTGGCCCGCCATGCCGCCTGACACTTCCTCGGTCGATTCCCCGCTCAGTTCTTCGGGCAGGATCAGGTTCAGAACGATGGCAATCAGCGCCGCAGGCAACAGGCCCGATGTGGCCAGAATGCGCAGGGTTTCGGGCAGATATTGCACCGCCTTGGGATCAAGTTGCAGACCCAGACCCACCGACAGGGCAATGGCAAAGATCACCATGTTGCGCCGGTTCCAATTCACATCCGACAGCATCGAAATGCCCGCCGCCACAACCATGCCGAACATCACGATCACACCGCCGCCCAACACCTCGATCGGGACGGTGTTGATCACCGCGCCCACTTTCGGGATCAAACCACAGATGATCAGGAAGATCGCGCCGATGGTCACCACATGGCGGCTCATCACGCCGGTCATGGCGATCAGCCCGACGTTTTGCGAAAACGATGTGTTGGGAAATCCGCCAAACACACCCGCCACCGCCGAACCGAGCCCGTCGGCATAGGTCGCGCCGGTGATTTCGGCCTCGGTGGCCTCGCGCCCTGCCCCGCCTTTGGTGATGCCTGAAACATCGCCTACGGTTTCAACCGCCGACACGAATGCCATCAGACAAAACCCGACAACGGCGGCAATGCTGATTTCAAAGCCGTATTTGAACGGCATCGGAAAGGATACCGGCGCGGCGCGGTTCCAGCTGTTGGCGATGCCTTCGAATGTGACCATCCCCATGCCCAAGGCATAGACATAGCCAACCAGAATCCCGATCACCACGGCAGAAACCGCCAACATGCCCCTGGCATAAAATTTCAGCCCAAGGGTGACAAACACCACCACCAAGGCGGCAGACCAGTTCAACAGGCTGCCGTATTCGGGCAAATCGCGCGCTTTGGCCGGAACACCGCCTGCGGCATATTCGATACCCACCTTGACCAGCGCCAGACCGATCATCGTCACCACCAGGCCGGTGACCAAAGGTGGCAGGGCAAACCGGATCTTGCCGATGAACGTGGCGATAAAGGTGTGAAACAACCCGCCGATCACGACCCCGCCAAACAGCGCCGGAAGCGCCTCAACCCCCTTGCCCGCGACGAGGGGAATCATGATCGGGATAAAGGCAAAACTGGTGCCTTGCACGATCGGCAGGCGCGCGCCGACCGGGCCGAACCCGATGGTTTGAAACAGGGTGGCGACCCCGGCAAACAGCATCGACATCTGAATCAGATAGGTCATATCGGGAAAGCCCTGCGCCCCCGCATCCGAGCCAAACCCGAACCCCGCCGCTCCGGCGATGATGATCGCCGGTGTCACGTTGGACACGAACATCGCCAGAACGTGCTGAATCCCCAAAGGTATCGCGCGGTGCAGCGCCGGGGTGTAATTGGGATCGCGCAGCTGTTCTGGCGTCCCGATGGATGTATCGGCCAAAGTTAGTTCCTCCCTGAAAATTGAAATCCCGGTCTTTTTGCCGGTGTGTTAAACTGTGCCTTCGATCGTGAATGGTGTGTCGAACCAATGCTCTTGCAGATTCGGCCCCTCTCCGATCCGATCTACAACTGCGAATAATCCGGGGGCGTGCAGCGGCGTCAAAACCCCGTGCCAGATGTTGCGATGAAAATTCACCCCCTGCCCCGGCGTGGTGATAAACACCTGCGGCGCACCCGGGCGGCCCGCGTCATCGGGCGCGACCACCACCAGAAACGGGTGAAAACTCATCGGTAAAAACGCCTGACTGCCATCGGGGTGACGTTCCATCATATCCAGGGTGATGGGAAATGTGCGCGGCTCGGCCTGAAACAGGCTGATCCCGGTGCGCCCATCGCCCACATCAATGGTGGCGCGGTCGTGAAACCGGCCACACAGCCCCTGATTGATGATCTTGTCCGGCGCGCCTGATACCTCAAGCACATCGCCAAAGGCGGCGAAGGCGGCGGCGGTCAGCGGGGTGGGGTGCAACACCATGTTCATGCGCCCAGCTTTTCGATCAGACGCAGCTCGGCAATGCGCTCCACCTGTTTGCAGGCTTGGGCAAATTCGGTGTCTGTGTCGTTTTCAATCCGGCGGTGAAACGCCTCGGTGATCGATGCCTTGGTGTTGTCGCGCACCGCGATGATAAAGGGAAAGCCGTGTTTTTCCACATAGGCGGCGTTGAGCGATTGAAACATCGCGCGTTCTTCATCGGTCAGCGCGTCCAAACCCGCCCCGGCCTGTTCTGCCGTGCTTTCGGCGGTCAGTTGTCTGGCCGCGGCCAGTTTGCCCGCCAGATCGGGGTGGGCATTCAGCACCGCCAGACGCTGTTCGGGGCTGGCACGGCGAAACACCCGGGTCAGCGCGCTGTGCACGCCTTTTGCGCAATCGTGGGTCTGGCCCAACTCACCGTCAAACGCGGCCTCGGCGATCCACGGGCTGTGTTCAAAAATGCTGCCAAATTCGGCCACGAATGTATCGCGGTCCATATCCGATGGGCGGGTGCGGCGCTGATGAGGGTGGGTCTTGGCCCAATGCTGTGCAATTTCAAGCCGGGTGGCGAACCACACACCCTCGTGGGATTGGAAATATTCGATTGCCCGGCGCAAGGCGGCGGTGCGTCCGGGCCGCCCGGCCAACCGGCAATGTAGCCCGATCGACAGCATCTTGGGCGCGCCATCGCTGCCTTCTGCGTACAGCGTGTCAAAACTGTCTTTCAGGTAATCCTCAAACTGCCCGCCAGTGGTGAACCCGGCCTGAATCGCAAAGCGCATATCGTTGCAATCCATCGTATAAGGCACGATCAGTTGATCACGCCCGCCAATTTCCAGCCAATAAGGCAGATCATCGGCATAACTGTCGGCGACATAGGCGAATTGCCCGGTTTCGGCGGCCAGACGCACGGTGTTGTTGGAACAGCGCCCGGTGTACCAACCGCGCGGCGCCTCGCCCACCACCTCGGTGTGGAGCCGGATCGCCTCGGCGATCTGGGCGCGCTCTTCGTCCTCGGGCATGTCCTTGTGTTCGACCCATTTCAACCCGTGGCTGGCCATTTCCCACCCGGCCGATTTCATCGCCGCCACCTGTTCAGGGGCGCGGGCCAAGGCCGAGGCCACACCGTATACCGTGACCGGCAGATCGCCCAACAAACGGTGCAACCGCCAGAACCCGGCGCGCGACCCGTATTCATAGATCGATTCCATGTTCCAGTGGCGTTGCCCGGCCCAAGGCGCGGCACCGGTGATTTCCGACAAAAACGCCTCGGATGCCGGATCGCCGTGCAGGATATTATTCTCGCCGCCTTCTTCGTAATTCAGCACGATCTGCACGGCGATCTTTGCGCCACCGGGCCACTGGGCCGCGGGGGGCGTTGCGCCATATCCGGTCATATCACGGGGGTAACGGGGCAAGGCTGGCTCCTTTTTTCGGTTGTCTGTTGATAATCCAAAACAATCGGATTGTTTTTCAAAAAATATGCGAAGGACTGTCTTGCCGACGCTGATTTGCGCCCATCCTATCGCAAGGGATATAGAGAGGACATACACAAGGAGAGGCGCGATGACTGGATACCTGACCACCCATGTTCTTGACACGGCGCGCGGCTGCCCGGCGGCGGGCCTGAAGATTGAGCTGTTTCGGATCGACGGCGCGGCGCGCGATCTGTTGAAAACCCTGACAACCAATGCCGACGGGCGCACCGACGTGCAAATCCTGCCCGCCGATGAATTTGAAACCGGCACCTATGAATTGGTGTTTCATGCCGGGGCCTATCTGGATGCCAACGGCACGCCGCCCGAATCCCCCCGGTTTCTGGATCTGATTCCGCTGCGGTTTGGCATGTCGGAACAGGATCATTACCATGTGCCGCTGTTGCTGTCGCCGTTTGGATATTCAACCTATCGCGGCAGTTGATCCAACCCGCGCACGGCGTCTGAAATCCGCTCGATCACATAATCCATGAACAGCCGCGCCTTGGGATCCTGGCGTTTGCGGTGGGTGAACAGACAGGCCATTTGCACCGGCTCGGGCGGGGTGGCGGCGGCCACCACAACCAACCGCCCGGCGGCCAGATGATCGGCCACGGCGAAAACCGGTTTCAACACGATGCCTTCCCCGGCCAAGGCCCAGTCGGTCAACACATCGCCATCGTCGGATTCATAGCGCCCGGTCACGGCAAACCGTTTCGTCCCCTCCGGCGTGATCAGCGGCCATTGAAATTCGGTCGATCCGGGAAAGCGCAGGTTCAGACATTCGTGATTGTCGGCGATCAATGCCGCCCCATCCGCCGGATTGCCCCGCGCCGCAATATAGGATGGCGCCGCGCACAGCACCCGCGGCACATCGGCGATCTTGCGAATCCGTAATGTGCTGTCTTCCGGCTGACCCAGGAAAAACGCCAGATCCAACCCCTCGGAGGTCAGATCGACCTTGCGATCGGTCAGGCGCAGACGCAGTTGCACATCGGGATAGGCGGCCATGAACCCCGGCACGGCGGGCGCGATCAACCGTCGCCCCACGCCCAAAGGGGCCGCCACATGCAACGATCCGCGCGGATTTTCGGTGATGTTCACCACCTGCGCCTCGGCATTGTCCACCGCCTCGAGAATTTCACAGGCGCCTTTGTAAAACGCCTTGCCCTGTTCGGTGGGTGTTAAACTGCGGGTGGTGCGCTGAAACAGACGCACACTGAGATGTTCCTCAAGCTGGGAAATCCGCGACGAGGTCACAGCAGGCGAAATCCGCAAATCGCGCCCGGCGGCAGACATGCTGCCCAGATCGTAAACACGAACGAATGTGCGGATATTGTCGAGGTAAGACATTATTTTGATTTTTTTGATGCTGCTTGGTCCGATGACGGGATAGCAGGATAATACGCCGTCGCCTAGGCTGCTGCGAATTGTAGGACCAAAGAGGGAGAGAGCCATGTATGATCTGGCCATTATCTGGGATTGGATCGCGTTTGCCGTGCGCTGGTTGCACGTTATTACCGCGATGGCGTGGATCGGGGCGTCTTTTTTCTTTATCGCGCTGGATCTGGGCCTGCGCAAAGCGCCCAACATGCCCGCCGGGGCCCATGGCGAAGAATGGCAGGTGCATGGCGGCGGGTTTTACCACATCCAGAAATATCTGGTGGCCCCGGAAAACATGCCCGAACACCTGATCTGGCACAAATGGCAAAGCTATATCACCTGGGTGTCGGGTGCGGCGTTGTTGATGATTGTCTATTGGGTGGGGGGCGAACTGTTCCTGCTTGACCCGACCAAGGCCGATCTGGCGCTGTGGCAGGGGATTTTGATTTCCGGCGGATCGCTGACCATTGGCTGGCTGGCCTATGATGCGATGTGCAAATCGAAACTGGGTGAACAGCCTACTTTGCTCATGCTGTTGCTGTTCGCGATCCTCGTGATCATGGCCTGGGGGTATAACGAAATTTTCACCGGCCGCGCCGCGCTGTTGCATCTGGGGGCGTTCACCGCCACGATCATGACCGGCAATGTATTTTTTCAGATCATGCCGAACCAACGCATTGTTGTGGCCGATCTGATTGCCGGACGCACGCCCGATGCCAAATACGGCAAGATCGCCAAATTGCGCAGTACCCATAACAATTACCTGACCCTGCCGGTGGTGTTCTTGATGCTGGCCAATCATTATCCGCTGGCCTTTGGCACCGAATATGCCTGGATCATTGCCAGCCTGGTGTTTTTGACCGGCGTGACGATCCGGCATTATTTCAACACCATGCATGCCACCGGTGCCGGCCCGAATTGGACCTGGGCGGTAACCGTGATGCTGTTTATCGTGATCGCGTGGTTGTCGACCTATTCCGGCACCGAAACCCTGGAACAGGCCGAGGCGCGCGAACTCACCGCCTATGAACAACACTATGCCAGCGCCGATGGGTTTGAGGCGGCCTATGATACGGTGCGCGGCAATTGTTCGATGTGCCATGCGCGCGAACCGTTCTGGGATGGTATCCGCTGGGCCCCCAAGGGCGTGATGCTGGAAACCCAAGGCGACGTGGCCCGCCATGCGCGCCAGATCTATCTTCAGGCCGGGGTCAGCCATGCCATGCCGCCCCCCAATGCGATTGAAATGGAGGGCGAGGCCCGCGCCGCCATCGTGGCATGGTACAAGGCGGCGCAGATCGATTAAGCCGGGATCACAGGCTGAGGGGCATATGCCGGTTGACGTCTTTATAGAGCAGATACCGGAACGGCCCCGGCCCCCCGGCATAACACGCCTGCGGGCAAAACGCGCGCAGCCACATGAAATCGCCTGCCTCAACTTCGACCCAGTCGGTGTTCAGACGGTACACGCCTTTGCCCTCTAACACATACAGCCCGTGTTCCATGACATGGGTTTCCAGAAACGGGATCACCCCGCCCGGCTGCAGGGTCACGATCGTCACATGCATGTCATGGCGCAGATCGCCGGGATCGACAAACCGTGTCGTGGCCCAGGCGCCGTTGGTGTCGGGCATGACCGTTGGTGCGATATCCTGTTCATTGGCGATCACCACATCGGGCGCGTCCAATCCATCAACCCGTTGATATGCCTTGCGCACCCAATGAAACCGCAGTGTTTCATCGCCTTTGTTGTGCAAGGTCCAATCGGCACCGGCGGGCAGATAGGCATATCCGCCGGGGGCCAGAACATGGGTGTCACCGTTGACGGCCAACGTCGCGCTGCCGCCAACCACAAACAACACCCCTTGCGCCGCCATGTCGGTTTCGGGCCGGTCCGACCCGCCGCCGGGCGCGACCTCCATTATATATTGCGAAAAGGTTTCGGCAAATCCGCTGAGCGGGCGGGCAATGACCCACAGGCGGGTGTTTTCCCAGAATGGCAGAAAACTGGTGGTGATGTCGCGCATCGTGCCTTTCGGGATCACCGCATAGGCCGGGTTAAACATGGCGCGATCTGTCAATAATTGCTGTTGGCCGGGGTGGCCGCCCATGGGGGCATAATATTTTTCTGTCATAAAACATCCTTACAGGTGCGGTAGGTGCAGGCCAAGTATGGGCGGGCCATCCGGTGCAAACCACCTGCATCTATACGACAACACCTATTGAAAGGATTTGAAAATCTTGACGAAAATCCAAAAACAGCGCCCCGACACCGTTCGCGCGCGCAAGGAACACGCCATGTCGATCAATAACATCTTTGTAAAATGCAAATTTGCCGTTAGCGTCTTTCAACAGGGAGGAACAAAAATGAAAACACTGAATACACTGATGTCCGGAGCGGCACTTGCGCTGATCATGGCGGTGGCCGGTCCCGCCGCCGCGCAGGATTGTGAACGCGGCGATCTGGATGAGCGGTTTTGCGATGTCGATGGCGATATGCTGGCGGATTCGCCAACCGATGAATCGCAACTTGTGGACCCCAGCACCCTGGTCTTTGCCTATACCCCGGTCGAGGATCCGGCGGTGTACAAAACCGCATGGGCCGATTTTCTGACCTATCTGGAAGAAAAAACCGGTAAATCGGTCGCCTTTTTCCCGGTACAGAACAACGCCGCCCAGATCGAGGCGATGCGCTCGGGTCGGCTTCATATTGCCGGGTTCAATACCGGGTCAAACCCCTTGGCCGTGAATTGCGCCGGGTTCAAACCCTTTGCCATCATGGCGGCCGAGGATGGTACGTTCGGGTATGAGATGGAAATCATCACCCATCCCGGATCAGGCATCGAAACCCCCGCCGATATCAAAGGCAAAAAACTGGCCTTTACCGCGCCAACATCCAATTCAGGCTTCAAAGCCCCCAGCGCGATCCTGAAGGCCGATTACGATCTTGAACCCGATCGTGATTTTGAACCGGTGTTTTCGGGCAAGCACGACAATTCGATCCTGGGCGTCGCAAACAAGGATTATCCCGCCGCCGCGGTCGCAAATACGGTGATCACACGGATGATCGCCCGCGATGTGATCAAGGAAGATCAGGTAAAGATGATTTACCGCTCGCAAACCTTTCCCACCACGGGATACGGCACCGCGCATAATCTGAAACCTGAATTGCGTGAAACCATCCGCGATGCCTTCTTCAGCTTTGACTGGAGCGGCACCAGCCTGGAAGAGGAATTTGGCAAAGGCGGTGAAACGCAGTTCATTCCGATTGATTACAAGGGTTTCTGGGAAGTCATCCGCAAAATTGATTCGGCAAACGGCGTCAGCTACGCCTGCCAGTAAGATATCTTTTCAAGGTATCGTTGGGGCGGTTCGGTTCGGACCGCCCCACACATATGAATCAACGAAAAAGTCATAAAAACAAAACGGGGGCATGGTATGCTGCGGCTCGACAAGCTGGTAAAGACATACAAGACCGGGGATCAGGCGCTGAAGGCGGTTGAATTGGAAATTCCCGAAGGCCAGGTTGTGGCGCTGATCGGCCCGTCGGGGGCCGGAAAATCAACCCTGATCCGCTGTATCAACCGGTTGGTCGAACCGACCTCGGGCAAGGTGTATCTGGGCACTGTGGAACTGACCGGGCTGTCCTCGGGGGCGTTGCGGCGGGAACGCCGCCGCATGGGGATGATTTTTCAGGAATACGCCCTGGTCGAACGCCTGTCGGTGATGGAAAACGTTCTGTCGGGGCGGTTGGGTTATGTCGGGTTCTGGCGGTCATTCCTGCGGCGATATCCGCAATCGGATGTGGACGAGGCATTTCGGCTGCTTGATCGGGTCGGGCTGGCCCATATGGCCGACAAACGCGCCGATGAACTGTCGGGCGGGCAACGCCAGCGGGTCGGCATTTGCCGCGCGCTGATCCAGAATCCGGCGCTGTTGCTGGTGGATGAGCCCACCGCATCGCTTGATCCCAAAACCAGCCGCCAGATCATGCGCCTGATTTGCGAGCTGTGCAAGGAACGCGGATTGGCGGCCATCATCAACATTCACGATGTCGCCTTGGCGCAGATGTTTGTGCAACGGGTGATCGGCCTGCGTCTGGGTGCGGTCGAATTTGATGGCCCCCCCGAGGGTCTGACACCCGAGGTTCTGACCACGATCTATGGCGAGGAAGATTGGGAAGCCACCATCGAAGCGGTGGAAGACGATGAAGACGAGGCCGCAGAATGAGCGATACGTTCGATGTTCAGGCCCGATTGGGCAAACCGTGGAAAAAACCCCCGTTTGTGCGGCGCGCCTGGCTGCGCTGGACCCTGATTGTGGGTTTTGTCGCCTATCTGGTTGCCGCCTACCTGACGATAGATATCAACTGGACCCGGGTTTATGAAGGGTTGGAACGTGGCAAACAGTTCGTTCTGGCCTTTACCAGCCCCGATTTCACCACCCGGTCTGGCGATATTTATGCCGGCATGGTGGAAAGCATCGTGATGACCGTGACATCCTCGGTGGTGGGCATCGCCATTTCCATTCCCATCGCATTGGGCGCGGCGCGCAATATCGCGCCTTTGCCGATCTATCTGATCTGTCGCGCCATCATTGCCGTATCCCGCGCCTTGCAGGAAATCATCGTGGCGATTTTGCTGGTGGCGATTTTCGGCTTTGGCCCTTTGGCCGGGTTTCTGACGCTCAGCTTTGCAACCATCGGATTTCTGGCAAAACTTCTGGCCGAAGACATCGAAAGCATGGACAAGGTACAGGCCGAGGCGATCCGGGCATCGGGCGCAAAATGGCTGCAATGGGTCAATTACGGCATTCAGCCCCAGGTGATGCCGCGCCTGATTGGCCTGTCGATTTACCGGTTCGATATCAATTTCCGCGAAAGCGCGATTTTGGGTCTGGTTGGCGCGGGGGGCATCGGCGCCACCCTGAACACCGCTTTTGACCGCTATGAATACGACACGGCGGCGGCGATCCTGTTGATCATCATCGTGATTGTCATGGCATTGGAATACCTGTCAGGCATCATTCGCGCGAGGGTTCAATAATGCCGGTAACAGATCACAACGGCACGAAACTGTGGCAGCGGCGCACAGCCCGCGAAAGCCTGTCCCATTGGGTGATGTGGCTGATCGGCGTGGCGATCTTTGCCTATTGCTGGCAACGGATTTCCGAAACCACCACCTGGTTCTTTGTCTGGGATGCCCCGCGCATCGCGGGCGATCTCTGGGCCCGGGCCACCCCGCCGAAATGGGACTATATCGCGCAATTGGGCAAACCCATCTGGGACACTCTGAACATCGCCACCCTTGGCACGCTTATCGCGCTGGTTCTGGCGATTCCGGTGGCGTTTCTGGCGGCGCGCAACACCACGCCGTCAAAACTGTTCATCCGGCCGATTGCCTTGCTGATCATCGTGTCGACCCGGTCGATCAATTCATTGATCTGGGCGCTGTTGCTGATTGCGATCATCGGGCCGGGGGTGTTTGCCGGGGTGATTGCCATTGCCATCCGGTCGGTCGGATTTTGCGCCAAACTTCTGTATGAGGCGATCGAGGAAATCGATGACACCCAGGTTGAGGCGATCACCGCCACCGGCGCGTCGCGCTGGCAGGTCATGGCCTATGGCATCGTGCCGCAAATCCTGCCCGCCTTTGCCGGAATCGCGGTATTCAGGTGGGATATCAACATTCGTGAAAGTACGGTGTTGGGACTGGTCGGCGCGGGCGGTATCGGGCTACAACTGTCGGCATCGTTGAATGTGCTGGCCTGGCCGCAGGTGTCACTGATCCTGCTGGTGATTCTGGTGGCGGTTGTGGTGTCAGAATGGGTTTCGGCAAAAGTAAGAGGCGCGATCATTTGAATATGGAACTGGCCTTTGCGGCCTATGAAAACGTGCGGGCCCGGCTTCCGGGTCCGGCACGCGATGCGGCCTGTATCGCCCTGCCCGATCTGGATGCGCTGGCCGATGATATGGATACCTTTCTTTTGGATGCGTTCGGGGTGCTGAACATCGGGGAAACCGCGATTGCCGGGGTGCCTGAACGGGTGGCGCGGCTGCAACAGGCGGGCAAACGGGTGATTGTGGTGTCCAACGCCGCCGGATACCCCCATGCCGATCTGATGGCGAAATATGCGCGTCTCGGCTATGATTTTGCCCCCGAAGACGTGATCACCAGCCGCAAGACGATCTTGCATGGTCTGGCACAGGAACCGGCGCGCCACTGGGGGTTGATGGCCAATGCCGCCTTGGGGCGGGGCGATCTGGAATCCCTTGATGTGGCCTATCTGGCCGATGATCCCGCCGATTATGACCGCGCCGAGGCGTTTTTGCTGCTGGGCAGCGCGGTATGGACACCGCCGCGTCAGGCGATGCTGATCGATGCCTTGCGCCGCAATCCGCGCCCTGTCTATGTGGGCAACCCCGATATCGTGGCCCCCCGCGAAGACGGGTTTTCAACCGAACCGGGCCGTTTTGCCCATGATCTGGCCGATGCCACGGGCGTGGAGCCGAAATTTTTTGGCAAACCCTTTGGCAATATCTTCGATCTGGCCTTTGCCCGGATCGGCGCGGTCGACAAATCGCGCACGGTGATGGTGGGCGACAGCCTGCACACCGATATTCTGGGCGGTCAGGCGGCAGGGCTGAAAACCGCGCTGATCGCGGGATTCGGGTTTTTCGCCGGGCACGATGTGCAAGATCCCATCGCCACCTCGGGGATTCGGCCCGATTACATTCTGGCGCGCCCCTGATCGGGGCGCACCCACCGCCGCATTTGCGCCGCGACAGGCACTGTTGCGGCCCAAAATGCGCCCCATCCCCCGTTTCAGTGCCGTTTTTGCGCCCCCTGCCCCGTGGCGCTGGGGGTGTGTCACTATTCTCTTGCCGGAATCGCAAAACTGTTGCACATAAATACGGAGGCAAATGAATAAAACGGCATTCACCGTAACAATGGCACGGCCAACGGGGAACTGACCGATCGGCGGACACCCGGGCGCACCCGGCACAAAACAGGCTCTAACCCCATGTCAGAGACTTCTTCCCGGATCGACGCCCTGGTTGGCGATCACGCGCAACGGTTATCCGAGCGGCTTCAGGCGCACCGCGCCCAGTTGTTTCCCCCCGATGCCAAACGCGCGTTGCGCAAATTCACATCGGGCGAAGTGGCCGATCTGTTGGGGGTCAAAGATGCCTATTTGCGCAAGCTTAGTCTCGATGGCAAAGGCCCGTCGCCCGAAACCCGGGCCGGGGGGCGGCGGTTTTACAGCCCCGAAGACATTCAGGCCCTGCGCACCTATCTTGAGGCGGGGGCCAAGGTGCCCGGCACCTATCTGCCCGGCCGCAAACCCGGCGATAAATTACAGGTGATCACCGTCATCAATTTCAAGGGTGGGTCAGGCAAAACCACCACAGCGGCGCATCTGGCGCAGAAACTGGCGCTCGATGGCTATCGGGTTCTGGCGATTGATCTTGATCCACAGGCGTCGCTTTCGGCGCTGCATGGGTTTCAGCCCGAATTCGATCTGCTGGATGGCGGCACCCTGTATGATGCCATCCGCTATGATGATCCGGTGCCTTTGGCACAGGTCATTCAGAAAACATATTTCACCAATCTTGATATCGTGCCGGGCAATCTGGACCTGATGGAGTTCGAACACGACACGCCCCGCGCGCTTGCCAACCGCGATGGCACCCTGTTTTTCACCCGCGTCGGCGAAGCGTTGGGCAGTGTCGAATCCGAATATGATGTGGTGGTCATTGATTGCCCGCCCCAACTTGGGTTTTTGACCATGTCGGCCCTTTCGGCGGCAACGGCGGTGTTGGTCACGGTGCATCCGCAGATGTTGGATGTGATGTCGATGTGCCAATTCCTGCTGATGACATCAAATCTTCTGGGTGTGGTCGGTGAGGCGGGCGGCGATATGTCCTATGACTGGTTGCGTTATGTTATAACGCGGTATGAACCGGGCGACGGCCCACAAAACCAGATGGTCAGCTTCATGCGATCGATGTTTGGCGATCATGTGCTGAACCACACCGCCCTGAAATCCACCGCCATATCCGACGCGGGAATCACCAAGCAAACCCTGTATGAGGTTGAGAAATCGCAATTCACCCGTGCGACCTATGAACGGGCTGTTGAGAGTTTGAATGCAGTAAATGGTGAGATCGCGGATTTGGTGCAAAAGGCATGGGGGCGTTAACCGATGGCACGCAAGGATTTACTCAAAGGGCTGATGGCCCCTGCCCCGTCCAAAACCGGGCCCGAAACCGACCCCGAACCAGAGCAGCGTGTGGATGTGGCGCGCCCCCGGTATAGCGGCGGCGCCATCGGCGCGGTCAGCCAATCGATTGCCGAACTCAAAAGCCGGTCGGTCAGTGATATCGATAGTGCGCTGATTGACGATGGCGGGTTGATCGACCGGATCGATCTGGAAGATCCCGATCATGCGTCCCTGCGCGATTCAATCAAAACCCACGGTCAACAGGTGCCAATCCTTGTGCGCCCCCATCCCCAATCGCCGGGGCGGTTTCAGATCGTTTATGGCCGCCGCCGTCTGGCCGCGCTGCGCGATCTATCCCTGCCCGCGCGCGCCTTGGTGCGTGATCTGGATGATCAGGCGGTGGTCATGGCCCAAGGGCAGGAAAACTCGGCGCGCAAGGATCTGACCTTTATCGAAAAGGTCAATTTTGCCCGGCAAATGCGCGCGGCGGGTTATCCGCGCACCGCGATTTGCGACGCACTTACCCTGGATAAAACGGTGATTTCGCGGATGCTGACGATTGCCGACAAAATCCCCATCGACGTGATCGAACTGATCGGATCGGCCCCGGCGGTGGGCCGGGATCGGTGGGGCGCGCTGGCCAAACGGTTTGACGCAGGCACCACCGATCTGGCCACGGCGCGCGATCTGGTCGCCGCCCTGCCCCCATCGGCCACGTCGGACATGCGGTTTGATACGGTTCTGGCCGGACAGCGCACAGTCGCCAAAACGCCCGCCCCGCCCCGCGAAACCCTGAACACCGCAGAAGGTAAACCCATCGCCCGGATCACCCGAAAATCCGGCGCGCTGACCCTGACCCTGCCGCGAAAAGACAGCGGCGGGTTTGAGGATTGGTTGGCCGAGCATCTTATCGACATTCACCGCGATTGGGCCAAGGCCCGCGGTGAGGAAACGTAAACAAAACCCTAACAGGAGGCACGATTCGACAGAACCAAAGCAAAAGGCCCCCCAAGATACATCCCGAGAGGCCCTTTTTCGATAACTGAACACCATCGAAAATAGCCATTCGTTGACAGCTGTCAACACCGTCTTGTGGGCGAAAGCAAAAGTTTTGCCGCGTGACAGCAAATGAAACACATTTCAACGATGTCCATCGGGCAGCGATCCCAGATGGTTTGCCCAAAGCCAGACGCCATCGGCCATGATAAATGGCAGTTGTTTGAACAGGTCTGCATCGCGCGCAAACACCACGGGGTCAGCGACCGCGACCTCAGCGTTCTTCACGCTTTGTTAACGTTTCATCCCAACCGATATCTGCAGGATGACACCCAGATGACGGTGTTTCCCTCAAACAAAACCCTCAGCACCCGCGCCCATGGCATGGCCGAAAGCACCCTGCGCCGGCATCTGGCGGCACTGG
Organism: Oceaniglobus ichthyenteri; assembly: GCF_003057885.1. GTDB lineage: Bacteria > Pseudomonadota > Alphaproteobacteria > Rhodobacterales > Rhodobacteraceae > Oceaniglobus > Oceaniglobus ichthyenteri. The sequence goes on from NZ_QAGK01000017.1 coordinate 39,994, forward strand.
TGCGGGCGGGATTGATCGAACGTCAAAACAGCCCCAATGGCAAACGCTATGCCAAACGCGGCGCGGGCGGTGTGATCCGCCATGCCTATGGGTTCAACCTCGGGCCTCTGGTTCAGCGGGCCGTTGACATCGCCCAAGCGGCACAGATGACGCAGGAACACGAACAGCACCTGCGCGATCTGCGCGATGAGATCCTGATCCTGCGTTGGGAGATTGAACAATCCGCACAGGCCGCCAACAATCATGACCTGGTGGCGCAAATGACCGGAATCAAACGTGTCCTGCGCCGCAAACTGGACGGCGCTACCTTGGCGCAAATGCACGGCACTTTGCGCGAAATCCACGGGGCAGTCATACAATCCGAACCCCCCGAAACAGAAAAAACAAGCGCCACAAACGCCCAAAATGAGCGGCACAATCAGAGTTCAGATAAGGATATATCTGAAGAAAAGACCGAAACCCCAAGCCTGAGCCAAATCACAACCGCCGTTCCCGATTTGAAAACGTATTTTGGCAATGAAATATCGACTTGGGATCGGTTGTTCCAAGCGTCGGGAACGCTGAGTGCGATGATCGGGGTTACAAAACAAACCTGGGCCGAGGCGATACATGTGATGGGGCCGAAACAGGCGGCAATCGCGGTGGTTTGCATTCTTCAACGTGGGGCCGAAATCAAAAGCCCCGGTGCCTATCTGCGGCGATTGGTGCAAAAGGCCAGTCTGGGTGATTTTACAGTCGGACCAATGGTGAATGCCCTGTTAAATCAGCGCACGGTAAATAGTTGACAGCTGTCAACCTTTCACCGTGCGGTGCAAAGAATGGCGGACAGGGGTGTGATACGCGCCCTGCCCTGCATCCGCTAGAAATCAACCTCGATCGCCACGCCATTGGCTATGGCCGTGTCCACGACAGCGGCGGCAACGGCAAGATCCTGCAACCCGACGCCTGTGCCATCGAACAGGGTGATTTCATCGTCAGAGCTGCGGCCGGGGTGGGTGCCGTTGATCACTGCGCCCAATTGGTTCACATCGGATTCGGCGATCAGACCCTGGGCGACAGCGTGCTGCGCCTCGCCAATGGAAACCGCTTGCGCGACTTCGTCGGTAAATACCGTGGCGCGGGCCAACAGGGCGGCTTCGACCTCTTGTTTGCCTTTGGTGTCGGTGCCCATACAGGCGATATGGGTGCCCGGTGCCACATGATCGGCCATCAACGACGGCGAAAACGCCGAGGTGATTGAGATGATGACATCGGCGCGCTGCATCGCGTCAAGGTTCACCGCCTCAAACGGCAGGCCTGCCTCGGTTGCGACCTTTTCGATGTTGGGCAACATATCCGGGTGGTAATTCCAACCGATCACCTTTTCGAATTGGCGCTGTTCCAATGCGGCGCGCAGTTGGAATGTGGCCTGATGGCCCGCGCCGATCATGCCGATGACTTTGGCATCCTTGCGCGCCAGATGTTTGATTGACACCGACGATGCAGCCGCCGTGCGCAGGGCGGTCAACAGATTGCCGCCGACCATGGCTTTTACCCGACCGGTATCGGGGTCAAACAAAAACACGGTGGATTGGTGATTGATGATGCCCTGTTTGGCCAGGTTGTTGGGCCAATATCCCCCCGCCTTTAACCCCAGGGTCAGACCACTGCGATCAAATCCGCCCTTGAACCCGTACAGTGCATCTTCGTGACCAATCGCCTCGCGCACTACGGGAAAGTTATAGGCATCACCGGCGGCCATGGCGGCAAACACCTTTTCCACAGCATCAAAAGATGCGGCGCGGGTGACTAGATCGGCAATCTCGCGTTCGGGAACAATGAACATTGTAGGCTCCTTGAAAATCAATGGTTTGCGCGATCATAGGCGAAAGGGCAGGGCGGGGGAAATTTTTTGAAACCGGGGGCATGGGCAGCAGGGCGCGTGAAAATGGCGTATTGTCAGGGGGTTGCATTTTTCATACGGTGAAATGATTTTTCTATTTGGGGGGGCTGCACGATGAGCATTGATGACACAGGCACACGGCGCGCCCGGGGGCGGCCGCGCGGATGGGATGACAAGACCGCGCAAAATACGATCAAATCCCTGGATCGTGCGATGGAAGTGTTCGAGTTTCTGAGCAAGGAACAAGGCAAGGCATTATCGACCATTGCCCAGCAAATGGGGCAATCCCCGGCCACGGTGTACCGGATTTTGATCACGCTTGAGGGGCGCGGATTGGTTGAATTCGATCCTGTCGAACAGGTGTGGCACATCGGGGCGCGGGCCTATGTGATCGGCGCGCGGTTCTTGCGCCGCACCAGTTTGGTTGAGAGGGCGCGCCCGGTGTTGCGCCGGTTGATGGAGGACACCGGCGAAACCGCCAATCTGGGCATCGCGCGTGACAATCTGGTGCTGTTTGTCAGTCAGGTGGAAACCCATGCCACGATCCGCGCGTTTTTTCCGCCCGGCACATTGTCACCGATGCATGGATCGGGAATTGGCAAGGCGTTGTTGGCGGAAATGGACGCGGCACAATTGGCGCGCACCCTGTCGGCGCACCCGCTCACGGCATTCACAAGACACACGATCACCGATCCCGACCGTTTGCGCGCCGATCTGGCCGCAGCGCGGGCGCGGGGATTTGCCATTGATGGCGAGGAGAAAAACATCGGGATGCGATGCATCGCCGCGCCGGTGTTTGATGTGAACCGTGAGGCGGTGGCGGGCATATCGGTATCGGGCCCGACCAGCCGGGTTGGCGTGGATCAGATTGATCGGTTGGGCGCGCATGTGATTGCGGCGGCGCGTGCGCTGACCCATGCGATTGGCGGCACAGAGGCGGGGCAGGGGGGTTAGCCGCCCAGCAATGCGTTGACCTGATCGGCGGTGGGCATGGCACCGGCATGGGCCACCTTTAACGCGGCGGCGGCATTGGCGTGGCACACGGCGGTGATTTCACGATGCCCCGCACCAAGCGCAAGGGCAAACGCCCCGTGCCACACATCGCCCGCGCCCAGGGTGTTGACCGGGGTGGCGGGAAATGTTGCCACCTCATGCAAGGCCGAGCCGTCATGGCACAACACCGGCGCGCTGCCCCGTGTAACCGCCACCCAAAGCCCCAAACTGCGCGCCACCTCCGCCAAGGTATCGGCATCACAGGCACCGGCGAAATCGGTCAATCCCTGTTCGGAAAATACGATATGGCTGGCCGCATCCACCGCATCCTGTGCCACGCGGACCGGGCTTTCGCCATCCAGAATCGCGGGTTTGCCCGCCGCCTGCGCCGCGCGCAAAATATCGGCGCCGCCACCGGGCCAGCGGGTATCGACCAGCGCGGCATCAAAACTGAACGGCAGATCGAAGGTATCGGGAAACAGCGCATCATCGCGGTGATTGATCACCGTGCGTTCGCCATCGGCCCCGACAATCACCGCCGAACGGGCCGTGCCGACACCCGCAATCGTGTGCAGATGATCGGTGCCGATGCCCCGGTCTTTCAGGGCGGTGTGCACGAAATCGGCCAAAGCATCCTCGCCCACCGCGCCCGCCACGCTGGCCTGTCCGCCAAGGGCGGCAATCGCCGAGGCGGCAAAGAACGCCCCGCCCCCCGGTGCCATATCGGTGGCACTGGCGCGGTTTTTCGTGCCCTCAACGGGAAAAGCATCGGTGTGAAAGGTGAAATCGACGGTAATCAGACCGCCGCACAGGATATGGGCCATGGGGTGCCTTTGCTCTATCATCTGATGACTGTGTGACATGTTAGCTTGACAGTCAATGATCAGTCCGTAACATCAGGGAAAGTACAACTTGGGGGTGAGATGTCCAAAATCGGTATTTCGGTGGCGTTGCTGACGCCGTTCACGCAGGATGGCGGCATTGATACCGCGCTTTTGGCCAGCCATGCGCGCCATGTGGTCGACCAGGGCGCGCGCGGTGTCACCGTGTTCGGCACCACCGGCGAGGGGGCTTCGATCGCGCTGAATGAACGGCCCGCCGCGTATCGCGCGATTCTTGATAACGGGATTGCGCCGGATCGGGTGTTTTCCGGCCTGTGCGCCACATCCTTGGGCGATACATTGGCGCAGATCGATCAGGCGCTGGAATTTGGCATTGAAACGTTTTTGTTGCTGCCGCCCTATTATTTCCCCGCGCCCGGCGATGCGGGATTGCGCGCCTGGCATGAAACCCTGTTCGCACAGGCCGATCCGCGGGCGAAATTCATCCTTTATCACATTCCTCAAATCACCGCCGTGCCTTTGTCGGTTGATCTGGTTCGCGGGCTGCGGGCCGATTATCCCGACCGGGTGATCGCGATCAAGGACAGTTCGGGGCAATGGGCCAATACCGAACAATTGCTGGCGGGTGGCGATATTGCGGTGCTGGTCGGGGATGAGCGGTTTTTGCACCGCGCGATTCCGCTGGGTGCGGCGGGGTCGATCTGTGGCATGGCCAATTTGCATCCTGCGCGTCTGGCCGCGCTGTTTGACACGGCGGTTGAGGATGAGGCGCTGTCGCGTCAGGTGGATGCGGTTGTGTCCGGCCCGGTCATTCCGGCGCTGAAAGCGTTGATGGTGCGCGATACGGGCAATGCGGCCTGGGCCAATATCCGCCCGCCTTTGGCCCCGTTGGACGATGCGGCGCGCGATGCCGTGCTGGCCCAAAGTGCAAAGCCCGCCGGTGTCTAACACCGCCGATGCCCGCGCGCGTGATCACGCCTATTCCAGCTTTACCCAAAAGCTGTTGGCGAAGGATATCGCGCCGGGCCAGATCGTGTCACAGCGCGAATTGGTGGAACTGACCGGTATGCCTTTGGGCGCGATCCGCGAAATGATTCCCCGGCTTGAGGCGGACGGGCTGATTCAAACCGTGCCCCAGCGCGGCCTTCAGGTGCTGAGCATTGATCTTGATCTGGTGCGCAACGCGTTTCAGTTGCGCCGCATCATCGAGGGCGAGGCGATTGCCGTGTTCTGTGCCCAGGCCAGTGACGATGAAATCGCCCGTATCACCATCGAACACGAAGACATGCGCGCCCAGGCGATTGCCGGGCTGACGCCCGAATTGTTGGACCGCGCGCAACAGATGGACTGGGCGTTTCACGACCGGGTGGTGGATGCCATGGGCAACCGGATCATTTCGGATATCCACCGGGTCAACACCATGAAAATACGGCTGATTCGCAATTCTGACACGCGGATACTGCCGGAATTGGCGGTGTCGGTTCTGGATGAACATCTGGCGGTGATCCGGGCCCTTTCGGCGCGTGATTGTGCCGGGGCCGTGGCCGCGATACACACCCATATCAACAGTGCAAAGCGCCGCGCGCTTGGCCTGTAAACAGAATTTTCGCAGATGGAACCTGCGGGAAAAGCGGTTAACCTGCCGCATCTCAGAGGAGGAGACACGATGAAGATGAACTTTACCCGCCGCACCCTGATGGCGCTGAGCGTGGCCGCCCTGGCCAGCCCGGCCTTTGCGCAAGACACGGTGACATTGCGCATGTCGACCCCGGCATCGGAAACCGATCAACGCTCGGTCGCCCTGGCCGAGGTGTTCGCCCCCGCCGTGGCCGGTTTTGCCACCTATCAGCCCCATTATAACGGCTCGCTGATCGCGCAAAACTCCGAGCTTGAGGCGATTGCATCGGGCGATTTGGAAATGTCCATCGCATCGGCACAAGAGCTGGCACAGTTTTTCCCCGAATTTTCGATTTTCGCCACCGGGTATGTGCATCAGGATGCCGAACATCAGGTCGCGGTGTTCAACGATGCATTGATGGACCCGTTCAAGAAAACCGTCGAGGATGAGTTGGGCGTGAAACTGTTGGCCGTGATGTATCTGGGCCGGCGTCATGTGAACCTGCGCCAGACCAAGGACGATCTGACCGTGATGACACCCGATGATCTGGCCGGTGTCAATCTGCGCATGCCCGGCACCGACGCCTGGCAATTCCTGGGCAAGGCCCTGGGTGCGAACCCCACGCCGATGGCCTTTACCGAAATCTATACTGCCCTGCAAACCGGCAGTGTCGATGGCCAGGACAACCCATTGCCCACCGTGGTGGATGCCAAGTTTTACGAGGTCACCAATCAAATCGTGCTGACATCGCATCTCGTCGATCTGAACTATGTGGCGTTTTCCAAATCCGTCTGGGACGAGCTGAGCGAAGAGCAGCAAGCCACCGTGCAAAAGGCCGCCGAAGACGCCGCCGCAAGCGGGCGCGCCCAGCAATTGGCGAAAGAAGAAGAACTGGTGTCGTTCCTGCAAGACCAGGGCATGGCCGTGTACGAACCCGACATGGCCGCCTTCCGCAATCATGTGCAGGAACAGTATGTCGGATCGGAATTTGCCGCATCATGGCCCGAGGGCGTGTTGGAGCAGATCAACGCCTTGGGCAACTGATCCTTTAGTCAACGGGAAAGGCGGCGCGTCTGCCTTTCCCCCCAATGCCCGGAGCCGTCCGATGACCCCCGTTGCCCTGTTGCGCACCCTGGCCCAGGCGGTTGCCGCGGCCATGATGGCGCTGATGTTTCTCACCTTTGTCCTGCAAATCGCGGTGCGTTATTCGGCACGGATTGACGGGCTTGCCGAAACCTTTCCGCTGTTTGACCCGTCGCAATATGGCTGGACGCTGGAATTTTGCCTGTTGCTGTGGGTGTGGCTGGTGTTTTGGGGCAATGCGTTCATCGTGCGCGACCGCGATCATGTGACGTTTGATATTCTGTATCTGGCGGTGCCGCCGGGAACGCGGCGTTGGTTTGCGATCATTGGCGGGCTGGCCATTTGCATCGGGCTGTTTGTGTCGATCGGGCCGACATGGGAAAAGTTTCACATCCTGCGCCTGAAAAAAACCGCCACCCTGTCGGCGCTGTTTGGCGGATGGATCAGGATGCGCGATATCTATTCGATCTACATCGTGTTTCTGGCGGTGGTTTCGGCGCGTTATGCCTATGGGGTGTATCGCGCGTTTCGCTATGGGGTCGACGAGCCGGAGCATGATCTATGAGTCTTGAGTTACTGACCTGTCTGGTCACGCTGTTTGTGCTGGCCGGAATCGGCGCGCCGATTGCCTATGCCATTCTTATTTCATCCTTTGCCTATCTCACCATGACGGGGCAGGGGGTTGGCATTGCCGGCAAGGTATTGATGGATGGGCTGTATAACAGTTTCATCCTGCTGGCCGTGCCTTTGTTCATCGTTGCCGCCAATGTGATGAATGCCGGTACGATTTCGGATCGGTTGCTGGGATTTTGCGTCGCCCTTGTAGGGCGGTTTCGCGGCGGTCTGGGCCATGTGAACGTTGTGGCATCGCTGATCTTTTCGGGGATGTCCGGTTCGGCCGTGGCCGATGCCGCCGGGATTGGCAAGATCATCATCCAGATGATGACGAAAAGCGGGCAGTATCCGCGCGGATATGCCGCCGCGATCACCGCCGCATCGGCCACAATCGGGCCGATCATTCCGCCAAGCATTCCCATGGTTCTGTATGCTTTGGTGTCCAACACATCCATTGGATATCTGTTTTTGGGCGGTATCATTCCGGGCCTGATGATGGGCGCGGTGTTGATGGCGATGAACACAGTGCTGTCGCACCGGCGTGATTTCGCGCTGGAAACACCGGTGCCTTTGGTCGAACTGCCGCGCCGTACGGTTAATGCGTTCCCGGCGCTGTTGATGCCTGCGATCCTGCTTTATGGGATCTATGGCGGTGTCACCACCCCGACCGAGGCGGCGGCGGTTGCGGCGTTTTACGCGCTGTTGCTCTCGGCGCTGTTTTACCGCGCTCTCAGCTTCAAGGCGCTGTTTCACATTCTGGTCGACAGCGCGCGATCTTCGGCCGCTGTGGGCCTTGTCATCGGTGGCGCGCTGATCCTGAATTATGTCGTCGCGTCCGAAAACATCCCAAGTCAGCTTGCCGCGCATTTGCTGGGGCTGGATGTGTCGCCAGTGGCGTTCATGCTGGGCGTGATGGTTTTGTTGCTGTTGCTGGGCTGTGTTCTGGATGCCACCACGATCATTCTGGTGATCATCCCGTTGTTTTTGCCCGCCTGTCGTGAATTGGGCATTGATCTGGTGCATTTCGGGGTGGTGGCGGTGATCAACTGCATGATCGGGCTGATCACGCCGCCCTATGGGATATTGCTGTTTGTGATCAACGCGGTAACGCGGATTCCGCTGTCCGAGATCATTCGCGAAATCTGGCCGTTTCTGGTTGTGCTGTTGGTGGCGCTTTTGGTTCTGGCGCTGGTGCCGGGGATTGTTTTGTGGTTGCCGCGGGTGTTTGGCTATGCCGGTTAGGGCGGCCCGGTCCGATTTTGGCGCCTTAATCGCCAGCGGTAAAGGGTGATGCGATGAAAGTGTTGATTTTGCCGGACGCCGCACAGGCGGTGGGCCGGGTGACGCGCGAAATCCGCGATCTGGTGGCACAGCGCCCGGATGCGCGGCTGGGCCTGGCCACGGGCGGCACGATGGAGCCTGTTTATGCCGCTCTGGTGGCCGGTGACGTGGATCTGTCACGGGTGACCACATTCAACCTGGATGAATATGTCGGGCTTGGCCCGGATCATCCGCAAAGTTACCGCGCCTATATGAACACCCGCCTGTTCGGGCCAAAAAACATGCCCGCCGCGCAGACCCATCTGCCACGGGGCGATGCCGATGATCCCGCCGCCGAGGCGGCCCGATACGAGGCGGCGATTTGCGAGGGCGGTATTGATCTGCAACTGTTGGGGCTGGGGGCGAACGGGCATATCGGGTTCAATGAACCGTCGTCCTCTCTGGGGTCGCTGACCCGGGTGAAAACCCTGACCAACAGCACCCGCGACGCCAATGCGCGGTTCTTTGGCCCCGGCGAAGATGTGCCGCGTTACGCCATCACCATGGGCATCGCCACAATCATGCAGGCCCGCCATGTGGTGTTGCTGGCCACTGGCGCGGCCAAGGCCGATGCCGTGGCCGCGATGATCGAGGGGCCGATCACCGCGATCTGTCCGGCGTCGATCCTGCAGATGCACCCCCGCGCCACCATCGTTGTGGATGAGGCGGCAGCGGCCCGCCTGACCCTGCGCGATTATTACCAGACCGTGCACCCGGGCGGCGCGGAACCGCCGCCGATGGGCCGGTCTGTGCGCCCCTAGGCCGGTTTGCCCAGATAGGCGGTGGCCTCGATTTCCAACAGCGCCGCGTCTTCGATCAATCCGGCGACCACAACCATGGACATGGCCGGAAAATGGCGGCCCAGCACCCGGCGATACACTTCGCCGACCTCGCGCTGGCGCGCCAGATATTCGGCCTTGTCGATCACGAACCAGGTCAGGCGCACGATGTCTTCGACCTGCCCGCCGGCCTTTTCAATCACATCGACGATGTTTTTCAGTGCCTGTTCCATCTGGCCGATGAAATCATGGGTTTCAAACACCTGCTGTGCGGTCCATCCGACCTGTCCGCCGATATACAGGGTGCCATCGGCGGTCAGCATTCCGTTGGCATAGCCACGGGCGGGGGTCCAATGGTCGGGTTGAATGGTTTGGGCGGTCATGGCGTACTCCGTAGATGAGAGGTAAAGGATTGGCGCAGGGTGTCGGGCCAGCGCACCGGGCGACCATCGGCATTGATATAGACAAGGGTGGCATCGGTGGTGAACCGCGCCTCGCCCCCGGCGCGGGCGTTCAGTTGAATATCCAGACTGGCATTGCCCAGGCGCAAAACCTCAAGCGATATGATCAGGTGATCGCCATGGCGGCTGGGGGCCTGAAAGCGGGTGCTGATCTGTGCCATCGGCACCGCGTTTTTGCCATGCAGGGATTCAAACGGATGATCGATGCTGTCAAAAAACGCCTCGACGCAGTCGTTCATCATTTCGAAATAGCGCGGGTAAAACACGATGCCCGCAGGATCGCAGTGTTTGAACAACACCTTTTGTGGAAATGAAAACATGGGTGTGGGCCTGTGCGTGTCAATCGGTCTTTTTCAACAGGAAGCGCTGAATCTTGCCGGTCTGGGTTTTTGGCAATGCGGTGCAGAATATGATGCGCCGGGGGTATTTGAACGGCGCGATTGCCGCTTTTACGTGGTCTTGCAACGCTTTGATCATATCCGCGTCGGGGGTGCCAGAGGCCAGCACCACATGCGCCTCGACGATCATGCCACGTTCGGGGTCGGGCGCGCCGATCACGGCGCATTCGGCCACGGCGGGCGCGGACAACAGCGCCGCCTCAACCTCGGGTCCGGCGATGTTATACCCCGATGACACGATCATATCATCGTTGCGCGCGGCGAAATAACAATATCCGTCTTCGTCCATCCGAAAGGCATCGCCGGTGATGTTCCACCCATCCAGCACATATTTTGCCTGTCGCTCATCGGCGAGATACCGGCACCCGGTGGGGCCGCGCACCGCCAGACGGCCAACAGTGCCGCGCGGCAGTTCATTGCCATCGGGGCCGATGATCTTGGCCTGATAGCCGGTGACGGGGCGGCCGGTGCAGGACGGTTTGTGATCGTCAAACCGGTTGGTGATAAAAATATGCAGCATTTCGGTGGCGCCGATCCCATCCAGCATCGGTTTGCCGGTTTTCGCGATCCAGTCGTCATAGATCGGGCCGGGCAGGGTTTCGCCCGCCGACACCGCCGCGCGCAGGGATGACAGATCGGCCCCCGATTCCATCGCCGCCAGCATCGCGCGATAGGCGGTGGGCGCGGTGACACAGACGGTTGCCTTGTATTTTTCGATGATCTTGATCATGTTCGGCGGTGACGCGGTTTCCAGCAATGTCGCCGTTGCACCAAAACGCAGCGGGAAAACCGCCAGCCCCCCCAGCCCGAAGGTAAACGCCAAGGGCGGCGAGCCGACAAAGATATCGCCCGGCACCACATTCAGCACTTCGCGCGCATAGCCATCGGCGATGATCAACAGATCGCGGTGAAAATGCATCGTCGCCTTGGGCGATCCGGTGGTGCCCGACGTAAAGCCAAGCAGCGCCACATCATCGCGCCCGGTGTTCACCGCGTCAAATTGCACCGGTTTTTCCAATGCCAGCCGGTCAAGTTCGGCATCGTGGTTCGATGTGCCGTCAAACCCGACCACGGTTTTCAAGAACCGGCTGTTCTTGGCGCACAGGGTCATTTCATCCATCAACCGCGTGTCGCACAGCGCATGCGAGATTTCGGCCTTGTCGACAATCGCCGACAATTCGCCCGCGCGCAGCATCGGCATGGTGTTGACCACCACCGCCCCCGCCTTGGTCGCTGCCAGCCAGCAGGCCACCAAAGCGGGGTTGTTGGCCGAACGGATCATCACCCGGTTGCCCGGCTTGACCCCCAGATCCTGAACCAGGGCGGCGGCCAGTTTGTTGGTCCAGTCGGCCAGTTCCTTGTAGGTGCGCCTGCGCCCATTGCCGATCAGCGCCGTGTGATCGCCAAACCCCTTGGCGACCATGGCATCGGTCAGTTCAACCGCCGCGTTCAACCGTTCGGGGTAATCGAACCCGTCAAGCAACAGATCAGGCCAGGTGTCGGGCGGCGGCAGGTTATCGCGGGTGAATGTATCGGTATGGGCGGAGGGGCCAAGCATGGCTTACTCGTTCGCTTCTGGGGGAAGGAAATTCACGTCATGTTCGGCGGATACCTTGACCACCTGTTCCACATCGCTGAGGTTGTCGAGCTGTACAAACAGATCCTTCAGCTTGCCCTTGGGCGATACCCAGAACAGCGCGCGGCAGGGTTTGTCGGATTTGTTGAAATAGCCATGGGGGATGCCGCGCGGCATCCGCACCACATCGCCGGCATAGGCCTTGCTCCAGACGCCATCCAGTTTCAGATCCAATTCGCCCTCTTGCACCAGAATGAATTCATCCTGGGTGGGGTGGATATGCACCGGCACAAAATCGCCCGGCGCCGAGTTGGTTTCAAAGGCAAAGCTGCTGTCGCATTCCACCTTTGGAAAATATTTCTGGCCCAGAATATTCCAGGTGGTGTCGCCGTATCCGGTGCCGTTTTTGGTGATGCCTTTTTCAAGCTCTTTCATGATGGTTCCTCCCTTTTCATGATCCGATGGTTTGGCGGGCAATGATCACGCGCTGGACGTCTGATGCGCCCTCGTATATGCGCAAGGCCCTGATTTCGCGGTACAACCGTTCCACGGTTTCACCGCTGCGCACCCCGTCACCGCCATGTAATTGCACGGCGCGGTCGATGATCTTTTGCGCGTGGTCGGTGGCAAACAGTTTCGCCATCGCCGCCTCGCGGGTGACACGCGGCGCGCCGGAATCCTTGGTCCAGGCGGCGCGGTAAACCAACAGCGCGCTGGCGTCGATGTCGACGGCCATATCGGCAATATGCCCCTGAACCATCTGCAAATCGAACAGGGGCGCGCCCTGTACATGGCGGGTGGTGACGCGTTTGATCGCCTCGTCCAATGCGCGGCGGGCAAAGCCAAGGGCCGCCGCCGCCACGGTTGAGCGGAACACATCCAGCACCGACATGGCAATCTTGAACCCCGCGCCGCTGTGCCCAATCATGGCGCTGGCGGGAATGCGGCAATCGCTGAATTTCAGGGTCGCCAAAGGGTGGGGCGCGATGACGTGCAAACGTTCGGCAATGGCAAGGCCCGGTGTATCGGCAGGCACGATAAAGGCCGACAATCCGCGCGCGCCCGGCGCATCGCCGGTGCGGGCAAACACCGTGTACAGATCGGCAATGCCGCCGTTCGAGATCCAGGTTTTTTCACCGTTCAGCACATAATCATCGCCATCGCGTGTGGCGGTCATGGTGGAATTGGCCACATCTGACCCGGAATTGGGTTCGGTCAGGGCAAAGGCCGATATCGCCTGACCCCGGCGCACCGCTGGCAACCATTCCTGTTGCTGTGCGGGCGTGCCAAACAGCGAAATCGCGCCGGTGCCAAGACCCTGCATCGCAAAGGCGAAATCGGCCAAGCCATCGTGGCGCGCCAATGTTTCGCGGATCAGGCACAGGGCGCGCACATCCAACCGGCCCTGTGACCCCGGTTCGATTGTGGCGTGGTTCAACCACCCCGCAGCACCCAGTTGCGCCACCAGATCACGGCAGGCCTGATCGGTGTCGGTGTGATCAACGCGCAAATCGCTGGCAAAGCCTTCCAGTGCATCCGCCAGGGCGCGGTGGCGGTCCTCAAAAAATGGCCAGCTCAGGAAGGTTTTGTCGGCCATCAATCGCCCTCGAACACTGGTTTTTCCTTGGCGACAAAGGCGTTATAGGCGCGTTCGAAATCGCGGGTCTGCATGCAGATCGCCTGAGTCTGGGCCTCGGCCTCGATCGCCTGTTCGATCGACATTGACCATTCCTGCGCCAGCATGGTTTTGGTCATCATATGGGCAAAATTCGGCCCCGCGGCGATGCGCGTGGCCATATCCCGCGCGGTTTGCTCCAAATCATTGGCACCCACGACGCGGTTGTAAAACCCCCAGGCCGCGCCCTCATCCGCCGACATTGACCGCCCCGTATACAGCAATTCGGCGGCGCGCCCTTGGCCGATCAGGCGGGGCAGGATCGCACAGGCGCCCATATCGCACCCGGCCAGACCAACGCGGGTGAACAGAAACGCGCATTTTGCATCCTGGCTGGCAATGCGCAGGTCTGACGCCATGGCAATAATCGCCCCCGCCCCGGCGCACACCCCATCGACGGCGGCAATCACCGGTTTGCCGCAATTGATCATCGCCTTGACCAAATCGCCGGTCATGCGGGTGAAATTCAGCATTTCCTTCATGCTCATCCGGGTCAGCGGGCCGATGATATCATGCACATCCCCGCCCGAGCTGAAATTGCCGCCGTTCGAGGCGAAAATCACCACATCCACATCGTCGGCATAAGCCAGATCACGAAACCAATCGCGCAATTCCGCATAACTTTCAAAGGTCAGCGGGTTTTTACGGTCGGGCCGGTCCAGCGCGATTGTGGCGATACGATCGGCAATGGTGCATTTGAAATGGGTCACATCGGTGCGGGTATTCATGGCGTCAAACT
>NZ_QAGK01000018.1 GCF_003057885.1 Oceaniglobus ichthyenteri
GGGCGACGGATCCGCCTCCACCGATCCCGCCACCGAACAGGAGTGACAATATGACAAGCTGGTATGCGATCCGCGCCCGGGGAACGGGCGCGGAAGTGGCGATCTATGACGAGATCGGTGCCTATGGAGTCTCGGCGAAAGGCTTCCTTGCCGAGCTCGGCGCGCTGCCCGAGGGAGCGCCGGTTGATCTGCGGCTGAACAGTCCCGGCGGATCAGTGTTCGATGCCGTGGCGATCTACAATGCGCTGAAACGGCACGCGGGCCCGATCACGGTCTGGATTGATGGCATTGCCGCCTCGGCCGCGTCCTACATCGCCATGGCGGGCGACGAGATCGTCATGCCGGAAAATGCCTTCCTGATGATCCATGACCCGTCAGGACTGGCGGTGGGCACGGCAGGCGATATGCGCGCCATGGCCGAGGCACTGGACAAGATCGCGGGCAGCCTCGTGCGAGGATATGCCGCCAAAACCGGTAAACCCGACGACGAGGTTGCCGCGTTGATGGCGGCCGAGACCTGGTTCGATGCAGCCGAGGCGGTGGCGGCGGGCTTTGCAGACCGGCTGGCGGAACCGGTCCGGATGGCCGCGCGGTTCGACATCGGCCGGTTCCGCAACGCGCCGCCCGACCTGATCGAAGCGGTGGAAGTCGCAGGCGAGGAGGATGACGCAGGCCCGGAGCCAAAGCCGGGCAGAACCTCGGAAGAGGATGGCGAGACGGCTGGAGATGCCGTGGACGAGAGCCCCGGCGATGCGACTGTCGAGCCTGAAGGGCATGTTGAGATCGACGACATGCCCAGCCCTGCGAATTCGACCCCGACTCCGGGTGGCGCACCGCCCGATCCAGAAGCTACTCGTGTTTCCGGGATCGCCCACGCCCGCGCCATCGTCGATCTTTGTCGCCTTGCGGGCCAGGTCCAGATGGCCGGGCGGTTCCTCGAACAGGACACCAACCTGGATGAGGTCCGCATCGCTCTGCTCGCCGCCAAAGCCGAAGCCGAACCCGAGATTGCCGGGCATCACGCGCAACCGGGCCGCAGCTCAGCGGCGCGCCCTTGGGGCGAGATTGTTGCCCGCACCTTCAAGCTGAAAGATGCCGTAGTGGGGCGCGGCACGAATCACTGACGTTATGCTTTGCGATACGGGATGTTTTGAAGTGTCGTTGCCCTTGGCACGTCTCTCACGTGTCGACGGGGTCGGGCCGGTGGGCGCGCCCCAAACTCTCTTGGCAAAGAAAGGGCAACGACATGGATTTGCATATCGGATTGGACGTCTCGCTGGCAAGCACGGCCATCTGCGCGGTTTCCGCGCATGGGAAGGTAATCAAGGAGACCACGGCCGCCAGCGAACCCGAGGAACTGGTGAGGGTTCTACATGATCTGCCCGGTCGAGTAATAGGTGTGGGCCTGGAGGCCGGTCCCCTGTCACAATGGCTGCATCGGGCTCTGGTCGACGCCGGCTTTGACGCCGTTCTGATGGAAACGCGTCAGGTTAAGGGCGCCTTGAAAGCGATGCCCAACAAGACAGATCGGCGTGATGCGGAGGGCATTGCCCGGCTTTTGCACATGGGCTGGTTTCGGCCCGTCCATTGCAAATCCGTTTCGGCGCAGGAAACGCGCGCGCTGCTGTCATCCCGTAAGGCGGTACAGCAGGCCATGCTGAACATCGAACTCTCGATGCGGGGCATTCTGCGCAATTTCGGACTGAAGATCGGGAAGATTTCGAAAGGCCGGTATGAGGATCGCGTGCGCGAGCTCGTTGACGGCAATCCCATGCTGGAAGCCGCGGTCACATCGATTCTGACCGCCCGCCGGGAACTTCGCAAAGAACTAGCCAAGCTGGAAAAGCTGTTGCGCGGCTACGCGAAAATAGACCCGGTGTGTCGGCTGCTCATGACCATGCCCGGCGTGGGCGCACTTGTGGTGCTGACTGTCAAATCCTCAATCGATGATCCAGACCGTTTCCGATCCTCGAAAGAGGTCGGACCCTGGGCTGGGCTGACCCCGAAACGTGATCAATCGGGAGAGCGAGATATCCTCGGCCAGATCACGAAGGCCGGTGATGTTGGCTTGCGAACTGCCCTCTACCGTGCCGCGACAGTGATGTTGAACCGAGGCAGGGCCAGCTGGCTGACCGCCAGGGCATGGAATGTCGCCAAATCCCGCGGAAAGAAGCGGGCAACGGTTGCATTGGCGCGCCGTATCGGCGTGGTGCTGCACCGCATGTGGCGTGATGGCACGCAATTCTGCTTCAAGCGGGCCGATGCCATGCGGGCAGCAGTCGCATGACCCCCGTATCAGGCATTCCGCAAATGAGGCTTGAACGAGAAGGAGAGATCGACCGCGCCTGAGGGTGCAGGCTCACCGAGGTCCCTTGCCGGGACGCGGTCCCCGATGATGCCGTGGTTATCCTGGTCGCCGGATCATGACGATCTGAGGACGCCTGAAAGATTGGCACGCGGGAACTGCTCTTGGACTTGGCATAATGAAGGCAGCCGATGCGCTGACCGCGGACAGAAGCATGATGCCGGCATGGGAGCGCCCTCGAGGAAGTCGACGCAAGCACGGTCTTACGACACAGCCAACCCGACTGACATTGGTGCCACGCGATCCGGGGCGTTCAGCGCCGAGATGAATTGGCGTCTCCGCGCTGAACGCCCCTCGCGTCGCCCCCGTTCGATCCGACCCGCTCTCTGCTGGCGAGATCCGCCCAACCCCGCTGCGGCACGCCCAGACGGGACCTTTCTCATTGAAATCTCCCTCTTGAACACAATCGCCCCACTACAGAAGGATAATCCTGTGACGACTATCACCGAGACCACCCATCCCGGAGGCTTCCTCGTCTGGGAAGCGTTCCGCGACTACACCCGCGAAACCATCACCGTTGCTTCCGGCGCGCTCGATCCCGGCGCCGTGCTGGGCAAGATCACCGCCTCTGGCAAATACGCCGCCCATGATGCCGCCGCCGTCGATGGCACGGAAACCGCCGTCGCGGTGCTCTGGGGCAAGGCTGACGCCACGGGCGGCGACGTGCCAGCCGTTGCACTGGTTCGCGGCCCCGCCATCGTCAACCGCCACGATCTGATCTTCGCAGGCACGCCCAGCGAAGGCGAGATCACCGCCGCCCATGCCGCGCTGCTGGCGGTCGGCATCCTCGTCCGCTGATCAAACCCTCATAGGAGGCATTCCCATGGCCACCATGGACATCTTCGAAGGCGATGCCTTCACCATCATCGAACTCACCCGCGCGCTGGAAAACATCCCTTTCAAGCCAGCGATCCTGTCGGGCGCCAGCCTGTTCTCGCCGCGCGGCGTGCGCGCGCGCACCGTCGTAATCGAGAGCCGGGATGGCACACTGTCGCTGATCCCGTTCTCCGAACGCGGCTCGGCGGCCGAGCAACAGGTGCCTGAACGGCGCGACATGCGCGCCTTCGTCTGCCGCCAGTTCAAGAAGCAGGACGTGCTCTGGGCCTCGGAAATCCAGGGCATTCGCGACTTCGGCTCGGAAAGCGCGACCCAGCAGGTCCAAAGCGAGGTCGCCCGCAAGCTCGGTCGTCTGCGTCAGGATGCCGAGGCGACATTCGAATATCATCTGCTGAACGGCATTCAGGGGCTCGTGAAGGATCCCAGGGACAACGCCACGGTGATCAACTACTTCACCGAGTTCGGCATCTCACCCGCCACCGAGATCGACTTTGATCTCGACAACGCGACCCCGGGCTCGGGCGCGCTGCGCAAACGCTGCCAGGCGCTGATCGAAAGCGTCGAAGACAGCATGGGCGGGCTCGCCGCCGGGGCCGTGCAGGTCCGCGCTGAATGCGGCTCGGCCTTTTTTGCCGACCTCATTGCCCATAAGGAGGTGCGCGAGACCTACCTCAACACAGCAGCTGCCGCTGATCTGCGGGGCAGGGTGGCCGACGAGGTCAGCTTTGGCGGCATCACCTTCCGCCGCTACAGGGGCGGGGCAGGCTTCGGCATTCCGACCGACAAGGCCTACTTCTATCCCGAAGGAGTGGAGGGCCTCTTTGAGATCTACCATGCCCCGGCCGACACCTTCGAGACGGTGAACACCCTTGGCCTGCCGCTCTACGCCCGGACCATCCCCGACAGGGATCGCGACGAATGGGTGCGGCTGGAAATCGAAAGCAACCCGCTGCCGATCTGCACCCGGCCGCAGGTGCTGCGCAGCGCCAGGCGGACGTGATGTCTGCCTTTGCGGCGGCCGTCGAGCTGCTGTTCGCCGACCCGAACATCGGGCGAGAGGCCAGCTACACCTCCGACGGCGGTGCGCCCATGCTGGTGCGCGTCGTCGCCCGGCGTGCCGATGCGGTCACCGACTTCGGCGATGCGCGGCTCTGGTCCGAGACCACGCGGATCGACCTGCGCGTCGCCGAGGTGGCGAACCCGCGTCCCGGCGATAGGATCGAGATCGATGGGGACGCCTTCCTCATTCAGGGCGAGCCCGTCCGTGACCGCGAGCGGCTGGTCTGGACCGTCGACCTGCGCCCGGCGTGACCGCAATGAAACTGAAGCTCGACATCGATCCCGACATCGTAGCCATGATGGCGGCCGAGGTCGCGGCGGGGGAACGCGCGGTCTCGGCCGCCATGCGCGGGGCCGGCACCGGGTTGAAGTCGGCGTGGCGGTTGCAGATCACCGGCGCGGGGCTCGGCCCCCGGCTCGCCAATTCGATCCGGAGCCAGAACTTCCCGAGGTCGGGCGAGAGCCTAGACGCGGCAGCGCTGGTCTGGTCCAAGGCTCCGGTCATCGTCGGCGCGCATGACACCGGCCCGCTGATCCGCTCCAAAGACGGCTTCTGGCTGGCGATCCCGCTGCCCGCGGCGGGCAAGTCCCTGCGCGGCGGCCGGATCACGCCCGGCGAATGGGAGCGCCGCCGTGGCCTGCGCCTGCGCTTCGTCTATCGGCGCACGGGCCCGAGCCTGCTGGTGGCGGAAGGGCGGCTGAACACGAAGGGCCAGGCGGTGGTGTCGCGCTCGAAGACCGGGCGCGGCAAGGTCACCGCCCCGATCTTCCTGCTGGTGCCGCAGGTGAAGCTGCCGAAGCGGCTGGACCTGGCACGAGATGCAGACCGGGCGTTGGAAAGCGTACCGGGACTGATCGTGGCCAACTGGGTGGCGGCCAGAAAGTAAAAATGGACCTCAGCTTGACTTGCTACTGGATTCAGAAATCCATTCGAGAAGTGATTGGCTGTTTGAAAAGCAAAATAGCTTTCGAGTGCCAATGCACACATAGAGCTTCGTTGATTGGTCCAGTCGTGCAAATAATGAAGCTGTCCTCAGTAGGCTTTTCCCACGGTCCCGGATGAACGCGCCTTTGAAGCTCGTGTAAAATATCATTCGGACCAAATCCGCAAGAATTTGTATAAGAACAGTCAAGAATGACACGGTCATCATCGTGTACGGTAACGCGAAGAAGCCTTTCAAGTTGGTTCTTAAACGAATCGCCGCCGCTCCAGCAGGAGCTCCGGTCGAGTTGACATTCCGCGCGCCAACTTTCGAAGGCATGGTCGAGGCTTCTTTCGGTCTCGACCGGAGTATCGGTATCAATGCAGAAGTACTTGGTAGGTTCGCCGGCGTCAGCCGAATTTGGCGTCAAAGTATTCCATGTGGGGCGACGCAAGCAGGTAAGGCCATCGCTCTCCAAGGCTGCAAGTATTTCAGTTGTGGACATGCTCCAGTCAATACCCTTTATGGATATTGGTTCGGCAGCAGCAGGGCCTGAAACAGCCTGAAAGAAAATGAGAGCTGTCCAGAAGGAAGCATTTTGTAGTGTTTTCGCTTTCAAATTACAGCCTCGCTTTACCGTGCTTGATCGTGGCGAATTGGATGGAAGGATTCGCTTCTTGACGATAGCTCATAGACCGCCAAGCTTCCTCGGCGGCCTGTATGAGTGCGGAAAGGAAACACCTCAGCTAGATTTGGAAAGTGCATTCCGTGCAGCTTCAGCGAACGAACTACCTACGGCCATTTGGTCGATTTGTTCACGTTCTGCAGGTGTGACAAAACCGATCCGCCAGTTTGTGGTGAACTTCAAGATGGTCAGATGGCCATCGTATTCCTTGTTTGCAACTTCCTGAAGCTGTTTCCAAAGCTCCATTTCTTGTTCATTCATTGCTCGACCCTCGGTGCGTTTAGTGTCTGATGATCAACAACACCTTGCGTTGACGTCGTCAAGATCTCAACCCTTCCAGCGTGAGAAACTATGCCCACCCTTCGCGAAACCATCCTCGCCGCGCTGCATGCGCGGCTCTCGGCGCTGCCCGCCACGGCCCTGCGCGGTGAGGTGCTGCCCGAGCGCGTGCCGGCTGATGGCCTGCTGATCCTGCGCGACGGCGAGCCGGGGGAGCCCGAGGTGACGCTGTCACCGCTGCGCTACCACTACCAGCATCGCGCGGAGATCGAAGCGGTCGTGCAGGGCACCGCCCGCGACGCCACGTTCGACACCCTGACCTCCAGCATCGGCGCGGCGATTGCCGCCGACCGCACGCTGGGCGGGCTCTGCGACTGGGTCGAGGCTGAAGCGCCGCGCCCCGTCGATCTGCCGGTCGAGGGCGCGGCCAGCCTGAAGGCGGCCGTCATTCCGGTGGTGCTGCATTATTCAACGGCCGACCCGCTGGCCTGATCCAATCGACCACAGGAGAACACGATGGCACGAGCCCAAGGGGCGCGGGCGCAGATGGCGCTTGCGTTCGAGACGACTTACGGAACGCCGCCGGTGGGCGGGTTCACGAAGATGCCCTTCGCCAGCACATCGCTTGGCGCGGAACAACCACTGCTTAATTCCGAACTGCTGGGCTATGGGCGCGATCCACTGGCGCCGATCAAGGACGCGGTGACGGCCGATGGCGATGTTGTGGTGCCGCTCGACGCCGAGGCCTTCGGGTTCTGGCTTAAGGCGGGTTTCGGCGATCCAACCACGACCGGCGCGGAAGCGCCGTTTACCCACGAGTTCCAATCCGGGTCTTGGACGCTACCCAGCCTGTCGATCGAGACCGGCATGCCGGAGGTGCCGCGCTATGCGATGTATTCTGGGTGCGTGCTGGATCAGATCACCTGGCAGATGCAGCGCTCCGGCCTGCTGACCGCGACAGCGCGGCTGGTGGCGCAGGGCGAGACCGTGGGTGCGACCACCAGCGCAGGCACGCCTGCTGAACTCGGGTTGAAGCGTTTCGGGCATTTCAACGGATCGATCATGCGGAATGGCTCGGCGATTGGCAACGTGGTCTCGGTGGACATCACCTATGCCAACAACCTTGACCGGATCGAAACCATCCGCTCGGATGGGCGGATCGACGGCGCGGATCCCTCTATTGCTGCGCTGACTGGTTCCATCGAGGTGCGGTTCGCCGACCAGACGCTGGTGACACAGGCGATCAACGGCGAGGCCTGCGAGTTGGAGTTCGCCTATGTGCTGGCCTCGGGCGAGAGCTTTACCTTTACGGTGCACGCCGTCTATCTGCCGCGCCCGCGGATCGAGATTTCCGGGCC
Source organism: Oceaniglobus ichthyenteri (assembly GCF_003057885.1). GTDB lineage: Bacteria > Pseudomonadota > Alphaproteobacteria > Rhodobacterales > Rhodobacteraceae > Oceaniglobus > Oceaniglobus ichthyenteri. The sequence continues at coordinate 7,507 of NZ_QAGK01000018.1, forward strand.
ACAGGGCGTGCAGGCGACGTTCGACTGGCAGGCCGCGCGCGACAGCACCCTCGGCCGGATGTGCACCGCAACTCTGATCAACGACATTGAGGTATATTGATGCTGACACTCGATCTGACCAATGCGCCAAGATGGCACGATCTCGCGCCGGGAGTCCGGGTGCAACTGCGGCCACTGACCACCGCTCTGATGGTGGCAACGCGCAGTGACCCGGTGGTGGAAAGCCTGCCGGAGGTGGCCAGCGACGAAGAACGCGCGGTGGCCTTCGCCAAGGCGCTGGCGCGGCGGGCGGTGCTGGCCTGGGAGGGTATCGGGGACGCCGACGGCAATCCCATCGATCCAAGCCCCGTGTCCATCGATGCGCTCCTCGACGTCTGGCCGATCTTCGAGGCGTTCCAGCTGACCTATGTCTCGAAGGGCTTGCTGCTGGAACAGGAAAAAAACGTCTCCGCGCTCTCGCCGACTGGTCCTTCGGCGGGGGCGAGCGCTACTGCGAGGGTTGCCAAGAGGTCTGCGCAGACTGCCCGGCGCGGCTGAACCGACCGCTCACCCATGAGGGCTGGCAGGCCTGGGACCTCGTCGGTCGTCTCGGCGGGCAACTGCGCGTGCTGCCCGGCGCGGTGATCGGTTGGGACCTGTCGGCGGCACTGTCACTTGGTGATGCCCTCGGCATCCCTCCTCTGGCTATGGCCGAACTGCTGCCCGTCATCGAGGCGGTGATGGTCGCCAAACTCAACGAACAGATGGATCAATCCCATGGCGGAAAAACGGGTTAGCGTCCGCCTCGCGGCGGTCGGCGGGCGCCAGGTGCGCGCCGAACTGGAAGGTGTCGGCGAGGCCGGGTCGCGCGGCTTCGGGCGGCTCAGCCGGGAGATGGAGGCGGCCAATGCCCGGATGGCGGCGTTCTCGCGTCGGGTCAAAGTTGCGGGAGCGGCCGCGGTTGCCGCTGCCACCGCCGCCGGTGTCGCCATGGTGCGCTCCGGGCTGCAAACCGTGGATGCGCAGGCCAAGCTCGCGGCTTCCCTTGGCACCACGGTGGCCTCGATCCAGGTGCTTGAGCGTGCGGGCGATCTCGCCGGTGTGTCGATGGGTCAGGTCGAACAGGCGACCGTCCAATTGACGCGGCGGCTCAGCCAGGCCGCCTCCGGCACCGGCCCGGCGGTGGCGGCCCTGCGTCGCCTGCAGCTAACGGCCGGGGATCTGCAATCTCTGCCACTTGATGCAAGGATCGCGGCGATCCAGCAGGCATTGACGCAATACATCCCGCAAGCCGAGCGTGCCGCCGTCGCTTCACAGCTCTTTGGCGACCGCGCCGCTCTGGTGTTCACGCGGATCGACACGGCGACGCTGCGCCAGGCCACCGAAGATGTCCTGGCCTTCGGTGTCGTGGTTTCCGACCAGGACGCGGCGCAGATCGAACGGACCAATGACGCAATCTCACGGCTCGGGCTGATCTGGCGCGGATTGTCGAACCAACTGGCCGTCGCTGCCGCGCCAGCGCTGGAGGCCGTCGCCAATGCGATGGCGGCGATTGCCAGCCGCACGGGCCCGCTCGGCATCGCCATCCGCGGCCTGTTCGACAATATCGGCCGTCTGACTACCTACGCCGCCACCTTTGCAGGCCTCATGGCGGGTCGCTGGGTCGCCGGACTGGCGGCAGCGGCGCTCTCGGTCCGTGGCCTCGCCACCGCGCTGGTCCTTCTGCGCGGCGCGCTGATCCGCACCGGCATCGGCGCGCTGATCGTCGGGGCAGGCGAGCTGGTCTATCAGTTCACCAAACTGGTGTCCGGCGCCGGGGGCTTTGGCGCCGCCATGGGATTGATGGGCGACGTGGCCAAGGCGGTCTGGGATGGCATCAAGGCGACTGCCGGGTCCTTCGCGGATGATTTCAGGGCAATGGGCGCAGATGTGGAGGCGATCTGGACCCGGTTGATGGCCTTTCTGTCGCGCAAATGGGCGGAGTTTCTGGGTCAGATCGGTCCCACCTTCAACGCCGTCGCCGAAGAGATCGGGGCCGAGACCCGGATCGACTGGTTTGGTGCTCTGTCCCAGGCCTCGATGCTGGAGCATGCGGCCAGCAACGCCGGACATATGGCGGACCGGTATCGACAGCGCGCCGCGAGCACCCGCGCCGGAGCGTTTGACGGCGTCGGCCCGGCCTTGCAGGCCCTGCGGGATGCCATGTCGGGCGGTGAAGAGACCGGCAGCGACGCGCTGGAAGAAGCCACAGCTGCGGCCGAACGGTTCGAGGCCGCGCTCGGTGATGCCGGGCTGGCGGCAACGAGGGCCGGAACCGCAGCCAAAGCCGCCGCTGGTGCCGCCAAACCCGATACCGAAGCGGCCGTTACCGGCTGGCAGGCGGTCACGGTCGCCCTGTCGGACTATGCCGACAAGGCGCGCGATATCGGCAAGGATATCGGGCAGGCCCTGGTCAATGCCTTCCAGTCTGCGGAAAACGCCGTCGGGGAGTTCGTGAAGACCGGCAAGCTGAACTTCCGCGATCTGGTCACCTCGCTGATTGCCGATCTGGCGAAGCTGGCGGCGCGAAAGTTCATCCTTGGCCCGATCGCCAATGCGCTCTCGGGCGCGCTCGGCGGTGCGGGCGGGATCTTCGCCAACATCCTGCATGCGGGTGGCATGGTCGGTTCCTCCGGCCCATCACGCATGGTTCCGGCGCTGGCCTTCGCCGCCGCACCGCGGATGCATTCCGGCGGTGTCGCCGGTCTGCGCCACGACGAGGTGCCTGCAATCCTGCAGCGGGGCGAGCGGGTGCTGTCGCGACGCGAGGCGCAGAGCTATGGCGGCGGTGGCACTGTCAATGTCACCATCATGGCGCGCGATGCCGAAAGCTTCCGGCAATCCCGCACCCAAGTTGCCGCAGATATCGCCCGCGCCGTGGCGCTCGGCCGGAGGGGCATGTGATGTCCTTCCACGAGATCAGGTTTCCCGATGACATCAGTCGTGGCGCACGCGGCGGGCCGGAGCGGCGCACGCAGATCGTTGAGCTGGCCTCGGGCAGCGAGGAGCGCAACGCCAGTTGGGCCAATTCGCGGCGGCGCTACGATGTCGCTTACGGCATCCGCCGCGCCGACGATCTGGCGGCGGTCGTGGCATTTTTCGAGGCGCGGAACGGCTGCCTGCACGGCTTCCGGTTCAAGGACTGGTCGGATTACAAATCCTGTCAGCCCTCGGGAGCGCCATCGCCCCTCGATCAGGTGATCGGCACCGGCGATGGCACGCAGACCGTGTTTCAACTGCTGAAGAATTACACATCTGGCGCGCAATCCTGGACCCGCACTATCAGCAAACCCGTAGCGGGGACGGTGACGATTGCCCTTGGAGGCGTCGAAACGGCCACGGGCTGGTCGCTCGACCCCGCGAGTGGCATGGTCACGTTCGTCACGCCCCCATTGGCAGGCGTCGCGATCACCGCAGGTTTTGAGTTCGACGTGCCGGTGCGGTTTGACACTGACTTGCTGGATGTCACCCTCGACGTCGAACGGCTCGGCTCGATCACCACGATCCCGCTGATCGAACTCCGGATCCCGGTTGCGGTGCGGTTGCCGGAACCCGAGTCGGCAATCTTCACCTGGGAGGATGTGTTCACCGATCACAGTGCGCGGGCAGGCGGGGCGGATTGGACCGGCTGGGGCACCAGCGCCACGCAGCCGGCCGAGGTGCCGCTGGAGTTTTTCCTGCGCTCTGTGCTGCCGGAACTGCGGCCGGATGGGGCGGTGCTTGTTCTCGAAAGCCCGACCGGCGCGATGCATCTGCGCGATCGCATGCAACCGCCGCCGCGCTCCGTGCTGCGCAACTGGACGCTGGATCTGGCCGACACCGTGGTCGAGCGTGGCAAGGACAGCACCTATTGGGGCCAGCTCCATCTCTGGGGCGATGTGGTGGAAGCGCCATCGGCCTCGCCACCCTCGGTCGGCGTCGCGGCCGCCATCGGTGACACCCAGCTGACCCTGAAGGATGATGCCGACACGACAACCTTCCTCGCCACCGCGGGTCCCGGCTCGATTGCCGTGGTGCGCACCAATGCGACCGCGCCGGATTACCACCCCGCCGAGAGCCGGGAAATCATCTACATTGAGTCAATCAGCGCGCGCACCTTGACCCTGTCGCGCCCGCTGAGCATCAGCGTGCCGGTCTCCAACCCTCTGGATTATCCCGGCGAGGTCAGTGATCCCTCGACGGTCACCCTGCTGGTTGGTTCCTTGCTCTCGGCCAACGCGGCGGAGGGCGCGACGCAGATCACGCTGATCGACGCTGGCGGGCTCGCGGTCGGCGATTGGGTCTATCTCTCGACCTCCGAGCTTCCGACGCCGATGGGCAATCAGTTTGCCGGTACGCAGGGGGCACTCCTTGATCCTGGGCAGGACTTTGGCGACATCCTGATCAACGAGGAGATCCACCGCATCACGGCAATTTCCGGCAACACGCTGACGCTGGCCGAACCGCTGGGCAAGAACAAGCTGACCTCTTGGAACGCCGCCTGCGTCAAGATTGACCCGATCGAGAATGCCACAATCAAGGGCGGGCAGTTCCTTGGCCAGGAAGACGGCAGTTCCGCCGAGGCCTGGGAGCATCAGTACATCTGGGCGCGGTACTGCGTGGGTTGCAGCATCAGCGATGCCGCCTTTGACACCGACCCCGCCCGCGCGCTGTCGCACCGCAGGATCGGCCAGGCGGTGCGCTCGGACACCGGGGCGGGCAACCTGATCACCCGTCTGACCATCGCCCAAGGCGGCAGCATCGCGGCCGGTGAAGGTTACGGCGTCTCGCTGCGCCGTGGTGAGCGCAACACCATCGTCTCGCACAGTGACATCGAGAAATGCCGCCACAGCATCGAGCTCTGGAGCACCACGGCGGGCTGCATCGTCGAGCACAACACGGTGCGCAACGACAGCTCGTCCAGCCTCGACACCCATGGCAGCTGGAACAAGGGGGTGGTGATCCGCAACAATACGATCTCGAACGACGGGCTGCTGCTCTCACCGGACCTTGGCGACCGGCCCGATGCAATCCGGATCGGCAACAACAAGTTCTGGCTGGACGAAGATATCCAGGTTCTGAACAACACCGTGACCGGCTACCGGGGCACTGCGATCAGCATCGTGCCGGGATCGCGCAACGTGACTGTCGACGGGCTGGACTGCGACGACATCGACAGAATTCTGTCGATCGGTCGCAACAGCCGCCACCCGGGCCTCTATTCCAGTGATATCGTGATCAGAAACGTCACCGCCGATGATGTCCGCGACCGATTGGCAGAGGTCGACAACACCTCTGACAGCATCCACGTCAAACGCCTGACGCTGGAAGATTGGACCGTGGGCGGCACCGGCCTTGGCACCATCGACGCCGCAGGGATCCTGAACTTCCGGCTGTTCTGGATCGAGGATCTGGTGCTCGACAATGTCCGGCTCGAAGCCATCCACACCCAGCAATACCACTATGCCTGGCATTTCGAGGACGTGGCGGGGCTGACGATGACCGATTGCTTCCAGCAGGGCGGCGAGCGCGGCATCCGGGCGACCCGCACCAGCGGTATTTCCGGCAGCATCACGATCAACAACTTGGAAGCCAATACACCGCATGTCTTCCGCTAGGTCAGCACCGGCTCCGGCGCGCTGAGCGTCACCCATGATGCCTCTTACACGCCGGTGATCGATGCGGCCGATGTCGCCATCACGCTGATCCCGGCCTGATCCTCATGACCATTCCGGAGCCACGCCAATGAAAGCTCTTTCGCCCGACCTGCAGGCCCACCTCATTGAGGGCACCACGACACTTGCCTGGTGCTGGCGGATCCTCCGCGCCGATGGCGTGAGTTTCGGTTTCACCGACCATGATCTGACGCTTCGCTTTGACGGGACCGACTTCGAGCCGGAAAGCGGGTTGACGGCTTCCGAGGTGCGTTCGGGCTCGGACCTGTCCGTTGATGCGCAGGATGCCGAGGGCGTGCTGACCTCGGACCGGATCACCGAAACCGACATCCTCGACGGGTGCTGGGATAATGCCGAGGTCGAGGTCTGGCGGGTGAACTGGGCCGACACCGGCCAGCGGGTTCTGATGCGCCGCGGTGCCATCGGCCAGATCCGGCGTGGACGGCTCGCCTTCGTCGCGGAGGTCCGCTCGCTGACCCATACCTTGGGTCAGACAGTGGGGCGGACGTTTCAGGCGACTTGCGATGCGGCACTCGGGGATGCGCGTTGCTGGGTCGATCTGGAGAACTCCGCGTTCAAGGGCACCGGTGACGTGATCGATCTCCTGCGCGACCGGGCTTTCACCGCCTCGGGGCTGGGCGGCTTCGCCTCCGGCTGGTTCACCTTCGGCACGCTCGAATGGACCAATGGCGCGAACGCTGGGCGGCGCACCGAGGTGCTGGGCCATGACGTGACGGACGGCATCGCCGTGCTGAGCCTGCTCGAAGCGCCGGTGCGGGCCATCGCCGAGGGCGACGCCTTCACCATCCGCGCGGGCTGCGACAAGCGCATGGAGACCTGCGGGGCGAAGTTCGCGAACACCGCCAACTTCCGCGGCTTCCCACACATCCCCGGCCAGGACGCCGTACTCCGCTACGCCACCAAGGACGGTGGGCACGAGGGAGGCGTGCTTTGACCTCCGCTGATCCCACCCGCGTCATCGCCGTCGCGCGCTCCTGGCTCGGCACGCCGTATCACGACCAGGCGAGCCTGCGCGGCGTCGGCTGCGATTGCCTCGGGCTCGCCCGGGGCGTCTGGCGCGAGGTCGTGGGTCCAGAGCCGTTCCCGATCCCGCCATACAGCCGGGACTGGGGCGAGACCGGGCCGCGCGAGGTTCTGGCGGACGGCGCGCGGCGGATGATGATCGAGGTGTCGCCCGCCGAGGCTGGTCCCGGCGCGCTGGTGCTCTTCCGCATGACGCCCCGCGCCATCGCCAAGCATGTCGGGATCCTGACCGCGCCCGACAGCTTCCTCCACGCCTACGAGCGGCTCGGCGTGATCGAGGAACTGCTCACCCCATCCTGGCGGCGGCGCATCGCCTTCGCCTTCCTGTTCCCGCAACGCTGAGATTCAACCATGGCAACGCTTGTCCTCGGCGCGGCCGGCGCCGCCATTGGCGGCAGCATCGGTGGCGCGATCCTCGGCGTGAGCGCCGCGACCATTGGCGGCTTCATCGGCTCCAGCATCGGCTCGGTCGTCGACAGCTGGATCATCTCGTCGCTGGCGCCGACGCAGCGCATAGAGGGCGCGCGGCTCGACACGCTGCGCATCACTTCCGCTACCGAGGGCGCGGTGATCCCGCGGCTCTATGGTCGCATGCGCATGGGCGGCAACATCATCTGGGCGACGGATTTCCGCGAGGAGACGAAGACCACCACCCAAGGGGGCGGCAAGGGCGGCGGGGGCGGCAAGGTCAAGACCACCGAATATCTCTACTACGCCAGCTTCGCCGTGGCGCTTTGCGAGGGGCCGATCACGGGGATCGGCCGTATCTGGGCCGACGGCAAGCCGATGGACCTCTCCGGCGTCACCTGGCGCTGGTATCCCGGCGACGAAACACAGACGGCGGACCCGTTCATCGCCGCGAGGATGGGCGCGGCCAATACACCCGCCTATCGCGGCACCGCCTATGTGGTCTTCGAGGAGCTGCCGCTCGGCAATTACGGCAACCGCCTGCCGCAGCTGAGTTTCGAGGTTTTTCGCCCGCTCGCCGATCCCGACACCGCCGAAGGTCTGACCCGCGCCGTCACCATGATCCCGGCCTCGGGCGAATTCGCCTATGCCACGCAGGGCATCCGGAAGGGTGGCGGGGGAGCGCAGACCGCTGACAATCTTAACGCATTGACCGACACCGCCGACATGGTGGTGGCGCTGGACCGGTTGCAGGCCATGGCGCCGAAGGTCGAGAGCGTCAGCTTGGTGGTGTCCTGGTTTGGCGATGATCTGCGCGCTGGACACTGCCAGGTCCGGCCGAAAGTCGAACTGGCCGCCAAAAACACGACGCCACAGACATGGTCGGTCAACGGTGTGAACCGGGCGGCGGCACATCTGGTCAGTCGCGATGGTGAGAATCGTCCGAACTTCGGCGGCACGCCTGCGGATTTCACGGTGGTGCAGGCGATCCGGGAAATGAAAACCCGAGGGCTGCGCGTCACCTTCTATCCGTTCGTGATGATGGACGTGGCGCCGGGCAACACGCTGCCCAACCCATATTCGGACAACGCCGCCGAGACCGGCCAGCCCGCGTTCCCGTGGCGCGGGCGGATCACCTGTTCGCCTGCCGCAGGTTTCGCGGGGACCGTGGACAAGACCGCTACGGCCGCCGCGCAGGTCGCGGCGCTATTCGGCGCGGCCACGCCCGCGAGCTTCAGCGTTTCGGGTCAGTCGGTCTCCTGGACCGGGCCATCCGGTGACTGGGGTCTGCGGCGCATGGTGTTGCACTACGCCCATCTCTGCGCAGCGGCGGGCGGGGTCGATGCCTTCCTGATCGGCTCGGAGATGCGTGGGCTGACGACGATTCGCTCGGGTGCCTCCACCTATCCGGCGGTGCAGGCGTATCGGGATCTGCTCGCCGATGTGCGCTCGATCCTCGGATCCGGCACCAGGATTGGCTATGCGGCTGACTGGTCGGAGTATTTCGGGCACCAGCCGAGCGATGGCAGCGGCGATGTGTTTTTCCACCTCGATCCGCTCTGGGCCGATCCGGCGATCGATTTTATCGGCATCGACAACTACATGCCGCTCTCCGACTGGCGCGACGGATTTGACCATGCCGATGCGCAGGAGGGCTGGCCCGCGATCTATGACCGGGCCTATTTGCAGGGGAACATCTCGGGTGGAGAAGGCTTTGAGTGGTTCTATGCCAGCGCTGCCGACCGCACCGCGCAGGTGCGGACGCCGATCACCGACGGCACGGCAGGAAAGCCCTGGGTGTTCCGCAACAAGGATCTGCGCGCCTGGTGGTCGAACCCGCATTATGACCGCCCGGGTGGGGTGGAGAGCGGCGCGCCGACGGCATGGGTGCCGCAATCAAAACCGATCTGGTTCACCGAGCTTGGCTGCCCCGCCATCGACCGGGGCACCAATCAACCGAATGTCTTCTTCGACCCGAAGTCGTCGGAGAGCTTCACGCCGCATTTCTCGCGGGGCTGGCGGGATGATGCCATCCAGCGCGCCTATCTCGAGGCGACCTATCTGTTCTGGAGCACGCAAGCCAACAACCCGGTGTCCAGCGTCTATGGTGGGCGCATGGTCCACGTCTCGGAATGTGCCGCCTGGACCTGGGACGCGCGACCCTATCCGTATTTTCCCGAACTCACCGAAGTCTGGGCCGATGGACCGAACTGGCGTCTCGGCCACTGGCTGACCGGGCGGCTTGGCGCGGTATCACTCGCGGCGCTTGTCCGTCACCTCTGCCTGCGGGCCGGAATGCCGGAGACCCGAATCGACGTTACGGGCCTTTGGGGCGCAGTTGAAGGCTACGCCATCGGCGCGCTGGAAAGCCCGCGCGCCTCGATCACGACGCTGTCGCGGCATTTCGGCTTCGATGCCGTCGAGACCGAGGGGGTGATCCGGTTTGTCATGCGCGGGCGTGGATCCGTCACCACCATCTCACCTGACGATCTTGTTGCCGCTCGCGAAGGCGACGTTCTGGAACTCACCCGCGCGCAGGAAACCGAACTGCCCCAATCGCTGAAGTGGCAGGTGGCGCGCGCCGATGAGGATTATGACGCCGCACAGGTCGAGGCGCGGCGCATCACCGTGGACACGACGCGGATCGCGTCCGAGTCCTTCCCGATGGCGGTGCCGCCCGAGGAAGCCGAGCGCCGCTGCCGCCGCGCGCTCATGGAAGCCTGGACCGGGCGAGAGACAGCTGCATTCCGCCTGCCGCCCTCGCGGCTGGCACTTGATCCGGCCGATGTCGTGACGCTGGCCCATGACGGGCGGCACATTCCGCTGCGGCTGGTCTCCATCGCGGATGCTGAGGCACGCGCGATCGAAGCCGTCCGCCAGGATCGCGAGGCCCACGACCTGCCGCCCGGATCGCCACGACCGTCATCCTTGTCGGCAGCCGTGGTGTTCGGCGCGCCCGAGGTGGTGCTGCTGGACCTGCCGCAGCTGACCGAGGGTCAGTCTGCTCATCGGCCGTTTGTCGCGGCCCATGCTATTCCCTGGCCGGGCGAGATGGCGGTGTTTCGCAGCCCCTCGACCGATGGCTTCGAACTGCTGACGACATTCGGCGGGCGGGCGCGGATCGGGACGCTGGTCGCAGACTTTTACGCAGGTCCCAGCTCGCGCTTCGATCTCGGCAATGCGCTGGTGGTCGATCTGCTGACCGGCACGCTGGAAAACGTCACCGACCTGACGCTCTTCGGTGGCGCCAATGCGCTGGCCGTGGAGAGCGCGCCCGGAACCTGGGAGATCGTCCAGGCGGGCAGGGCCGATCTGATCGCGCCGGGCCGGTATCGCCTGACCCGGCTCCTGCGCGGCCAGCGTGGCACGGAAGCGGCCATGGCCAACCCGGTGCCTGCAGGCGCACGGGTGGTGGTGCTCGACGAGGCGCTGGCCTCATTGCCAATCGCCGAGGCTGATCTCGGATTGCCGTGGAACTGGCGCATTGGTCCGGCCAGCCGGTCTGTCAGTGACGAGACCTATGTCGCGCAGACTTTCACGCCTGCGGGCGTGGGTTTGCGGCCGTTCTCGGTGGCCCATGTTGAGCAGCCTTGGCGCAAACCGCGCACGCCCGGCGATCTGACGATCCGCTGGACGCGACGCTCCCGGGCGCTTTCGGCTGATAGCTGGGGCGCGGTGGAGGTGCCGCTGGCCGAGGGTGAGCAGGGACCCTGGCCCCAGTGGGGCCAGGCAAGCCCTGCGAACGAGGCCTACGAGATCGAGATCCTCGACGGCGCCACGGTGAAACGGGTGCTGAGCGCGACCACGACCAGCGCGATCTACACGGCCGCCCAGCAAACCACCGACTGGGGCGGGCTGCTCGGGCCCGGCGAAGCGCTCGATATCCGCATCTTCCAGATCTCCGCCCTGATCGGACGGTGTGCCGCCAAAGCCATTACGCTCCAACTCTGAGGACCGCTATGTCCGACACCACGACCAACCTGCTGCTCCCTTACATTCTGGCGGCGCAGGCCCAAAAGCATGTCACCCACAACGAGGCGCTGCGGCTGCTCGACGGGCTCGTGCAGCTTTCCGTTCTCGATCGCGATCTGGCAGCACCCCCGGCAGGCCCGGCGGACGGCGACCGCTACATCGTCGCCAGCGGCGGCACCGGCGACTGGGCGGGCTGGGACCTGAACGTCGCGCTCTGGACCGATGGCACCTGGCTGCGTTTACCACCCCGCACCGGCTGGCGCGCATGGATCGAGGACGAAGACCTGCTGCTGGTCTATGACGGCGCGACTTGGATCGGCACAACCCCGGCGGCGCTGCAGAACCTTGCGCTGCTCGGGCTGGGCACGGCCGCCGATGCCGCCAACCCGTTCTCCGCGAAGCTGAATGCCGCGCTCTGGACAGCCAAGACCGTGGCCGAAGGCGGGACCGGCGATCTCTTCTACACCATGAACAAGGAGGGGGCGGGCGACGATCTCGGGCTGACCCTGCAGACCGGCTTTGTGACCAAGGCGCTGCTGGGGTTGTTCGGGTCTGACAAGTTCCGCCTCGCGGTCTCGGTTGACGGCAGCACCTTCTTCGACGGCCTGACCGTCGACAACGCCACCGGCATCGTCGATCAGCCGCAGCTGCCGCGCTTCAAGGCGTACACGAACTACGACAACTATGTCGGCGTCGGCACCTGGACCAAGATCGGCCTCAACAATACCGACTATAACGATCAGGGCGCGTTCGACGCTATGAACAATCACTTCGTCGTCCCGGTCGACGGCACATATCTGTTCGGCGCGACGCTGCTCTACAAGATCAATGCCAGTGCCACGTCCCGCATGCGTGGGCGGCTCGTGCTGAACGGTTTGAGCGAAATCCGGGGTTCCTTCGGCGAGATCAGCGGCGATCACGTCACTGAAGCCACGGCGCTGTGGTTGCAGACCATGGTGCCGCTGGGTGCAGGCGATACCGTCGAGCTGCAGGGCGATTTCCGGGTCGCCGACGGTTATTTTGCGGCCGACGCCACCAGCTTCTGGGGGGCGAAAATCGGATGACCCTGAAGCCGACCCTCGCAGAACAAATTGGTGATGCCTTCCGCGACCATGGGATCACCGCGGCCATCGGCGTCTGGCTGACTTTCGTCGCCGGACTGGCGGCTGCCGTCACCCGCAAGGCGTTCACCAATGAAGCCTTGCTGCACAAACTGGAGCAAGAGCTTGAGGCCGAGCGCGCCCGTATCGAAAAGCGGCGCGACGAGGACCGAAAGATCGATCACGACCGTCTGGCCCGGATCGAGGCTGACATCCACGACATGCGCAACCTGATGCTGCAAGCCTTTCAACGCTATCCCGACAGGTGACCCGCGCACCTTTCCGGTCATCTGCACACCCGTCCGTTTGGCGGGGTGAGCCGGGATCTGCCTGCAAGGCAGACGGGAGGGTCTAGTAGGCCTTCCTGCGCGGCGAACGCACCGAGCCCCGGCGAGGGGTGTGAATCGGCATGCGAAATTGACCCACTTGGGTGGGTTATGAGCGTGCAAAATTGACCCACCTGCCACGTTAGCATCCGCGCTGAATAGCGCGGAGGAATGAGCAGGTGATATTGATGGAAAGTGTATCGAAGATCCGTCGTTGGATATTGGTTGAGGGTCGCAGCATCCGATCTGTGGCGCGGGCAACCGGTTTGTCGCGGAACACGGTGAAGAAGTATCTGAAGGACGACAGTCCACCGAGCTATCAACGGCAAGCGCCACCGACCCGGCATAAGCTGTGCGATGGATTTGACGCGCGGCTCCAAGAGCTTTTCGAGCAGGATCACAAGCGCCCGCGCCGGGAGCGGCGGACGGCCACGAAGCTTTACGAACAGCTCGTCTCGGAAGGGTATACTGGGTCCTATTCTCCGGTTCAGCGATTTATCCGAGACCTCAAACGTGCCGATGCTGGATCGGGAGAGGCGTTTATCCCCCTGCATTTTGCTGCCGGTGATGCGCTCCAGTTTGACTGGAGCGAAGAACGGGTTGTTCTCGGTGGTGTCGAGCAGAAGGTAAAGGTTGCTCACTTCCGCCTGTGCCATAGTCGCAAACCTTTTATCGTAGCCTATCCCGGCGAGAGCCAAGAGATGGTGTTGGATGCTTTTGTACGGGCGCTGTCCTTCTACGGCGGGGTTCCGCGACGGGTGATCATCGACAATCCCAAAACGATGGTGACCTATGTCTCCCGCTCGAAGGACCGAGTGTTCCATCCTCGGTTCCTGGCATTGATGAACCACTATGTAATGGAGCCGGTTGCCTGCACCCCCGCGTCGGGTTGGGAGAAAGGTCAGGTGGAGAACCAGGTCCATTTTTTACGAGGCCGATTGTTTGTTCCCATGCCAGCTTTTGATGATCTGGATGGGCTGAACAACTGGTTGCGTCTGCGCTGCGAGGAATTGGCAAGCCGCGCCCATCCTGATCAATCGTCCCGCACGATTGCGGAGGTTTTTGAAGATGAGCGCGCCGAGCTGCGCCCCCTGGGGCGGGCTTTTGATGGTTATGTGGAAAAGACGGTGCGGGTCCGTTCCACCTGCCTGGTTCAATATGCCAGCAATCGCTATAGCGTGCCTTCCCGGTTTGCAGGCCAGCATGTCTCCTTGCGCGCCTATGCAGGCCGGATCGTGCTGGTGTCAGGCCAGGACGTTATTGCCGAGCACAAGCGTCGCTTCACCCGCAACGTCAGCTACTTTGAACCTTGGCATTATGTTCCTCTACTGGATCGCAAGCCCGGCGCTCTGCGCGACGGCGCCCCTTTTGTGGACTGGCAACTGCCTGAGGCCATGCATCGGATCAGGGAGCATTACATGGCTGGCAAAGGCGGGGACCGGGAGTTCGTCGATCTGCTTCTGCTGGCCCAGGACCACGGAATCGAGGTGGTGGAGACGGCCTGCGAACTGGCAGTTGAACAAAACACGTTGCGCCTTCCTGCCATCACCAATCTGATCAACCAGTTGGTGGAGCCAATCATCACGCCGTTGAATGAGGGCAATGTCTATCCGCAGCTGACCGTGCGGCCCGAGGCCGACTGCAAGCGCTATGAGGCGCTCTGCTCGGCCGAGGAGGCTGCCGCATGAACGCTCTCATCGACCAACTCACCGCCTTGAGGCTGCATGGAATGGCAGCTTGCGCCCATGATTTGCTGTCCGCGCGCAAGCCACCAAGTCTGACCACAGCGATAAAGCAACTGATCGACGCGGAAACTGTAGAGCGGCGAGTGCGTTCCATCCAGTATCAAATGCGCATCGCGAAGTTCCCCCATCATAAGGACTTCGCCACCTTCGATTACGGCGCGGCCGCGGTGAGTAAGGCCCAGATCGAACCCTTCTGCTCGGGTCAGTTCACCGAAGAGGCGCACAACCTCATCCTGGTCGGCGGAACCGGGACAGGCAAAACTCACATCGCCATCGCGCTTGGAACCACATTGATTAACAACGGCAAGAAGGTCCGCTTCTTCAACGCGGTCGATCTGATCAATGCCCTGATCAAGGAACAGGCCGACGGCAATGCCGGGAAGATCATCCGGCAGCTGTCGGCCCTGGATTGCGTCATCATCGACGAGTTAGGCTACATCCCGTTCCCGAAATCCGGCGGCGCGTTGCTGTTCCACCTGATCAGCAAGCTCTACGAGAAAACCAGCGTCATCATCACCACCAACTTGGAGTTCGGGGAATGGGTCGCTGTCTTCGGTGATGCCAAGATGACAACTGCGCTCTTGGATCGCGTCACGCACCACTGTGCCATCATCGAAACGGGCAACACGTCATATCGCTTCGCTCAGAGCAAAAGTCGCAGAGAAAAATAGCCACGTCGCAAGCAAAGCCCCCAGACGGACTCGCTATATGAGGGCGGTCCGCCTGGGGGCTTTGTCACCCAATAGGCGGGTCAAAATTAAACGCTGAAACCGGGTCACTTTTAAACGCTCATTGACAGCGAGGGGCCGGAAACTCGTTTCTGGAGGACATCATGACTACGACTTTTTACGACCATTGGCGCGACGTACCGGAAGCCACCTGGCGCTGGCCAAACTTCTCTCCCGCCGAAATCGCCTGCCGGGGTACCGGCAAACTGCTGATCAATGAACCTGCGCTCGACAAACTGCAGGCGCTGCGCGACCGGCTGGGCAAGCCGCTGATCGTCCGTTCCGCCTATCGCAGCCCGGAGCACAACCGTGCCGTTGGCGGCGCAACCCGCTCGAAGCACATGGACGGCGCGGCCTTCGATATTGCAATGGCGAACCACGACCCGGTGACGTTTGAGGCTGGGGCACGAGGAGCGGGGTTTCTCGGGTTCGGCTTCTACCCGCGCTCGGGGTTTATCCATGTCGATCTCGGGCCCGCGCGCCAATGGGGCGAGCGCTTCCCGGTCCGCGCGACGGCCTTCGCCGAGGACACGCCACCCGCGCGCGAAGCGCTGGCCGAAAGCCGCACAATGAAGGGTGGTGGCGCGGCCGGAGTTGCGACGCTGGGCGCAGCCGGGGTCGAGGTCGCGCAGAATGTCCTGGCTGACACGCAGGACGCCGTTCTGCCGCTGGTGCCATATCTCGACACGCTGCGTTGGGTGTTCATCGCCGTGGCGCTCATTGGCATCGCGGTCACGATCTATGCTCGCCTTGATGATTGGAAACGGGGGCAGAGATGATTGCAAGCATTCTTGGTGGATTGGCTGCCACCCCATGGATGCGGGCGGCCCTACGCTATGGTGCGATCGCTCTCACCATCGTTTTGTTCCTGCTGGCGATCCGCCGCTCCGGTGAACGCGTAGGCCGGATCGCTGAACGTCTTGAAAACACGGAGAAGGCCAATGATACTCAACGCCGGATGCTGGAAGCGGCGGCTCGTCGTCCTCGCAATCGCGACGAGCTGGTTGACCGGCTGCGCGACGGCGGGTTTTGAGACCGGCGGCGTGGCGGCATGTCCGCCGGTCGTGGAGTACAGCAGGGAGCTTCAGGCGCGGGTGGCCGAGGAATTGGCGAGACTGCCGGACGGATCGGCAGTCCTCGAAATGATGGGCGATTACGCCGTAATGCGGGAGCAGGTGCGCTTATGTCAAAGCTGAAGCACGTCCTTCGTGTTCGCTACAGTTTACGGATAACCTTGGTTGCTATCAGTGCCTCAAGATGAGCGCGAAGGTCCTGAGGTACCTTACCTCCATCTATAACCACACCTGCTTCCATATTTTTTTCCATCGCGTGTCCAGTCAAGTTTGCACTGGTCAGAAAAGCAATTTCACCATCGGCGACAGCAACCTTTGCGTGAACTTTGCCATCTGCGAAGGGTGCTGCTCTATCAGTCCAAGCAAAAAGAGCTGCGACAGGAACGTGCTTTCGCATGGTGGCGACTGGATCTACCGAGAGACTGCCGCCATGAGAGGCTGAGCTCTCCAACAGCACTTTGACATCCACGCTGCGCGAGATTGCTGCATTCAATGCATCGACCACAGTTGGGAAATCAAATGCAACGAAACTTACGAGGAATATGTCGGTCTTCGCTCGATTTATGAGATCCAGTAACACTTGTTCTGTTCGGCGTGTCGGGACGAAGGGGGTTTGAGGTCCGGTCCAAACAAGTTCGACGTTGCCTTCTCGAAGTGTATGACGACGCAAGTGGGAGGCACCAATTAGCAAACCGGACAAATGCTCTCCAGAAATCGCAGATGTCTTCCAGCTCGACACGAGATCATCCAATGCCGCGCGCGCAGCAGGAGTGCTTACAAGCTGGTGAAGAGTCCGCCCAGCAACCTCAGGGGTTGAAACACGGATCCGGTCAGCAATTGACTGCACTCGAGAGGGAGGAAGCAGAGAGACAATTTCTGTCACGGCAAGCAGGACCGGTTCCATCAGATCGTCTCAAAGAAAGCTGCATCAGGGTTTTCGAGCGTCGGCACGACGAGCGAGCGATCAAGGTGGCGATTTCCCCGTTCACATGAAGTCTCCGAGACGAACGAGCAGGCATGACACGCGGCACCGTGCAGAGATTGATCCTTGCTGGGGTCATGCTCCGAACACAACGGATCCGACGCACAAACATGTGCTCGTTCAAGTGCCTGGCGCAGTAGTCGACCAAGGTTTTCAGGTTTTCCTAACTCCACAAGGCCTCCGAGGGTGCCATCAGAGTCGGCGGCAGCCGTGTAAATGAGAAATCCGGCTTGGTCGTTTCCATCTTCAACATCTGCGTAAATTCGTTCGCGAATACTCGCGGCATTATATCCGCACTCAAGGGCAAGCTCGCGGATCAACATGTGCGCGAGTGTATGAAGCATCACATACCGGATGCCGGGATAGCCTTCTTCGGGATCAAGGTTTCGCTTGTGCCGCCATCCGCGGTGCCCTTGACGAAGTCGCTCATCTGCCGCCTTGACAGCCGCTTTGTCTGCCCACGTCTGCAGTATCGCGGAGTCAAAGCGAATGAATATTCCTTCACCATGCACCTGGGTTGCTGGCACCCAACTGGGCGCACTTCGACCAAGGGGTGCCCGTGGCGCGGCCTCGTCGCCGGCACCTTCCTCCGGTGATTCCACTCTCGTAAACCCCAATAGTGCGTTCACCTCACGAAGGCGCTCTAAGAGCAGCACCCCAGAGATGGCTGAGCTGAAACCTTTGGGAACCCCGACTTTCTTGCTCATAAAGTGGGGGTAATCAGTAGGAGGTTTGGCAGCGGTAAGAGCGTCCCATTCGGGACCCTTTAGATCGCTTTGGTCGACCGTGGAGCCGCCCGTGCGATGGTTTTCTACCGCCGCCCAGATCTGCTCGTTGGTAAACTGTTCAATCCCCGGAAGCTGTGCAGTCTTCTTCAAGGTCTTAACCACAAAGCCAACCTCGGCTTCCGAGCTAATGTCTTCAAAGAAGGTCCAGCCATCGGCGATGATCTGTGATAGCGGATCGCCGGATTGAGGGATCGCCAAGGCCGACAGGGTGACTGGAAACCAACTATTAGTCGCTCCCAACAGGATTGCTCGCGGAGCTTCTTGGCAATCGTCTTCGAAACGGTCGACGTGCGGGTGACGTCCGCGACAAGCAGGTAAGTTGTCACGCCCTGCCTGGCCGAATGCTTGCGCCATATTTTTCGACGCACCACAGCCGTCACATTTCACCCAAAGGTTTTCAGTCTGCAACGAGGCCCCACTTTCAAAGAACCTTAGAGTTGCCCGACAGGAACTAGGACCGCCATGCACGAACCAGTCCCAAGCGAAATCATCCAAATGACCTGCGCGGCAGGCCATTAGGAAACGAGCCGGAACGGCATCCGCGTCGCGCGCTCTCTGATCGTTTTTTGAACCTCTGCAACCCTCGTGTACGAAGCGCGTCAGCTCTGGCCGGTATCTATTTTCCCGCAGCCTGAACAAGCCTGCGTCGTACGGGGATAGCAATCCGCATTTCACGCAGCGCAGCCACCTAGGAAAAGGCTTGACCGGGACGCCGATGAGTGCGGCGGCCGAGAACGGGTCCACGACATCGCCATCTCCAACTGGTGGCATTCGTAGTGCTTCGACCTGTGGTCCAAGAACGTTTCTTACATTTGCCAGGAGGCGCGCTTCTTGGATGGGCTGACATCTGTCTTTTTCCCAGCGATCAATACCCATTGTGACGACCGATAAGTTTGGCAAGTCGATTAGTGCGCCAGGACCATAGGTCCAGAGAAGCTGGCTGGGGCGGATTTCTCCAACGGGTGTCCTGCTCATTCTGAATCCTCCTCGTCCGTCGTAATTCGCGGTCGCCAAGTTGGATCACTGTTCGAACGATCGTCCTCCATGATGAGCCTTACACCGGGTTCAACTTCACGCATGGACATCGGGACGGTCCAATCGGTCCATGGCTTTATCCCTGGCTTTGCAAGGAGCGGGTAGGATGTTGGACCGGCACCATGTTTTTGGTAGACTAGTGTTCTACCTCCGACGCCTGCCTCATTGGCCCAATCGTCGGCTCGGCTTTTCATTTCGTCTTCGGTCAACCCCTTCTTCGCAGAGTCTTCGGTCACTTCCCACGTTCGTGCGCTGATTGCACCGATCGTTTCCAGCATCTCATTGCGACTAGGGCTGGTCATCGCGCCGGCACCGTCATTTGCAGAAAATGGATCGTAAGTATGGCGCATGATTGAAAGCATTGCGCCGGTGAGTCCTCTGTCCAACGCGCGCGGCGAGAATGGTGTAACAGACTGGGCCTCAACATGCTGATAGAACGTCGCGTGGTAGTTCTCGTAGGTTTCGTAGTGCGAAAGGTCGCGAGGACGCGCCCAGGTCAGAACGGTGGCAACGAGGCCCGGTGACGCTCGGCCTACACGGCTGGTTGCCTGGATGTATTCCGCCGTCCCTTTGGGTTGACCGTTGACTACCATTACCCCGAGACGGTTCACGTCGACGCCAACGGAAAGCATGTTTGTAGCCAAAACCGCGTCGATTGGCTTCGCGTCGCCAGGTGTTCTATCGGTCAGCCATTTGCCCTGAACCGGATCAAAGGTGCCCTCAAATGGAACTTCCAATTGATCAAGGTATCTAGGGATGTCTTGACTGGAGACCCGCGATGTCAACTCGCTGATTTCCTCGACGCGCCGCTGGGAAAGTCCCGGGCGATCCACCAAGCTCATGTTGACTCGGAAGGAACGTGTCTGAACATCGTCCTCTGCCAATCGCTTCATTCCACCAAGCTCACGCAGCGAATTGAAATAGCCAACCAACGTCATATAGGGGTCGGCCACCGGTCCGAACCGATCGAACAGTGCCTGTGCTGCGGTCAGGAAGGCCGTATAGGTCCTTATAAGTACCGCTGGCCGCGAACTGCCTGGTGCGCAGAGCCCTATGTAGCGCCGCCCTGGCTTCTCATGGATTGGCCTCTGAACCGAGAAGAAATTGTCTTCGACATCAAGCCCAGATGGCGGAAAAACTGAAGTCCTGCGCATAAACACGTTGCGTACTTGATCATCAGCGCGCCGCACCGTCGCAGTGGATGCGACAATCTTTGGGCGCACCGTGTTCTCCCCAAGCTTCCAACTGCTTAGTTCATCCACTGCCGTTTCATAAAGGCCTACCATCGTGCCGAGCGGACCGCTGATCAGGTGAAACTCATCTTGGATGATAAGATCCGGTGGGCGTATGGCTCGGATCGGCTTCACTTTGGCGGCGGGATACGCTCCAGCAGCTCGGTGTCCGGTGCCACAATCGTGGCTTGGCCACAGCAAGCCATGGCGCGTACATTCTTGTTCAACTCTACCGAAAAGAGCGCGAACTTCTGGCCGCCATGCCATCATGGCGAATTTGTCCACTGTAGCGATCATCATCGTAGGTGGCCGATGATAAATTTCCTCGTCGACCACCTTCACAGGCAAGCCCGGATGGGGCTGACCGCTTGATTTCGCTTTTGAAAAGTCGCAACTGCCCAGCTTGTCACCACAATGGATCAGCGTTCTACCACCAATCTTGTCCACCTCGATGTCGCGGCCACCAGAAATTTCAGAGCCGCACCAAGGGCAACTCGTCAACTGTGCAGGTGATGCAATGCCAGACTTGTTGCGGTCGTTGTTGCGAATTGCACCGATCGCCTGGTGGGACGCGTCGGTAGTCCCAGGGGTGACACGGTTGCCAACCCACAAGCCAAGCGTGAACGGTTCCTTGCCCCAAATCGTATCGTCTGAGCGTCGGATAACCTCCATCGCACATAGAAGCGTGGTTGCCCTCTGGAACTGCTGCAGCGTCAGGAGCCTCAACGTATAGCGCATAATCACGGCCAGGCCTCGCGAAGCGTCGAGACCTCCCAAGTCATTCTTCAAACGGCGCATCGCCATCGCGAAGGCTGCTACACCCAGATAAGCTTCGGTCTTGCCACCACCAGTCGGAAACCAAAGGAGGTCGGCAAAAGCCTCGACCGGCTTGGTCCTATCTCCATGTGCTGGATCTGCCAGGGACGGGATCGACAGCAGCAGGAATGCGAGCTGAAAGGGTCGCCATGATCTGTTCTTGGGGACGTCCAGTGAAGCAACGTCGACCGCCTCGTTCCGTCTGCGCTTGAGGGCATAGATGCTTCTTACGCGCTGCATGGCCATGGATCGGTTTGCAAAACGGAACGCGTTCAACGCATTCGCGTCCGTGAACAGGGTCTCCATTCCCTCCCGCAGACGGACCTGTATGTCTTCACAACGAGCGATAACGTCCTTGCCGGGATCATCGAAACCCACGATTTCGCTACCCAGTCTCGCTTTCTGTTCATTGATCCACACGGCATAGTCGTCGATTAGGCAACCGAGGGCGTCGCGCAACGCATCCGGTTCCATCTCTGCCAGCCTCGACATGTCGAGCCAGCCTTCGTCGATCATGCGCCGCATGGCTGGGCGGTCACGCCGGTCGAGACCCGGTGTCTCGGTAACTGCGACTTCGTAGCTCGGGATGATCTGTGTGGCCACTCGTACGGCCGTCTTTGGATCATTTTGCGTTACATCGACGTGAACCGACACCCCATGTCCCACCGCGAACTCCAGTCGGTTGCGATAAATGAGAGCAAGCCGATCGCGTTCCTCATCGTCAACTACGACCTCGTTGGATGGACGACGCCTAAATACCGATTTGTCAGCCGTATCTTCAATAGCTTCTACAGCAATTTCAGGCTGAAACAGCCAGGCGCGGTCTTTGTTGTCGCTCGGCTCAATTTGGCCGTTCACGAGGAAGACCGTTACGAGGCGTTCGCCCTTCTGGTTTGTTCGAACCGTACCTTGCAGTCTTACGTCTGGCTGGTCGGGATCAGGAACCGATGGCTTGATCTGCCCATCCACCAAAGGCAGCCTAACAGGTCCGCCACATGGGAAACGCTGCCATACCCTGACCTTGACCTCCTCTTCGCGACCCGTTTGACGATTGCGTCGAGTTTTGACGATGTCATGTTCATCATTGGGAACGCGATCATAGCGCCCCCATCGAGCATCTACATTCAGTGTTTCCACGCCGGGTGCGACGCAAAATGTCAGACCCATGCTGGAAGGCACGAGCGACTGATTGTTGGTCGTGTCGATTTCGTCCAGCGTATCGTCTTCTGGAACGACACGCCCGGTCGCGCTGGCGAATTCAGCGCCGGGTTCGTGCAGAGATGCCGTGCGTTCGTCCTCAAGGTCTCCAGCCTCATCCGCAGCAGAGGCAGGTTCTACTTGCGCAGTCTGATCCTCGTCTGGTCGTCGCGGGGCAAGTTTTCCAACCAGATAGCGATCGCGGACGCTCATGTCCTTGATCAGTTCGTGAGGGCCCTCGGCTGGACCGAGCAGATCGTCGCGGACCGACAGTTCGAGGAGATCGCGAACATAGGTTACATCATTGCTCAAGGGCACCGCATCGGGGTTCGCAACGCCGAGCAGTGGAAGCGCGCGCAGAAAATCGTCCCAAGGCAGACGCATCACTGGTGCGGTGGGTACAGTCAGACCGGGTTTAGAAAGCGGTACCCCCGGATCAATGATCTGGAACTGATCGAAATAGATCGTTCTGCCCTTGATGTCCGAGCGGATGCGAAGGATCCGACCGACTGCCGTTATGTGGTCATTATCATCCAGGACGAGCGACCAGTCGCTCGGCGCAATGGCGCTTTGATTGGTCGGTCCGGCCTCAACTCGGAATGTGAAAGGGGAAGAAGTGGCTGCACCAGTAACGATCCATGAGCCCACATCTTCCTTGGTTGCGGCAACTAATTCAGTCATTCGGGGCTATCCTTCATGTTCCTCGTTATCCGATGTCGCATCATCTTGGTTGCTTTCTTCCCCAAAATGCTTCGCGAAAGCCATTTCGACGGCCTTACAATCAACTGAATAAGCTTTGCAGACCAATACCTCCAAATCCAGAAGCGAGATATCATCAGGCATCTGCAAATCCAGTTTGGCTGGTATTGGAAATGCAGAAATCTGCGGCGGCCCAAAGCGCAGATAGCCACCCGATAACGCCAGGCCGCTGTAAAGGCCGAAATAAATCAAGGCGCCTAGTTTTGAATTAAGAATCGCAGTCAAGCTTCGCAGGCTAGCGCCGTTTTTTGGATCAAGAATAATCACAGTCGATTTTCCGGAAAGATACTCGCCTCGGAAATCAAGGAACGCCACTGGTCGCTTTGCCATACCAGAGATGATTATCTTCGGCTTCAAAGCTTGTTCTTGTCTCTTTTTTGGAATTTGTTTTAGATTTGCAATGGGCTTCTTGTAACGTGTTTTCAAATATTGGACAGGCGCCATTCCCCAGGTTGATCGGAACGGTCTTATATTTCCACTAACTATGAACTTGCAGAAATTTGGTGGAATCTCACGATCGCCTATTTCTTCAATTGCTGGTATTATTTCATAAGCCTCCGACACCGTTGCAGCGCCGGAAACGGACGCACATTTGCACAGCTGAGTTGTTTCGGTCAGCGCATTCTCGACGATTTCTGAAAAGTCTGAGAGTATGAATCCCCAAAGAAATGACGGAGCATTGGCAAACGCGGCTTGACCCACAGCCTTCCGAGGACTTTTCTGCACTGTTTCCACGAATGCATCTACGCCGGTCCGGGCCATCCTCAAGACAAGAACAATTGGGTATACGCTTGCTGAGAATACGCGAATAGACGAGTAATCAGAAATGGACTGAATTTCAGATTTCGTTACAAAAATTCTACGGAGAGATTCCGCGTACTCTGCGCTTAGAATCTTGTTCGGTACTATAAATCCTACGAGTCCGGAAGTTGCACATATGTGGAGGGCGCGCTCAAAAAACAACACATAAAGATCGTAACTCCCAGTTGCAGATGCAAAATTAGTCGAAAAGAATTTCTTGATATTTGCGCTATTTTCAGCTTCTGAAAGAACAACAGCATTAACATAAGGTGGGTTACCTATCACCGCATCAAAGCCCTGAGTATCGCGTTCGAATACTTCCGGGAACTCAATTGGCCAGTGAAAGAAATCTTCTTCTTTTATGGCCACTCCAGGTGCATTTCTGTTGATGAAGATCTCATCAGCCTTAACTGCCAATTTTGTCAGTTCAGCCCTGAGCGATCTTGCATTTTTAGAAAATCTTATAGAGGTTTTTACTAGTTCATCGGCAATTAGCTTGGGGAGTTTCAGTGCTGAGCGAGATTCTGCGTCGAGCGCGGCTATTGCATCTACGTCCCCGATGTCCCGTATGGGTATTGCCCTAAGGCGCATACGAAGCGAAACCGCCTCGTCCACTGCTGATTGGATGTTGCGCCCGAACAGTCGAAGCTGGCTCGAACCCTTAGGTGCCATATCGAGTTCGATGAGCTGCCGGATATCATGGACCCCGAGAAGGCTGTCACCACTGCGGAGGTTATGGTCGAGGAAACCAAAGGGCCGTCCCTTCGACATGGTGGTCAGCCAGAGCGAGAGCTTAGCCAGCTCGACGGCGAGTGGGTTTTTATCCACGCCATAGAGACACCGCTCGGCCACTAGTCTTCTAGCAACAATTGAGCGCTCCTCTATATCCGGCGAAAGCGGTTCGAAGCCTTCGCAACTAGCATCACCGATGATCCGGCCCTCGCTGTCGACCCTCATACCTTTCGCCTCGGTGACCGACCAAGCCTCAACCAGTCGGTCTGAGAGCCACCGGCACGCCTGAACCAGGAATGCACCCGACCCCATCGCAGGATCGCAGATCTTGAGGTCCAGCAGGTCCTCGGTACTTCGTAGCTCCCATTCCTTGGGTGTTTTGCCTTCGGCCGGACCGAGATAGGCCACCGGCGTCAGCGTTTCTTCGACAATCTTTTCTGTTAGGCTCTTCGGCGTGTAATGCGTTCCGCTCTCGTGTCGATCGGAACCAAGCACGACTACGAACGCTCCCTTCTGATGGACGAGGGGGTAACCCCACGGGTCAGTTCGCAATAGGTCAGCTAAGGGCAGTATTCTGTCGCGCAGGGCTACATCTCCGCGGCAGACGGTCAGAAGGCGAGCGGCCAACCGATCATCGACTTGCCGTTCGAGCGCATTGCGAATTGCGGACTCCGAACGTTCGCTCCGTTCTTTGAGAAGTTCCACGACCCTCGTGGTACCGTCGAGCCGCGCGGATTCCATCTCTCCAAGCGTGATCCGAGGGCTCTTTGCCTTCGAACCACCGTCGAGCTCCAGTGTTACGTCGTCGACCCGCTTGACGGTGCGTTCGAGCAGGCCTTCGTAGACGTGCCCAATCTGTTCCACATCCAGCGCACGGTAGGACAGCGCACGACCCTGGAAGGTTTGAATGGCCTCCAGCAGAAGCAGAACCGTCCGGTCGTCGATCGGAAGCGGTTCTGCCGGATCGGTCCGCCAGAAGGTACCTTTCTTACGGCCTTCGAGGAACGGATAACGGTCTGGATCGAAAAGCGAACCTCCGAGCGCTGGTAGCCGGAGGGTGGGGTGTTCGATCCCGCCAAATACGCCCCGGAACAATCCGAGCAGGCGTGACCACGCAGAGCGGCGGCGCTCAAGGATTTCCTCGGAGACCGACCGCAGCTGCATGCGTAGGCTGGAAATGGCGTAGAAGGAGTCATAGCGAGGATCGCCGAGTAATAGCAGTCCACGTTCTTCAGCGGCCAATAGGAAGACCAACCGCATCATGACAGTCAGGCTGGCCTCATAGAGCTCTCGCGGGTCGACATCTCGGAGAAGCTCTTGGTTGCGGTCTTGATTTGCACGGTCCAGCGACTGCACAAGAACCTCGACCGCCCGCCGCACCTGCTCGCCTAGAGCTTCGGTGACGTCGTCCTGATGCTTCAGAGACCGTTCGAAAAGTGCGGTCAGTCTGCCATCGTCGGGTCCGAAGAAACGACGTACACCTAGTAAACTGACGAAGGCGCGCAACGTCTCAGGTTCTTGCCCCCAAAGCCGCGCATACCAGCTTGCAAATCCTGCGACAGCGCCAACCGGTGCATGAACTAGCATCCAGCGCTCCCCATTGGTTACCAAGCCGATAGGGCACCCGGTCGCCCGGAGCAGTGAGACCATCCGGTCTGCCGGCGTAATGGCCAAGCCGTCAAAGCGATGGGTTGCTTCGAGGTTGGTATCTGGTGCGTAGACGTGAACGAGGAGCAAGGGTTCATCGTCATTCGTCGGATTGACGACTGCCATATCTGGCGTAATCGTTGTCCCATGTTCCGGCATCATCATGGTCAAGCTCGCAGGGAGGGTATCACCACTGCGTAGAACGGCGTCGTCTATCTCGAGAGAGGTTGAAAGAACTTCTTTCACCCAAGCGGCGTGGAGCTCTGTCAAATCGACATCCTGGATGTCTACCGCTTCCCGCCATTCTTCGTATGTCCTGCGAAGGCGCTGTGGGTGGCCAGAACTTAGAGCTTCAAGCCCTTGGGGGAATACGTCTTTTAGAACGGGAACAGCCAAGAAGGGCCCCGATACTTCGACGAGGTTGAGCCACTCGTGATCGTTACTCATTTGGATTCCTCCGAGGAGAGCTTGCTCGGCACTAGGAGCACGACGGCGACGGGGAAGGTGTGCTCAATGGTATTCGAATACCGGTCCTCGACAGCCTGTATTTCTTGCTGCCGTTCCTTTGGCAGTCGAGCCAAACGCGCTTCCAATGCAGCAAGGTCACGCTTTAGCTGAGTGCGTTCGTCTTCGGTGAAAAGAGATAGTTGGACCGGCTGCTCCTCGGCTTTGATTTCGGATTTCAGAGCCTTCTCCAAATCATCCAAAACCTGCCGGATATCTTCGGCTTCCTTTTTCTTTCGGCTTTCGATCGTGTTTCCGAGAAAACGCAGCCTGTCTTTCGATCGCGCTTCAACGGTTGCAAGAATGGAGTCGCGCTGTTTGTCAAAACGGGTACGCAGAGCTTCGAGCGTTGCGCTGGACACGGCAGCAGGCTGCGAGGTGTCGAGCCAGCGCCTGATCTCCGTAACTCGGTCTTCCCTGCGGAAACCTGCCTCACGCAGGTATCCGCCCGCTTCAGTGAGTTCTTCGTGTAGGCGGTGGTGGTTTCCACCTGTCACGATCAGCCGGGACAAAACGACAACAGCCGGTCCATCCAACTGCTCATCAGGAAGAGAGCGAACCGTGATGCGATGGAGTTTTTTGACATCATCGCGTGCCCAGATTTCTGCCCGAAGTAGGCGCAGGCTCATCTGGACCAGTCTGTGGTTAAGGTGAACCAGAACGACGTCATCGCGGCCTTTGGCAACATCATGGTCGAACGTTATGGGGCGGACCTTCTGGGTGTAAGGGTGCTGGAGACCTTCAAGGCATCGTGACCACGAACCCGAAAGGGAGGGCATGCGGAAAACTGTTCCGTCCGGCGCATCATGCAGGCTGATAGGCTCTAGGTCGGGCTTGTCCGCAAGCTTGAGGGCAGTACTGACAGCGCGTTGGATGTGATCCGGGAACAGGCTCTGTTCGCGACGCGTTTCGCTCAGGCGATCGTGAAGCTTAGCCACGCGATCACGCAGATCCCGTTCAGCTTTCACGAAGCGGCGAGATTTCTCCATCCTGGCTTCCGCGGCGCGCGTATCCAGGTCCCTGCGGCGGCCCTCAAGTAAATCGGGCAACTGTGGTGTGATAACGGGATTAACGCTGCCCATATCGGCCCGCATTGCATCAAGCTTTCGCAGGGCGCGCAAAATGTCATCACCATGTCCGCCCTCGGCATCCACGGGGTGCCAGATGACGACCTCACTGGCTCTCTGTCCGTGGCGATCAATACGACCGTTTCGCTGCTCCATGACGTTTGGGTTGTAGGGTATCTCCAGGTGGATCATCAGATGACAATGGTTCTGAAGGTCGATGCCTTCGGAAGCTGCATCCGTCGCCAACAGAATTCTGACGGGAGAAACCGACGGACTGGCCTGAAACGCAGCCTTTACGTCCTCTCGTTCCTTGGGATCCATACCCCCATAGATCAAGGCCAGCCGGTCGCCACCAAAGCCATTGGCGACTAATATCTCCTGCATCCATTGCTGCGTTGCACGGTATTCAGTGAAGAGGATTACGCGCTCGTCAGTCCAGCTATCACCCTCGCGCAGATGCTGGGTGAGCCATTTTAGGATGGCTTTAGATTTGGCGTCTGAGCGTCGAGCTGCTTGCTGTGCCCACGATCGAAGCCCGCCGAGCATTTGGCGCTCTTCACCATTAGGCGGACGAATGTGCTTGCCAGCTTCTTCGATCGCCTCCGCTTCGGCTGCATCGCGCTTAGCGTCGTCGGCATAGTTTTCTTCGGTTTTCGAAATGGCGCGCCTCAGAATTCTATCATCGAATTTCTTCCTGCCATTTTCTGCGCGTCGATGTCCCTCTATCGTTGCAATGTGACGCTCAAGTGTGGCGGCGAATGCGGCTGGACAGGACGACAATCGCTTCCGAAGCAGCTGATGTACGAAGTGATCAACGGCTCGGCCGTCCTCTGCTGAGTCCTCTCGTGCTTTTATGAATTCCTCGAGCTTTTGGCGCGCGTCCCGTTCCTCACCAGAATACTCGATAGGCAAAGGTTCCAGTCGGCGTTTCGGATAGAGCGGTTTTCCATTTGCATCGACTAGGTCGCTCTTGAGCCGCCGAACCATGACCCGCGCGAGTTGCTGATCACTGGGCAGCACGTTTCGGGCAAAGCGTTGGTCATCCAGTAGTTCCAATAGCGCCGTGAAGGATTCCGTGTAGCCGTCGTGCGGCGTTGCAGTGAGAAAAAGCTTATGCTGGAAATGAGGTGCCGCAAGACGGACCAGTCGTGTTCGCAGGCTTTCCACGGCATAACGGCCGACCGTGGGGGAGATGTTGTGTGCTTCATCGATAATCAGTAGATCGAATTTTCGAGGATGGCTCACATGCGGAGGTAGAGCATCTCTCAAGAGCCGCAGACCTTCGCCTTGTTTTGCCCAATCCATCGAAGTGATGAGGCGAGGAAATGAAGTCCAGGGGTTGGCGTGCAGGCCACGCTCCCGTCGCAAGTTTTTTACATATTCGGTGTCTACGATCCGGAATTCGAGCCCGAACTTCTCCTGCATCTCGGCCCGCCATTTTTCCTGTAGGGAGGCTGGGCAAAGGACAAGAACGGTCCTAGCACGATGGCGAAGCAACATCTCTTGAACAACTAGACCAGCCTCAATGGTTTTGCCGAGGCCCACATCATCTGCAATCAGGAGATTTGTGCGCGCCATGTCGATTGCACGCACAAGTGGATCAAGCTGAAAATCCTCAATGCTAACGCCGCTGCGGAATGGGGCTTGAAGATAGCCGCGATCTGCATTGGTGGCAGCGCCCCAAACGACTGCATCAAGAAACGCCTGCAATGTCTGCGCGTCATCCAGCCCGGTCATACGTGGAAGCCCTGCGCGTTCGATCACATGCGCGCCGGGTTCGAGCTCCCATAACACTTCGATCTCTTCGCCAAGTGAATCCTCATCGATCGATGCGAGGCGAACGAGGTGTTGCTTTGCTCGCCCAGGGGCGATAGCGCCTGCGTTCACTTCGGATACGATCCATTGCCGACGCCTGACTTCGACGAGTTGGCCCGGTTCAGGCGCGGTGCCATGAGTAATTTCCGATGTGGTTTCATCAGCAGTCATCGACATGCCCCGGTTCCATTCTTCTTCGTTGACAGGATCAGCTCTGCGATGCGGTCAGCGGCATCGTTTGCGTCCTCGTGTTCCCAAATTCTGATCACTCGCCAGCCAAGTTCGGACAGACGTCGGCCTGTATCAGCGTCCCGCGAACGATTTTCTTCAATCTTTTCCCGCCAGAATTCAGCATTGCTCTTGGGCCACGAGGCATGCTCAGGACAGCCATGCGAAAAACAGCCATCGACGAATACAGCAACGCGCGCAGAGACGAAGACAATGTCTGCGACCCGGCGGGGCTTTGTAATCAATGGAACCTGCAATCGATAGCGCAGCCCTCTTGAGTGCAGGGCCCTCCGAAGCTCTACTTCACATCGCGTGCCTTTCTGCCGCACGCGTGCCATTCTGCGGCTGGCTTCATGCGACGAGGGGCTTGCGTTCACCATCTCTTGGGGCTCTCTCCTTTTCGTCAGGCCGTTCTTGATACATTGCGCCGAGGTGCTGATTGATGCTTCGACCTATCACCTCACCAAGCGTTACTGGGACTGCATTGCCAATCATTCGACCCAAAGCCTTGAAGTGAATAGGGCCACCATCGGGGACAAACGAATATGAGGTTGGGAACCCCTGCAGAATTGCACCCTCTCGTAACGAGATTGCACGCTCTTGATCCGGATGCCCGAACCTGCCGTTGCCGAACCCGTAATATTGGGTGGTCAATGTGGGAGAGGGGGAATCCCACTCCATCCGCCCGTAAACGCCTGGATAGGTGCGACCGGTCTCTTTGCGATGGCATGCTGCGACAAGGTGTTCAGGCCAATCCCTCCAAGTGCCGCCAGGCCGCGATGCGCGTATTCGCTCCACGTTCAGGGGGGAAAGCTTGGATGCCGCATGCATGGCATCGGCGTGGGAAGCTTCACCGTTAAAAAGAGGAGGGAGCCCGCCTATTGCGTCTCGCACGGTTCGTCTGTTTTCAGGTTCCGGCGCGACTATCTCGATCGGCCCCAGTCTCGAGGCGAGCAGCACCATACGCCGCCTGGTCTGAGGGAGGCCGTACTTCGTGCAATCGACCACGCTTCGATAGACATGGTAGCCTTGGTCCATCAGCGAGTTTGCAAAATCGTCGAAAACCGCATGCTTGGCGACAGTGGGGACATTCTCCATCGTCACTATTTGGGGCCGCGTTTCTTTGACGAGGCGGTCGAATTGGTAAAGGAGGCCCCAACGAGGACTGCTCAACACATCATACCTTTGAGAGTAGGTCGAAAAGGGTTGGCAAGGAGCGCAGCCCGCCAGAACCCTGATTGCGCTCTTCCCGTGAAGAGCGTTCAGCTGTTCCCCCGAAATCTTGCTGACGTCTTCTTTTATGAATTTTGCGGCGTTGTTGAATTCGAATGGGTGACGACAGCTTTCTTCAACGTCGACACCTGCGACGACATCAATTCCCTCTTTTTGCAGGCCATGGGTCAGGCCCCCGGCACCACAAAAAAGGTCAATGCATGTCACGTCCTTCATTCTTGTTCTTACTCCTCAAACGCTTTTGGCCTCACGCCTTGAATTCATCTCCGGCTTTGCCGTTCCTGACCCATTCATCGACCTCGTCAGTCTTGAACTTCCAAAGCCTGCCAACCTTGTGCGCGGGCATTTCGCGTTTGGATATCCACCCATAAACAGTGTCTTTGCTGACACCGAGGTAATCTGCTATCTCTTCAACAGAGACCCATCGATCGGTCATGGTGCGGCCCTTCCAGGTCCAGCCTACTTACCTTGGTGCAAGCTTTACACTCTGCTTCGCCTGAGTAAACCGGAATAAGTGGGATTAAGCCCGTTCTCAACGAGTTAAGAGCGTAAACCCACTTGGGTGCCCTTTGCCGATTGCCAAGCACATCATTGCACGTCTGGGCAGCGCGTATCCGGACTCAGAACTGAAGCAGGCGCGCCGATCCGCGCCAACCCTCGGCACGCCTGCAATTGTCGCAACCACATGTGCGGTCGCGCGGTCGGCGAAACCTCGGCCGACCTGGTGGGCTCCGAGCGGGTTCGCCGCCATCCCCACCGCCGCACTTGATCCGCCCCACAGTGCGGCGTCTCCTGCGGTCCCCGCGCTTGTCGGGTCCGGGTCCCCATCAGTTCTGGCCGCTTTGGCTATTCCACCTCAGTTGGTGGAGCGGAGGACATCTCGGTGATCGCTTGAAATTCTGTCAGAAACTCCGGCCGATGCTGCATCAGATACCGGACGATCCTGGCGTTCCCGAGCAGCTTTGCCAGATACCCCTTGATCACGGTCAGCTGCAGGTGGTCCTGGCCGTAGGAGTCTTGGATCGAAGTGATCCCTTCCTGCAGCCGGGCCAGCTCGCGCTCCATGCGGGCCATGGCCTCAGGGGTGATGCCCTTCATCTTCTTGGGTTTCTTCGTGTCCACCAGCTGCGCCTGGGGCGTTCCCGCCAGAATTGCAGAGATGTATGCCGGAGAATAATTGTTCGCGTTCATCATCAGCTCTGCCGCCTCGATCTGGCGCATGGCTTTCATCTTGCGCAGGATTTCGAACACGGCGGTCGCACAGTGTTTGTCTTTCAGGATGCTAACGGCCTCTTCGCAGATTCCGTCGAGGAGCTTGGCTTCACGCACAATGCTGCGCGGATTGAGGTCGAGAGCCAGAGCGATCTTTTCCTCGGAGACACCGCGCTCAATGGCCTTGCGGATCATCTTGTGCTCCTGGATGGGCGCAAGGCGGCTGATCCGCTTGTTGTAAGTGAATGCCTCGTCGTCAGTGGAGATCAGACATTCGACCCGTTCGATGCCGAGATCCTTCAGCACCTCGATCCGGATATGCCCGTCAAGCAGCATAAAGGTGCCTTCCTCTCCCGTGGATCGCGTGACGACCGGCGGTTCGACCAGGCCAACCTCTTTGATCGACGCGGTGATCTGGCGGTACTTGCGGCTGGATTTGACGGATGCGCTGAGGGCGCGCACGGGCAGTACGGCCTCTACCGGCACGGTGACGCAATCGCTTTCGAAGCCAAGCGTGACCGCGTCCGGGGTTTTGCGCTTGCCCGGGCTCATTCTGCCGCTCCCGCATCCAGTGATTGCCCGAGATAGGTGGGCAGGGTATCCAACCCTTCCGCGCGCAAGAGCGTCAGGAAGTGGTCATCGTCGCGCAGCGAGCGAAACGCCTCGACGACGAACATCAGGCGGCCCTGCGTCAGTTCGGCCTTCTTGATCAACAATTTCTGGCGTTCGGCCTCCTGTTTATAAGCACGCACGAGCGCGTCGCTGGTCAAAGGCCGTTTGGCGCCGTCGCTTCTGCCATAGCTGTTTCGATGAAGGCGCGGGCCCTGTGCATCGCGCTGCTGGATGAGGCGGCGCACGGCGGCCAGTTTCTTGCCGCGCAGCTTTTTCTGGGTGTAGGCGTCCATCAGAGCGCGCTGCCCGCCCTCGGCATCTGTCTTTGAAATGTCGATGGCGAGGTTCAGCGGCAAAAGGCCGGTTTCTACGGCCGAGACCAGCCGTTCTTCCCCGCGTTCCAGAAGCCCCGCGATCATGCCAACATAGTCTGGCGTGACCCCGATCTTGTTTGCGATCTGGCGATCATTGTAGCCGCGTTTGCGCAGATTGCCGATTTCACGCATGAGGTCGATCGGGTTGTGCTGGCGGCGCGCGCAGTTCTCCACGAGGCTCATGACCAGGCAGTCGCTTTCGTCGGCGTCGATGATGATGGCCGGTATGGCATCCTGCTGAAGCTCCATGAACGCTTCGAGCCGCCCCTGGCCACAGACGAGGTCATATTCAACAGGGTCGGTTCCGGCGCGCTGCGCCACAGTGATTGGTCGCTTCAGACCGATCTTTGCGATGTTCTCGACCATTTCCTCGAAATTGCGCCGGTTGCGCACACGGGGATTGAGGATGCGAATGCGGTCGGTGGGGATGAGAGTGACCTGTTTCTGGGTAATGCCCTGGGCTTCGTCTGGCATCAGGCGGCCTCCGTGATCCGGGCCCGGCCAGCGAGCGCGTAAAAATAGTCGAGCGTGTCAAAGCGATAGGCGTCCAGCGACAGCCCGTTCTGCTCGGCCAGCCTCAGTCTGGCCATGGTCATATCGATGCTCGGCAGCAGGTAATAATCGCGTGGCGCTTCGTTCAATTCGTCCATCCGCACGGCAATCGTGATGTCGGGCACCAGGCCAGTATCGAGACGGATGCGCCATCGCAGGGAACCGCCCTGCGTCTCGAAACACCGGGCAAGCACCACCGACGCCGTGAACTCGTCGTTGATGCTGATCAGGTCGGTGTCTGGATCTTGGACAGCCTGGCCGCCGCGTTCGCCGACTCCGTCGAGGATCCGAGCCACGATGCCGGGGTGCGCCTGCCGCAATGCCCGGTTGATCTCGACGTAGCGATAGTCGCGCTCTGGCTCGTAGTCGATCATCTGATAGGCGCGCAGCAAGCTGCCGAAGCGGTTACGGAAGGCGCTGGACGACGGCAGGTTGTCCTGTTCATCGATGATCAGTCCCGACAGCACGCCTTTCAATTTTAGCACGGCGCGCAGGGCTTCGAGCAGTTCGGCGTCCGTGAAATGCTGACTGCGGGCATCGACGATTTCGCGTGCGCGCAGAAAAAGCGCCTCGTCCACGATGGCGGGGTAGGCGCCCTCCGCCCGGATCCACATTTCGCGTGGGTTCACCACTCGCTTGTGCTTCAGCTTGAAGGACACCTTGTTGTAAACGTTGTTGCCGATGTATTTTTCGTTGGTCAGGACTTGGTGCACCGATGCCCGGGACCATGGCCGCTCAAGATCCGTCAGATGCCCCTCGGCATTCAGGGTTTCCGCAATCTCACGCTCCGAGCGGCCATCCTCGACGAACATTCGGTACATGCGGCGCACGACATCCTGTTCCTGCTCAGGGCCCGGAACGAGAACGACACGGTCGGTCTGAAAACTCTTCTGTTGGCCGCGGGACAAGGCACCCTTTGGGTTGCCGTGTTCGTCGATCAGTACCCGGCGCAACCCATATCCAGCCGCACCGCCTTGACGGTATCCAAGCTCCACCAGACGGCATTGCCCGGCGAAGACCTTTACCGAAAGCTCGCGGCTGTATTCGCCCGCCATCACCCGCTTGACAGTTTTCAGAAGGTTAGAGCCGATGCTGCCGTCGTTTTCGAACTGCTCACCGCAATAGTGGACCCGGATCCCGGCGCGAGAGCAGACATGTTCGTGATACGCCCCTTCATCAGCATCCTGAAACCGGCCCCAGCGGCTGACGTCATAGACCAGAATGGCTTTGAAATCCGCCTGACCGGTTCGGACCTCGGCCATCAGGTTCTGCAGCGCTTCGCGACCGTCCAACCGCAACCCGGACCGACCTGAGTCCTCGAAGACGCGCAGGAGCTGCAGGCCCCGGGCGGTGGCGTAATCCCGAATGATGTCGAGCTGGTTTTGCGTCGAGTATTTCTGGTGATCGGTCGACATCCGCACATAGGCGACGGCCGGTAAATCCTGCTCGACCTCCGCGTCTTTGTCTGTCCTGTTGTCTCGACCGTTACTCAAATCAAGTATTCCTTTTCGGCGGTTTCACCCTTGCTGTGCAAAACATGCGGAGCGGAGAAATCCATTCTTTCCATTTGACACAAGAAGCTCCGGAAAGTCGTTTCCTGAAACGGGCAAGCTCTTTCCGATTTCCCAAGTGTCAGTTCTCAAATTCAAATTCATCGTCGCGGCCTTCAAATCAGCAGTGTTCTTGAGTCGCGATCCAATGACTCAATGCGGGCAAAATCAGCACACGCCGTTTTCATGGTTCTTCAATTGTTTAACCGAGAAGGACGTGAAAATGCGCGTGAAGATGGGCACATTTGTGCCGAAGATGGGCACATTTGTGCACCTGGTCGAAGAACCTACCGATTATCGTACCGCTATGGCGCTGGCTCTGCATGAGGAGTTGGGCGAAACGCATCGCGCAATCAAGATGGCCATGCGCTGGACGGGCGCCAGTGAACGCACCGTGAAATACTGGTTCGCGGGTGAACGAGGGCCGAGCGGTGATCATCTGATCGCTCTTGCGCGGCATTCGGATGCGGTGCTCTTTGTTGTCCTTGCGCTTGCAGGCCGTCACATTGTCGAGGATGCTGACGGTTGAAACGCCAACGATGATCGGCACCCGGGAGGCGCAGCCCACTCTTGTTTTGCGTTCGTTTTTGGTTATATTGAATACACGCGAAGTGAGAGGTGCTGCGCCATGTCCCGAACGACCACGATGACCGTCCGCCTTGGTGGGGCCCTGAGTGACTTCGTGTCGGCCAATGTGGGCGATGACGGGTCCTATGAGAACGTCAGCGAATACATCCGCGACTTGATCCGGCGTGACAAGGAGAGGGCGGAGCAGGAGGCCTTCAGCCGCCTGAAGGCCGAGTTGACCCATGCCTTCGTGGCAGCGGAAGAAACGTATCTACCGCTGACTGCAGCCGAGGTGATCGCGCGGAACCGGGCCTGATCCGGTGGCCACCATCCGTATTCAGGAAGGGGCGTCCCACCGCCTTGATGACATCTACCGCTACACCCGCGAAAGGTGGGGCGACGATCAGGCCGAGAAATATATCACCGGTCTGTTTGCGACCTTCGACAAGATCGCTGCCCACGGCGTCACATCAAAACCCGTCCCGGCCGAATTCGGCGTTGAGGGGTTTTTCTTTCGCTTTGAGCGCCATTTCGTCTACTGGCGCCATCTTTCGAACGGCGACATCGGGATCGTGACTATCCTGCACGAGCGCATGCACCAGATCGACCAGTTTCGCGATGATTTTGGGCTCGGATGATCGGACGCCTTTTCAAGGCGCATCAGATTTGCGCAGCGTGGAATCTTCAATGTTTGCACGGTCCAGCGGTAACAGTAGCCACCTACTTGCTGGAGGTGAGGAGGATGCCGCTCTAACCAGACGGCATCACCACGTGAGACGCTTTCAGCGCTGGAAGCGCTCATGGGGTGCATTGCTCTAAAAATAGTAATTTAAAATCAATGACTTGATGTGGAGAAGGTTCGACGCCAGTCGCGTTCCCTCCGCCATTATCCCCATTGCGAACCAGTGACACCGCCCTGACGGGCACGGTTTTTTCCGTGCTATCAAAGGGGTTTGAAGGAACCGACCGAACCTCATAGACGCGCCGTCTGGCCAAAGCTGGGCTCAGAATGGCCCTCAGTCTCAGTTTGGGCGAACCTCGCCCGTTCCGGTTCGGTCCATTTTTTCCGCGCCTTTTCAATAATCTATTTCTAAACCCCGCCAAAACCCAAACGCGCGTTCCGAACGATATCGATGGCGACATTTACAGAACGCGCAGTAGGCGCGTTGCTCGGGATACCAGCGTAAACAGGCGGATTTCTTGGGTGGGTTCGCATCCCATTCCCCCGACGAAACTACTGATGACAAATGATTTTCGCGTGTCTAGCCTGGCCGCATGTCAAACGGGCCTTGGACAGATGCAGAGAATGACCTGATCGTCGCGGATTACTTCGCGATGCTGGCTGCGGACTTTGCTGGCCAGTCCTATAACAAGGCTGCGCACAATCGCGATCTTCAGGCACAGATCGACCGCAACCGCAGTTCGATTGAGTTCAAGCACCAGAACATCAGCGCGGTTCTCAGGGCCCTCGGAGAGGACTGGATCTCTGGCTACAAGCCCGCCCAAAACTATCAGGGCACACTGGAAGATGCGGTGGCGCGTTGGCTGGAACTCAACCCCGGCTGGCTGTCCCGCATTCCGGACCGGCCCGCGATGGGCCTCCACGAGGCAGCTCAACTTTGGATTGGACCGCCCCCGACGCTCAGCAACCAGCCGCCTCCGGCTGAGCTTGAGCAAACCATCGCCACCGCCCGCAAATTCGATGTTGCGGAGCGTGACGAGCGCAACCGTGCGCTTGGCCGGGCGGGAGAGGAGCGTGCGCTGGCGCATGAGAAAGCGGTGCTGGCTGGCTCCGGGCGCTCTGATCTTGCGACAAAGGTGCGATGGGTCTCGGAGGAGGATGGGGACGGCGCTGGATATGATATCGCCAGCTATGCGCCGGATGGTCGGCCCCGTCTGATCGAAGTGAAGACGACCAACGGCTGGGAACGCACACCTTTCCATATTTCGCGGAATGAGCTGGCTGTTGCCGACGAACGGCGGGCGGACTGGTGCCTTATGCGGCTCTATCACTTTTCACGGGAACCGAAGGCGTTCGAACTGCGCCCGCCGCTGGACGCCCACGTCTCGCTGACCGCCACGAGCTTTCAGGCCAGCTTTCACTGACCCTCAATCAAACACCCGACCCGGTTGCTCGGCCCACGGCAGTTCCGATACGCCGCAGGGGTCGAATATTGACAGCACCGTGGGTTCGCGGCGCAGGACCAGCCGCTCCAGCACCGAAGGTGCGAGCCATGCCAGCCGAATCACGCGACTGACATAACGGTCGGAGATGCCTTCCTCTCTGGCGAGGTCGGCGATGGTGGTGACGTCGCCACGCTCCAGCCTGCTTCGCCAGTCCCACGCGCGGCCGATGGCGCGCAGCAGGCGGGCATCCTGGCCGCGATCCA
>NZ_QAGK01000019.1 GCF_003057885.1 Oceaniglobus ichthyenteri
AGTTGTCCGCAGCAGAACGTCTGAGCCGCGACGACGCACATGAGCGCTGAGTTCGCGGACACGAATGTCGTTCTTTACCTGCTCGACGATGGCCCAAAGGCCGATCGCGCCGAGGTCATCCTGGGGCAGGGGCCCCGGATCAGCGTTCAGGTTCTAAACGAGTCACTGGTGAACTGCCGCCGCAAAGCTGGCCTCGGTTGGGAGGAAGCAGCGGCCTTTCTCGAAGGCGTGCGCGCCTTGTGTCCCGTCGAAGATCTCTCCGTGCAGACCCATGACGTCGGCCGCGCTTTGGCGGAACGCTACGGCTTCTCGATCTACGACGCGATGATCGTGGCCAGCGCTTTGGTTGCGGGGTGTACCACGCTGTGGAGCGAGGACATGCAAGATGGCCTGCTGGTGGAAGGCCAGCTTCGCATCGTCAACCCCTTTGCATGAGCGGACGGCTTCTGTGCCTGAAACTGACCACAACCTTGTAATCCTTCCCTGTAGTGGAGGATTTGCAAGGTTGTTAGGCTACTCAAGCAGCCCCAGCCTCTCCGCCCGCTCCAACAGCATCTTGACTGACGACGGCTGCCATCTCGTTCGGCCACGTGGTGTGCGTTCGCGCATAGATTCCAGCCGTTCACAGATCGCCTGGAGCGTAATGCCGGGATCCGCGCCCTTGATGGCGGCGACGATGGCGGGCAGGCGGTCGTCGGTTTCGCGGCGGCCGGCGCGGGCCAAAACTGTCTCGGGCAGGAAGCCGTCGCGGACATAGGCCTTCACGGCGCGCAAGAGACGGCTTTGGGTCCAGCGACGCGCCTCGGGCAAGGGGCCGTTGATGATGCGCACCACGTCTTCCCAGGCCAAGTCGGGGCGCAACCGGCGCACATGGGGCACCCAATCTTGTGCCGTTTCGTTCAGACGCTCCATGTAGCCGTCCTGTCGCGCTAGCCGCACCTTGCGAAGAGCGGCAGGGTCTTTGGCCCGCAGTCCAGGGTTTCCGCCCACGCGGCCCTTTGTGCGCGCACTGGCGAGGCCGGCCTTGGTGCGCTCCCGGATCAGGGCGCGCTCGAACTCGGCCGCAGCGCCCAAGACCTGCAGCGTGAACTTGCCCTGCGGGGATCCAGTGTCGATCGGGTCCTGGATCGAGCGAAAGAACGCACCCCTGGCCTCCAGCCGCTCGATCACTTCCAGCAGATGCGACAGAGACCGCGCAAGCCGGTCGATCCTCACGACGACCAGCGTATCGTCACTCTGGATGCGTTCGAGCACACGCCCAAGCACCGGCCGCGCGCGATTGCCGCCTGAGGCGTGCTCTTCATAGATTTCGGCGCAACCCGCAGATTTCAGGGCCTGCGACTGGGGCAGGGGGGTTTGATCCTCTGTGGATACGCGCGCATAGCCTATCAATGGCATCAAAACAGTCTTTTTGCAGTTTCATATAGCGCCAATAAACGACCGTTTGTAAACGAATGCAACCGCTCTCTCTGTGGTGCTGCTCATCAAAAACCCCTTGGATTCCATACGCTGAGCGCGATCAGAGAAATCTCGCAGACCACCGAGCGCGCGTGCTATATAAGGTATGCAGGCGCACTCTGACAAAACACTTGGGTAAAATGCAAAAGTGCCGTATTTTGCACATATGAAGCCTCAAGTTTCCACGCAGTATGATATTTTTGACGACCCTCTAGTGGATGCGGAGGGGCTCGAAGAGGCGTCTGAGGACGACCTGTGGTTCCTGCCCGGTCCGATGGAAGTGGAGCCGGAATATCTGCCGCCCGGACCGAGGGCAGAGCTGCGTGAAACCGCAGTCCTCGACGATTGGCGGAAGGCAGAGGCAGGCAATGCCGCCCATCTCGCCCGTGTGGCTGGCCGGATTGGCGCACTGGATGACCGTCTGCACCGTGGTCCGGAGGGCTGGCGGCACAGGCTCGCGCTGATGGAGGCGGCAGACCTCAGCTGGTTTGCAGGCGACCGAATTGGCCCGGATCGGCTGGCGCTCTGGATATCCATGCGCTTGTCCGGCGTGCAGGACGACACCGCAGCGCTCGCGCGTGTCGGATGGGCAGTGCGGCGTCTGACAGGCGGTCCCGGCCCAGGGGTGGACCTGTCCGCTTTCCTCGATCGCCGTGACCCCGAAAACATGGCGGATGAAGCCGAGCCCTTTGCGGATCGCGCGGGCGGTTGGCTTGACCTGATGGCGCAAGCCGCCGACCTGCACCCGATCACACGCGCCTGCATGGGGTTTCACCTCTGGAGCCTTGCGGGCCTCGGGCAACAGGGCGACCGGATGGAAGCGGCGGTTACCGCCGCACGCATTGCCGCCAGCGAAGGCCCGAGTTCGAATGGGGGGGCCATCTTTGCGCCTCTGGCTACACGCGGGGCAGGGGGGCTGCGCGCCAGTGGCCCATCGGCTGAGCGCTTAGAGCGTTGGCTCGAGGGAATGGAAACAGCATGCCTGACAGCAATGCGACACCTCGACGATATCCAGGCATGGTCAGCTCGGGCGGAAACCATGATGGCCCCGCTCTCTGGCAAGACACCACCAGCATTGCGCGCCGTGCTGGCCGAATGGCCCCTCGTCTCCGCCCCAATGGCCGAGACCCTGACCGGTGCCAGCCGCGCCGCCGTCCAGCGCAACCTCGTCTGGATGGAAGCGCGGGGTTTGATCTGCGAAGTGACCGGGCAGGGCCGGTTCCGGATGTGGCGCACCACGACCTAAGAGATGAGCGTCATCGCTCGGTATCCTGACGGGTGCGTGCCAGTCGGCCAAAGTTCCGGTAGGAGGAGGCAAAGCCCGCCGGAACCTTGGCAATCAAGGTGCTCGAATTTGGAGATACTCCTCGCCAGTGCGCAAGGCCGCTGTGGCCGGCGCTTCCGTGCGGTTGTGCCTTCACCATCTATGATGACTGGTGAAGGCGGCGAGCAAGACGCCCGGTATTTTGGACACTGCGCGGCCCTGTTTGTCGTTGCTGCTTTGCCTGCCCCCGTCACCGTGCAAGTCAAAGTTCACCACACTGCCGTTCGCTGCTCAGGCGAAGCGGGCGATATGGCCTTCCTCCATAGCCAGCTTCGACAGGATCTGACTCTGCAGCAACCGTGGTCTCGGGAACAGGCCGGGTCAGGCTGGGCGGCGCGCCGATCTTTTCGTAGTAGCGGATGGTAAATTGCGGATCACAAGGATCGTGTGTTTTCACGAAAATATGTCCTTGAACCTCTAGCCACTAGAAGTCCTATCTAATCAAAGTGAACAGATACCGTTCTTGCCATAGATTCTGGTGGGAACCGAAAGGGTAAGACATGCTGACAAGACGACACTTCATTCAAACAACAACGGCGCTATTCTCCGCGTCTGTTTCCAGCCCCCTGTTGGCCGATACCTGGCCCGCCGAGGCACAGAAGGCTGAATGGGACGCGCAAGTCACGCCGCCCGGATTCGATCCGGCCACGTCAAACCCTTGGGGCCTACACCCGCGCTTTTTGCCCCAGCGCGTGGTCGCGAAACCCGGACTCGTGCCAGGAGACATCCATGTCGATGCGGTCGCGCGGTATCTCTATCATATCGAGGAGAGCGGGACCGCAATGCGCTACGGTGTGGCCATTGCCCGGGGCAACCTATATGAGCCTGGGGTCTACACGATCAAACGCAAGGTGAGGTGGCCGCATTGGACACCGACCCAGAACATGATCGAGCGGGATCCGGAAAACGCACGATGGGCCGACGGGATGGAACCCGGCCCCGAAAACGCTTTGGGATCACGAGCCATCTATCTGTACGTCGGAGACCGCGACACTTATCTTCGAATACACGGCACGCCCTATCCGAGAAGTATCGGCGGTCGAGCCAGTTCGGGTTGCGTGCGGATGGTCATGGCTCACATTAACGAACTTTATCCCAACGTTGAGATCGAATCGACGGCACATTTGTACTCGGCGGAGGACAGTGTCACCGCGCGAAGTTGAGT
This sequence comes from Oceaniglobus ichthyenteri, assembly GCF_003057885.1. GTDB lineage: Bacteria > Pseudomonadota > Alphaproteobacteria > Rhodobacterales > Rhodobacteraceae > Oceaniglobus > Oceaniglobus ichthyenteri. The sequence goes on from NZ_QAGK01000019.1 coordinate 3,948, forward strand.
GTGGTGCGTAGGTCTGAGGCGCGTTGATCCAACGTGTGGCGCGTCCTCAAGCTTCGCGTGCCACGCAGATCGGATTACCGTTCGCCGTGCGCAACGGCAGCAGCGTCGTTTCGACCGGCCCGCTATGTTCGTACCAATAGCAGCCGTCTTCCGGCACGAGGCGCGCGGTTGCAACATCCTGATCCGGAGCAGCCATCGCAACCACAGCTTCGGGAACGTTGCCCGTCTGGTCTGCCGTGTCGTTCGGCCCTGTCGGCTGGATGGCGCATCCTGTCGTGAGCAAAAGCGCCACCGCAACCATCATTTTTTGCTTCAGCATCAAAACCTGCATCGAGTTTCCTTTCCTTTCTGTTTTTCTTAGTATCGGCTCTTTATGCCTCACGCCGTGATTGAGGCTGTCGTCGGACCGTCTAGCAAGAAAACAAACGGAAATACCACCGAACTTTTCTCTTGAAGCTCTAGCTACTGTAGGGGCTATGTCATGACAAAGCACCCGAATCCAGAGGTCCGTTCATGCCGTCCGACACCCACCGCCACGATCACGATCACGCCGAAGATGCCCAGGCAAGCGGCGGCAGTTGCTGTGGTAGCGCCGGAACGTGCGGCGACATCGCACCGACGACGCCCGCCCCAACCGGCGGGCGCAGTTTTCAGGTGTCCGGCCTCGATTGCGCCGAGGAGGTCGCGATCTTGAATAAGGTAATCGGCCCGCAGATCGGCGGGGCCGAGCATCTCGCGTTCGATGTGATCAACGGGAGGATGACCATTCTCGACAGCGCAAAGAGTGTATCGGACGACGAAGTTGCGGAACTTGTCGCGAGCACCGGCATGACCGCGAAGCCGTGGAATGCCGAGAACGCGTCGGTCGACCAAGCGGCCCATCTTGCACGACAGCGGCTGTTTACGGCTCTCAGCGGCGGCTTCTGGGCGGCGGGTTTTCTCTGGCACATCGTCGAGACAGGTATGGGCGGGGCGCTCGGCCTCTTCGCGGGGCACGGCGAAGCGCCGATGCCGCTGGCCGAGGCAGGGCTTTTTGCAGTTGCTATCCTATTCGGCGTTTGGCTTGTGGCACCGAAGGCATGGTCGTCCGCACGTCGGCTGTCGCCCGACATGAACCTGCTGATGGTTGTCGCAGTCGCCGGAGCCATCGGGCTCGGTGAATTCTTCGAGGCAGCGACAGTGGCTTTTTTCTTTTCGCTGTCCCTCTTTCTCGAAAGCTGGAGCGTTGGGCGCGCGCGGAACGCGGTGTCGGCGCTCCTGGATCTTGCGCCACCCACCGCGCGCGTGATCCGCGATGACGGAAGCGAGACCGACATGCCGGCGGCGCAAGTCGCCGTAGGCTCAAGCTTTATTGTACGCGGTGGCGACCGTATCCCGCTCGACGGCCTGGTGACGGGTGGCGCGGGCGCGGTCGACCAGGCGCCGATCACCGGCGAAAGTGCTTTGATACCCAAAGAGACCGGAGACGAGGTCTATGCGGGCACGATCAACGGCGAAGGTACACTAACGGTGCGCGCCACGAAGGCCGCCTCGGATACCGTCTTGGCCAAGATCATCCGCATGGTCGGCGACGCTCATGCCCGCCGCGCGCCCGTGGAACAGTGGGTGGCAAAGTTCGCCCGCATCTACACGCCTATCGTCATGGCTCTCGCCGTCGCAATTGCGCTACTGCCGCCGCTTATCTTCGGCGGAGCCTGGGATTACTGGTTCTACAATGCCCTCGTGCTGCTGGTGATCGCTTGCCCATGTGCTCTGGTCATCTCGACCCCTGTCTCCATCGTCGCAGCGCTCACCGCTTCGGCGCGGGCGGGCGTCCTCATCAAGGGCGGTGCCTATGTAGAGGCGCCGGGCAGGACGACGGCGCTGGCCATGGACAAGACCGGCACAATCACCATGGGCCAGCCGGAAGTGGCGGCGGTGCACCCGCTGGGCGGGGCTTCAGCGCAAGATCTGATGACCCTCGCCGCAGGACTGGAGGCACGTTCGTCGCACCCTTTGGCGCGTGCCATTCTCGCGCGGGCGGAGGCCGACGGCGTCAAGGTGTCCGCCGCAGAGGATACCCGCACCATTCCCGGCAGGGGACTTGAAGGACGCACTGACGGACGGTCGATCTGGCTGGGGTCGGACCGGTTTGCCGAGGAGAAGGGTTTCGGCGACGCCATTCCGAAGGATCTGCGGGAGCGGATCGAAGGCGCCGGCAGCACCCTTGTCGCTGTCGGCGATGAATCCGGTGTGACGGGCATTCTTGAACTGCGCGATCGCATCCGCCCTGATGCCAAGGGCATCGTGGCGCAACTTCACGCGCAGGGCGTGAAGACCATCGTCATGCTGACCGGTGACAACGAGCGAACAGCGCGCGCCGTTGCCGCCGAGGTCGGTATCGACGAGGTGCGCGCTGAGCTTCTGCCCGAAGACAAGGTGACAGCCATCGAAGACCTGGTCAAAACTCACGACATGGTTGCCATGATCGGCGACGGGGTGAACGATGCACCCGCAATGGCGCGCGCGCATTATGCCATCGCGATGGGTGCGGTTGGTTCTGACGCGGCAATCGAGACGGCGGACATTGCCCTTATGACCGACGACCTCGGCAAGGTGCCTTGGCTGATCGGTCATTCGCGCCGGACAATGTCGATTATCCATCAGAACATCGGTATTTCCTTGGCGACCAAGGGAGTTTTCGTTGTCGCTACCGCGTTCGGAATGGCATCGATGTGGGGCGCTATTGCAGCCGACGTGGGTGTGTCATTGCTGGTGGTGGCGAACGCCCTGCGCCTGCTCAACAGCCAAGAGGCCAAGGCACCGCCGTCCGGTGGCGAGCAGGTTGGGCCACAGATCGCAAAGGCCGCGCTTGCCCACGGACATTGATCACGCGGCATTTGCAAGGTAACATTATTTCCATATCAGACCTCACGAAAGAGGCATCGAGCAGTGAAAACCATTCGATTTCCCCGCCGCGCCGTCCTGTTGGGTGGCTTAGCGGCCTTTTTGTCGGGCTGTGCCGGCAAGTTCCGCAGCTATGACGGACCCGAAGTGACGCGACTTCGGCTCTACAAGGGACAGCGTTTGCTTGTTCTCGACGGATCCGATCGCGTGCTGCAAACCTATCCGATCGGGCTGGGCTTCGCTCCTCAGGGTCACAAGCAATTCGAGGGAGACGGTCGGACCCCGGAGGGCACCTACATAGTCGATAAGCGCAACCCTGAAAGTACGTATCATCTTTCAGTTGGCATCTCTTATCCGAATGAGGCCGACATCGCCTTTGCCGAAGCGCAGGGCCTTTCCCCCGGCGGCGACATCTTCATCCATGGTGGTCCACGCCCCGGCATCGACCCGACGGACATCCGCGACTGGACAGCTGGCTGCATCGCGGTCACAGATCGGCAGATCGAGGACATCTATGCAATGGTGAAGGACGGAACGCCTATCCACATCTATGCATGACGGTCTTTCTCATGCGGCGGTAGTTAGCCGTCGCATTGGCCGCCAGAGCCCAGCTCCACGAAGCCAAGATGAGCGCCAGCAACATCCAGTCCCCAAAAAGCGCATATGGCGTAGGCGGCCGCGCAGAGGGAAGATCAGCGTCGACTATGCCCCTTTCCCCGGTATCGAGCCGCGCAACGATCTCTCCGTTCGCGTCGATGACGGCAGAGATGCCCGTATTCGCGGCTCGGATGACAGGAAGGCCTTCCTCTACGGCGCGCATACGTGCGGAAGCCAGATGCTGCTCGGGTCCGATGCTGGTTCCAAACCAGGCATCGTTTGTCGCGTTAAAAATCCAGTCGGGTCGGAACAGGTCGTCGACCACATGGCCTGGGAAGATGATCTCATAGCAGATCGCCACGGCGACCAGCGGCACACCCGGAAGCGCAAGCGTTCGCAGGCCCGGTCCAGGCGTAAAATCGCCCAGCCCCGCTGTCAGCCGCTCGATCGGCAACCAGCCGCGGAATGGAGTGTATTCGCCAAAGGGCACGAGATGGTGTTTCGCGTATCCGGTCAGGATCTCACTGTTATCGTCAAAAGCCTGGACGGTGTTGAAATATCGGGTGCCATCCTCACTCGGTACACGGTCCGGCACTCCGGTGAGCAGCACGCTGCCGTCCGGAAGCGCAGCCGCGATACGGGATCGCGCCTGGGCATCCTCATCGAGGAAACCGGGAAAGGCAGTTTCCGGCCAGAGAAGAACGTCGAAATCGCCGGGCTGGGTTGAAAGCTCGATATAGCGCGCGAAGGTCGCCTCGCGGTTCTCGGGCGCCCATTTCTCCTCTTGGGGTACGTTGCCCTGAACGATGCGCAGGTCGACATCCGGTGGCTGTGGTGCATCCGACTGGAGGCGAAGCGTGCCGATGGCCCACATCGTTACGATGCCGGCCAGCGGCATGAGCGAGATGATCAATCGTTGTCGCCCGACCGCCATGAGAGCCGCGCCGGGGAGTGCCGCTACGAACACGGTGAGAAAGCTTAGCCCATAACTTCCCACCCAGGCGGCGGGCTGGCGAAGGGCGGCGTAATCAACAAGAGCGTAGCCGGCGAGGTTCCACGGAAAACCTGTCAGAACGTGACCGCGCAACCACTCGGCCGCGGTCCATGAGGTCGCGAACAGGAGGCAGGCCAGGAGACTGCCCATGGCTCCGCGCCGCGCGATTTCGACGAAGAGCACGGCGGCAATGGCCGGGAAAATCGCGAGACCTGCGGACAATCCCGCGACGGCCGGGATCGCCAGCGCCCCGAAACGCTCGGCCTCGACGTAGAAACTTTCCGCGATCCACGAAATCCCGAAACCGAACTGGCCGAGACCAAACGCCCAGCCGACGAGAAAAGCACGCCCGAAGGAGAGGTCGCGAAGACCGACAAACAACGCAGAATAGGCAACGGGAACAAGCAGGAGAATCGAGAAAGGCGGGAAGGTTAGAACGGTCAGCGCCCCGGCGGCGAAACCAAGCGTCATCCGCGAGAGCAGACGTTTGCGCAGAGCGAAGCAGTTCAGAATTACCGGCTTCACGACTTGATCGGACGCCGCGCACTGATCCAGGGTGCGGCGAGCAAGAGCCCCACGCCACTGACGACAAACACATCGGCCATGTTGAAGGCAGGCCAATGCGTTGAGTTGATGTAGAAATCCAGGAAGTCCGTTACAGCCCGATACCGCACACGATCAAAGACATTGCCCAAGGCCCCACCGATGATCGCTCCGTAAGCGAGCGTTTCAACCGCATTTTCGGCGCGAAACAGCATAACCCCCAGCCAGCCGCAGATGGCAAGAGCGAGAGCTATGAGGCTCCACCATGGTGCGCCGCCAAGTAGTCCGAAAGTGACGCCATCATTGCGATAAAAGACAAGGTTAAAACCTGGAAACACGGCGATTCCAGTGCTTAAGGAGGCCGCATTCGCCACAACAATGGCTTTTGTGATCTGATCGATTACGAAAGCGGTAAGCGCCGCAAAAATACCGATCACCGGAGATAGTTTATGCACTGGCATTGCGTCACCCCAACCAAACATCGAGAAAAAGCATCAAAACGAGCCCGACGGCCAAGCCGAGCGTTGCCTTGTTCTGATGGCCGCTGCGATGGGTTTCGGGGATGATTTCGTGGCTGATGACATAGAGCATGGCGCCTGCGGCAAAGGCCAAGCCCCATGGCAGCAGCGGTTCCGACAGTGTGATGATGCCCGCCCCGAGCAAACCGCCAATCGGCTCGACCATGCCCGTTAGCGCGGCGATGCCCCATGCGCGCAGCTTCGGATATCCTTCGCCCAACAGGGATACCGCGACGGCCAGCCCTTCAGGCGCATTCTGAAGCCCGATGCCGATAGCGAGTGGCAGACCGCCCTCCATACCTCCGGAACCGAAGCCAACTCCGACCGCGAGGCCTTCGGGGAAGTTGTGGATCGTGATCGCGATGATGAACAGCCAGACCCGCCGTAAGGACGCCGCTTCGGGCCCTTCGCGTCCCGTTCTGAAATGCTCGTGCGGCAGCCTTTCATTCATCAATGCAACGGCCCCCATGCCCAAAAGGATCGAGACGCAAACGATGGCCGCAGGCATCGCGCCGTTTTCGAACATCGGCTCCGCCGCATCCAATGCCGGGATGATCAGAGAAAAGAACGAGGCTGAGAGCATGACGCCGGCAGCGAAGCCGAGCGACAGATCGCGCGTCGCCCGCGACGGGATGCGCCCGAACAGCACGGGAATTGCTCCGACTGCCGTGAGCGATCCGGCGGCAAGGCTTCCGAGAAAGCCGAGCATTATCGGAGACAGGTTTTCCATAAGCGGGCCAGATTATCCTTCGGCGTAGCTTGAAAAGACTTCGGTCGACCCGTCCTCGCGGATGAGGAAGACATCATAAGCTTCACGGTTTTCTTCCGGCCCCATGCCGGGCGAGCCATAGGGCATTCCCGGAACGGCGAGGCCGACGGCGTCCGGGCGTTCCTCAAGAAGGCGGCGGATATCAGCGGCCGGGACATGGCCTTCAATCACGTAGCCCTCTATGAGCGCGGTATGGCAGGAGACCATGCGCTGCGGCACGCCGTTGTCGAGCTTGAAACGAACCAGCGACCCGCCAAACATGTTCTCGCCCGTCGGCGCGAATCCGTTTTCCTCGAGATGGTTCATCCAGGACAGGCAGCAGCCGCATCCGTTGGTCTTGCGGACGTCTATCGCTGTTGCCTCTGCGAGGGCCTGGGCCGCCGGGAACAGGGCGAGCGCGATGGTCAGAGCTTGGGTCATGCGTTTCATGGGTCAGAGCCTTTCGGTTGTCGTCTGGGCAATTTCGCTGTCAAGGTTTTCAGTCAGAAGCGCGCGCGCCTCGGTCAGACGCAACAGCGCGGCGGTATCATCCACCTCTTTCTCTGCGGCTTCTGCGAGCCGGTCGTCAGAGAGAGGGTCAGTCGGACGCCCATCTACGAGGACTTCGTAGTGCAGGTTGGGACCTGTCGCTGTGCCGGTTGCGCCAACGCGGCCGATCACATCTCCCGCCGCCACGCGTTGGCCCTGTGATAGGCCCTCCGGCACGGCGCTGAGATGCGCGTAGCGCGTCATGGTCTCGGAGCCGTGGGAGATTTCGACCACGCGTCCATAGCCGCCTCGCCAGCCGATGAAGCTGACCCGGCCCGGTGCCGTCGTCCGTACCGGCGTCCCGCTTGCCGCGGCAAAATCGACGCCGGTGTGCATCCGGACGTTTCCGTAGACCGGATGTGTGCGGCGCCCGAACACCGAGCTGAGGCGCGCGCCCTCGACCGGCTGTGCAAAGACGCGAAGCACCTCGCCATCGACGTAGATCGTCGCCTGACCGCTGCCGTCGTCCGGCCAAACGATCTCGTAAAGCGAATCGCCGATTTCCAGTGCGGCGAAGGCGAGGTCCGGCTGTCCGATCTTGTCATCGCCGACGCGCGTCTCGCGCCAGAGAAGCCTTAGTGTCTCGCCTCCAGCCATCTCACGGCGGAAATCCACGGTTCCACCCAGCATTTGCGCAAGGTCCACGGCAAATCGGGCGGGGATGCCGGCATTGTCGAGTGCCGCGAAGATCGAGGTGTCGATCACGGCCTCCCCAGCAAGGGTTACGATCTCCGGATCCGGCGCCACGACCTGCGTGGACACCTGCTCGCCAAAAAGCACCTCGATCCGCACCCCGTCCTCGACGGCGAGCGAGACGGTGCGGGGGCTGCCATCCATAGTCGAAACAACAGTGACCGAATTCCCCGGCCGCAACCGTCGCAGATCGTATTCCGCGCCAAGCGCAAGGGCGACTTCCGCCCGGTCGGCTCCCGCAAGACCGGCTTCGGAAAGCAAGGAGTCGAGCGTTTCACCAGAAGATATGTCGCGAGACCAAGTCAACAGGGGCGGTTCGATCGCCTGCATCGGCCTGTCAACAACAGCGGCCTGCAGCAGGGGCAAGGGGCCGAGGCGGGGTGTATCTTCCGCCCACGCCGTAGCTGGCAGCGACAACGGAATATCCAGGCTCCGGGGAGCTTCAGGACGCTGGGGCATCCAGCTACCTGCCTGGGCAAGTTCTGGCGGCACGGGTTCTTTCGACAGAACATCGAAGAATGCGATAGCCGCCCCCGAAACGGTCCCCGCAAGCGCGACACCTGCCGCAAAAGTTCTGAGCCTCATGTCGCTCCCTCCGTTTCTTCTTCCAACGCGCGGCGGATCTTCGGTACCGCGAATTCCCTCGGTTCATGATAGTCAATCATGGTGACGAACCGTCCAGCGGCACCGAACAGGAAGACGCTGGCCGTGTGGTTCATCGTGTAGTCGCCGCCTTCCGTGGGCACCCGCTCGTAGGCAGCGCGGAAGCCGTCCGCGATGCGCGCAATCTGCCCCTCCGGTCCCGTCCAGCCGCGGATCGCTGGGTGGAAATAACTGACATATTCTGCCATCGCCTCGACGGTATCGCGCTCGGGATCGACCGTGATGAAAACCACGTTCAGCTGTTTGGCTTCGTCTCCTAAATCGTCGAGCCAACCTGAAATGTCCGAGAGCGTGGTCGGGCAGACATCGGGGCAGTAAGTGAAACCGAAGAACGCCATCGTCGGTCGCCCGATCAGGGTTTCCGGCCCGACCTCGTTGCCTTCATGGTCAGTCAGGCGGAAATCCATCTCGGTCAGAGCCATAGGCCGCTGCTCAATAGGTTCGGGCGCACCGGGTCCGTCGACCCGCCACCAACCGACGAAGAGCGTCAAGGCAATTGCACCGGCACCGGCCGCGCCGTATCCTGCGATCGTCCTTCGTCGCATTAGTCTTCCGGTCCGCGTGCGGCGATGCCAAGGATCGGCACCTCGACTGTCACCTCGCCCCCGTCGACAAAAAGTAGGGTCAGCGGAAAGGTTTCCCCTTCCGTCATGGGTTGTTGTAGCCGCATCAACATCGCGTGGAGGCCGCCCGGCTCAAGCGCGACGCTCTCGCCCGGGGCGATCGCGATCTCACCTGCCGCGCTCATGGAACTCACACCTTCGGCATTGGTCTTCGTCTCGTGGATCTCGGGCATCATCGCGAGGGGTGTTGAAAGACCAATCAGCGTCACCGGCTCGTCGCCAGTGTTGCGGATCGTCATGTAGACGGCCCCGGGGCGGTTCATCCCTATGGAGGCGCGGGACCAGGCGCTTTCGACGACGACATCCACGGGTCCGGCTAGTGCGGGTACTGAGAGCCCTCCAAAGGTCAAGAGCGCGGCCAGTGTGCCCGTCATAATAATCTTTTTCATCGTTTTGGTCCTGCCTTTTCCATTCAGCTTTGCACGGCGGCAACTTCCGCGGCCACTAATCGACGCAGTTCTGCCTCCCCGAATGGATCGAGCGACTTGCCGTTTACAAAGAAAGTAGGAGTCTGGCGAACTCCCACGGTTTCGACGTCCGCACGATCCTGATTCAGGATCGCAACGACATCCGGTGCCAGCATTTGCGTGCGCGCGGCCTCTGCATCGAGTCCGGCAGTGGCGGCGATCTGGAGGATCAGACCGGGCTCAGGCGCGCCGTGCGACGCCCATCTCGGCTGATCCCGCAGAACGGCTTCGAGCACCGGCTCGTAAACGCCTTGCATGCGTGCTGCCTCGAGCACGCGGATCGCTTCCTCGGATGCCTCGCCATGAAACGCGGTGTAGCGGACAACGACGCGGACGGCATCTCCATGCTGTGCCATGATGTCCTTCACGATCGGATGGAAGGCGCGGCAAGCCTCGCAGGCCGGGTCAAAGAATTCGACAATCGTGACGGGCGCGTCGGCAGGTCCGAGGATGGGCGAGTAAGAGCGGATCATCGCGTCCGCGAGTTCCGGCGCAACGGTTTTTGCTTCGGCCGCGGGGCCGGGGCGAGTCGCGTACCAAGTGGCTCCGCCGAAACCGGCAACGCCGAGGGCGAGAACGGACAGGATTAAGCCGCGTCGATTCATGTTTGTGTTTCCTTCAATGAAAGTGCCGACAGGAACCCGATCAGTGCGAAGGCGACCAGCGCCATCAGCGGGATCGGAATGCCGAAGACCAATTGGTTATCATCGGTGCAAGAGGGGCCGGTGGCCGTGCAGGGCTGGATGCGTTCGGGGATCAGGCCCGCGTAGAGGCCCATGTGCCACAGGGCGACCACGCCACCACCAAGCGCCAGAGCGATGCCATAGCGCCCGACGCTGCCGTCTCGCCACCAAAGGCCGAGGCCGAGAATGATCGCGAGCGGGAACATGAAGGCGCGCTGGAACCAGCACAGCACGCAGGGTGTCTGCCCCATCACTTCGCCGATGAAAAGTACAGCAAGCGAGGCGACGAGGGCAACGATCCATGCCAGCCCGAGGGCGGTTTCTGCGGGTACGCGGTTCATGTCGGTCAGATCCTCTCTTCCAGATCGGCGAGAATCTCTTCAGCGGACGTGCCATAGGGCCATGAGTCTGCAAAGCCTGCCTCGGGATCGAATAGAAACAGATGTGACGTGTGGCCCATTGTGTAGCCATCCGGAGCTGTAGCCTCTTCGATGCGTTCAAAGAAGATCGGAAACGTTTCGGATGTAGCGGCGATCTGTTCGGGCGTACCTGTCAGCCCGATGATGTTCGCATCGAACAGCGGAACGAATTCGGCGAGTGCCATGGGCGTGTCCCGTTCGGGGTCGATGGTTATGAAAATCGGCTGGACCCTCGCGGCATTGTCGCCCAGACCGTCCATCACCGCCGCGACCTCAGACAGTGTCGTCGGGCAGACATCGGGGCAGTTGCTGAAGCCGAAAAATACCAACATCCAACGCCCCGAAAAGTCTTCTTCCGTGCGAACCACACCTTGGTGGTCCGTCAATTCGAATGCAGCGACAAACGCTGGATCGTTGTCGGTTCGGGCGCGGTCAGCGCGATAGTCCGACCAGAGCAAAAGCCATACGAAGGCAAGCGACGCGACGCCTGCCAAAACCCAAAGAAATTTCTGTGCCGATGTAAGGGACAAACCTGCGCGCCTGATTTTGATTCTTGATTATTGTCGCGTTTACATCCTCTAGCTACTAGAGGTTCAAGCGCGAAATCACGTTGTGGCTTAAACTCACGCGTCTGTGAATCCGGCACTTGTCTATTGAGGCGGCAAAACCTACACAGACTGTAACTTTTCATGGAGGCGAAGATGCTCACGATCGGCACTCTGTCAAAGAAGACCGGCACAAAGGTGCAGACCATTCGGTACTACGAGCAGATCGGGCTCATGCCCGAACCTGGCCGGACTGAAGGCGGACAGAGGCGCTATGACAATGCACAGCTCGACCGACTGTCCTTCATCCGCCATTCGCGACAACTCGGCTTCTCGCTTGATGCGATCCGCGAGCTGCTCGACCTCAGCGACCAGCCCAATCGGCCCTGCGAAGAAGTCGACGCGATTGCGCGTCGCCAGCTAAAGCAGGTGGAGCAGCGCATGGCCCGTCTGAAGGCGCTGCGCACCGAACTGAAACGCATGGTTCACGAATGCAGCGGTGGACGTACCGCCGATTGCAAGGTGCTTGAGGTGTTGCGGGATCATTCCGAATGTTTGACCGAACACGACGAGATCGGTGCCTGAGATGCCTGCCGCGCTTGCCTATCCGCTTGCGGCCTTGGCCGAGATCGCCGGGTGTTTCGCGATCTGGAGTTGGTGGCGCCTCGGCGCATCCGCGGCCTGGCTCGTACCCGGTATTGTAGCCTTGGTGGTATTCGGGTGGCTTCTGGCGCAAGTCGAAACGGTTGCTGCGGGCCGCGCGTTTGCCGCCTATGGCGGAGTCTACATTGCGGCTTCGATACTGTGGATGTGGCTTGCAGAGGGTCACAGACCGGACAGGTGGGATACGCTTGGCACAGCCGTTTGCTTGCTCGGCGCAGCTATAATACTGGCCGCGCCATGAACCAATTGAACTTTATGGTTTGAACTTGAAACCGTCTCAAATCGCGATCTCATCGCCCCATAAAAAGGGCTATACTCTACTTTGGTTGAGACGCCTGACTGACAGCTCCCGGCGGTCGTAAATGGAACTGACCATTATTAATCAATCCGGAACTCTGATCTGCCCGAGAGGTTGAAGGATCATAGTCGACCAAGCGGAATGGGAAGTATGACTGCAGGAAAAGGAGCAAGCGAAAGACGCACCCTTTGGATTGTTCTCGGTCTAAACGTGGGTCTTGCCATGGCCTTTTTTGCGACCGGGGCCTTCGGGGATTCCAGTGCCCTGATCGCAAACGGGCTCGACAACCTTTCAGACAGCTTGGTCTACGCAATCAGTCTGTTTGCATTGTCGCGGTCTGCGAAATGGAAACGTGGTGCGGCGAATGTCTCGGGCTGCTTGCTGATCGTGTTCGCCATCGGGATCCTTTATGATGCTTGGCGCCGCTATGTCGGTGGGTCGGATCCCCTTGGCACCGTTATGATCGTCATGGCGCTGAGCGCGGCGGCCATCAACTCAGTTTGTGTCTGGTTGCTCGCTCGGCTCAAAGATCCGGACGTCAACATCCGCGCGGCCAATACTTTCAGCTGGAACGACTTTGCGGCAAACCTCGGAATCGTGGTCGCAGGTGGCCTCGTTGCCTGGCTGGGAACGAACTGGCCCGACCTAGTCGTCGGTGTGATTATCGCCGGGATCGCGGCCTGGGGCGGCGTCAATATCCTACGCGACGCACACGGTGAACACCACAAAGCAGTTCACACGGACAAGTAGTTGCGAGAGATCGTTTCTAAAAGAAGGGGTTGAAGCTGCAGTAACTATAGAGACTAGTCTGTTCCAAGACGATTCGAGGAGCGACTCCGTTGCAGATAACCAACCCCCTACTTGCACCCACCAAACTACTGGATTTTGATGCCGCGCCTCTTGCGCATCTAATAGAGAGCCGCAGCTGGCGCGACTTATCCGAATACGATCGGATCGGAGCTGCCTATGATTTCGTTCGAAATGAAATCTCGTTCGGATACAATCGAGCTGACGACATCCCCGCATCCGAGGTACTTTCCGACGGCTACGGGCAGTGCAATACGAAAGGCACGCTCTTAATGGCGCTGCTGCGTGGTGTTGGCGTTCGTTGCCGGTTGCATGGGTTTACGATCCACAAAGGCTTGCAGCGCGGTGTTGTCCCAGAGTTGGTGTATCCGCTTGCTCCAGAGGAAATTCTCCATTCGTGGGTAGAGATCGAATTTCAAGGGGCCTGGATCAACCTTGAAGGCTTCATCCTGGATGACGCTTTCTTCGAAGTCCTGCAAAGATCGTTCTCGGACACGGACAGTCTCTGCGGTTATGGCGCGGGCACAGATTGCCTTGGCGCACCTCCCGTCGCCTGGAACGGAGAAGATACCTACATTCAGAAAACCGGCATCGTGCAAGATTTCGGCGTGTACGATACGCCCGACGCCTTCTATTTGTCCCATGAGCAATCCTTTGGAAGGCTGCGTGGTGCCCTTTACCGTCATATAATACGCCACTGGATGAATGCGCGCGTACGTGGTTTCCGCAGCGGCCGCCTGAAGACTGACCGACGCGCGACACACGCGCATGAGGAGCCTGCCAATGCCGCATGATCACGGGCACGCGAATATCGATCCGAATTCTGGGGATCGACGGGTTGCGATCGCGATCTGGGCGAATGGGCTACTTACTGTTGCGCAAATCGTCGGGGGCATATTGTCGGGCAGTCTAGCACTTATCGCCGATGCGCTGCACAACTTTTCCGATATGGCCTCGCTTGTCATTGCCTTCGCCGCGCGCAAGATCGCGCGCCGCCCGGCCGATGAGCGCATGACTTTCGGCTATGGCCGGGTCGAAATCGTCGCTGCCCTGATCAACTACACCACCCTGATCGTGATCGGCTTCTACCTGATCTACGAAGGTGGCATGCGCATGATTGATCCACCCGAAGTCATGGGGTGGACCGTCGTCATTCTCGGTGGAATTGCGCTTGTGGTCGACACGCTGACCGCAATGCTGACCTATTCGATGCAGAAGGGGAGCGTGAACATCCGCGCGCTGTTTCTCCACAACCTTTCGGACGCGTTGGCTTCAGTGGCCGTCATAGTCGGCGGGACGCTCATTATACTTTATGATATGCGTTGGGTGGATCCGGCCATCACCATCGGCATCGCGCTCTACATCCTGTATCTGTCCTTCACCGAAATAGGGGGCCCAATTCGAACCCTGATGCTTGGGAGCCCACCAGATATTGATGGAAATGACGTGGTCAGAGCGATCCAGAGTGTCGATGGCGTTGTGAACGTGCATCATGTCCACCTGTGGCAAATGCAGGAGAACACTGCGGCATTGGACTGCCATATTGTTGTCGAACGCGACCGGATGGGTGAGGCCGACAAAATTAAAGAAAACGTCAAATCGGTGCTGCATGAACGTTTCTCAATCGAGCATTCCACGCTTGAATTCGAAGCGACCGACAATGCGCATCAGGAGGCGCAGGTGTTCGGACACCGCTCATGACGATTGCCCAAGGCATACTAGTGGTCGTAGGCCTGCTGTCCGGTCTGGTTTTGATTGGTGCGCTCTTTTGGTCGATCGCCCGCCCGTCCAAGTGCATCTGGCCTCCAAACAGATATGTCGCGTAGCCCTTAAATGGGCTCTGCCTCACCTTGTGTGGCGGAAGGGTAGCATTCTCGCCCGCAACAATTAGGGACCAGCCCGGCCTTACATTGCGCGTTTGAGGGTTTTCAGGCGGTTGATCTGACCTTCCGCCTGGCCGTTGCTCCAAGACACGATTGCGTTTTTGACGGCATTGTAGTCCCGGTTCAAGGTACGGGCAAAGCACACGATGGGCGCCAGGTCGGTTTCGATCGCGTCGTCGATCCATGCAGGGAGCGGGTCTGCTTGGCGGCCACGCATGATACCGTTGAACCGCATGGTGAGGCTGCGCATCGTTGTGAAGGCGGGAGAGCCGGCCTTGAGAGTGTCGACTTTCCGGGCCTGATCCGAGGTGAGCTTTCCGCGGGGTTTGATACAAAGCGCGGCCGCGATGACCGGGGAGATCGCGTGCGCGGTTTCCGGGTCCCTATCCGGCTTCAAGATCTGGTGCTCCGAGGAGGGGGCCTTCGTTTGCTGTTCGGCTCGGCGCCAGCCCGCCAGCAGCCGCTGTAAATGCGTCAGGCTCCCGTCGTAACCACGCTCTTGGCTGAGACGGAAAAGGGCGCTTCCAGTTCGAATGCCGTCCTTCCAACTTTGGCTCAGGAACTCTTCAAAGTACCACGGCGAAGTCGGTTTCAAAGCTGCCCGCCTGCGGTCGGGCGGCGTCTCAAACTGCAGCAATTTCGCGATGCTGCGACGCGGGAACCCTGTTCGCTGCCCGATCTCGCTGCAGGGTAAGCCCCTGATTTCGGAGCGCATGGATGGTGGTGAAAATCTCGTCCCGAGACGTCCTGTGCGCGAGGCGGGACTTCAGAATGTGAATCAGCATGCAAAATTGATCCACTTAGGTGGGTTATGAGCGAGTAAAATTGACCCACCTGCGACGTTAGCATCCGCGCCGAATAGCGCGGAGGAATGAGCAGGTGATATTGATGGAAAGTGTATCGAAGATCCGTCGTTGGATTTTGGTTGAAGGTCGCAGTATCCGATCTGTGGCGCGGGCAACCGGTTTGTCGCGGAACACGATCAAGAAGTATCTGAAGGATGCGAGCCCGCCAAGCTATCAGCGGCAAGCGCCACCGGCCCGGCATAAGCTGTGCGATGGATTTGACACGCGGCTTCAAGAGCTCTTCGAGCAGGATCAAAAACGCCCACCTCGGGAACGGCGGACGGCCACGAGGTGTCGCGTAGCCCTTAATTGGGCTCTGCCTCACTTTGTGTGGCGGAACTATCCTGAAACTGGAAAATTCAGGAGGGATAGTTGTGATTTCGAAGAAGCACTGGTCGCCCGGGAGCGATGTTGCCGTTCAAAGCGTTGATCGAAGTGAATCCGGCGGGTGGATTGTATCGGGCAGTCTGACACCAAGCGGCATCTGCCCAGACTGTGGATTGCATTCGCGACGTCGTCACGGTTGGCGGCGTCGGCGGCTGCAGGATTATCCCGCCCATGGAGACGAGGTAACGGTTGATCTCGCGGTTTGCCGTTGGCGATGTCAGGCACCCGCTTGCCCACGTCGGACTTTCTCGGACCAGATCGCATGGATTGCGCGTCCTTTTGCACGTCGTACGTCGCGTGTCGGGGAGATTGTCAGCCATCTTGGGCATGCGGCAGGCGGGCGACCTGCCGAGCGGCTCTTGCACCGATTGGGACTTGGGGTCAGCGATGACACGGTGCTCAGGCATCTGAAGAAGCGTGCTCAAGGCACCGCCGAGCCGCCAACAGTCATCGGGATCGACGACTGGAGCTGGCGGAAGTCGCAAACCTACGGCACGATCATTGTGGACCTGGAGCGTCGCGTGGTCATCGATGTTCTCGAGGATCGAGATGTCGTCACTTGCACCAACTGGCTGAAGCGACACCCCGATGTGGAAGTGATCAGCAGAGATCGGTGCGGCCTCTACGCCCAGGCTGCACGGCAAGGGGCACCGCAGGCGAAGCAGGTCGCTGATCGGTTCCATATCGTGCAGAACCTGCGGCAGGCCATCGAGGAGCAAATGAACCTTCACGGCCGTGCGACCGGCAGAGCGCTGTTGTCCGACGCTGACAACATTACCGCAGCCGGAAGCCTTCTGAAGTCCCGCCTTGCGCACAGGACGTCTCGGGAAGAGATTTTCACCACCATCCATGCGCTCCGAAATCAGGGGCTTTCCTGCAGCGAGATCGGGCGGCGAGCTGCAGACGCTCAGCGCAGAGATCGTGAATGCCGCCGCGACCGAAGGCGTGAAGATGATCGGTGAGCGGGTCGCGGCCAAGGCGCATTACCTCAGCCAGCACCCCGGCAACCAGCCCAAGCGCGTCCGCGCCAGCGCTGTCACCAATCGCAATTTCGCGGATTTCGCGGCCTTCCACCGGACACAGCTCGGCAAACCCGCAGCACTTACCCCCTGGGGCCGGGTTATCACCTATCTGCCCACTCCGGAGCAGAGCGCCTACCGGTTTTCCTATCACGAGCAGGGATCGCCCGACAAAGAACCGACCAGCGGCCATACCCTGATCATGGGGCGGCCCGGGTCTGGCAAATCGGTGCTGTCGGCCTTTCTGATGACCCAGGCCCGTCGCGCAGGGGCGCGGATCTTCGTCTTCGATTACCGTCTTGGCATGGAGATGGCGGTGCGCGCCAATGGCGGGCGCTACGCCTCCCTGAACGCCGGCCAGCCCACGGGTCTCAACCCGCTCTGGACAGAGACCGATGCGCGCGGCACCGCCTGGCTCTCGGATTGGCTCACAACCCTGCTCTACCGCGCCGACAAGCCCCTGACCCCGGCGCAGACCAACCGCATCCAGGAGGTCGTGCGCCAGAATGCCCAGGCCACCAATCCGGCCCTGCGGAACTGGCGGGATTTCGCATCGC
Organism: Oceaniglobus ichthyenteri; assembly: GCF_003057885.1. Taxonomy (GTDB): domain Bacteria; phylum Pseudomonadota; class Alphaproteobacteria; order Rhodobacterales; family Rhodobacteraceae; genus Oceaniglobus; species Oceaniglobus ichthyenteri. Next base: position 21,335 of record NZ_QAGK01000019.1, read on the forward strand.
TCTTCGTGTCCACCGATGATGGCGGCGATCTGCACCAGCGCCTGCTCGAATGGACCGAAGAGGGCCGCTATGGCTGGATCTTCGGGCAGAGCCTTGAGGACACGTTCTCGCTCAAAGGCGATGTGGTGGGCTTTGATCTGACCGGCATTCTCGACAGCGAGGCCGACAAGGAGCGGATGGCGGTCCTCTCCTATCTCTTCCGCCGGGTCGAGCGCGAGATCGAGGATCGGCGCCCCACCATCATCGTGATCGACGAGGCCTGGAAGGCGCTCGATAACGCGTATTTCGCCGAGCGGCTGTCGAACTGGCTCGTGACCGCCCGCAAGCAGAACACCGTTGCCGTGATGATGACGCAATATGCAAGCCAGCTCGAACGCACCCGGACCGGCAAGACCATCGTCGAGGCCGTTCCAACGCAGATCCTGCTGCCCAATATTCGCGCGCAGCCTGCGGATTACGCCATGCTGAACCTCACGGAGAAGGAGCTCGACGTCCTTCTCAACACGGGCAGCAACAGCCGCTTGGCGCTGATCCGCGACGATCAGGGCTCGATCGTTGTCGATGCCGATCTGAGCGCGCTTGGACCCAATCTCACCATCCTTGGCGGCATGGAAAAAGGCGAGGCGCTCGTCGGCGCCGATTACCGCGACCGCCCGGACTTCTGGAGGTTTTCATGATCCGTATTCACTTGTCCCTGACAGCACTCGGCCTGCTCGCTTCCTGTGCGCAGTATCGCGAACCGCAGGCAAACTGCTTCACCTTCCTGGCCTCGACAGCCCCTGTCGCGCCTGATTGCACCTTCACGCCTCTAGATGCGCCGGAGGGCGACATTGAAGTCTAGCCTGCCTCATATCCTGGCGTTTTGCCTGCTGCCCAGTCTGGTCGCCGCACAAGGCGTACCCACCAATGACAGTGGGTTGACCGCGCGCGACATCGTCGAAACTGGCGATCGCGAGGCCGATCTGGCGATCCAGCCCCTGCGGTGATTGAGACTACTTAAGCCGATCAACAATCGATGCCCCGCCCGACCTGGCAAGCGCGATCAGGCTGGACTGGATTTTGGATGTGAAGACGGAACTGAACGTGCCGATGGGCGTGCGGTCCTCCCAGACATAGGACCGCTCCAGAATATCGGTGTTGATCTCGTCCAGCATGACCCATTTGCGGACATGGGTTTCTGACCCCACGCGCTGCGACTCGATCTGTGGCACCTCGATGATCAGCACGATGTTGACGAGCGTTGCCGCAACAAGCAGCCGGAGCGGGGTTCGGGTACACCCCATTGACTCTAGCCTACGGCGACCCCGAACAGCGCACCGACCCCGGCTGTCGCCGCCATTGCAAGCGCTCCCCATAGCGTGACCCGCGTGGCCCCACGGACGACGCCTGCGCCGCCGGCCGAAGCGCCCAATCCGCCAAGAACCGCAAGGCCAAGGATCGTCGATCCCGCCACCAGGGGAGCGATCTGCGCCTCCGAGACCAGCAGCACGACGATCAGGGGCAGCACCGCCCCAACGGCGAAGGTCAGTGCGGACACCAGAGCCGCCTGGATAGGGCGGGCGGTAAAGGTTTCCGAAATGCCGAGCTCGTCGCGCGCATGCGATCCGAGCGCGTCGCGTTCAGTCAGTTGCACGGCAACCTTTTTCGCCAGGTCGCGGTCCAGCCCCCTTTCAACATAAATCAGGGTTAGTTCCTCGAGCTCGGCCTCGGGCGTTTCCTCGAGTTCACGGCTCTCTCGGGCGAGGTCCGCCTGTTCGGCGTCAGTTTGCGAGCTGACCGAGACATACTCCCCCGCCGCCATCGACATCGCACCAGCCATAAGCCCGGCCAGCCCGGCGATCATGACCTCGGGCTTGCCGGAGCCTGCGGCCGCGACGCCGACGACGAGGCTCGCGGTCGAGACAAGACCATCGTTGGCTCCGAGAACGGCGGCCCGCAACCAGCCGATGCGATGCACCATATGGATTTCAGAATGTGATAGACGGCTCATGGCGTGGCTCCTTGAACGATGTCACCTTGCTCTGACGTGATGGCCTGTGGTTTGCCCGTAGCTGGCTCCTGCGGCGCGATGCGCAGCGCGCGCAGGGCGTTCAGGATCACGGCAACGTCGATCACTTCTTGCAGGAGCGCGCCCTGGACCGGCGTGAGGTAGCCGAAAGCGGCCGCGATCATGCCCATGACAGACAGGCCGATCCCGGCGACAACGCTTTCGACCGCTATCCGCCGCGAGGCCCGCGCGATCTCGATGCCGGGCCCCAGCCGGTCGATCCGGTCGACGAGCAGCACCACGTCGGCGGCCTCGGCCGAGGCCGCGGCGCCCCGTGCCCCCATTGCCACGCCTACATCGGCTGCGGCCAGGGCGGGCGCGTCGTTGACACCATCACCCACCATCATCACCGGCCCGTGTTTATGCTCGGAAAGCACCAGTAACACCTTTTGATCCGGCGTCAGACCGGCCCGCAGCCCGTCGAGGCCCAGCCCCTCGGTCACGCGCTCGGCCACGTCCGCGCGGTCGCCAGTAGCCAGAAGGATGCGCGCGATCCCTTGACGGCGCAGACCGTCCAGCATGGCACCCGCTCCCTCGCGCAGCGGGTCGGACATGACGAGGTGCCCGGCCATGTGACCGTCAACTGCCACTGCGACAAGGACCGATCCGGCGCCCTTGGCGGGGTGATCGCCCACCATCCGCCCGACACGGGACGCCACGAAGCCGTCGCCGCCGACGATCACCTCGCGGTCCTCCACACGACCCAAGACCCCTTCGCCCGGGATCTCAGCCACTTCTGTCGGAACGGGCAGTGTGAAGGCCCGCGCCTTTGCGGCAGCGACGATGGCCTGCGCCACAGGGTGTTTCGATGCCTGATCGAGCGCGGCGGCAAGGCGGAGGATGTCGTCCTCGGTCATGCCATCGTGGCTGTCGATCGAGATGATCTGCGGACGGCCATCTGTCAGCGTCCCCGTCTTGTCGAGGATCAGCGTACGGATGCGCGCCATTGTCTCGAGCGGCCCTGCGCCCTTGATCAAAACGCCAAAATGCGCCGCACGCGAGAGACCCGCGACCAGTGCGACCGGCACGGCAAGGATCAGCGGACAGGGCGTGGCGACCACCAGCACGGCGACCGCGCGGATCGGATCGCCTGTGAACCACCAGGCCGCGAAGGCGATACTGACGGTGACGACCAGAAAGCCCAGCGACCAGCGGTCGGCCAGCCGGGACATCGGCGCTTTGGACGCCTGCGCTTCCTCCACTAGACGAACGATCCCGGCATAGGTGCTGTCCTTGGCCTCGCGCGTCGCCGTCAGGTCGAAGGCCTCGCCCGCGTTGGTCGATCCGCTCATGGCGTCGGCCCCGCGCGCCAGCCGGACTGGCAGGGACTCACCCGTCAGCGCCGCGGTGTCGAGGAAGGCGGTGTCGGACGCCACCGTGCCGTCCACGGGAACGACATCACCCTGCCGGATCAGCAGGCGATCGCCCGGTGCGATCTCCTCGAGAGGCACATCCTCAAGACCGCCGTTCCGGTGCCGCGTCGCGGTCCGGGGTACGCGGGATAAAAGATCCTTCATCGAACGACGTGCACGGCCCTCAGCGAAGGCTTCGAGGAAAGTGCCTCCAGAATACATGACTGCGACGACAGCCGCAGCCAAGGTCTCGCCGAAGACAAGCGCCGCCGACATCGACAGCGCGGCAACGATATCGAGGCCCACCTCGCCGCGCCCAATGCTCCGGACGATTTCGACCACAAGCGCTGCCAGCGCGGGAACAACTCCTGCAATCCAGATCAGGGTCGCGATCTCTGGTTGGCCCGCAAGGTAGAATGCGAGTCCCACGATCAGCCCGGTTGCGGCCATCAGCAGGAGTGCGGTCTTGAAGCGATCGGTACGGGTCTGTTCCATGCGGCTCATCTTCCCCCGGCTGAGGCGATTGCCGCTGGTTCTTCGGAAAAAAGACGCCCGACTCCCACGCCCATTGCATTGCCTTCATCATCGCACAGAAGAAACAGGGCGTCGAGTCCACGTTGTCTTGCGAGGTCCGCACCCCTCTCCGCACCGAGCACCATCAGCGCCGTCGCCCAAGCATCGGCCTCGGCACAGGTGCGGGCCACGACGGTGACGGAGGCGGGCGGCGCGATCAGCGGCGCGCCACGTCTCGGATCCATGGTATGCGACAGGCGGCACCCCTGAACCTCCACCCAATGGCGGTAGTCACCGGATGTCGCGACGGCGGCGTCCTGCAGCGCCAGAACCGATTGCGGCGTCCGGCGATCAGGGTCCGGCGCTTCTACCGCGATGATCCATGCCTCGCCATCGGGGCGCAGGCCCATGGCACGCATCTCACCGTCGATGCCGACAAGGGCGTCGGCAATCCCATGATCGCGCAAGGTCTCGGCGAGCTGGTCGACGCCATAGCCCTTGGCGATGCCGTTCAGATCCAGCGCAATGGGCGCGGTCTTGCGCAACTGCATCCCCTCGATCTCCAGCACCTCCTGCGCCGGGCGGCGGGGGGCGTCCATCGCGGCGCGGATACCCTCGGGCGCGGCGGCCCCGGGCCCGAAGCCCCAGGCCGTCACCGCATCGCCCATTCCGATATCGAAGGCCCCGCCCGAGGCGCGCCCGATCTCGAGCCCGAGGCGCAGGACCGCCCGCAGTTGCTCCGGCACCACCACCCAATCGCCCACCGGCGCCGCGTTGATCCGCATGAGCGCGCTCTCCGCGTTCCACGTCGACATCTGCGTGTCCACCTCGTCGACAACCGCCTGAAGGGCGGCACGGATTGCATCCGTGTCGCGGCCCCGATCCGCGAAGAACAGGGCCGACCAGCGCGTGCCCATGGTGGGGCCGTTCAGGACGATGCGCGCGCGCTCAGTAGACATCTTCGACATACCGCCCCTCCGCCTTCAGAACTGCGGGCGTCAACCCGAATGGTGAGAGAATTTCGGCCAGCGCATCGGTCACACCCATGGCCATGTCGCGCCCGCCGCAGACCATCACGCGGGCCCCGTTGCGAAGCAAACGCGCAACTTCGGTGGCCTCTCCACGCAGCGCGTCCTGCACGTAATGCGGAAGCGTCCCGCGCGAGACGGCCGTGACAAGCCGGGTCAACCGCCCCTCTGCCTGCCAGCCGGCCATCTCCTCGCCATAGAAGAAATCGCTGTCCGCATGCCGCATGCCGAAGAACAGGTGCACGGGCCTGTGCCGCGCATTGCCGCGGATGAAGCCCGCCAGCGGCCCGATGCCGGTGCCCGCCCCGATCAGGATCAGCGGGGTGCGACCGCGACCGGCGTGAAAGCCGGGATTGCGCCGCAGAAAGGCCCGGACCGTATCGCCCGGTTCCAGCGCGGTCAGCTGGCCCGAGGCCAGACCGCCCGGATGCTTGCGCACCACGATCTCGACGAACCCGTCGCGCCGGCCCGAGGCCAGCGAATAGAGGCGCGGCACCGGGCTGCCCTGCGGCAGGACGCCGATCAGGTCGCCCGCCTGGAACCGTGCGAAGCCCGTGCCCGTCAGCCGCTGCCACGGCGTTGCGCGCGGCAGGGCGAAGCGCAGGATCGCGGCCCCCGCCTGCATCTCGGCCCCGTAGTTGCGCCGCGAGACGAGGGTCAATGTTTCGGTGCGCGGCGAGACGGGCTGGTGAAAAAGCTCGAGAGAGATGCTAAGCGCCTCGCCAAGAGCGCGGCCCCAGCGCGCGAAATCCTGTGGCGATTGGCGGTCGATCGTGTCCAGCGGCATGAGTTCGGCCCAGCCCTTCGCCTGCGCCGCTGCCGCAACGGCGTTGGCGAAGGCGCAATAGGCCGGAAAGCTGCGGTCGCCGAAGCCGAGCACGGCCATCTGGATATCAGGCACAGGGGCCGACGCGTTCAGCCGGTCGAGAAAGCCCTTCGCCGAGGACGGAGCGGCACCATCGCCATAGGTCGCGGCGAGCAGGATGATGCGCTCGGCACGGGCGTAGCGCTCTGGCGCGAAGCCCGACATCGGGCCAACATGGACGCCCTGCCCCGCTGCCGTCAGCGCGGCATGCAGGGTCGCGGCGAAGCCCCAGGTGCTGCCACCCTCGCTGCCGACAAGAATGATCGTCTCGGCACGGCCCGCGGGCTGGTTGCCCCGGATGCGCGGCCGCCCGCGCCGCCCGGCAAGCCAGATCAAGACGCCGGTCACGCCCATCGCCGGCACTCCGAGCGCCATCATCCCGAGCACAAGGCCGAGCGTCGCGGCCCCCTGCCCCGTGTGCAGCATGTAAATGGTTTCCGAGACGCGCTCCCACCCGGTCAGGTCGGCCCATGCCACGAGCGCGCCGGTTCCCTGGTCAAGATAGCCGGTGCCCCGGTCGGTCTTCAGTGTGAACACGTCCGTCGCGTCGCCGGGATAGGGAAAGCTCAGTTCGCGCAGCTCGGCGACGGGGGCCTGCAGCAGCGTGGCCATCTGATCGAGAGCGAACCCAATTTCTCCGCTCACTTCGGTGGGATCAGCCGGCAGGACGCTACCGTCCGGCAGAAGATCGAAGGTGGAGGCTGTCATCCAGAGGGCGGTGGTGGAGGACAGAACGAGGCCGATGACGGCGATCCGGGCGATCTCGACATGCAGCCTGCCCGCGAACGGACCACGCAAGGACGCGAACCAGTGCCGCCATCCGCCCGCCCGTCGCGCGACCAGCATAGCACCCGAGAGCGAGAGGACCAGCATCGCCGCGGCCCCGGCGGCCATGGCGATACGCCCGCCATCTCCGAGGAAGAGCGAGCGATGAAAGTTGGTGAGCCAGCGAAGGGCCTGGTTCGGGTCGGCCGAGGCCACGCCCGCGCCCGTCGCCGGGTCGATCACGGCAGCACCCGGCGCGCCCTGATCGAACCAATAGGCGGTGATCCGACCGGAGGGCGACCGCCGGATCTGCTCGACGCCCGGATAGACGACCTGGATGCGGTCCGCGAGGGTGGCGACTGTCAGGCCAGTCTCCACCTGCGGCGCGGTGATGCGCTCGACTGCCGGAAAGACCGAGAGCGCAGCGCCGCTCAGGCTCAGGATCGTGACGAGCGCGAGTGCCAGAAGACCCGGCCAGCGATGGAGTATACGGATCATGGCCCTGCCCCTCACATGTCGTAGGAGAAGTTGGCGATGTAGCGCCGCCCGGTCACCGGAGTGCCCGCGCCCGCCGTCGTCAGCGGCACGGCCACCTCGTTCGGGCTGTCGCGCATATCCTCGACCGCCGCGTCGATGTGCAGCGTGTAGCCCGCATCGAACAGCGCATCGGCCAGATCAAGCGTGATTTCGAGACTGCGGCCCGCGCCGACGCTGGCGCCGGTGATGCCGTTTACCTCCGCGGTATCGCCGCCCGTGGCACGGTACCAGTCGCTAAGATGCTCGTAGTACTTGGACTTGTCGCCGGCCATCCAGAGACTGCCGACATAGGCGCCCGAGGCGTCGGTTACGTAAAGCGCGAGGTAAGCGCCGTCGCCGCCATAGTTGTTAAGGGTGGTTGTGAGCGTCACGGGCCGTGCCATAGCGAGGCCGGGAAGCGTGAGTGCGGTGGTAAGCGCGAGCGTTGCGAGAAGTGATTTCATGGGAATGATCCTTGTTCAGGGTGCTTCGGAGCTGTTCAGTTCACCTGAACCTGCGGAGGGGCGCCGTTTCCGAAGAGGCCGTTCTGCGGAGGAGCGACCGTTCCAGCGGGCGCGGGATTGCGGGCGCCACCGCGGTCGTCGTCATCATCCTCGTAGTCCATCTCGACGATCTGCAGCGTCGCCGGATCGAGCTTCACCTCGATCTCGCGACCATCCTGGTCTCGGCCTTCGATTTCGTAGCAGCCGTCGTCGATCTCGAAGTCGCGCACCGTCCAACCGTTCTGTTCGGCCATCTGCATGGCGGCCTCGCGCGGCTGCCACTGGTCACGGGGCGCATTGCAATCATCGTCGTCGGCCAGCGCAGCGCCGGCGGGCAAAAGTGCGATCAGGGCAAGGGCGGTCAGGGTCTTTTTCATGGCAAGGAGTCCTTTCGTTTGATGAGACCAATCTGGCACCCCGACCTGAGGGCATCCTGACGCCCCAGCGATTCCTGCTTCAGCTTGCCGTCAGGAAAATGGCCCCGCCGATGAGGGCGGGGCCAAAAAAAGATGCGAGCGCAGGCTACAGGGCTGGCATGGCTATGCGCCCTGCCCCGCGTTCAGGTGAATTCGAACTGCTCGAAGCGGACACGGCGAGGCGTTTGGCCTTGTGCTTTCAAGCCCTTGAGAATCCCGTCCTTCAGACCGGTTGGGCCGCAGAACCACAAATCGGCTTGCCGGATCGCGAAAGGGACCGCGCCAATCAGGCGCTCGGCCGTGAGCCTGCCATCGCGCGTCGTAACGACCACCTCGAAACTGAACCTCGGGTTGCGGGCAGCCGCAGCGCGCAGCGTCTCTACCCCAATCGCCTCCTCTTGTGTCCGAACGCAGTGGATGAGGTGAATGTCGCGGCTATCCGCTTCGCTCAGGCTTTCGGCCCAGGCGAGGAACGGCGTGATACCGATGCCGCCCGCCAGCCATATCTGGCGCGCACCGCCCTTGCGGAAATTGAACCGTCCATATGGCCCTTCGACCTGCACGCGCGTTCCGGTCCGCAAGATGGCGAGCAGGCTTCGTGTCCAGCCACCCAAGCCCCGGATGGAGAACGTCAGGGTGCCGTCAGGGCGCGGGGCGCTGGCGATCGTGAAGGGGTGCGGCTCGGACAGTCCTGCCTCTGGCGCGCGGAAGAAGGCGAATTGCCCCGGCCGCCACCGCATTGCCCGCCCCTCGGGGCGGAGGGTTAGCGTGGTGGTGTCCTTGGTCTGGCTGATCTCTGTGACGGTGAATTCTCTACGCCGCAGGTACGGGGCGACCAGCTCGGTGAATATCCACGCGATCACTCCCGCGATGCCAAATGTGTTTAGAAGCACCGAGAGCGATGGATCTACCTCTGTCGGCAGGTCGACGAAGAACTGGTGAAAGACCACGATTGCAAAAAGGGCCCCCATGAAACGATGGCTGAACCGCCAGATCTGATAGGGGATTTCCAGTGGGGTGAAGGGCAATCTCCGGAACCAGCTGACAGCAACCAGGGCGAGAAGCGCGTTGAAGGCAAGTTCGCCCGCCTCTTCACCAAGTTCACCAAGAGAGGTTTCACGCACCAAACGCTCGAAATCCGGCTCGATCTGCTGGTGCAGGATCATCAGGAGCATTGCGGAAATACCAAGCCACTTGTGGAAACGGTACATGCGATCGAGACCGCCGAACAATGGTTCCACCAGCGGCGGCCGTGCGGCGAGGATCAGGGTCTGTGCCATCGCGACAACTGCCGCGGCCCCGACGGCAATGCCAAGTGCTGCATCCGCGCCATAGGGCGCATAGGTGTTGAACCCGATCAGTGCCGCCAGCAGGCATGGCAACGCAACCAGCACCGGGCCCGTCAGAGCTAGAGGAGAGTTTAGGGAAAGCCGGGAGAGTGGCGGCAGGCCCGGCACCGGGACATTACCGTCGCGACGCGCTGCATCAGTCATCGTCGCGTCTCTCGTGATCCCGCTCGCGGCGATCATCCTCGTCGTCCTCGTATTCGAACTCGATTATCTCCAGCGTGGCCGGGTGGACAGTCACCTCGATCGCACGCCCCTCGGCATCCCTCCCATCGATCTCGTAGCAGCCGTCATCGATCTTGATCCGGCGCACCGTCCAACCATTTTCCTCAGCCAGCATGGCAACAGCATCGCGCGGCTGCCAGTCGGCCATCGGCACGAAGCAATCGTCGTCAGCCAGCGCCGCGCCGACCGGAAAGACCGCGAGAAAGCCGATAATTGTCAATGTCTTCTTCATGGGGCACACTCCTAGTGGCTCGCCTCTTGATGCCATTCATGCGCCGCGAAGCTGACGGCAGCCTGAAGGGGCTCGACCCACAAGCTTCAGCTTCGTGTCAGCCAGACGGATCATGGAGGGACATCAGGAAAGGACGGGTACGACCATGCGCATATTGCTGATCGAGGACGACACGACTCTTGGCGCTGCCGTGCGCGACCAGATCGCAGCTGATGGCCAGTCAGTAGACTGGGTCACGCGGCTAGACGCGGCGGCAGACGCGATGAGCGCAACCTCCTACGACCTGCTCCTGCTCGACCTCATGCTGCCAGACGGACGTGGTATCGGGTTCCTCAAGGGCCTCAGGACGCGTGGAGACGTGACGCCGGTCATCATCCTGACGGCGCTCGACCAGGTGTCCGATAGGATCGAAGGCCTCAATGCGGGCGCTGACGACTATCTTGTGAAGCCCTTCGACCTGTCGGAACTGTCGGCACGGATCGGATCGGTCGCGCGGCGCTACAGCGGCAACCCCAACCCGATCCTGACCCACGGACCGCTCGACATCGACCTTGCCGCGCGCAGCGTCCATCGGGATGGCAGACATGTGCCGCTGACGGCGCGGGAATGGGCGCTCTTCGAGGCCTTCCTGGCGCGTCCCGGGCAGCTCCTGTCCAAGGCGCAGTTGGAGGAGAAGCTCTACGCTTTCGACGCCGAAGTCGAGAGCAACACCATCGAGGTGCACGTGAGCCGCCTGCGCAAGAAACTGGGGAGCGCCATCATCGAGACCGAGCGCGGCATGGGTTACCGGCTGGGCAAGCCATGATGTGGCCATCCAGCCTTCAGGTACGGCTCGGCTTGTCACTCGGCCTTGTGCTGACGATCCTCTGGCTCGCCGCCGCCACGGTTACCGCGGTGATCGTTCGGGGCGAGATGGATGAGGTCTTCGACAGCGCCCTACGCGAAACCGCCGAGCGCATCCTGCCGCTGGCCGTGACCGACATCGTCGGGCGAGAAGATCAGGGTGTGACGCAGCGCCTCGCGCCGATCCGGGAGCATGACGAGTTCTTCACCTACATCGTACGCGATGCCGAGGGACGCATTTTGCTGCAATCCCATGCGGCGGACCCTGCCGTGTTTCCTCCATACGATGGTCCGGGATTTGGGCAGAACGCCACACATCGCCTCTACAGCGACGCGGCGCTCCAGGGGACGATCAGCATCACCGTGGCCGAACCGTTGGCGCATCGCGCTTCGGTTGCTCGGGAAATCCAGATGAGCCTTGGCCTGCCGCTGCTGGTTGTGCTGCCGTTGGCGCTCGCGTCGATTATTCTCGCTGTGCGCTTTAGCCTCGCCCCTCTCCATCGGTTCCGTACGCGGCTTGAAGCGCGCGGCGTGCGCGACCTGTCAGAAGTACCCGCGGCCGACCTGCCGACGGAAATCGGCCCGCTGGCTGCAACCTTGAACAGCCTTTTGGCTCGGTTGCGCGACGCGTTCGAGGCTGAGCGAAGTTTTGCAGCCAATGCGGCTCATGAACTAAGGACACCATTGGCGGGCGCTATCGCCCAGGCGCAGCGACTGCGGTCAGAGACCAAAGATCCGACCATCGACGCGCGCGCCGCCGAGATCGAGGCGACGCTCAAGCGTCTCGCTCGGCTGTCCGAACGTCTCCTGCAGCTTGCGCGGGCGGAAGGCGGTAGACTTCGGATGGACCAGAGCGCTGATGTCAGAACCATCACTCGGGTCGTGGTGGAAGATATTGCGCGCAGCACAGAGAACGGGCGCCTTATGTTGAACTTGCCGGACACGCCTGTCTTGTCTGATATCGACCCCGACGCATTGGGAATTCTGTGCCGGAATCTGGTGGAAAACGCCCTACGCCACGGGGCGCAGAATGCCCCAGTCGAGGTTACACTCACGAGCGACGGGCAGTTGATCGTGGCGAACGAGGGCCCCGCGGTAGCAACCCAAACACTCGAACGCCTGACAGGGCGCTTCGAGAGGGCAGATGCAAAAACTGATGGTAGCGGGCTTGGCCTCGCTATCGTCTCAGCCATCGCAGAACGGATCGAAACCTCTCTCTTGCTCCAGTCACCACGTCCCGGTGAAACTTCTGGATTTCAGGCATCCGTCAGATTGCCAACGGATGCTCCAAATGCCCATGTGAAAGATCGGGAGCATTGGCCTTGAAGTCTCACGTCGCAGCGCCCCGAGGGGTGCGGTGTCGATGATGGTTGTTGTAGACATGATTCTTCATTCTGAATGCGAGTAATCGCACTCATCCCATTGATATTATTACACTATAGGGTGATTGGGGGCGGAATCTCCGCCCCCCGCTGGATCACGTTATTCCGAGGCCAGCATCGACGCGCCTTCAGCAGGCAGGTCATCCGTCAGAAATGCAGGAAGGTCAGCTTCACTGACGCTGTCAGCCGCTTCGGCATCCGCCCCCTGCCCTTCGGCATGGTCCTCATCGTCCAGCGCCACGAGATCGTTCCGGCGCATGACGCTCGTCGACCAGCTTTGCCACCACGCTGTCCTTCAGATCGCTCGCCTGCGCCGGCATGTAGATGTGACGCACTGAGGCTTCGAGACAGCTTCCCGAAGCAGAGGAAGTGCGGAAGGTGTCCGTCACAATCTTCAGCAGCAGCAGAATCAACGCCACGTCGGGCGAGCGCCCGATCGCTTCACGCAGCGCCAGCGTCCGGTGTGCCGTCAACTCGATTACGAGCCGCTCGGGCAGTGGCTTCAGCGCTCCGTCATCCTCATCCTCCGGGAAGTCAGCTCCGATAGGCTGGCCACCCGACATAATGATGGTTCCGCCAGGAGCGGCACTGCCATGGCCATCGGTGAGATCACGATCAGCACCCTGCCCCGCCACCGCAGGATCAGTATCATCCTGGACCGCTGCCTCCTCAACAGGCTCATCCTCTGACCGCACATAGCCGCGATAGACGGCCAGCGCGCCGTACCGGTCGAGCGTGACGAACGCCCCTGCCCGCCCGATCTCCTCCGCGTCGAAGATCAACGGCCGGGTCTCGATCCTTTCCATCTCCGCTTCCAATACGCCAAGCCGCGTGTCGACCTTGTCGGGGATCTCATCCTGACCCGCGTATTCCTCTTCCAGCGCCCGATACTCGGCGAGCAGCTTGGCATGGGCCGCACCTTCCTCATCCGTCATCGGTGCCGGATCGCCGGATAGGGACCGCAGCCTGTAGCTGTAGCCGTAGGGCAGGTCAAGCGCGACTTCGATCCACTTCCAGCCCTCAACCGCAACCGTCTCAGCCTCGGCCTGGAGTTTTTCCGTCACCAGCCGATCGAGCAGGGCAGGGTCCTCGAGCCAGCCATCGTCATCGCCCTGAAAGAGGTCATGCAGCATCGTGCCGCCCGCCTCTTCGTAGGCCTCAACACCCACAAAGACCGCGCGCCGGTCGGACGCTCGGACCGAGGTCTCGGTCAGCATGCGCCGGATCTGGAATGGCTCCTTGTTCCAGGATGAATGGATCACATCCCAGACCTGAACCTGACGCGCGTGATCGGGGTTCACGGTGAAGGCGGCAGCAATCTCTGCATCGCTCTGGCCCTTATCCCGCAGCGCCACAAACGCGCGGAACTGGTCGAGCGGGTGCAGGGCGACGCGATGCATGTTTTCTGCAAGGGAATCATCCTCGGCCAGGATGTCGGACGCAGCATCGCGCACGATGCAGGGAATGGGCGTGGTCTTTGCCAAACACTTATGCTTCACCAGCAGGGACAATGCTTGGAACCGACGGCCACCGGCCGGGATCTCGACTTGCCGGTCTCGGTGCCATCGTCAGCCAACACGGGCCGCACGCTCAGGCTCTGCAAGAGGCCGCGGCGGGCGCTGTCTTCGGCCAGTTCCTTGACGGACACGCCAGCCTTGATGCGCCGCACGTTGGACTGACTCAACACCAGTTTGTCAAAAGGGATATCCCGGGACGGGGACAGGGTGATTTTCTGGACAGCTTTCGTCATCAGATCTTCTCCACGACGGGCGCCGGAAGCCACTCTCCCGATCTCATTTCCCGTCACCCTCAAACCAACACTCCTTTGCCTCTCGATGATCGTATGGTTGCCAAGAGGCGACTTAACAGCTGTTAAGTCATGCCAACTGAGCACCGCGGCGTTGAAACTTAACAGCTGTTAAGCCGCACTTCGCCGACCGATCAAAGCCATGACCATCGGACCGCAAGAGAATTCGCCCGCCGCGGCCTTGGACGTCAGCGCCCGCAAGTATCCACCCGGTGATCTGATGTCAGAGAAACGTTCCAGCATGGCCACGACGACGATCGAGGCTTGCTCTGGTCCCATGCAGCGTTGCGCTTCTTCCCACGCAGAAACACTGATCCCCATGGCCGGCCTTACATGACAAGCCGCGTCGAAAAGTTGGTGCCAGTGTCGAATGTCGCCCTGATAGAAAGTCTTGAGCGAGGGACAGCCGGCGATTACCAGGTGGAGAGGGATTTTCGGCACCCGCCTCGTGTCAGGCTCTTCAAGGTCAGCCACGGGCTCACCCGTATCATCATCAGGCGCGCGTCCCGCCGCCCCGCCTTTTTCTAAGGCAGGTTCAAGATCTATAGATTCTTTATTTGAATTATGATGGTGACGCTCACATTGGGCATCATTGGTGTTCATTTCTTCTGTTTCAGGACCGTCAATCACATTACGCGCCTGGTCAAGAAGGGTCTCCAGTTCAGTCCGAAATGCCGACAGATCCTCAAGCGAGAGTTTGCGGCGAAGAGCGCGGGCGGTGAGGGCTGCCTTGTCGCGGAGCTGGTCCCACAGGCCAAGCCCGGGCTGGATCTCCTCGCCGAACTCCGCCAGAGCGGCCAAGTCGCGACGCATAAGGCTCACTACCTCCCTCAGTCGCCGCACACGGTCCTCGGCCTCACGCACAGCCTCTGCAGCCCGTGCAATATCCTCGGCCCGGCAATAGAGCGGGGAGAGATCAAAGCCGAAGGCCACCCGATCTTCGCCACGCTTGCGCACATACCGCTTCCCATTGGGGCTATCGCGCCGCATGAGCAAGCGTGCCTCTACCAACCGGGCGAGGTGACGGCGCATCGTCGAGCAAGGCATGCCGTTCAGCCGCTCGCAGATCGCCTTGTTGGATGGGAAGACGACCATTTCGGTGTTCCCGCCAAGCGCATCGTCCGGAAAGAAGCTGAGAAGCCCCTGAAGAACGGTCAGATCGCGCTCGGAAACCCCAAAGGCCGCCTGTGCCTTGGACAGCTCGCGGAGGAGCTCCCACTTGTTGACGGGCCTGCCGGGAACAGACGCCTCAGGACGCTCGACCACGCGCAGATGGGCGTGCGATATCGGCCGCATAAACGGCGAAATCGGTGTGTAATCCATGATGTCATTCACGAAGGCAAAATTTCCCTGGCCCGCGAATCGCTTTGCGCTTGCGGGAAAGGGGCCAGATCGCTACATTCAGAGGTGCGAAAACTGAAGTTTTGTAGCGGGCTGGTCCCGTGCGAAACCTAAGAAAGGTCTCGTGAAGCTTGCTTCTCGGGGCCTTTTTCTTTTCTGCCTGTCTCGTGCCTCCTTTTTGATTGTTGCTCTTCCTCAGTCTTCCGAACGCTTCCAGCGCTCGTGAAGCTCGGCGATCAGCTGCGGGGCGTTGCCCTCAAGCCAGCTGACAAAATCGCTCTCCTCGGCCTTCAACTCGAGCTTGAGTTGCTTTCCACGACGTCCGGTCGTGACAGTGGCGGCACCGACCCCCGGAATCACCGTGCCGGGCCGCCCGCGAGGGCGAGACGAGGATGTGGTCTGTTCGGGCTTCCCTGCAGCAGAGAGGACGGCCAAAAATGCATGATCGGATTTCTCGTCAATACCGCCTTGGTAGGATGTTTTGGCCTCACCCGCCAAAGCTGCAAGCAGTTCGCGATCGGCATCCGTAGCCCCCAGCAACTTCTTGAGCTCTTCCCACCTGGGCCGACCAATGCCCGGAGCGGCACCGATGGCGAGGACCAGGTCCTCCCCAACGGTGCGGACCACGCTTAACAGCTGCGACACTCCTGCCTCGGTCAGATTGAGAACCTCGGCGACACCCTTGTTAGTGCGTTCGGATGCGCTCAGATGGTCACCGTCGAGCAAGGCTGCGGCAACAAGCGCTCGTTCGATGAAGCTTAGATCCCGCCGCTCTTGGTTCTCTAACAGCTGATCACGAAGTGCCTGATCGCCCTCCATCTCTGTGACAATGGCGCGGACCTTGATCCCAAGTTCTCTGCAAGCTTCCAGTCGACGACGGCCATAGATCAGGCTGTAGCGATCACCATCAAGCGGCCGGACGAGGATTGGTACTCGCTGTCCGTTCTTGGAAATTGACGCCTTGAGGCCCGCAGTCTCAATCTGCAGCCTGTCATCGAGCCGACCTGTGATTTCGATTTGGTCAGGCTCGATTTCGAAAACGCCGCCGCGCAGCCTGCGCCCTTCAAGAGCGTCGGGCGCGTTGCGCAGGGTCTGCAGTGGCAGTCCCAGTTTAGGCTTTCTTGCCATTGCGTCCCCACGTGTTCTGGATGATCGCCGCGATCTCGTCGTTGACGGCGTTCATGGATTCGATTGCACGATCGAAAGTCTGACGCGTGAAGTCCTTCTTGTCGGCCTCGTAGAGCGTCTGCTTCGTCAGCCCTGCATCAGAGATCGCAGTAGACTCAACCATGTGGTTGGTCAGGACTGACCTGCCGAACAGACCCCGGATGAAAGCAATGACCTCGGTCTGCGGGGCATCACCCACCTTGTAGCGGGTCGGCAGAAAGCGCAGCCAGTCGAAGCGAAGGTTTGCGCCAGCATCCCGGATGACGCCAAGCAGATCAGCGGTCATTCGCAGAAACTGCGACATGGACATCAGATCGAGCATTTGGGGGTGAACGGTAACAAGCACCCCTGAAGATGCTGAAAGGGCGGACATGGTTAAAAAACCAAGCTGCGGCGGACAGTCGATGACGACGACGTCATAGTCCGCTTCGACACTGTCGAGCGCGTCGCGCACACGGGCAAAGAATGCGCGGGCGCCGCCACGCTGAATGGCTGCCGGTGTCTCATGTTCGAATTCCATGAGCTCGAGGTTCCCGGGAATCAGGTCAAGACCACGGATGTAGGTCTTGCGGATCACGTCCGAGATCGGGACCGGTTCATCGTAGCGAACCGCATCATACAGCGTGCCACCCTCCATCAGGTCCAGCTCAGGCTGGATGCCATGCAGCGCGGAAAGGGATGCCTGGGGGTCCAGATCGATCGCAAGGACACGATATCCCTTGAGAGCCAAGCGCTGTGCAAGGTGAGCGGATGTTGTCGTTTTCCCGGACCCGCCTTTGAAGTTCACAACAGAAACAATCTGAAGCTCGTCACCGGCACGACGCCCCGGAACGTAGGTTCCAGGCTTCTTCGCGTTTGCCTCAAGAGCGTGGCGAATCTCCCAGATATCATCGAGGGTATATCGCCGGTGGCTGCCCGCAGTGGTTTCGACGTCAGCGATCTTTCCTTCTCGATGAAGCTTGCGAAGGTAGGTATGATCGACGCCAAGCAACTCGGCCGCCTCGCCGCTGGTCAGGCTGCGCATGACTTTTTTGGCGTCGGGAGGGAAGTGGGCAGCACGTTGCGCATGAAGATTGGACGCAAGAAGCTCTGCGTAGTGCCCGATGGCAATGTCCAGGTCCTGCTCAGCTTCGCTCATCTCTGCCTCGATTCGTGGGCGCGTTTTTTATGTGATCGCGCGTTATTTATCGAGACTATTGCCCGAGCTATCAGATTCGTGCAAGCTCTTTCTAGATTTGGTGTCAGTCGCTGCGTCATGCACAAGAGTAGCTAGGGTTTGCGGCAGGCTTGTCTTAGGAACCTTTCGGATATACATTACAAGACGTATATCCGCATGGGAGGTCACGATGCAGGTCGCAAAATGGGGTAACTCGCTGGCCGTCCGTTTGCCCGCGGAGCTCGTCCGAGAGCTTGGTCTCAAGGAGGGTGATCAGATCGACCTGGTCAAGGACGACGGTCGGGTCAGAGTCCGTCGCCTTGCTCGTGCGGATGAGGTACTTACCGGCCTGCGCCGCTTCCGGGGCAAGTTGTCCGCAGCAGAACGTCTGAGCCGCGACGACGCACATGAGCGCTGAGTTCGCGGACACGAATGTCGTTCTTTACCTGCTCGACGATGGCCCAAAGGCCGATCGCGCCGAGGTCATCCTGGGGCAGGGGCCCCGGATCAGCGTTCAGGTTCTAAACGAGTCACTGGTGAACTGCCGCCGCAAAGCTGGCCTCGGTTGGGAGGAAGCAGCGGCCTTTCTCGAAGGCGTGCGCGCCTTGTGTCCCGTCGAAGATCTCTCCGTGCAGACCCATGACGTCGGCCGCGCTTTGGCGGAACGCTACGGCTTCTCGATCTACGACGCGATGATCGTGGCCAGCGCTTTGGTTGCGGGGTGTACCACGCTGTGGAGCGAGGACATGCAAGATGGCCTGCTGGTGGAAGGCCAGCTTCGCATCGTCAACCCCTTTGCATGAGCGGACGGCTTCTGTGCCTGAAACTGACCACAACCTTGTAATCCTTCCCTGTAGTGGAGGATTTGCAAGGTTGTTAGGCTACTCAAGCAGCCCCAGCCTCTCCGCCCGCTCCAACAGCATCTTGACTGACGACGGCTGCCATCTCGTTCGGCCACGTGGTGTGCGTTCGCGCATAGATTCCAGCCGTTCACAGATCGCCTGGAGCGTAATGCCGGGATCCGCGCCCTTGATGGCGGCGACGATGGCGGGCAGGCGGTCGTCGGTTTCGCGGCGGCCGGCGCGGGCCAAAACTGTCTCGGGCAGGAAGCCGTCGCGGACATAGGCCTTCACGGCGCGCAAGAGACGGCTTTGGGTCCAGCGACGCGCCTCGGGCAAGGGGCCGTTGATGATGCGCACCACGTCTTCCCAGGCCAAGTCGGGGCGCAACCGGCGCACATGGGGCACCCAATCTTGTGCCGTTTCGTTCAGACGCTCCATGTAGCCGTCCTGTCGCGCTAGCCGCACCTTGCGAAGAGCGGCAGGGTCTTTGGCCCGCAGTCCAGGGTTTCCGCCCACGCGGCCCTTTGTGCGCGCACTGGCGAGGCCGGCCTTGGTGCGCTCCCGGATCAGGGCGCGCTCGAACTCGGCCGCAGCGCCCAAGACCTGCAGCGTGAACTTGCCCTGCGGGGATCCAGTGTCGATCGGGTCCTGGATCGAGCGAAAGAACGCACCCCTGGCCTCCAGCCGCTCGATCACTTCCAGCAGATGCGACAGAGACCGCGCAAGCCGGTCGATCCTCACGACGACCAGCGTATCGTCACTCTGGATGCGTTCGAGCACACGCCCAAGCACCGGCCGCGCGCGATTGCCGCCTGAGGCGTGCTCTTCATAGATTTCGGCGCAACCCGCAGATTTCAGGGCCTGCGACTGGGGCAGGGGGGTTTGATCCTCTGTGGATACGCGCGCATAGCCTATCAATGGCATCAAAACAGTCTTTTTGCAGTTTCATATAGCGCCAATAAACGACCGTTTGTAAACGAATGCAACCGCTCTCTCTGTGGTGCTGCTCATCAAAAACCCCTTGGATTCCATACGCTGAGCGCGATCAGAGAAATCTCGCAGACCACCGAGCGCGCGTGCTATATAAGGTATGCAGGCGCACTCTGACAAAACACTTGGGTAAAATGCAAAAGTGCCGTATTTTGCACATATGAAGCCTCAAGTTTCCACGCAGTATGATATTTTTGACGACCCTCTAGTGGATGCGGAGGGGCTCGAAGAGGCGTCTGAGGACGACCTGTGGTTCCTGCCCGGTCCGATGGAAGTGGAGCCGGAATATCTGCCGCCCGGACCGAGGGCAGAGCTGCGTGAAACCGCAGTCCTCGACGATTGGCGGAAGGCAGAGGCAGGCAATGCCGCCCATCTCGCCCGTGTGGCTGGCCGGATTGGCGCACTGGATGACCGTCTGCACCGTGGTCCGGAGGGCTGGCGGCACAGGCTCGCGCTGATGGAGGCGGCAGACCTCAGCTGGTTTGCAGGCGACCGAATTGGCCCGGATCGGCTGGCGCTCTGGATATCCATGCGCTTGTCCGGCGTGCAGGACGACACCGCAGCGCTCGCGCGTGTCGGATGGGCAGTGCGGCGTCTGACAGGCGGTCCCGGCCCAGGGGTGGACCTGTCCGCTTTCCTCGATCGCCGTGACCCCGAAAACATGGCGGATGAAGCCGAGCCCTTTGCGGATCGCGCGGGCGGTTGGCTTGACCTGATGGCGCAAGCCGCCGACCTGCACCCGATCACACGCGCCTGCATGGGGTTTCACCTCTGGAGCCTTGCGGGCCTCGGGCAACAGGGCGACCGGATGGAAGCGGCGGTTACCGCCGCACGCATTGCCGCCAGCGAAGGCCCGAGTTCGAATGGGGGGGCCATCTTTGCGCCTCTGGCTACACGCGGGGCAGGGGGGCTGCGCGCCAGTGGCCCATCGGCTGAGCGCTTAGAGCGTTGGCTCGAGGGAATGGAAACAGCATGCCTGACAGCAATGCGACACCTCGACGATATCCAGGCATGGTCAGCTCGGGCGGAAACCATGATGGCCCCGCTCTCTGGCAAGACACCACCAGCATTGCGCGCCGTGCTGGCCGAATGGCCCCTCGTCTCCGCCCCAATGGCCGAGACCCTGACCGGTGCCAGCCGCGCCGCCGTCCAGCGCAACCTCGTCTGGATGGAAGCGCGGGGTTTGATCTGCGAAGTGACCGGGCAGGGCCGGTTCCGGATGTGGCGCACCACGACCTAAGAGATGAGCGTCATCGCTCGGTATCCTGACGGGTGCGTGCCAGTCGGCCAAAGTTCCGGTA
>NZ_QAGK01000002.1 GCF_003057885.1 Oceaniglobus ichthyenteri
ATCGCGTCAACGGCGGTCTTCGCGTCCATTGTCCTCGGACCAATGGCGGACAATTCCCGCTGTCGTAGATGCCCCGCGCACAGGCCCCACCGAAGAAGGCAAACGCCTTGTCGTGGGCGACGTACACCATCTCCTGCGTTTCGCGAGGATAGGCCGGACATACGGCATTCGGCTGTGACACAGGCGAACATGGGCGACCTTGACGGTCGTGGTGACGCCATCGATCAGAACAACTTCATGGCTCCAGTCGAATTGGTAGGCTTACCGGGATCGAAGCTCAGAGGAACATAGGCCGCGGCGGAAGCTTCCCGGGTCGCCTTCGACCAACGCGCCGCATAGCGCCGCACCGCATCATAGCTGCCGTCATAACCCCGGTTGCGCGGTTCTTCGTAAATCCGAACCAGTGTCAGCCGCTGGCGCTTGGGTTGCCGGTCATTCTCGGCCAGCATCTCATCCAGGTCGGAACGCCAGGGATCGATCTTGGGCCGGGGCTGGATGGATCGGTCATAGCTGAACTCGGTCGCGCCCGACCGGACCACCTTGCGCACCGTGTTCCTCGACACCCGCAGTTCCCGGCAGATCTGTTTGATCGACTTCCCCTGGATGAAATGCGCCCGCCTGATCTTCGCAATCGTCTCCACAACCAACATCCCCAACTCGCTCCCTCAAATCCGTCGAGGAAGCTTCTGAACAGAAATATCAGGGGGGTCACTTTTGGACGCCGATTACCCCAATACAGGGCTCAATCTTGCATGCCGGTTCACAGCCTCAAAAACAGAACGATCAAGGACAACCTCAGTATCCTTCGGGTTTATTGGGATTGGCTGGTTGATCGTGGCTACGCGTCCGAGAACTGCCCCATCCCCTTCACAAATGTCACGCTACCCGCCGAGAAACGCAAAGCAGCGGCGGAAAAGGTACGCCTCCCTTTCACCGCATCGGATATTAGGAAATTGCACCAAGCTATCGAAGCTGGACGTTGTGAGATGATGTTGGCTACGTTCAAGCTGGCAATCTACACCGGGTGCCGGATCGAAGAACTGACGGCTCTAGAAGCCGCCAACGTGACGGAGGACGTGATCAAGATCGACCGAGTGAAGACGCCTTCGGGCAGACCAATCATCAGCCGAGCAAAAACGCCCTTGTCGCTCCACCGCTTCCAACGGTTGTAGAGGGTATTTGCAGGGCCATACTCCTTAGGTGCATCGCGCCACCTCAACCCATTGCGATGGATGAAGATAATGCCACTCAACACTCGTCGGTCATCGACGCGCGGCTTACCATGGCTCTTGCGGAAGAAGGGCTGCAGTCGCGACATCTGCGCTTCGCTCAGCCAGAAAAGGTTGCTCATAGAACAGTCTCTTTGCGGAGGCTGATCACACGGAAAATGGCAGATCAATGGATCCTGACCCTAAATGTGTCAACTGCACTCTTTCTGCATCTTGGCGGGGGCGATCGCCAAGGCGTCCATCGGCCTGGACCAGGTCAAGTAGTTCGACTGGACCGACGATCGGTGCATGGCAGCCGAACTCAGCCTACCGAATATCTCGCGATAGGCGTTGACAGTGGATAGACGCCCATCCGCGAGTTCGTCGAACGTCACGCCGGGTACATTGGAATAAAACGCCATGAAGGTGCGCAATCTTTCTTTCATGCATGTCCTCTCTGCACTTTCGTGATCGAGGAACGCGCCCGGGCCATGGTCGCCGTGGATCAGTACAATCTTAGGTCCAGGCGGATAGGCATCAATCTGTTGCAGAAGGGCATTTTCGATATAAAGCGCCTTCTGACGATAACCGGCGATGTAATCCGCGCGCCCTTTCGGCAGCATCGCCACAGCAAGATTCCCGTCCATATAGCTGATGGTCGTGACCGGCCGCTCACTACCGTCGGCATTCAGGCTGAACGGCGGATGGGGGGCCAGAAGGTGCTGATAGTGGAAGTACGGCGTCGCAAGATCGTCCAGTAGCCCCGGTTTCATACTATTCTGGAGAATCTCGTTGTGCACACTGGCAAAGGTGGTCGCGCCCCCCGGAACAAGCATTGCTTCCAGTTCCGTCAGGCCGATGCGGTTGGGTCCGACATGGGCCAAGGCACCAGTGTCGAGAAAGCCGTACCCGGACCTGTTGCGCGTCATCGTGTATCCCGCGTTTCGCAGAACGGTCGCCACGGGGCCGTTCGAAATGGTGTATCCAAGGTCGCGACGCAGCACGTTCGCCGATCCGCGCGCACCCACGTCGACGCTGCCGCCTGACATAATCGACGCCATAGAGGGCAAAGTCTGACTATAGGGGGCGGGTACGTTTCGCAGCACTGTGAAACCGCGTGTTTCGAGTTGGGTGAAGAACCGTTCGCTGTTGTGGCCATAGATGTCCGACAGAACGTCGGGCGCACCGTATCCGTCGAGGACGACGTGGATTATTGAGGGCTTTCGATCAAGAACGACCTCGCCAAGCGAGTCGTCCGATGCGACGACGGTTCGCCTTTCCAATGTCGCGTTCACCACGGGCCATGCCGCGCCACTCAGCAGGAACAGACCCATGATCGAAGCCGCCAGCCCGATGTTGCGATAAGCTTGCGCACGATCAACCAGACCGACCACCGCGAAAATGCCGATCAGCATCAGGATGACCGCAATGTCGACGTAAAGCGTCAAAACTGCGCAGACAATCAATGTAACGACGAGTGACGCCTTCGGTAGCGACTTCAGAATACATGCGAAGACACCGATAGCCAGTAGAGCCGCCAACCCCAGTAGGAACGCCGCGCGATAGGCTTGCCATGTGGGATAGGTTCCATTGTAAACGGACCAGACCGAGAAGGGAACGATCGCGATCAGCGCAACCGGACCGATCAAAGTAAAAGCGCGCGATATCATTTTGCGTGCGCCCGGTATTCGAAGATGATGCGTCCACTGCTGCTGATTGCGGTTTCGTTTTCGATGGTTGCGATCCCGCTTAGGTGGGCGCGGAATGCGTCGACCGTATAAGTGTCGAAGATATCTTCGCGATGGGCGAGCATCGCTTGAACCGTCGGGTCGCTTTTCGGCACGAATTCGATCAGACCGGTCTGGGCCCGACCCACAATCCAGGAAATCGCCTGATGCAGAGCGATGTTCTTGCCGATCACCAGATGATGAATGAAGGCAAGCGCGATCACCGCATCGCCTTTGGCACGGGCCTCAAACCCCTGCCGTTCCTGTTGCGCCCAACCCTGCGTTGGGCTGGGATTGGCGGCGTCGAGGAACAGCGGAAGGAACGGAAGGTCACCGGCACGCGCGCGTTTCCATGCAGCGGCCAGTGCACCGTGGTCGAAATCATACCCAATCACCCGCTTCGCCCCCGCGTCGATGGCTGTGGCGCTAAAATCGCCGCTGTTGCATCCAAGATCGATCAGAACAGAAGGCCGCGTCCACGATGCGAAGTCCCAGACCACATGGCGCTTGGTCTTGCGTTCGGTTTCGGCATAGGTGTTGCCGTCAGCATAGTCGCTCCAGACGGTCGCGCCGGCGTCCTTGGGGGTTAACGATGCGATCCAATTGCGCAGTTGCCGCAAAAGTCCTTCGTACCCCATTCGGCTGAGCGATCCCTTCCGTTTCTGGCCTCCACGGGCGACGGCTTCGCTCTGGTTGCCCTTACCCAGCATCGCGGGAAGGAAGACATGGGCATTCATCCTAAAGGACAGGCGCGCCCGCGTGGGGAGCAGTCTTGCCAGAGCTGAGGTCGGAATGCCCTCAAGGCGACCGCGATACCATTCGTTAAACGAGATACCACATACGGCGCTCAGGAGCAGCGGATTGAGGAACTGTTCGCAGAACTGATTATGCCCCAGCCAAAGTTCACCCTCCACGTAGGGGCGGAACGACAGGTGGTCGATAAAGATCGGCCTCGATCCGACGAACTGTATATTATAGGCCGTTGCATCGGAGAGCGTCAGCCCCGCGGCAAGCGCGTCCAGCATCAGCTGAAGGTGGTGCAATGCCGCGTCCTGAAGCTGCTGGAAACACCACTCATAGGGATGTGAGATATATTTCAGGCGTGGATGTTCGAGTACATGAATTGCATCGGGGAACGCGCTGAGGATAGCGGGCGATGTCACTTCACGCAATCCCACGACGCGGCCCTGCTCAATCATTTGATCGAGAAATCCGGTTTCGCGGACGGTTTCATAAGCTTTGGCGCCGCACCTGCTGACCGTGCGATATATCTTGCCGTCCCAATCATGGACGGCACCTGCGGGATCCCGAAATGAACCAGGGATGGGCGCAGCAAAGGTCATTCTAATTCATCGCCTTCAGCGCCTGCGGGTCGACCAAACACACGGCCAATAGCGGCGCGCACACGTTGCAGATATAACCCCCCGATGGTGGCGACAGCTACGAAACTACCGACCAAGCCTTGGACGATAAGCGTACCGGTACCCGGATCGATGTAGGCATGCGCCGGAGCGGACCACGCAATGAACGGCATTCCGACGGCAATCAGGTGTCCAACATATTTCATGATGATTTCCCTTGTTTCTGTCTGCCTCAAGATTATCGGTGTCAGAGGCAAATATTGGGCGCAATAATGGAAACAAAGTGGCCCTGCCGATGAATTTTAAATCGTCTATATTCATGAAATTACTAAACCGCGCTTCCCGCCAATCTGGGAGCGCGCGAAATATCTGAAAGATGTCTTCAATCACCGTTGCTGCCATGTCGGAGGAACAATTTGATCATCCGAAATGTCCCCTCGACGTGATGCCACATCCGCCTTTCTGAATTTACATTGTGCAACTCCGCGCGCTCTCCAATGCCCGGATATTCAGCGTCAGCCGGCCCATGGACGTGGTGGTGTTGAAGGACTGCGTGACAGACACGAAGGTGACGCCGTGCCTGTCGAATATCTCGACCAGCTTTGAGAAATCCATCAGCGCGCGGGACAGGCGGTCGATCTTGTAGACCACGACGATGTCGATCAGCCCGTCCTCAATGTCGGCGATCAGATCTTTCAGCGCGGGGCGTTCCAGCGTGCCGCCGGAGAATCCGCCGTCGTCGTAGCGGTCGCGCAGGCAGACCCAAGCCACCAGGAGTTTGACGACACTCCGTCACGGTCTGACCGCTTTGCCTTGCGCGTTGCTCAAAGCAAGCGCGATTTACCGCATCATTGTACGCCTGATCCCTAACCGTGAGACCGAGCCTCAGCTCCATTCCGCACTCGTTGCGCAGGGGTTCAGTAGGGCCACCACAGCCCGCAGCGCTCACCAGAGCTGCCAATATGGCCCATCTCATCGTTTCTATCCATTGATGTCTTTCCTGCGAAGTCGAGGCCCTATCGGAAGCCCGAGTTTTTCAAGTACCTTGCAAAACTCCGACCTGCCGCGCTGAAAATCGCTCCTGATCGACTCGAACGACCCGCCGTCTCGGGCGAGAGAGCCATCATCTGCGAGGCAATTCTCCAGCGCTTGACTTTGCGTCATTCCCCTTTCGTCCATCAAGTCAAAGACGCGAAGTACGAGCCTGATCCTTCGAAGTGTACTTTCTCCTGTTAGTTTGTTTCCAGGTTTTCTTTTCTTCTCTCGGAGGCCGGCAGCGACGAAGGTCCTCCCATCAGGTGTCCGCAGCTCGCCTGTAATTTCGATCAGTCAGCGAGGGGTTCAAAGTTTGCGCGCTCTCCTGCGATCCTCAGTGCCTCAAGTTCATCGTGATTCTCATCGGCGAAAAGGAACACCTCAAGCATGCGCCTTGTGGTCGGGGTCAAGGCCGGATGGTGGGCCTCGCCGGTCAGGTACTTCTTGAGAGCGTCGCGGGTGGCTTTGGGCAGCTTCATCCAGTCGCCCCGAAATTCACGACATTTCCGATCTGCATACCCTCGCCACGCAGGAAGCCACCCCAATCGGCCATCATGGCGCGCCGCCGGTCGAGCATGTCGGATCGTTGATAGGCCCGCTCCACTTCGGAGCCAATGAAATGTCCCAGAGCGATTTCGGCCATGTCACGGGGATAGCCCGTTCCGCTGCCCATTGCCTGAAGGTCGAGCGCAGCCCGTGCGGCACAGCTGGACGCTTGCTGGCAGGGTCTGGGTAGCCTTGGTCGCCCGCCTTCTCCTGTGCCGGCTGCATGCGCCGCATGACGGCCGAAATGGACATGTCCGACAGCATCCCGCCGCGCGGCGCGAAAAACACGAAAGGAGAGCCATCAAGGCGCGGCAGGCTTTCCAGCAAGATCGCTGCTTGGGGGGGGGAGCGGAACGCGGTGCGGTCTGCCGTTCTTCATGCGCGAAGCCGGGATCGTCCAAACTGCCCGTGTCGCAGACGACGCAAGCGTCGAAGCGTCTCCAAGGTCGATTTCGCTCCACATCATGCCCCGCACCTCGCCGGAGCGGGCCGCGGTCAGGGTCAGAAACCGCAGCGCCTGCGCGGCCATCCCTTCGCGTTGCGCGAGGTCGTCCCACCAGCGCGAAACATCCGCAAGAGCAAGTGCCGGTCGGTTGTCCGACTTCGCCACCTTTGCGGGCTTTGGCAGCATTTCGGACAGGTTGCCTCGCCACCGTGCCGGGTTATCTCCCGCGCGGTGCCCAGCCACAGTCGCCTAGGACAGCACGTTCTCGATCCGGCCCCGCAGACGGCAAGCGGTTTCGGTTTTGGTCTTCCAGATCGGCTCCAGCACGTCCTGCACAGTGATGTCCGAAACCAGCTTTGGCCCAAGTATCGGGGCGGCATAAATGCCCAGCGTCGAACGCCACTGCTTGCGGTGCTTCTCGTTCCGAAACTCTGACAGCTTGGCCGTCAGGTGGGTGTCCACTGCATAGGCGAAACGCATGCCCTCGCGCGCCTTGCGTTTCTCGGCCAGTGGATCGCCGCCCAGCAACGCCTTGCCTCGGTTTTCAAGCGCCAGCCTGCGCGTCGTCGCCAGCGGCACGGCAGGCGGACTGCCAAAACCGAGCTCGCAGCGCTTGCCGCGAATGACGATGCGCTAAACCCACTGCCGCGCGCTGTTCTTGGCGACCCTTAGAAAGAGCCCTTGTCCGTCGAAGTATTTGCCCGGCTGTGCCACCGTCTCCACGAAAAGTGCCGAAAGCGCCTTTTCTGGTGTTCGAATATTCTCACGCGGCATCAAATCCCCCAATACATCCTCCACAATAGCGCGGATCGGCTAGAATTATGCCGGAACATGACGCACAATGGAAGGTGTTTAACGCCTAGTATTGCGAGACATTTAGGGAAGTTTACGAAAGTCGCGGGAAATGAGCGTGGCGGACTTCGTCTCCGCCCCTTACAACTGTAAGTGACTGATTTTTAGAGGTATAACACGAAATAATACCCCCTACGTGTTACCCAAAGTATATTATAGCAAACGCTTAAATTCGCTTGCAGAGAGTACTTCTGAGTCCGGCCACACCGGGCGATTCGACCCGGTTCGGGTCTCATAAAGCGCGTGTTTCGCGCATCATCTTTTCATTTAACCGCCCCGCATCCGCGACCGTCCCATTCGAAGGGCGAGCGTCGCGCGTTGCATCCCGCCTTCGGCTTGGCGCAGGATTGCAAGGATCTGGGGTTAGTGTATCTGCTTGTCTTAAATCTAAATTTCCTCAGGCACCTTCCTGAGAAAATTGTGCTTTTGCCGCACCTTACGTGCAGGGGGGATTACCGGCCGTCTGCATCTCTATGCTATTGATGTGGACGACCCCAATCGGCAAGCATTTGAACTTTTGACGTCCGGGCTTGTCCTGTCGACATCCGGTAGGCGGTAGATGGCTTCCGCTGCAGGCACCGATGCATCGCCGATCGCGTCAGGTTCAGGACCGACGGCTAACAACGCAAACCGGAAACGCATTCCCTGTTCACGCGCGACCATAGGCTTCGGTCATGGCCATTTTCATGGCATCCTCGGGCGCGCGATCGCCCCAGGCGACCAGTTGGAATGCCGGATAAAACCGTTCGGCAGATGAAACGGCCATGCGGATCATCGTGTCAATCTGTTCTGGCCCCGCCAAATGCCCGCCAGCCAACACCAGGCCATAGCGATAGACCATAAGCCGTTGCGCTTGCCAAAAGGTAAACGCCCCCGCCCAACAATGATCGTTTGTGGCATTCAGAACCTCATAGATTTGTGGCAGCCGGTTTTCGGGTGGCTCCATCTCAAAGGTACAGATCAGGCGCAGGGTCTGATCATAGCCCGACCAGGCCAGGGTGATCGAATAGGTGCGCCACTGCCCCTCAACCGCCATGGCGATCTGGTCGTCGGCGACACGGTCAAATTCCCAAGCGTGATGTTCGGCCAGGGATTCAACGATATCAATAGGATGAAGATCTTCGGAATCGAAGTATTGCTCTGCCAGCGACATATGTGCCTCGTACGATTGTTATTGCTGCGTTTTTGGGTTTTCCCATTACAGCTTTTTATTTTGCCTAAGGGCGGCGGTGCCTGTGTGCCGACCCTAACAGACAGGGTGTGAGGAATGGAATCACCTGTAAACCCCTTTGTTGGGGATAAAGTGCGATCGTCGTGGATAAGTGATGAAGAATGGCGGTGAACCGCCTAGTATTTTGACGTCACGCGCCACCAACATGAAAAACGCCGCCCAAAGGACGGCGCTCCATAGGTAATTTGCAAATCAGCGATCAATCCAGATGTGACGTTTCCGTAAGAAGAGTGGTCAACTCTCCCTTCATGATGCCCAGTTCGGCCTGTAGTGCGCTATTTCTCGGGTCTCGTATGGCCGCATCGAAATCGGCCAGCACCTGTTTTTCCCCCCAGCGCACCTGATCCATGACATCGTCGTCGATGTCATCGAACCAACTGCGCAGAGTTATAACGGCCTCTTGCAGCGATGACATCAGGGAACCGCCTTGGGGGGTATCCCCCTGAAGGCGCACCATTTCTTCCAATCGGTTCATCTGTTGGTGGTGAAGATCATGAAACCGTTGCGCCACGGGGTAAAATTCGGGGTCGGCTTTTTCAACCATCTTAACAAAGCCGGCGTGAATATCGCAGGTTCGGGTATGCAGATCGACAAGCGTAGAGTCAGCCATGGTGTGATCCTTTCAAACGAGGGGCTGTGATATCAAACCACAGTCCCCCCGCCAGTTCCCGGATCAGGCGCTCTTATTCTCCATCGCATCCAGACGCGCCTTGAGCACGTCATTTTCTTCGCGGGCCTTTTGCGCCATGGCGCGCACGGCGTCGAATTCTTCGCGGGTCACAAAATCGCGATCGGCCAACCAGCGGTCCATCATTGATTTCATGGCGGTTTCCGCCTCGGTTTTGGCACCTTGGGCCACGCCCATGGCGTTTGTCATCAATTGGGAAACGTCGTCAAATATCTTGTTACGGGTCTGCATTTCGCCCTCCGGTATGCGTTTGACCTTATATGAGGGCAGAGCGCGCAATTCTCAAGGTTGACTTCACCTCGGGTTGGGGGTGTTTCTGGCCATATGATGTATGCCATTCCCTTTCCCGATATCAGCCCCGATCTGTTTGCCATCGATATTGGTGGTTTTACCCTTGCGCTGCGGTGGTACGCGCTGGCCTATATTGTGGGCATTGTGGCGGGGTGGCGTTTGGCCGTGATGGCGGTGAAACGGCCGCATTTGTGGCGGGGGAACGTGGCCCCGCTGCAGCCCGGCGATATCGAGGATCTGATCACCAATGTGATTTTGGGCATCATCATCGGCGGGCGACTGGGGTTTGTGCTGTTTTATCAGCCCTCTTATTACCTGTCCAATCCGCTGGAAATTCCGATGATCTGGCAGGGCGGCATGTCGTTTCATGGGGGCATGTTGGGCGTGGCCCTGGGGGGCGCGCTGTTTGCCTGGCGCAAAGGCGTGTCGCTGTTGGTGATTGGCGATCTGATGGCGCTTGGCACACCGATTGGGTTGATGTTGGGGCGGATTGCCAATTTCATCAACGCCGAACTGTGGGGCCGCCCCACCGACGCACCCTGGGGAGTGATTTTTCCCGGCCCGCGCGCACAGGATTGCCCCGGCATTGACGGGTTGTGCGCGCGCCACCCGTCGCAATTATACGAGGCGGGGCTTGAGGGGCTGGTGTTGGGTGCAATCCTGATTGCGCTGGTGTTTGGCGCGCGGTGGTTGAAAACACCGGGTGCCGTGATGGGCGTGTTTCTGGCCGGTTATGGATTGGCGCGCAGCTTTGTTGAGCTGTTTCGACAGGCCGATGCACAGTTTATAACCCCGACAAACCCTTGGGGCTATGTCTGGCAAATCGGTGATTGGGGGCTGAGCATGGGGCAAATCCTGTCTCTGCCGATGATCCTGATCGGGCTGGGCCTGATCATCCGCGCACGGCACAGCCGATGAACGCGCTGAACGATCTGTTGTTGCGCCAGATCGCGGCGCAAGGTCCGCTCAGCGTGGCCGAATACATGACCCTTTGCCTGCTCCACCCCGAGCACGGCTATTACACTACCCGCGATCCGTTGGGTGTGTCGGGTGATTTCATCACTGCGCCCGAAATAAGCCAGGTTTTCGGCGAATTGATTGGCCTGTGTCTGGCGCAGGCCTGGCAAGACCGGGGCGCACCATCGCCGTTCATTTTGGGCGAACTGGGGCCGGGACGCGGCACGTTGATGGCCGACATGCTGCGCGCCACAAAATCGGTGCCGGGGTTTCACGCGGCGATGCAGGTGCATCTGATCGAGGCATCACCGGTTTTGCGCACCGAACAGGCGCGGCTGCTTGGCGGCTACGCCCCGCATTGGCATGAGCATGTGACCGATCTGCCCGATTTGCCGCTGTTTCTGGTGGCGAATGAATTTTTCGATGCTCTGCCGATCCGGCAGTTCCTGCGCGATGGGGGCGCCTGGCGCGAACGGGTGATTGGCGCACGCGACGGCACGTTGGTCTTTGGGCTGACCGACCCGGTTGCGCCCCCTGCCCTGTCGGCGCGTCTGGCCGATACCACCGATGGCGACATGGTTGAAACCAGCGCATCGGCCACGGCACTGGCGGGTGAGCTGGGCCGCCGGATCGCCGACTTTGGCGGCGTGGCGTTAATCATCGATTACGGCAGCGATAAATCCTTGGGTGATACGTTTCAGGCGGTGCGCGCCCATCAAAAGCTGTGCCCCCTGACCGACCCCGGCACTTGTGATCTGACCGCCCATGTGGATTTTGGCGCGCTGGCCAAAGGCCTGGTCTGCAAAACCGCACCTCTGACCACCCAAGGCGCGTTTTTGAACGCATTGGGAAGCGGTGCGCGCCACGGCGCACTGGCGCGGGGCAAATCAGAGGCAATGATCGAATCACTGATTGCCGCGCATCGCCGGTTGACGCATCCGTCAGAAATGGGACAATTGTTCAAGGTGCTGGCGCTTTACTCTGACACCGGTCCAGCCCCTGTGGGAACAGAGCCATGACCATAGAAAAAATCACCGCCGATGCCCTTGCCCCTGTGCATCACGGGTTTTTCACCCGGCGCGGCGGGGCCTCATCCGGTGTGTTTTTGGGGCTGAACTGCGGCAGGGGATCGACCGATCAGGTTGATGTGGTGCGGATCAACCGCGCCCGCGTCGCCGAAGCGATGGATGTGCAAACCGAACATCTGATCGCGCTCAATCAGGTGCATTCCGCCGATGTTGTGCATGTGACCGCGCCGATAAACGGCACCTTGCCCCGTGCCGACGCCATGGTCACCGCCACGCCCGGCCTGGCCTTGGGGATACTGACCGCCGATTGCCAGCCGGTTCTGTTTGCCGATGCCAAGGCAGGCGTGATCGGCGCGGCCCATGCGGGATGGAAGGGCGCATTGGACGGCGTGCTGGAGGCGACGGTGGATGCCATGGTCAACATTGGCGCAAGCCGTGACCGGATCACCGCCGTGATCGGCCCCACCATCAGCCAACGCAATTACGAAGTCGGCCCCGAGTTTTTCGAAACCTTTTTCGATGAAGACCCCGATCACGCCCGATTCTTTGCCAATGGTCAAAATGACAGGATGCACTTTGATTTGCCGGGGTTTGGGCTGTTTTGTCTGCGCCGTGCGGGAATCGCCGAGGCCGAGTGGACCCGCCAATGCACCTATGCCGATCCCGATCGGTTTTATTCCTATCGCCGCAGCGTGCACCAGCGCGAGGCCGATTATGGCAGGCTGATCTCGGTGATCCGTCTATAAAGGGTTAATTGTGTCTTAAAGGACCAAATGTGGCAACAATCAGACAAGGTTGCCCAGATGTTAACCCTAATTGCCCTGAAATGAACCCGACCTTAACCATATCCCGCCCCGGAGCGGCCTGATTTGCCCACCATAAAAGGATCATCGAATGAAACGCAGGCCACACCGGCCGCCCCGAACAGAAAGTAAGGAAAACATCATGGCTATCAAACGTCGTTGGTTGCAGAGCGCCCTGGAAGAAACCAAGAAGCCATTGCCAAAAATGCCTTGGCAGGCCCGTAAAATGGCATCCGCCATGCCCCGAGTGTCAACTCTGTTGCACACCCACGAAGAAGCGACCGCCTGATCCGACCACGCATTTGCATGACCGGATTGGCGCGCGACCCAAGGGTTTTGAGGCGAGAATTCGGCACAGACAAGGCCACCCATGGGCAAAAGCTGTTTACCTAGATCCTTGATTTATCACGATCTATTTTGACATCGGCGGTGATTTATGTTCATAAGATGTACCAACTGCACATTCGGTGGGGGCCGATGCAGTGTGGACAGACCGAAAGGCTGCTTCGCATGACATATTCCCGCCACGTGCTGCCTGGCACGACCACAGATGCCCCGCCAACCCAGTGGACAGTGCGCCGTCGCGCCCCTGTTTCCCCGCGGGCCGAAAACCGCCCGACGCGCCGGTTCAGCGTGCAATGGATCGACCGGTCCGGACAGTTTGATGATATGGTCAAACTTGCCCCTGCCATCCCGCTGTTTGAATCCGCGTTTTGCGCTTTGGGCCGTGGCACGTTGATTCCCACCATCGATGGCCCCTGCGCCGTCGAAGATCTGTGCCCCGGCATGTTGGTTGAAACGTCAACCGGGCTGGCGCCTTTGGTTTGGATCGGCGCGATGACAATCGCCCCCGGCAGCGCCGCACAAGATGAATCGCCCCTTCGGATGTTTCGCATTGCCGCCGATGCCTTTGGCCTGGGCCGCCCGATGCCCGATTTGTTGCTGGGTCCGGGCGCGCGGTTGTTGAACCGCAATCCGTCCGTACGCACCAGCCACGGCACCGATGCAATTCTGGAACCTGTCGCGCCTATGGCCGACGGGATGAGCGTGATTGAAATCACGCCCGTTTCAACCATACAGACCTATCATCTGGGGTTCCTGTCGCACCGCACCTTTATTGCCAATGGGGTTGAAGTGGAATCGATGCACCCCGGCGACATCAACCCAAACAGGATTGATCCGCCGATGATGGCCCATTACCTGTCGCTGTTTCCACATATGCGCCAGATTTCCGATTTTGGCCGCCTTGCCTTTCCCCGCGTGGGGCCACAGGCGCAAGACGGGGTGTTCGCCGCCTAAGCCTCTTTGGTCAGGCGCTGTTCCAGAATTTCAAACGGAACGCCCGGTTCATCCTTGGCACAGCGGATCACCAGCGACGTTTTCACGCTGGCCACATTCGCCGCCGACGTAAGCTGTTCGGTCAAAAAGGTTTGAAATGTCGACAGATCAGGCGCGACACATTTCAAAATGAAATCAACCTCACCGTTCAACATATGGCATTCGCGCACCAGCGGCCATTCCCGACAGCGGGTTTCGAACGCCGAAAGATCAACCTCGGCCTGACTTTGCAGACCAACCATCGCAAAAACCTGAACCTCAAACCCTAGGGATCGCGCGTTCACATCCGCATGATACCCGCGAATGAATCCGGATTCTTCCAACGTGCGTACGCGCCGCAAACAGGGCGGTGCCGAAATGCCGACCCGTTTGGCCAATTCAACATTGGTCATCCGCCCATCTGCCTGAAGCTCCGCCAGAATTTTACGGTCGATCACATCTAACTTATGCGAGGCCATGCACGCGTTTCCCTTTTTTTGCGAACCTTACAAAACAGAAATATCGGGCGCAACAATATTTCAACTTTGCGCAACATCCTTAGCCTGATCAGCCACCCGATTGCAACCGGGGTTGGGGGTTTCAACCGCCCCCCGGGCGGCTTATATCTGGGCGATACACATTTTGGGGGTCATCATGGCATCTGCACGTCACGTCAAGGTTTTGATCATCGGTTCCGGTCCTGCCGGGTATACCGCAGCAATTTACGCAGCCCGCGCCATGTTGGACCCTGTATTGATTCAGGGCTTGCAGCCCGGCGGGCAGTTGACCATCACCACAGATGTTGAAAACTGGCCTGGCGATGCCACCGTCATGGGCCCCGATCTGATGGTGCGCATGGAACACCACGCCAAGGAAGTCGGCGCCGAAATCATCTCGGATTATGTCTCGTCTGTTGATTTGTCAAAACGCCCGTTCACAGCACAAACCGACAGCGGCACCACCTATACCGCCGATGCGCTGATTCTGGCGACCGGCGCACAGGCAAAATGGCTGGGTCTGGAGAGCGAGGAAAAGTTCAAGGGATTTGGCGTGTCGGCCTGTGCCACCTGTGACGGGTTCTTTTATCGCGGCGCCGAAGTGGTGGTTGCCGGGGGCGGCAACACGGCTGTGGAAGAGGCGCTGTTTTTGACGAAATTCGCCTCAAAGGTCACGCTGGTCCATCGCCGCGACGAATTGCGCGCCGAAAAAATCCTGCAACACCGCCTGTTCAACAACCCGAAAATCGAAATGTTGTGGGATCATCAGATCGAAGAAGTGGTGGGCGATGAAAACCCATTGGGCGTCACCGGCGTGCGGGCGAAAAACGTGAAAACCGGCGCGATTACCGAAATCCCGTGCAAAGGGTTCTTTGTGGCCATCGGCCATGCCCCCGCATCGGAATTGGTGAAAGACAAACTGGAATTGCACAATGGCGGCTATGTCGTCACCAAGGCTGACAGTACGGCAACATCAATTCCGGGCGTGTTTGCCGCGGGCGATCTGACCGATCACATTTATCGCCAGGCAGTCACCAGTGCCGGAATGGGCTGTATGGCCGCGCTTGAGGCCGAACGTTTCCTGGCAGAACAGGGCGAACAAGACGGGGTCGATACCACCCTGCCCCTGGGCCACGGCGCGCCCGAAACCGCCGGCGCCTGAGCGGGGCCATGTCGGCTGCGCATGGCAGCCCCCCATTGCGCAAAACGGCACATGAATATGGCGATTTGCCGTATTTATGCGCCGGTTTGCCGCGCTGATCCACTATGCAAACCGCGAAAACTTTGCGATAGGGCGGGTGCAACCCGTCAAAGCGCCGTTTTTTTATGATCAAACCTGAGTAGGCATTATGCAAAAAAATAATCTTGCACCGATCCCAGAGCTTTATGTTTCCTATGAATCCGCCCAGAAACTGAAGGTGGAAGCCGCCGAATTACCCTCCTGGGATCTGACGCCGCGTCAGATTTGCGACCTCGAACTTCTGATGAACGGCGGTTTCAATCCGCTCAAGGGGTTCATGAGTGAGGAAGATTATAACGGCGTTGTCGAAAACATGCGTCTGGCCGATGGCGCCCTGTGGCCGATGCCGATCAACCTGGATGTGTCCGAAAAATACGCCGATACCATCGAGATTGGTCAGGATATCGCCCTGCGCGATCAGGAAGGCGTGATTCTGGCAACGATGACCGTCACCGACAAATGGGTGCCGAACAAATCCGTTGAGGCCGAAAAAGTGTTCGGCGCCGATGACAGTGCCCATCCGGCGGTGAATTATCTGCACAATCAGGCGGGTGCCGTATATCTGGGCGGCCCGATCACCGGCATTCAGCCCCCCGTGCATTATGATTTCAAGGCGCGCCGTGACACCCCCAATGAATTGCGTGCCTATTTCCGCAAAATGGGCTGGCGCCGCGTTGTTGCGTTTCAAACGCGCAATCCCTTGCACCGTGCCCATCAGGAACTGACCTTTCGCGCCGCGCGCGAGGCCCAGGCCAACCTGTTGATCCACCCGGTTGTCGGGCTGACCAAGCCCGGCGATGTTGATCATTTCACCCGTGTGCGGTGTTATGAGGCGGTGCTTGATAAATACCCGCAGGCCACCACAACCATGAGCCTGCTCAATCTGGCCATGCGCATGGCTGGCCCGCGCGAGGCGGTGTGGCACGGCCTGATCCGCAAAAACCACGGCTGCACCCATTTCATCGTTGGCCGCGATCATGCCGGCCCTGGCAAAAACAGCCAAGGTGTTGATTTCTATGGCCCCTATGATGCGCAGGATCTGTTCCGCGAACATCAAGAGGAAATGGGCATCACCATGGTCGACTTCAAGCACATGGTATATGTGCAAGAGCGCGCCCAATACGAACCCAACGATGAAATCGAAGATCGCGACAACGTCACCATTCTGAACATTTCCGGCACCGAATTGCGGCGTCGATTGTCCGAAGGTCTGGAAATTCCCGAATGGTTCTCATTTCCCGAAGTCGTGAAAGAGCTGCGCCGCACCAAACCGCCCCGTGCAAAACAAGGGTTCACTGTGTTTTTCACCGGTTTCTCAGGGTCGGGAAAATCCACCATCGCCAACGCTTTGATGGTGAAACTGATGGAAATGGGCGGTCGGCCGGTGACATTGCTGGACGGTGATATCGTGCGCAAACATCTGTCGTCTGAGTTGGGATTCAGCAAGGAACACCGCGATCTCAACATCCGGCGGATCGGTTATGTCGCGTCGGAAATCACCAAGAACGGCGGCATCGCCATTTGTGCGCCAATCGCGCCCTATGCCACCACCCGCCGTGCGGTGCGCGAAGATGTCGAAAACTTCGGCGCATTTGTGGAAATTCACGTGGCCACGTCGATCGAAGAATGCGAACGCCGTGATCGCAAGGGCCTGTATAAACTGGCCCGCGAGGGCAAAATCAAAGAGTTTACCGGCATCTCTGACCCCTATGATGTGCCCGAAAATCCCGAAATGCGCATCGACACTGAAAACACCGAAGTCGATCACTGCGCCCATCAAGTGCTGTTGAAACTGGAAAGCATGGGGTTGATCGGCCTGTCAAACTAAGCCCACTCCAAACGAAAAAGCGCCCCGGGTGATGGCCCGGGGCGCTTTGCGTTTCAGTCACACTAGAATGAACTAGGTATCTGCAACCAATCCACGGCCTTTCAGCAGCGCCTCAACCCCGGGCATCCGCCCGCGGAATGCGGTGTACAATTCGGCCGGATCGCGCGATCCACCTGCCGACAGAATGTGGGTTTGCAGCGCGGCCGCCATATCCTTGTCAAACGGGCCGCCCGCCTCCTGGAATGCCTCGAACGCGTCGGCATCCATCACTTCTGACCACATATAACTGTAATAGCCCGATGAATATCCGTCGCCAGAAAACACATGGGCGAAATGCGGGGTGGCGTGGCGCATGCGGATGGCGCGGGGCATATCGATGCTTTCCAAAATCTCGGCCTGGCGCGCCATCGGATCTTCGGGCACGTCTTCGCCGTGAAATTCAAGATCAACCAACGCCGAGGCCACATATTCCACCGTGGAAAAGCCCATGTCATAGGTCGAAGCGGCCAAAAGCCGATCCAGCATGTCTTTTGGCATCGGCTCCCCGGTTTTGGCATGGGTGGCAAATTCGCCCAACACCTCGGGCACTTCCAACCAATGTTCGTACAACTGACTGGGCAGTTCCACAAAATCCCGCGCCACAGAGGTGCCGGAAATCGATTCATAGGTCACATCCGACAACATCTGGTGCAACGCATGGCCAAATTCGTGAAACAGCGTGCGCGCATCGTCATAGGACAACAGCGCCGGTTCACCGTCGCTGGGTTTGGCAAAGTTGCAAACGTTGATCACATGCGGGCGAATATCCCCGGCCAGTTTCTGCTGGCTGCGCAGGGCCGAACACCACGCGCCACTGCGTTTGCCGCTGCGCGCGAAATAATCGCCGATAAACACCGCCATGTGTTTGCCATCGCGGGTCACATCCCAGGCGCGGACATCGGGGTGATACATCGGCGCGTCTATGGGTGAAAACTCCAGCCCGAACAAACGGTTGGCACAGGAAAACGCAGCCTCGATCATCCGGTCAAGTTGCAGATAGGGTTTCAGCGCGGCCTCGTCCAGATCATGTTCGGCGGCGCGGCGCTTTTCGCTGTAATAACGCCAATCCCACGGCTCAAGGTCACCATTCACCCCGTCACTGTGCATCATCGCGGTCAGGCGGATCGCATCGGCATCGGCGGCGGATTTGGCCGGTTCCCACACTTTCATCAGCAAATCGCGCACGGCAGCAGGGGTGCCAGCCATTTCGGTTTCCAACTTGTAATCCGCAAAGCTGTCATAGCCCAAAAGATTGGCCCGCTCATCACGCAGGGCCAGGATTTCGGCGGCAATATCGCGGTTGTCTGTATCGCCCCCGTTTGCGCCGCGCGATTCCCATGCGGCAAAGGCGGTTTCGCGCAAATCGCGGCGCGGCGAAAACTGCAGGAATGGCACAATCAATGACCGTGACAGGGTGATCACCGGGCCTTTGACTCCTTTTTGCTGACCCGCGGCACGGGCGCTGGCGATCAGAAAATCAGGCAACCCTTCCAGATCGTCCTCGCCCAGTTCCATGTACCAATCGCGTTCATCGGCCAGCAGGTTTTGGGTGAATTGCGTGCCCAGCACCGCCAGTCGCTGTTTCACATCGGTCAGACGGTCCTTGGCAAATCCGGTCAGCTGCGCGCCCTGACGCACGAAACCACGCCGGGTCAGCATCAGCACGCGCTGCTGTTCATCGCTCAGATCCAGGGTTTCGCGGCCCAGCCACAGGGCCTCAATCCGCGCAAAAAGTTTTTCGTTCCCGGCAATTTCCGATCCATAGGCCGACAGCTTGGGCGAGAATTCACGCTGCAACGCCTCGCGCTCGGGGTTTGAATCGGCCCCGGCAAGGGTGTAAAATGTGCCCAACACCTGGCTAAGCTTTTGATCGGCCAATTCCAACGCTTCTATCGTGTTCGCAAACGTCGGATCATCCCGGTTCTCGGCAATGGCGGCGATGTTTTCACGTGCCTCGTCCAGTGCGGCGGTGCAGGCGGCATCGAACTGCTCGTCTTTGATATCGGCAAAGGGGGGCAGGCCAAAGGGGGTTTGCCAATCGGCAAGAAGGGGGTTGGTCACGAAACGCTCCTTGTTGGGTTTCCTCTAAGGTAGGGTATCGCGCCCGATCCTGCCAGTGTCAGCGTGGCGTTTGCCGCATCCGCGCCTCAATCTTGCGCAGTAACAGGGACAAAGACACCGTCATGATCAGGTATAACAACGCCACCACATTATAGGTTTCGAAATACCGAAAATTGCCCGCTGCCGTGACTTTGCCCAGTTGGGTGATGTCCATCACGCCCAAAACAGACACCAGGCTGGAATCCTTGATCATCGCGATGAAATCATTGCCCAGGGGCGGCAGGATCATGCGAATCGCCTGTGGAAACACGATATGGCGAAACCGTTGCCACCGGTTCAGACCCAGGGCATTGGCCGCCTCGATCTGCCCCACATCAACCGATAACAGACCGGCGCGAAACACTTCGGCGATAAAGGCGGAATATCCGATAACCAGAGCCAAGATCGCCCGCCAGATCAGCGGAAAATCCCGTGTGCGCGCCGGATTAAACCCGAGGGGTTCAAACACCCAGTTCCACGCCACAACCAAACCGGGGGCCAGCACAAACGCGACATACAGCAGCAACACCAGAATCGGGATGCCACGCACGATTTCGATGTAAAACCGCGCGCATTGGCGCAAAATCATCCAGCGCGACAGCCCCGCCAGCGCCAGCAGCAGCCCCAAGGCCGATGCCAGCGCAAAGCCGACAAAGGTGACAAACAGCGTGATGGCGATGCCCCGCGACAGGGTATTGAGAACCTGAAAATACAAATCATCGCGTACGACCTGAATCATCATCCAGGCCGCCAGGGCCGCCGCAATCAGCAACCACCACGGGAATTCGCGTTGGGGTGGCGCGTTCACGCCCGCCTAGCCGCCAATTTTATAGTCTAAAAACCATTTGGTGTTCAGAGCGTCCAATGTGCCATCGGCCCGCATATCGGCAATGGCGGCATTGATGGGCGCAACCAAGTCTGACCCTTGGGGAAAGATAAATCCGAAATCTTCGGCACCCATGGGTTCGCCCACGATTTTCAGCGCGCCATTGGATGCGGTGACATATCCGTTGGCGGCGGTGCTATCGCTGAGTGCGAGATCAATATCACCGGTGCGCAGGGCCTGAATGGCCGCGCCAAAGGTTTCAAACAATCGCATCCGGGGGTTGGATTCATCCCCGTCCAATACCTCATAAATGCCCACGTAAAACGGGGTTGTGCCCGGCTGTGCGCCGATCAACAGATCAGGATCAGCGGCAAATCCGGAGGCATCGTCAAACCGGGTTTCATCGCCCGCCACGATCATCATCATTTCACTGCGCAAATAGGGGTCGGAAAAATCCACAACCTCGGCGCGGTCTTCGCGGATGGTGATGCCGGTCATGCCCATATCATATTGCGCTTGGGCCACGGCGGGAATCATCGCATCCCAGCTGGTGTTTTCATATTCCACAACGATATTCAGCCGTTTGGCGATTTCCGCCATCGCGTCATATTCCCACCCGATAGCCTGGCCCGACGCCGGATCGACGAATTGCAAAGGCGGGTAGGCGTTTTCAGTCACCACTGCGATTGCGCGCCCCTGCAAATCGGGCAGATGGCCGTCGGCATGGGCGGCGCTCAGGGTGAATGTGGCCGCAACGGCCAGGGCGAACAAGGGTTTCATCGGGGGCAGGCTCCTGTTGGATTTGGCGCAACTTATGCGGCACCGCGCACAGGCTCAAGCCCTGTCAGAGACGCCGCATGTGGCACAATCGCGCCGCCGCTTCAGGGTGATCATGCGCGTTTCCTGATACAGTGCATCCCAGATCAACATCCGCCCGCGCAGCCCCTGCCCCGCCTTGGTGATCTCTTTTACCGCTTCGGCGGCCATCATCGCGCCGATCACGCCGGGCAACGGGCCAAGCACGCCCGCCTCGGCGCAACTGGGCGCAACATGGCGCGCGGCGGGTTCGGGGAAAATACATTGATAACACGGCGTGCCGTTGGTCGGGTCAAAAATGCTGATCTGCCCCTCCCACTGTGATAAAGCACCAGAAATCAAAGGGATACCCGCAGAATAAGCCGCGCGATTGACAAGATACCGGGTGTCGGAATTGTCGGTGCCATCCAGAACCAGATCGTAATCGGCAAACAGATCAGGGGCGATTTCACCATCAAGGCGGCGATGATAGGGGCGCACCTCTAACCATGGGTTCAACGCCTTCATCGCGGCTTCGGCGGAAAACACCTTGGGGATGCCAATCCGGGCGTCGGTGTGAATGATCTGGCGTTGCAGATTGCTGCCTTCGACCACATCGTCATCAATCACGCCAATGGTGCCAACTCCCGAGGCCGCAAGATACAGCATCGCCGGTGATCCCAGCCCCCCGGCGCCAATCACCAGAACCCGTGCGTTTTTCAACGCCCGCTGCCCCGGCCCGCCAATTTCGCGCAACATGATATGGCGCGCGTAGCGGTCCAATTCGGCCCCTTCAAATGCGCCGCTTGGGGCGGGGGGGCGGTTTTCCGGGCGCACCCGTCGGCGCAGCCGTTTCAGACCAAAGGAATACAACCAGATCAGCCCAGCCAAACCCGCCAGAACCAACCATTCGCCCGCCGACCCGCCGGTGGATTCGCGCAACGGGTGGCCATCGGGCAGGACGATTTGCAACGCCAGCACCGCCAGAAACAACAGGCCCACCATGATCTGACGCGCCTGAACCGGCACCTTCATCCAATGGCCAAAGGCCCAAAGGGCGGCCGCAAAGATCAAAACCAACGCCATGCTGTTATGCCACCCTTACCAATTTCAATCCGTCGTCCGGTTTCCCAAACGCCCGCGCACTTTCAGCCGCCGGTCGATCCGAATCCGCCCGCGCCGCGCGCTGTCTGTTGGCTGAACTGATCGACAACCTCAAACACGGGCCGCACAATCGGGACAAATACCAACTGGCCAATCCGTTCTCCGGGGTGAATTTCAATCGGCGCCGTGCCCGCCGGATTGCGGTTCCAAACACTGATCAGGATCTCGCCATTATAATCGGGATCAATCAACCCGACCGTATTGCCCAGCACCAGACCCTTTTTATGGCCCAACCCCGATCTTGGCAAAACCAGCCCGGCAAGGGAAAAATCATCAAAGGAAATCGCGATTCCCGAACGGATCAGAACAGCCGGTTCTTGAGGTGTGATGTGCGCAATGCCTTCGGTGCAGGCGTACAAATCCACACCTGCCGCGCCTTCGGTCTGGTATCGGGGCGGGCCCCAATCCGACACTCTGGAATCCATAATCTTGATCTGCACGCCAATCCTCCACGATACACCGGGGGCCGCATTAAACCATCTACCTTCCAAATGTCACGACCGCCGCTCAGGTCAAGCCGGCCAAATG
This sequence comes from Oceaniglobus ichthyenteri, assembly GCF_003057885.1. Taxonomy (GTDB): domain Bacteria; phylum Pseudomonadota; class Alphaproteobacteria; order Rhodobacterales; family Rhodobacteraceae; genus Oceaniglobus; species Oceaniglobus ichthyenteri. Next base: position 22,507 of record NZ_QAGK01000002.1, read on the forward strand.
CGCAAACCCCCGCCAGAATGCGTCGTCCACCCTTTCAACCGTGCCGCAGGCACAGTAAAGGTGACGGATGGATAAACCTTCCCCTCCGTCCGGTGATCGAATCGCCAAGGTTCTGGCCCGCGCCGGAATTGCCAGCCGCCGCGACGCCGAGCGGATGATCGAAGCTGGCCGCGTCAAGGTGAACGGGCGGCATATTTCATCGCCCGCCCTGAACGTGACCGAGGCGGATGTGATCACGGTTGATGACAAACCGGTTGAACCACCCGCGCCGCCGCGCCTGTGGCTGTATCACAAACCTGTCGGTCTGGTGACCACCGCGCGCGACGAAAAAGGCCGCCCCACGGTGTTTGATAATCTGCCCGAGGGAATGCCACGGGTGATGTCGGTCGGGCGGCTTGATCTGAACTCGGAAGGGTTGCTTTTGCTGACCAATGATGGCGGCATCAAACGCCAGTTGGAATTGCCCAGCACCGGCTGGTTGCGCAAATACCGGGTGCGGGTCAACGGCACCCCGAACGAACCCGATCTCGCCCCCTTGCGGCGCGGTGTTACGATTGATGGCGAACGGTTTCAGGGCATGGAAATCACCCTTGATCGGCAAAAGGGCGCGAATGCCTGGCTGACCGTTGGTCTGCGCGAAGGCAAGAACCGCGAAGTGCGCCGCGTGCTTGACAGTGTCGGGTTGAAAGTGGGCCGGTTGATCCGCATCAGCTATGGGCCATTCCGCCTGAACGATCTGAAACCCGGTGAGGTGGAAGAAATCAAAGGCCGCGTCATGCGCGATCAGTTGGGCATGGAAGGCGCGCCGCGTTTGAAACCCGCGCGAACACGCCAAGCCGGATCAGACAAGGGCGCCCAGCGAACCCGCAAATAAATTATCGGAACTTTGCCCGTGCTGCGCGCTTGTTTCCATTCGCATTGCAATTGGTGCTTTGTGGACCGGGTGATTGATTTTTAGGCATTGCCCCAATCGTCCGGGCGAATTGATCGAGGTATCGGCGGAAATTTTCCGGTAAAACGCGGCCCATTACGGGCTGGACCCTGTGAATATCCGGTGTGATGGCTTAGATTGGTTTTATTGAATCGAAGGGGCCTTTTGTTATGGCCAGATTGATAATCGTGCTGCTGTTTCTGGCGGTTTTGATGGGTTTGGCCATGGGTGTGGCCAACGGCGTGGGGCGTATGGCCCAGGCCGGGCGGGCGCAATTGGCGCGGGCCGAGATGGGGAATGGAACCATGCAACGACTATCCGGCATCCTGCTGCTGGCGCTTATCCTATATGTTTCGATCTGGGGAGGCGCCTGAGATGGCGCAACGATTTGGTGGCAAACACAGCCCCGATGGCCCCACAAACGCCCCAAACCGCCCCCAATGGGAGGGCAAATCGCCCTCGCGCGCCGGTGCCTTGGTCAACGCGCTGTTTGTGGCCCCTTTTCCATTGGTGATCTTTGCGTTTTTCAAAGACCCCGCTGGTCTGGCGTTTAATTTGGTCGCATTTGGCATTCTGATGCTTGCCGCATGGCTGACCCGCGAAGGCGTGTTGGCGCACGAGGCATTCGATGCCCGCAAGGTGGCCAAACGCCCCGCCATTCCCCGCAAATTGTTTGGCGCGGTGCTGACCGGGCTGGGCCTGGCGGTGGCGGGCGCTGCGGGGGGCGATCTGGTCGCACCGGTGATTTTTGCCGGGCTGGGCGGTGGGTTGCATTTTTTGGCGTTTGGCGCTGATCCCTGGCGCGACAAGGGCGTGGCCGGGGTTGATCAGTTTCAGGCCGACCGTGTGGCGCGCGTCGTGGACGAGGCCGAGGCGCATTTGAAATCGATGAAAGACGCCATTCTGCGCGCGGGCGACCGCCCCGCCGAAACCCGGGTGGATCGGTTTATCGCCACCGCGCGTGACATGTGCCGCACAGTCGAAGAAGACCCCCGCGATTTAACCGCCGCGCGCAAATTTCTGGGCGTTTATCTTTTGGGTGCGCGCGATGCGACGGCGAAATTCGCCGATATCTACGCCCGCACCCGCGATGCCAAGGCCCGTGCCGATTACATGGCGCTTCTGGATGATCTGGAACAGGGCTTCGCAGCACGCACGCAAAAGCTGCTTTTGGAAGATCGCAGCGATCTGGATGTGGAAATCGAGGTTTTGCGCGACCGTCTGGCGCGCGAAGGCTTGGCACGCGGTCCGATTGACCGTTAACTATAAATATTCCCGAGGGAGAGTAACCTATGCCCAACACCGTTGCCCAAAAGGCCGCCAGCACCACATCCGAAGTTGATCAGGTGGCGGCGGTTGTGCTGTCGGAACCCACGACCGAGGTTATTCCGTTTGAATTGGCCGAGGCCCCGGTGGCCGCTGAAATCGAAAGCCGGATCGCCGAGATCGATATGGATGATACGAATTCCATCGTATCCTTCGGATCGAACGCCCAAGCCGAATTGCAGGTGATCAGCCAATCCATGCTGGCCGATGTGCGCAACAAGGATGTCGGGCCCGCGGGCGACAGCCTGCGCCAGATCGTGACGACGATTCGCGGCTTTTCGGTGTCGGAACTGGATGTGCGGCGCAAACGGTCATGGTGGGAAAAGCTGACCGGGCAAATGGCCCCGATGGCGAAATTCACCGCCCGGTTCGAAGACGTGCAAGGCCAGATCGACAGCATCACCGACACGCTGCTGACCCATGAACACACCCTGCTCAAGGATATCAAATCGCTTGATATCCTGTATGATAAGACCCTCGCCTTCTATGACGAACTGGCCCTGTATATCGCTGCCGGCGAAGAAAAACTGAAACGCCTGGACGCAAATGAGATTGCCGAAAAGCAGGCCGAGGTTGACGCCGCGCCAGAAGACAAAGGTGTGATGATTGCCCAGCAGTTGCGCGATCTGCGCGCCGCGCGCGATGATCTTGAGCGTCGGGTGCATGATCTGAAACTGACCCGTCAGGTCACCATGCAATCCCTGCCCAGCATCCGATTGGTTCAGGAAAACGACAAATCTCTGGTGACGAAAATCAACAGCACCTTGGTGAACACCGTGCCCCTGTGGGAAACCCAACTGGCCCAGGCGGTGACGATCCAACGTTCGCGCGAGGCGGCGGAATCGGTGCGCGAGGCCAATGACCTGACCAATGAATTGCTGACCTCAAACGCCAAGAACCTGCGCGATTCAAATCGCGTGGTGCGCCAAGAAATGGAGCGTGGCGTGTTCGACATCGAAGCCGTGAAAACCGCCAATGCCGATCTGATCGCCACGATTCAGGAATCGCTGCAGATCGCGGATGAGGGTAAAGCCAAACGCGCCGCCGCCGAAGAGGAGCTGCGCAAGATGGAGGCCGAATTGAAAGACACCCTGTCATCGGCCAAGTCCCGGAGCACCGGCCCCGCCGACACCCCCGCCACGTCAATTCCGGGCTGAATGGAGTGCGGGCCGGGTGGGGCATAACGGGCGCATTTCTGGCGCTGATCGGGGCCGCGGGATGTGAGACACCCGTGGCGGTTGATCCGGTGCCGCGCCCGCCCGCGCGGCCCGAAAAACTGGCCCAGCCCGCCCCGAAACCCAAACCTGCAGCGGTTCCCGATGCCGAAAGCCGGGAATTGGCGCAATATTATCTGCGGGTTCAAAACAGTCTGCTGGCGCAGGGGCTGTTGCGCCGTGACGGCGGCGGGGCCGATACCCCGTTTGGCGCGCGCCAGTTGGTGGAAAATTTCATTCGCATCGCGCTTTATGAAGAATATGCCAGCGTCGGTGGGGCGCTGATTGCGCGTCCAACCGCCAGCCGCCTGCACCGTTGGGAAATTCCGGTGCGGATGGAGGTCGAATTCGGCGCCACCGTTCCCGCCGCCACCCGCACCAAGGACCGCGCCGTGATCGCCGGTTTTGCCGCCCGGCTCAGCCGTCTCACGGGCCTGCCGATCAGCCAGGTCAGTTCAGGCGGGAATTACAACATTTTCATCGTCAACGAGGCCGAGCGCCGCGCCCTTGGCCCGCGTTTGCGCAAACTGGTGCCCGGCATCAGCGATCTGGCGGTGCGCACGGTCACCGACATGCCGCGCTCGTCCTATTGTCTGGTGTTCGCGTTGGATGGCGATAATTCCGGGCGATACACCCAGGCCGTTGCGATTATTCGCGCCGAACATCCCGATCTGTTGCGCCTGTCCTGTCTGCACGAAGAAATCACCCAAGGGCTGGGCCTGTCAAACGACAGCCCCGCCGCGCGGCCATCCATTTTCAACGATGACGAAGAATTCGCGTTGCTGACCACCCATGATGAAATGCTGTTGAAAATGCTTTATGATAAACGGATGCGCCCGGGCATGAACCAGTTTCAGGCGCGCCGCGTGGCACAGATCATCGCCGCCGAATTAATGGGCGGCGAAAGTTGAACAAATGCGCAACCCGGCCGGTTCGGCGGATATGATGCCGACGCAACCGCACCATCGGGTCAAGGCCCTTGGCCCGCGCAAAAATTCATGGTTTGATCGCGCCGCGCAGACAAGAGGGTAACATGTCAATTTTCGATTTTCTGTCCGGCCAATTCATCGATGTCATTCATTGGACGGACGACACCCGCGATACCATGGTGTGGCGGTTTGAACGCCACGGTCACGAAATCAAATACGGTGCCAAACTGACCGTGCGCGAAGGCCAGGCGGCGGTGTTCATCCATGAGGGCCAGTTGGCCGATGTGTTCACCCCCGGTCTGTATATGTTGGAAACCAACAACATGCCGATCATGACCAGCCTGCAACACTGGGATCATGGATTCAAAAGCCCGTTCAAATCGGAAATCTATTTTATCAACACCACCCGGTTTTCCGATCTGAAATGGGGCACGAAAAACCCGATCATCCTGCGCGATCCCGAATTTGGCCCGACCCGCGTGCGCGCCTATGGCACCTATACGGTCAAAGTGTCTGATCCGGCACGGTTCATGTCGGAAATTGTTGGCACCGATGGCGAATTCACGATGAATGAAATCAGCTATCAAATCCGCAACATCATCGTACAGGAATTTTCCCGCGTTCTGGCCACATCGGGGATTCCTGTTTTGGACATGGCGGCCAACACCCGCGATCTGGGGCGACTTGTGGCGGAAAAGATCAGCGAAACAATCACATCCTATGGCCTTGTTATTCCTGAATTATATGTCGAAAATATCTCGCTTCCTCCGGCGGTTGAGGCGGTGTTGGACAAACGCACCTCGATGGGCGTGGTCGGTGATCTGAATCGCTATACACAGTTTCAAACCGCCGAGGCATTGGGCAATGCCGAAAGCGCGGCAGGCGCGGCAATGGCCACCGGAATGGGCGCGGGCATGGGCATGGCCATGGGCGGACAGATGGCGCAAACCGGCCCGTGGGGGCCACGCCCCGTCGCCCCAGCCCCCCCGCCCCCGCCACCTGTTGAACACGTTTGGCACATCGCCGAAAATGGCGCGACCAAGGGGCCATTTTCCAAGGCCAGCCTGGGGCGCATGGTAACCGACGGCACCTTGCGCCGCGATACCCATGTCTGGACCCAAGGCCAGGATGGATGGATGCGGGCCGAAGATGTGGGCGAATTGGCCCAGTTGTTCACTGTGATGCCGCCGCCCCCGCCGCCGGGCGTATGATGCCAGCCCGCGCGCCTTTGTACGGCTTGGATCCGGTGCTTCGTTTTTAACCAAAGGCTCCTGTGATGAGTATTGAAAACCATCGTTTTCCTTGTGACACTTGTGGGTCGGACATGCGGTTCGCCCCGGAACAGGGTCTGTTGATTTGCGATCATTGCGGCAATGAGGAACAGATCGCGGCAACCCGCCCCACCCTGCCCCCAATCCGCGAGCTTGATTTCAAGGACGCGATCGAGGCCCGCCTGCCTGAGATCGAAATTGAAACCACCCGTGTCACCCAATGCCCCAATTGCGGGGCCGAGGTGGAATTGGGTGCCGATACCCACGCCACCGAATGCCCGTTTTGCGCCACGCCGGTGGTTACCGACACGGGCGAACACCGACATATCAAACCGCGCGCCGTTCTGCCCTTTGCCCAGACCGAAACACAGGCGCGTGATGCGATGAACACATGGTTGGGGCGGCTGTGGTTCGCGCCCAACGGATTGCGCGAATATGCCCGTAAGGGGCGGAAAATGCAGGGTATCTATGTGCCCTACTGGACCTTTGATGCCGATACCAAAAGTGCTTATCGCGGCGAACGGGGCACGGTGTATTATGAAACCCAAACCGTCGTGCGCGATGGCAAACGCCAAACCGTACAGGTGCAAAAGGTACGCTGGCGCGCCGTTTCAGGGCGGGTGGCGCGATTTTTTGACGATGTGCTGGTGCTGGCCTCACGTTCACTTCCCAAACGGTTTACCGACGCGCTGCAACCTTGGGATCTTTCGGCCCTGATGCCATACACCCCCGAATTTCTGGCCGGATTTCGCGCCGAAGGCTATCAGGTGGAACTGGCCGAAGGATATGACGAGGCGCGCGCCTATATGGACCGCTCGATCGAACGCGACGTGCGGTTTGACATCGGCGGCGACCGGCAGCGCGTGCATGGAATTGAAACCGCCGTATCGGATGTGACGTTCAAACATATCCTGCTGCCGGTGTGGTTGGCCGCCTATAAATACAACGGCAAAACCTATCGCTTTGTGGTGAATGGCCAAAGCGGTCAGGTACAGGGCGAACGCCCCTATTCTGCGATCAAAATCACCATCGCAGTGATCTTGATTGCCATCGTTGCCGGTTTGGTTGGCTTTGTCTATGCCCAGCAGGGCTGAGTTTTTCTGCACGTTAGCGATAACAGTATCCAAACCTACCCAAAGGAGGCGCAGATGATCCTGTGTTGTGGCGAGGCCCTGATCGATATGCTGCCGCGTGAAACCACGGCCGGCGAAACCGCATTTGCCCCCTACCCCGGCGGCGCGGTGTTCAACACCGCCATTGCCCTTGGCCGGCTTGGCAACAAGGTGGGGTTTTTCTCGGGTTTGTCCGATGATTTGTTTGGTGAAATGCTGGTTGATAGTCTGGCCGCCTCGGGCGTTGATACCCGCCCGGCGCACCGTTCCGCGCGCTCCACGACATTGGCCTTTGTGAAGTTCGTCGATGGCAATGCTACCTATGCGTTTTACGATGAAAACACCGCCGGGCGCAGCCTTACCGCCGAAGATTTACCAACGCTTCACGACGAATCGGCGCTGTTTTTCGGCGGCATCAGCCTTGTGGTTGACCCGTGCGGCACCGCCTATGAAACACTGGCAGGGCGGGAAACGGCCAAGCGGGTGATCATGATCGACCCGAACATTCGCCCCTCATTCATCACCGAAGAGGCGGCATATCGCGCCCGGATCGAACGGATGATGCATGCCGCCGACATCGTGAAACTGTCAGATGATGATCTGCATTGGTTGCAAGGGTCGGGCGATCTGGCTGATCTGGCGGCTGGGTTGTTGGCCAAGGGCCCGTCACTGGTGTGCATCACCGAGGGCGCAAAAGGTGCCACGGGGTACACCGCCAATGGATCGGTGTTCGTGCCATCAGAAAAGGTAACAGTCGTTGATACGGTTGGCGCGGGCGATACGTTCAACGCCGGAGTGTTATCGGCCCTTGATGATGCCGGGGTGCTGAACAAATCCGCCATCGCGGCACTGTCAGAAGATTTGGTGCGCCGGGCGCTGACCCTTGGGGTAAAATCCGCTGCCATTACCGTCAGCCGTGCAGGGGCCAACCCGCCGCACCGGTCCGAATTATGAGGGCGCTTTTACAACGGGTGAGCGAGGCGCGCGTCACCGTTGAGGGCGCCGTGGTGGGTGAAATCGGGCCGGGCCTGCTGATTCTGGTCTGCGCGATGGCGGGTGATACGCAGGCCGAGGCCGATAAATTGGCCGCCAAAATCGCCAAGCTGCGGATATTCAAAGACGATGCCGGGAAAATGAACCGGTCTGTGTTGGATACCCACGGCGGCGCACTGATCGTGTCGCAATTCACCTTGGCCGCTGATACATCAAGCGGCAATCGCCCGGGATTTTCCACCGCGGCCGCCCCCGCCGAGGGCGAAGCGTTGTATCACCACTTTGCCGGGGCTGTTCAGGCACAGGGCATTGCCGTGGCCACAGGGCGGTTCGGGGCCGATATGAAGGTGGCATTGGTCAATGACGGGCCGGTGACCATCTGGATGGAAACCTGAGTTTTTCCTCAATCTGTTAACCCGGTGTTAGGGTTAAACACGCTAGATTACCGCATCCGGATAACCCGGGAATCGGCCTGATCGGAAATGGTTCAGGTGCGGGTCAAACAGGGGGAAATCCCTGAATGGATCGCCCGCGAAGTCCATGCGCCCCCCTGCACGAATTGCAGGGGGCGCATGTTGGACATTGCTACAGACCGTCCTTTGCAATGGCGCGGGCCAGAATGGTCACGGCCTGACCTTGCGCCGTGGCAATCGCGTTGGCATTTCCGGCAGTATAGGGCACCGAAATATCGAAACGCCGCGCCACATCGCGGCGGCCACCATTCGGGAAGGTCACAAAATATTGCCCGGTCATCTGGTAATTGCCGTTGGCCCGCGCCAGGGCTTGGGAAAACCGCACCTCAAGCCGGGCATCGGCATAATCGCTGAGCGGCCAGGGTTCGGCGGCCACATTGGCCCGGGTCAAAATCGACAATGCATCAGCCAGCCCTTGGGTGACGGCGCGGATCGGGTTATCGGCCCATAACAGGTTTTCATCGCTGACCACCTCACCATTGGGCAGTTCAATGGCGATTGTTTCAAGCTCGGCATAGAGCGGCAGATTGACCTCGCGCACCTCGACCGACCCCACGCCGATGCGAATCTTTTCGCCCGCTGGCACCTGTGGCACCGCATAGCGCAAAGTGGGTGTTGACGTGCACGCCGCCAGGGTAAGGGCCAGAACAGTGGCAAGGGCAATCTTCATATCAACGTCCAAACAACAATGAATTCGGGCTCCGCTCGATCGAGCGGGCCAGAGTGGAAACGGATTTGGCAGCGGCGCGGATGTCGCGCAGGGTCGATTTTGCCTCGCTGCCCAACTGGCCATTGGCGTCATATCCGCCAACCACCTTTTCGGCCTCGGCCAACAGGCGGTTCATGCGGTTGACGAGGCCCGGCAAATCTTCGGTTGCGCGGGCCACCGCCGAGGCGGCGTTTTCCGTGGCAACCAGGGTTTTATTGGCATTGTCGATCAACCCGCCGTTACGCATATCGTTCAAAACGCCCTCGATCTGGGCCAAGGCGGCGTTCAGCGCGCCGGGCACCGCCCGGGTATCGGCAGAGCCGATCAGAGTATTGGCACTGTCGATCAGAACTCGGGCGCGTTCGGCCAGTTGATCCAGCGGAATCTCACCGGCTGATCCGACCAATGTTTCAATTTCGGCGGCAATGGCATCGGCCCGGGCGGTCAGGCGCGGCAAATCGATGGCGGCGGCATCCAGACTGATCATCGCCGATTGCGCCGTGTTCAGCACCGGCATCAGGGCGTCGGTGATCCGGGTCACGGCATCGCTGGCCTGGGTCAATGCCGCATCGGCGGCGTCAATCACACCTGAAGCGCGCAAATCATCCAGCGTGCCGCGCGCCGCCTCGATTGCCGCACCCACCTGCCCGGGCAGGGCGCGGGTGGCGGCATCATTCAACAGGGCATTGGCGCTGGTAATCACGCCTCCGGCGCGCGTCACCAGATCATTCAGCGGCAGCGCGTTGGCCGTGACGATCAGCGCGCGCGCATCCTGCGCCACGCCTTCGAGTTCGGTGATCAACGCGGGTACACCCGCCAGCCCCGCATCAGCGGATTCAATCACCGGCATCAGCGCCGTTGCCACATCGCCGATCGCCTTTTCTGTTGCGGTGAGGGTGGTTGACACCTGTTCGATCACGCCGCTGGTGCGCAGATCTTCGATCACACCGCGGGCTTGGGCCACGGTGGTGCGCAATTCGTTGGGCAGGGCAAGGGTGGCGGGATCCGTGAACAGGGAATCGGCGCTGTTCAACACCGTCGTCGCCTGTGCGATCAGCGCGTCAAGCGGCAAACCGTTGGCCGTGATCAGCAAGGCATCGGCACTGCGCGACACAGCCTGCAGATCGGTGACCAAAGTATCAACATCCGACACCGCAAGGCTGACGGCATCTGCCGCCTGCTCGGCCGCATCCAACGCCGCAACCAACCGTTTTACGGCGTCTTGCTCTTCGATAGACAGCAACAGCCGCTCAAAGGACGCGACGCTGCCCTCAAGGCTGGCCATCACCGCCCCGGCCTGATCCGGCAGGGCCTGCACCGGGCCCGACCCGACCAGGCTGCGCATGTCGGAAATCAGCGCCAGAACCTCGGCCGGGGTGCCGGTGGTGCCTTCGTCGTTCAACAACCTGTTGACGCTGTCCATGACATTGATGGCCGACCCAAGCAGCTCTTCCACAGGAAGTTCGTTGATCCGGTTGAACACCCCTTCGGCGGTATCGTTGAAATCGGAAATATTCGCCTGAACCGACGGAAAGATCGGATAGGGATCGGCGGTGCGATCGATATCTTCGGGCAACAGCGGGCCATAAAAATCAGGCACCAACAGCGCCACTTTCAACCCGCCCGTCAGGATCGAGGCATTCTGCAACTGTGCGCGCACCCCGCGATCCACCGCCGCTTCGAGAAAATCCAGCGCCTGTTGCGGGGTTGACGACGCCGACAGGCCCAGTTTGCTGAGCCGCAGCGAAACAGTGGCCAACAGGCGCACCGCATTGTCGCCAAACCGTTCTTCGTCCACCACGCCGGTGATGGCGGTAACCCGGCCCACATTGATGCCCTGAAATTCAACCGCCGCGCCCACGGCCAGACCGCTGACCGATCCTTCGAACACCACCGCCAGATCCAATTTTGGTCCTTCGCCGCCATCGGTGAACACGCTGTTGCGGGCGGTGTTTTCATCGGCAAACAGCTGAAATGTTTCCTGATCACCCACCGCCTCACCGCCGGAAACGATGGTATCAAACGCCACGCCCCCCGCCACCAGCGACGCCAGTGATGACACGCTGAGCTGCGCGCCGCTGGCGCCAAAGGAAAAGGTGAAACCCGACGTATCCCAGAATCGCGTCGCAGTGGTGATCAGCCGGTCTTCGGGCGCGCGAATGAATGCATCGGCAATCACCGCGACACCATCATCGGACAGGCGCAGATTGGCCACCTTGCCCACGGTGATCCCGCGATACAGGATCGGGGTGCCTTCGCTTAACCCCTCCACATTGGACGAACGTAGCGTGATCGCGATGCCCTCCTGCCCCGAACGGATCAGAGGCGGGCGATCCAACCCCCGAAAACTGGCGGCTGGCGCGTCGACGGTGGTGTTCCAGTTGCCCTCGATATAAACGCCCGACAACACGGTATCCAACCCCGATACCCCCTGGGCCGACACCTGCGGGCTGACCACCCAGAATTGCGCATCGGCGTCGACAAACCGGGCGACGTTCTTTTCCAGACGCACGGTCACAAGAACATCGTCCAACCCTTCGGAAAACCGCACATCTTCAACCAGACCCACCGCCACATCGCGATACCGCAGTTCGGTTTCGCCGGCCTTCACGCCAGAGGCGCTGGGAAATGCGATTTCAATCACTGGCCCACGGTCATTATAGGTGGTGAACACCACCCACAGCGACACCGCCAAAGCACCCACCGGCACCAGCCACACCAGTGACAATCGCTGCCACAGGCTTTTGCGGGCGGGCATGATTTCGGGCGTCGATGGTTGGATATTTTCGTCGGTCAAGGGGCCGTGTCCTTTGGGTTGTCCCAGATCAGCCGTGGATCAAAGCTGAGCGCGGCAAGCATGGTGAATATCACCGACAGCGCAAAAGTTATGGCTGCCGGGCCGGGATTGATCGTCGCAACGGTGCTTAATTGCACCAAAGAGCTGAGGATGGCCACCACGAACACATCAATCATCGACCAGCGGCCGATAAATTCGACCACCTCATACAGCCGATGCCGCCCATGGGCCGAAAGCCGAACCCGGTGCCGCAAGCTCAGCGCGAGATAGGCGATGGCGATGAATTTACCCACCGGAATCAACACCGAAGCGATGATGATGATCGCGGCAATCCCATAACTGCCGTGTTGGGCGATTTCCACGGCACCCGCCACAATGGTGCTTTCATCGGTCATGAACAGGGTGCGTGTGCGCAACATCGGATAGATATTGGCCGGGATGTAACAAATGATCCCGACCAGCCACCAGGCCCAGACCCGTTGCAGGCTGCTGTTGTCGCGTGAGGTCAGCCGCCCACCGCACCGCCCACAGCGGGTGTGCCCCATGGGCCAGACCCGTGTGCAGCGCGTACAGGCGATCAGCCCACTCTGACGCGCGGTGACAACCGGTGCCGCGCTCATGCGCGGTCGCCTTGATCAAGGGATTTCCAGATCGACCAGCGACACATATAGCCATCCTGAAACATGCTGACCACGACAAGGGCGGCAAACATCCAGAACGCCGGGCCAAAATCAACCCGTGCCAGATCGGAAACCTTGACCAGGGCGACCGCCACGCCGATCACGAAAATTTCCGCCATCGACCACGGTCTAAGCGCCTCGGCCCAGCGAAATGCCATCGCGGCCCGCGACCATGGCGCGCGGTCAAACACCACCGGCGTCAAAACATAGACCACCAGAAATGCGCGCAAAATCGGGATCAGCACGATCAGCAGCGTCACCATGACCGACAAGATCACCATCGGCCCATCCATGAATGCCAGCGCCGCATCAAACACCGAACTGGCGTTTTTCAATCCCGCCACCCGCACCTGCAGAAACGGAAAAAACGTCGCCCCCAACATCAGGATCATGATGCCAAGTGACATGGCAATCACCCGCAGCCCCGCGCCTTTGTGCGGCTGGATCAATACGGTATGACAGCGCACGCACATGGCCCGCTCACCGGGGCGCGGCGCCTCGGCACAATGCAGCGCGTCGCATTGAGGACAGGCGATCATTTCTTGCGCATTATCGGAAAAAGACAACGAATCGTTCATGAACAGCTTTCTAAGACACCGAGAGTTTAGCAGTATCCCGCCCAAGGTGCAGGGGCATTTGCGCTGTTTCCCCCCGCCCTGCATCAAACATTCGCGATATCGCGTTGAAAATCCCCCGAAATCGCCGCATGGCGCTATGCCAGCCGGATCGCCATGTCGATCATCCGGTTGGAAAATCCCCATTCGTTGTCATACCAGCCGAAAATCCGCGCCATGCCTCCCGGCTGTACCATCAGTTCCGGCCCAGCAATGATCAGGGATTCGGGGCGCGCGCGCAAATCTGTCGAAACCAAGGGCCGGTCGGTCCAGCCCAGAACAGGCCCGACCGCGCCGCGCAATGCCGCCTCAATCGCGGCGTGATCGGGTTTGCCATGCAATTGCACGATCAGATCCACCGCCGAAACACTGGCCGTGGGCACACGCACCGCCGCACCGGTGATCCGCCCGGTGAGGTGCGGCAGCACCGTGTCGATCAGCGCCGTGGCGCTGGTGGTGGTGGGCACCATCGAAAGCGCGCCCGCCCGGCTGCGCGCGAAATCACCGCGCGGCGTGTCAATCATCGGCTGACTGCTGGTATAACAATGGATCGTGGTCATATGGCCATGATCAACGCCAAATGCACTGTCCAGCACCGCCAGCAAAGGTGCCAGCGCATTGGTGGTGCAGGATGCGTTTGAAACGATGGGGTAATCCCCCGCCGCGCCTTCGTTTGCGCCCAATACCACCGTTGCATCCGCCGCCGCCGATGGCCCCGAAATCAATACCCGCCGCGCCCCGGCGCGCAGGCCGCGTTCGGCCACGGCGCGGCTGTTGGCCTTGCCCGTGCATTCCAACACCAGATCGACATCGCCAAAATCAAAGGTTGAAATGTCATCGCCATGATAGAACGGGATCGCGGTGCCATTGATTGTCAGCGCGCCATCGCCAACGCTCACCGTTCCCGGGAATGGGCCGAAAACACTGTCGTATTCAAACAGATAGGCACATAAATCGGCCGCTGCGATATCGTTGATCGCCGCAATCGTCACCCCGCTGTCGCGGCGCGATGTGAACAGCGCGCGCACAATCGTACGCCCGATCCGTCCAAATCCATTGATCGCAATCCGCATCGTCCCCCCATCACGGCGATATCGTCTGACCGCGCCGCCGATGTCAAATCAGTTCCCGTGTCGTCGCATATCACAGCAACAAGGGGCAGAAACCACCCTGCCCCTTTTTCTTGCTCTTAAATATCCAATAACAAGCCCTTAAAACGCTTTGCCACGGGCCGATACCGGCCACAGCGTTTCAACCTTGCCGTTGCGCACGCCCACATACCAATCGTGCACGTTACAGGTTGGGTCGCAATGGCCCGGCACCAGCTTCAGCTTGTCGTTTACCTTCAGCACACCATCCGGGTCGGCCACGACGCCGTGTTCATCGGAACATTTGACGTATTTCACATCGTCCCGCCCATAGATCGTGGGCAGGCCCGAATCCACCGATTGCGCCTTTAGCCCGGCATCAACAATCGCTTTGTCGGGCTTGGCGTGGCTCATCACACTGGTCAGAATGAACAATGCGTTTTCCCATTCGCCTTCGTCGATGCGGTTGCCGTCCTTGTCCAAAATCCGGCCATAATCGGCATCCATGAACGCATATGATCCACACTGAAGTTCGTTATATACGCCCGAGGCCCCTTCGAAATAATACGATCCGGTGCCGCCACCACCGACGATGTCACACTCCAGCCCTTCGGCCTTCAACGCGTCAACCGCGTCTTTCACCATATCGATGGCAATCTGGGTTTTGGCTTTGCGCTCGTCATAGCTGTCAAGATGCTGCATCGCGCCCTGATAGGCCTGAAGCCCCGAAAATTTCAGCCCCTCGGCGGCATCAATCGCCTTGGCAATTGCCACAACTTCCGGGGTGGTGGTGACGCCACAGCGCCCAGCGCCGCAATCAATTTCCACCAGGCATTCGATCTGCGTGCCATGCTTGACCGCGGCCGCCGACAGATTGGGCACATTGTCCAAATCATCGACACAGACAATCGTGCGCGCACCCAGTTTCGGCAGACGCGCGAGGCGGTCAATCTTTTCCGGCTGCGTCACCTGGTTTGACACCAGAATATCCGTGATTCCGCCACGGGCGAACACCTCGGCCTCAGACACCTTTTGACAGCACACGCCACAAGCCCCGCCCAGATCCTGTTGAATTTCCTGCACATCCACGGACTTGTGCATTTTGCCATGGCTGCGGTGACGCATTCCGTTGGCCTTGGCAAAGTCGCCCATCTTCTTGATGTTGCGCTCCATCGCATCCAGATCCAGCACCAGACAAGGCGTGCAAATGTCCGCCTCATCCATGCCGATATGGGCCGGAATGTCATAGCCCACTTCGAAATCGTCCAAATTCACATCTTTCATGTCGAATCCTCCTCAGGCCCCTACATCCAGGGCAGTTTTTTCAAATCTACATTGCCGCCGGTGATGATCACGCCCACCCGTTTGCCGCGAAACACCTCGGGGTTTTTCAGGATCGTCGCCAGGGGCACAGCGCAGCTTGCCTCCATCACGATTTTCATCCGCTGCCAGGTCAAAAGCATGGCGGCGATGATTTCATCCTCGGACGCAGTCAGAATATCGGTGACATGGCGCTGCACGAAATGCCATGTCAGCTCTTTCAATGGCACTTTCAGCCCGTCGGCAACGGTCACAGGCGCGTCATCGGCAATGATATGCCCGGCCCGAAACGACCGCGCCGCATCATCGGCCTGTTCGGGTTCGGCGGCGTACACCTTAACCTCGGGCGCAATGTTGGACAGGGTCAGGCAGGTGCCCGAAATCATGCCACCACCGCCGATGGGTGCAATCACCGCATCCAATCCGTCGGTCTGCTCCAGCAATTCGCGGCTGCACGTCCCCTGCCCGGCAATCACCCGCGGGTCATTATAGGGGTGCACGAAATCGGCGCCGGTTTCGGCATGGATCTTGGCAAACACCTCTTCGCGGCTGGTTGTCGATGGCTCGCATTCCGTGATGATCCCGCCATAGCCCAAAACCGCATCCTTTTTGGCCTGGGGGGCGGTACGCGGCATCACCACATGGCACGGAATACCCCGCCGCCCGGCGGCATAGGCCAGAGATGATCCATGATTGCCGCTTGAATGGGTGGCGACACCGTTGCGTGCCTCGGCATCGCTTAACCCGAACACCGCATTGGACGCACCGCGCACCTTGAACGCGCCGGCCTTTTGAAAATTCTCGCATTTGAAAAACAGTTCGGCCCCCGTCAGCTCGTTCAGATAGGACGAGGTCAGAACCGGCGTGCGGTGAATATGGGGGGTGATCCGCTCATGGGCCGCAATCACATCGTCATAGGTCGGGAGTATCATATCACCACTGTCCTTCATTGTGCTGCTGCCTTCATTTTGGCATTGGCCCCCACCATAAACGCCTTTTGCGCCGCCGCAACGCCACTGCCCAGGGGAATATCCAGGCCCAGATCGGCCATGCACATCTCGGCCGTGGCAATCCCGCTCAGGGTCATCACATCGGTGAGCGATCCAAGATGGCCAATGCGAAATACCTTGCCCGCAACCTCGCCCAATCCCACCCCGAATGCCACACCGTAAGCATCGGCAGCATGGGTCACGATATCGGTGGCGTTAAACCCTTCGGGGGTCACAATCGCGCTGACCGTATCAGATTGCACATCATCCGACACCGCGCACAGGTTCAGCCCCCATGCCGCAACCGCCGCGCGCACCCCGCTGGCAATCCGGCGATGGCGGGCAAAAACATTGTCCAATCCTTCGTCCAGCAACATATGCGAACTGATCAGCAACCCATTCATCAGCCCCACAGCGGGGGTATAGGGATAGGCGTTGTTGGCATATGCCTTTTCCATATCGCGAATATCAAAGAAGGTGCGCTTTAATTGCGCCATTTCTACAGATCCGCGCGCCTTGTCGGAAAATCCGACAATCGCCAAACCGGCAGGCAGCATGAAACCCTTTTGCGATCCGGTCACCGCCACATCGACACCCCAGGCATCGAACTGAAAATCCATCGACCCGATGGAACTGACCCCATCCACCAGCAACAGCGCCGGGTGATCGGCCGCGTCCATCGCCCGGCGGATCGCGCCGATGTCCGACACAACGCCAGTGGCGGTTTCATTATGGGTGGCCAGTACGGCCTTGATTGCTTTCCCTTTGTCCCCGGTCAGGATCTCTTCGAACCGATCCGCCGGAATGCCGTGACCCCACGGGGTTTCCACCACCTGAACATCCAATCCGAACCGTTGGCACATATCA
Source organism: Oceaniglobus ichthyenteri (assembly GCF_003057885.1). Classification (GTDB taxonomy): domain Bacteria; phylum Pseudomonadota; class Alphaproteobacteria; order Rhodobacterales; family Rhodobacteraceae; genus Oceaniglobus; species Oceaniglobus ichthyenteri. Next base: position 39,820 of record NZ_QAGK01000002.1, read on the forward strand.
ATCCAACGATGCGAAAACATACCATTGCGCGCGATCAAAACCGTGTCACCGGGTGACAAAGTGTTGGTGATCGCCGTTTCCCACCCGCCCGTGCCGGTGGACGGAAAGATAAACACATGGGCGCTGTCCGATTTCAGAACCTTTTGCACATTGGCCCGCGCCGGGTGCAAAATGCGCCCGAAAATCGGCGAGCGGTGATCGACCGTCGGCATATCACACGCTTTGCGCACAACTTCTGGAATGTTCGTCGGGCCGGGAATGAAAACGGGGTTCTGAAAGCTCATCGCATCCTCCTAGGTGGCGTTACACCTGTTCTACGTTGCCTCCATCCGCATCTCAATTTTTTTGAATTTGATTTTCAAATTATGAAAAATCGAAACTTCTGAACATTTTCAATAGTTTGAATTTTTCACCCCTTGGTGATATTTTTCAAAAATGTGAAAGGCGGCATATTTCATGCCTTTCGCCCGCCACAAGCGCCAGACAAAAAATGTCGTGGGGCCGCAAGGCCCCTCCGCCTGGTCACACTAACCGATGATCTCAAACCGGGTCACATCAACCATGCCGCGGTCGGTGATTTTCAGCATCGGAATCACCGGCAGCGCCAAAAACGCCAGTTGCAAAAACGGCTCATCCAGCACCACGCCCAATGACACCGCCGCCGCGCGCAGGGCCACCAATCGCGCGTGCACCGTTTCAAACGGCTCCAAACTCATCAATCCCGCCATCGGCAGTGCCAGTTCGGCCAACACCGCGCCATCCCGCACCACGACAAAACCACCTTCAATCTCGCCCAGCCGGTTTGCGGCCAGCGCCATGTCATCGTAATTCACCCCGACCACCGCGATATTGTGGTGGTCATGACACACGGTCGATGCAATCGACCCAGCCTGAATGCCAAAGCCGCGCACAAACCCATTGGCGATATTGCCGTTCTTTCCATGCCGCTCAATCACTGTGATCCGCGCCAGATCGCGCGCCGGATCAGGGGCCTTATCGCCGTTTTCAACCGCGATATCCTCGTGCAAATGTTCGGTGATAATCTTACCCGGAATCACCCCAATCACATCACTTTGCGCGCGGTTACTGGTGGTGCGAAAATCGCCCGCCCCCACAGGCGGAGCTTTCACCGATTGCTGCCCTATCGGGGCCAAAACCCGGCGCGCCTCAAACGCCGCAGCATCCATCACCACGCCGCCGCACAACACCGCCTGCACATCACAGGCCTCTAACGATCCAACGGCCACAATATCCGCCCGCTTGCCCGGTGCGATCTGCCCGCGATCTTTCAGCCCAAACGCCTCGGCCGCCGAAAGCGACGCCGCGCGATAAGCGGCCAGCGGGCTAACCCCGCGCGCAATCGCCGTGCGGATCATGTAATCAAGATGCCCCTGCTCGGCGATGTCCAATGGATTGCGATCATCGGTGCAAAAACAGCAATAGGCACTGGTCGCATCGTTTAATATCGGCAGCAATGCCTCTAAATCCTTCGATACCGATCCTTCGCGGATCAACACCCGCATCCCCTTGCGCAGCTTTTCCAATGCCTCTTCGGCGCTTGTCGCCTCGTGTTCGGTGCGAATACCGGCGGCGATATAGGCGTTCAGGTCGCGCCCTGACAACAGCGGCGCGTGCCCGTCAATGTGTTGGCCGCGAAACGCCTCAAGCTTGTCCATACACCCCGGATCGCGGTGAATAACACCCGGATAATTCATGAACTCAGCCAGGCCCAGCGCCGCAGGATGATCCAGCAGCGGCAGCAAATCCGCCGCTGAAATCGCCGCCCCCGCCGTCTCCATATCGGTTGAGGGTACACAGGAAGACAGCTGCACCTTGATATCCATCACCGTTTCCATTGCCGCATCCAGAAAATACTGTATCCCCGGCACCCCCAGGACATTTGCAATCTCATGGGGGTCACAGATGGCGGTCGTCACACCGTGCGGGCCAACACAGCGGTCAAATTCAAACGGCGTGACCAGCGAACTTTCGATATGCAAATGCGTGTCGATAAACCCCGGCACCAGGGTGAGGCCGGTCAGATCCATCACCTCGACCCCGTCATATGTATCGCCGATGCCCACAATCTGCCCGTCGGTGATCGCCACATCGCCACTGATCCGCGCGCCGGTGACAACGCAAAAAACCGTCGCCCCCCGCAAGACCAGATCACAAGGCGCGCCGCCTTGGGCGGTTTCAATCAGACGAGACAGGCTGGGATCGGGCATCAGATGCCTCCTTCATGGGTAAATGTGTGACAGATTGGCACCAAATCACGTCAAACGTCCAGTGTTCGCGCCCTGAAATCGCCTGTTGACGCGGCTTGCCTTTTTTCAGGCAGAAAATCGCGCTATGTTATTATTTAAGCGCCCATGTGATCGGGAAGTGTGATGCAACCAGAAGAAGAGTTGCATCACAAAAGACAGGCAAAACATCTCTTTCGTCATCAGGTTTATAATCATGATGGCATCATAGTTCCTCCCTGACTGGACAGGCCGCGGTTCGCCGCGGCCTTTTTTTGTGGCGCCACAAATACAACCTAAGCGCGATCAAATTCATTCCACATCCAGCGGATCAATCAGCTCAGGCCCCGCCGCCCGGTTTGAATTTACGCTCCGGTCCACCCGGTGCCAGATCAGCGCATCGTCGGGCGCGGCCGTCATCAAAACCGCCGCCCCATGCCCCGCCTCGCCCAGCCACAGCGCCCAATCCTCGGGCGCCACGATCACCGGCATCCGGTGGTGGATTTCTGCCATTGCCGGGTTGGCGGCGGTGGTCACCACGGCGCAGGTCGCCATCGGGTCATCATTTCCCCACACTTGCCAGATCCCGGCCATCGCCAAGGGCGCACCATCGGCGCGGGCGATGTACCAAGGCAATCGGTTGCCTTCGGCATCCTTGGTCCACTCATAAAATCCACTGGCGGGAATCAAACACCGCCGGGCGCGCGCGGCGTCGCGGAACGCGGGCTTTTGTGCAATGGTTTCGGCGCGCGCATTGATCAACAGCGGCCCATCGTTTTCGGCCTTGTACCAATTGGGCAAAAACCCCCATCGCATCGCCGAAAGCCGCCGCGCGCCGTCTGATGCTACCACATGCACACGATTTGTCGGGCACACGTTATAATTCGGCACCTCGGGCAAATCATTGCCCGGCGCCGCCTGAAACATCTGCGCCATCGCATCATGGGGCAGCGTGACTGCCATTCGTCCGCACATAACCCACCTTAACAAACAATCAGGCCGTCCGACATGACGAACGGCCCTTGGTTTTTTCTTGCCAAAAATATCCAAATCCAACCGACGCCAGAAACACGCCAGCAGATTTGGCGCGCTTACTTTTGCGTGATGCGCCCTTCGACCACGGGCGAGACTGGCGCATTTGCCGCCATATATTCGGCCAGCACATCGGCCACGTCCGGACCGAAATCATAGGCGTTTTCCGCATCGCGGAACATGCTGAACCCATCGCCGCCATTGCGCACGAAATTGTTTGACACCACGCCATAGGTTGCCGCCGGATCAATCGGTTCACCGCCGACCATCACATCGGAAATCCGGCTGCCCACGGGCTGACTCAGATCGAAGGCATAGGTCATGCCGCCCACCTGTACGAACCGGCCTGAGGCCTCTTCATGCTGGCTGACTGCGTTTTCCAACGCTTCCAACATCACCGCACCGGTCACCTGAAATGTCGACAGGGTATTTTGAAACGGCAGCACGGTCAAAACCTCGCCCATGGTCACCTCTCCGGCATCAATGCTGGCGCGCACGCCGCCGCTGTTTTGAATGGCGATCTGAATGCCTTGGTCGGCCACGCGGGCCAGCATGGCATCGGAAATCAGGTTGCCCATCGCACATTCCTGCACCCGGCACACCGTACGGTCGCCATCAATCGCCTCGGTGGTTTCGGCCACCACCTTGTTGCGGATTTCATCCAAAGGCACGGCGGCCTCGGCCACACGATCCTTGGTGGCGGAATCCTCGGCCACGTTGCCATCCATGATCAATGGCGCGCCCTCGGCGGCGGTAATCACACCATCATCATCAAAGGTTACATTCAATTCACCCAGGAATTTGCCATAGGCATAGGCCTGTACGATGGCGGTATCGCCCACCATGGTGGGGTATTTGCCAACCGCGCCGTCCATATCGCCCAACAATGTGTTGGTGTGTCCGCCGACAATCACATCAACACCGGTGGTGTTTGCCGCCACCTCCTGATCCACGCCAAAGCCGGAGTGGGACAGCACGATAATCTTGTTCACGCCCTGTTCGGTCAGCTTATCGACTTCGCCCTGCACGGCATCGCTGGGATCGGTGAAAATCACGTTGGGGCCGGGGCTGGCCAATTCATCGGTGTTTTGGGGGGTCAGCCCGATCAGGCCGATCTTTTCACCGCCCTGTTCGATCACCACCGATTTCTGGATCACATCGGCCAACAGGGGTTCGCCGGAAATATCAGCATTGCTCATCAGAATGGGAAAATCCAGCGCTTCGGTAAAGCCGCGCAAAACCTCGGGGCCATCGTCGAATTCGTGGTTGCCCACGGTCATCGCGTCATAGCCCATTTTGTTCATCATTTCGGCGGCCAGTTTCCCCTTGTAATAGGTATAAAACAGCGTGCCCTGAAACTGATCGCCGCCATCCACAAGGATGCTGTTGTTTGACCGCGCCCGTGCATCGGCAATGGCGGTGACCAGCCGTGCTGATCCGCCAAAACACTCGCCTGCGGTGTTGTCTTCGGCCGAACAGCCGGAATCATACTTGCTGATCGGTTCGAAGCGGGCGTGAAAATCGTTGGTGTGCAGAATCGTCAGCGAATAATCGGCCTGTGCCACACCGGCCGACAGCGCCAGCGCGGCAACGGATGAAAGCAAACGAAGTGTCATGATAATCCCCCAGGGTTGGTTATGCGGATCAGATTGGCCAATGCCGCCGCGTCTGTCAAAGGCCAATGCACCGGTTGGCGTAATGGCGCACCACTGCCTTGACCCCCGCTTAGCGAAAGGGCATCACACCCGGATGCAAATATATAAAATCTTTCGTGCCGCCGAATGGGCGGCCCTGTCGGAACTGGGCACCACCGCTGGCGCGCCTGTCGACATCGCTGATGGCTTCATCCACTTTTCCACCGCCGCACAGGTTCAGGAAACGCTGGATAAACACTTTGCCGGGGAAACCGGGCTGGTGCTTTTGGCCTGTGAATCCGATGCGATGGGCGACAGTCTGAAATGGGAGAAATCCCGTGGCGATGATCTGTTTCCCCATCTCTATCGGGGGCTATCATTGGGTGATGTGATTTGGAACCGACCTATCAACAGCGATGGCGGCACCCACAGCCTGCCCGAGGGTGTTATCTGACATGATCGAGCGGATCGGCCTGTCTTTGTTGCACCGGTTTGACCCGGAATTTGCCCATGGCCTGTCGATCCGCGCGCTGAACATGGGGCTGGCCCCGGCCCCCGGCCCGGTCACATCGCCCCGGTTAAAGACAACGCTGGCGGGTCTGTCCCTGTCCAACCCTGTGGGATTGGCCGCCGGGTTTGACAAGAACGCCCAAGCCATCGCGCCCCTGTCGCGCGCCGGTTTCGGGTTTCTTGAGGTGGGCGCCGCCACCCCGCGCCCCCAGCCGGGCAACCCCAAACCGCGCCTGTTTCGCCTGCGCGAAGATCGCGCCGTGATCAACCGGTTCGGGTTCAACAACCAAGGGATGGAGGCCATCGCCACCCGGCTGGCCCGGCGCACAGCAGGGATTCCCGTTGGCCTGAATCTGGGCGCCAACAAAGACAGCGCTGATCGCGCCGCCGATTTTGCCACTGTTCTGGCCCATTGCGGGCCGCATGTGGATTTTGCGACGGTCAATGTGTCATCGCCCAACACCGAAAAACTGCGTGATCTGCAGGGGCCTGCGGCATTATCGGCGCTATTGAATGGTGTCATGGAAACCCGCGCCACCCTGCCCGACCCAATCCCGATTTTCCTGAAAATCGCGCCGGATTTATCCGATGCCGACCTGGCCGATATTGCCGCCGTGGCCCGCGATACCGGGATTGACGGGATCATCGCCACCAACACGACCCTGTCGCGCGACGGTTTACAAAGTGCGCACAAGGGCGAGGCGGGCGGGCTTTCGGGCGCGCCGTTATTCAACCGCTCCACCTTGGTTTTGGCAAAGCTGTCGCAGCTGACGGGCGGGCAAATCCCGCTGATCGGTGTGGGCGGTGTGGCCAGTGCCGCCGATGCCTATGCCAAAATCCGCGCCGGGGCGCAGGCGGTGCAGCTTTATAGCGCGCTGGTGTATAGTGGCCTGTCGCTGGTGGGTGAGATCGCGCGGGGTTTGGACGATCTGTTGGCGCGTGACGGTTTTGCCACCGTCGCCGATGCCGTGGGCAGCGGGCGCGACGACATGCTTCAGGCCGCCGCGCGTTCCACCGAAGGGTAACGCAGGCCCAGGGTAATGCCCCGCGCCGCAAAACTGATCAGCATCGCCGCCCACAGCCCATGATTGCCGAATGCCGGTGCCAGCAAAAGTACGGCGGTGAAATAAATCACCGTCGACACCGCCATCATATTGCGCATGTCGCGGGTGGCCGTTGCCCCCACAAACACCCCGTCCAGCATCCACGCCCCCACTCCGACAATCGGCGTCAGGATCAACCAGGGCAGGTAGCGCCGCGCCTCTTGCTGTACCTGTGGCGCGGTGGTCATCAGATCAATGATCGCGCCGCCAAACAGCGCAAAAACCACCGACAACAACAGCACAACCGCCAACGCCCAGCCCCCCGTCAACAGGGCCGAACGGCGCAACATATCAGGACGCCGCGCGCCCTTGGCCTGACCCACCAAGGCCTCGGCGGAAAAGGCAAAGCCATCCAGACCAAAGGCGGTGATATGCAGAAATTGAATTAAAATCTGGTTTGCGGCCAAAGGCACATCGCCAAATTTCGCACCCCAGAACATGAACGACAGGATGATGGATTCCAGCAGCAAGGACCGGATCAGAATATCACGGTTGACCAGTGCCATGTTCCACAGGCGCACCCGGTCAAACACCCGGCCCCAATCGCGCCAGGCCGGCACCGCAAAAGCCGCGCGGCAGAGATAAAGGCCCAAGGCAAGGCCGCTCCATTCGGCCAGGAACGTGGCCAGTGCAACGCCCGGCACACCCCAACCCAGGCCCAGAACGAACCACAGATCCAACCCGATGTTCAGCCCGTTCATCCACAGTTGCAACACCAAAACCGCGCGGGTGCGTTCCGCCGCAATCAGCCACCCGGTGATCCCATAAAGCGCAATCGCCGCCGGGGCCGACCAGATGCGAATCGCCATATATTCGCGCGCCAGCGTTTCAACCTCGTCACTGGTTGGCGCAACGGCAAAGGCCGCGGCAAAAATCAACGCCTGCACGGCAATCAGAATGACACCCGCGCCGATCCCGATCATCAGCGCGCGCGACAGAAGCGCCGCCACCTCGCCCTTGTCCCCCTGACCAATGGCCTGTGCGGTCAGGCCCACGGTGCCCATGCGCAGAAATCCAAACACCCAATAGATAGCCGATAAAACCACCGCGCCAATGCCCACCGCACCAATCGGCGCGGCCGCGCCCAATTGGCCGACAACGCCGGTATCCACCGCACCCAAAATCGGCACCGTGGCATTGGACAACACAATGGGCAGCGCCAGATTCAGCACCCGGCGGTGGGTCAGACGCGGTGTTTCAGTCATTTTTTTGGGTCAGATCCGGCATGATGAAATGCCCGGTCCCCTGGGCAAACAAACGCGCGCGATTGTCCTGCCACGCCTCGACATGCACCGACGCATAGCGCCGCCCGGTGCGGTTGATCCGCGCCCGGGCATAGGCATCGCGCGGCAAGCCCGAGCGCAGGTAATCAACGGTGAAATCAACGGTCTTTGGCAGGCGGGGCAAATGCGCTGCATCAATACGCCCCGCCTCAAGTTCGGGCCACAATATGGCCCAAGACAGTTCAATGATCGCTGTCACCTCAAGAAAGGCGGCCGTGGCGCCGCCGTGAAGGGCGGGCAAAACCGGATTGCCGATCAACATATCGGAAAATGGCAGAATCGCCGTCAGCTCGTCACCGCGCCGTTCAAACGCAATGCCCATGAATTTGATATACGGCACATTGCCGACCAACGCGGCAAGTGCGCCATCGCGGCGCTGTTTGATCACCTGCACGGGTTCGGGGGGCGGGCGGCTCATGACTCGGCCTTTCGGGTAAAGGTGAACGCGCCGGTGGCCGCGGCCACGGGGCGGGCGGAATCGTCATCCATCGCCTCGGCCCGCACAAAGGCCACGTTGCGGGTAACATGATAACAGGTGGCGCGCGCGCGAATGGTCTGTCCCGGTGTGGCGGCGCGCATGTAATCGATGCGCAAATCCAGCGTCGCGGTGGATTGGTTGCCCTCGGGGTGGCTCATCACTGCGGTGCCACAACAGGTGTCCATCAAGGCCGATACCGCGCCACCATGAATCACCCCGGTGGCCGGATCGCCGATAAACCGCGGATCATAGGGCATTTCAATTTCCACCACACCATCCCCCATCGTGACAATCTGCATACCCAAAGCCCGCGAATAAGGCAAAGCCGCGACAAACTGTCGTGCGGTGTCAAGTGTGAAGGGCTGTATCATGGTCAACATCCTGTGCGGTGGCCCCCCGGTTATTGGCTTTGCCGACCAATCAAACAACCCAAAAGTTTCTGGCGGTTTCCTGCCACTGGATTTGCCCCTGCTCAACCTATAGGATAGCTTTGCCACAGGAGACCCCCCAGCATGACCGATCATCGCTTATCGTTTAAGGAAATGTGCGCCAAATTCGAAGTTACGCCGCGCACCTTGCGGTATTACGAATACATCGAATTGCTGCAGCCCGAAAAAGAAGGCCGTGCACGGTTTTATCATGCCCGCGAAGTGGCGCGGATGAAATTGATTCTGCGGGGGCGCCGTTGGGGATTTTCGCTTGAGGAAATACGCCAATGGCTGTTGATCTATGACAAGCAGGGCAGCGCGGCGCAAATGGTCGAATGGCTGCGTCTGGCCGATCGGCAGCTGGAAACCCTGCGCGCCGAATCCGATCAGTTGACGCGCACGATATCCGAACTGCAAAATGCCCGCGATCAGGTGGCCAAGACGATTCCCGAAGAATAAGCGCCGTTTGACACGGTCTGTCTGGCCGCGCCCGGGTGGGAATCAAAGCAGTTTGGCCAACATAATATTGCGCATTCCCCAAGGGCAGCTTTTGCATTGTTTCACCCCTGACAAAGTGACGCGACGTTTCGTTTACGTATACGTCAACCAATCTTGTATGCTGGGTCTGATCGCCACATCTCGGGTTCAACGCATGACCCGATAGGAAGACAGATGACCACCACGATGACGATTCGCCAGATGTGCGATACTTTTGATGTAACCCCGCGCACCTTGCGGTTTTACGAGGCGAAAGAGCTTTTGTTTCCGCTGCGCGAAGGCCAGAAACGGTTATTCACCCGCCGTGACCGCGCGCGCCTGACGCTGATCCTGCGCGGCAAACGGTTTGGATTTTCGCTCGAAGAAATCCGCCAATTGCTGGATCTGTACGATGCCGATGACCAACAGGAAACGCAGTTGCAAAAAACCTATGAGCTTGCGCAAAATCGGCTGACGCAGATGAAACAGCAACGCGCCGAACTCGACGATGCCATTTCCGATCTGACAAGACAGTTGAAGTGGGGCGCCGAACGGCTGGCCAAACTTCGCGTGAAAGAAGACGCCCTTTAAGGAGAGTCCGATGCCAACCTACGCCGCGCCCCTGAAAGACATGCAGTTTATTCTGCATGACGTGTTGAACATCTCGGCCAGCGATATCGCCGGTTACGATGAGTTGGATCGCGATTTCACCGGTGCCGTCTTGGGCGAGGCCGGAAAATTGGCCGAAAACGTATTGGCGCCGCTCAATGAGGTGGGCGATGCACAGGGCTGTACCCTTGAAAACGGCGCGGTGCGCACGCCCGACGGGTTCAAGGCCGCCTATGATCAGATGCGCGCGGGCGGCTGGATGGGGCTGGATGCCGATCCGGCATATGGCGGTCAGGGCATGCCATATCTGCTGCACAGTGCCACGGGCGAGATTTTCGTCTCGGCGAACATGGCGTTCAACATGTATCAGGGTCTGACCCATGGCGCGATCTCGGCGATACATACGCACGGGTCCGACGCGCAAAAGCAGATGTATCTGCCCCGGATGATCGAAGGCTCGTGGTCGGGCACCATGAACCTGACCGAACCCCAGTGTGGCACCGATCTGGGTCTGATCCGCACCAGGGCCGAACCACAGGACGATGGCAGCTATCTGATCACCGGGCAAAAGATATGGATTTCGGCGGGCGAACATGACCTGACCGACAATATCATTCATCTGGTTCTGGCAAAAATTCCTGGTGGTCCGGACGGTGTAAAAGGCATCTCATTGTTTCTGGTGCCGAAATTTCTGGTCAAGGATGACGGCAGTCTGGGCGCGCGCAACGCGGTGTCGTGCGGCGGGCTGGAACAAAAGATGGGCATTCACGGCAATGCCACCTGTGTGATGAATTACGATGGCGCCACCGGGTTTCTGATTGGCGCGCCGCACAAAGGCATGCGCGCCATGTTCACGATGATGAACGAGGCTCGGCTGGGTGTGGGTCTGCAAGGGTATGCCCAAGGCGTTGTCGCCTATCAGAACGCCCGCGCCTTTGCGCTGGACCGTCTGCAAGGGCGGGCCGTGACCGGGGCCGAGGCCCCCGACAAACCGGCCGATCCGATCATCGTTCACCCCGATGTGCGGCGCAATCTGATGCATCAGAAAAGTTTTCTGGAAGCCGCGCGCGCCCTTACATTGTGGGGCGCGTCCCTGATTGACCGCGCCCACCGCAACACCGATGCCGAGGCCGACGCGATGATTTCGCTGCTCACCCCGGTGTTAAAGGGGGTGCTGACCGACCGAGGGTTTGAAACCACCGTTCTGGCACAGCAAACCTTGGGTGGGTCGGGGTTTGTGCGGGAAACCGGACAGGAACAGTTCGTGCGCGATGCCCGGATCACCATGATCTATGAGGGCACGAATGGCATTCAATCGCTTGATCTGGTGGGGCGAAAACTGGGCCTGAATGGTGGCAAAACCATGATGGCGTTCTTTGATCTGATCAAAGGGTTCATCAAGGAACATCAGGATGACGAGGCGCTGAAATCCGATTTCCTTGATCCGCTGAAATCGGCAAGCAAGGATTTGCAGACCGGCGCGATGTATTTCATGCAGAACATGAAAACGCCCAATGCGGCCTTGGCGGGGTCTTATGATTTCATGCACCTGTTTGGCCATGTCTGTCTTGGATATATGTGGGCCAGAATGGCGCGCGCTTCGATTGCGGCCTTGGCGGCGGGCGATACGGACACGGCGTTTCACAATGCAAAACTCACGACCGGCCGCTATTACATGGCCCGCCATCTGCCCGCCACAGCGCTGCATTTGGCGCGAATCACATCGGGGGCCGAAACGGTGATGGATCTGGACGCGGCAGACTTTTAGACTGACCCGGTGATAAAGGAGCCGCCGATGCCGAAACGTTTCCGCCAGACCCGCCGTCTGCCTGTCGCCCTGACCGAGGATGCCTATCGGCGGCTGAAACGCTTTGCCGATGAGGCAGGACTGGAAGAGGGTGAGGCGCTGAGTTTTCTGTTCGAACATTTCGACAGCGTGACCCACAAGGAAAACCTTACCGCACGGTTGCGGCTGTTTCTGGCAGAACTCGACGCGCGCAAACGATAAGCGCGGCTGAATCCAGCAGATTTTTTTGATCCGTTGCCCGGCCTTGTGCACCGGCGCCCATTGTGCTGACCCGGTGCCCGATCATCCCCCCGCCCCAAACAAAACAGATATCCGGCGCGTTTTGACGTGCCAATTCAGCTTGGCTGACGACGCCTTTTGTAAGTAAATTCGTTCTACATATCAGAACGCAGTATCGTCATTCAGAATAATATTGACAGGCGCGTTAACATTCTGTTTGCTGACATCAGAAACAGCCACAGGAATTGTCATGGATACGACGGTCGCAAAGGCATTCTCGCTGCTGGAGGAACTGGCAAAAAGCGATGCGCCCCTCGGCGTGACAGAGCTGGCGCAGCGTTTGGGCCTTGGCAAAAGCAATGTGCACCGTTTGTTGCAAACCCTTGTCGCCCTGAAATACGTGCAGAAAACCGACGGTTCGGCCTATGTCGCCACATTGCGGATGTGGGAATTTGGCACAAAGGTGGTGTCAAACATCGTGGTGCGCGATGTCGCCCGCCCTTACATGCGGCAGTTGTCAGAGCTGACCAAGGAAACCGTTCACCTGTCGGAATGCCAGGGCGGCGATGTGATCTATCTGGAAAAAATCGAAAGCAAGGAACCGGTGCGCGCCTATACCCAATTGGGCGGGCGGGCACGTGCAAATTGCACCGCCACCGGCAAGATCCTGATGGCGCATCTGCCACCCGATGATGTGCATGAGATTTTCCGCTCGGTCACCCAATGCACGCCGAACACGATCATGGATGTTGACCGGTTCTTGCAAGAAGCCGCAATCAATCGAAAACGGCGCTATGCGTTGAACAATGGAGAATGGCGCGCCGATATCAACGGGCTTGCCTCTCCGGTTGCCGATCGCAGCGGCGCGGTGGTGGCCGCCATTGGCATTTCGGCCCCGGCCAGCCGGCTGAGCACTGCTGAAATGGAAAAATATGCACCCGATGTCATCGAAACCGGGCGCCAGGTTTCTTTGCAACTTGGCTGTTCGCCCGAAGATTGGGGCGCCCTCGCTCAAAACGTCACCGAACTGGCCGCGCATTCATAGTGCCGGGCGGTTTGGATTATTTCAAGGAAAGCTGCCTGTATGACCGCGTTGAATAATATCAAGGTAATCGAATTTTGCGAAGTTGCGGCAGGTCCGTATTGCGGCATGTTGTTGGCCGATATGGGCGCGGATGTGATCAAGGTGGAACGCCCCAGCGGCGACACCATGCGCACCTGGCCCCCGCTGACCGATGGCTACAGCGAAAATTTCGCCTCGGTCAATCGCGGCAAACGTTCTGTTGTTCTGAACCTGAAAGATCCCAGCGATATTGCCCATGCCCGGCAGCTTATCCTTGGGGCGGATGTGGTGATCGAAAATTTCCGCCCCGGCGTGATGAAACGCAATGGCCTGGATTATGAAACCATGTCGGCGGTGAACCCCGGGCTTGTCTATTGTTCGATTTCGGCGTTCGGGCAAACCGGCCCGCGCGCCACCGAAGGCGGATTCGATCTGACCATGCAGGCGATGAGCGGCGTGATGAGCGTGACCGGAGAGCCCGGAGGCGCGCCGGTGAAATGCGGTGTGCCGCTGTGTGATTTCGTATCGGGCCTTTATGGTGCGTTTGGCGTGGCATCGGCCCTGATGCAGCGGGCCACCACCGGAAAGGGCCAGCATATCGATGTGTCGATGCTGGGCGCGACTTTGGGGGTTTCTGCCCTGCAAACCAGCGAATTTTTCGGCACCGGACGCGCGCCCCGCAAACTGGGGTCGGCGCATCCACGCAACGCCCCTTATCAGGCGTTCGAGGCGCAGGATGGGTATTTCGGCATGGCCGCAGGCAACAACAGTTTATGGTATGCGGTCTGCGATGCCGTGGGGCGCGCCGATCTGAAAGACGAAGAAAAATACGCCACCCCGACATTGCGCGCCCAAAATCAGACCGAATTGCGCGTGTTGCTGGAAGACATATTCAAAACCAAACCGAGCGCGCATTGGTTGGATGTTTTCACCAAGGCCGGTGTGCCGTGCAGCGCGATCAACACCTATCCTGACGCCTTGGCCGATCCGCAGGTGGAACATATGGGGTGGGTGCAACCACTTGAGCTTCCCGGTGGGGCGATGACCAAAACCTTTGGTCCGGTTCTGCGCATCAACGACCGCGCCCAAACCATCCAACGCCGCCCCCCCCAGTTGGGCGAACACACCCAAGAGGTTCTGAGCGAACTGTCGGAAACTGCGAAAGCGCGGGGTTGATATGGAAGATCCAAACGCCAAAGTGCTGATTGAAAACCAAGGCGATGTTCTGTCGGTGATCCTGAACACCCCCGCCAAGGGCAATTGCCTTGCGCCCGACGTTGTGGATCAATTGATAGACCTGTTCAGCACCGCCCAAAACGTGCGCATGGCCACAATTCGGGGCAATGGCAAAAACTTCTGCACCGGGTTTGACCTGTCTGACATTGAAACCCTGTCTGACGGTGATCTTTTGTGGCGATTGGTCCGGATCGAACTGTTGCTGCAGACCATTCACAAATCACCGATTCCGATTGTTGCCTTTGCCCAGGGCCAGGTGGTCGGCGCCGGGGCCGATCTGTTTGCGGCCTGCTGGCGCCGGGTGGCCGTGCCAGAGGCGCGGTTTCGGATGCCCGGCTGGAATTTTGAACTGGCGCTGGGCACCCGCCGCCTTGCGCAGATTGTCGGTACGGACAAGGCGCAGGATATTCTGATCGATACCCGCACATTTTCGGCCACCGAAGCGGTGAACATCGGGTTCGCCACCGACACCGCCGATATCAAAGATTGGGCAACGCTTGAAACCGCCTTGGCACAAAGGGCGCGCGCCCTGCCCGCCTATGCCGTCGGTGAAATGCTGGGGCTAAGCCGGGCCGACACCGATGATCTGGATTTGGCCGCCGTCGTGCGCACTGCGGCGCGGCCCGGCCTGAAACAACGGATATTTGATTACCGTGAAACCGCATTGCGCGCCGCTCGGGAGAAGCGTCGCGCATCGTAAGCGCCTGCGCTTGCCGTTTCGCCAGGGGAACATGCCCGATGTTGCCCTGGATTGGCCTTCCGCCCCGGCGGTGGCCCAAAGGACAGGGCAAAAGTGGCGGGCCTCTGCCCGTCACACAACAGAGGAGGAGAACACGATGAACATCTTTATGAAACTGGCGACGACCAGTGTTGTGACCGCCCTTATGGGCACCGCCGCAATCGCCCAGGCCGCGATACCGGAAATGCCCACGGGATACGGCAAACGCCCGATTACCGTGATTGTGCCTTATGGGGCCGGTGGCGGGTCTGATCAACTGACCCGCGCCATGGTCAAGGCGATGGAGGAAGAAACCGACCTGAGCTTTCAGATCGTCAACAAACCCGGGGGCGGTGGCACCGCCGCGATCCCAGATTTCATGATCGCCCCCGCCGATGGCTATACCATTTTGCAACATATCGACACGGCTGTGGTTGCCTTTGCCAAAGGCGACATTCGCGAAAATCCGACCGAAGACTGGATTCCGCTGTGCACCACGCAAATCACCTTCAGTCAGATTTACATCCGCCCCGACGAAACCCGCTATACCGATTGGGACAGCTTCCAAACCTATGTTCAGGACAATCCCGGCGAAGTGACCATGGGCCTTTTGGGCATCGTCGGATCGATGGAGTTGGTGACCATGCGCCAATTGTCCGAGGCGCTGAATCTGGATCTGCGGCAGGTGACGTTTGACAAGCCGGCCGAAACCTATGGGTCGCTCATCGGGTCGCAAGTGGATGTTTTGTTTGAACAACCCGGTGACGTGCGCAGTTTTATCGATGCCGGTCAGATGAAACCGATCCTGACCATTCTGGATGAACGCCCCGGCGTTTTTGCCGATGTTCCAACACATCTGGAAGTCGGCGCCGATTTCGACGCCCTGACCCGGTTCCGCGGCTTTTATGTGAAAAAGGGAACGCCCCAGGACCGTGTTGATTACCTTGAGGCGGTGTGCGCCGCATCGTTTGATAACGAAGGCTATGCAAAGTTCAATGAAGCGAAATTCATGAACCTGATCAACAGCTATCGCGACAGCGAAGGCACAAAGGCGCTGATCGACAAGTCGGTCGAAAGCTATAAGGCGATCTATAAAGAGATCGGCCTGATTGAATAAAACTTGGATGCAATCGTAGAGGTCTGCGGCTTTGCGATGGCCGCGGACCCTAATCTCTGATGGACGCCCCAAGGATAATCAGATGTCTCAATCAATAAAAGCCAATTCAATGTGGGCAGATTTCAGACCCTACGCCCGCTATGTTGCAGAATGGTGTTTCTGGATCGTTCTGATCGGTCTGTACTTTCAACAAACCGCATATTTCGATGAAGAAATCTCAAACTATCGTTTCGGGGCGTCGGGATGGCCAAAGGTAATCGCGTTTGCCGCGCTCTTTGGCGCGACATTCCAACTGGTCATTCAAATACACGCTCTGCGCGCAGGATTGACTGACGATGATACCGAGGTTGAACGAATACAGGTCACACGTCGGCAATGGCTGCACCGTATTGTGATCTTTTGCTGGCCATTCGTCTTTCTATATATCACGCCGATATTGGGTGCATATGTGTCCCTGCCTGTTTTCATCGTGGGATTCTTACTTCTGCTTGGCGTCTACAGGATTAAACCAATCGCCTTGGTCTTGCTGATCGTCTATGGGCTTACGCTTTTGATATTCACCCGGTTTTTCTTTGTCGCTCTGCCACTGGGCAATGAATACATATTCTATGACATCAATGTGGCGATCATCGAATTCGCGCGAATTGGCAGGTAACGCAGATGGATCTTTTCATACAAGGCACGATGTCGCTGTTTGGCAACGGAACATCGATTTCAATTTTCTTTCTCGGCCTGTTCGGGGGGATGTTGTTTGGCGCAATTCCCGGGGTAAACATGTTGACGCTGGGCGCGGTTCTGTTGCCCTTTACCGTCACGATGAGCGCTGAAAACGCGGTGATGCTGTTTTCGGTGATTTATTGCGCCGGCGTGTTTGGCGGCGCGATCACGGCGATTTTGTTCAACATTCCCGGCGCACCGGAAAACGCCCCGACCTGTCTTGACGGCTATCCGATGACCCTGAATGGCAAGGCAGGCAAGGCGATTGGCGCCGCCGTCAGCTGTTCGGCCCTGGGCGGTACGGTGTCGGCGGTGGTGATGATGATGTTCACCGGGGTTGTCGCATCTTTCGCCGTGCGCGCGTTCGGGCCGCCGGAAATCTTTGCACTGATCGTTTTCGGGTTGACCGTTTCGGCCTCGATCGGGGCAAAAACACTGTGGAAGGGGTGGTTGTCGATCTTTGCGGGTCTGATGATTGCCACCATTGGCACAGACCCTATCGGCGGCGTGCCGCGTTTCAGCAACGGGTCGATTTTGGGATTGGATTATCAGTCCTATTATATGTCTGCCGGCATTCACTTTATTCCAATGATCCTTGGGTTTTTCGCTGTTTCCGAAGTTCTGGGCCAAGCCATCGCAATCAGCAAAGGAGAGCGCAAACGCCCGAAAGCGTCAATTGAATTTCCAACGATTGCCGAATTCATCACCGTACGCTGGACAATATTCAGATCTGTCCTGATCGGATTGTTTGCCGGCGTCTTGCCCGGCATTGGTGCCACACTGGCGGCCTTTCTTGGCTATAGCCAGGCGCGGCAATGGTCAAAGAACAAGGCCAATTTCGGCAAGGGTGAATTAGAAGGCGTAGTCGCGCCCGAAACGGCAAACAATGCAGCAACCGGGGCGGCGATGATTCCATTGTTGGCTCTTGGTTTGCCGGGCGGTGCATTGACCGCAATGATCATGGGTATTTTCCAAATTCACGGCATGGAACCCGGACCGTTGATTTTCATCACGTCCGGCGATCTGGTCTGGATTACATTTGCCGCAATGTTCTGGGCGAATATCCTGATCCTGTTTCTGGGCTGGTTCCAGACCAAAACCGTTGTTCACATACTGCGCGTGCCATTTCGGTGGTTGGCGCCGGGCATCCTTGTATTGGCAATTATCGGATCTTATGCCCTCAGAAACCTGTTTGTTGATGTCTGGATCATGTTTCTGGCCGGGGTCATCGGATATATGATGCGGTCTACCGGATATTCTGCGGCGGGTGTCGTGTTGGGGTTGATCCTGGGCGGCATTGGTGAATCGGCGTTCGCGAAATCGATGCAGATGCTGGATTATCAGGTCTTTGAACTTTTCCAGCGCCCGATCACCGCGACCCTGCTGATCCTTTCGTTGATCATGCTCATCCTCAGCATCATCAGCGAATGGCGCAACGGTCAGATCCGCAAAACGCCCATCGGGTAACACCACGATTTGATCAAAGGCGCGCAACAGCAAAACCCCCGGTGGCACCCGATGCCACCGGGGGTTTTCATTTGGTCCCGCGCCACAAACCAGAGATTACGCAAGGTCAAACTTGACCGCCCCGGCAATGTTCCGCTGCTTACATGGGAACGGGGCACAAACATTGTGCGTTCATGTGGTGGCAAGGGTAAGCAAGAACCAGAGACGAGTCACCGTTCCGACGCCCCTTCGGCAGGCTTGGTGCGTCCAGAAGAAAAGGACCGACGATTTGATAAAACTCTATTGCTTTGGCGAAAGCGGCAATGCTTACAAAGCGGCGCTGTCGCTGGAATTGTCGGGGCTGGAGTGGGCACCGATCAAGGTTGATTTCTTTGGCGGCGAAACCCGAACCGCTGATTACCTGAACACAATCAATCCCATGGGCGAAGTGCCAGTGATGTTTGACGGCGATTACCGCCTCACCCAATCGGGCGCGATTCAGGATTACGTGGTCCAACAAACCGGCCGCCTGACCGCCGCCACCCCCAAGGACCGGCGCGAGATTTTGCGCTGGATCCTGTGGGACAATCACAAACTGTCCGGTCAGGCCGGAATGTGCCGGTTCTTGATGAATTTCCTGCCTGCCGACAAACGCCCGACCGAGGTTATCACCTTTACCCAAGCGCGCCTGAAGGCCGCCTATCGGGTGTTGAACACACATCTGGACGGGCGTGATTTCATCGTTGGCGATGGGGTGAGCATTGCCGATCTGGCCTGCTGTGGCTATCTGTATTACCCCGAACCATTCGGGTTTGACCGGGCTGAATGGCCCCATATCGACCGCTGGCTTGGCACTCTTGCTGCGGTGCCGGGGTGGAAACACCCCTATGATCTGATGCCCGGCTCGCCCGCTGATCGCGCCTGAAAGGATACCCAATGACCGACGCTTATATCTTCGATGCCGTGCGCAGCCCGCGGGGCAAGGGCCGCATCGATGGCAGCCTGCATGAAGTGACCAGTGTGCGCCTGTCGGCACAGATGTTGAACGCGATCGCTGCGCGCAACGGGTTGTCGGGCCATGTGGTGGAAGATGTGATTTGGGGCAATGTGACCCAGATCGGCGAACAAGGCGGATGTCTGGCGCGCTCGGCCGTTCTGGCCAGTGATCTTGACCAGGCAATTCCCGGCCTGTCGATCAACCGCTTTTGCGCCAGCGGAATGGAGGCGGTGAACCTGGCCGCCAATCAGGTGCGCGGCGGTGCGGGCGGTGGATATATCGCCGGGGGCGTTGAAATGATGGGCCGGGTGCCCATGGGCAGCGATGGCGCGGCGATTGCGGTTGATCCCAGCCTTGCCATGAATACCTATTTCGTACCCCAGGGGATCAGCGCCGATCTGATTGCCACCGAATACGGGTTTTCGCGGGATGATGCCGATGCCCTGGCCGTGGAAAGCCAAAGACGCGCCGCCGCGGCCTGGGCCGAAAACCGGTTTGCGAAATCCATCGTCGAAGTGCGCGATATCAATGGCCTGCCTATCCTGTCGCGCGATGAATTCATGCGCCCCGAAACGAATATGCAAAGCCTTGGCGCGCTAAAACCCAGTTTCAAGGACATGGGCGAGGTGATGCCGGGGTTCGACAAGGTCGCGCTGATGAAATATCCCCATCTTGAGCGGATCAATCACATTCATCACGCGGGCAACAGTTCGGGGATCGTCGATGGCGCGGCGGCTGTTCTTGTCGGCAGCAAGGAATGGGGCGCCGCACGCGGCCTGAAACCCCGCGCCCGTATCCGTGCCACCGCGAAAATCGGAACCGATCCCACAATCATGCTGACCGGGCCGGTGCCGGTAACCCGGAAGATCCTGAACGATCACGGCATGGCGATTGGCGATATCGACCTGTTCGAAGTGAACGAAGCCTTCGCCAGCGTCGTTCTGCGGTTCATGCAAGCGTTTGACGTTGACCCTGAAAAGGTGAACGTGAACGGCGGTGCCATTGCCATGGGGCATCCCTTGGGGGCCACCGGGGCGATCATCATCAACACGCTGCTTGATGAACTGGAACGATCCGACAAGGAAATCGGCCTGGCCACCTTGTGCATCGCCAGCGGCATGGGTGCCGCCACGATCATTGAACGGGTATAAAACCGATGGCATCGGCGGAACCGGGTTTGACAACGGCAAAGGCCATCGGTCAGGATATTCTGGACCAGATCAGTGCCGCCTATCACGCAAAAGATTTTGAAGCTTTCGCAAAAGTCATCGATCTGCCCCACACCATAATAACGTTTGAACACACGCTGACGATCAAAACAAAACCCGACCTGCACGAGGTGTTCAGGGCGGTTGTGCGGTTCATGCGGCAAAACAACGTGACCGATGGTGTTCGCACATGTCTGGCCGCGCGGTTCATCGCCCCTGACAGGATTGAGGCGACCCATGAAACCCATTTTCTCAGCCGCGGGCACCGGATCTGCCCACCCTACCCCAGCCTGCTAATATATATCCGCCGCGACGGGCAGTGGAAAATGCAGTCAGCGAACAACGCGATAGACACGCAAACCGGGCCGTTGCGATTTCCACAATTGCACCGCTTTGCAAAACCACCGCACACTGCCGGGTAAAGCCAACCTGGGCCAAACATTTGGAGCCGACGTTATGACCGATTTCACCTATGACATTGACGCCGACGGTGTTGCAATCATCACCTGGGATGCGCCGGGCAAGAGCATGAACGTGCTGACCCGCGAAGCCTTTGCAACTGTCGAAGATCACATCGACCGCGCCTTGGGCGATGATGCGGTGAAAGGCATTGTCATCACCAGCGGCAAAAAGGATTTCGCCGGCGGGATGGATTTGAATGTGCTGGCCAGTATCCGCGCGGAATCCGGCGATAATCCGGCCCAGGGCCTGTTTGATTTCACCATGAACGGCCACCGTATCTTGCGCAAACTGGAACGCGCCGGGATGGATGCGAAAACCAACAAGGGTGGCAAACCCGTGGCCTGTGCGATCAACGGCACCTGTGCGGGCATCGGCACCGAAATCGCGCTGGCCTGTCATCGCCGGTTCATGACCGACAATCCAAAGGCCAAAATCGGCCTGCCCGAAATCCTGTTGGGGATATTCCCCGGCGGTGGCGGCACCACGCGGTATTCGCGGATGGTGGGGGCCATGGCCGCCGCGCCAGTTTTGCTGGAAGGCAAGATGTTGGACCCGAAAAAGGCCAAAAGCGCGTCCTTGGTTGATGAGGTCAGCGCCGATCCCGTGGCCGACGCGCGCGCCTGGGTGTTGGCGGCAAAAGACGCCGATATCGTGAAACCCTGGGATGTGAAGGGTTGGAAGATGCCCGGCGGCGCACCCTATCACCCCGCCGGATTTATGACATTCGTTGGCGCCTCGGCCATGGTCAACGGCAAAACCCAAGGGGTGTTTCCGGCGGCCAAGGCGTTGTTATCGGCGGTTTATGAGGGCGCATTGGTGCCCTTTGACACGGCCCTGAAAATCGAGGCGCGGTGGTTCACCCATGTGCTGATGAACCCCAGCAGTTCGGCGATGATCCGCAGCTTGTTCATCAACAAACAGGCGTTGGAAAAGGGCGCAAACCGCCCCGATGTCGCCGATCAAACGGTAAAAAAACTTGGCGTGCTCGGTGCGGGCATGATGGGGGCGGGCATTGCCCTGGTCGCCGCCATGGCGGGCATCGAAGTGGTGCTGATTGATCAAAAGCAAGAGGCCGCCGACAAAGGCAAAGCCCACAGCGCCGACTATATGGACAAGGGCATCGCCCGCAAAAAGGCAACGCCTGAGAAGAAAGAACAAGTGTTGGCGCAAATCACCGCCACCACCGATTACGCCGCGCTGAAGGGCTGTGATTTGATCATCGAGGCGGTGTTTGAGGACGTCACCATCAAGGCCGAAGTGACCAAAGCGGTTGAGGCCGTGGTGGGCGCGGATTGCATCTTTGCCACCAACACATCGACCCTGCCGATTGGGCAATTGGCCAAGGCCAGCGCGCGGCCGGAAAATTTCATCGGCATCCATTTCTTTAGCCCGGTCGAAAAAATGATGCTGGTTGAAATCATCAAGGGCGGGCAAAGCGGCGATGTGGCGGTCGCCAAAGCGTTGGATTTCGTGCGCCAGATCCGTAAAACCCCGATTGTGGTGAATGATGCGCGGTTCTTTTACGCCAACCGCTGTATCATCCCCTATATTAACGAAGGCATCCGCATGGTGGCCGAAGGCATCGCACCACCGCTGATTGAAAATGCCGCGAAAATGCTGGGCTTTCCTTTGGGGCCGCTGCAATTGGTCGATGAAACCAGCATCGATTTGGGCGTGAAAATCGCCAAGGCGACGCGCGCGGCGATGGGTGATGCTTACCCCGACGGCGCGGTGGATGAGGTGCTGTTCTGGATGGCTGACGCGGGCCGATTGGGGCGCAAAGCGGGGGCCGGGTTTTACGCCTATGACGAAAAAGGCAAACGCACCGGGTTGTGGGACGGCCTGTCAAAATACCCCCAAACCGATCCCCAGCCCGATTTGTCCGAGGTGCAGCACCGCCTGATGTTTGCCCAAGTGCTTGAGGCCGTGCGCGCATTGGAAGACGGCGTGCTGAGCGATATCCGCGAAGGTGACGTGGGCGCGATCCTGGGCTGGGGCTTTGCGCCCTGGTCGGGCGGGCCGTTTTCATGGCTGGATATGATCGGTGCGGCCAATGCAGTTGAGATTTGCGATGATTTGGCCGCAACCCATGGCGACCGGTTCAAAGCACCGGACATGTTGCGCGATATGGCGGCGGAAAACGCCAAATTTTATGGCGCAACACAGGCACAACAGGTGGCTTAGCGCCATTAAAACCGATACCCAAAGCGCGCAATATCACGCGCGCACATCCGCCCCAACAGATCGCGCGTGTCACTGTCATACAGCGCGCGATACCCGCCCGGGCGGCGCGACGAATTGTAATGCGGCATATCGAACGAAAAGCCCAGATGCGCCTCGAAGGGGCGTAAATCCTGTGCCAGATGTTCCAGCCGGATAAACAGCGCCGGGCGCTCTGCCCCGTCTGAGCCGGTCACATAATGCCCGAAATGTTCAGCAGAAAAGCTGCGCTGTGTGTGATCGTGGCGCAGGAAATCTGCAAAATTCAGGGTTTTGGCCAAGGCTGTTGCGGGATGATCAAAGGTCTGATCGCGCAGCCAATGGTAATAGCTTACCATCCGATCCCACGGATTGCGCACCAGGGTCACGACCTGCATCGCCTCTAACGTTTCTTGGGGCAGCACACCTTCGATATCGGCCAGGGTTGCGTGTTTCCATAACCGCCCGCGCGCCTGCAAACCCTTCAGCCGCTTGCGCCGCCTTTGCGCCTTGGGGGTGTCGCCGATCAGGATATCATCTTTCATCGCCCGCGCCTCAAGCGCCAGTGTCAGCGACGTGCCACCGGTTTTCGGCACATGGACAAAGACAAACCGACGGCCCGGCGAAATGATCATGCCCGCGCCCCGGTGTGGTGCGCCGAAAATGGCGAAACACCGATATCTTTCACCGCCCGCGGAACAAGAGTATGGCCAACCCCGTTAGGTGACAGGGCCAGAAGAACCGTCAGACCGGCGCGAACCGGAGCCAGATTTTCAGAGGTGGCACGGTGCATCAGATCCAGACCTGTTTGAAATCGCCCGATAACGGTGGCGCGCGCCCTTTTGTAACAACCGTTCGTGAAAATACCATGACCCGGTTGTGTCATCGCACCGGCGCAAAGACCAGCGCGCCGCCTTTTACCACCACAACCATAAAGAGATTCGCGCCAAACTCATATGGGCGACACCCGTTGTTTGGCCCGTTTGTTTCCCCTATGGTGAGACGCAATAACAACAGAAGGGCGGCGCTTATCCGCCCAGCAGGCCCATGACAGCGCTAAAAGAATTTGAACGGCTGGAAACCACAGGCATCTGGCGCGCCGGTCGGCTGGACCAACGGCGCGACGTCGTCGTTACCTTGGGCGATGCCACCTTGGCGATTTTCGACATGAACGAAACCGCGCTGGCGCATTGGTCGCTTGCCGCTGTGCGCCGGGAAAACCCGGGCGAACGCCCCGCCCTGTTCAGCCCCGGATCTGACGCCGACGAACGATTGGAACTGGCCGACGACACAATGATCGACGCCATCGAAAAAGTGCGCAAAGTTGTTGAAAAACATCGCCCGCGGCGGGGGCGGCTGCGCTATTATCTGGCGGCGGGGTCGGTTGCGGTTGTCACCGCTCTGGCTGTGTTCTGGTTGCCCGGTGCCATGATCCGCCACACGGTCAAGGTGGTGCCACCGGCCAGCCGCGCCGACATTGGCGGCCAATTGTTGGCCACGATTCAACGGGTGGCGGGCCGCCCCTGTACCACACGCCAATCCGATGAGGTGTTGGAGATGCTGGCGCACCGCCTGTTGCCCGACCGGCAGGTGCGGTTGGTGGTGCTGTCGCGGGGGGTAAGCGCGTCGGAACATCTGCCGGGGGGGTACATTTTGTTGAACCGCGCCCTGATCGAAGATTTCGAAGGCCCCGCGCCCCTGGCCGGATATATCCTGGCCGAGGATGAGCGCGCGCGCCATCTCGACCCGCTGGAACGTATGTTGTTGGATGTCGGGGCCGTGTCGGCGTTTCAATTGCTGACCACCGGGCACATGCCTGTCGAAACCCTGGAAACCTATGCCGAACGCCTGATGCTGCGCCCGCCCAGCAAGATCGACACCGATGATCTGTTAGAGCGGTTTCGCCTCGCCGGAGTCAGTTCAACCCCTTATGGCTATGCTCTGGATATTTCCGGCGAAGACACCCTGCCCCTGATCGAGGCCGATCCCGTCGCACCCGAGGCCCAGCGCACGGTGTTGACCGATGGCCAATGGGTCACCCTGCAAGGGATCTGTGGCGAATAACCGGCCCCTGCCGAACGGGGGCCGATTGGTCAATCACTTGCGCACGAAGGCATCGCCAAAGCCCGCGCGCCGGGCGATATTCAGACCGTTCTGAACCTGCTGCGCACTGGCAAAGGGGCCTGCGACCACAACCTCAAGAGTGCGCCCGCCACGGTTTACCTTACCCACCCGCACCGGCAGACCAGCGCGCTGTAACCTGGTCACGGTGTTGGCCGCATTGCCCGGATTGCCGAACGTGCCAACCTGCACGTATCGCCCCGCTGCCGCCTGTTTGGCCGGCTTGGCCACCGTCGCCGCCGGGGCGCGCACCGATTTGGTGGAAACCGTGGGGTTCACATCCGAACGCAGCACGGTTTGCCCGGTGCGTTTTGACACGCCCAACTGGCTTTTGTGTACGATCATCCGCTGACCGTTGGACAGGCGTATCGTTACATGCTGCCCCCCGGCCAGATCGCGTTTCTGGCGGGCGTAATCGGTATAGGGATAGATCAGATAGTTGTAATCGCGGGTGCGGTCCTCGCCGCGATTGTCGACCAGACGGCGTGGCACGGTCTGGGTCCAGATCAGGGCGGTTTGCAACGCACCCGACAGGGTTTGCTTGCCACGGTTCGGGTTCAGCCGGTCATCGGTCCAGGCGGCGCGATAACCGGGCGGCGGTGCGATGACCGGCGCAGGTTTCAAAGACGGAAGCGCAATGGGCGTCGGCCCGGCGGTCACAGTGCCCGCGCCACCGCGCAACACAGGTTGCGCGCCGCCTGCGGGGTGTTCTGCCTGCGGGCCGCAGCGTGCGCCGGGGTTGATATATTGCGCCGAAATCGGCGATGCACCGGGGCAAGTACCCCGTACCGTGCGCGGCGCGGCGGTGGTGGCCACACGGGCGGCGGGCGCGGCGGGCCGCACAACCGGGGCTTGCGCAATCACGCGGGGCGCGGCGGCGGCCGGTGGAGGTGGCGCGACCACACGGGGTTGCGCCGCAACCACCGGGGCGGTAACCGGGCGCGCCACACGCACCGGCGCTGTGAGCGACGGCGGCGGTGTGCCCGGCGCATCGGCAATCACCGGTGCATCAACCCGCGCCACATTGGTGGGCTTGAAGCCACACAGTTTCTTGCGCGACCGGTTGACCCGGGGCACCCATGACACAGCCCCGTCAAAGCCTGCGCGCACAAACACGCAGCCTTTGCTGTCGACATATTGCCGGGCGGTATAGCTGGCCGGTGGAAATTCCGCCGGTTGGTCATTGCCACTCAGCGCCTGGGCGTTGAGTGGCGTGCTGATCGTGAAACCCATCGCAAAGGCAGCCGCGATGGCAAAGGCGCTTGTCCGCAAAGCATTCATGTAATGTGCCCCCACACATTGATTTTCGCTACAGGATGGCGGAATTTGCCAAACGGGTAAAGCCAATTCCGCCTATTTTGTACCAAACATCCGGTCCCCCGCATCGCCCAAACCGGGCACGATATAACCCTTTTCGTCAAGCCGATCATCCAATGCGGCGGTGACAATCGGCACATCGGGATGGGCCTCTTTCATCCGCGCCACGCCTTCGGGGGCGGCCAGCAGGCAAAGGAATCGAATATCCTTGGCACCGGCCTGTTTCAGCAGATCAATCGCCGCTGCCGATGAATTGCCCGTGGCCAACATCGGATCAACGGCAATCACCAACCGTTCATCCAATTCATTGGGCAATTTGCAATAATATTGCACCGGTTGCAGGGTTTTCTCATCGCGGTAAAGCCCGACAAACCCAACCCGCGCCGATGGCACCAATTCCAGGATTCCATCCAACAATCCGTTGCCCGCCCGCAAGATCGACACCAGCGCCATTTTGCGCCCATCCAGAACCGGCGCTTCCATTTCACACATGGGCGTTTGGATTGTCTTGGTCGTCATCGCCAGGTTTTCGGTGACCTCATAGGCCAATAACTGACTGATTTCGCGCAATAACTGGCGAAATACCACAGTCGGCGTATCCTTATCACGCATGAGCGACAGTTTATGTTGCACAAGCGGGTGGCGGACGATGGTCAGGTGGTCGGTCATCGGGTCTCCAATCGTTTTTTCAACGCATCTTTGGTGGCCTGGTCGCAGAATGCGGCGCTCAGGCTGGTGTTTTCGATGTCTTCAAACACGCCCTCATCCCAATCGAATGTCGCCGCCAAACGGTCGTATTCATCGGTCATGGTGGTGTGAAAGAACGGCGGATCATCGGTGGATACGGTCACCTTGACGCCGCGTTCGCGCAAGGCATGGATCGGGTGATCGGCCCAGGTTTTGTAAACGCCAAGGGCGATGTTTGATCCCGGACATACCTCAAGCACCACACCATCTTCGGCCAAACGATCAACAAGCGCCAAATCTTCGATGGCGCGCACGCCGTGGCCGATACGTTCGACCCGCAGATCATCCAGCGCATCGCGCACCGAGTCGGGCCCACCCCATTCACCGGCATGGGCGGTCAGGCGCAAGCCCGCCTCGCGCGCCATGTCAAAGCTGTAGGCGAAATCCTTGGGTTTGCCGGCCTGCTCATCGCCCGCAATGCCAAAACCGACAATCCAATCGCCCGCAGTTTCCGCCGCACACAGCGCCGTTTCCCGCGCCTTTTCCGGGCCGAAATGGCGGATACAGGTGACAATGCCGCGCAAAACGATGCCATCTTCCCGCTCGGCCTGATCGGCGGCTTCGCGGATCGCATGCAGATATTCGCGCCACGCGCCCACATCGCGGCCCCCGCAAAAATCGGGTGACAGAAACGTTTCGCTGTAAATCACCCCATTGGCGGCACTTTCGGCCAGAACGGCGCGGGTCAGGCGGGCGTAATCCTCGGGGGTTTGCAACACGCTGGTCGCGGCTTCGTATACCTTCAGGAAATCCCAGAAATCGGTATAGCTGTAATCGCCCTGTTCGTTGAACACCCGGCTGATATCCACCTTTTTCTCTTGCGCCAGACGTTTGATAAATGCGGGGGGCGCGGCCCCTTCGTGGTGCAGGTGCAGTTCGATCTTGGGGCGGCTCGACAGGGTCACAAAAAGCTCTTTCCACGTTTGGGGGTGGGGAGGGACAGGTGCGCCGCAAGGGATGCCGCAACATCGACAAACGCGCAATGGCCGATTTCACCACTGCCCGCCCCGGCGACAAGAACCGGCACCCGTTCGCGGGTGTGTTCGGTGCCATGCCATGTCGGATCATTGCCATGATCGGCGGTAATGATCAAAACATCGCCGCTGCGCAGTTTTGCCAACAGACCGGGCAGCGCGGCATCGAACCATTCAAGGTGTCCGGCATATCCTTTCACATCGCGGCGGTGGCCGAAATTACTGTCAAACTCAACGAAATTGGCAAAGATCAGGCTGCCATCTTCGGCGGTGTCTATCCTTTGCGCCAGCGCGGTCAGCAGATCGGCATCGCTGCCTTTGTCGACGGTATCAATGCCCTGCATCGAAAATATATCGCCGATCTTGCCCACCGCATGCACGGTGCCACCTGCGGTTTGCACCCAATCACACAGGCCGGGTTCGGGCAAGGCGATGGCGTAATCGCGCCGGTGCGGGGTGCGTTGAAATGCGCCGGGTTCGCCGATAAACGGACGCGCGATCACCCGGCCCACCTTCATCTTATGCAAGGTCGGGGCCAGATCGGCGCACAGGCGCAACAGGCGATCAAGGCCGAAATGCTGTTCGTGGGCGGCAATCTGAAACACGCTATCGGCCGAGGTATAACAGATCGGCCATCCGGTGCGGATATGTTCGCCGCCCAGCCGGTCAATAATCGCGGTGCCCGACGCGTGGCAATTGCCCAATATGCCATCGGTACCAGCCAATTTCGCGGCCAAGGCCGAAATATCGGCGGGAAAGGCCGGTGTGGTATCGGGAAACACCGTCCACTCCCAAGGGACCGGCACACCGGCCAGTTCCCAATGACCCGATGGCGTGTCCTTGCCGCGCGACACTTCGGTTGCCGCACCCCAAAGGCCCGTGGGCGTGGCATTCAGCCCCGGCGTCGCATCGCCCGAGGCAAGGCGGACCGCCGCGCCCAGGCCCAGCGCGTCAAGGTTGGGCAGGCGCAGTTGGGTGGATTGCGCGATATGGGCCAGGGTGTTGGCCCCTTCGTCACCAAAATCGGCGGCATCGGGCGCACCGCCACAACCGACAGAATCAAGCACGATCAGAATGGCGCGGGGCATCAGGCGAACTCCTCATGGATCAATGGGGGCAGTGTGGGTGGCACGCCGATTGTGATCGCGCGGCGCAGGCGGCGCGCGGCGGCATCGGCGCTGTCGGATGTGGCGGCGTGTATGCGCAGCAGCGTGTCGCCCTTGGTCACCCGATCCCCCAGGCGGCGGATGTGCGACAGGCCGACCGCCGGATCGATCCGGCCGGATTCCACCATCCGCCCCCCGCCCAGGCGCACCACAGTCTCGCCCAGCGCCACACCGTCAATCGCCGCGATATCGCCGGTTTCGGGTGCGGGCAAATCAACGATCACCGGGGCGGTGGGCAGGTGCGTTTCCCAATTTTCAACGAAATCCACAGGCCCGCCCAGCGCGGCAATCATCCGGCCAAACCGCTCAGCCGCGCGCCCATCGCGCAAAGTGGCGGCCAGATCGGCGGTGCGCGCGCCCTGCCCCGCCAGGGTCAGAACGCTGGCCCCAAGCTTCAGCGCCACTTGCGCCAAAGGCGTGTCGGTTGCGCCGTTCAAAACAGCCATCACTGCCGCCACTTCCACCGCATTGCCAACAGCGGGGGCCAACGGTTGGTTCATATCCGTGATCAGGGCGCGTGTGGCACAGCCCGCCCCGTTGGCCGTGGCCACCAATTGTTGCGCCAAGGCGCGGGCCGCCTTGGCCGTGGGCATGAATGCGCCCGACCCAACCTTGACATCCAACACCAACGTGCCGATCCCACCGGCCAGCTTTTTTGACAGGATCGAGGCGGTAATCAGATCAATACTGTCGACCGTACCGGTGACATCACGCACCGCATACAACCGTTTGTCAGCAGGCGCGATCGCCCCCGTGGCCGATACGATGGCACAGCCAGTATCGCCAACAATCGCGCGAAACCCGGGTTCATCGACTGTGGTCGAAACACCCGGGATCGATTCAAGCTTATCCAGCGTGCCGCCCGAATGGCCCAACCCCCGCCCCGAAATCATCGGCACATAACACCCCAGCGCCGCCAGCATCGGCGCCAGGATCAACGATACCGGATCGCCCACCCCGCCGGTGGAATGTTTGTCCACCACCGGGCCGGGCAAATCCCATGCCAACACATCGCCGCTGTCGCGCATTGCCTGGGTCAGGGCGACCGTGCCCGCATCGCCCAGCCCGTTCAGACACACCGCCATGGCAAACGCCCCGGCCTGGGCATCAGACACCGTGCCATCGGCCAGCCCCGCCGCAAACCCGCTCAGGGCATCATGATCGGGCGCCTGTCCTGCGCGCAACGCTGAAAGAAGGGCGCGTGTTTCCATCCTTTAGGGGGTTTCCATATGATCGGCGGTAAAGGCCCCGGGCAACAGATCGGCCACGGTTACCGTTTCGGCCAGCCCACTGATCGTGGCCATCGTTACCGGTACGTCGCCTGCCGCAAATTCGGCCAGTTTCTGGCGGCACCCGCCACAGGGCGGCACCGGTTTCGGGCTTTCGGCGATCACATACGCCTCGGCGATGACCCGTTCGCCCGCCGCAACCATTGCCGCAATCGCCCCCGCCTCGGCACAGGTGCCTTCGGGATAGGCGACATTTTCAACATTGCAGCCGGCATAAACATTGCCCTTGTCGGTCAGGATGGCGGCCCCCACGGCAAATCCGGAATAAGGCGCATGGGCGTTATCGCGCGCCTGGCGGGCGGCTGTTTTCAACGACATATCGGTTCCTTCGATCTTGGTTGTGACATCGTGTCCTGTGTCATTCGCACAATCAAGGGGGAACCCGGCCCGACAGCCAAACGTTCCCAATGCAAGACCAAAAGAAATCACCAAATCCATATAAAAGAGGAGTCGGCAGATGCCAAAAGAAGAAAAACCCGCCGTTGCTCCGGGGCATCCCGTTGGCGGCATTCCCGCCGCGGATCACGGCGAACCGGAACCGATGACCGAAAAGCAGGCCGCCTTACTGCGCAATCTTTGCGACCGGGCCGGTGAGCCGTTTGATACCGCCCTGTCACGCCGTCAGGCGCAGGCGCGGATCGACGCCCTGCGCGTTAAACTGGATCTTGAGTAAGGTCTGCACAGCCGGAATATGGCCGCCCGCACCATGATTTTACAGAGATCAACGCAGGCCAGCGGACATTTTCGCATCTGATTTGAAAGTCCTTGAAGGTTAAGACCGCCCCGTGCCGGGTAACACCATTTGACAAAATGGCCGGAACAACAGGATATGGTGTCACGCCAAGTAATCTTAGAAGGGGCCCCCATGGACGACGCGAAAAAGGAAAACCTGCGCCAGGCGGCGTTGGATTATCACCGGCTTCCCAAACCGGGAAAGTTGGAAATTCGCGCGACCAAGCCATTGGCAAATGGCCGCGATCTGGCGCGCGCCTATTCCCCCGGTGTGGCCGAAGCCTGTCTTGAAATCAAAGCCAACCCCACCACGGCGCGCGATTACACATCGCGCGGCAACCTAGTGGCGGTGGTGACAAACGGCACCGCGGTGCTGGGCCTGGGCAACATTGGCGCGCTGGCCAGCAAGCCGGTGATGGAGGGCAAGGCGGTTCTGTTCAAGAAATTCGCCAATATCGATTGTTTCGATATCGAACTGAATGAAAACGACCCCGAAAAGCTGGCCGATATCGTTTGCGCGCTGGAACCCACCTTTGGCGCCATCAATCTGGAAGATATCAAGGCGCCCGAATGTTTCATTGTTGAAAAGCTGTGCCAGGAACGGATGAATATTCCTGTGTTTCACGACGATCAGCATGGCACCGCCATCGTCGTGGGCGCGGCGGCCACCAATGCATTGCGTGTTGCGGGCAAGAAATTCGAAGACATCAAGGTGGTCAGCACAGGCGGCGGCGCGGCTGGAATTGCCTGCCTGAATATGTTGGTAAAATTGGGCGTGCGGCGCGAAAACGTGTTTTTGTGTGACCTCGCCGGTCTGGTCTACGAAGGCCGCACCGACGACATGACCGAACAAAAGGCCGCCTTTGCCCAACCGGGCGACGCGCGTGATCTGATCGAGGTGATCGAAGGCGCCGATCTGTTTCTTGGCCTTTCGGGGCCCGGCGTTCTGACCGCTGAAATGGTCGGGAAAATGGCCGACACACCGGCAATTTTCGCCTTGGCGAACCCCAACCCTGAAATAGACCCCGACGTGGCCCGATCGGTCGCCCCAAAGGCGCTGATCGCGACGGGGCGCAGCGATTACGCCAATCAGGTGAACAACGTTCTGTGTTTCCCGTTCATCTTTCGCGGCGCATTGGATGTGGGCGCGACGGAAATCAACGATGAGATGAAAATCGCCTGTATCGAAGGCATCGCCGCCCTTGCCCGCGCCACCACCAGCGCCGAAGCGGCAGCGGCCTATTCCGGCGAACAGATGACGTTCGGCCCAGATTACCTGATCCCTAAGCCGTTCGATCCGCGTCTGATGGGTGTGGTGGCCACCGCCGTGGCCCGGGCGGCCATGGAAACCGGCGTGGCAACACGACCGATTGCAGATCTGGCCGCCTACAAGGCAACGCTGGATGGATCGGTGTTCAAATCGGCGATGATCATGCGGCCGGTGTTTGAAGCCGCCTCAACCACATCGCGCCGCATTGTCTTTGCCGAGGGCGAAGATGAGCGCGTGTTGCGCGCAGCCAGTGCCATGTTGGACGAAACCACCGACAAGCCGATCCTGATCGGACGCCCCGACGTCATTGAGTTGCGCGCCGAGCGGGCCGGGCTGGCCATTCGACCCGGTCGGGATTTCGAAATCGTGAACCCCGAAAACGATCCGCGGTATCGTGAATATTGGGGCACCTATCACGAAATCATGCAGCGCAAAGGCGTTACGCCCGATCTGGCCAAGGCAATCATGCGCACCAACACCACTGCCATCGGCGCGGTCATGGTGCAGCGCGAAGAGGCCGAATCGCTGATCTGTGGGACGTTCGGGCAATTCCTTTGGCATCTGAATTATATTCGCGAGATTCTGGGCACGCCAAAACTGCGCCCCGTCGGCGCGCTGTCGCTGATGATCCTTGAGGATGGGCCGCTGTTTGTGGCCGACACACAGGTGCATCCCACGCCGACGCCTGAACAGATCGCCGAATCGGTGATCGGGGCCGCGCGCCATGTGCGCCGCTTTGGGGTGGAGCCGCAAATTGCGCTGTGTTCCCATTCACAGTTCGGCAATCTGGACTGCGACACCGGCATCCGCATGCGCGAGGCAATGAGGATACTGGATGCGCAACCGCGCAATTTTGCCTATGAGGGCGAAATGCAGACAGATGCCGCCCTGAACCCGGAATTGCGCCATAGGATTTACCCCAATTCGCGGCTGACCGGCGTGGCGAACGTGTTGATCTTTGCCAATACCGATGCGGCGTCAGGTGTGCGCAATATCTTGAAAATGAAGGGCGGCGGTCTGGAGGTCGGACCGATTCTGATGGGAATGGGCAACCGCGCCCATATCGTGACCCCATCAATCACCGCACGTGGATTGCTGAACATGAGTGCATTGGCCGGCACGCCCGTGGCCCACTACGGCTGAGCGGTTTTGCAAAGGGGGATGGGGGGCTTTCCGCCCCCCTCTTGCCTGCGGCAATTCACCCCCCGAGGATATTTTTAAAACGAAAATGAAGCGGTCAGAGTTTTAACCCTCTGGCACTTTTACTTGCCGTTTTGCGCGGCGTGAGGATAAATGGCCTGGGATTTAGGGAGACGGCCATGGGATATCGTGATGTTTATCAACGCTGGCAGGATGATCCGGAGGCATATTGGTTGGACCAGGCCCGCGCCATCGATTGGGATGTGGCGCCATCCAAAGCGTTGAACGATACCCGGGCGCCGCTGTACGAGTGGTTTTCCGATGCCATGGGCAACACTTGTTACAACTGCGTTGATCGCCATGTGAAGGCGGGGCGCGGTGATCAGAACGCGATCATTTACGACAGCCCGATCACCGGTACAAAATCGCATACGACATTTTCACAGTTGCAAGAACAGACCGCGCGGTTGGCCGGGGCCCTTGCGGCGCGCGGTGTGGTCAAGGGCGACCGGGTGATCATTTATATGCCAATGGTGCCCGAAGCCTTGGTGGCGATGTTGGCCTGCACCCGGATTGGCGCGATTCATTCGGTCGTTTTTGGGGGCTTTGCGGCCCATGAACTGGCCACGCGGATCAACGATGCCACGCCCAAGGCAATCATCGCCGCATCTTGTGGGATCGAACCGGGGCGCGTGGTGGAATACAAACCGCTGTTGGATGGCGCGATCAACGAGGCCGTGCACAAGCCCGAATTTTGCGTTGTCTTACAACGGGACCAATGCCGCGCCGACATGGTTGAGGGGCGCGATTTCGATTGGCACGAGATGCAACAGGGGGTTGAGCCCGCCGATTGCGTTTCGGTTGCGGGCAATCACCCGGCCTATATCCTGTATACTTCGGGCACCACCGGACAGCCCAAAGGCGTGGTACGCCCCACCGCCGGGCATATGGTGGCGCTGAACTGGACGATGAAGAATATCTATAACGTCGTTCCGGGCGATGTGTTCTGGGCCGCATCCGATGTGGGATGGGTCGTGGGGCATAGTTATATTTGCTACGCGCCGTTGCTGGCGGGAAATACCACCGTGGTGTTTGAAGGCAAACCGATCGGCACACCGGATGCAGGCACGTTTTGGCGGGTGATTTCAGAACATAAGGTCAAAAGCTTTTTCACCGCCCCGACCGCATTTCGCGCGATCAAACGGGAAGATCCGACCGGCGCGTTTTTGAAAGAGTATGACCTGTCTTGCCTGAAATACCTGTTTCTGGCAGGCGAGCGGGCCGATCCGGACACCGTGAATTGGGCCGCCGATTTGTTGGGAGTGCCGGTGATTGATCACTGGTGGCAGACCGAAACCGGATACACCATCGTGGGCAATCCGGCAGGGATCGAGCTTTTGCCGCTGAAACCGGGATCGCCCACCGTTCCGATGCCCGGCTATGATGTGCATATCCTGGATGAGGCCGGCCATGCGGTGCCAAACGGCACGTTGGGTGCGATTGCCATCAAACTGCCGTTGCCGCCGGGCACCCTGCCCACCCTGTGGAACGCCGAGGAGCGGTTTCAGAAATCCTATCTGGCGCATTTTCCGGGATATTACGAAACCGGCGATGCCGGGATGATCGACGATGACGGCTATCTTTATATCATGGCGCGCACCGATGATGTGATCAATGTGGCCGGGCACCGCCTGTCAACCGGCGGAATGGAAGAGGTGCTGGCGGGCCACCCCGATGTGGCCGAATGTGCAGTGATCGGGGTGGCAGACCCGTTAAAGGGGCAATTGCCCATGGGGTTTGTTTGCCTGTCGAAAGGCGTGGAAAAGCCCCATGATCAGATCGAGAAAGAATGCATCCAACGGGTGCGCGATCAAATTGGCCCCGTGGCCGCGTTTCGTTTGATCAAGGTGGTGGATCGGTTGCCCAAAACCCGGTCAGGCAAGATTTTGCGCGCGACCATGGCGAAAATTGCCGACGGCGAGACATTCAAGATGCCCGCAACCATCGACGATCCGGCAGTATTGGACGAAATTGCCGTGGCGTTGAAAACGCTGGGGTATCCCGGCGCGCATTAGGTTTCGGTTTCGGCAACCAAATCACAGGCGTGGCTTTTATCGCCCACGGTTATGGTCATCGTGGCCATCACGCCGGTTAAATCACCCGTGTGGGTGGCGCGCCCCACGAACACCTCCTGTCCTGCCGCCGCGGTGAATGTGCCGCCGATGGTTGAGGATGTGGCGATATTCGCGGTTTTGCGGGCGATTTGAATGGAGTATTGGCCAGCCGTATCGGATTGGGCGATGATCCGCCCGCGATATGTTGTTGTATCACCCACGGTCTGGGCGACGACAGTGCACTCAATACCCGTCAGCGGTGCAGGCGCGCGGCCCATTCCGGCAATGAAAAACGTAAGGGCGACAAGGGTGATATAGCGGGTCATAACACCACGATTGCCGCCTTGCCGCTGTCTGGCAAGTGACAAATTGCGTTAAACGAACTGTTCGCGCGTCAAACGCTCTTCCAATCCGTGGCCGGGATCAAACAACAGTCGGTGACGCACCGCTGTTTCGCTGCGGATTTCCACCGACACCACCTCGCGCACCGATTCCCGGCGGCTGTCGGCATCGGCGATTACCGGCCGCTTTTCCGGTTCAAGCACGTCAATCCGCACGGTCGCGCCCTTTGGCAACAGCGCGCCGCGCCACCGCCGGGGGCGAAAGGCCGCCATCGCCGTCAGCGCCAAAACATCGGCACCAATGGGCAGGATCGGGCCGTGGGCGGAATAGTTATAGGCGGTCGATCCTGCGGGCGTGGCCACCAATGCGCCATCGCACACCAATTCCGGCATCCGCTCACGGCCATCGACACAAATGCGCAGTTTCGCGGCCTGAGGCCCGGCGCGCAACAGGGACACTTCGTTGATTGCCAGCGCGTGATGGGCTGTTCCATCCTTGGACAGGGCCGTCATGGCCAAGGGGTTTATCACCTCTTCCTCGGCGGCGGCCAGACGTTCCAGCAGATCGTCTTCGGAATATTCGTTCATCAAAAACCCGATCGTGCCACGGTTCATTCCGTACACCGGCACATCCATGTCGCGGTGCCCATGCAGGGTTTGCAACATAAATCCATCGCCCCCCAACGCCACGATCACATCGGCCTGTTCCGGCGGCACGGTGCCGTACAGTTCGGTCAGCCGCGCAAGCGCCTCTTCGGCCAAGGGGGCGGTGCTGGCCGCAAAGGCAATCGCTTGCATGGTTTGTTCCTTTTCAACGCTGGGCCACGTTGGCGCGCAAGGGCAGGAAACACAAGTCACCCATCGGCACCTTTCGCGCGCCTTGGCGGCCCTTTGCGACGTTTTACAGGCTTTCTTGGCTGCCCGTCCTGGCCTATACGGCCCCTGAGCCATGTTTCAGCCTTAGGAGTTGCCCGATGAACGCCCCGCAAAAAGATAACGGTTTTTTCACCGAAGACCTCGCCACCCGCGACGCCGAAATTTTTAGCGCCATCGGCAAAGAACTGCATCGCCAACAGACCGAGATCGAATTGATCGCATCCGAAAACATCGTGTCGCGCGCGGTGATGCAGGCGCAAGGGTCAATCATGACCAACAAATACGCCGAAGGATACCCCGGGCGGCGGTATTACGGCGGCTGTGAATTTGTGGATATTGCCGAAGACCTGGCCATTTCGCGCGCCTGTGAATTGTTTGGATGCAGCTTTGCCAACGTACAGCCCAATTCAGGATCGCAAGCCAACCAGGGCGTGTTTACCGCGCTGTTACAGCCGGGCGATACGATTTTGGGTATGTCTTTGGATGCGGGCGGGCACCTGACCCATGGCGCGCGGCCCAACCAATCGGGCAAATGGTTCAACGCCATTCAATACGGGGTACGCCGCGATACGTTGGAATTGGATTATGATCAGGTCGAAACCCTGGCCAAAGAGCATCAGCCAAAGATGATCATCGCCGGTGGGTCGGCGATTCCGCGCCAGGTTGATTTTGCGCGGATGCGCGAAATTGCCGATATGGTGGGCGCCTATCTGTTGGTGGATATGGCGCATTTTGCCGGATTGGTGGCGGCGGGCGAACATCCTTCGCCGTTTCCCCATGCCCATGTGGCCACAACAACCACCCATAAAACCCTGCGTGGCCCGCGCGGTGGCATGATTTTAACCAATGACGAAGCCTTGGCGAAAAAGTTCAACTCGGCGATTTTTCCGGGCATTCAGGGCGGGCCGTTGATGCATGTGATCGCCGGTAAGGCCGTGGCCTTTGGCGAGGCGCTGCGCCCTGAGTTCAAACAGTATCAACAACAGGTTATCGCCAACGCCCAAGCGTTGGGCGCGCAGTTGATCAAGGGTGGTCTGGACATCGTGACCGGCGGCACCGACACCCATCTGGTGCTGGTCGATCTGCGCCCCAAAGGGGTGAAAGGCAACGCCACGGAAAAGGCATTGGGCCGCGCCAATATCACCTGTAACAAAAATGGCATCCCCTTTGACGACGAAAAACCAACCGTGACCAGCGGCATCCGCCTCGGCTCACCTGCGGGTACGACGCGGGGGTTTGGCGTGCCGGAATTCACCCGGATTGCCGATTGGATTGTCGAGGTTGTCGATGGTTTGGCCGCCCATGGCGAAGACGGAAATGCAGCGATCGAAGCCAAGGTAAAAGCCGAGGTCGAAGCGCTTTGCGCCCAATTCCCGATCTATCCCGGTTTGTGAGGCGTCTGGGGGGCTTCGGCCCCCCTTACAAAAATCCGCGCCACACCAACACGGCAATAACCGCCGCGCAAATCGCCAGAAAATTGAACGCATTGGCCGTGATCAGGCCCAGTGCATAACGGATAAACCGCTCTGATCCGTCGATCTGTTCCAGAAACCTTTTGCAATCGCGATAGGCCAGTTTTTGCGCGGTCGGATCAATCATTCGCATCAGTTTTGGATGTTTGGAAAATTCCGCCGCTTGGGCCAGGGTTTCGGCCTCGCGTCGAATGCGGCGCGGCAACAGGCGACCGGCCTTTTTCACTTTGTTCTCAAGGCCCCGCCCACCAATACCCAGACGCGCGCCGATCAAATCGGCAATCTCTTGTGCTTGTTGCTGTGGTGTCATGGCACCCCTCCGGTTAATGAGGGGATTAACGGGGCTTGGGAGTTTGCTCAAGTATTTTAGGGTTCGAGGCTGGGATATGCTGAATATTATCACACATGGGGACGAAACAGACCGCCCCACGCTTTTGATTGTACACGGTCTTTTTGGCTCAGCGCGCAATTGGGGGGTAATTGCCAAACGCCTGTCCGACACGCGCCAGGTTGTCACCGTTGATCTGCGCAACCATGGAGAATCGTTTTGGGATGCATCCCATTCCTATCGCGATCTTGCCGATGATCTGGCCACGGTTATCACATCACCTTGCGATGTTCTGGGCCATTCCATGGGGGGAAAGGCCGCGATGGTGCTGGCCCTGACGCGGCCTGACCTGGTGAA
This sequence comes from Oceaniglobus ichthyenteri, assembly GCF_003057885.1. Classification (GTDB taxonomy): domain Bacteria; phylum Pseudomonadota; class Alphaproteobacteria; order Rhodobacterales; family Rhodobacteraceae; genus Oceaniglobus; species Oceaniglobus ichthyenteri. The sequence continues at coordinate 79,050 of NZ_QAGK01000002.1, forward strand.
CCGGTTGATCGTGGCTGACATTTCGCCGGTCACATACGCACATTCGCAAATGCACCTGATCAAGGCGATGGCGGCGCTGGATCTCACCGGCGTGACCCGCCGCGCCGAGGCCGACGCCGCCCTGACACCGTCCATTACCGATGCAGGCGTGCGGGCATTTTTGCTGCAATCCCTGGATGTGGTGCACGGAAAATGGCGGTTGAACCTGAACACGCTGGCCAATCAAATGGATGAAATCATCGGGTTTCCCGATATATCGGCGCAGTATCCGGATGAAACGCTGTTTCTGAGCGGCGCAGAGTCACATTATGTTCTGCCCGAACACCGCGACAAGATTCGCGCCCTGTTTCCCCGGGCGCGGTTTGCCAAGATACCGGGTGCGGGCCACTGGCTTCATGCCGAAAAACCCCGCGAATTCGAGGCGGCCGTGCGCGCGTTTCTGGAGCGGAGCTGAATCGCTCTGCACCCAATTGCGCCTGGCCACCTGAAGCGCGGCGAAATCAGCTATCCATTTTCAAGGCGTTGATGAACGCCTGCTGAGGAATTTCCACTTTCCCGAACTGGCGCATCTTCTTCTTGCCCGCCTTTTGTTTGTCGAGCAGCTTGCGTTTGCGCGATGCGTCGCCGCCGTAACATTTGGCGGTCACATCCTTGCGCATGGCGGCAAGGGTTTCGCGGGCAATGACGCGGCCCCCGATGGCGGCCTGAATCGGGATTTTGAACATGTGGCGGGGGATCAGCTCTTTCAGCTTTTCACACATGGCGCGGCCCCGCATTTCGGCGCGATCCCGGTGTACCATCATCGACAGGGCATCGACCGGTTCATCGTTGACCAGAACGCTCATTTTAACCAAGGCATCTTCGCGATAGCCCAGCATCTGATAATCAAAGCTGGCGTAACCTTTTGTTACCGATTTCAGGCGATCATAGAAATCGAACACAACTTCGTTAAGCGGAAGGTCATACACCACCATCGCCCGCGACCCGGCATAGGTCAGATCCAACTGAATGCCGCGCCTATCCTGGCACAGTTTCAGAACATCGCCCAGATACTCATCAGGCACCAGAATCGTAGCCTTGATTCGCGGTTCTTCGATGTGATCAATGCCTGCGGGGTCGGGCATGTCGGCGGGGTTGTGCAGTTCCTGTTCGGACCCGTCGCGCATGAAAATCTTGTAAACCACCGACGGCGCGGTGGTGATCAGCTCAATGTTATATTCCCGTTCGATCCGGTCGCGGATCACCTCAAGGTGCAGCAGCCCCAGGAACCCACAGCGAAACCCAAAGCCAAGTGCGGCCGAGGTTTCCATTTCAAAGGTGAAAGAGGCGTCGTTCAGCGCAAGTTTTTCAATGGCATCGCGCATGTCTTCGAAATCGGCCGCATCCACAGGAAACAGGCCACAGAACACAACCGGAATCGACGGTTTGAACCCCGGAAGCGCGCTTTCACATCCCTTACGTTCGTGGGTGATCGTATCACCAACACGGGTATCACGCACCTGTTTGATCTGCGCGTTCAGATAGCCAATTTCGCCCGGCCCAAGTTCGGCAAATTCTTCCATCTTGGGACGAAATACCCCAACGTTATCAACGCTGTATAGGCCGCCGGTTTTCATCATCCGGATTTTATCGCCCTTTTTGATCACGCCGTCGATCACCCGGATAATCACCACGACGCCCAAGTAGGCATCATAATAACTGTCAACCAGCATCGCCTTGAGTGGCGCGTCGCGGTCGCCCTTGGGGGCCGGAAGGCGTTTGACGATCGCCTCAAGCACGTCAGGGATGCCAAGGCCGGTTTTGGCACTGATCTGAATGGCGTCAGAGGCATCAATGCCGATCACATCTTCGATCTGTTCCGACACCCGCGCAATATCGGCGGCGGGCAGGTCAACCTTGTTCAACACCGGGACAATTTCATGATCGGCATCAATGGCCTGGTACACATTGGCCAGAGTCTGCGCCTCAACCCCCTGCGAGGCATCAACCACCAACAGCGAACCTTCGACCGCGCGCATGGAGCGCGACACCTCATAGCCGAAATCGACGTGGCCGGGCGTATCGATCAGGTTCAGCGTATAGGTTTCGCCATCTTGCGCCGGATATTCGATGCGCACGGTATTGGCCTTGATCGTGATACCCCGCTCGCGTTCGATATCCATGGCGTCAAGCAGCTGTTCCTTCATATCCCGCGCGGCCACAGTGCCGGTGAGTTGGATCAGCCGGTCGGCCAGGGTGGATTTCCCGTGGTCGATATGGGCGACAATGGAGAAGTTGCGAATATTGGACAGCTTTGTCATCGGGATACGGACCTATGGCGAATTACGTCACCGGGAATGGCGTGAAAGCGGGTAATTTGCAAGGGCAATAGGGCGCGCGCGGCATTCGCGCACCCAGCTTTCGTTCACAACACGGCCCGACAGTCGGGGCTGCGGGGTGCGGCTCAGCCCCCCATCGCCCAGGGCCCGTGATAATCCTTGCCATCGCGGTCCGTGCGCTCAAACCCGTGGGCGCCAAAGAAATCGCGCTGACCCTGGATCATGTTGGCGGTGCTGCGCGCGGTGCGCATCATGTCAAACCAGGTGACAGCCGCCGAAAGGGCCGGCACGGCCAGACCATGGGACAGCGCGGTGGCGACGGTGGTGCGCAGGGCGGGCATGTGTTGCTCTACCAGATCATGAAAGAACGGCGCGAAAATCAGATTGTCATCGGGCGCGGATTCAAGGGCCGAGGCCATATCATTCAACATCGAACTGCGGATGATGCAGCCTTCGCGCCAGACGCGCGCCACCTCGGGCATGGGCAGGCCCCAATCGTAATGGGCCGACGCGGCGTGCAGCAAATCGAACCCTTGGGCATAACACATGATCTTGCCCGCGATCATCGCCCCTTCCAGCGTATCGTCCGACAGCGTCCCTTCGGGCAATAACAGCGGTGCGGCGCCAAAACTGTCCTGACCGCGCTGGCGCTGTTGCAGCCGCGCCGATGTATTGCGCGCACATACCGCGGCCTCGATCACCGGAATCGGTGCGCCCAGATGCTGTGCCTCGATCACGGTCCAGCGGCCGGTGCCTTTTTGGCCCGCTTTGTCCAGAATGATATCCAACATCGGCTTGCCGGTCTCCGGGTCGGTGGCGGTGGCCACCTTGCCCGATATTTCAACCAGATAGGATTGCAGCGGGCCTTCGTTCCATTTGGCGAATGTCGCGCCGATGCGGGCGGCATCGCGGCCCATCCCATCGCGGAAAATACCATAGGTTTCGGCGATCATCTGCATATCGGCGTATTCGATGCCGTTGTGCACCGCCTTAACGAAATGGCCCGCGCCGCCGGTGCCCATCCAGGTGGCACAGGGCGTATCACCGTATTTTGCCGCAATCGATTCCAGCACATTCGCCACCCGATCCCAATGATCGCGCGGCCCGCCGCCCATGATGCTGGGCCCATGGCGCGCGCCCTCTTCGCCGCCCGACACGCCCATGCCGATGAACGGCACGCCCGCCGCTTCGGCCTCTTGCGCGCGGCGGTTGGTGTCGTGGAAATTGGCATTGCCCGCATCAATGATCAGATCGTCATCGTTCAACAAAGGGCGCAGGGCGGCGATCACCTTGTCGACCGGCGCACCGGCATCCACCATCAGAATGATCGCGCGCGGCGTTGCCAGGGATTGCACGAAGCCTTCCAAACTGTCGGCCGGCGTCAGACGGTCGGCCAGGGCCGGTTCATTGGCGCGGGTGTGGGCGATGAAATCATCGGTCTTGGATGTGGTGCGGTTGTAAACCGCCAGCGGTTCGGCATTTTCAGCAATGTTCAAGGCCAGGGCGCGGCCCATTGTTCCCAGGCCGATCAGGCCGATGCGAGGGTGTGTCATGGTTTTTGTGCCCCTTGGCGGTTGAGTGTGATTGAATAAAGGCTGGTCGTGGCAGTGATGAAGAGCTGATGTTTCGCATGGCCCCCGAAACAGATGTTCGAAACGATTTCGGGCACCGGAATGTGGCCCAGCAACGTCCCGTCCGGGGCATAACAATACACGCCATCCCCCGCCGAGGTCCAGAAGTTGCCATCGGTATCACAGCGGATTCCATCGGACGCGCCCACCGGCACCTTGCAAAACACATCGCCACCACTCAGCGTGCCATCGCCGGTCACGGTATAGGCGCGCACATTTTGCACATCGTCGGTGTACATCCGGCCCGTGTCAGCCACGTAAAGCCGGGTTTCATCGGGCGAAAAACACAACCCGTTCGGCGCGTTGATACCCGGTGTCGCAACCCGCCGAATGCCGCTTTCATCGACCCGGTACACCGAGAGCGGCTGCTGCGCCGTAGCGGCATAGCCTTCGTAATTGGTCATGATGCCATAATGGGGATCGGAAAACCAAATGCTGCCATCGGATTTCACCACCACATCATTGGGTGAATTCAGCGGCTTCCCTTCATAACTGTCGGCGATCACGGTGATCGTGCCATCATGTTCGGTGCGCGTCACCCGCCGCGCCCCGTGTTCGCATGACACCAACCGGCCCAGCCCATCCCGGGTGTGGCCATTGGCGTAATTGGACGGCGCCCGATAGGTGGTGATGCCACTTTCACGGGTCCAGCGCAGGATCCTGTTATTGGGAATATCGGAAAACAACAGGCAATCCGCATCGCCAAACCAGACCGGGCCTTCGGTCCAGTCAAATCCGGTGGCCAGCTTTTTCAATGGCGCGTTGAACATGACAAAACGTTCAAAACGGGGATCGTGTGCGGTGTAAAAAGTCATGATGTCCCTCTGCTCTGGTCGGATCTGGCAGCAGTTGTTAGGTATGGGGCCAAGTTTGATAAATCATGGATGGATATACAATGGTCTTTACCGAAACAACGACACGCCTGACCCACGCCGGCGCAATCGAGATGGTCACAGCCGCCATCGCCAAGGCCGAAGAGATCGGCCAACCCCAGTGTATCGTTGTCGTTGATGCCAGCGGTGAAACAATCGCCGAATTGCGGATGAGCGGGGCGAAATACCTGTCGTTGAAATCGGCCCGTACCAAGGCGCGCACAGCCGCCAGCAACCGCACGCCCAGCGCCAACATCCCCGAAGCGATCCGTGTTGGCATTGTCGGGGCCACGCAAAACCACGTCACCGCCCTGCCCGGTGGCTTGCCCATCGTCATCGCCGACGAATGCATCGGCGGAATCGGCATCGGCTCGGGCTCGGGCGATCAGGATATCGCGGTGGCGAATGCCGCCCTGGCGGCAATTGGCGCGACGGAATTTTAAAACAGCGTCAGTCAAAGGCGATCTGCACCTTCATCGCTTGGGTGCGGTCGCCGGCCAGATCGAACGCTGTTACCGCTTCGGTCAGGGGCAGGGTTTGGGTGATCAACGGTTGCACCTTGATCAGCCCCTTTTGCATCAGCGCCACGCCGGTGTGAAATTCCGAATGAAACCGGAAACTGCCGATCCAGTTCAGCTCTTTCGCGGTCATCGCCTGTAATGGCAGGGTCATATCCCCGCCCAAACCCAATTGCATGATCACGCCGCCCGGCTTCATCGCAGGCACCGCCGCGGCCAAGGCGGGGGGTGATCCGCTGCATTCAAAGCAGATGTCAAACTGGCCCTTTTCAGCGTGCCAGGGGTGCAACGCGTCTGGATTGGTTTTCATGTTCAGGGTTTGATCGGCACCGTTGGCCGCCGCGACACCCAAGGTAAAATCCGACAGATCGGTGGCCACGATGGTTTCTGCCCCGGCCCGGCGCGCCGCCAGAATGGTCAGCACGCCAATCGGGCCACAGCCGGTGACCAACACCCGTTTGCCCAACATCCCGCCCACCCGGCGCACCGCATGCAGAGACACGGCCAAGGGTTCGGCCATTGCCGCCTCGCCCGCTGTCAAACCATCGGCCACTGCGCATTGGCTGGCCTCGGCAATCAAGGTTTCGCGAAACGCGCCCTGAATATGGGGAAACGGCATGGCCGAGCCGTAAAACCGCATGTTGAGGCAGTGATTATGCGCGCCCTCATGGCAAAACCGGCAGTCATAACAGGGACGCGAGGGCGAAACCGCCACCAATTGCCCCTCTGCCAGCCCGCTCACACCTTCACCCAGGCTCTCAATATATCCCGACACCTCATGGCCCAGGATCATCGGCTCACGCAGCCGCACCGCGCCAAACCCACCGTGGTTGTAATAATGCAGATCCGATCCACAAATCCCGCCCGCCGCCATGCGCAGACGCACCTGCCCGGGCCCCGGCGCGCCGGTTTCGGTATGCTCGATGCGCAAATCCTTTGCGCCATGGGCGACGATGGCTTGAACTGTGGTCATGGGGCCTCGGGCGATTGATTGACAGGCAGTGTTAACGTTATCATAAAAGCCGGGACACAGGATTGTCGAGATCAAATAAGGAGGATCGCCCATGGCGCAGGGCATGGAATTGTTCGCATTGCATGGTAAACGGGCGCTGGTGACCGGATCATCCCAAGGGATCGGGTTTGCCCTTGCGCGCGGTCTGGCCGCTGCCGGGGCCGAAGTGGTTTTGAACGGGCGGGACGTGGCCAAGATGAACGCCGCCGCCGATACATTGCGCGGTGAGGGGGCAATCGTGCACACCTTGGCGTTCGATGTGACCGACGCCGCCGCGGTGGCATCGGCCATTGACGGGTTTGAGGCCGAAACCGGCCCGATCGACATTCTGATCAACAACGCCGGAATGCAGCACCGCACCCCGTTAGAGGATTTTCCTGCCGACGCTTTTGAACGCCTGATGAAAACCAACGTAACTTCGGTTTTTCTGGTTGGTCAGGCCGTGGCGCGGCACATGATCAAACGCGGCGCTGGCAAGATCGTCAACATCGCATCGGTGCAAACCGCGCTCGCCCGCCCCGGCATCGCCCCCTATACGGCAACCAAGGGCGCGGTTGCCAACCTGACCAAAGGCATGGCCACCGATTGGGCCAAACACGGGTTGCAATGCAACGCCATCGCGCCGGGCTATTTCGACACGCCGCTGAATGCCGCCTTGGTGGCCGACCCCGAATTTACGACCTGGCTGGAAAAACGCACGCCTGCCGGGCGCTGGGGCCAGGTGGATGAATTGGTCGGGGCCTGTGTGTTTTTATCGGGGCCTGCGTCCAGTTTCGTGAATGGCCACACGTTGTTCGTGGACGGTGGGATCACCGCGTCTTTGTAAGCGGCGGATTTGGATATTTTTAGCAAGAAAAAACCAATGGCCGGTGGCAGGCCGGGCCTGTGGTTTTTGGCTTAGATCAGTTTTCCATCGCTGAGGCGCAATGTGCGATCCATCCGTGCGGCCAGTTCCAGATTGTGGGTGGCGATCACTGCCGACAGGCCCGTGGTGCGCACCAGATCCATCAGGGCGGCGAACACCGCATCGGATGTAGTGGGGTCAAGGTTGCCGGTCGGCTCATCCGCCAACAACAGTTTTGGCCCATTGGCCAAGGCGCGGCACACGGCCACACGCTGCTGTTCGCCCCCCGACAGGGCGCTGGGCCGGTGGCTGGCCCGGTGGCCAACGCCGACCTTTTGCAGCAGATCGGTGGCGCGGGTTGCCGCCGCCGCGCTGTCAACGCCATTGGCCAGTTGCGGCAGGGTGATGTTTTCCAACGCGCTGAATTCGGGCAACAGATGATGGAACTGATAGACAAAGCCGATGTCGCCCCGGCGCGCAGCGGTGCGGCGACGATCCGACAGGCCGGTCATGTCTTGCCCTCCCAGCACCACACGCCCGGCATCCGGCGTATCAAGCAGCCCCGCGATATGCAGCAGCGTTGATTTGCCCGCCCCTGAAGGCGCGATCACCGCCACAACCTCACCCCGCGCGACGGTCAGGTTGATGCCACTCAGCACCTGAACCGCATTGGCGGCACCTTTGTTATAGGTCTTTTCGATCCCGTCGAGGACCAGCACCGGATCACTCATATCGCAATGCCTCAACCGGGTTCATCCGCGCCGCGCGACGGGCGGGAAAAATGGTGACGATAAAGGACAGGCCCAGCGACAGCGCCACCGCCGACATCACATCGTCAAACTCCAACTTGGCCGGCAAGGCATAAATGCCCCGGATCGACGGATCCCAGACGCCGCCACCCGACACATAGTTGACCAAGGAAAAAATTGGATCAATCCAGATGGCAAACGCCACGCCCAGTATCACGCCCAGCCCGGTGCCGATGATGCCAGTAAACGCGCCACAGATGAAAAACACGCGCAAAACGCTGCCTTCGGTCAATCCGATGGTGCGTAAAATCCCGATATCGCGGCCCTTGTTTTTGACCAACATGATCAGGCCCGACACAATGTTCATCGCCGCGATCAGAACCAGAATCGACAGGATAATGAACATCACATTGTCTTCGATATCGAGCGCGCGCAGAAAGCTGCCCGAGGCATCGCGCCAGGTCCAGATCATCGCCAGATCACCGCCCGCCTGCAACAGCGGCAGGGTCAGTTGATCGATCTGCTCGGGCTGTTCCACCATCACCTCAAGCTCATCAGCCACGCCTTCGCGGTTGAAATACGCCTGGGCCTCGGTGAACGGCATGTAAACGCGCGTGCGGTCAATATCATATCGCCCGGCGGTGAAAATATACACCACGTCATAATTGCTGACCCGGGGCGAGGTGCCAAAAGCGGTTTTCACACCGTTGGGCGAAATCAGAGTGATCTTATCGCCCAAAACCAGGCCCAATTCGCGCGCGACACCGCTGCCGATGGCGACACCGTTGGGAAAATCGCCGATGTTGCCGATGGCATCCAGCGGATCGGATATGCGCGGGATGGTTTGCAGATCGGCGGGGGCGATGCCAAACACCTCAACCCCCGATGTGGCCGAGCGGTGCGAGGCCATCACCTGCCCTTTGATCAAAGGCGCAACACGGGTCACGCCATCGACCGCGCGCACCCGGTCGGCCATTTCCAGATAATCGGGGATGGTGCGGGTTGTCTGGCCGTTTTCATTGACGCGCAGGGTGGAATAGACCGTCACATGGGCGTTGGCCCCCAGGATGGTATCGACGAATTCTTCGCGAAATCCGCTGCGCACCGCGAGGGTGGCAATCAGGGCGAACACCGCCAGTGTAATCCCGATCAGCGAAATCCAGGTCATCACGCTGACGCCGCCCTCGGCCCGCTTGGCGCGCAAATAGCGCCAGGCGATCATCCATTCAAACCGGGCAAACGGGGCGGTGCGACCTGTCACAATATCAACCCTTTCTTGGGGCCTCAGGCGGATTTGCCATAGATTTCGGCAATCCGGGCCACGGCCGCCTCGGGCGACACTTCTTCGCTTTCCCCACTGCGGCGCGAGGTCAGTTCAACCATGCCGTTTTTCAATCCGCGCGGCCCGACAGTGATGCGCCAGGGCAGGCCGATCAGATCCATAGTGGCGAATTTACCCCCTGCCCGTTCGTCGCGGTCATCATACAGAGGCTCAAGCCCCAGATTGGTGAGCGCGGCATAGAGGGTTTCGCAGGCGGCATCTGTCGCGCTGTCGCCTTGGCGCAGGTTGACGATACCGGCGTGAAACGGGGTCACGCCTTCGGGCCAGATGATGCCTTTGTCGTCATGGCTGGCCTCGATGATTGCACCCAACAGGCGCGAAACGCCAATGCCGTGGCTGCCCATATGCACTGGCACCTTGTTGCCTTTGCCATCATCGACCATCGCGCCCAAGGCTTCGGAATATTTGGTACCGAAGTAAAAGATCTGCCCCACTTCGATGCCGCGCGCACTGCGGCGCCGCGCCTCGGGGATTTTTTCAAACTCCGCTTCATCGTGGGTTTCATCGGTACGGGCATAACGGGCGGTGAATTCTTCCATCACGGCGGCGCATTGTTCAACATTGTCATAATCAATGTCACGCTCACCAAATGTCAGATCGGTGATTTCGCTGTCATAGAACACTTCGGATTCGCCGGTTTCGGCCAGCACCAGAAATTCATGGGTGTCATCGCCGCCAATCGGGCCGGAATCCGCGCGCATGGGAATCGCCTGAAGGCCCAGCCGTTCGTAGGTGCGCAGATAAGTAACCAGATGGCGGTTATAGGCGTGCAGCGCGTCCTCTTTGGTCAGATCAAAGTTGTACCCGTCCTTCATCAGAAATTCGCGCCCCCGCATCACGCCAAACCGGGGGCGGATTTCATCGCGGAACTTCCACTGGATATGATAAAGGGTCAGGGGCAAGTCTTTGTAACTGCCCACGGCCCCTTTGAAAATGTCGGTGATCATTTCTTCGTTGGTCGGACCATACAACATGTCACGCCCGTGCCGGTCGGTAATGCGCAGCATTTCGGGGCCATAGGCATCATAGCGCCCGGATTCGCGCCACAAATCGGCACTTTGCAGGGTGGGCATCAACATCGGGATGTGGCCTGCGCGCTGCTGTTCTTCGTGAACGATGTTTTCGATGTTTTTCAACACCTTATATCCCAGAGGCAACCACGAGTAAATGCCCGCGCTGGCCTGTTTTATCATCCCGGCGCGCAGCATCAGGCGGTGCGATACGATTTGCGCCTCGGATGGCGTTTCTTTCAGGACGGGCAGAAAATAGCGGGACAGGCGCATGTGGGGAAACCCTGGTATGATATGACGTTGTCGGGTGGTTTAGACGGGGTGCGGCGGGCAAGCAAGGCGCAGAGCGGTGTTTCGCCCCATAACGGGTATAGGATTGCCCCTGCGCAATGGGTGAAAAGTATTGTGGGCATACGGAAATCCATTGGTACCGCCCGCAGGGTTTACAAACGCGGCAGCCCACCAAACGCAAATGGGGAAGATTGCGGGATGCGATCTTCCCCAAAATTGCGGCCACATCCGGGGACAGACGCACCACCTTTGCCCATTTGCGCACGGGACAGCGCACATCGGACCATGGCGGACAACCGGGCGACCTAATGGATGGCCACGCCGATTGTCCGGGTGTTCCAAGGGATAATTCCCCGCTCACGAAACAACATAATTGTGACGCAACGTCAGGCAAAATGAAAGTAAGGGAATCCTTACCTTGGGTCGAATGCCGCGCTGCTGCATTGCGGCGCGGCGCGCGCTGCTCTTGCGCAGGCCTGTTGGATCGGCGACAACCCCTCATCAATCAATAGGAGAGGCCCATGGCCCTGCCAGTGCACCAACAGGTCAAATACTGGGGCATCGCAACGGCGGTGTTTCTGATTTTATTGTGGTGGTTGGGTGATGTGATTCTGCCCTTTGTTCTGGGCGGGGCCATTGCATATATGCTGGACCCGATCGCAGATCGGTTGCAACGCTGGGGCATGAGCCGGGTTTGGGCCACGGTTGTCATCACCATCGTCGGATTGCTGTTTTTCGTGGTTCTGGCGCTGGCGGTTATTCCCACACTGGTCAATCAGGCGGCGGGGCTGGTCGAATCGGCGCCGAAAATCGCCAACAATCTGCAAACTTTTCTGACCGAGCGGTTTCCCAGCATCATGGACGAAGGATCGGTCGTGCGCCGTTCTCTGGTCAGCATTGGCGAAACCATCCAAAGCCGCGGCGGTGAGGTAATGAACGGGCTGCTGTCATCGGTCAGTGGCATCGTCAACGTTTTGGTGTTGTTTGTGATCGTGCCGGTGGTGGCGTTTTACCTGCTGCTGGATTGGGACAACATGATCGCCAAGATCGACAAACTGATCCCGCGCGATCATGTGGCCACCGTGCGCCAGATTGCCCGCGACATCGATGCCACATTGGCCGGGTTCATCCGCGGTCAGGGAACAGTATGCCTGATCCTTGGGGTCTATTACGCGGGGGCGCTGGCGCTGGTCGGGTTGAACTTTGGTTTGGTCATCGGGGCAATTGCCGGGTTTTTGACGTTTATCCCCTATGTCGGGGCCGTGGTCGGCGGTGCGCTGGCCATCGGTCTGGCGCTGTTTCAGTTCTGGGGCGAATGGGTCTGGATTTTGGCTGTGGCCGCGATCTTTTTCTCGGGGCAATTCGCCGAGGGCAACATCCTGACTCCGAAACTGGTGGGTGAATCTGTGGGGCTGCACCCTGTGTGGCTGATCTTTGCGCTGTCGGCCTTTGGCGCGCTGTTTGGATTTGTCGGCCTGTTGGTGGCGGTGCCGGTTGCGGCGTCACTGGGTGTGGTTATCCGCTATGCCCTGAAGCAATACAAACACAGCCTGCTGTACAGTGGGCTTGACCGGAACCAAGAAAAATAATCATGGCGCAACAACTGACATTTGATTTGCCCAGCGTGCCGGCCCTGGGGCGCGAAGATTTCTTCATCTCGCCCGCAAATGCGCTGGCGGTGGCCGCATTGGACAACTGGCGCGCCTGGCCGATGCGCAAACTGGCCCTGTCTGGCCCGTCGGGGGCGGGCAAAACCCATATGGCCCATGTGTTTGCCGCCGCCACCGGCGCGCCAATCCTGCACGCACGCGATGTGATCGGCGCCGATCTGCCCGCCCTGGCCCCCGGCCCGCTGGTGGTGGAAGACATTCCAACCATCGCCGGTCAGCCCGACGCCGAGCGGGCGCTGTTTCACCTGCACAATCTGTCACAGGCCGAAGGCGGCACATTGCTGTTTACCGCTGTTTCGCCGCCCACCCGCTGGCCGCTGACCCTGCCGGATCTGGCCAGCCGGATGCAGGCCTGCGATGTCGCCCAGATCGAGCCGCCAGACGACAATCTGTTGGCCGCCGTGATTGCCAAGATGTTTGCCGACCGGCAGTTGAATGTGGATGCCGATGTGATCACCTATCTCACCTTGCGGATGGATCGTTCGTTCGCCGCGGCGCGCGATGTGGTGACGCGGCTTGATGCGATGTCTCTGACCGAAAAACGCCCGATCACCAAACACCTGGCGGCGCGCGCGCTGGACAAGGGGCCATTGTCGGGCGCATGATCCGGTACGTCTCCGTTACAACGATGGATCAAACAGCCGCCCATGAGCATCACAGATTTCCTCTCTGCCCCGTTTCCCGATGCCACCGATCTGCCTGACGTCGATCTGACCGGGCCGGGGCGGTTTTTCAACCGCGAATTGTCTTGGCTGGCCTTCAACTGGCGCGTGCTTGAGGAAGCCGACAACACCAAGGTTCCATTGCTTGAACGGCTGCGGTTTCTGTCAATTTCCGCCACCAATCTGGATGAATTTTACACGGTTCGCGTGGCCGGATTGCGCGAATTGGCCCAGGCGGGCAATACCACCCCCGCCGCTGACGGGTTATCCCCCGCCGAACAACTGGTTTTGATCAACGCCGGGGCGCGCGCGCTGCTTGATCATCAACAGCAGACCTATCAAACCCTGTTGGGCCTGATGGAGGAAGAAGGCATCAGCCTGCTCACCCGCGACCGGCTGAGCGAGCAAGACACCGAGTTTCTTGAGCATTTCTTCCTGACCCAGGTGTTCCCGATACTCTCGCCACTGGCGATTGATCCGGCGCATCCGTTTCCGTTCATTTCCAACACCGGCTATTCGCTGGCGCTGCAACTTGAGCGGCGCGCCGACAAACGCAAATTGCGCGCCTTGCTGCCCATTCCCAACCAGATTGATCGTTTCGTGCGCCTGCCCGCCCCCGAAGGCAAAGCGCGGTTTTTACCGTTGGAAGAATTACTGTTGTTGCACATCGGCTCGCTTTATCCGGGCTATGCCGAAAAGGGATCCTGCGGGTTTCGGGTGCTGCGCGACAGCGATCTTGAGGTTGAGGACGAGGCCGAAGATCTGGTGCGCGAATTTGAGGTGGCGTTGAAACGCCGCCGACGGGGCGAAGTGGTGCGCCTGACCATTTCCACCGGCGCGCCGGCCGGTTTGCGCCGGGTGATCATGGAAGAATTGCCCGTGGTCGAAGATGAGGTGATCGAACTGGACGGAATGATCGGCATGACCGATCTGAAAGAACTGGTGCTGGACGAACGGCCCGATCTTCTTTGGCCCAGTTTCACGCCGCGCATTCCCGAACGGGTGCAGGACCACGATGGCGATATGTTCGCCGCGATCCGACAAAAAGATATGCTGTTGCACCACCCTTATGAAACCTTTGATATGGTGGTGCGGTTTCTGGCCCAGGCGGCGAATGACCCCGATGTGGTGGCAATCAAACAAACCTTGTACCGCACATCGCGCAACTCGCCCATCGTTGCCGCCCTGTGCGAAGCGGCGGAACAGGGCAAATCCGTCACCGCCCTTGTGGAACTGAAAGCGCGGTTCGACGAGGCAGCGAATATTCAGCAATCGCGCCATCTGGAACGCTCGGGCGCGCATGTGGTGTATGGGTTCCTGAATTACAAAACCCACGCCAAGATTTCCACAGTGGTGCGGCGCGAAGGCGATCAACTGGTCACCTATACCCATTACGGCACCGGCAATTACCACCCGATCACCGCGCGCATTTACACCGATCTGTCGTTCTTCACCTGCGATCCGGCCCTAGGGCGCGATGCAACCCGTGTGTTCAATTACCTGTCGGGATATGCGGTGCCGGACCGGTTGGAAAATCTGGCGATTTCGCCGCTGACCCTCAAGGATCGCTTGATCGAAATGATCGGACACGAGGCCGATCTGGCCCGCGCCGGAAAACCCGCCACGATCTGGGCGAAAATGAATGCCGTGGTCGATTCTGATGTGATTGACGCGCTTTATGCGGCCAGCCAGGCGGGGGTGAAGATTTCGCTGGTGGTCCGGGGCATTTGCGGTCTGCGCCCCGGTGTTACGGGGCTCAGCGAAAACATACGGGTCAAATCCATTGTCGGACGGTTTTTGGAACATTCCCGCATCGTGTGTTTCGGCAATGGCGCCGAATTGCCCAGCAAAAAGGCCCGCGTGTTCATTTCATCGGCTGATTGGATGGGCCGCAATCTGGTGCGCCGGGTCGAAACATTGGTTGAATGCACCAACCCCACCGTCAAGGCGCAAATCGTCAGTCAGGTGATGGCGGCCAACATGGCCGACACGGCGCAAAGCTGGATCTTGGCGGCCGATGGCACCTATGCCCGGGGCACGGGCGATGGCCCCCTGTTCAGCTGCCACCGGTTCTTTATGGAAAATCCATCGCTTTCGGGGCGTGGATCGGCCGGGGCCGCAGACGTGCCCGAATTGACCCATTCCGAAGACTGAACCTGTCGCCACGTTAGGGTTTTGCAGGATCGTGGTGTATTATTCCACCCGATTTCGCGTTTTACGGCGCGTCCGGCGGATTGACCCGACCTGCGTGGCGGGGCAGTGTCCCATCGGGACGCGGCAGAAATAAGGGGCCATGATGCAAGACACCACAGAAGACTGGGGGCCATTTGGCCGGCCTTTGTTCGAAGACCCGACCGCGCGCGCGCTCAGCCGGGTCGGGGTTGTCGATGTGGGGTCAAACTCGGTTCGGATGGTGGTGTTTGACGGTGCGGCCCGTTCCCCGGCGTATTTTTTCAACGAAAAGGTCATGGCGGGTTTGGGCGCAGGATTCGCCGAAACCGGGCGTCTGAACCCTGAAGGGCGCGTTCGCGCCTTGGCCGCGTTGGTGCGTTTTCAACGCTTGGCCGAAGGCATGAACGCCACGCCCCTGACCGTGGTCGCCACCGCCGCCGTGCGCGAGGCCGAAGATGGCCCCGAATTCCGCGCCGAGGTCGAAGAAAAAACCGGGTTGAAAACCTGGGTCGTGGATGGCCGCGAAGAGGCACGATTGTCGGCCCAGGGCGTGATGCTGGGATGGCCGGGGGCCTATGGGTTGGTGTGTGACATTGGCGGCTCGTCCATGGAATTGGCGCAGATTTCCGAAGGCCGCGTCGGCAAACGGGTGTCGTCGGCGCTGGGGCCGTTGCGCCTTCAGGGGATCAAGGGTGGGCAAAAGGCGGTCAAGGCCGAGATCGCCAAAACCGTTGACGCGCTGCTGGAAGAAATCGGCACCGACAACAAACGCCTGTTTCTGGTCGGCGGCAGCTGGCGCGCCATTGCCCGTCTGGACATGGAGCGGCGCGGCTATCCCCTGCATGTGCAGCACGAATACCGGATGACACCCCAGGGCATTCAGGACACGGTGAAATTCATCGCCGATCATACCCCCGAACAAATGCGCGCCATGACCGGCATTGGCGAGGCACGGATGGCGCTGGTGCCGTTGGCCTCGCTGGTTCTCAGACAGGTGGTGCGCAAATTCAAACCCCGCGATATCGCGATTTCCAGCTATGGTATCCGCGAGGGGCTGTTGTATGAACAAATGCCCCAACGTCTGCGCGATCGCGACCCATTGATCGAGGCCTGTCGATGGGCCGAACAAAAAGACGCGCGTTTTCCGGGGTTTGGCCGCGCGTTATATCAATTTCTGTTGCCGCTGTTCAAAAACGACGGGGAAAAAAGGCTGCGCATCATCCGCGCGGCCTGTTTGCTGCATGATGTCAGTTGGCGCGCCCACCCCGATTACCGCCATGAGGCGTGTTTTGACAATGCCACCCGCGCCAATCTGGGCGGGCTGACCCATTCGGAACGGGTGTTCATGGGGCTGGCCCTGCTGCACCGCTATAAAAATTCGCGCAGCGGCAGCCGGCTTGAGGCCACAGTGGCGCTGTTGGACGAAAAAGAAATCAAGCAGGCCGAAATTTTAGGCCGCGCCATGCGGTTCGGTGCGATGTTTTCAGCAGAAAAACCCGGCAGTCTGGGTGAGTTACGCTGGTTTCCGAAGAAAAAGCTGTTGGAATTATGGCTCACCCGCCACGCCGAGGAATTGTTCGGCGAGGTCGCGCAATCGCGGTTTCAATCGCTGGTCAGCGCACTGGGGGCGGAAAGTAACGTGAAACGTTTGCGTGGCACGCCCGAGGGCTAAAGATCAATCTGCGGCAAATCGATCAGGGGCTCATCGGGTTCTGGCGCTTCTGAATCGGGCAATTTGGGGGTTTTGCGCCGCAGGATGATATCGCCGTTCGGCAAAACCTCGGGCGGTTCATATTCATCTAGATCCTTGATGGTCAGGCCTTTCCAGTTCAGTTCTTGTAACTGGCGGGCAAAATCGCGCATTGCGGGCTCAATCTCGTCCAACAGCCCGCGAAACAACTCGCGCGCCCCTTCGTTCAGCTTTTCCGCGCCCTCCTCCACCGAATTCTCGGAGGATTGAGCGGCGACAGGCCCAGCCAAACTGGCGGCCAAAAGAAGCATGGCAATCTGTTTCATGTTATTCATATAGCGCATCATCCCGCCGATTTTAAGGGCCGTCCGGTAAATCGAGCGTGACCGGAAAATGATCGGACGCATCCAGCAACGCCTGGCAAAGCTGCGTCTGCCCACACAGCAGCGGATCGCGCAAAGGGTGCCAAATGCGCCATTGCGGCCCCCGCGCGGCCAGATCGGGTGACACCAGAATGAAATCCAGCAGCGTTTCAAACCACCGCTCTTCGGTTTGGTGCCAAAACCGCGCCGAGGTTGCGCCGGGCATATCAACATGCGGATCGTAAAGCTGCACGCCCCGCCCTTCGCCGCGCACGATTTCCACGCCCGACCGGCCGAACAACCGTTCATATTCATCCAAACCAGGGCCGTCATTGAAATCCCCCATGACAATCAACGGATCCCCCGCCGCAAGATGTCCCTCGACCCGGTGGCGCAGCCAGATACACTGGGCCAACTGCTTGCGCCGGTTTTCAATGGCAATGCGCGTGGCATCCTTGGCCGATGTCGCACCGTGCGGGGCCTTTGATTTCGCATGCACCCCGATCAGGCGCAGGGTATGGCGCGCGGAATCCAAAATCACCTCTAACGGCGGTTTTGACCAGCGCACATGTTCCGGCGCACTATCGGTATCCAGATCAATGTGAAACACATCGTCAAACCTTGGATCGTCGCGCGCACCGATCGCGCCCATGGGCAGGCCGCCGGGATCGTGGCAAACCTCAATCAGATCAGGGTCATAAAGCAGCGCGATTTCCTGCTGCGTGTCATTGGCAAACCCGATCAATGCCGCGCGCGCGCGCAGGTTGAACGCCCGGGCAAATGTTTCCAACGCCCGGGTGCCATCGCGCCCCCGGCTGGTATCTGGCGCCTCAATCACCATCACCGCATCGGCATCCAGCGCCTGAAACACTGCGCCGATGGCGGCAATCTGGCGTTCGCGGGTAATGCCCCATCGCGCCGACCACGCGTCATCGCAAAGAAGGCTGCCATCATCGGCAAACAAGGCGTTGAACCACTCAACGTTATACGTGGCGAGCCTCACGCCAAAGTAACCCGCCCTTTCGGCGTCTCGAACGTGGCACGCAGGCCGGGCGTGGGCCCGATGGCAATGCTCACCGGTCCGTCCATATCGGGGAAATGCGCCGCCAACGCCGCCCCTTCGGGATGCACCACCTCAAGCGCGATCAAACGGCATCCCACATCGGGCAACCGCGGCGCCGGATGCGCGCCTCCATGCCACTGGATCAGCGCGGGGGCGACCCCATCATAAGGCAACACACCACTGGCGGGCACCGCCATCGACCATGTCAAATCACCGCGCTGCAATTCCACAACCTCACCCGTGCCTTCGGGCGCGGCGGCCAGCCCCGCACGCAGGTCATCACAGGCTACAATCCAGTTGCTCAGCCGCGGCAACCCAACAAACCGATCCAAATCAAACCAACGTGGCCGCCCCGGATCACGCCCTGCAGGATCAATCGCAATCACCTCAAGATACAGATCCGGCCCCAGCGACAGCAGCCGGTTGTGCGTGCCCATGGCACCGTGCGCCCCGCCCGGCGCCATTGTAACCCCAAACGCCGCCTCGACAAAGGCAACGCCGTCTTCCAAAACCGTTGCCGCAATGGCCAGATGGTCCAGCTTCATGGGCACCCTCATTTCTGTTTCCAAAATATCCCGGGGTCTGGGGCAGCGCCCCAGTCTGTTCTATCAGTCCCGCGCCGCACGAATGAGTGAGAGAATATCCTTGGCCGCGGCGGGAATATTCGTTCCCGGCCCGAATATCGCCTTTACCCCGGCATCATACAAGAATTGGTAATCCTGCTGCGGGATAACGCCGCCACAGATCACCAGGATTTCCCCCGCGCCCGCCGCCTCCAGTGCCGCAACCAATTTTGGCGCAAGGGTCTTGTGACCCGCCGCTTGCGATGAAATGCCGATCACATGGACATCGTTATCCACCGCATCCTGCGCCGCCTCTTCCGGCGTTTGAAACAGGGGCCCAACATCGACGTCAAAGCCGATATCGGCAAATGCTGTGGCAATCACTTTCGCGCCCCGGTCATGGCCATCCTGGCCCATTTTCACCACCAACATGCGCGGGCGGCGGCCTTCTTCTTCGGCAAAGGCTTCGACATCCGCCTGAATTGCGGCAAATCCGGCGTCGCCCTCATAGGCCGCGCCGTACACACCGGCCAGGGTTTTCACCTCGGCGCGGTGCCGCCCGAATGCTTTTTCCAACGCCATGCTGATTTCTCCTACGGTGGCGCGGGCGCGGGCGGCTTCTACCGCCAGAGCCAGCAGATTTCCGGTTTTGTCGCGCGCGCCGGTTTCCAAGGCGCTCAGCGCGCGGTCACATGCCGCCTGATCGCGGCTGGCCCGGATACGTTCCAGGCGCGCCAGCTGACTGGTGCGCACACCGGCGTTGTCGATGCTGCGCACATCCAGGTGGTCTTCCTGCTCCAGACGGAATTTGTTAACCCCGACGATCACCTCATCACCCCGGTCAATCGCCGCCTGCTTTTTCGCCGCTGCCTCTTCGATGCGTAGCTTGGGCATGCCGCTGGCCACGGCCTTGGTCATGCCGCCCATTTCATCAATTTCGGTGATCAGTTTTTCGGCCTCGGCAATCAGATCAGCGGTCAGTTTTTCAACGTAATACGACCCCGCCAACGGATCGACCACATTGGTCACCCCGGTTTCATTCTGCAAAATCAACTGGGTATTGCGCGCAATCCGCGATGAGAAATCGGTGGGCAGCGCGATCGCCTCGTCAAAACTGTTCGTGTGCAGCGATTGCGTGCCGCCCAGAACCGCGCTCATCGCCTCGTACGCAGTGCGCACGATGTTGTTGTAAGGGTCTTGCGCCGCCAGGGACACGCCCGAGGTCTGGCAATGGGTGCGCAACACGCTTGATCCGGGCTTTTTCGGTTCAAACTCCTGCATGATCTTGTGCCACAGGAACCGCGCCGCGCGCAGCTTTGCCGCCTCCATAAAGAAATTCATCCCGATGGCGAAAAAGAACGACAGGCGACCGGCAAAGGCATCCACATCCATGCCGGCCGCAACGGCGGTGCGCACGTATTCCTTGCCATCGGCCAAGGTGAAGGCAAGCTCCTGAACCAGGTTCGCGCCGGCCTCTTGCATGTGATAGCCGCTGATCGAAATCGAATTGAACCGCGGCATTTCGCGCGCGGTATAATCGATAATATCGGCCACGATCCGCATCGACGGTTCGGGCGGATAAATATACGTGTTGCGCACCATGAATTCTTTAAGAATGTCATTTTGGATCGTGCCTGACAATTTCGCACGGTCCACGCCCTGTTCTTCGCCCGCCACAATGAACGAGGCCAGAACCGGGATCACCGCGCCATTCATCGTCATCGACACGGAAATCTCATCCAGCGGGATGCCATCGAACAGAATTTTCATATCCTCGACTGAATCAATGGCGACACCGGCCTTGCCCACGTCGCCCTCGACCCGTTCGTGATCGGAATCATACCCCCGGTGGGTGGCCAGATCAAAGGCCACCGATACCCCCTGTTGCCCCGCATCCAGGGCGCGGCGGTAAAAGGCATTGCTTTCTTCGGCAGTGGAAAAACCGGCGTATTGGCGAATGGTCCAGGGGCGGCCAGCATACATGGTGGCCTTTGGGCCACGGGTATAGGGCGCGGCACCCGGCATTGCGCCCATATGCGCCAACCCATCGGCATCGCCCGGGCCATAGACCGGTTGCACGGCGATGCCTTCGGCGGTGTTCCAGGTCAGGTCGTCAAGAGGGCGGCCTCTCAGCTCGCGTTCTGCCGTTGCTTTCCAATCGCTCATCTCACATCCTCTCGATCCGGGGCGCTGCGCTGCTTTGGCGCAATCTCCCCTGTGAATTTTGCCGCGCGCGCCCTACATAAGGCAGGAACAGGAGGCCCCATGCGCACATCTATTGCTATTTTACTTTCCGCGACCGTCGCGTTGGCCGGGCTGGCCGCCCAGGCACAATCTGCCGAAACCGAACAAGACGCGGCTTTGCCTCTTGAACCGGGCCAGGCCACGGTTTTATCGGTTGTCGACCGTTGGAAGGCCGATCCGTTGGCCATTTTCGTCGGGGCCGACGTGGATCTGGACGATTTCAAATGGATCGCGCGCCCGGTGATCGTTTTTGCCAACAGTGAAAATGACCCCGCCTTCCAAGACCAGATGCGCCTGCTGCTCGATCGCCCCGATGCGCTGAGCGACCGGGATGTGGTTCTGATTACCGACACCGATCCCGATGGGCGATCTGGCGTGCGGCTGAAACTGCGCCCACGGGGTTTCATGTTGGCGCTGATTGGCAAAGAGGGCGACGTGCAATTGCGCAAACCCCTACCGTGGAGCGTGCGCGAATTGGTGCGCAGCATCGACAAAAGCCCGATCCGACAGCGTGAAATGAACGAAACCCCCTTGGGCAACTGAGCGTTCAGGGCGCGCGCAAGATCGCAATCTTGGGCCGTTGCGATACGATTGCGCGCGTCAAAGGCCCCTGTCGGTAAACCGACGGGGGCCAGCACGGCCATATTCATCGCGCGGCGGGGCATGGGTTATTCAAACTCCATGATCACCTCGTCCACGGCCAGATTGTCACCGGGCGCGGCGTTGATTTTGCTGACCACGCCCTTGCGTTCGGCGCGCAGGGTGTTCTCCATTTTCATCGCTTCCACGGTGCACAGCGCCTGACCATCCTGCACCTCATCGCCCACGGCGACATTCACGGTCACGATCAGGCCGGGCATCGGGCAGAGCAACATTTTGCTGGTGTCGGGCGGCGTTTTTTCGGGCATCAGCGCGGCCAATTCGGCCTGGCGCGGGCTGAACAGTTTGACAAACAGCTCGGCACCCCGTGTGCGCAGACGGAACCCGCCGGTGATCTTGTTGACCTTCAACATCAACGGTGCGCCATCGACCATCACCTTGGCCAGGGCATCGCCCGGGGTCCATTTCGATTCAACGCGCATGGCCGGCCCGTCGGGAAAGTTTACCGTCGCGCCGGCACGGTCGGCATCAATCGAAACCGCGTATTCCGCGCCTTGCAACCACACCACCCAATCATCGCCAATCTTGCGTTCGTGATTGTCCATTCGCCCCGAAATACGGGTGCGGCGAATTTCGGCCACCCGGTACATGGCAGCAGCGGCAGCAACCACCCGGCGCAGATCGGGTTCGGCCAGGGTAACGCCCTGAAACCCATCGGGATATTCTTCCTCGATAAAGGCGGTGGTAATGGTACCGCTGACGAATTTCGGATGGTCCATCACGGCTGACAGGAACGGCAGGTTGTGACCGATCCCCTCAACCTCAAAACTGTCCAGCGCGGTGCGCATCACCTCAATCGCGGCGGCGCGGTCTGGCCCCCAAGTGCACAATTTGGCGATCATCGGGTCGTAATACATGCTGATTTCGCCGCCCTCGAACACGCCGGTGTCGTTGCGCACGGCTTGGGTTTTGCTCGCCTCTTCGGCGGGGGGGCGATAGCGGGTCAGCCGCCCGATGCTGGGCAAAAATCCGCGATAGGGGTCTTCGGCATAAAGGCGAGATTCCATCGCCCAGCCGTTCATCTGCACATCGTCCTGGCCAAACGACAATGCCTCGCCCGCCGCGACGCGGATCATCTGTTCAACCAGATCGATGCCGGTGATCAGTTCAGTTACCGGATGTTCCACTTGTAACCGGGTGTTCATTTCCAAAAAGTAAAAATTCCGCGCGCCATCGACGATGAATTCCACCGTGCCCGCACTGGTATAGCCCACCGCCGCGGCCAGGGCGCAGGCCTGTTCGCCCATGGCGCGGCGCGTTTGTGGGTCAAGAAACGGCGATGGCGCCTCTTCGATCACCTTTTGGTTGCGGCGCTGGATGCTGCATTCACGTTCGTGCAGGTACAGGGTGTTGCCATGGCCATCGGCCAACACCTGAATCTCGATATGCCGGGGTTGGGTGACGAATTTCTCGATGAAAATACGATCATCGCCGAAACTGGCCGCCGCTTCGTTTTTCGATGCTTGGAAACCCTCGCGCACCTCTTCCTCTTTCCAGGCGATGCGCATGCCCTTGCCGCCACCGCCCGCCGACGCCTTGATCATCACCGGATAACCGATTTCGCCGGAAATCTTGACCGCTTCGTCACTATCCACGATCAGGCCCATATAGCCCGGCACGGTTGAAACCCCCGCCTCGGCGGCGATCTTTTTCGATGTGATCTTGTCGCCCATCTTTTCAATCGCGCCAACGGGGGGGCCGATAAAGGCGACGTTGATCTCGGCAAGTGCCTCGGCGAATTTGCTGTTTTCCGACAGAAAACCATAGCCCGGATGCACCGCCTCTGCGCCAGTTTCGCGCACCGCTTCGATGATCTTGTCGATCACGATATACGACTGATTGGCGGGGGGCGGGCCGATATACACCGCCTCATCGGCCATTTTCACATGCAGCGCGTTACGGTCGGCATCGGAATAGACCGCAACCGTGGCAATGCCCATGCGACGCGCCGTTTTAATCACGCGACAGGCGATTTCACCGCGGTTGGCAATCAGGATTTTCTTGAACATTTAGGCATCCTTTCCGGCGCACCGATGGCGCGGTCTTGCATCTATCATCAAACGAAAAACGCCACCCCGGCGGCGCGGGATGGCGTTGAAAACTGTTTATGAACCGTTGGGTTAGCGCGGGCAAAGCTCGGGCACGACATCATCGCACAGCGCACCGCCCGCCGCGCCAATGGCGACTGCCGTACCGACGTTATTGTTGGTAAGCGCCGCCGCAGCGCCCAATCCGACGCCGCCAACGGCCGCGCGATTGAGGTCGGCGTTGTCGGTGCAGGCCGCAAGGCCCAATGCCGCGATGACACCGATGATCCAGGTCTTTTCCATGTGTGACTGCCTCCGTCATGGTTATTCTTTGTTTCAACACAATTGTCCGGTTTTGGATCCGTCAAAGCGGCGCAATCCTGCCCCGGCGCAACGCCACAAAAACGTGGTCCGACCCGCACAGGGCCGAACCACGAAGGGGAAGGGTAACGATGATGGTTTTGACAAACCAGGGCCGCTGTTGTGCTGAGGACAGCCGCCCCACCCCTAGGTTGGCGATTTTGTCGCACCCTTGCAAACGCCAATGATGCGACAGGCGCCCTCTGCGCCAAAGCTTGCCGAAATGCCGGAGGGAACAGCCAAAACACGCCGATCAATCCAAAAACAGGTCTGGGAAATTGGCGCGCGCCACGGCGTAATCCACCCGCAACAGGGCCTCATAGCTGGAATCGTCGAACGAACGCTCGGCGGGCACAACTTCGCGCCCGAAAAGCCACGAAAGACGCCCGGCGTCCAGATTGCCCCGCTCAAACGGTTCTTCGCCAAACTGGTGGCACAGGGCCAGCAGAAACGCCTCGTCAGCGCGTCGGTCGGCGGGGCGCCGATCAGGATAGCGGGTGCGCGCGGTCAGGGGGGTGGCCCCCTTGGGATTGGCGCGGCGCACGGTAAATTGGAAATCGGTGCCAGGCAGACGCCCGGGGAAACCGCGGTGTTTGACCATCGGTTCGCGCATCACACACCCCCGATCGGATGAGTGGGCCGTATCGGGGTGGGCGTAACCACCCACCCCGCGCAAGTCTTACTTGTACTTGCCGGTATAGGTGGGTTCGACCGTAATGGGGGCCGGATCGGCAAACACGACTTCTTCGTTCTTCTGTGCGCAGGCAGCGACCAGGCCGATAAGGCCGATGGCGAAAACTGTTTTGATGCTCTTGGACATCGATTGCTCCTCAATAGGTTCAAGGTGGAACGCCGTTGCGGCGTCCGCCATTGGTGCGAATGACAGGTTTCTACAAGGAAACCTTGGGCGACAATAGCGCAACACAATCGGGATTGATATGGTTCCCCGCTGATCGCAACAGTTTGTGGCGCGGCTGCATCATCTTTCACGCTATGTGAACAATATGACACCATAGGTAGGGGGTGCATTATAGATTCTCCCAAATGCATGTGTCATGGTCGGGGCGAAACGCCTCGAAGAACTGGGTCGCCTCCGGCGTCATTTCGCCGAAAATCACCGGACGATCCAGCAGTGTGATTACAATCTGATCGGGCATCGGGCCGACAGCGGCCAGCCGTGGCAGGATATAGGATTCGCACAAAAACAGCATGTCTTCGCCAATGGCGGCAAAATCAGTGTCGGTGCCGATATGTTCGGCCAGAAACCGAAACCGATAGGTCACGCCCTGCCCCGGCACATCGGTAATGACGTCAAACAAAATGACCGCGGCGGCAGACGGCACCACGATTACATCGCCCGCGTTAGGGGTTTCTGCCCACGCAATGGCCGGTCCGACCACGCAAAGCAGGCCAAGGATCAGTGATTGCGCAATGCTTTGATCAAGGCGGCCTTGTCCATGTCTGACCGCCCCTCGATCCCGATTTCCTGGGCGCGGTCGTATAATTCGTCCTTGGTCCAGTCCTCGTATGGTTTGGCCTTGCCGCCCTTTTCCGACGGATGCTGATCGCTTGACGCCTGCGCATTGGCAATTCGCGCGGCTTTCTCCTTGCTCGCGCCATCTTCGCGCAAGGCTTCGTAGGTTTCGTTGTCCTTGATGCTGCTGCCATGGTCTTTGGTCATCGTGTTCTCCTTTTGAAAAGAACCCGATTCCCCGGCGCAGGGTTCCCGTGGGATTACAACGGAATGTTATCATGTTTCTTCCACGGATTGCTCAACTGCTTGCCCCGCAGGGAGGCAAAGGCGCGGCACACCCGTTTCCGGGTAGAGCTGGGCATGATTACCTCGTCGACAAATCCACGCTCGGCTGCCTTGAACGGGTTGGCGAAATTCACCTCGTAGGCTGCGACATGGGCGGCCATTTTCTCGGCATCCCCGGCATCGCCACGATACATGATTTCGGCGGCCCCCTTGGCTCCCATCACCGCCACCTCGGCCGTGGGCCAGGCATAGTTGAAATCACCGCGCAGATGTTTTGAGGCCATCACCACATAGGCCCCGCCGTACGCTTTGCGGGTGATCAGCGTGACCTTGGGCACAGTTGCCTCGCCATAGGCGAACAGCAGTTTCGCGCCGTGTTTGATGACGCCGCCGTATTCCTGTGTCACACCGGGCAAAAAGCCCGGCACATCAACCAGTGTGAGGATCGGAATTTCAAACGCATCGCAAAACCGCACAAACCGCGCCGCCTTGCGGCTTGAATCGATATCAAGACACCCGGCCAACACCATCGGCTGGTTCGCCACCACACCCACGGTCGAACCTTCCAGCCGGATGAACCCGGTCAGGATGTTGCGGGCAAATTCCTCCTGAATTTCGAAAAAATCACCCTCATCGGCGATTTTCCCGATCAGTTCCTTCATATCATAGGGCTGATTGGGGTTATCGGGCACCAAGGTATCAAGGCTGGGTTCAATCCGGTCGGGGCTGTCGAAAAACGGGCGGCGCGGCGGTTTCGCGCGGTTATCCATCGGCAGGAAATCAAACAACCGGCGCACTTCGGTGATTGCCGCGACATCGTTTTCAAACGCCCCATCCGCAACCGATGATTTCTTGACATGGGTTGACGCGCCGCCCAGTTCTTCGGCGGTCACCACTTCGTTGGTGACGGTTTTTACCACATCGGGGCCGGTGACGAACATATAACTGCTGTCACGCACCATGAAGATGAAATCGGTCATCGCCGGTGAATAAACTGCGCCGCCCGCACATGGCCCCATGATCATGCTGATCTGCGGCACCACGCCCGATGCCAGCACATTGCGTTTGAACACCTCGGCATAGCCCGCCAAAGACGCGACACCCTCTTGAATGCGCGCGCCACCGGAATCGTTCATGCCGATGATCGGCGCGCCGTTCTGCATGGCCATATCCATGACCTTGCAAATTTTTTGCGCATGGGTTTCCGAAAGTGATCCGCCCAGAACGGTGAAATCCTGTGAGAATACATAAACCTGTCGGCCGTTGATCGTGCCCCAGCCGGTGATCACGCCGTCACCGGGCACCTTCTGACGCTCCATCCCGAAATCGGTACAGCGGTGGGTGACGAACATGTCGAATTCTTCGAAACTTCCGGCATCCAGCAACAGTTCAATCCGTTCGCGCGCCGACAGTTTGCCCTTGGCGTGCTGCGCCGCCACCCGACGTTCGCCCCCACCCTGGCGCGCCTCGTCGCGGCGGTCTTCCAGCTGTTGCAGGATATCTTTCATCTCACGCGCCTCCCGTTGAATTACCTCAGGCATATCCAATTGCCGCACCTGCGAAAAGTCTCTTCGCGCAAATTTGCAAATTAATTGCAGTTACGATTCTGCAAACTGCATAGTCGCAAATTTTTGCGATGGGTCCGACAAGTATGGCGGTTGGTCCCCCTGCGCCATTGTCGTTTTTTGGAACTCTGCCCCGGTCATGGGGGTTTGTGAGGAAGAAAGTGGGGTAAACATGGCACATCAGGACAGCGCGCACAAAGGCACAAACAGCTATGGCCGGTTTGCGGCGATGATTGTGACATCGACCGTGGTGATGTTTGGGCTGATGTATCTTAACACCTACGCCCTTGATCACGTGTTCTTTTCGCAAACCCGAATGTGGATGGCACTGTACATGGGCGGGGCGATGGCGGTGATCATGCTTGCCTTCATGCTGGGCATGTATTCAAACCGCACCGTGAACATCGCGATCTTTTCGGGTGCCGCAGTGGCGTTTGTTTTGGGCGTGGCCCTTGTGCGCAGTCAGGCGACCGTGGGCGATGTGGCTTGGATGAAGGCCATGATCCCGCATCACTCCATCGCCCTGTTGACCAGTGAGCGCGCCGATATTTCTGATCCGCGCGTGCGCGCCTTGGCCGATGCAATTATCGAGGCCCAGCGTGCGGAAATCGCTGAAATGAAGCTGTATATCGCGGATATCGAGGCCAATGGCGATGCCCCCGCTGGCACACCACGCCAGACGCAGGATTAAGACCATTCATTGTTCGGGGGTACACCCATGACATCATCAGATTTAATCGACGGCCCAGACACCGCACGCGCCAAAAGCCAAGGCAGCGGCAAACGTGCCGCCCTGTATCGCATGGTAATGCCGGGGCATTTGTGCCCGTTTGGTTTGAAATCAAAGGCCCTGCTACAGCGCAAAGGTTACAGGGTGGAAGACACCCTGTTGACCACCCGCGAAGAGGTGGAGGCGTTCAAGGCCGCCCATGGGGTGGAAACAACGCCAATCACGTATATCGAGGGCGAAAAGATCGGCGGGTTCGACCGCCTGAAACAGCATTTCGGATACCGCGTTCTGGGCGAGGATGATACATCCTACACTCCGATTATTGCAATTTTCGGGGCAACGGCGCTGATGGCGCTGGCGGTGATCGTGAACCTGTATGATGGGTTTCCGGTTCTGACCTGGCTGAAATGGTTTTTTGCCATTTCCATGGTGGTTCTGGCGGTCCAGAAACTGCAGGATGTCGGAAGTTTCGTGAACGGGTTTCTGGGTTATGACCTATTGGCGCGGCGTTATGTGCCCTATGGTTATGCCTATCCGTTTTTAGAGCTTTACGCAGGTGTCGGCATGATGGCCCTGATCGGCACGGCCAGCCCGCTGATCTGGCTGGTGGCGCCGGTTGGCATATTCATCGGCACAGTGGGCGCGATCAGCGTGATCAAGGCCGTTTATGTTGAAAAGCGTGATCTGAAATGCGCCTGTGTCGGGGGCGGATCAAACGTGCCGCTGGGAGTGATTTCACTCACCGAAAACCTGATCATGGTGGGTATGGGGGTTTGGATGCTGGCGCTTTGGGCGGCGGGGGCGGGCTGACACCGCGCCGTTCTAATCCGCGTGACCACCCGGCACGGTCGCGCCATGTCCGTAAAGATCGGCATTTTGATGTGCGCGATCCTCGTGTTCAAACTCCAGGCTGGAATGGCTGATATCAAACCGGTGCTCCAGCATCTCCTTGATCGCGATTTTCATGGCCTCGCTTTCGCTCCAGGCTGGGGCGGTCAACACCACATGGCAATCCAGCGCCACCTCGTGTTCCTGCATTTGCCACAGATGCACATGGTGCACGTCGGCAACGCCCGGCATGTCGCGCATCGCATCAATCACCGTTGAACTTTCAATGTCGGGGGGACTGCCCAGCATCAGGGTGCGGATTGGCGTGCCGATTTCGGAGATCGCCAGATACAGAATATACAGCGCAATCAGGATCGTGATTGCCGGATCAACCCAACGGATATCATACAGGATAATCAACGCCCCACCGGCGATCACCGCAACCGACGCCAAGGCATCGCTGAGGTTATGCAAAAACAGCGCGCGGATGTTCACGCTGTGCTTTTGCATCGACCAGGTCAGCATCGCGGTCAGCGTATCAATCGACAGCGCCACAGCGCCCAGAATAACAACCCACCATCCCAACACGTCGGGCGGGTCAATCAGGCGCATGCCGCCTTCATAGATCAGGTACAACCCGACAAGGATCAGCGTGGTATAATTGATCAGCGCCGCCACGATTTCGATCCGGCCATAGCCAAAGGTCATCCGCGCATCGGCAGGCCGTCTGGCAATCTTGCGCGCCGCAAAGGCAATCACCAGCGATGCCATGTCGGAAAAATTGTGCAACGCATCGGCGATCAACGCCAGACTGCCGGCAAAAATCCCGCCGACGATCTGCGCGATGGTCAACAGGCCGTTGGCCCAGATCGCAATGGCGACCCGTCTGTCACCAGAGGCCGGGTCAAGATGGGCGTGGCCATGATCGTGGGGCATTTGGGTGGCTCCTGTTGGGAAAATCTTCGCCGTTGCATGGGGTTACAGGCGCACGGCCCGATCACTCATTCAGCGGCGTCTGCGGCGGGGTTTTCCGACGGGCCCGCATGCGCGACGGGGCTGGATTGCACCAGTTCAATCCGGCGATAGGGCGCGATTGTGCCCGCGTCGCGCAGGGCCTGATCAATGATCGTAAACACCTCGTCGCGGCAATCCACCCGCCGTTCAAAATTCGCCAGCCAATAGCGCACGGCATAGGTGATGCCGCCTTCCTCATAGGCAAGAACCCGCAAATCGGGCGGCGGATCCTGTTGGATAAGCCGGGCTTTGCGCACCGCCTCCAGCATGATCTTGCGGGCCTTGGCGATAGGCATGTTATGATCAAGGGTGATGGCGATCTGTGCGCGAAACTGCGGCTTTGGCGCGGAATAATTGGTGATGCGCTGGCGCGCGATCTGGCTGTTGGGCAGGATCATATAAGTAGAATCCGACGTCAGAATGCGGGTCGTGCGCCAACCGATTTCGATTACCTTGCCCTGTGCCAGATTGTCGATATCGATCCAGTCACCAATGCGAAACGGCCCCTCGATCCCCAAGGCGACCCCTGACAATGTGTCGGCCACCACGTTGCGAATGGCAAACCCCAAAAGTGCCAGCAAAATGCCCGAACCGGCCAATGCCCCGATGGCGCCCTGCCCCATGAACAGCGTGACCGTCGCGGCAAAGGCAACCATGAACAAAACCGCCGCGATTAGATCTTTCATCAATCGGGGATGCGGGCGCCTTTTGCCGCGGCTTCGATCCAACGCCAGCGCCATCAGGCGGCTGACCAGCCAGGCCAGGGCGAAATAGGCCAATGCCGTGACCGAGCGCACGAAATTCTCGCCGACGTCCAGTATGCGGATGATATCCGATTGCACCGCCAACAGCCCCAAACTGATCAACAGCAGGATGACCGGAAAAAGAAGACGTCGGATATGCTGTTTTACGGGCATGCAGGTTCGCTTTTTGGATTTCAGACGTATATTTACGCATTGCGACCGCGCACTGGCAAGGGTTGGCCGCCCTGTTCGGGCCAGCCAACGCCGTTTGCCGATGTCACAGTGTCACGCCGTGTCAGGCAACCAGACACTAACGTTTGTAGCGTGCCGCCGTCAGACCATCAAACGAGATTTCCGGCGTTTTGCCCATCACCACATCAGCCACCGCGCGCCCCGAACCACAGGCCATGGTCCACCCCAATGTGCCGTGCCCGGTGTTCAGAAACAGGTTGTCATATTGCGTCGGGCCCAGGACCGGGGTGCCATCGGGTGTCATCGGGCGCAGCCCTGTCCAACCTTCGGCCTTGGAAATATCGCCCCCCTTTGGAAACAGATCACCGATCACATGTTTGACCGTATCCGTGGCATGGGGGCCAAGCCGGTTGGAATAGCCCGCGATTTCGGCCTGACCGGCCACGCGAATCCGGTCTCCCAAACGGGTGATGGCAACCTTGTGGGTTTCGTCCATGATCGTGGATTGCGGCGCAAAGGCATCGTTGGTCACCGGCAGGGTCACGGAATATCCTTTGACCGGATAAACCGGCAGTTTCACGCCAATCGGATTCAGCACATCCACAGCATAACTGCCCATGGCACAGACATAGGCATCGCCGGTGATACGCCCGGCGATTTCGGTTTCCACACCCGCGATTTTACCATTCTCGACAGCGATGGATTTGATCGATTGACCATACTGAAACTCTACCCCCATCTCGACACATTTTTCCGTCAGCGCGATGGTGAACAGGCGGCAATCGCCGGTGCGATCCGCCGTCAGGCGCAGCCCGCCGACGAATTTCTCGCGCACCTCGGCCAAGGCCGGTTCGGCGGCGATACACCCATCCTGGTCCAACACCTCGTAGGGGGAATCGTATTCGGCCAGAATATCCTGATCGGCCTTTGACGCCTTAAGCTGCTTTTCAGTGCGGAACAGTTGCAACGTGCCTTGGGCGCGCCCGTCATATTCAATGCCGGTTTCGGCAATCAGATCGGGCATGACATCGCGCGAATAACTCGATACCCGCACCATCCGGCCCTTGTTGATGCGATAGCTTTCGGGGTTACAGTTGCCCACCATCTGCACGCACCATTTCCACATAGTCGGGCTGATCAGCGGCCAGATGAACAGGGGGCGGCGTTTCATGAACATCCATTTGACTGCCTTGGCCGGAATGCCCGGCGCGGCCCAGGGCGATGTCATTCCATAACTCAGCTGTCCGGCATTGGCATAGCTGGTTTCAAGGCCCGGACCTGTCTGGCGGTCAATGACCACCACCTGCGCGCCTTGCTTGGCAAGATAATATGCGGTGGTGACCCCGATCACACCCGCGCCCATAACGACAACCTTCATCACAGATGCCTTTCGTCTGCAGTATCGCCCGACTGTGTGGCCGTATCCGGGCGAATGCAAGGGGGGCAAAGGCCGCGCAATTCGGCCCACATCTGCGCCTGACCGGTTGCAACGCGCGCAACAGCCACGGCTTTTGTCGAATTCTCGGTGCCGGTCGTATTGTGCGAATGGCGCTTTCGTGCCAACCACGCCCCAGATTACGCCTCAGGAGGGATAATATGCGCGCTTTGGCATTGGTTGTTCGCGCGATCTGTGGATTGAACGCCGTGATTGGCCATGTGTTTTCATGGCTGTCGCTGGGTATTGTCGTGGTGTGTTTCACGGTTGTGGTGCAGCGGTATCTCTTTGCCACCTCCCACGTCTGGATGCAGGATCTGTATATCTGGCTGAATGGCGCGATGTTTACGGCCGTGGCCGGATTTGCGTTGATGCGCAATGACCATGTGCGCGTTGATATCTTTTACCGTCCGGCAAAAACGCGCACCAAGGCAATCGTAGATTTCATCGGCGCGGTGTTTTTTCTGCTGCCGTTTTGCGCCATCGTTTACATCTATTCCATGCCGTTCGTGATCCGCGCCTGGAGCTATGGTGAGGGGTCGGCGAATGTCGGCGGGATGCCGGGATTGTTCATCCTGAAATCCTTCATCATTGCCTTTGCCGCTTTGCTGGCGCTTCAGGGGGTCGCGATGATTGCGCGATCAATTCTGGTTCTGGCCGGGCGGTCAGACCTTTTGCCGCAGTCGCAACGCTATGGCGCTGATCCGAAATCGCCCAGCACCGAGGGAATCGCCTGATGGACCCCATTGTAATCGGAGAGATCCTGGCCGGGCTGATGTTTTTCGGCATCATCGGCTTCTTGCTGCTGGGGTTTCCGGTGGCCTTTACGCTGGCCGGTGTGTCGTTGATGTTTGGCGCGGTCGGCATGGCGTTTGGCGTGTTCGATCCGTCGAATTTTGGCGCCCTGCCCAACCGGTATATCGGGTTCATGACCAGCGAAGTATTGGTGGCGGTGCCACTGTTCATCTTTATGGGCGTGATGCTTGAGCGGTCCAACATCGCCGAACAACTGTTGCTGACCATGGGCAAACTGTTTGGCAACCTGCGCGGCGGGCTTGGCATGTCGGTGATCATTGTCGGCGCAATGCTGGCCGCCTCAACCGGGGTGGTCGGGGCCACGGTGGTGACCATGGGGCTGATTTCGCTGCCTGCCATGCTGCGCGCCGGGTATGATCCGAAACTGGCCACCGGCGTGATCTGCGCCAGCGGCACATTGGGCCAGATCATTCCGCCATCAACCGTGCTGATCTTCATGGGCGACATGCTGTCGGGCATCAATTCACAGGTGCAGATGGCCAAGGGCAATTTTGCCCCCACTGCCGTTTCGGTGGGCGATCTGTTTGCCGGCGCACTTTTGCCCGGCTTTCTTCTGGTCGGGCTTTACCTGTCGTACACGATTTTCAAGGCAGTGAGCGATCCGCAAAGCTGCCCCGCCACCCCGGTTCCGGCAGACCAGAAAAAAGATCTGCTGCGCGAGGTGATCGTTTCCCTTGTGCCGCCGATGCTGTTGATCCTTTCGGTGCTGGGATCGATCCTGGGCGGTATCGCCACCCCGACCGAGGCCGCATCGGTGGGCGCTGTGGGGGCGATGATATTGGCCGCCCTGCGCTGGCGGTTGTCCTTCACCATCTTGCGCGAAACCACCGTGGCCACGGCCACGATCACCTCGATGGTTTTCGTGATCCTGCTGGGGGCATCGGTGTTTTCGGTGGTGTTCCGGCTGATGGGCGGTGACAACCTGGTGCATGAATTCCTGACCAACCTGCCGGGTGGCACATTGATGGCCGTGGCGGTGGTGATGGCGATCATGTTCGTGCTGGGCTTTATCCTCGATACGTTCGAAATCATCTTTATCGTCATTCCGATCACCGCACCGGTGCTTTTGGCGCTGGATGTCGATCCTGTCTGGCTGGGCGTGATCGTGGGGGTGAATTTGCAAACCTCGTTCCTGACCCCGCCATTCGGCTTTGCCCTGTTTTACCTGCGCGGCGTCGCCCCCGACAGCCTGCCCACATCGGCGATTTACAAAGGCATCATGCCGTTTGTGGCATTGCAGATTATCGCCATCGCGATCCTGTTCGCGTTTCCCGGCATCGTCACATGGCTGCCCCGGCTGATCGCGGGATAATAAAAAGGCCCGGTGATTGCACCGGGCCTTTTCAATTCTTGAAGGCGGTAAAACCTTAGTATTTAAGGAATTTCTCGCGCGCCACGGTATAGGGCATGTCGATCTTTTCGGTCCGTTCCCGCACCAGGCCGAGCGCTTCGATAAAGCTTTCGGCGGTCTTTTTGACCAACGGATCATCGCTGTCGCGCAGTTCCTGAATCACCTCGGCCGAGGCTTTGGCGCCCGCTTCCATGATATCGTCAGGGAAATTGCGCACGATCACGCCATGGTCATTGACCAGCGTGCGCAAGGCGCGCGGATCGTTGGCAATGAAATCGGCCGAAACCTGATCATATTCGGCCTGCGCCACATCCCGCACAAGCGCCTGAAGATCGGCAGGCAGTTCCTGGTACTTTTTCTTGTCCACGACCAGTTCGGTCGCCAAACCGGATTCGACAAACGACGGCATGTAATAATTCTTGGCAACCTGATGAAAGCCCAGCGCCAGATCGTTATAGGGGCCAACAAATTCGGCGGCGTCCAATGTGCCGGACTGCAACGCCTGAAAAATCTCGCCCGCCGCCATGTTGGTGACGGTTGCGCCCAGCTTTTCCCAAACGCGGCCACCCAGACCGGGGGTGCGGAACCGAACACCCTTGATGTCGTCCAGACCGGTCAGTTCATTGCGGAACCAACCGCCGGTCTGCGTGCCGGTATTGCCCGAAAGGAAACCCTGAACGCCGAACTGATCGTAAATCTCGTCCCAGATTTCCTGACCGCCCATATAACGCATCCAGGCCGTCAGTTCCGCCGTTGTCATGCCGTAGGGCACGCCGGTAAAGAATGACAAAGCGGTTGATTTGTTCTGCCAGTAATAGGCGGCGCCGTGGCTCATTTCGGCGGTGCCATCAATCACGGCATCCAGCGATTGCAGCGGCGGCACCAATTCGCCGGCGGAATAGACCTGAACCGTCAGACGCCCGCCCGATGCGGCAGTGACCCGGTCTGCCAAGCGCTGTGCGCCGACACCAAGGCCCGGAAAATTCTTTGGCCATGTGGTGACCATGCGCCAGGTGATATTGCCCTGTGCAATGGCGGGCGCGGCCAGACCGGCCGCTGTTGCGCCAACGCCGGCAACACCTGCGCGTTTGATAAAGGAACGACGATCCATCGGGACCTCCCAGAAAAATTGGATTATCAAACCGGCGGCTCACGTGTTTTGGCCGGTCTGGTGGCCTTTGCAGCCAACGACAGAAGCTAATTCCGTGACGGTCGAAATGTCCAGACAGACCGGGCAAAAATATAGAGAGCCCGCGTTTTCAACCGCTTGGGAAAGGATGGGCCACCAGGGCGGCCCACCACCGGGGTCAGATGATGCCCATGGCATCCATCGCATCGGCAACCCGCACAAAGCCCGCGATATTGGCCCCGATAACATAGTTGCCCGGCGCGCCGTACTCATCCGCGGTCTGATCGCAAATCTCATGGATGCTGTGCATGATATCGGCCAGACGCTGTTCGGTCTTTTCAAACGACCAACTGTCGCGGCTGGCGTTTTGCTGCATTTCCAGCGCGGATGTGGCCACGCCGCCGGCATTGGCCGCCTTGCCCGGTGCAAACAGAATGCCCGCCGTCTGAAACAACTGTACCGCCTGGGGGGTGCAGGGCATATTGGCGCCTTCGGCCACGGCAATCACACCATTTTCGATCAGCGCCTTGGCGCCGTCATGGTCCAGTTCATTCTGGGTGGCACAGGGCAGTGCAATATCGCAGGGCACATCCCAGATCGAGCCGCCCTTGACATAATGCGCGCCGTCGCCTTTCAGCTTGACGTATTCTGAAATGCGCCCGCGCTCCACCTCTTTGATCTTTTTGACCAGGGCCAGATCGATACCGTTTTCATCAACGATATACCCACCGGAATCCGAACAGGCGATGACCTTGCCGCCGAACGCCGCGACCTTTTCCATCGCATAGATGGCGACATTGCCTGACCCGGAGACGACACATTTCTTACCGGCAAAATCGGTTTTCTGCCGCGCCAGCATGGATTGAACGAAGTAAACCGTGCCAAATCCGGTCGCCTCTTTGCGGGCACGCGATCCGCCATATGACAGCGCCTTGCCCGTCAGAATGCCCGCTTCGAACCGGTTGTTCAGACGTTTGTACATGCCGAACATGAAACCGATTTCGCGCGCACCAACACCGATATCACCGGCCGGCACGTCGACCATTTCACCGATATGGCGGTGCAGTTCGATCATGAAAGATTGACAGAACCGCATGATTTCACGGTCTGATTTGCCTTTGGGATCAAAATCAGATCCGCCTTTGCCACCGCCGATCGGCATGCCGGTCAGCGCGTTCTTGAAGGTTTGTTCAAACCCCAGAAACTTGATGATCCCGACATTCACCGAGGGGTGAAACCGCAGTCCGCCCTTATAGGGGCCAAGCGCCGAATTGAACTGTACGCGAAAGCCGCGATTGATCTGCACCTGATTGTTGTCATCAATCCACGGAACGCGGAAAATGATCTGGCGCTCGGGTTCGCAAATCCGTTCGATCAGCGCTTCGTCAGAATACTGAGGATGCCTTTCGATTACGCGGCCAACGCTTTCCAGTACTTCGCGCGCGGCCTGGTGAAATTCGGTTTCGCCTGCATTGCGGTGCAATATTGTGCGAAGAATCGGTTGTAGGCTTTCAGCTATTTCACTCAAGGGTCATTATCCGTTGTAAAGATTTTCAGAACCAAAGCTGGCTAATCAACAGCACAGCGCGGCCCACCTGACGCACGGTATTGCGCGCCGGTTGCGATGATGCAAGTGCGGCGATTTGCCGAGGAATAGTGAAAAATAGCTCGGACCTGATTAAATCTATAGCAGTTTATTCAGCCAAAGCCCTATAAATACAAAGGATCACGAACCAGATGGTTCTTGCATGATCGCCGGTAAACACCGCAAAATCCGGCGCAGTTTTATTGCCAAAACCGCCCGGCGAACCACGCCAGAGCACTGTACAAATCAGGAACGCCGACAGTATTCGCCGATTGGCGGGGACTTCTGGAAGCTTTTCGCGAATCTCGATCCGTTGGAAAAAGACGCCTGAAAAGCGCGTTTCACCGGACAATCCGCAGGGTGCCCGCGTCAAACATCAAACGTGCCGGTTGATTGGTTGGAACGCGCACCCAATCGCTGACCACCCCGCCATGGCGCAGCCGGACATCGGCACGCGCGCCCGCCCCCAATCCGAAATGGTGAAACCCGGCCTGCCCGCCCCCATGGCCGCCACCCACGGTGATTTCGCGGTGCTCAACAGACCCGTCACCGCGGCGCAGTTCGATCCAGGCCCCCACAGCGCGGGTATTCGGCCCGGCGGCGCGTATATCCAACAACAGCCAGTTGCCGACATTTTCAGTCTGGTTTTCATACACCTCCAACGGCGCACGCCGGTTGACCACCACCAGATCCAACCGCCCATCCAGATTGAAATCATACAGCCCCGCACCGCGACTGCGCGCGCGCGTGGCCACACCGGCCGCCACGCCCTGATCGGTAAACGGGCCATCGGGGGTGCGGATCAACAGGTTGTTGGGGTCTTTGGCGGCATTGCCCGGCATTTGATCGACATTGCCTTTGGCGATGAACAGATCTGCCCAGCCATCGTTATTCACATCGCCAAATTCGGCGTGCCATCCGGTGGACGGGCGGCCATCATCGGGGGGGCGTTGCACATAGCTGCCAAAACTGAACGGCGCGTTTTCATACACCCCACCGGGGCGGGCAAATTGCAACAATTGATCGCCCATCGAGGTCAGCATCACATCGGGCAACCCATTACCGGTGATATCACGGCTGGCAATACCCATGCCCCACAACATCAGGCGCGGCCAACCTTCGGCCTCGGTCATTGGCGTCAGGGTATCAAGCGGGATCATCTGTTCCGCCCCGTCGCGCACGTAATAATGGCGGTCGTTTGATACCCTGAGCGCGGGCACACCATCGCCGCGCCAATCAGAGATCAGCATCGACAGCGCGCAATATCCCGGCGACAGCAGCGTGGTGACATATCCATCCCCATCCGGCCGCATGAACAGGTTATCGTCACAGGTGCCAAAAGGGCCTTCGGGATCGTTCCGGTCAACATAATGGCCAATGGCCAGGGACGGGCGGGTGTTCTCTCCCTCCCAGGTGGCAGAAAATGCCGTGCTCCACCCGTCATAATCGGGCAACCCCCAAGTGGCCGAGCCATCGGAAAAGTGGCAATCGCCCTCGCCTTTGAACAGGGCATCGTACCCGACCCGCAACACCGCCAGATCCAACACACCATCGCCATCCACATCCAACGGATAGGCCCCCGTCACCCCCACATTGCCGGGGCCGCCATCGGCAAACCGGATCGGTGCGCCGGGGCCTTCGGTGATGTTGATGAACAGGCGCGCCGGGTTTTCGCCGCCCGCCACATAGAGATCGGCCAGATCATCACCGTTGCAATCGAAAATCGCCACGCCGCCGCCAACGAAATGCTCCCACCCGCCCCCATAGACATGGGCAAAGGGCAGATCGCCGGATCGGTCGGTAAACGTCACCTCGGCCGCCGCCGGATGGGCCAGCAGCGCCAGAACCAATGCCAGCCTCATTGCGCGGCCACCAAACCGCCCGCGCCCAACAATTCGGTGGTGATATGGGCCATCGCCAGCGCCGCCGCGCCGCGCGCCCATACCATATCGCCCCAGGCATGGATTTCGACGCGCGGCGCGGGCCGATCCACCTGAATCGTCACATTGGCGAGTTCTGCCAACACTTCGTCAGCATAAAGATAATCGTATCGCATCCGCTCACCGGACAACAAAATCAGTTCGGGATCAAACAGGTTGATGATATTTCCGATCCCCACGGCCAAATACCGCCCGGCGCGGCGAAAAATCGAACGCGCGGCGGGGTTGCCCGCCTTGGCGTGGCTGTACAGGCTTTCCAGCATATGGGCGTTTTGCGCACTGCCCGGCGCCCAGTTCAGCGCGGTCGACGCCTCTCGCACCAGGGCATAATCGGCCACATATGCCTCAAGACAACCGCGTTGCCCACAGCGGCACAGCGCGCCATCAAGATGCACCTTGGTATGGCCCAATTCGGTGCCAAGGCCACGCGCGCCGCGATACAATCGGTTGTTCAGAACCAACCCCATGCCGACCCCATGTTCAATCGTCACCACGGCAAAGTTCGACACACTGCGCCCGCCGCCAAACCACAGTTCCGCCAGTGTCACCAGATTGGCGTCATTGTCGATGATCACCGGACAGTTCAACCGCTCCCGGATCATCGCACAAAGCGGCGCGTTGGTATTGCGCATCAGCGGCGACCATAAAACATGGCCCAGATCACTGTCGATATAGCCGGGCAAACCGACGCCAACGGCACTGATCTGTGCCCGGTTCAGCCCCGCCTTGTCGACGGCAAGGTTGAGCAATCGTTCGCTTTGATCCACCAGATCACCGAGCGACAGCGAAAGAGCGCCACTGCGCAGGGTAATTTCGGCCAGGGGCGTGCCGGCAAAATCGTGAATCACCGCCGTATGCGCCGCCTCGGAAAATTTGATGCCCGCGACATAGCCCGCCTGCGCGCGCACGGCCAAGGCCACGGGTGGGCGGCCCCGGCCTGTGTCACCGTCGCGCACGGCGTCGATTTCCAACAGGTATCCGGCGGCAATCAGATCGGTTGTCGCGGCCGTCACCGATGCCGGGCTGACCCCAAGGGTGCGGGCCAATTCAACCCGTGGGATCGCGCCATGGGCGCGCACGGCCTCAAACACCGACAAACGCAGGGGCAGCGCCGAATCGTTGACCACACGCAGCGGGCCACAGCCCATCTGCCCCGCCCCGTCCGACGCAACGGCGGCTGCAATTTCTTCATCGGCCATAAACAAACCCCCATTTGCCCACCCTCCCCAATTAGCGGGCAAAAAGACCGGTGCAACGCCGACAGGTTACGCAGAAATTCACCCACCGCAAACTATTTATTTTGACAGCTGAATTAAATCACGCCATGCTGCAAACACGACAAAACAAAATACGACTGCCCCCAATCAACGGCGGCAGCCTTCGGGAGGAACATCATGCGTCTTACACTTCTGGCAGCCGCCGCGCTGTCCACTTCACTGACATCCATGGCCTTTGCCCAGGATCTGACCGTTGGCGTCAGCTGGTCGAATTTTCAGGAAGAGCGTTGGAAAACCGACGAATCCGCGATCAAATCCAAGCTGGAAGAGTTGGGCGCACGCTATATCTCGTCCGACGCTCAGGCATCCGCCGCCAAGCAGCTGACCGATGTTGAAGCCTTGATCGCACAGGGCGCCGATGCGCTGATCATTCTGGCGATGGACAAGGATGCCATCGGCCCCGCCATTGACCAGGCCGCCGCCGAGGAAATTCCCGTGGTCGGCTATGACCGCCTGATCGAGGACGAGCGCGCCTTTTACCTGACCTTCGACAACAAAGGTGTGGGCACAATCATCGCACAAACCGTGGTGGATGCGGCCGGTGACGGCAATTATGCCATCATCAAGGGCGATCCGGGTGACCCCAACGCCGCCTTCCTGCGTGAAGGCATGGAAGAGGTGATTGGCGGCATGTCGGGTATCACCGTGGTCGGTGAAAACTTTTCCGACGGATGGAAGCCGGAAAATGCCCAGAAAAACATGGAGCAGATCCTGACCGCAAATAACAATGAAATCACGGCCGTTCTGGCCCAGAATGATGGCATGGCCGGGGGCGTTATTGCCGCATTGTCAGCCCAGGGCATGAACATTCCGGTTGGTGGCCAGGATGGTGATCTGGCCGCGCTGAACCGCGTTGCACGGGGTTCGCAAACCGTATCGGTCTGGAAGAACTCTCTGGATCTGGGCAGCAAGGCCGCAGAAATTGCCGTGGCTTTGGCCGGTGGTGCGACATTGGACAGCGTCGAAGGCGCAACCAAATGGTCTGGCGGTGAAAACGGTGTGGAAATGAACGCCATCTTCCTGTCGCCCACACCAATCACCAAAGACACGCTGAATCTGGCCATTGACGCGGGCCACATCAGCAAAGAGCAAGCCTGCGAAGGCGCGATGGACGACGTCGCCGCCTGTAAATAAGGCAATCGGGTTCGCCGTTGACGCGGCGAACCCACGCTATTTTCTGACATAAACGGCCCCTGCCCCGCGTTTGCGCGCCGCATTGCCGTTGCCAGCCTGCGGGACACCCCCATGACAGAAACAATCACCCCTTCGGCCACCCAGCCAAAACCGCAAGACGGCCTCGTCACCCGTTTTCTAAAGGCGACCGAACTTGATACTCGCCTGATCGGCATGGTTGGCGCGCTGGCGCTGATCTGGATCGGGTTTCACATGTATGGCGCTTTGGTCAACGGCTATGGCGCGTTCCTGACGCCGCGCAATTTGTGGAACCTGTCGGTGCAAACCTCGTCCATCGGGATCATGGCCACGGGCATGGTTCTGGTGATCATCACCCGCCATATTGATTTGTCGGTCGGGTCGGTTCTGGGATTTTGTGCCGTGATCATGGGCATGTTGCAGGTGTATATCCTGCCGCAATTTCTCGGCCTTGGCCATTGGTCGATCTGGATCATCGCGGTAATTGCCGGGGTCACGACCGGGGCAATCGTGGGCGCGATTCAGGGCGCGCTGATCGCCTATCTGCAGATCCCCGCCTTCATCGTGACGTTGGGCGGCTTGCTGGTCTGGCGCGGGGCGGCATTTTTGGTGGCGCGGGGTGAAACCATTTCACCGGTGGATGCCACATTCACCCTGCTGGGCGGCGGGCCATACGGGGCCATTGGCGCCACGGGCAGTTGGATCGTCGGGCTGCTGGCCTGTGCTGCGATCATCGCTTTGGTGCTGAACGGGCGGCGCAGTCGGCGGAAATTCAAATTCGCCCTGCGCCCGGTTTGGGCCGATACGTTTCTGGCGGTGCTCGGGTGTAGTGTGGCGATTGGCGCGGTGCTGTTGGTTAATTCCTATCCCTGGCCCAAGGGCATCGTGCGCCAATATGTTGAACGCGAAGGGTTGGAAATGCCCGAAGGCGGCATGTTCATTTCCCACGGTTTTGCCATTCCGGTGCTGATCCTGATCACGGTCGGCATTTTGATGACCATCCTGACGAACCGCACCCGGTTTGGCCGCTATGTCTTTGCCATCGGCGGCAACCCCGAAGCGGCGGAATTGGCCGGGATCAACACCCGGATGATGACGGTCAAGATTTTCGCCCTGATGGGGTTTTTGGCCGGGCTGTCGGCCGTCGTGGCCAGCGCGCGTTTGAACAGCGCCACCAATGCTTTGGGGACGTTAGACGAACTTTATGTCATCGCCGCCGCCGTTATTGGCGGCACGTCTTTGGCCGGGGGCGTGGGCACAATATACGGCGCAATTCTGGGCGCTTTGGTCATGCAATCATTGCAGACCGGCATGGTTCTGATCGGGTTTGATGCGGCCATTCAACAGGTGGTTGTCGGCTCGGTTCTGGTTTTGGCCGTCTATCTTGATATTCTTTACCGCCGCAAATCGAAGTGAGGCCCGACATGACACATACAGGAACCCCCTTGGTCGAATTGCGCGACATTTCAATCGCCTTTGGCGGGATCAAGGCCGTTGACCGCGTCAGCGTTGATTTATACCCCGGCGAGGTTGTCGGCCTGTTGGGCCACAACGGCGCGGGCAAATCCACCCTGATCAAATGCCTGTCGGGTGCGTATCAGGCGGATTCGGGCGAGATTTTCGTAAACGGCGAAAAGGTAACCATCAACAACCCCCGCGATGCGCGCAATCACAACATCGAAACGATCTATCAAACCCTGGCCTTGGCCGATAACCTGGACGCGGCCAGCAACCTGTTTTTGGGCCGCGAACTGGTCAACAATATCGGTTTTGTCGACGATGCCCAGATGGAGGCCGAAACCCGCAAGATCATGCACCGCCTGAACCCGAATTTCAAAAAGTTCGCCGATCCGGTGTCGGCCCTGTCGGGCGGACAGCGCCAATCGGTCGCCATTGCACGGGCGGTTTATTTCAACGCCAAGATCCTGATCATGGACGAACCCACCGCCGCCTTGGGGCCGCAAGAAACGAAAATGGTTTCGGAACTGGTGCAGGAATTGAAACGTCAGGGGTTGGGCATCTTTTTGATTTCACACGACATTCATGATGTGATGGAGCTGTGCGATCGGGTGTCGGTGATGAAAAATGGCCAATTGGTCGGCACCGAAAACGTGGCCGATGTGACCGACGATGAAATCCTCAGCATGATCATCCTTGGCAAAAAGCCCGAGCGCGCAGCATGAGCCGGTTTATCGGCCTTGATCTTGGCACTTCCTCACTCAAAGCGATCCTGATGGATGAGGATCAGACCATTCTGGCCGAACACACCGTGCCCCTGAAGGTAG
This sequence comes from Oceaniglobus ichthyenteri, assembly GCF_003057885.1. Lineage (GTDB taxonomy): Bacteria > Pseudomonadota > Alphaproteobacteria > Rhodobacterales > Rhodobacteraceae > Oceaniglobus > Oceaniglobus ichthyenteri. The sequence goes on from NZ_QAGK01000002.1 coordinate 122,911, forward strand.
AGCGCCCCCACGATGGCTGGAGCGAACAAGACCCGAAATCATGGGAAACGGCGGCCACCGATGCCCTGCGCGCGTTGTCGGGTAAGGCGGATTGTTCCGATGCCACCGGCCTGGGCCTGGCCGGGCATATGCATGGTGCGACGCTGATTGATGCCGATGATAATGTGTTGCGCCCCTGCATGTTGTGGAACGACACGCGCAGCGCGAAACAGGCGGCGAAAATGGACGCCGACACGCGGTTTCGCGCCCTCACCGGCAATATCGTATTTCCCGGCTTTACCGCGCCCAAGGTCGATTGGGTGCGTGAAAATGAACCCGAGGTGTTTGATAAAATCGCCAAAGTCCTGTTGCCCAAGGATTATCTGCGCCTGTTTCTGACCGGTGAGTATACGTCGGATATGTCCGATGCGGCGGGCACGGCGTGGTTTGATACCGGCGCGCGGGATTGGTCGGATGAATTGCTGGCGGCCTGCCATCTGTCGCGCGATCAAATGCCAAAGCTCGCCGAAGGGTCGCAACCCACGGGGCGGTTGCGCCCGGCACTTGCGCGCGAATTGAACCTGCCCGAGATGATCGTCGCCGGGGGCGCGGGTGACAATGCCGCCGCGGCGATTGGCGCAGGCGTGGTGCGCGATGGCAGCGCGTTTTTATCCCTTGGCACATCGGGCGTGCTGTTTGCCGCCAACGCGGGCTATCGCCCTGATCCGGCCAGCGCGGTGCATACATTTTGCCACGCGGTGCCGGGCACCTGGCATCAAATGGGCGTCATTCTGGCGGCCACCGATGCGCTGAATTGGCTGGCAAATCTGACCGGGCAATCGGCGCGCGATCTGACCGCCGATCTTGGCCCGCTTGGCACGCCAACCAAAACCCTGTTCCTGCCCTATCTCGGGGGCGAACGTACGCCACACAATGATGCCGCGATGCGCGGGCAATTCCTGCACCTTGATCACAGTACCGACGCCAATGCAGCAGCGCGCGCGGTGATGCAGGGCGTTGCCTTTGCCTTTGCCGATTGCCGCGATGCCCTGGCCAGCACGGGCACACAGATCGACTCTGCCTTGGCATTGGGGGGCGGAACCAAATCGGATTATTGGCTGTCGGCCATCGCCACCACCCTGAATATCACGCTGGAATTGCCAAAAGCGGGCGATTTTGGTGCCGCCTTGGGCGCGGCCCGGTTGGGGATGATGGCCGCCACCGGCGCAGGCGCCGAAATTGCCACCCCGCCCCCCATTGCGCGGGCGATCACGCCCGACACCGCCCTGACCCAAGGCTTTGCCGATCAGCATCACCGCTATCGCGCCGCCTATGAATTGTTAAAGGATCACTGATCATGCGTTATTTCGATGGGATCGCCCCCGTTACCTTCACCGGTCCCGACACCACATCGGACCTGAGCTTTCGCCACTATGACCCGGATGAGTTGCTGAATGGTAAACGGATGGAGGATCATTTGCGGTTTTCCTGTGCCTGGTGGCATTCTTTCGCGTGGCCCGGTGGCGACCCGTTTGGCGGACAAACCTTTGATCGGCCTTGGTTTGGCGATGATATGGCAGCGGCCAAGCTGAAGGCCGACAATGCCTTTGATCTGTTTGCCATTCTCGGCCTGCCCTATTTTTGCTGGCACGATGCCGATATCCGCCCCGAGGCCGATAGTTTTGCGCAAACATCGCGCAATCTGGCCGAGATGGTCGATTATATCGGTGAGAAGATGGAAAGCTCGGGCATGAAATGCCTGTGGGGCACGGCCAATCTGTTCAGCCATCGCCGGTTTATGTCGGGTGCCGCCACCAACCCCGATCCGGATGTTTACGCATGGTCGGCGGCCACGGTAAAAACCTGCATGGATGCCACGATGAAGCTGGGCGGTGAAAACTATGTGCTGTGGGGCGGGCGTGAGGGGTATGAAACCCTGCTCAACACCGATCTGGCGCGCGAACGCGAACAGGCGGGCGCGTTTTTATCCCGTGTAGTCGAATATAAACACAAGATCGGGTTCAAAGGCGCGATATTGATCGAACCAAAACCGCAAGAGCCGACAAAACATCAATATGATTATGATGTGGCAACGGTTTACGGTTTCTTAAAACAGTTCGGATTAGAACAAGAGGTACAGGTGAATATCGAACAGGGCCATGCAATTCTGGCCGGTCATTCGTTTGAACACGAACTGGCGATGGCGCGGGCCTTGGGAATTTTCGGCTCGATCGACATGAACCGCAATGATTACCAATCGGGGTGGGACACTGATCAATTCCCCGACAACCCGCGCGAGGCGGCGCTGGCTTATTACGAGGTGCTTAAGGCTGGGGGGTTCACCACCGGTGGTACAAATTTCGATGCCAAATTGCGCCGCCAATCACTGGACCCCATCGATCTGGTTGCCGCCCATGTGGGGGGGATGGATGTATGCGCGCGGGGGCTAAAGGCAGCCGCGGCAATGCTGAACGATGAGGCGTTGGAACAGCCGCGCGCCGAACGCTATGCCGGGTGGGACACGCCCGAAGGTGCCGCGCTTTTGGGCCAATCGCTGGACGACGTGCATGACAGGGTTGTGGCGGCCGATCTGCGCCCCGAACCCCGGTCAGGGCAGCAAGAGGTGTTGGAGAATATCGTGTCGCGCTATATCTGAAAGCCTCAATCCGTCGGCGGCGCGGGCTGATGGGCCAAGGCGACGCTGGCGGCGGCCATGATATGGGCCGACATCACGTTTTCGGCCCAGGTTTCGCCCCGGGCCGCGATCGCGTCGGTCAGTTCGCGGTGGTGGCCCAAAGATCGCTGCAAATCGGCCTCTGAATACAGGTGATACGTGCGCACCACCATGCCCACATCCACCGCAACCGACAACAAAGCCAACAAACGGGGCGAGCGCGCCGCCTCGGCAATGATCCGGTGAAACCGCTCATTGGCCGCCGCGATCTGTTCGTAATCATGCTGCGATTTCGGCGGCGTATGACGGGCCATTTCATCGCAAAGCTGGCGCAGCGCCGCGATTTGATCCGGCGTGGCAAGTTTTGCGGCACGCCGCGCGGCATACCCTTCAAGCAGGCGGCGGATTTCGAAAATCTGCGCCATCTCATCCACCTGAAAACCGGCAACGCGGGTTGAATACCCTTCCTGTTTTTCAACGAACCCCTCCAGGATCAGGCGCGAAATCGCCTCGCGCACCGGGGTGCGCGACAGGCTGAGATCGGCGGCAAGACGTTGTTCTGTCAACCTCTCGCCCTGGGTCAGGCCACCTGTGATAATGGCACGCCGGATCGACAGATAAGCCTGCTCGGCGGCAGGCAGTTTCGCGTTTTCGTCGTTCATGCCATGATTTTCGGGAAACCCCCGGCCTTCATCACCATGCCCGGCACCGTGTGGCCCAGCTGTGATTGCAACCATTCGGCGGCGGCGATGGATTTATCCAGATCCATACCTGTTTTCACGCCCGAACGATCCAGCATATACAACAGATCTTCGGTGGCGATGTTGCCTGTGGCACGCGGTGCAAACGGGCACCCCCCCACCCCCCCAAACGATGCATCCAGCGCCCGCGCACCCGCCTCAATCCCGGCCCAGGCATTGGCGATGCCGGTGTTACGGGTGTTATGCAGGTGCAGCCGGATCGGCATGTCAGGATGGGCGCGGCGCACGGCGTTGACCCGGGTGGTCACATCGCGCGGCGTGGCCACACCGATGGTATCGGCCAGGGCAATTTCCACCGGACCCACGGCAACACAGGCATCGACAACCTGCATCATCCGGTCCAGCGGCACCTCACCTTCAAACGGGCAACCGAATGCCGCGGCGATGGTCACACCAATCCGGATCGGATGCGGCTGGGCCATGATGTTGCGCAGGGCGGCAATGGTTTGTTCGGTTGTCGCGCCCTGATTTTTCTGGTTGAATGTATCGCTGGCCACGACGACAAAATTCGCCTCGTCCAGACCGGCGGCAAGGGCGCGATCAAACCCGCGCTGGTTCAACGTCAGGCCGATATGCTGGCCGGTGCCGCGCGGCAGGCTGGTGGCCACCTCATCGGCGTCGGCCATTTGCGGCACGCGTTTGGGATTGACGAAACTGGTCACTTCAATACGGGCCGCGCCAGCATCGCGCGCCATTTCGATCAGCGTCAGCTTTGTCTGCGAATCAAGAATGGTTTTCTCATTTTGTATACCGTCGCGCGGCGATACCTCAATTATTTCGATATTTTCCATGATTATCTGCCAAACTGGTTTGCATTTTGTATGCACTCCTTACACCATATGAAAAGGATTCGCGACGGGCAACCGCCCACCCCAGAGGAGAAAACAAATGAGTGACGAACGGCAAGGCCCGCTAACCGATCTTCGGGTCATCGAAATGGGGCAACTTCTGGCAGGGCCGTTCTGTGGCCAGTTACTGGGCGATTTCGGTGCCGAGGTAATCAAATGCGAACAGCCCGGCGTGGGGGATCCGATGCGCCAGTGGGGACAGGAAAAACCCCATGGTAAATCCCTGTGGTGGCCCGTTGTCGCGCGCAACAAGAAATCGATCACCATCAATCTGCGCACCCCCGAGGGACAGGAGATGGTGAAAGAGCTGATCAAGGACACCGATATTCTGATCGAAAACTTCCGCCCCGGCACGATGGAGCGTTGGGGCATGGGGTATGAAGACCTTGCCGCGATCAACCCGCGTCTGATCATGGTGCGGGTCACCGGGTTTGGCCAGACCGGCCCCTATTCCAAACGCGCCGGATATGGCGCTATTGGCGAAGCGATGGGCGGTTTGCGGTATGTCGTGGGCGACCCCAGCAATCAGCCCAGCCGGATGGGCATTTCCATCGGCGATGAATTGGCGGCGGTACATGCCTGTATGGGCGCGCTGATGGCGGTCCATGCCCGTGAACGCACCGGCAGAGGCCAGGTTGTGGATTCTGCGATCTATGAATCGGTGCTGAACATGATGGAAAGCCTGGTCACTGAATATGATGTGGCGGGCTATGTGCGTGAACGGACCGGTGCAATTTTGCCCAATGTGTCCCCCTCGAACGTGTTTGACACCAAGGATGGCAAACTGCTGTTGATCGCTGCCAATCAGGATACCGTATTCAAACGGCTGGCCGAATCCATGGGCCGCCCCGAACTGGCCACTGACGAACGCTATGCCACCCATTCGGCGCGGGGCAAACACATGGTCGAACTCGATAATCTGATCAATGACTGGACCAAAACCGTGCCTCTGGACGATCTGCAAAACCTGCTGAATGACAATGGCGTCCCTTGCGGGCTGATCTACAAGGCGCAGGATATGATCGATGATCCCCACTTCAAGGCACGCGAAGCGTTGGTTGATGTCAAACACCCCGATTTCGGCATGATGAAAATGCAAAACGTCGCGCCGCGCCTGTCGGACACCCCGGGCAAGGTGCGCCATGTCGGCCCCGAACTGGGCCAGCACAACGATTATGTGTATGGCGACCTTCTGGGCCTCAACGCGGAAAAACGCGCCGATCTGAAGGCCAAGGGCATTATCTGACCGCCAGCAAGAGGAGTTGTGGTTTTTTCTTGCTCGAAATATCCTGGGGAGTGTGAGGGGCCAGCCCCTCACAAAGCAACGGTGAACCCATGACCAACCTCGATGAAAACTATGCCAAGGCGGGCTATCACAAGAAACAAACCTGGGGCGACAACCCGGCGCTGTTGCTGGTTGATTTTGCGAATGCCTATTTCGATGAAATGTCACCGCTGTTTGGCGGCGATGGTTGTGAACACGCCCTGGATAACGCGGTCATTCTGGCCGATGCGGCCCGCGCGCGCGGTGTGCCGGTAATTTTCACCGAGGTGAAGTATCAAAAAGGCGGAGCCAATGGCGGCGCGTTTTATCAAAAGGTGCCCGCACTCAAGGTGTTTGACGAAGGTCAGGACACCCAACGCCTTGCCTCGCCCCTGCGGGTGATTGGCGATGATATTATGGTGACAAAACAATATCCCAGCGCGTTTTTCGGCACCTCGCTGGATGCGACTTTGCGCAGTATGGGTGTTGATACCTTGTTGATCACCGGGCTTACCACTTCGGGCTGTGTACGGGCCAGTTGCATTGACAGTGTGTCTTTCGGGTTTGTCACCCTCGTGGTCAGCGATGCGGTGGGCGACCGGGCCGTTGGCCCGCACGACGCCAATCTGTTCGACATGTCGGCCAAATACGCCGATCTGCTGACCACACGGGATGCAATCAAATATTTCGATGCGCTCAAATCTGCCGGATGACGCCGTCGCCTCCGGTTTGCCGACCTGCATGCAAGCCATAGCCGCACGCCGCGTTTTACGCTAAGACAGCGATAGTTCAGCCCACCGCGCCGTCCACCAACGCCGCGCCAGTCACGTTTTCTGCACCACAGCATGGAACCAGTGCAGGCGCAGCAGAGTTACCGGGGTGGACGTTTGCGCAAACATCAGGAGCGTTTTTGACCGATATGACCAAAGATTCCAGCCGCCCGGCCCTCAGATCCCGCCCCTATGACACGATTGCCGTTCTGGGCGCCGGGGCCTGGGGCACCGCATTGGCCAGCGTCGCGCGCCGTGCCGGGCGCAGTGTGCGGTTGTGGGGGCGGGATCAGGCGGTGATTGACGACATGAACCGCACCGGTCACAACACCCGGTATCTGGGCGATATTGATCTGGCCACAGGTATCGTGGCCACCACCGATCTGGCCGAAGCTCTGGCCGGGGCCGAGGCTGTTTTGATTGTCATTCCTTCGGTCGCGATCCGCGATATGTGCAAACAGATTGCGCCGCTGATTGGCAAGGGCGTCGCGGTGGCGATCTGCGCCAAGGGCATCGAAGAGGGCACAGGATATCTGATGGGCCATATCGCGGCTGACGTGCTGGGTATCAATCATCCGGTGGGCGTGATTTCCGGTCCGACCTTTGCCGATGAAACCGCGATGGGCCATTTCACCGCCGCAACGGTTGCGTTCAAGTTTTCCTATGATGACAGGTTGTCGCCGATGAACAGCCCCGCCGCCCGCATGGCCGTTTCCATGAGCACGCCATCGTTTCGTACCTATATATCCGATGATCTGGTGGGGGTGGAAATTGGCGGCGCGGTGAAAAACGTGATCGCCATTGCCTGTGGCATGATGACGGGTGCGGGATTTGCGGAAAACACCCGCGCCGCCCTGATCACCCGCGGGATGGACGAAATGAAACGTCTGGCCGAAGCATTGGGCGGTCAGCGTGAAACCGTCACCGGCCTGTCGGGCGCGGGCGATCTGACGCTGACCTGTTCATCGCAAAGTTCGCGCAACATGTCGCTGGGCATGCAGTTGGGTGCCGGTATCCCGCGCGATCAGTGTTTTGATGGCAAACCCACCACGGTCGAGGGCGAGCACAACGCCATCACCGTCACCGATCTGGCCCGCCGCCTGGGTCTGGCCCTGCCGATTTGCGAGGCGGTGCGCCGTGTGTTGCATGACGGGGCCGACCTGCGCGATACTTTTGCCCATATGTGGTCTTCCCCGATCGAGGCCGAGCCGCGCGCGATGGGCCTGTCGTTCGATCACCCGTCGGGCCGTATGCCCACCCTTCCGATTGATGAGGTTTCTTCGTGACTATTCAAAGCACCGACACGACGCTCAGTGACAAACATTTCGTTCTGGCGACCGATCTTGATGGAACGTTTCTGGGCGGCACTGAGGATGACCGCAAGCGCCTGTATGATTGGATCGAGGCGCACCGCGATACGGTCGGGCTGATCTTTGTCACCGGGCGCGATCCGCAGTTTATCGAACACATGTGTCATGATGGCCTGCCCTGGCCGGAATATGTGATCGGCGATGTGGGCACCACGATTGCACAGGTGGTCGATAAAAAGGTCAGCCCGATTCCGGCCCTTGAAACCGAGATATCGAAACTCTGGGGCAATGCGGGCCATCAGGTGCGCACCGCCTTGGCCGCTGTTCCGGGATTGACGTTGCAGGAAACCGATTTTCGCTATCGGGTCAGTTATGATTACGACCCTGACACATTTGATTCCGGCGCCCATGACATTATCGGCTCCATGGGTCTTGATACCCTCGTATCTGACAATCGGTATTTCGATGTTTTGCCCAAAGGGATCAGCAAAGGCCCGTCTTTGCGGCTGCTGGCCAATCACCTGAATATTGCGCACCGCCGTCTTCTGGCGGCCGGTGATACGATGAATGATTATTCGATGCTGGCCCTTGGCGTGCCAGCCGTGGCTGTGGGCGGATCTGAACCGGCCCTCAGCGAACGATTGCGCGATATGAACCATGTGTACCACGCCAAGGCCATTGGCGCCGCCGGCATCCAAGAGGCGATTGCCGCGCTGAACCTGCACCCAAACGTATAAGGATCCCCCTATGTCGTCTGATCTGGTTATTGTCTATCACCGCCAACCCTATGAAGAGGTTGAGGAAAACGGCAAGATCGTTTTCAAGGAAAACTCCAGCCCGAATGGCATTGTTCCGACGTTGAAAAGCTTTTTCGGCAGCGTCGATCACGGCGCTTGGGTGGCGTGGAAACTGGCCGAGGATGTCAATGATCCGGGCTTTGAACAGGTTGTCGAAATTTCCGACAGCTATGGCACATATTCGGTGTCGCGCCTGCCCCTGACCGCCGAACAGGTGACTGATTTCTACCACGTCACCAGCAAAGAGGCGTTTTGGCCGATCCTGCACGGGTTTCGCGAACGCTATAACTATGACCCGGTCGATTGGAAGAATTTCCGCGACGTGAACCGCGCCTTTGCCGAGGCGGCCGCCGCCGAGGCCAAGATTGGCGCGGTGGTTTGGGTGCATGATTACAACCTGTGGCTGGTGCCGGGATATTTGCGCAAAATGCGCCCTGACGTGCGGATTTCATTCTTTCACCACACGCCGTTCCCCGCTGCGGATATGTTCAACGTCCTGCCCTGGCGCAAGGAAATCGTCGAAAGCCTGCTGGCCTGTGACATTGTCGGGTTTCACATTCCGCGCTATGCATCGAATTTTGTCTCGGTCGCGCGATCGCTGTTTGACGTCGAAGAAATCGTGCGCGTGCGGGTGGATGATGATTTCATCGCCGAAGGCACCGCGCTGACCGAACGCACCGTGCCCACCCATATCACCCACAACGATCAGAGGGTGCAAATCTGCACCGCGCCGGTCGGGGTGGATGTGAACTATATTCTGGGCAAGGCCGATTTGCCCGAAACCGCCGAACAGACCGCCGCCATCCGCGAAGAAATGGGCGATGCGCAACTGATCCTGTCGGTTGGGCGCACCGATTACACCAAAGGCGGCGCCGATCAGTTGGAAAGTTTCGGCCGCGTGTTAGAGGCAAACCCGCAATTGCGCGGCAAGGTCCGGTTGATGCACGTTTCTGTCAGCGCCAACCGCAGCATGGCCGCCTATGCCGAAGTGCAAGACACGATCGAACAAACCGCCGGGCGGATCAATGGCCGGTTCGGCACCTTTGACTGGACACCGATCACGCTGATTTCGCGCGCGGTGCCGTTTGCCGAATTGATTGCCTATTATCAGGCGGCCGATGTGGCATGGATCACGCCGCTGGCCGATGGGATGAATCTGGTATGCAAGGAATACGTGGCGGCGCGCACCGATGGCGATGGCGTTCTGGTTCTGTCTGAATTTGCCGGTGCGGCGGTTGAAATGGGCGCGGCGGTGATCACCAACCCCTATTCCTTCCGCTCGATGGATAACGCAATCCTGACGGCCCTTGCCATGCCCAAGGACGAGCGGCGCAAGCGGATGGCGCTGCTGCGCAAGGTTGTGCAGAAATATGACATCCGCGCCTGGGGCGATGCCCAGGAGGCCGCGTTCAACGAGGCGATGAAGGAACGATCAACCGTCTGACAGATTCAGCCAGCGGCCCAAAACCGACATCTCAAGAACGGTAATCGTGATCCGGTAAAGGTGGTGAAATGCCACCATTGCCGGATTGGCCGAAAGCGACAGGGCCACCAGCCCCATTTCGGTCACCCCACCGGGGGCAAAGGACAGGATCATCACCTGCACCGATTGGCCGGTAATCTGGTTGATCAGCACCGACAGGATCACCCCCAACCCCAGCATCGCCCCCACCGATGCAATCGCCAGCCCGGCCGCCACCTGCAACATCCGCGCGGTGATTCCGATAAACCGCACCCCCAGACTGACACCCAGCACAACCTGTGCCGCGGCCACCATCCAGCCCGGCGGATTGACATCGATCCAGCCAAGACCGCTCAGCACGGCGGTCGCCACCAACGGCCCGGTCAACTGCCCTGCGGGCAGCCGCAGGGCGCGCCCGACGACCAAACCGACCAGCCCCACAACCAAAACCTTGGGAATGTCCCAGGGTCCGGCGTCGGGGTTGCCAAATTCAATCCCTGCAGAACTGCCCAGCGGGCCACCGTGCAACAGGGACAGGCCGATTGGCACGCTGACAACCACCAGAATGATGCGCAAAAACTGTTGCAGGGTCAAAAGCCGGATATCTGCGCCCGCCTCTTCGCCCATGGCGATGCTTTCCATGACACCGCCGGGCGTTCCGCAATAAAACGCCGTGACCCGGCTGTATCCGCCAAACCGGCGAAACAGCCAGTAATTGGTGCCATGGGCCAGAAAAACAAAAAGGGTAACGCCGCCCAGACTGATCGCCAGATTGCGCCATTCGCCCAACATGTCGGCATCGACCTGTGCGCCGATCATCACCCCGATGATCGCAATGAACACCATCCGAAACCGAAGCGGGAAGACATAATTTGCAGGAAACCGGTGCGGCGCGACGGCGACCAAAATCGCGCTGATTGCCAGGCTGCCCATCATCCACGGCAACGGCACATTGATAAGCGCCGCCAATTCACCACCCGCCGCGCCGAGAATCAGGAGACCTGCAGTAAACCAGATAATCAAAGGCGGCGGCATGCCGGGTGAAAAACGGAACATGGCCCAGCCCTACGCCGTTTTTTTCAATGATGCCAGTATCTTTTGCCGCGCGCCCAGGTCTGCTATGAGCGTTGCCATGATAGAATTGACCGCCTTGGGATACAGCGCCGTTTTTATCGCCCTGGCGTTGGGTGGAATGCTGAAAGGCGCAACCGGAATGGGCGTGCCGATCATGGCGATTCCGGTGATGGCGGCATTTTTCGATGTGCGTTTGGCGGTGGCCCTGATGGTTTTGCCCAGCCTTGGCACGAATTTCTGGCAGCTTTGGCAGTATCGCCACCACAGATCGGGGGGCCTTGGCTGGCGGATGGCCATATCGGGGGCGGCAGGGGTGGTATTGGGCAGCGTTTTGTTGGTGACAATGCCGGTGCGCGCCCTGACTTTGATCGTGGCGTTTGCGGTGCTGGGGTATATCGCGCTGCGGCTGTTGCGGGCTGAATTTGCCCTGAGCCCGGTACAGGCCCGGCGCATCGTGTTGCCAATGGGGCTGGCTGCGGGTGTGTTGCAGGGGGCGGGGGGCATATCATCGCCGGTTTCGGTCAGTTTTTTAAATGCCGCACAGTTGCCGCGCCCGGTGTTTATCGCCACGCTTTCGCTATTTTTCATCGCGATCAGTGCGGTGCAATTGCCCACATTGGCCGCCTTGGGGTTTTACACGCCCCAAATGCTGTTGCTCAGCGCGCTGGCGGTGATTCCGGTGCTGGCGTTCATGCCGGTGGGGGCATATCTGGCCCGTGCGATCAGCCCTAAAGCGTTTGATCGCCTGATATTGGGCGTGCTGACGGGGCTGGCGATCAAACTGATCTTCTGGCCCTAGAGTGCGGCAAGCACTTCAATCTCAACCACAAATTCGGGCCGGGTAAAACCTGACACGATCATCAGGGTCGAGGCAGGCAAAACCGCGACATCGCTCAGCCACCGATCCCGCGCAGCCATATATCCGGCCATGTGCGCGCGGTCGGTGACATAGGCGTTCAGACGCAAAACCGCGCCCCGCCCTGCCCCGGCTTCGGCCAGAATCGCATCGATATTGGCAAAACAGATGTCGGCCTGCGCCTCGGCGCCTTCGGGCACGGTGCCATCTTGCGCCAGGCCCAACTGGCCCGAACTGGCGATCAGCTGTGCGCCTTTTGGTGCAATCACACCGTGGGAATATCGGGCAAAAGGCGGGGCGATGGTGGCGGGGGCAAGGGGGCGCATGGCGAATCTCCGTAGGGTGCGCGCCCAAAATGCCGGTTTTCGCGCCCATGCCCAGAGCGATCCACACCAAAACCCCACGCCACCCGATAAATTTTTGCAAAAATCGGCGAATCTGCCTATCACCGGTCTGTGATCCGAGGCACATTGCCGCAAGGGCGGCCCGCCTTTTCCACATTTGCCGCGTGGCCAATAAAAATGCCCGATACAAACCTGGAGGAACCCCATGTCTTACCTTGCCAAAACTGCGCTGACGGGCGCGATGATTCTGACCGGCGTTGCCGCCGCACAGGCGGAAAACGCCAAAGTCGTGTTTGGGACCAACTGGTTGGCCCAGGCCGAACATGGCGGGTTTTACCAATCGGTCGCCGATGGCACCTATGCCGAATGCGGTCTGGATGTTGAAATCGTGTCGGGCGGGCCGCAGGTGAACAACCGCGCGCTGTTGTTGGCGGGGCGGATTGATTATCACATGGGCGGCGATCTGTTGGACACGTTCAACGCCGCACGCGAGGAAATTCCCGTGGTTCTGGCGGCTGCGATCTTTCAAAAACATCCACAAGTTTTGCTGACCCATCCGGGCAAGGCCGAAACCTTTGAAGATCTGAAGGATCTGGAACTGTTGATCGGTGACAACGGGTTTTCCAATTTCTATCAGTGGATGATTTCGGCCTATGGGTTCACCGTCGAACAGCGCCGCCCCTATACCTATAATTCCGCACCGTTCATTTCGAATGAAAATTCGGCGATGCAGGGGTTTCTGTCGTCCGAACCCTTTGCCATCGAAAAAGAGGCCGGATTCAAACCCAACGTTTTCCTGATCGCCGATGCGGGCTATTCGTCGTATTCCACGTCGATCGAAGTGATGCGCTCAACCATCGAAGAAAAGCCCGAGCAGGTGCAGTGCTTTGTCGATGGGTCGATCAAGGGCTGGTACAATTACCTCTATGGTGACAACACGGCCGCCAACGAAATGATCAAGGCCGCGAACCCCGACATCACCGATGAAAAGCTTGCCTATGCCCATGGCAAGATGAAATCCGAGGGAATCGTGGATTCCGGCGATGCCCTGGAAATGGGAATCGGCGCCGTGAATGAACAGGTGATCTCTGACTTCTACGCCAAGGTGGTTGAGGCTGGCGTGGTCGAAGACGGGCTGGATTGGTCCGCCAATGTGACAGACCAATTCGTGAATAAAAAGGTCGGAATGGATCTTAAGCCCGCGAACTAAGACTCATCAACTTGCGATTGGGGGGCATGGCCCCCCAATCATCGGAGATACCTATCGTGACATCCCCCCTTCCCCCAGTGGGTCAACGGCCCGATCTGCTGCGCATGGAAGCTGTGAACAAGACGTTCGGCAGCGATATCGTGGCCTTGGACAACATGAACCTGAATGTGCAATCGGGCGATTTCATATCGCTTCTTGGGCCGTCGGGATGTGGCAAATCCACCGCGCTGCGCCTGATTTCGGGGTTGATGCAACCCACCCAGGGGCGGATCGAATGGCAGGTGCCCCATGATCCCGGTGATCTGGGCGTGGTGTTTCAGGAACCCACGCTGATGCCTTGGGCCACGGTGGCGCAAAACGTCTGGCTGCCATTCCGGTTGCGCGGCAAATCCTACGCCGCCGTTCGTGATGACGTCCGCGAGGCGCTGGCCCTTGTCGGCCTTGATAAATTCGAAGACGCCTATCCCCGCGAACTGTCGGGGGGCATGAAAATGCGCGTGTCGATTGCCCGCGCCATGGTGACCCATCCGAAATTGATCCTGATGGATGAACCCTTTGCCGCGCTGGATGAAATCACCCGGTTCAAGTTGAACAACGATCTGTTGCAACTGAAAGAAAAAATCGGCTGTACCGTGATCTTTGTCACCCATTCGGTGTTTGAATCGGTGTTTTTAAGTGACCGCATCGTGGTAATGGCCGCGCGTCCGGGCCGCGTTCAGGCGGAACTGACCGTCGACACGCCCTATCCCCGATCGGAAGAGTTTCGCACCTCGTCGGAATACGCCCAACAATGCCGCGCCGCATCCGACGCCCTTCAAGATGCAATGGGAATGCCCGCATGAGTGTAGCAAGCCAAGGCCCGGCCGGGCCATCCGCCCCCATCGACGCCGAAGAGGCCAGCCGCGCCCGCCGCACCCGGATCGAAAAAATCGCGCGCTGGACCCTGCCGATCATTGTGATGCTGGCGACGCTATATTTTTGGGACAGGATCGTGGTCTGGAACGAAATCCCCCATTATATCCTGCCCGGCCCCGGCCGCGTCTGGGAAAGCCTGGTCACCGATTGGGCGATGCTGTGGGATGCCGCAATGCTAACCGGGAAAATCACGCTGATGGCGTTGGTTCTGGCCGTGTTGGGCGGTGCCGGATTGGCGATTTTGTTCAACCAAAGCAAGATGGTTGAAATGTCGCTCTATCCCTATGCGGTGATTTTACAGGTTACCCCCGTGGTCAGCGTTGCGCCGTTGATCTTTATCTATGTCAGCTCAAAAACCGTGGGCATGTTGCTGTGTGCATGGATCGTGGCGTTCTTTCCAGTGCTATCCTCGACCACGCTTGGGTTGAATTCGGTCGATCATAACCTGCGTGATCTTTACCGCATCTATGGCGCGTCGCGCTGGCAACGGCTGTGGCTTTTGCAAATCCCTTCGGCGCTGCCCTATTTTCTGGGCGGCCTTAAAATCGCCGGTGGGCTCAGCCTGATTGGCGCTGTTGTGGCCGAATTGGTGGCGGGCACCGGGGGTGTTGGCGCGGGTCTGGCGTTTCGCATTCAAGAGGCCGGGTATCGGTTGAACATCTCGCGCATGTTTGCCGCGCTTGGTCTGGTGGCGCTGATGGGTGTTGTGATCTTTTCCGCCCTGTCCTTCTTTTCGCACATTATGCTGCGCAAATGGCACGAAAGTGCCCTGAAACGAGAGAACTGATGGATTTTCGAACTCTGCCGAGCGGCCCCGTCACCCTTGAGAATGTTACTGTCCCGGCGTGTTTGCTGGGCCAACCGGGCGATTTGATCCGCACGTCGCTTTCCTTGGCCAATGGCAAGATTTCCGGGCCACAGAACATCGCCCTTGATATGGCGGGCGCATTGGTTTTGCCCGGCTTTGTCGATATGCACACCCATCTGGACAAGGGCCACATCTGGAACCGTTCGCCCAACCCCGATGGCACATTCATGGGCGCGCTGAACACGGTGGAACGTGACCGCACCGCCCGTTGGAGCGCGCAAGACGTGGCGCGCCGCGCCGATTTCGCCCTGCGCTGTGCCTATGCCCATGGCACCACCGCGATCCGCACGCATTTAGACAGTATCCCACCCCAAGACGAAATTTCATGGGCGGTGTTCCGCGATCTGCGCGATAAATGGGCAGACCGCATCACCCTTCAGGCGGCCTGCCTGATCGGCTGTGATCAGATGGAGCCTGAAGGCAGTTTTGCCCATACCGCCGATATCGTGGCGCAATCGGGCGGTGTTTTGGGCATGGTCACCTATCCGGTTCCCGATCTGAAACAGCGTCTGTTGGGGTTCCTGAACCTGGCCCGCGCGCGCAATCTTGAGATTGATTTTCACGTCGATGAAACCATGGATGCCAGCAGCGAAACGTTGCGCCTGATTGCCGAGACGATTCTGGAAACCGGGTTTGATGCCCCGGTCACGGTGGGCCACTGCTGCTCTTTGTCCACCCAGGACGAGGCGCGCGCGCTTGACACACTTGATCTGGTGGCCAAGGCCGGAATCAACGTCGTCAGCCTGCCAATGTGCAACCTGTATTTGCAAGACCGCCACGCCGGGCGCACCCCGCGCGGGCGCGGCATCACCCTGGTCCATGAGATGAAGGCGCGCGGCATCAATGTGTCGTTCGCCTCTGACAACACCCGCGATCCGTTCTATGCCTTTGGCGATCTCGATATGCTTGAGGTGCTGCGCCAGGCCACGCGCATCGGCCATCTGGATCACTCGGATCCCGATTGGGTGCAATCGGTGCTGGGCAACCCGGCCCGTGCCTGTAGTTTGCCTGCACCGTCTCTTACGCCCGGCGCGCCCGGCGATCTTTCAATCTACAACGCCCGAAACTGGTCTGAACTGTTCGCCCGCCCACACTCCGACAGGATCGTGTTGCGCAACGGCGCACAGATTGACCGCACCTTGCCCGATTATGCCGAACTCGACGATCTGATGGAGCCGAAATGACACCCAATATCGCCGCCGCCAAGGCCGCCCTCGCCCACCTCGACATTGAGGAAAAAGAGACCAACATCCGCGCCTCATCGCGGGATTTCTTCTGGTATTCCCCGGTGCTCAAGGCGCGCCTTGATCATGTGGTGGCCGATTTCGTGGTGCGCCCCCGCACCGAGGCCGAAGTCATCGAAGTGCTGAAAGCTTGTTATGCCCATAATGTGCCGGTCACCACCCGCGGCGCGGGCACCGGCAATTATGCCCAAGCCATGCCACTTGAGGGCGGCTGTGTCATGCATCTGCGCCATATGACCGCCGTGAAGGAAATTCACCCGGGCCGGGTGATTGTGGAACCGGGCTGTTTGCTGAAAGACTTGGACGCCGCCACGAAAGAGCATTCCAACCAGGAACTGCGCATGGTCTCATCCACCTGGTCGACGGCCACTATTGGCGGGTTTATCGCCGGCGGGTCGGGCGGCGTGGGGTCTTGCACCTGGGGCACATTGCGCGATCTGGGCAACATCATCCGCCTGCGCGTCGTCACCATGGAAGAAGAGCCGCGCATCCTGGAATTTCATGGCAAGGATCTGGAGCGTGTGTCCCACGCCTATGGCACCAACGGCATCATCACCGAAATCGAAATGCCCCTGGCCCCCGCCTATGACTGGGTGGAACTGTTCGTCACCACCGATGATTTCATGGACGCCGCCCGCTTTGCCGATCAGTTGGCCAACGAAGATGGCATCCTGATCAAACTGGTCTCAGTTTTCGAAGCGCCAATCGCCCATGATTATTTCCAACGGGTCAAACCCCATGTAGAGCCGGGCAGCAATGTGATTGCCCTGATGGTGGCGCCCCATTCCATGGATGGGTTTCTGACATTTCTCGATCAACACCCCGGCGCCGCGCTGATCTATCGCAGCGATGATCATAACTGGGATCGCACCCCGGGCGCCATTTTCGAATATGGTTGGAACCACACCACATTGCGCGCGCTCAAGGTCGATCCGTCGATCACCTATTTGCAGGTGCGCTATGCCTATCCCGATCACCTGGACCTGATCGAAAAGATGCAAAAGCAGTTCAGCCCCGAATTGCTGCAACATCTCGAAGTGTTGCGCGAAGAGGGCAAGGTTATGTTTGCTGGCCTGACATTGGTGAAATTCACCTCCGAAGAGCGTCTGGAAGAAATCATGAAGCTGCATGAAGACGCAGGCGCAATGATTTTCAATCCCCACCGTTATACGCTGGAGGAAGGCGGGCGCCAAATTGTCGACGATCGCCAGTTGAAATTCAAACAAGAGGCCGATCCAAAGGGCCTGTTGAACCCGGGTAAAATGCTGTCTTGGGACACGCCGGATTTTGATTTCAAATCGATCTACAGCCACCCGCGTATTCAGGCTGCGGAATGACTGCAACCGGTGGATCTGGGGGCGTTGCCCCCGCGCCTTGCGGCGCTCCCCCAGGATATTTGGAGCAAGAAAAAACAAGGCGCAGTGCCACTGGTTTTTTCTTGCCTGAAATATCCCCGCCGGAGGCATCCTGCGCCCACAATCGCCACTACGGGTTGAAATGACACGCGCGCTTGTCCTGTTTGCCCATCCCTGTGCCGATAGTTTTTCGGCAGCTTTGAAAGATCGGGTGGTGGCCACCCTGTCTGATCGGGGGTGGGCGGTGGACCTGTGTGATTTGTACGCCGAGGGGTTTGATCCGGTTTTATCCCCGGCCGAGCGGCGCGGATACCATGACAGCCCGGAAAACCGCGCGCCAGTGCAGGGCTATGTTGACCGGATCATCGCAGCGCAGGCGATGGTTCTGGTATTTCCGGTTTGGAATTTCGGCTATCCTGCCATTCTCAAGGGGTTTTTGGACCGGGTATTCTTACCCGGTGTGTCATTCCGGCTGGAGCGCGGCCAGGTCAGGCCAAACCTTACCCATATTCGCAAACTGGCCGCTGTTACCACCTATGGCGGCAACCGTATGACAGCAATATTGATGGGCGATCCGCCCCGCAGATGCGTGACCCGCGCCATGCGACATATCTGTCGGCCTGACACGATGAAATACTTGGCTTTGTATAATATGAATCGCGCCAGCGATGCCACCCGCTCTGGTTTTCTGACCAAGGTGGAGAACAAAATGAAGAGGTTTTAAGATGCGCGCCCTTGTTGTTTATTGCCACCCCAAGCCCGACAGTTTCACTGCCGCTGTGCGCGATGTGGTGCTTGATCAATTAAAAGAGGCGGGTGCGGAAATCAGGCTGAGTGATCTGTACTCCCGCGGCTTTCCACCGGCGCTAACTGACGAAGAACTTACGCTTTATCTGGACGAAACCCGCAATAGCGCCCCTGTTCAGCAAGATGTCGACGATCTGAAATGGTGTGACACGTTGATTTTTGTCTATCCCACATGGTGGTACGGCCTGCCTGCGGTCTTGAAGGGTTGGCTGGATCGGGCCATGGTGCCGGGCGTGGCGTTCAAGATGCCCGATGAGGTGCACAAAACCATCCGCCCCGGATTACAGCACATCACCCGTTTGGGGGTTTTCACCACCTGTGGCGCCAGTTGGTGGTTAACCCAACTGGTTGGCGCGCCGGGCAAGCGCACGCTGATGCGGGGTTTGCGCCTGAACTGTGCGATCACGTGCAAAACCGCCTTTGCCGCCCATTATCTGATGGACAGCGCCACCCCCGACAGCCTTGCCGCTCATCTGCTCAAGGTGCGCACCAAAATGATACGCCTCGTGGGCAAGGCCAAACCCGAACGTGCCAAGGCGTGATAACAAATGATCCGTGACGCACGTCATCCGTGCGCCCCGCCGGTTGCTTGTCCGCCAAATCCAATACCACCCATTCCCCAAAGGAGCCCGCATGAAACGTTTTGATTGGGCGCAGTACCGCGCCTCTGAATATGGCGATATTGATCCGGCCAACACCATTGCCATCCTGCCCACTGCCGCCATCGAGCAGCACGGGCCGCACCTGCCGGTTGGGGTGGATACAATGATTGCCAATGGTATGTTAGACGAATTGCGCGCCGCCTGCCCCGATGATCTGGACATTCGCATTCTGCCCACACAATCCATTGGCAAATCCAACGAACACCTCTGGGCCAGGGGCACCCTTACCCTTACCGCCGCCACCGCCCTCTCCGCCTGGACCGAAATTGGCCTGTCGGTGGCGCGGGCCGGGGTGAAAAAGTTGGTGATCGTCAATTCCCATGGCGGCAACCTGGATCTGGTATCGATCCTGACGCGCGAATTGCGGGTGCAGGCCGGGATGCTGGCGGTAAAATGCCAATGGGCCGGGTTTGGCGCGCCAGATGGCCTGTACTCTTCGCACGAAGACGCGTTTGGCATTCATGGCGGCGATCAGGAAACATCGCTGATGCTGCATTTTCACCCGGATACGGTGGATATGACAAAGGCTGAAAATTTCACCTCATCCGCCGAAACCACGGCGATTTCGCCGGTCGGGCCGGTCAGCTATGGCTGGATCGCCAGCGATCTGTCGCAAAGCGGCACCGTGGGCAACGCCGCCGCCGCCACAGCCGCGAAAGGGGCGGCAACAGCGCAGCATCAGATCAAAGGGTTCATTGATTTGCTGTACAAGGTGCGCGCAATGCCGCTTCCCCAAGGGCAAGACAATGGAACCTAGCCTAATCAAACGACGTTGCCTAAGCTGATGCCGTAACGCTTATTTTTTGCCGGAGCCATTGTCATGTTCACCACCCTTTCAAAAACCGCCACAGCCGCCGCATTTCTGGCATTCGCCGCAACCGGGGCCAATGCGGCACCCTGTGGCAACAGCGCCGGTGGGTTCAACGCCTGGAAAGCCGCATTCGCCAACGAGGCAAAAGCAGCGGGCGTTGGGCAACGGGGGCTTCAGGCATTGGCCAACACCCAATATGCCACCAAAACCATTCAGGCCGATCGAAACCAGAAAAGTTTCCGCTATAGCCTGGAAAAATTCATGGAGATACGTGGCGCCAACACAATCATTGCCCAGGGACGCAAACGCAAAGCGCAAAACGCCAATTTCTTTAACGCCATCGAGCGGCAATATGGCGTGCCGGCCGGTGTTCTGATCGCGATTCACGGTATGGAAACCGGATTTGGACGCTTCATGGGCGACAGCAATGTCGTGTCGGCGATCACCACTCTGGCCTATGATTGCCGCCGGTCGGATTTCTTTACGCCGCACGCTTTGGCGGCGCTGCAAATGGTGGATCGCGGGCACATCTCGCCAAATGTCCTTGGCGCACGCCATGGTGAATTGGGGCACACACAATTTCTGCCCGGCAATGCCCTGCGCTATGGGGTCGATGGCGATGGCAACGGGCGTGTCGATCTGACCAATTACACCGATGCCATGGTCAGCACGGCCAATTTCCTGCGCCAAAAAGGTTGGAAACCCGGCGCGCCCTATCAGGAGGGGCAGCCCAATTTCCGTGTGATCCAAGCCTGGAACGCGGCGGGCGTGTACCAAAAGGCAATCGCCATCATGGCCGCCAAGATCGACGGCTAAGCTTGGCACCAACGGGCCCCATGTCAGGCGCACGCCTGATGTGGGGGCATAGGGTGGCCCGCTTCAGCGGGCCTCGTTTTGGTCAAACCCGGCGATCCATCCGGGAATCGCGCCAATATCGGCAAACAGCACGTCGGCCCATTTGGTTAATGCGGCGGTATTCCGCCCATCGCCTGTTATCCCGATGCTAACCATATCTGCGGCCCGCGCCGCCATCAGATCATGGGTACTGTCCCCCACCATCGCCACCTGCTCAGGGGCCAACCCTGCCGCTTTGGCAAAGGCCAGCAAGGGGCCGGGATCGGGCTTTGCGCCATGGCCACTGTCCGATCCGGCGATGAACGTGAACCGGTCCAATATGCCCGCCTGGCGCAAATGCGTCCGGGCCGGGGCTTCGGCATCATTGGTGACCAGACCAAGGGTCAACTGACGCGCCTGCAAGGCCTCCAGAACCGGGATCAGGGGTACTGTTGGCACCTGTTTTACCGATTGGGTCAAAGTGTTCATATGTCCGATCAGCCCGGCATGATCCCACCCCGAGATATGGGGCAACAGCCGCCTGGCGATCATATCGGGGGTGTCGGCCACCACCGGGCTATTGGCCAAAAACGTTTCCGTTTCAGGGACATATCCAACCACCCGCGCCAGCTTGGCAAAGTGATCGGGCGCATCTGCCAGCTCTTGTAAAAACTGGCGACACCATGCGCCCCAGGTCGCATTGAAATCAAACAGCGTGCCGTCCTTGTCAAACACGACACCCTTTATGTCCAATGCACCTGCCCCCCGCCGGGCAATGCCGCACGCGCCTGCATCACCGTTTCATAGGGATGGCCCACCGTGTCGCAAAACCGCACGACCCAGGCATCATCCATCAGCAGAAAATCCAGAACCGAAGCCAGAAAATCAGGATCGCCCACCCGGGCGCGCAAATCATCGACGCCCACGCCGGTCGCCCCCATGAACACGCCCAACAGATCATCCTCACCGGCCAACCAGCCCAGAGCCTGCACCGCCAGAGTTTCGGCTGTTTCCTGCCGCATCACGAAATCCTCATATCTTGGAAAGGGTTTGTTAATCATTCTCAGTGAATGGTTACCTAGACCAGTACAAATTGATCAATGCGTGGGGAAACATGGCAGGCAGGATCCTTATCGCTGACGATGTCGTTACCAACCGCATCGTGTTGAAGGTTAAATTGGCCGCTGCCCAATATCGGGTGGCGCAATGTGACACCGCGCGCGAGGCCCGCGCGATTGCGCGCGCCGATGAAACCGATCTTATCATTCTGGCCCCCACCCTGCCCGATATGGAGGGGGCGGCGCTGTGCCGGATTCTGAAATCCGATCCGGCGACTGCCGCGCTGCCGCTGTTGATGCTGCTTGAGCGGGATGATGACGCGCGCCGCATGGCCGCACTTTCGGCCGGCGCGGACGAAGTGATGTCGATTCCGTTCAGTGAAATTCGCCTGCTGGCGCGGGTGCGCAGCCTGATGCGCGCCCATGATACCGACCGCGAATTGCAGCGCCGCGAGGCGACCGCCCGCGAAATGGGCTTTGCCGAACCTGCGCCGACATTGATGCGTCCGGGCACCGTTGCCCTGATTGGCGCGGTGCCGGAACAGGCGATGGCGTGGCGCACTGCATTGCGTGGCAAAACCCCCCATACCATCACATTGATGAGCCGCAGCAAAGCGATGCAATTGACCAAGGCGGCGCCCTGCCCCGATGTGTTTGTCATTGCCGCCAACATGAACGGGCGCGAAGACGGTGTGCGCCTTCTGTCAGAGCTGCGCAGCCGCAGCGCCACGCGCCATTCCGCCACGGTCATGATTCACCCGCCCAACACCGATGAAAGTCAGGCGAACGCGCTGGATATCGGGGCGAACGCGCTGTTGGAAGACGGGTTCAATCCGGCGGAACTGGCCCTGCGCATTGATCGCCAGATCCTGCGCAAACGTGCCACGGATCTGTTACGCAATTCTGTCGATGCGGGGTTGCGCATGGCCACGGTTGACCCGCTGACCGGGCTGTTCAATCGCCGCTATGGCGATCACCATCTGGTGGCCCTGGCCGACCGCGCCACCCATCGCCAGCGCAGTTATGCCGTGTTGATGGTGGATATTGACCGGTTCAAATCGGTCAATGACAATTACGGCCATGCGATTGGTGATCTGGTTCTGAAATCCGTGGCGCGGGTGTTGCAGGACAATCTGCGCGCCATTGATCTGATCGCGCGCTATGGGGGCGAAGAATTCATCGTCGCCCTGCCCGATGCCACCCTGCCCGCCGCGCGTCTGGCCGCCGAACGGCTGCGCCAACGGGTTGCCGAAATGGTGGTGACATTGCCAGACGGATCAGGGCTGAGCGTGACAATAAGCGTCGGACTGGCCATGGGTGGCCCCGGCAGCGGCCCCGCCCACGATGTATTGGGCCGCGCCGATACGGCGTTGTTTCAGGCCAAAAATCAGGGGCGCAATTGTATCGCTGTGGCGCAATCCACAGCGGTTGACGGTCCTCAATCCCGGGCGGGTTTGCGTGGCCCCCTGCGCAGCGACCGATCCAGCCGATTGGCATAATTGGTCCGCTCGGCCACCGACATCTCTTGCAAGCGCGCAATCAATAACTCTTCGCCCAACTGCTGTCGTTCTGACAGGATCGCGCGCTGTTGCGCCAACAGGCCGCGTAACATATCGGCGTCAAACGGATCGGTGCGCAACACCTCCAGCGCCGCTTCGAACCGGGCGCGCAACGCCTCGCGGTTGTTGCTCAATCGCTCTTGCCGGGGTTTCAGCGTCTGGGCCAAGGCCGAACGGTCTTCGGGTGTCAGCGCCATCACATACGGCACGTTGCCGATATCACGCAGGGCGCGGTAATCACTGCTGCGCTTTGTATCATCGCGCCCATGGGTCACCATCCCGCCCACAACAACCCCCGCCACCAACAGGTTCAGCGCCAGTGAGGCAATCAACAGGACTCGCATCTTTTTCGTCATCCTCTACCCCTCAGCTGCCAAGATATCGAAACCGGGCATCAGATCGACCAGGTCAAATTCCGTGGCTGTTTCACTGTCATCAATCAATGTAAAATCATTCAGACCGACAGGTTGCGCAACGCCGATCCAGACACCGGCCACCGCCGCCGTGGCCAACCCCGCAACCGAAGGCCAACCGCCCAGCATCGTGCCCAATTCGCGCCACCAGCCGGATTTCGCCACCGTTTTGTGGCGCGCCTGATCGACGGTTTCAGCATCCGCAAGGATCCGCGCGAACAGATCATCGGGCAGATCGGGGGGGGCCTGTCGCGCTTGGGCAAACAGGGTCTCCAATGGGTCGGTGGGTCGGTCAGTCATATCCCAGCTCCTCGCGCTGCGGGGCCAGAATGGCCGTCAGCGCCCGTTTGCCCCGGGCGGTCAAACTTTCAACCGCCTCGGTGCTGATGTCCATCACTTGCGCGATATCGGGGTTTGCCATGCCCTCGATGTGGCGCAAAATCACGGCTTGTCGTTGTCGGTCAGACAATTGATCAAGCGCGGTTTCCAACGCCAGATGCCGCTGTGCCGTTTCAAGACGGGCCAGGACCGTGGGCGCATCGTCTTCGGGCTCGTCGGCATCGTCCAACGGCGTGGCACGCCCGGATTTGCGCAACCGATCCAGACACAGGTTCGACGTGACGCGAAACAGCCATGTCGACACCCGCGCCGCGCCCTGTTCCCACGAAGGCGCCATTTTCCACAGCCGCAACATTGCCTCTTGGGTCACGTCCTCGGCTTCGGCGCGGTCCCCCTTTAGCATGCGGGTGGCAAACCCCAGAACCCGGGGGGCCAAACGCGCCGTCAGCACCCGCGCGGCCTCCGTATCGCCACGCCCATAGGCCACCAGAAGGGCGGCATCGGGGCAGGTATCGAGTGGGGCACGGGGCATTTGCATTGTCGGCAACGGCTATCCTGATCGGATCGGACGGGCAACAGATGGGCCGGGGAATGACGCCCCGGCCCAACAGATCAGTTGCCGCGACGCGTGTCGCCACCCATGCGTTTTTGTGCGCCGGTGTCGCAATCGCCGCCCATGCGGTGCTGACCGCCTTTGCGGTTCTGGTTGTCCATGCCGTGTTGGCCACCTTTGCCACAGGCATTGTTCATCCGGTGTTCGCCGCCCTTGTGGCTGCCACCCCGCATCCGGTGCTTGCCGCCATTTCCACGGTTGCCCATGGCGCTGATCGCTGCGGTGTATTCCGCCTCGGACACAGCACCGTCGCCATCGGTATCGGCCCGGTTCAACATCCGTTCGGCCATGTCACCGCCACCGCGGCGGCCATTGGATCGGGCCTGCATTTCTTCCTGGCTCAACTCGCCATCGCCGTTGGCATCCAGCCGGTTCAGCATCCGGGTTGCGCCACGTTCGGCACGTTCGCTTGCGCGGGCCATGGCCTGGGCGCGCAATTCTTCTGCGGACAGGGTGCCGTTTGCGTCGGTATCGGCAGCCGCAAATTGCGCAGCGCCGTAGGCGGTGATGTCGGCACGGTTGATCTGACCGTTGCCATCAACATCAAGTTCCTGGAATGTTGGCAGCGTGGGGCGTTCGCCCTGCCCCTGAGCGTGGGCCAAAGTTGGCGCCACAACCGAAGTGGCAAGGATCAAAGCGGCAACTGTTGCGGTCAATTTCGACTTGGCGGTCATTTTGGTATCCTCAAGATGATCAGGGCAGATGTCTTTATCTGCGCTTCATGATCAGTAAACGGCCGGTGTCTGGTATTCCGTCGCGAAAAATGCAAAAACTTTGCGACATCCCGCCGCAAGGACAATCCGCCCGTTTTCGCCCGGCTTTTTCCGGGCTATATAACCAAAATTCCAGCCATGCACCGAAAGATACCGTGATGTACGATCAGGCCCCCCCTGCGCCGCCGCTTGCCGATGCGCAAAACCCAGACGAACGGATGTTGCGCCCCGCCCTGTGGCGCGGCTGGCGGCGCCGCTGCCCGCAATGCGGGGCCGGCCCGATGCTGAAGGGATATCTGAAGATGCGCGATCATTGCCCGGTGTGTTCCGAACCGTTTCACCATCACCGCGCCGATGATGGCCCGGCCTATCTGGCGATTCTGGTGGTTGGCCATATCATGGCGCCCATGCTGCATATTGCCTTTACGGTCTGGCGGCCCGATCCGATGATTCTGGCCACTTCGTTTTCCATAGGGTGTATCGCTTTGTCGCTGTATCTATTACCCAGGTTGAAGGGCGCCTTGGTGGCGTTTCAATGGGCGCGCCGGATGCACGGGTTTTAAGCGCGGTGTAAGAACGGGCAAACACATGAATAAATCGACCATCCGCGATGCCGCCACGCTTATTCTGGTGCGTGACGCACAGGGGGCGATGCCCAAAATCCTGATGGGTCAGCGCGGCACCAAAGCCGCGTTCATGCCCAATAAATTTGTATTTCCCGGCGGCGCAGTGGACACCACGGATCATAAAATCCCGATGGCCCGGCCGCTGAACGGATTGTGCCGCGCCCGCCTGACCCAAGGCGCCGGGCGCGCCGACCCGACCGCGATCGTCGCCGCCGCCATTCGCGAATTATGGGAGGAAACCGGCCTGATTCTGGGTCAGCCGCACCGCTGGCCCGGCACGCCGCCCCCGACATGGCAAGGGTTTGCCGCCACCGGCCATCTGCCAGCACCTGCCGGGCTGCGGTTTGTGTTTCGCGCCATTACGCCGCCGGGCGCGACGCGCCGGTTTGATGCACGGTTCTTCTTGACCGATGCCAATCATGTGGCCGGAGATCTGGATGATTTCTCGAACGCATCTGACGAACTGTCGCATCTGCGCTGGGTGCCCCTGTCCGAGGCGCGCGCGCTGGATCTGCCCTTTATAACCGAGGTTGTTCTGGCCGAAGTTGCGGCCCGTCTTCCCGATCTTTCGGCGCCGCCCACTGTGCCGTTCTTTCAGAACGATGATGAACAATCGCTGTTTTTGCGGCTGGGCGGTTCGGCCCTATAGCGCCAAAATCAGCACCAGAATCGAACAGGTCAACAGGGCCATGCCCCCCGCCTCGCGCAGCGATACCTTTTCACGAAAGACCAGAACCGACGCGGCGACCGAGAACAACAGCTCGACCTGGCCCAGCGCGTTGACGTAGGCCGCGTTTTGCAGCGTGAAGGCAGTGAACCAGCAGAACGATCCGATCATTGATGTCAGCCCGACCAGACCGGCAATGCGCCACGCACCAAAAACCGCGCCAATCTGGCCCGGTTCGCGCGCACCCAACCAGGCCGTCATCACCGCCGTTTGCACCGCTGTGACAATCGCCAGGGTATATCCCGCCCGCAAAATCACATCGCCGCTGTCCAGCGCCAAAGACGCGCCGCGATACCCCACTGCCGAAAACGCGAAAAACACGCCTGACAACAGGCCCAGCCCCGCCGCCCGGTTGAACACCCGCTTGCGCCACGCGCCGTGGCCTCCGGGTGGGTCAGACAACAGCAAGACACCGCAAAACCCGATGCCGATGGCAATCGCGCCAATGGCCGACACCCGTTCCCCCAGAACCACCGCCGAAACGATGGCGGTCTGCACGACCTCGGTTTTCTTGAACGTAATACCGACCGCAAAATTGCGGTGCGAAAATATTGCCACGACGCACATGGTGGCCAGAATCTGCGCCCCGCCCCCCACCATGGCAAAGGCCCAGAACCGCCCGTTTGTACCCGGCAACGCCTGGCCGCTGACTGCGCTATAGCTCAGGATCAGGGCCGCAACCAAAGGCGCGGAATACACGAACCGCGCAAAGGTTGCGCCGCCCGTGGACAAGCCCACGGTCTTTAACTGTTTTTGCGCCATAAATCGCAATGTCTGGGCAAAGGCGGCGCCCAGTGTGATCAGCATCCAAGGTTCCATGCCCCCTTCTGCCACGCCGCCTGTCAACAGCGCCAGACGTAAAGCAGATGAATCGACACAGAAAATTCGCCCCCGGCGTTTTGGTTATTTCGCTCAGGGCGATTGCATCCGGTGAGTTGCCCGGCCCATCACCAAACGGGGCCGTTCAGGCCTCCCCAATTGCCCGGCCAATTCCGCCCGGGCGTTTCAAGCCCGCATGGGCCGCCGCAATCCGCGACAGCGCGGCGGCAACCGTGTCTGAGGGCGCAGTGGTGCGCCGGGTGGCAAGCGAGACGTGCAAGAGAAAATGTTCGCCCGTGGCGATCAATCGCGTGCCGATCCACATTTGGTGAAACAAATGCAATTTCGCGCCTTCCCCTCGCAAGCACAGGGTTTCAACGCGAATATGGTCACCTGCCTTGGCCTCATCCAGGTGGCGAATATGGGTTTCGGCGGTGAAATAACTGTGGCCTTGGGCGATATAATCGCCATCGCAACCGATAATTTCCAAAAACCGGTCGGTTGCCGCACCAAACGCTTGCAGATATCGCGCCTCGTTCATGTGGCCGTTCTGATCAAGCCACTCTGGCGGCACATCCTGCGCCAGGGTTTTGATCGGCCCGGTCAATGGGGCACCATCCTCAGGTGCGCCAGATCATAGCCGTTGAAATCGAGAATTTCACGGGCGGCGGCCAACCTGTCGGGCGGGATCACCGGATCACGGTTCAAAATCCAACCCGCCCGCCCCGATGGCACGCCCACAACCGCCGTGCGATACCCTTCATCGACCCACAACACCCAGTAGGGCGAAGATAGAAACGGCACGCTGTCAAATTTCACTTCAAGCCGCCCCGGCCCAACCAGCCTGGCCGCGCCTTCGATCCGTTTGATCGGGCCATCCAATGTGCCTTCCCGGCAGGTATTCACGACCGAAAGTGTTCCATCGGCGCGCAAATCATACTGCGCCGTGGTGCCGACACAGCCACGCTGAAACGGCACCGGGTATCGCGCCACCTCGTACCATGTACCGGCATAACGCGCCGGGTCAAACAGCGCGTTTGACGACATTTGCACAGACGTGTCCCGATAGCCGGAAAACAGCGCGCCGGGCGGCGGTGCCTTGGTGCTGCATCCGATCAGAAAAAGCGCCAGGATCAATCCACGCATATGGTGGCCGCCTGTCCTGAATTGGTTAAGATATTGTTGCACCCAAACAAGGGCGTGACCGGCGCACAGGATTGCGAGCGCGCCAGACACAGGCCCGCGCAATCGCTTTTGGCCTGGCAGGATTTGCCGCCATCGGGCGTGTCGGTGTAACAGACAAACCGCCCGCCCAATCCGCCGGTGCCCCAGCGCCCGCCGCGCGCGGTGCAGGCTGCCTGCTCCTGAGCCATCAGATTGGGGTTGTACCCGGCAAATCCCGTATCTGACGTTTCCGGCTCAGGCTGGCAGGCCGTCAGGCCCAACAGGGCGATCATGGCCAATCGTATCATACCGCCCCCTTGCCACCTTGCCGGCGAACCCGTTCGCGCACCGCATCGGCCATTTCCGCGCCCAGCCTGGCGTGGGCCTCAACGTTGAAATGTACGCCATCCAGAGGATCAACCGCAATATGCGCCCCCGCATCCACAAACCCAAATCCAAGGCGCGCCGCCTCTTGCATCATATCCACAAACATTCCCGCGCCGCGCGCCTCGGCCCCTTCGAAAACGCCGGCCAAGCAGCCCAATTCACGCACCACTGGCGGGCAGACCATGATCACATCCCGCGCCACGCCGCTGGCACGCACGGTTTCTGCCAATCGCCCCACCGACAGGGCAATGTCGATCGCGGGCACATTGAACCGCATCTTCAAATCGTTGGTTCCCAGAAAAATGATCACCATATCCAACGGCCCGTGACTGTGAAGCACGGCGGGCAACACCGTCATCCCGTTGCGATACGCGCCCTCGACCGGGTCATCATGCACCGTTGTGCGCCCCGGCAGGCCCTCGACAATCACCTCCCACTGCGCCCCAAGTGCGGCCGCCATCACATTGGGCCAGCGTTGCTCTTTGGGCAGGCGCGCCGCAAGCCCCCGTTCGGCCATCGGCGGTGTTCCATAGCTGTTGCTGTCACCATAAACCAAAAGTGAAGGCATCAGGCGCCCGCCAGCGCAGAGTCATAAAACTGCTTTTGCGAGCGAACCGCCCCGGAAAGACCAAAGGCTGCAAACACCGTTCGGTTGGCTTTAATCGGCATCGCTGTCCCCCTCGTGCGCTTTTATCCTAGGAAATGCGATTTAAACCAGCCGTGCAAGGCTAAGAAGATTTCAATGCCTCCGGCGGGGATATTTTCAGCAAGAAAAAGGCAAGTCGCTCTAAGTTTTTTCTTGCTGAAAATATCCCCGCCGGAGGCAAAACTTAATAGGGCATCGGGTGCGCTTTATGCGCTGCGGCAATATCATCAAGCACATCTTGGCCCAAACTTAGCCCAACGCCATCAAGCGCCGTATCAAGTTGTTCAATCGAAGTGGCACCAAAAATCGGAATTGTTGTTACCGGACGCGAACGTGTCCAAGCCAGGGCGAGATGGACCGGATGCAGCCCGTGTTTTTGTGCAATCGCCAGATAGGCCGCGACGGCCGGGAATACCCGGTCGGTGACCCGCCCGCCCAAGCCGGGCGTTACATCCAGGCGCGATCCGGCGGGAATATTGTTATTTTGATATTTTCCGGTCAATAATCCAACGGCAAGCGGCGAATATGCAAGTAAAGTGATATTTTCATGCACGCTCATCTCGGCCATATCACCATCGTAAAGACGGCAAAGCAGGGAATATTCGTTCTGCATTGTGGTGATGCGCGGCCCACCCGTGGCAGCGGCGGCAGCGTTCCATTGCATCGTCCCCCAAGCGGTTTCATTTGACAGACCGAAGGCGCGAATTTTGCCTTCCTTCTTCAGCGCCGCAAGGGTTTCCATGACGTCGGCGAAATGATCCAGCTCTTTCTGGGTGCTCTGGGTCGACGGATCATACTCCCAAATCTTGCGAAAATGGTATGATCCACGGTTGGGGCCGTGCAATTGGTACAGATCAATGTACTCTGTCTGCAAACGTTTCAGCGATCCTTCCAAGGCCTGGCGCAGGGTTGCGCCGCTGACCGGGATATCCTCGCGCACGAAATTCGCGTTTATACCCGCGCATTTGGTGGCCAGCACCACATCCTTGCGACGGCCGGTTTTCGCGAACCAATTGCCCAGGATCGTTTCGGTCACGCCGATGGTTTCCTTTTTAATCGGGTTCACCGGGTACAATTCGGCGGTATCGATAAAATCGATTCCCCGGTCCAGGGCGCGGTCGATCTGGGCGTGGCCTTCGGGTTCGGAATTTTGCGACCCCCAGGTCATCGAGCCCAGACAAAACTCTGACACCGCAATATCGGTGGCGCCCAACTTCAGTTTCTGCATCGCGATTCTCCTTTTATGCGTCAGAGGGATAGCGGCCCGCGTGCGATTGGCAATGCCACCTGTGCCCTTTCCGGCTATACAAGGGTGCGCGAAGCGCGTATGCCGCCTGCTTATCCCAATAAAAACGAGACGTTTCCGTGATCCAGACCCTTGCCGATGCCCTTGCCCAGCGTGGCTATGACACCCTGACCCAGGTGCAACAGGCCGTCACCGACCCCGCGTTGGACGCCGCCGATCTGTTGGTATCGGCACAGACCGGTTCCGGCAAAACCGTGGGGTTCGGCCTGGCCATCGCGCCAACGCTGCTGGATGAGTCGGGCCGCTTTGGCCCTGCGGGCACGCCTTTGGCCCTGTGCATTGCGCCAACACGCGAATTGGCGTTGCAGGTGAAACGCGAATTGCAGTGGCTTTATGGCAATACCGGCGCGGTTGTTGCGTCCTGTGTGGGCGGTATGGACATGCGCGATGAACGCCGCGCACTGGATCGCGGCGCGCATATCGTTGTGGCCACGCCCGGGCGCTTGCGCGATCATATCATGCGCAATTCGCTAAAAATGGATACCATCCGCGCGGTTGTGTTGGACGAAGCCGATGAAATGCTGGATCTGGGATTTCGCGAAGATCTGGAATATATCCTGGGCGAAGCGCCCGCCGAACGCCGCACCCTGATGTTCAGTGCGACAGTGCCGCGCGCCATCGCGCAACTTGCACAAAACTATCAAAAAGACGCCGTTCGTGTCACCACAACCGCCGAAAAACAGCAACATTCCGACATTGAGTATCGCGCGCTGAACGTCGCACAGCAGGATGCCGAAAATGCGATCATCAACGTGTTGCGCTATTACGAGGCACCCAATGCCTTGGTATTTTGCAACACCCGCGCCATGGTTGCCCGGCTGACCACCCGGTTTTCCAACCGCGGATTTTCGGTTGTCGCGCTGTCGGGCGAGCTGTCGCAAAACGAACGCACCCACGCATTGCAGGCCATGCGCGATGGCCGCGCGCGGGTCTGTGTGGCCACCGATGTGGCGGCGCGGGGCATTGATTTGCCCAATCTCGAACTGGTGATTCACGCCGATTTGCCCTCGAACTCGGAAACGTTGCTGCACCGCTCGGGCCGCACCGGGCGCGCCGGGCGCAAAGGTGTCAGCGCGCTGATCGTGCCGACCAAACTGCGCAAAAAGGCCGAGCGTTTGTTGCAAGGCGCCAAAGTACGGCCCACCTGGGCCTCGCCGCCCACTGCCGATGAGGTGCGCGAACGCGATGAGGCGCGGCTGCTTGACGATCCGTTGTGGGATGAAGACGTGACCGAGGATGAGGCCGCCTTTGCCGCCCGCCTGCTGGACATGCACGCGCCTGAAAAAATCGCCGCCGCCTATTTGCGCCTGTTTGCCGCCCGGGCGTCGGCCCCCGAGGATTTGTCTGATCCCGGCACCCCGCCGCCACCGCGCGCGCCGTTTGGCCCGTCGGTTTGGTTTTCGCTTTCGGTGGGCCGGACACAAAACGCCGAGCCACGGTGGTTGTTGCCGATGCTGTGCAAATCCGGCGGCATCTCGCGCGATGATATTGGTGCGATCCGTATTCAACCCAATGAAACCTTTGTCGAAATGCTGGCCAGTTCCGAGGCGGGATTTTTGAAAAACATCGGCCCGAACATGATGTTGGAAGGCGGCACTGCCGTCAAACGGCTGGCCACAGCGCCCGATCTTGCCCGTGGGCCGCGCCCGCCCCGCGATGATGCGCCCCGCCTCCCGCGCAGCGACGTACCCCGCCCGGCGCGCCACGACAAACCACAGCGCGATACCGCCCCGCGCCCGCCGAAATCCGGCTGGCAACCTGATACGCCCGACGCCCCCGCGCCGCGCCCGAAAGAAAAGTATCGCGCGCCCGAAGCGCCCGCCGCCACACCAAAGCCGAAACCGGCTGCCAAAGCCGCGCGGCCATGGGAAAAGGCAAAGCGCAGCGATGAGCCGGGCAAAGCCGCCCGCCCTTGGGAAAAGCCCAAACGCGACGGCGCACCGGCCAAGGGAAAACCGCCGTTCAAGGGCAAACCGCGCGCCGATGGCCCTGCGGCGAAAAGCGATGCCAGCGATCCATCAAAACGGTTCACCCCGCCGGGTGGCAAACCCGGCGGCAAGCCATTCAAACCGCGCGGGCCAAAGGGCAAACCGGTCGCCCGTGGCCCCAACGCGGCACCGCGACGCAAACCCTGAAACCGACGCGACCCGGCGCAATCACTATAGACCGGGCGCGCGACGACGCCTAAGGCTGTGGGATAACAAGAGTGTCCCATGCGCCTTCTGATATCCTTTGCCGCCCTTTTTCTGTCGATCATCCTGTTGCAACTGGGTGCGGGCGGCACTGTTCCCCTGGATGCGATTTCCGGACTTGAGCTTGGGTTTACCCGGGCGCAGGTCGGGCTGTTGGGGTCGGCGCATTTCTTTGGCTTTTTTGTGGGCTGTTGGTGGGCGCCGCGCCTGATGGGCAATGTGGGGCATTCGCGGGCCTTTGCCGCGTTCACCGCCATGGGCACCATCGGAATCATGGCACATATGCTGGTGATTGATCCCTGGGCCTGGGCCGGGATGCGGGTGATGTCGGGGTTGTGCATTGCCGGATGTTACACGGTTGTCGAAAGCTGGCTTCAGGCGGATGTGACCAACGAAACCCGGGGCCGTACCATCGGCACCTATCGCACCGTCGATATGGGCGCGTCTTTGGTGGCACAACTATTCATCGGCGTGTTGGAGCCTGCCAGTTACGTCAGTTACAACCTCTTGGCGCTGCTGTGTTGTGCGGCACTGCTGCCTTTGACCCTGACCAAAACGCAACAACCCAAGATAACCACAGCGCCACGCCTGCGGCCCATGTTGGCCTGGGCGCGCTCACCGCTGGCGGCGGCTGGGGTGGTGGTTGCCGGACTTGGCACGGCGGCGTTTCGCATGGTTGGGCCGGTTTATGGCGTTGAGGTCGGGTTGAACACCGATCAGATCGCGCTGTTCATGGCGGCGTTTGTTGCGGGCGGCGCGCTGTCGCAATTTCCTGCCGGTTGGGTGGCCGATAAATTTGATCGGCGCTGGGTGTTGATCGGATTTTCGGCTGCCGGAATTGCCGCTTGTGGTGCCACTGTCGTGCTGTCCACCCATGGCACCGGCGCAGTGATGTTGGGGGCTGTGTTGTTTGGCATGGCCGTCTTTCCGATCTATGCCATATCCGCGGCCCATGCCCATGATTTTGCGGCCAATGATGAACGTGTCGAATTGTCGGCGGCGTTGATGTTCTTATATGCGGTTGGCGCGATTGCATCACCTGTTGTCGTTTCAGAACTGATCGAAAGGTATGGCCCCCCGGCAATGTTTGCCTTTGTCAGCTTTTCCTATGTATTTCTGATTCTCTTCGGTTTGGCCCGCATGTTTCAGCGCAAAACACAGATCCGCACACCGTTTATCGACGCACCCCGCAGCACATTTACAATCGGCCGCCTGATGCGTGGTATGCGAGACCGCTAGCAACCGCGCGCTGCCTGCGCTAAACGCGAGGCAAGATCAGCAAAAGGCAGCGCAATGGCACGTATTCTCATCACTTCGGCGATCCCCTATATCAACGGGATCAAGCATTTGGGCAACCTGGTGGGCAGCCAACTGCCCGCTGATTTATACGCCCGTTATATGCGCCAGCGCGGCCACGAGGTGATGTTCTTATGCGCCACCGATGAACACGGCACGCCCGCCGAACTGGCCGCCGCCAAGGCGGGCAAACCGGTGGATGAATTTTGCGCCGAAATGCATGCGGTTCAGGCGGAAATCGCCGCCGGTTTCCGCCTGTCGTTTGATAAATTCGGGCGGTCCTCTAGCCCGCAAAACCACCGTTTGACCCAACATTTTGCGGCAATGTTGGATAAGGCCGGGTTGATTGAGGAAGTCAGCGAGAAACAGGTGTATTCCAACACCGATGGCCGGTTTCTGCCCGACCGTTATATTGAGGGCACATGCCCCAATTGCGGCTATGACAAGGCGCGCGGCGATCAATGTGAAAACTGTACCAAACAGTTGGACCCGACCGATTTGATCGAGCCGCGCAGCGCGATTTCCGGCAGCACCGATCTGGAAGTGCGCGAAACCAAACATCTGTATCTGCGCCAAAGCCAAATGCGCCCCCGTCTGACAGAATGGATCGACAGCAAAACCGATTGGCCCATTTTGACCACATCCATCGCTAAGAAATGGTTAAACGATGGCGAGGGCTTGCAAGACCGGGGCATCACCCGCGATCTGGATTGGGGTGTGCCGGTGCAAAGGGGCGATGCCCCCTGGCCCGGCATGGAAGGCAAGGTGTTTTACGTCTGGTTTGATGCGCCCATCGAATATATCGCCTGCGCGGCCGAATGGGCCGAAGAACATGCACTGGACGATGCCGCCTGGGAGCGGTGGTGGCGCACGGACCGGGGCGCCGATGATGTGCGCTATGTGCAATTCATGGGCAAGGACAACGTGCCTTTTCACACCCTGTCATTCCCGACCACGATCATGGGGGCCAATTCCATCGACGGTCAGGATTGGAAACTGGTCGATTATATCAAGGCATTCAATTACCTGAACTATGAGGGCGGGCAATTTTCCACCAGCCAGGGGCGCGGGATTTTCATGGATCAGGCGCTGTCGATCCTGCCCGCCGATTACTGGCGCTGGTGGCTTTTGTCCCATGCGCCGGAAACATCAGATACCGAATTCACCTGGGAGAATTTTCAGGCCAGCATCAACAAGGATCTGGCCGATGTTCTGGGCAATTTCGTCTCGCGCGTGACCAAATTCTGCCGCTCGAAATTCTCGGAGGCGGTGCCGGCGGGTGGGACATATACCGAGGTTGAACATCAACTGATTGCCGATCTGACCACCCGCATTCGCGCCTATGAAGGGTTCATGGAGGCAATCGAGGTGCGCAAGGCCGCCGCCGAATTGCGCATCATCTGGACACTGGGCAACGAATATCTGCAGTCGACCGCGCCCTGGACCGTGTTCAAAACCGACCCAGATCGCGCGGCTTGTATCATCCGC
Organism: Oceaniglobus ichthyenteri; assembly: GCF_003057885.1. Classification (GTDB taxonomy): domain Bacteria; phylum Pseudomonadota; class Alphaproteobacteria; order Rhodobacterales; family Rhodobacteraceae; genus Oceaniglobus; species Oceaniglobus ichthyenteri. The sequence continues at coordinate 159,102 of NZ_QAGK01000002.1, forward strand.
CTGTCGCTGAATCTGATCCGGATCTATGCGATCCTGTCGCGCCCGTTCATCCCCGATGCCAGTGCGGAATTACTGTCGGCGATGCACAGCGATGACGACACATGGCCCGATGATGTGACCGCCGCGTTGCAACATTTGCCCGTCGGCCACGGCTTTACCGTGCCCGAGGTGACATTTGCGAAAATCACCGATGAACAGCGCGTTGAATGGCAAACCCGGTTCGCCGGAATACGAAACTGATCCGTGCCCCCGCCCGTTACGTCGGGCGGGGGTTACACCGCGCGGGACCGTCGCGCAAACCGGATGATCAACAGCAATCCGGCAAAGACCAGACCAGACGCCAGACCCAGCCAGATACCAACGCCACCCCAGCCCAGAACAAAGCCGAAAACATACGACATCGGCGCGCCGATGATCCAATAACTTACCATGGCAATGACCATCGGGCCTTTGGTGTCGGACATGCCGCGCAACAGACCCAGCGCCATCACCTGTGCCGCGTCGCCCAATTGGAACACCGCCGCAGCCGCCAGAAACACAGCGCCAATCACCAGAACTTCGCCCCGTGCCGGATCGGACGGGTCAAGAAACGCGCCGATCAACAGTTCGGGAACCCCCAAAAACAATCCGACGCTGATCAGAACCACAATCATCGACAGGCCCATCGCCACCCAGGCCCCCCGGCGCAAACCGGGTCCATCACCGCGCCCGATGGCCTGACCGGCCCGCACGGTCGCGGCGTTTGACAGGCCCACATGCACCATGAACATCACCGCCGTGATCTGCAGCGCGATCCCGTGTGCGGCCAGTGGAATCGCCCCCAACCACCCCATCATCACCGACGACGCGGCAAACAATGCAACCTCGGCCAGATTGGTCAGCCCGATTGGCCAGCCAAGGCGAAACACCTGGCCCATCGCCTCCCAATCGGGACGCCAGAACCGTTGAAACAGCGTGTGTTCCGGGGTGGCCCAGATGGCATAGCCGATCAGCCCCACCAACGACACCACATGCACCACAAGCGATGCAATGGCCGCCCCCCGGATTCCCAATTCGGGCGCGCCCCAATTGCCAAAGATCAGGGCGTAATTCACCAATATGTTCGCACCAACCGCGGCAAGGGTCACCCACATGACAACCCGCGTGCGCTCCAGCGCGGACAGGTAACTTTTCAGCACCATCACCCCAAGCGCCGGGATAAGCCCCCACGCGGCGATCAAAAGGTATTGCGCCGCCAAAACCACGACTTTGGCATCCTGCCCCATGGCAGCCAGCCACCATTCCGAAACCAAAAGGATCGGCACCGCCACGGCGGCAAATATCAACGACACCCAAATTCCCATGCGGGTGACCCGGCGCACCTGGGCGCTGTGGCCTTCGGCCTCGGCCTGGGCGACCATGGGCATGACCGCAAAGGCAAAGCCCGACCCAAACAGAAACAACACGAACCACATCGATCCGGCCAGAACCTGTGCGGCAAGCGCGGTCACATCATACCAACCCAGCATGATTGCATCGGTCACCGATATGGCAAACTGCGCCACATGGCTGGCCACAAGGGGCAAGCCAAGCGTAAGAATGCGCCGCGCATGGGCGCCATGTGAAAGCGTTTCAGACATCACCAAGCGGTATCCGAGCGCGCGCAACCGGGCAAGCCATTTCAGCCCGCTAAGGACAGGTCAGGCGCAACGTCGTGGCGAAAATTTCACCAACTTCGGGATAGTTATCTTCGTCATATCCGGCATCGGGCTTTGCCATCAGCGATTCGACCGTGTTTTGGGCTGCGTCGGTATCGGGTGGCACAACGGCGACGGTGCACGCGGCGCCACCTTCGATTCGGGGTTTCAGGCTCAGATCGAAGGCGGCGTAATAGGTCGGGTCAAAGGTGCGCAGGAATACCGGCACCTCACCGATATCCAGTGGCGTTTCCAACAAACGCAGATGGGTGGAAATGATCCGCCCCGCCTCCATTGTGACCCGGGGTTGAAACGGCTCGGACAGATCCAGCAACCGATCACCCAGATACAGGGTAGTGGTGCCGGTGAACCCTTCTTCGGGGCGCTGGTCAAATCCGGCCAGCGCGGCACCCTCCTGTTCGGTCAGGCGCATGTCGCCATCTTGATCGAAACCGTTTTCCTCAACCAGAACAAGGGAATAGAATTCATCATAGACCCAAATCACCCGCACACCAGCCAGTTGGCCATCGGCGTTAAAGACCGGATTAAGACCTGTATCCAAAAACAGATGCGGATGGGCCAGCGCAGGAAACGCCAGCACAACCGATATGAAAGAGGCCAGACCAAAGGTTTTCATACGGCACAGTCATGCACGCACGGTTTAAACCGCGCAAGGGCCGAAACGGTGTCACGAAGGGTGCATCGTCATCGCGCGCTGACCCCGAACAATTGTGCCGAAATCCAGTCGGCAGCGGTGGAATCCGGGGCCGATGGGCGCAGAACCGCCCCCAGTTGCATCACCACCCTGACTGCCGCTGTACCGCAGGAAAATGAAATCTGCATTCTGCACCCTTGTAACCGAACCATGATGCCTCTTGCGGGCCTCATGGCGCATCGTGCGCGCCTAACTGGCGCGCAGCATCAACCGATGTGCATCGGCCTTGGTCAGACGCCGGGTTCGATTGCGCCCTTGGTTCATTCCCATTTCGTTCGCACGCATTGCGAGGGTTTCCAAGGCAATCGCGCGTCGCGCCCGTGCCAGTTCGTAAAATGTGCCCGTTTTCATCGGTTTATTCCTAATTAATCCCGTATCACGATATAGTTAACGTGACGTTAAATCGGGGCAGGATCTGGGCAATAACAGATCGTTTCAAGGAAAAGAACAAGGCCCGCATCCGGCGCAATCCCGGCACGCGCCACAATCCGATCACTCCCCTTTCGTCGGCCCCGCGCGCCGTGTATGAAAGGGGAACAGCAAAAAAATTATGAGCAGCCCAATGTCCAACGATCTTTTGTCCGGCATGCCGACACCTTCGACCTATGATGCCTCGTCGATCGAGGTGTTGGAGGATATGGAGCATGTGCGCCTGCGCCCTGGCATGTATATCGGTGGCAAGGATGATCGCGCGCTGCATCATATGGTGGCCGAAATCATCGACAACTCGATGGACGAAGCGGTGGCAGGCCACGCCACCTGGATCGAAGTTGAACTGCACGCCAACGGCCATGTGTCGGTGCGCGACAACGGGCGCGGTATTCCGACCGATCCGCACCCGAAAAATCCGGATAAATCCGCGCTTGAAATCATTTTCTGCACCCTGAACGCGGGCGGCAAATTCTCTGGCGACAGCTATCAAACCTCGGGCGGCCTGCACGGTGTCGGCTCATCGGTGGTGAATGCCCTGTCCGATCATCTGCGCGTCGAAGTGGCGCGCAATCGCGAATTGTTCGCGATGGAATTTTCGCGCGGCGTGCCCCAGGGCAAATTGGCCAAGGTCGGCGCCGCCCCCAACCGGCGTGGCACGTCGGTTACATTTCACCCCGATCCCGATATTTTCGGCGCGCTCACCCTGAAACCTGCGCGGCTGTTCAAAATGGCCCGATCCAAGGCATATCTGTTTTCCGGCGTTGAGATCCGTTGGAAAACCGAAATCAACGATGGCGAAACGCCGGTTGAGGCGAAATTCCACTTTCCCGGCGGATTGTCTGACTATCTGTCCGAAGTCATGGGCAAGGCCACAACCTATGCCAACGCCCCGTTTGCCGGGTCGGTATCGTTTGAAAAATTCAACGCACCGGGCAAGGTGGAATGGGCGATCAACTGGACACCATCGCGCGACGGTTTCATGCAATCCTATTGCAACACCGTACCCACCCCCGAAGGCGGCACCCACGAGGCGGGGTTTTGGGCCGCGATCCTGAAGGGCATCAAAGCCTATGGTGAGCTGGTCAGCAATAAAAAAGCCGGGCAAATCACCCGCGAGGATTTGATCACCGGTGCGGGCGCCTTGGTGTCTTGCTTTATCCGCGATCCGGAATTTGTTGGTCAGACCAAAGACAGATTGGCCACCACCGACGCACAGCGCATGGTCGAAAACGCGGTGCGCGACCATTTCGATAACTGGTTGGCCGCCGATACCAAATCAGCCGGCGCGATCCTTGATTTTCTGGTATTGCGCGCGGAAGAACGCCTGCGCCGCCGCCAGGAAAAAGAAACCGCGCGCAAAACCGCCACGAAAAAACTGCGCCTGCCGGGCAAACTGGTCGATTGTTCGGCCACCAATCGCGACAATACGGAATTGTTCATCGTCGAGGGCGATTCGGCGGGCGGTTCGGCCAAAATGGCACGCGAACGCAAAACCCAGGCGCTTTTGCCGCTGCGTGGTAAAATCCTCAACGTGCTGGGGGCGGCCTCGTCCAAATTGGGCAGCAATATTGAAATTTCCGATCTGTGTCAGGCACTTGGTGTTGGCATGGGCAGCAAATTCAACCTTGATGATCTGCGCTATGACAAGGTTATCATCATGACCGACGCCGATGTTGACGGGGCGCATATCGCGTCGTTGTTGATGACGTTTTTCTTTACCCAGATGCGGCCGATGATTGACGCGGGCCATCTTTATCTGGCCTGCCCACCGCTGTACCGCCTCACCCAAGGGGCAAAGCGGGTGTATTGCATCGACGAGGCCGAGCGCGAGGCATGGATGGCCAAGGGTTTGGGCGGGAAGGGAAAAATTGACGTATCGCGGTTCAAGGGTCTGGGCGAGATGGATGCCAAGGATTTGAAAGACACAACCATGAATCCCGAGACACGCAAGCTGATCCAGGTCACGATTGACGAGGATGAACCGGGCGAAACCGGCGATCTGGTGGAACGGTTGATGGGCAAGAAACCGGAACTGCGGTTTCAGTACATCAGTGAAAATGCGCAGTTTGTCGAAGAGTTGGATGTGTAAAACGGCTGACCCGCTTCAGCCCACCATAAAGACATCGTAACGCGTTGTTTTTCCAAGTATTTGATGAGAGCATGCGCGGACGCCCTGCATCGGCTCGGCCTTGGCGGGCCATTTCAAAACGACCCGGTTGCGCGCATGTTGCAGCGCAATCCGCATCAAATCGGCAGCATCGTCATCGGCGCCGACGATCTCACGCACTTGGCGCAGTTCGCGTTTTACCAATGCCGATTTCTTACTTGGTGGATGCATGGGATCAATCAAAACCGCTTCGGCAGACAACTCTGGCAACATCTCTTTTGCGTCACCGTTCAACAGGGTCATGCGGGCGATAATTTCCCGCACTTCACCGCCTTCATCAAAGGCGCGTTCCATCCCTTGCACCAATAAGGCGTGCATCTTTTGCGAGCGTTCAATCATTACAACCTGCGCCCCCAGCGACGCCAACAGAAACGAATCGCGCCCCAAACCCGCCGTTGCATCAACGATCATTGGGGTTTTTCCCGCCCGCAGGCCCATCGCCTTGGCCAATGCCTGTCCGCGCCCACCACCAAAGCGAAGGCGGTGCCCAACAGCACCGCCAACGAAATCAACGCGCAATTCCTTGGTCTTTTCCGTCATCTCTGATCCATCGCAAATTCCAGAAGAACCGTTGCGCGCAAACACAGGCGGGATACCGCCCAAATTAAAACGCGCGACAGGAACCGGCCAAGCGTGGCCCGATCATTCAGTTCTGCAGCCCCTCAAGATAGGCAGCCAAAGCCACCAATCGCACTGGTGTGGGTGTCAGACGTCCGTCGCCTGTATCAACTCCGACCAAATCACCGGCCTGCAATTCGGCCCCGAATTCCGGCATCACGCTGTGGGGGTCATCGCTGCGCCAATACCCATCGATCACGCCCATGACATACACCTGTGGAAACACGCCATTATTGCGCGTCGTCAGGGTGGTCAGATCGGGAACAGGTTTGCCCAAGGTTAGGGGCGCATCGCCCACCCCGCGCCCATCCACGCCATGACAACTGGCGCATGCATCGGTGTAAAGGGCGCGCCCGACTTCGGCGGGTGGCTCGACGCAGGCGGTAAGCGCGATCAGGGGAAGGATGGCGAAAAGACGGGTCATCGGGGCTGCTCCGGTTTGGGTTTCTTGTGCGCGCACTCTGCACCACTGCGCGCCTTGATACAAATCAGCCATTCCGAAAGCTGCAAAATATTGGGCGGAGACAACGCCATTCTATCGCTGAATCCGGATCATTGTGTCACCCATTCCGGCATCCCGCACCATGGCAAACAATTGTGCCGCGTGATCGGGATGCAAACGCACACACCCCGCGCTGGCCGGGCGCCCCAAACTTTTGATCTGGGTGGTGCCATGAATTGCATAATTCCCTTTGAAGAAAATGGAATACGGCATCGGCGCGTTGTTATACAGGGATGAATAGTGTTCCCGCTTCATGAACTGCGGCTGGAAACTACCCACCGGTGTCACTTTACCGGCGCGCGCGGTGGAAACCGGCCAATCCCCGACCACCACACCAAGGCGTTGCACGACCATGCGTTGCTCGGACAGATCAACAGTCACCTTGATTGTTTGCGCAACCACTGCGATCGGCGTGAATAAAATACCAAAGCTGATTAAAGCGATGGCGACGATGCGGCTCATATGCCCATACAGTATCTCTTTCATCACAGAACCTTACCGCAACATTTCAACCGGTCCAGTCCAATTTTCCAACTTGCCCCTTGGGGTTTCAGGATGGTGCAAAACAGTTAACAATTCATCTCGAAACCCGGTTCAGAATGGTTTTTGTGTGCAGTTTTTTTAACGATCTGGCGGTCCCGGTCCGGATTTGCCTGTTTTTGTGCCAACTGTGTTGTATATCTTGGCGCGACATCTGAATATGATGTTATTCTTGGGTTTTGATCGGGCAGGATGCCATGGGTTTCTTACCGCCTCGATTTACGCTGTGCATTTTCGCTGCCTTCATCCTTTTGGCGGCTTGCTCCCGCCCCCTGACCGAGACCGAGCGCGCGTTTACCGCCACGATCCATGGCAGCACCTTGGATACCACGCCAATTCGCATCGCAAACGGCGCCCTGATCGGCAATTTCACCCGCACACGGCCACCCCGTCCGGCGCTGACCTGTCGCGAAAAAATCCGCCGCCCTGAAACCGGGCCGGTGCGCATTTCGACCGCCGCCTTTGTTCTGTTCAACCGTATGTTTACCGCGCAAAAGGTATATCGCGATGATTATCTGCCGAACTACCCCGATACCTTGCCGTTGAGTTATGCGATGTTTCTGGCCCATGAAATGACCCATGTGTGGCAATGGCAAAACCGCGAAATCACCGGATACCACCCCCTGAAAGCGGCGGCCGAGCATCGCCCCGGCGGCGATCCGTATCTTTTTGATCTGGGCGAAACCCGCGATTTTCTAAGTTTTGAGTATGAGCAGCAGGGCGGCATCGTCGAAGAGTTCGTGTGTTGCCGTGCGCTTGACCCCGATGGCGGGCGGACGCAGCGGTTATTTGATCTGTTGCGCCCCCATTTTCCCGATCTGGCGCGCAGGGGCGAAACCCCGCCAAACGCTGTATCGTTGCGCTGGGACGGGGCACAAACCCACGGCATCTGTGCCTAGCGCAGGGTGAGGCCGCTGATCTGCCCGGCCGATTGTGTGTTGGTATCATCGCTGTCGGCCGACACGGCGACACCGACCAAGGCACCCGGCGCACCGCCAAAGGCGCGGGAAAAATCGCGGGCCAAGTCCACGTTTTCATTGAACGATCCGGTGCCAGCCCCGCGCAAAATCACGGTTTTGCCGCGCGCCCCCAAATAGGGCGAGGCCAGGATTTGCCCCCGCGTGTGGGCACCGCCCCAGACAAACATCAGAACGCGGGCATCAGGATTGGCCAATAGTTTGCGAATATTCCCCGATCCGGCGTTGGCCTCGGTCACATCCCGGGGCAGAAACACGAAATACATCGATGCGTTGCGATCATCGCCACCCTTGCGCGTCAGATCCGTGGGCGGCACCGATGCTGTTACATCCCATCTCCACGCGGCGCTTTGTGTGCTCCAATCGGCCTGCGGCACCCGTTGCCAGATCAACGAGGCGGCATCATCGGACCGGAACGCCAATGTATTGCCCGCCTGACGGAAGTTGACCTTGGAAAACAGGCTGAATTTCTGCTCGGTCCAGCCGGAAAAGGCAAGTTGTCCGCCGTGGGCCGCCCCGGCCAGACATCCAGCCACAAGGACCGCTGTCATGCTAAGTCGGAAAACCATCACTTGTTCCTTTCACGCCTGTTTCCCCTAACATTGCGCGATTGCGGCAAAGGGCCAGTCACTTTACCGTTAACCTCACGGTCATCTTTTGGGGTTAAATGGTGGCTTGCAGGTCAAGCAACGTGCGCCGATACGCGTGCATAATTGCGGTGCGGTGAATATGACACCCGTTTTGCACCATATGCCGCCCGGCCGACCAGACATCGCTGATCAAACCATCGTCGCCCGCGAAAATCCAACTGTCGAGCAGGACATCCCCCGTGCGCCCCACCAAAGGCAACGCCCCATCGTCAAGGCACAGCAGATCGGCCCAAACGCCGGTTCTGATCGCCCCTGTATCGCGGCCTGTGGCCAATGCCCCGCCGCCAAGCACCGCATCGAACAACCGCCGACCGGTGCTGTGATGCCCGGTGGCCAAAGCCGCGCGGCTATGATCGCGCAAGCGTTGGGAATATTCCAGCGTGCGCAATTCCTCGCTCAGCGAAATGCGAATGTTGCTGTCTGATCCAATGGCGATTCTGCCGCCCTGTTGCATCCAGCGCACGCCGTCAAAAATCCCGTCGCCCAGATTGCTTTCGGTGATCGGGCACAATCCGGCATTCGCGCCCGAGCGGGCAAGCGCCACGGTTTCCGACGGCATCATCTGCGTGCAATGGATGAGACACCACCGCGCATCCAGCCCCATGTTTGCCAGCGCCCATTCAACCGGGCGTGCGCCCCGATGATGGCGCACCTCGTCCACCTCGGCGATCTGTTCGGCCAGATGCATGTGAATCGGGCCATCCGGAAACAAATCGCCATACCCCGCCAGATCACCCGCCCCGACCGCGCGCAAGGAATGGGGCGCCACCCCCAGATTTGTATCAGGCGGCAAATGGCGCAGCGCCTTGGCCGCCGCGTCATGTAATACCTGAAACCTTTCGAAATCGTTGCCAAAACGGATTTGCCCCGCGCCAAGGCCGCGCCCGTCGCACCCGCCAAATTGATAATGCACCGGCAACAAACAGAGCCCGATGCCGGTTTGATCGGCCGCGGCGGCAATCCGGTCCGAGGTTTCAGCGATATTGTCATAGGGAATACCGCCCGGTTGGTGGTGCAGATAATGAAATTCGGCAGACGCGGCATAGCCGGATTCCAACATTTCCATCTGCGCCAAGGCCGTGATTGTTTCGATGTGTTCGGGGGTCAGATGATCGAGAAACCGAAACATCAACTGCCGCCATGTCCAAAAACTGTCGCCGGGGTTGGAGCCGCGCCCCTCGGTCAATCCGGCCATGGCCCGTTGAAACCCGTGAGAATGCACATTCACCGGCGCGGGCAACAAAATACCATATCCCAGGCCAACCTGCGCCACACCTGCCCTGACCGCGGCGATCCGCCCGTCTTTGCCGATTTGCACCGATACGTCGCGCGCCCATCCCTGTGGCAGCAGTGCGTGACGTGCCCAGATTGTGTTCATCATGCCCCCATCTGATGATCGGTATTGCGGCCATGATATGATTGCGCGATCAGATCTTGCCAGATCATGAAACGCAAAATCCAATCATCCGGCAAAGAACAACACCGTCATCACCGCACCGACGAACACCACAAACCAGCGCAGGATGTTGGTGTTTTTGATCCGGCGACTGGTGTAGGCGCCGAAATATCCCCCCGCCGTGGCGGCCAATGCCATCGGGATCGCCACCTTCCAGACGATCAGCCCGGCCAGGATGAATGCAATCGCCGATGTAAGCGAGAGGATGGCAGACAGCACGTTTTTCAACCCATTCATCGCGTGCAGATCGGTAAAACCCAACAATCCAAACGTCGCCAAAAGGATGATTCCCAAGCCGCCGTTGAAATATCCGCCGTAGATCGACACACAAATAAGCGCCACCGCCGAAATGATCGGCCCTGCCGGTGCCACACCGCGCCGCGACAAATATCGCGTGAATGCCGGGCCAATGGCAAACAGAACGGTTGAAATCAGCAACAGCCAGGGCACAATGCCGGAAAATGCCTGATCTGATGTCTGGATCAGCAATAATGCCCCCAATAATCCGGCAAATACCGAAATTATGATCACAGACCGCAGGGCCAAGCTGCCTTGTTGGCGAATATTATGGCGAAATGCCCACGCACTTGCGATGTAGCCGGGCAAGACAACCAATGTGGCCGTCGCATTTGCCGAAACCGTTGGAATCCCGGTCCAGACGAGTGCGGGAAATGTTAAAAACGTTCCGCCACCGGCAACCGCATTCAGCGCCCCGGCACCAAAGCTTGCCAGACATAGGATGAGCAGTTCAATCATATCCTGATCCTAACGGTTTCTCAGGTCAGGGTATTGGCATCTATCCTGTCGCGCTGCAATTACGCTTGGCAGATCAATCTGCGCGCTCCAACAGCTCAATCCGGTTACCAAACGGATCCGAGACATACAGCCGGTTGAACCCCGGGAAATCGCCATTGGATTCAAACGTGACACCCGCCGCATCCAAAGCATCACGCGCCATGGAAAGGGAGGCCACCAAAAACCCCGGATGCGCCTTTTTTGACGCGGCAAACGGTGTTTCCACCCCCAGATGCACCCGCACCGATCCGGTTTGAAACCACACGCCGCCCTTTTTTGCCAATTCGGGGGGCTTTGGTTCTTCGTACATACGCAAAACGCCGCTGTAAAACGCGCGTGCATCGGCCTCGCCATCCTGTGGCATGGCCAGTTGCACATGGTGCAGGCCCATCAACATCCCGTATCCCTCCGTTTGCCGAGGTTTCAGGCCCCGATCGAATTGCGCAACAGCTCTTGCGAATAAGGATGCTCGGCTTTTTGTGCGCGCAGCGCCGCCACATCCATCACTTCCACGATCCGGCTGTCTTTCATCACCGCCAGCCGTTCACACATATGCCCGACCACCGCCAGATCATGAGACACCATCACATAGGTCAGGCCATGTTCGGCCCGCAAATCCGTCAGCAGGTTCAGAATTTCAGCCTGTACCGATACATCCAATGCCGAAGTCGGCTCGTCCAGCAATAAAATTCTGGGTTCTGCCGCCAATGCGCGGGCAATCGCCACCCGTTGACGTTGCCCACCCGACAATTGGTGGGGATAGCGGAACCTGAATTTCTGCCCCAATCCCACGTCGTCCAGCAATTTGGTGACACGGGTATCGATATCGCGAAATCCGTGCAGATGCAGGGTTTCGCCCAGCACCCCATCAACCGAATGGCGCGGGTGCAGCGATGCATAGGGGTCTTGAAACACCATCTGCACCAGTTTGTAGAATGATTTCACCCGCTTTTGCGTCAATGGCCGACCATCAACCGTAATTGACCCATCCCATTGCGGCGCCAACCCGGTGATCGCCTTTAGGATCGTTGATTTGCCCGATCCCGATTCCCCAACCAGACCGAAACTTTCGCCCTTGGCGACGTCAAACGTCGCGCCTTGCACCGCATCAACCCGGCTGCGCCCGCTGCCAAACCACACGTTCAGGTTTTCAACTGATAACATGCTCATGCCCGGCCACTCACACTGGGGGCGGTTGACCAGGCCGGATCGCGGCGCAAGACCTCAAGTTTTTCGCGCGGTTCATTCAAACGTGGCAGAGAATTCAGCAAACCGCGGGTATAGGGGTGCTGTGCCTCGTGCAACCTGTCGGCGCGGCACACTTCGACAACGCGCCCGGCATACATGATCAGCACCCGATCACAGAAATCGGCCACCAGATTCAAATCGTGGCTGATGAAAATCAAACCCATGCCCCGCGATGTGACCAGATCATCCATGATCGACAAAACCTGCCGCTGCACGCTCACATCCAGCGCGCTGGTGGGTTCATCGGCAATCAGGATTTGTGGCGAGGGTATCAGCATCATCGCGATCATGATCCGTTGCCCCATCCCGCCTGACATTTCATGGGGATAGGCGGCCATCACCCGTCCGGGATCACGGATCGATACCGATTCCAGCGCCTCAAGCGATGCCTGTCGCGCCTCTTTGCGGCCGGATTTATTGGCCAGACGATAGGCCTCGATCAATTGTTCGCCAATGCTCATCACCGGATTAAGGGAAAATTTAGGGTCTTGCATCACCATTGAAATCTGTTGCCCACGCACGGCGCGCATGTCGCGTTCCGACAGGTCCAACAGATTGCGGTCACCCAGCCTGATATGATCGGCCTCGACAATGCCGGGGGGCCGGATCAGGCGCAAGATCGCGCGCCCGGTCATGGATTTGCCACTGCCCGATTCACCCACAATGCCCAGCCGTTCACGGCCCAGAGTGAACGAGACACCGCGCACCGCATCAAACACGCCCTGACGGGTCGGAAATTTCACCCACAGATTTTCAACATCCAAAAGCGTCATTTGCCGGCATCCTTTGGGTCAAGCACATCGCGCAGCCCGTCGCCGAGCAGGTTGAACGCAAGCGATACTGTGAAAATCGCGAGGCCCGGCATCGTAGCCACCCACCAGTGATCCAGAATAAACCGCCGCCCTTCCGATATCATTGCGCCCCATTCCGGGCTGGGCGGTTGCGCGCCAAGGCCCAAAAACCCAAGGCCCGCCGCCGCCAGAATGATACCCGCCATATCCAATGTGACCCGTACGATCAGCGATGAAATGCACAAAGGCCAAATGTGTTTGGTGATAATGCGCAACGGCCCCGCACCCTGCAGCCTGATCGCGCTGATGTAATCCGAGGCGCGAATGGTCAGGGTTTCGGCCCGCGCGATCCGCGCATAGGGCGGCCACGCGGTCAGTGAAATGGCCAAAACTGCGTTTTCGATCCCCGCGCCCAACGCGGCCACAAAAGCCAAGGCAAGAACGAGCCGTGGAAACGCCAGGAAAATATCGGTGATCCGCATCAAAATCGTATCGGTCCAACCGCCGGCAAACCCCGCCACAGTACCAATCAAAAGCCCCGCAACCGGTGCAATCAACGCCACCAGCGCCACGATATACAATGTGATCCGCGAGCCATGTATCAGCCGCGAAAGAATGTCGCGCCCCAAACTGTCGGTGCCCAAAATGTGCCCCTCGGTGCCCAAAGGCTTTAACCGATTGCCCAAATCCTGAACAAATGGATCATAGGGCGACAGCAGCGGCGCAAAGGCCGCGATCAGAAGCAAAGCAATCAGGATGCCCAGACCGATCATGGCCATGGAATTGCCCCGAAACGACAGCCAGCCTTTGTAAAACGCCGCCGCGCGGGCATGGCGGCGCGATGTTGGTGTTTCACTCAGCAACCATTGGCGCAGGGTCTGTTCGCTCATCGGGTCACCTTATTTCGCACGGGGGTCAAACACCTTATACAAAAGGTCGGAAAAGATATTCAGCAGGATAAAGATCAGGCCAACCACCACAGTGCCGCCCAATACAGCATTCATATCGGCGCTGAGCAACGCAGTGGTGATATAGCTGCCGATGCCGGGCCAGGAAAATATGATCTCGGTCAAAACCGAACCTTCCAGCAATCCGGCATAAGACAGCGCGATCACCGTGATCAATTGCACACGGATGTTGCGAAACGCATGGCGCCAGACGACATCCCATTCGCTCATCCCTTTTACACGCGCGGTGGTGACATATTCGGCACTCAGCTGTTCCAACATGAACGAACGTGTCATCCGGCTGATGTAGGCCAAGGAATAATATCCCAGCAATGAGGCGGGCAGAATCAGGTGGGAAAACGCATTTCGAAACACATCCCAATTGCCATCAATCGCCGCATCCACCAAAATCATACCGGTGATTGTCGGCACGATATCCACATAGAAGATATCCAACCGCCCCGGTCCGCCAACCCAGCCCAGAATGCCGTAAAAGATCAATAATCCGATCAATCCAAGCCAGAAAATAGGCATGGAATATCCGATAAGTGCAACAACCCGCGCAATTTGATCAATCCAGGTGCCGCGCTTTACGGCCGCCACAACACCCAAAGGCACGCCCAAAACCACGCCAAACACGACGCCAAGCGTGGCCAGTTCCAGCGTGGCGGGAAACACGCGCAAGATGTCTTCCGAGACAGGGCGCGAATTCAACGTTGAGATGCCGAAATCACCCCGCAACACATCACCGACATAGATAAAGAATTGCACGATCAGAGGCTTGTCCAATCCCAACGCCTCGTAGGTTGCGTCATAGGTCGATTGGCTGGCGCGTTCGCCGACAATGGCCAGAACCGGATCAATCGGCATGACCCGGCCAATGATGAACGTCACGAACAGCAGGCCCAACATCGTTACGGCGATGCTGGTCAGGGTGCGCAAACTGCCCATTGCGAATGCGGCGAAAGGCGCGCCAAGACGCCTTTCGCCTGTGTTGTCGCTCAGCGACACTTACTTCGTCACTTCCCAATAGGCCGCGGCGGTGATCGCCTGACCGGTTGAAAAGTTCTTCACGTTATCGCGCAGCGCCGATTGCTCGATCTGTTGAAACATGATCGCAAAGGGCGAATTTTCGCGGAAATCCGCCTGAATATCGCGATACATCTGCGCGCGTTTTTCGGTGTCGCCTTCGGTCACGGCGGCATCAACCTGCGCGCTTAACCCGCCCGTATCCCATGCGTTGCGCCAGGCCAGATATCCGGTTGCGCCTGCCTCGTCGGAATTGTCGGGGTTATAGGCGAACGTACCGGCGTTGGTCTGCGGGTCAGGATAATCAGGGCCCCATGCCCCCAGGTACATATCCAGTTCACGCGCCCGGTAACGGCCCAAAATCTGCGCCGCGGTGCCCACGGTGATGTTCATGGTGATGCCAACCTGGGCCATCGCGTTTTGCATGGTCTGGGCGATTTCAATGCGCTCTTGCGCCTCGCGCACGCCCGCCTCAATCGTCAGGCCCTCGGGCACGCCGGCCTCTTGCAACAGCGCCTTGGCTTTTTCAATGTCCAGGGTGAATGGGTTTTCCTTAACCGATCCCAGATAGGTTTGCGGCAAGAAGTTTTGGTGAATGGTGTACTGCCCGTTCAGGAAACTGTCGCGCATCCCCTCGTAATCAATCAGGTATTTCATTGCCTGGCGCACTTGCGGCTTGCTCAGCTCGGGGTGCTTTTGGTTGAACGACGCGTACATCAAACGCCCCTTCAACTCTTCAGAGATCACCACACCATCGGCATCGCGGATCCCGGCAATATCTTCGGGGTTCAGGTTGCGCGCGATGTCGATATCGCCCCGCTCAAGCAGCAACCGCTGTGAGGCGGATTCCTGCACGTGACGCACGATCACCCGCTCCATCGCGGGCGCGCCCATGTAAAAATCGGGGTTGGATGTCATCGTAACCGATTCGTTCGGTTTCCAGCTTTGAATCTGATAGGGGCCGGAACCGGCGCTGTTGGTCGACAACCAGGTGTTGCCCATATCACCGTCAACTTCGTTTTCCATTACCAGCTTTTTATCGACAATGGCGCCGATTGTGGCGGTCAGACAGTTCAGAATGAACGATGTGGCATAGCGTTTGTCGGTGGTGATGGTCAGGGTGTTGCCATCGGCCACGATGGTTTCTTCAACGTTTTCAGGGGTAAAGCCGAATTGCGTCAGAATGAAAGCGGGCGTTTTGTTCAAAATCACCGCCCGGCGCAGGGAAAATTCGGCATCTTCGGCGGTGACCGGGTTGCCCGAATGGAACGTCACGCCTTCGCGCATGGTGAAGGTGATAGTCTTGCCGTCTTCCGACACCTCCCAGCTTTCGGCCAGATCGGGCCCGTAGCCGGATTCAAGATCGGTGGCGTCGAAATTCACCAGTTTCCCATAGACATTGCGCACAACGTCGGATCCGGCAAATTCGAAACTTTGCGCCGGGTCGAGGGTGGTGATGTCATCAATCCGGTTCGCGATCACCAACATATTGGCTGGGGTTTCGGCAAAAGCGGTGCCACCGGTGACAGCCACGGCCAGGCCAATCGCAGCCCCCGAAAGCAGTTTACTGAATGCAGTCATAACATGATCCTCTCTGTTGTGTATCCGTCGCGTCGGGCGTTATTCGCCCCAGGTTTTTTCCAAAACGCGCAGCCAGTTTTCATGGCATATCTTTGCAATCAACGGCTTATCATATCCATGATCCACCATTGCCTGCCGAAGGTTGGGCAAATCGGCGACAGTGTCCAGCCCTTTTGGCACCACTGCCCCATCGTAATCCGACCCCAGGCCGACCCGATCTTCGCCCAAACGTTCGATCATATGGTCAATATGGCGCAACATTTGGGCCAAAGGCACATCGTTCAACATGCGCCCATCCTCGCGTAAAAATGCCACGGCAAAATTCACACCGACCAATCCATCGCTGTCGCGAATCGCGTCCAACTGCCGATCGGTCAGGTTGCGCGCATGGGGGCAGATGGCATGGGCGTTGGAATGTGTGGCCACCAAGGGCGCGTTGCTTTGCGCGGCCACATCCCAAAACCCGGCCTCGTTCAGATGGCTGAGATCAATCAGGATGCGCAATTCATTGCACCGTTTGACCAATCGTTTGCCCGCGTCGGTCAGCCCAGGACCAATATCAGGGGTCGCGGGATAGCGAAACGGCACACCATGGCCAAAGATCGTACTGCGGCTCCAAACCGGGCCGAGTGATCGCAGGCCCGCGTGATACAACACATCAAGATTGTGCAATTCTGGATCAATCGCTTCGGCACCTTCGATATGGAAAATCGCCGCCATTTGCCCGGCGGCCAGGGCGGCGCGAATATCGGCAGCACTGCGGCAGATGCGCAACGCGCCCTGCGCCTCAAGCGCGAACAGGATCGCGGCCTGATGCATGACCACCGGCAGGGCCTGTTCCACCGGGATCGGCGTGGGCAGCGGCAGATCATATTGCGCTTTTGACATCTCGTCGAATTTCGTCGCCAAATCCAGCGGCGACGGCACATAAAGCGCGAAAAACCCGCCACCAAACCCGCCTGCCCGCGATTTTGGCACATCAATCGCCGCATTGTACCCGTTTGAAAACTGGGCCGCGTTTGCCAACCCACCATTTTTGAACAGCTTCAAAAGCGCATCATTATGGCCATCGAAGATTGCAGGTTGTGTTGGGGTTTGCATCGGGTTCCTTTTCTTTGATTGCCGCAAGCCCACCCAAGTTCGCCGATCAGACGCGCCTTAAGTGAGCCAACTGGCGCGGGCCTTTTGCCGCAATACAACAGACCGTGGATTATCCTGCCAGTATTTAGCCATGGAAATCAACCCGTTCGGGTAAAAATCAGCCCCATGGAATCATGCAGCGCGATCGCGCCGCCCTCGTATGCCTCATCGACCAGGGGCGTTGCCAAGGCCAAGGCCCAGCCGCCGCCGGACAGGCCGGGAATATCCATCGCCAAAGGATCAATCGGATCGGTCGGTTTGCCCTCCATATGCAACAGCGCAAACACCTGTTCACCGTCCGGCCCATGGCGCAGGGCGCGGAAAGCCGTGCGCCCGGCAATCGGCGTCATATAATCAAAATGATCTTTCGCCCCAAAGGCATTGCCCAACCAGGGCCGCGCCCGGCGAAAATTACGCAACGCCAGGGTGAATTTGGTTTGCTGTGGAATCAGCGATGAAAACCGGTGGGTGACATTGCAATATTCGTGCATGTCATCCATCCAGGCACGCGCCACCTGTTTCAATGACGCAACAGACACGGGGTGCGGCCCGGCCAACGGCGGCTCGGCCGCAGTCAGCAGGCGTGCGATTTCCTCGAGATCATATTCTGTAACCTCAACCAAAGCGGGCAGAAATTCAAAAAACCGCGCCAATTCATCGCGGGTTTCAAAGCCCAGCGCCTTGAGCCGTTTGAAATTACTGCCAATGGAATAGGAATATTCATCAATCTGCCATTTCAGGCTGGTCACTTCCTCTGATACAACCTTGACGCCGTATTTATCGTCTTGGTTGCGAATAAACCCCCAATGGGCACGCGCCGTGGCGTTCAGAAAATCCATCGGCACACCGGGCAACACCCCATAGGTCAGGGCGTGTACCACCGGGTTGTCATATGCCTTTTCCAAAATCTCCATCCGGGTGGCACCAAGGCGCGTATTGATATTCATTTTCGGTGAAACTTGGGTGCCCCGGCGCAAAGTATCATGGTTGGATGTGCCAGAAATCCAGTTTTCGCCCACTTCCAACATTTCGCGGATGCGCCAGAATTTCGACAACCAATAGGTATATAAAAACGGCGTGTTATGGGCAAAGGTCAGCGGCCCCCATTGGAAGATATCGTCATCTGTCTGCCGCTCGATCACGCTGCGATAGGTGCTGGAAAGCTCCCAATCCTCGTCCGGCCAGGGGCGTCCATCCTCAAATATGAACCAGGGGCGGTATTGTGTGCCGGCCACATCTTGCACAACGTCGGCCATGGATTGCAGATAGGCATCATCATGTTCCATGGTATTCGTGGCGTGATTCCAATTCTTGAAATCCTGCGCGCCGTCCACGCGCACGCCATCGGCGCCAAAATCAACCTTGCGCCGCTGCATTTCCAACAGGATCGCGCGCACCGTCGGGTTTTGATAATCAAGGTTCTGACCATACATGTTCGGCCCGCCAAAAAACCGCGGGTTCAGCGCGTTCAATCCCTGATTGTCAGAATGGCCAAACACCACATCCAAAATCAGCTTTTTCGGCTTGGACGCGAAATTATGCAGCACACTGGCAAAATCGACCAATTCATCGGGCCGTCCGGTTTCCAACAGCACCGGGTTGACCGTGCCCATGCCGGAAATCACAATGTCATAGCCCCAGTTGGTGGTATCGGGGCGATGCAGCGTCACATCACACGCCCCCTCGCCCAAGGTATCCTGCCAGAATGACAGGCCGGTTTCATACACGGTTGTCGGCTCCACCGGCAAAAGTTGCACCGCGTCATAGCCCACGAACAACTCATCCGATGGCTCAAGAGGCAGCCCTTCGGCCACCCGATCTGACAGGCGTTTGTAATACCGTGTGAGACTGGCCAGAGTGCCGCCAGCGGTGGCCGTGGGCACGTGAATTTGCAGAATATTGACCGGTGGGCCAAATTTATGGGGCACGGCGCCCTTTACGGCGGCGAAATAGGCCGCATCGCCGCGCCCTGCCTGCATGGCCGCCACATCATACAGTTCTGCCGGGGCAAACGCGCCAAACGGCAAAGACATCGCCAAGGGGTCGTAAATCCGGTGCCAATTGCCTTCGACATCGCGCCAGATCAGGGCGTAAAAATCACCGACGCGGTCGCGCGTGCCCGCAATCGCACCGCGCACGGCGGCAAACGTGCGGGTTTCGTGACGCACCGTGGGCACCAACACCCGGTCAAACCGCACATCCTGATGGGCCAGTGTCAGATCCAGCGGTGCCTGAGGGCTGAGCAGTTCGAGAAACACGTCGCCCTCGGGGATGCGGTTTTCCAACAATTCAGGTGTCCAGAAACTGAACCGTGCGACATCGCCATCCAGGGTTGCGCCCATATCGCGGGCGATTTCCTGTTCTGCATCGAAAATTGTCGGGGCATGGGTGTAAAGATCGCTGCATTTCCCAGACAGGGTTTGGGCGGCGTCCAGATCGGGGGTGATACGGTTGGCAAGGCTCATCGATATCCCTCATGTTATTTGTTCCTAAGCTAACCGGATGACGCCGAGTGTCCAGCAGATGCCGGGCAAGCGCACCGGCACGAAACACCGACGCCGCCCTTTTCGCGCTGTCGGCGGTGCGATATACAGGCGGTATAAAAACCAAAGGCCGACCATGGCAAACACCCCCGACAGGCCCGGCAGTGCGCCACCTTTCAACATTTTCATCGTTCTGCAAAACGGGCGCATGGCCTATGAGGCGGTGCTGTTCGCCGCCTCTTTGCGCCACACAAACCCGAATTTTGCCGGGCGCCTGATCTTGGCCGAACCACAGCCCGGCCCCCTGTGGGCCGATGACCCGCGCGCATTGAACGATGATTTGCGCGCGCTTCTTACCGATCACTTCGGGGCCGAAATCGTGCCATTGCACAATCGGCATTTTGGGCAATCCTATGCCTATGGCAACAAGATCGAAGGTTTGGCATGCCTGCCCGAGGGCGAGCCATTCGTGTTTTTTGACACAGACACGCTGATCACCGGGGATTTATCACAGATCCCGTTCGATTTTTCCCGCCCCACCGCATCGATGAAACGCACCGGCACATGGCCCACGCCCGAACTTTACGGCCCGGATTACAACGGCATCTGGAAATCGCTGTATGACCGGTTCGGATTGGAGTTTGAAACGACGCTGGATCTGACCCAGCCTGATAATTATTGGCAGCGTTATCTGTATTTTAACGCGGGTTGGTTCTTTTACGACTGTCCGAAAAAATTTGGAGAGCGTTTTACAGACTATGCCGTTCGCGTGCGTAATGATCCACCGCGCGAATTGATTGGCCAATCGTTGGATCCGTGGTTGGATCAGGTGGTTCTGCCGCTGGTGATCCATTCATTCGGCGGCGGGCGCGATACCATTCCGCCCGGCATGCTGGATGGCACCCATTCGTGCCATTACCGCATGTTACCCCTCATGTATGCCCGCGAAAGTGATCATGCGATTGAGGTATTGGAAACCATCGCCGCCCCGAACAAGATAAAAAAGGCGATGAAAGGGTATCCGCCAATCTTGCGCATGGTCTATCAAAACAAGGGTGAAAAGGCCCGTGCGATGTTTGATCGTGATAATCTGCCCCGCCGCGAACAGGCCCTGCGCAACCAATTGCGCAAGGCCAATCTTTGGATGCGCTAGGCGAGATCAGGCAAAACTGCGCGCCGCCAGAACACCCGCCCAAACGCTGACACCGGTCAGAACCGTGCCCCAGATGCCGTCAACCATCACCTGTTGAAACGACCAATCGCGCATGACTGCATACGAGGTAAATTCATAGGTGCCATAGGCCATGGCGCCCAAAATTGCGCCATTGATCAATGCCTGTGTCGGATCGCCCACTTTTATCGCGGGCCACGACACCAGCCAGATCGCACCGGCAATATAGAACAGATAAAACACGGCCGCCGGGCCAAAGCGCGGCGACTCGAGCACCGCATCGCCAAGGTGTTTGACGAACAGTGGTTTCATGAAATTGGTCAACATGATCGCATCGGCAATCAGGAAAACGGCGGCGGTGACGATATAGGCGACGATGATCTGGGTCATGGGATGCTCCGAAGGTTTGCCAATGTATACGCGGCACCCCCGGTTTTGGTTGCAAATTAACCCAGCAATGCGCCTTGCACGGTATCATCCCACCCCAGATACAACACCCCATCGGCACGGATCACCGGCCGTTTCATCAGCGTTGGGTGGTTGGTCAATTGGGCATCGGCCTCTGACGCTTTCATCCAATCGGACAGCCCGCGATAGGTGGTTGATTTCTTGTTAACCAATTTGTCGCCAAATTCCGTCAACAATTCCTGCCACTGCGCGTCGCTCAGGGGATCGGCACGCATATCGTGAAATGTCACTTTATGGCCCGCAGCCTCCAGCGCCTTTGCCGCCTTTTTGCAGGTGTCGCATGTGCGAATGCCCATCAAGGTGATATCGGTCATGTCTGTGGCCCTTTTCTGAGGTATTCATGCAAAACGCAGGTCGGTTCATCCTGCAAAGGATGCCGCCCCACCAAAACCCAGTTATCCGGGTTAAAATCCGGAAAAAACGTATCGGCCCCCGGAACATCCACGGCAACCTCGGTAATCAACAGGCGATCTGCCCGGTCAATCAGCGCGCCGTAAATGTGTTCACCGCCGATACCGTAAATCCGGCGATGCCCTTCCTCAGTGGCGTGGTGCAGCGCGCCATCAACATCGCCACACACCACCGGCGCATTCAGATCCTGCGACGTCACCACGATATTAAGCCTATTTTTCAAAGGCTTGAAAGGCAGACTGTCCCAAGTGCGCCGTCCCATGATCACCGCGCCCCCCATAGTTTCGCGCTGAAAGAATTTTAAATCTTCTGGTGCGCGCCACGGGATATCCCCGTTTTTACCAATGGCCCCACCGCGCGCCCGGGCAACAATCAGGCTGATCATACCGCGACTGGCGCGCGGATCGCCGGATCAGGATCGTACCCTTCAAAGGCGAAATCGTCATAACGGAAATCGAAAATCGAATCGACATCGCGCAAAATCTTCAGCTTTGGCAGGGGTTTGGGCGTGCGCGACAATAACAAATCCACCTGCTCCACGTGGTTGGAATAAATATGCGCATCACCCATCACATGCACAAAATCCCCCGGCTCATACCCTGTCACATGGGCCAGCATGTGCAACAACAGCGCATAAGACGCGATGTTGAACGGCACGCCCAGAAACATATCCGCCGAACGTTGATAAAGCTGCAGATGCAATTTCCCATTCGAAATCCGCACCTGCCACAAGGTATGGCAGGGCGGCAACGCCATTTCGCCCACCTCGCCGGGGTTCCAGGCCGAAACAATCAAACGGCGGCTGTCGGGCGTTTTCCTGATCGCCTCAACCAGATCGGCAATCTGATCGACCGGCCCGTTTGGCCCGGGAAAACGCCGCCACTGCGCCCCGTAAACCGGCCCGAGATCGCCATTTTCATCGGCCCATTCATTCCAGATCGACACTCCGTTGTCCTGTAGGTACCGGATGTTCGTGTCACCTGACAAAAACCACAACAGTTCATGCACAATCGATTTCAGATGCAATTTCTTGGTGGTAAGCAGCGGAAATCCAGCGCCCATGGCGTACCGGCTCTGCATTCCGAAAACCGACAGCGTGCCGGTTCCGGTGCGATCACCCGACACCTCTCCGTGCTCCAGAATATGCCGAAGTGCGTCATGATATTGTTGCACGCCCTACCCCCATTTGCCCCAGAATCGGATTCAGCGGCTTATCGCACAACAGATTGACTAGTGCTAGGCGGGGCAACCTCGCCCTGCATGACGCCTGATCCGCAAGCAAAATCCCGCATTCAAACCGCCCGCACACCGTGTTAGGATGGCCCAAGCACAAGGGAGCAACCAATGAAAATCAAATATCTGCACACGATGGTTCGGGTCAAGGATCTGGAAAAATCCAAGGCGTTTTACGAGCTGCTGGGCCTGGTCGAAACCCGGCGCATGGACAATGAAAAGGGCCGTTTTTCCCTTGTTTTCATGTCTCCTCCGGGTCAGGAAGATGCCGCCGTCGAGATGACCTATAACTGGGATGGTGACGATGGGCTGCCGTCGGATAGCCGCCATTTCGGCCATCTCGCGTACCGTGTCGAAAATATCTACGACATGTGCCAGCACCTGATGGACAATGGCGTGACGATCAATCGCCCGCCGCGCGATGGCCACATGGCATTTGTGCGGTCGCCTGACAATATTTCCATCGAACTTTTGCAAGAGGGCGATCATCTGCCCCCTGCCGAGCCTTGGGCCAGCATGGAGAATACAGGACACTGGTGATCCGGGCCGCACTGGCCTTGTCTGCCATTGTTTTTGCCACACCTGGGGCCGCGACCTGTCGACAGGCGCTGGCCTTGGGTCTGGATATTTCCGGATCGGTCGATGATACCGAATATCGCCAACAGCTTGATGGGTTGGCCGCCGCGCTTATGGCACCGGCGGTGCAATCCGCGCTTTTGGCGATGCCCGGCACCTGGGTTGAAATTGCCGTATACGAATGGGCCGGGCCAGACGATCAACGCCTGCTTCTTTCGTGGTCGCCGATGACCGATGAAACAACGATCGCGCGCGCTGCCAAAACACTTACCATGATTTCTCGACGGCCCAGCGATCCGTCCACCGCCCTGGGCGCGGCCCTTGCCTTTGGCAATGGTCTGCTGGCCCAACGGCCCGATTGCTGGCGCCATGCCATCGATATATCGGGCGACGGCACATCTAATTCGGGGCCCCGGCCCCAGGACGTTCGCAAAACCTTGCCGCCGCATACCCCAACCATCAATGCGCTGATCATCGGCAGCGGCACCGCGGCCACAACAGAGCCGATGCAACCTGACATCCAAACCCTCAGCGGTTATTTTCACGCCCATGTCATTCACGGCCCCGATGCCTTTGTCGAAACGGCCAGCGGATTCAGCGAATACCGCAAGGCGATGGAACGCAAACTGCTGCGCGAATTGCAGGTGCTTGCCATTGGCCGCCTGCCCGGTTCGCAGGGGTCAGACACACCGATGCATCATGCGCCAAACAAATAATCGTGTCGCGCCAACGGCGCGCCCGTTTGGTCAGACCCCACAACCTAATAAATATAGCGGATTTGATCCGTCCAGTATCGTTCGACCCGGCGCAGCGTGGTATTGATAATCTCAACCCCGTCTGCCCCCAGAACCCCGCGCGATTGCAATCCTTCTGCGTGGCGCTCAAACAATTTGTGCACCACATCATGGACAGCCCGGCCTTTCGCAGTCAGCCGCACGCGCACGGCACGCCGATCAATACCGCAGCGCTGATGGTGCATATACCCCATCTCGACCAGTTTTTTCAGGTTATACGAAACATTCGACCCCTGATAATAGCCGCGTGATTTCAACTCGCCCGCTGTCACCTCGTTGTCACCCACGTTGAACAGCAGCAATGCTTGGACCGGGTTGATTTCCAACACGCCCACACGCTCAAACTCATCCTTCAACACGTCCAGCAAAAGGCGGTGCAAACGCTCGACCAGTGACAGGCTGTCAAGGTATTCCGCCATAAAACCGCGCTCACTGAGCCCACTCAAACGTTCATGAACACTCATCTTCTTTCTCCACCAAAGCCGCTTGTGGGGTCAGCTTTGGGGGAGAAACCCTAATTTTTTGCAAATATTTATCGAACCTGCCCTAACGGCAGCTACTAAATATCGCTATGTCATCAATCAGCGGCGCAAAATGCGCGGGGGTGGCGGTTTGGCCGGTGACCCATTGATACAAGTCATGGTCATTTTCGGACAAAAGATCATCATAAAGATCCAGCCATTCAGGCGACAGCCGTGCCAGCCCTGCATCCGCATAAGCCCCCAGAATCAAATCCATTTCCTTGATCCCACGCCGGATTGAACGCATGTACAATCGCTTGACGCGAACATCTGGCGCCTCGCCGATCGGTTTTAATTCTTCCATGATAATTTCAGCTGTTTTTCCAGCCGCCCCACTTTGTTTGCCATACGCACCAGATCACTTTGGGTCTGGCGCAATTCAGTTAGAATTTTCATGATATCTTCGGGCATTTCCACCGCGTCGCCCGGCGGGCTGAAATCTTCGCCCTCGCCGGTCAACAGCCAGCGCAGCGATACATTCAACAGGCCCGACAACATGCTTAACTTATTGGCGCGCGGTTCGGCCATGTCGTTTTCCCAATTCCTCAGGGTCGATATCTTGACCCCGACACGCCGCGCCAGATCTTCCTGGCTCATGCCCACGGCCACCCGTGCGTCGGCCAGACGGTCGCCAAAGGTGGCCGTATCGTTGGAATACCAATTGCGTTCTGTCGCCGGTTCTTCGATCATTCGCTTTCCTTTTGCCATGGGCGGCCTGCTAAAGACTTGATCCGTTTTCGCCCCGACCCTAGAACAGTCAGGCGCCTTTTTCCACCAGGAGACATCGATGGACTTTTTGTCTGCGACCTTGA
Organism: Oceaniglobus ichthyenteri; assembly: GCF_003057885.1. Taxonomy (GTDB): domain Bacteria; phylum Pseudomonadota; class Alphaproteobacteria; order Rhodobacterales; family Rhodobacteraceae; genus Oceaniglobus; species Oceaniglobus ichthyenteri. The sequence goes on from NZ_QAGK01000002.1 coordinate 184,835, forward strand.
ACCGGGTCAAACCCAGTCCGACAATCGCCGTTACCACGAAGGCGGCAGAATTGCGCGCCGCGGGCCATGATATCATTGCTTTGGGCGCAGGCGAGCCTGATTTTGACACCCCCGACAATATCAAGGCCGCCGCCATCGCAGCCATAAACGAAGGGCACACCAAATACACGCCCGTTGACGGCATTGCGGAACTGAAATCCGCCATCGTCAAAAAGTTTCGCCGTGAAAATGGCCTGACCTATACCACCAAACAGGTCAGCGTCGGCACCGGCGGCAAGCAAATCCTGTATAACGCCCTTATGGCCACCCTGAATGAGGGCGATGAGGTGGTCATTCCCGCCCCCTATTGGGTCAGCTATCCTGATATGGTGTTGTTGGCAGGCGGCTCCCCCGTGGTGGCCGAGGCCAGCCTGCAAACCGGATTCAAATTGACCGCCGATCAGTTGGAGTCGGCGATCACACCACGCACCAAATGGTTGATTTTCAACTCACCGTCCAACCCGACCGGGGCCGGATATTCGTGGGATGAGTTGAAATCGCTCACCGATGTATTGCTGCGCCATCCCCATGTCTGGGTGATGTCGGATGATATGTACGAACACCTCACCTTTGGCGATTTCAGCTTTTGCACCCCCGCCCAGGTCGAGCCGCGCCTGTATGACCGCACCCTGACCGTGAATGGCGTATCCAAGGCTTATGCGATGACGGGATGGCGGATTGGCTATGCCGCCGGGCCGGTTAAATTGATCAACGCCATGCGCAAGGTGCAATCGCAATCCACCAGCAACCCCTGTTCCATCAGCCAATGGGCAGCAGTTGAGGCACTGAACGGCCCGCAGGAATTTCTGGCATCCAATCGCACGGTTTTTGAACGGCGCCGCGATCTGGTGGTGGCGGGGCTGAATGACTGTGCCGGCATCCGCTGCCCGGTGCCGGATGGGGCATTTTACGTCTACCCCTCCATTGCGGGGTGCATCGGCAAAACCAGCGCGGGCGGCACATTGATCGATACCGACGAAGCATTCGCCACCGCGTTGCTGGAGGAAACCGGCGTTGCGGTTGTGTTTGGCGCGGCCTTTGGCCTTTCGCCCAATTTCCGCGTCAGTTATGCCACATCCGACGCCGATCTGACCGAGGCTTGCGCGCGGATCAAATCCTTTTGCGCCGGTTTAACCTGATGGATTTACCCGATTATTATTTCCGTGTGCGCGATAATGGCGCGTTCGTGTTTCGGGTGGAAAACGATGGCCGACAGCGACGCCTGGAGTTGGATCAGATCGCGGTCGTCAATCTGAACAAGGGCGAAATCAAACCCCACGGTGATCGCGCCCTCACCGCACAAGACAGTGCCGCCATAGCCAAATGGATGGCCGAGCGCCGCGCGCTTTTGGCGCAGCGCGATCTTGATGATATTCACCGCGCCGTTGATTTTCTGAACACCACAACCCACTGGATTCAAAGCCGCGCGACCGATGAACAGGTGGATCAGGTGACCGACCGCCTGTTGTTGGCGATGCATGATTTACGCACGGTACTGGTGCGCAAACGGGCCGAACGCGGGCTGCCCGGTTAAGAGCGCCGCGCGTGCAATTTCCCAAATATTCATGGTTCCGTAACAAAACACAGGCAGATTAACCGTAAACCCGCAAAGGAGACGGTTATGAATCTACCACTCGGCCTTGATGGAATTCTTGTCGCCTGTTTGTCACTTTTTCTGATCGGCGAATTGCGCAGGGCGCTGTGGCACGCCGTTATTGCGGAACGGCGAAGGTAAGGTTGGCCCACAGGCTTTCCCAAATCGCACCGTTTTCTTTGGCCACAGGATCAATCGCCAGACGCAGCACAACCGCATCGACCATATAAGTAACACCGGGCACCACTGGCAGTATCGCGATGCCCTGCTCATCCGTTTTGTGGACTGTTATTTCGACCGTATCGTCGGGTGATTTGGCAAACAGCTCTATCTGTGTGAAACCGTGAACCGCGCCGTCGTAAAACACCTGCACAGGCAGACCCGCAGACATATCATCGGTATACGGGTTCGCCAGCGCGACAATTTCTGTCAACAGGCCATAATTCTGATCGGCCCCCGCCCCGTTGCCCACCGCAATCAAACTTTTGGTATAGCGTGAATATACTTCGCCAAAATCCGCGTTCGGGTATCCAGCCTCGGCATGGGCGGCAAGAACCCACTCGGCATCTTTATGGCGCACAAAACTGGCGAACTTTTCCAGCGTTTTATAGGTAAGGTCGTAATTCCGTGTCACATGCAGAACCACGTTCAACCCTTCGGCCAGAGGCGCCTGTTGCAACGCCGGGCGGTCGCCAAGCCGCCCCTCGACAGGCACACGGGTGTCACCCTGGGCGATTTCGAACAGGCGAAAATTGGCCGGTAAATAGGAATACGACGATCCCTTGAATGCCTCGCCCACCCGGATATCGGCCGTGATCGGCTGACCAACATCAAGAGTAAAATCAACGGGATCAATCCAAGACTCGTGGCCGTGGGCCACTGTCGTGCTAAATGCAACTGCGACAAAGCATAATTTAAGGGAATTGAACATGAAGATTGCTCCGTTGGCTGCCCCCATTAGGGGGGGCCTGTGGCACCTGGTGTCAAGCATCGTGTTACTCACGTTTCTGTGCGCCGCCCCCCTGCGCGCGCACGAGGTACAGCCAGCCGTGTCAGATGTTACAATCATTAGTGATACGTTGAGCTGGGACATCACGCTCAACCTCGAACCGCTGATTGCGGGGGCTGATCTGGACGGGCTGGAAGATACCAATGCGTCCGATCAGGCCGCCGAAATCGACCGTCTGCGCGCCCTGCCGCCGCAAGAATTGGAACAGGCGTTTCGCAATTACTGGCCTGAATTCACCCGCAATCTGACATTGAAAAGCGGCGATGCGGACCTGACTGCGCAACTTGAGGGCGTTGAAATTCCCGATGTCGGCGATGTTGACCTGGGGCGTCAATCCGTTGTGCGGATGTCGGCATCTTTGCCGGCCGGTGATGCGCCGATTATTTTGGGCTGGGTTGCCTCCTATGGTGGTCTGGTGATCCGACAGATGGACGGCGGAACCGAAGCCTATTCCGGCTACCTCACTTCAGGCGCGATGAGCGATCCGATCCCCCGGGTTGGCGTGGCAGAACAATCGCGCATGGATGTGTTTCTGGAATATATCGTGATCGGTTTTGAACACATCATTCCCAAAGGTCTGGATCATATCCTGTTCGTGCTGGGGTTGTTTTTTCTGTCGTCGGCATTGGCGCCCCTGCTGTGGCAAGTGTCGGCGTTTACCCTTGCTCACACGATTACTCTTGCTTTGGCGATCCTGGGATATGTCAGCGTACCTGCCACCATTGTCGAGCCGTTGATCGCGGCCTCTATTGTGTATGTCGGGGTTGAAAACGTGCTGTCCAAGGGGCTGTCACCGTGGCGCCCTGCGGTGGTTTTCGTGTTTGGCCTGCTGCATGGATTGGGATTTGCCAGTGTGCTGGGCGATATCGGGTTGAACCCTGCGCAATTCGTCACCGGCCTGATCGGGTTCAACATCGGCGTTGAACTGGGCCAGCTGGCCGTGATTGCGATTGCATTTCTTTTGGTTGGCCTGTGGTTTGGCAAAAAGCCGTGGTATCGCGCCTATATCGCCAATCCCGCATCCATTGCCATCGCCCTGATCGGCGCGTTCTGGGTGGTGGAACGCACGCTTCTGTGAATGTTGGATATTGAATGAAAATCGCGGGCTTTGCGCCCCAAAGCCCGCGATTATGTCAGATTTTGTAAATTCTAAATCAGTCGTTGCTGTTTGATACCGCGCCGACAAGGCCAAAGCCGGTTCCAATCAGCCCGGCAATTGTCTGAAAACGGGTGACCGCGCTTTCCGTCGCCAAAACCACATCGCCTGATTGTATCTCAAGGTTTTTGGCGCTGAACAGACCATCGGCAGATGTCATATCGATGGCAAACACCACCCGCTGGTTGCGGGGGCCCCGGGCGCCCGCAGAAAGGGCCGAGCGTGGGTATTCACGCAGAACCAGAATGCCTTTTGGATCAGCGCGGGTGTCGGCGATGCCGCCAATCATCGAAATCGCCTCAAGTGCTGTGATGTCTTCTTTATCAAACGGCACGACCGCTTCTTTCCCCGCAGCCCCGAGCGACAGGAAGAACCGTTCGTCATCTTCGACGATCACCTTGTCGCCCCCGACCAGGATCGCATCCAATCTGGGGTTGGCATACAGGCTGTCGATCGACGTGGCATAGGTTTTACCGCCACGCTGCACCTTGACCCGCGGATTGCGCATTGTCGGCGGAACGCCGCCACCCTGACTGATCAACGCCAGAACCGACAGGTTGCGATCCTCCATCGGATAACTGCCGGGGCTGGCCACGCCGCTTACCAGATCAACGGTGTTTTGCCGCCCCGCGGTCAGGGTCAGCTGGGCCTGTGCCGAGGGTGAAATCACCGACAGCCGTTCTTGCAATGCCCGGCGGGCCCTGTCCGGCCCCATTCCGGCAATCCGCACATCGCCCACATAGGGCACGAAAACCTGCCCCGAAGGCGAAACACGCATGTTGCCCAAATCGGCAACCCTCTCACCCACGGCCAAAAGCAGTGAGTTTTCCTGACTGTCCCAAATTCGGATCGTCACAGTATCACCGGCGGCAATGATCTGGCCGGTTGATCCGCTGTGCGCCGGAAACCAGCCATATGTTTGCTCGGTGTGCGTTCGCGGCCAGGTGGCGACCGTCGGCAAAAGCGCCCGGGTGACCGGATAAAACGCCACATCGCCGGCAACCGTGTTCGCCCCCTTGGTAATGTCCGAACGAAGGGCGGCACCCTGGGGCAACGTTGTACATCCGGCGATCAAGGCAAAAGCCGAAAGCGAGGCGGCCATGCAAGCGCGCGATAAGTTCATAGAATCTCCAGACACTCAGCTGTGGCGGTGGCTGCCCCACCTTGATAGATAGTTCGCAAGATGCACGATATCAGTGCCAAAGTGTTAGCCCATAATGCAAGTCATCAACAGCCGTCACACCAAAAAATGCACTGTTTTTCTTGCCGCGCGTTCGCGCGTTGCACGGCCTGTGGTGGATGAATGGCCCAAATACGCAGATATCGGCGGAAATTTGCTGACAGTCGGGCGGCAGGCCCATCCGACAATTCACACGATTTGGGATATGGCCGACCCCGCGCCAGAGTGGCACTTTGATCAGCCGCCGGTGATTGTCTGTTTTGCCGGAATCACTCCGCGCAGTGGTCAGAATCTGGATGGTAACACGGATTTGGCCTTGGCCGCACAGAGGGCTGCGGATATTTGGGGGGCGCGCCATGTGTTTCACCTGTCGTCTGCTGCGGTTTATGGCGATTGCGGCCCGGCCCCGATTTCAGAGCACCCCGATCCGACACCTCAGGGCGCCTATGGCACTGCGAAACTGGCGATGGAGCGGGCATTGATCGGCTCACACACCCCACACACGGTTTTGCGCCTTGGCAATGTCGCGGGGGCGGGCCAACCCTTTGATGCGGCGACAAACCCGACCCAGCCAAAGCTGGACCAATTTGCCGATGGCGCCGGCCCGTCGCGCAGCTATATCGGCCCGCTCAGTTTGGCGCGCGTGTTGGCGCATGTGTGTCAGGCCGCCCATGAAGGCGCGGTTTTGCCCCGGCTGTTAAACGTTGCCGCGCCGCGCCCCACGGCCATGGCTGATATTTTTTCGGCACTGGGGCGTGATTGGCAATGGATCAAGGCGCCAGACGCGGCCATTCAGATGGTGCATCTGGATACCACCCGCCTTGATGCGCTATGCCGGCTCGCGCCGGAAACCGGTTTGGCGCAAACCCTGATCAATGAAATAACGCAGGAGTGCGCGCGCCGATGACCCCCCAGAAACGTGTGTTTGACCTGGTGTTGGTCATGCTGTTGTCCGTTGTATTGACTCCGGTTCTGTTGGGTCTGATGGCTGTGATGGTTTTCACCATGGGGCGTCCGGTTTTCTATAAATCCGAACGGATGCGCGGCGTTGATCAGCCTTTCACCTTGTGGAAATTACGCACCATGCGCCAAACCACAAATCGCGAAACCGGCGTTTCGGGGGGCGATAAATCAGACCGCATTCCACCATTTGGCCGGTTCCTGCGCAAAACCCGGCTGGATGAGCTGCCGCAATTGTGGAACATCCTCAGGGGCGACATCAGCTTTGTCGGGCCACGCCCGCCCTTGCGCGAATATGTTGAACGTTTTCCCGATCTTTACGCTCAGGTCCTGAAATCCCGCCCCGGTGTGACCGGGCTGGCATCGCTCAGGTATCACCGCACCGAAGAACGTCTGTTGGCGCGATGCAGGTCTGCGCAGGAAACCGATGCCACCTATGCCCGGCGCTGCGTGCCGCGCAAGGCCGCGCTAGACCTGATATATCAGCGCAATCAGAATATCTGTTATGATGTGGTTCTGATCGTACAGACGGTCACTCGACTGATCCCGAAATAACCACCACGCCATCGCTGCCCTGAACCGATGTAACGGCCGCGGATGTTGCCGCGACCCGCGTGGTGGACGTGGTTGTGCGCGGGACAAATTCAATGATCAGCGGGCCGGTTTCGGGACCAACCCATTGGCTGGATTTAACAATCCCGCCGGAATTGTTGAACCAGTACCGGTTTTCAAATGTGTCTTTTTCGCCCGAACAGGTTTCAACCACCAAAGTGGTTGCCACCGACACCCCCACAAGGTTGATCGTGGGCGCGCCACCGGCCCGAAAATCGCAGAAATACGCAAAACGGCGGATCACTTCGTCACCGCCAAGGTAATAATGTTCGCGCAACACGTCGGTTTCGCCAGGCTGCACCGTTGGCACCCGCGCCGATGAAAGATCGTTGCCAAACCCCTTGGTGGAAATCAGCAAGCCATTGAACAATGTGATTGTCTTGCCATCGGTGGACCGCCAGATCACCGGCGCACCTTTGTCATCCTGCTTTATCAGGCCTGCCGACACCCCTTGCCGCGCCCGGGTCACTTTAAGAACCGGTTGGCCATAGGCCCGCAACCGCGCGTCGCTCAAGCTCAGGTTTTGGGCCCCCAAGACCCCCCGATCCGATCCGACACCACGCACAGCGCCCAGTGTTTTTTGGCCGATATTGAACAAACCACCGCGTTCGGCATCTGTGCCACAGCCCGCCATCAGCGCCAGCGCGCAGCACGCCGCAAGCGCGCGCCGGGGTTTGAGAAACCTGATCATTGCCACACCCGACCCCACTGATTTTCTAACGTGGGCCGCTGATAATGGCGCACCTGGTCATACAAACGCCCACTTACATTCAGGCGCGCGCCGCCATCGCGGGTGATCGGGCGAACCGTCGTTCCCATTTTATATGTATTCGGCGTTCCCAAGAACCACGACACCGGAATCTCAAGGGTGATCCCCTTGTCAAACGACCCTTCGCCAAAATCTGCGGCTGAAACATCAGTCAGCGTGGCAAAGGCACCAATTCTCCAGCCATTGGTGAACTCGCGATCAATCTTCAGGGTTGCCCCCAGATCGCCTGCCAGATACCGCCCCACATCCAATTGCGCGTGAAACCCGTTATCCATTTGATAATAGGCCGAAACATGCCCGGTTACGACATCGTAATCCTGAAACCCGAATCTAAGATCGAAATCACGTTTCTTGGCATAATTCAGCTCTGCACCCAGAGCAAAACGGCTGCCTGCCGGACGCCAAAGAACTTCGCCAGACAGCCCGCCAAACATCCGCTCTAAATAGCCACCGGTCACCCGGGCATACAGATCTTCGCCGGGTTTGAAATAATATGCCGCTGTCAGGGTTTCCAATGCCGGATCGCCCTGTTTGTCGTACAACACGCCATCGGTGCGCACATGTGGCAGAACCGAATTTGACAACCGCCTGCTGTTTTCCAGATTGCCAACCGCCGCCTTGGTGATCGATCCGGATAAAATCAAACCTGGTGTCGGCTCATAGCTGGCCTTCAACCGCGCGCCCGCCTCAAACCGGAACGGATTGTCGGGGTCGAAATAGCTTTGGCGAATATAGGGGCCAAGGCTCCATTGGAATTTTGGAAAGTAATCGGCGTTGCGCGCCGCCTCGGCGGGAATAGCGGCCGGTGCGTTGGCAAACCCGGTCACGGCCAAAAGGCGCGCAGCCCCGTTTGGTGAATGCTCCAACGCCTCAACATCCGAGCGGCGCACAGTCACCGTTGATGCCCCCACACCGCTGGCCGACGGGATGACATGAAAGGTTTCCACCGAGGCCGGCATGACCGCCGTCAACCCGCGCAATACCCGGCCAATCATCTGCGGCCCATAGTCAAATTGGTTTGTGCGCACGGTCACTTGCACGCTGTCACCCGTGGCCGCCAATGTTTCGATGATGATGCCCTGGGGTTCCATCTGTCGGTGCAAGGCCGCCAAAAGCCGGTCATTGGCTGTACTGCCCAACGCCCATTCTTCGGCCCAGGCGCCGGGGCTTTGGCTGCGCGACGGGCGCAGAACCACCGGTTGCGGCGATACGCCGCCAGTGCCACGTGCAGGCGGCGCGTTGGGGTTTAACGATATGTTCAGGTTCACACCCAAAGTATCGCCGTACATGTAATACGCGCCCAGGTTCACCGCGCTGTTGATCTTGTAATCGACACCGAAATTCAGCGGCGATTTACGATCAAACATCGGCGTTGTCGGGACATTGCTTTTGTTGGTTTCCGTCTCATAATTGTCTGAGGAATATTCCGCCAACAGCGTGATTTTATCGGTCGCCTTATAGGTGATGCTGGCAAAGGGCGCGACCGGGCCGCGAAACCACTGATCGGTATTGGCCTTGCCACCGGTGCCGACCACGACATTGGGCCGATCGCCAAAGGGCGATCCAAGGTCATTATAGCTGGCCAATCGCCCCCAGCCCAAACCACCCGAAACGGTCAGCCGATCCCCGTATGTTTTGGTCGCAACCACGTATTCGGCCGCTGACAATCCGGTGCCGATGAAATCCTGCAGCCCAATCTTCAGGGCCGGGAGATAACGGGATTCATCTAGGATACGCAGCGAGATATCGAAACTGCGGTCGTAGTAATCGTTGAAGGTCTGAAAGTTCAGATCCGCGAATTTGGTATAGCGAAAGCTGCCCTCGACGCGCGGAAATATCTGAAATGTCAGAGTGCTGCGGGTGATACCGGCAAAATGCGACACGGTCGTGGACAATTGCCCATCGGGTTGCGACAGCGCGGTGGGCGTGTCAATCGCACCGGTCACACCGTAAAAGTTCAACGTGGGGCGGTTTTCTACCGCCTCGCTCATGTCTTGCGAATGGGCGATGCTGGCCATGGCCAGCCACGACACGCCCACCCATGCCAGTGAAACTTTGCGTTGGGTCTTGTGGGGTGATCCGCGCATGTTCTGCCCTGCTTGCCTGTTGGTGGCTGAGCCCACCCTTGGATCACGTTATCTGCATCCAAGGCGCGCCTGTAAATAGCGGCGGCCCATCTATAAGGAAATGTGACCGATTTCCAACGAAGGCATAGCGATCAATTCGCATTTCCCGCAGCCAAAGCCATCGCCGGATGATATCCTTCGACGAACCGTTCGGCCACGGCCAGCGCGGCCTTTTCATTGCCGGTTGCCAATGCTTCGCGCAGCGACCGAATCGCCGATGCGACCTCAATCTCGGACAGCTTCGCCTCATGCGCGGCAAAGATTTTCTCGTGCGCTGTGGTCACGTGCCCTTCGCCGATCAACAACTCTTCATGCAGTTTCTCACCGGGTCGCAGGCCGATATCCTTGATTTCGATGTCCCCGTCGGGGTTATTTTCATCCCGCACGGTGTATCCCGCATCTTCGATCACCTGGCGGGCCATGTCCCAGATCCGCCGGGTTTTCCCCATATCCAGCACAAAGACTTCACCGCCGCGGGCAAAGGAACCGGCCATCAACACAAGGCTTACGGCCTCTTCGACGGTCATGAAAAACCGGGTTACATCGCGGTGGGTCACGGTCACCGGGCCACCGCGCAGGATCTGTTCCTGAAACAATGGCACAACCGACCCGGATGAGCCCAGAACATTCCCGAACCGCACCATCGTGAACACCGTGTGGGGCGAACGTTCGGCCAAATCCTGTACAACAAATTCGGCCAACCGTTTGGATGCGCCCATCACATTGGTCGGGCGCACGGCCTTGTCGGATGAAATAAGTACAAACCGCTCCACCCCGGCCTCGCGCGCTTCGCGCCCCAGGGTCCAGGTACCCAAAACGTTATTTGCCAACCCGACCAATGGGTTCTGCTCAACCATCGGCACATGTTTATAGGCGGCGGCATGCAAGACCAAATCAACCTTGTGATCCTGCAGGGCGCGACGCACCAATCGCGCCTCGGTGACCGACCCCAGGATCGTCACCAGTTCGGCGCCGACTTCACTGGCCAAAAGCCGCAAACTGCGCTCGGCCTCGTAAAGTGCGATCTCGCTCAGATCGAACACGACCAGCTTGGCGGGTTTGCACCCCAACACCTGACGGCACAGCTCAGATCCGATCGACCCGCCGCCACCGCTGACCATGACCGACCGGCCAACAATATGAGAACAGCCAAAATCAAGCGACCGGTCAAACGCCTTGCGGCCCAAAAATTGCGACGGCATGATCGGCACCAGTTTTTCAACCAGAGTTTTCTCTTCGCCGATCAGTTGCGCAAAGCTCGGCAGGGCCTGCACCTCAAGCCCTGATTTTTCCAACCGGCGGGCAATCTGCATCTGTTTCGGGTGCGATTGTGACGGCATCGCCAACAAGACCCGATCAACCTGTTTTTCTTTCACGATCCTGGAAATTTCGGTGGGGCGCATCACCGGCAATCCCGAAATCGTCAAACCCTGCAAGGCCGTGTTATCATCGACAAAGGCCACAGCCTCGATGGTTTCATGGGCAGAAAGGGCCTGTACCAACTGCGTTCCGGTGGTGCCGGCGCCGTAAATCAACACCCGACAGCGTGGATTGATCCGGCGGTACATCGCGCTCAGCACCTCTAACAGCACCACGCGGCTGGCGGCAGCGATCAGGAAATAAACGATGCCGAACATGACATAGCTGCCTGCGGCCAGCCCGGTACCCGCAACCTGATGCAGCGCGGCCGAAACCACCGCAAGCGCGCCAGACATCGCCGCAATCCGCCCCATACCCGAAATGTCATATGATTTCAGCCGGATATTGGGGATTTTCATCAAAGTGGAAATTGCCGCCGCAACCACCATCAACAGCGCCAAAACCAATGGCCCCGGACCAAACGACAGGTAGTCGGCCGGGGCCTCTTGTTGCACAAGCAGAGTAAATCCATAGGCAAGCGGCACAAGTGCGACATCGACGCCCAACAGGATTGCGCGCTTTTTCTGTCGGGAAAGAGAAGTGAAGTACCGAATGAGTTCTTGCATCTGCCACATCCAAATTCGGCGTAAAATAAATATACGTCTTAAAACCGCCCCGAAGGGGCATTAAAATAGCTCGAATACGAGACGTTCAATGGTCACAAGTAAAAAATCTCAGTTCTGCATATAACATAGTCGGCGTGGTTTTCATCACACAAGTCGTTTTCTCTGCGTGTGCGAAATATCGCCGAATGGGCCACTGCCCGCGCTGACCAAGGCAGATTATCACGCAAAACACCCAAGTTTTTGAGAAATATGCCCGATTTTTCCTCTGTTCGCCTCGGCCTCGCCCTTTTTTCAATCGTCATGCGGTTGGTCCGGCGGGCCGGGATGAAAGTTGTGGTTCCCATGGTTTGGGGCGAAACAGCCTGTGTTTGTCCGCTTCGGAACCGATCCGCGCGATTTCAACGAATCAGAATCGCTTGCCAGACGCATGATCACACCGGCGCGTCTTACATCCACCAGATACCAACACCAATGATTCGTGCATCTGATTAACGGGCGCAATCTATAGGAGCATTGACAAGCCGAGGTTTCAACCGCGCCGATCCGCGATACCACAATCGCCGAACGGACAGATGCCATGCCTGCGTTCCGGTCTGGCGCCGGACGGATCGCCGAAAACACCCGCCCTATTGCAAAACCGTTTCTCAAACTGTTGAAGCATTGACGCCGCGGGAAAATCCGCCCACCTGCTGCACCGCCCGCGCGCCTTGGGCATTGCCAGCGGCCAAACATTCAGGGATCGCCGCGCCGTTCAGCCAGGAGTTCAAAAACCCGGCGTTAAACGCATCGCCCGCGCCGGTGGTATCCACCACATCAACCCGCTGCGCCGCCACAGAATGGCTGCCACAGGGCGCGTGGGCGGTGGCCCCGTTTTGCCCCAATTTTACAACCGTCAGCGGGGCATACGGCGGCGCGAGGCCCAGTTGCTCCAACTGCGCCACCTCGGCCTCGTTGGGGAAAAACACATCAACCGCACGGATCAGCGGTGCCGCCTTTGCCGTGGTCGCATCATCCCAACTGCAATCAAGCGATACCGTGGCCCCAACCGCCCGCGCCAAGCCAATCAGGCCGGGCACTTCGATCAATGTGGCCAGTTCGCCAATGTGAATATGCCCGATATTCAGCGCCTTCAATTGCGCCGGTGTCAGGCGCGGCACCGCCGGGCCAACCCGGCGGGTCAGAAATGCGCGATCCGTTGCCCCTGAAATCGCCACTGTGATTTGTGGCTCATGCCCAAGGCTGGGTTGGCACAGGCTGTGGCCGATCTGCGCGCCGCTGACATCGGCGGTAATCTTACCCTCAAACGGATCGGCAGGCCAATAGGCGGCCAAATGCGCCGCCCGGCCCAGCGCCGCCAGATGCGCCGCTGTAATCACCGCGCCCCCACCCGCATGCAGGCTGAGCGCACCGGCATACACCTCTTGCCCCATGGCAGGCAGGCGCGGCACATCGCCAAACACCAGGTCGCAATACAACCGCCCGATACATAAAATGCCCGCCCCCCGCGCATCACTCATCAGATCGCCAGGCCCGTTTTGGCATCAAACAGATGCAGGTTTTCAGGCGCAGCGCGCAATGTCACCTCGGCCCCGACTTCGGGCGGGGTGCGGCCATCGGCCTTGGCAATCACCTCACCCCCCGCACCCGTATCGACATAAATCAGGGTTTCTGGCCCCAAAGGTTCGCGCACCGTGACCCGGCCCGCAATGATCGGCACACCGTCGCCGAGGCCCAGATCATCAGGGCGCACACCCACGGTTACCGGGCCATCAGTGCTCGCCATCGGCACGCCGAATCCGTTGTCCAACTGTACCGTGCCGTCCTTGGCCGTTGCGGGCAGCATATTCATCGACGGCGCCCCGATGAACCGCGCCACGAACGTGTTGGCCGGGCTGTGATAGACATCGGACGGTGTGCCAACCTGTTGAATATGGCCATCTTTCATGATCACGATCCGGTCGGCCATCGTCATTGCTTCAACCTGATCATGGGTGACAAACACAATCGTGTTGCCCACCCGTTGGTGCAGTTTCTTGATCTCAAGCCGCATTTGCGTGCGCAATTGCGCATCAAGGTTTGACAGGGGTTCATCAAACAAGAACACCGCCGGATCACGCACCATCGCCCGGCCAATCGCCACCCGTTGGCGTTGCCCCCCCGAAAGCTGGTTAGGCTTGCGATCCAACAGCGCGGTCATGTCGAGAATGCCCGCCACTTCATCAATCCGCGCCTCTTTGTCGGCTTTGCTCATCTTGGCGGTGCGCAGGCCAAAGCCGATGTTTTTACGCACCGACATATGCGGATAAATCGCATAGTTCTGAAACACCATGGCGATGTCGCGCTCTTTTGGCTCTAGGTTGTTCACCACCCGCCCACCGATTTCGATTGTGCCGCCGGTCACTTCCTCAAGCCCGGCAATCATCCGCAGGGTGGTGGATTTTCCGCATCCCGACGGGCCGACAAACACCACAAATTCGCCATCCCCCACGTCCAGGTTGATGCCGTGCAACACCTCGACTTTGCCATAAGCTTTCACCAGATCGCGAAGGGTCAGGGTGGCCAAGGTTTAATCCTCCAACAGGGCGGCAAAGGCCGTATTCAGGGTGTCGGCAGCGGCGGCAACCCGCTCTTGGCGGTGGGCAACTGCGGGGCGCAGATGATTGGCCAATGTCGCCTCGGCGTCAGACAGGGCCGCGTCCAGCGCCCCAGGGGCCGGGCCGCCGAACCGATCGCGCCGCGCAACAAAGGTTTCGGGCGCGACCGCATCGCAAAACGCAGCGCGGCCCAACGGTTCCGCCCCACCCTGCCCGGCGCGAAAGGCTGTGGCGAACCCGTCATAACCGGCCGACAATGGCACGCCGCGCGCAATCACATCGCGGGCGGTGGCGGCGGCAATTTCGTGGGCTTGGCGAAATGTCAGCCCCGCGTCGCGCACCAAAGTATCGGCCAATTCGGTGATCGTGATACAGGCCGCATCGGTATTGGCGCGCACGCGATCGCGGTTGATTGACGTGGCAGGCAGGAAGGCGGTCAGCAGGTCAATCATCCGCCCGCCGCTGTCAAAGGCGGCATATCCGGCCTGCTGCACTTCGCCCTCGCTGTCGTTCATATCGGTGAAGGGCGTGTTATGCATGGTGTTGATGATGGTATCGCAACGGCCCAATGTCACGCTGGCCAAATGGCGCATATGTTCAATCGGCACCGGATTGCGTTTTTGCGGCATGATGCTGGACACTTGCACAAAACTGTTGGGCACATACAGTTGCCCGACTTCAAACGCCGACCAGAATTGAAAATCCTGGATCAGCCGGCCAAGGTGCAAAAACACCAGTTTAATGGCCGAATATAGCCCGGTAATATAATCGACACTGGCAATGCAGCCATAGGAGTTTTGCAGCGGCGCGCGAAACCCCAACAGATCGGCCATGCGGTGACGATCAATCGGAAACCCGCTGGTGGTGATCGCCGCCGCGCCCATCGGGCACATTTCCACCGTTTCCAGCGCACTGATCAAACGCTGGCAATCGCGGCTGGCCACCTCAATCGCGGCGGCCAGATAATGACCATAGGTGGTGGGCTGTGCCGGTTGGCCATGGGTATAGGCCACGATCAACGTGTCGGATTCGCGGCGTGCCGTTTCAATCATCGCGCCAATCAGCGCGACCATCTGATGGGCAAGGGCGGTACCGCGCGCCATCAATTGCAGTTTGAACAGCGTGTGATCCATATCGTTGCGCGACCGGGCCGTGTGCAGCGCCCCACCCAAATCGCCCAACCGCTGTTTCAACGCGGCCTCGACGAAAAAGAAGTAATCCTCATGTTCGCCGGTATAGTGGAGGCTGGCGATGTCGGTTTCCGCCTCGATATCGCGCAGGGTGCGGGCGATGGTGCGGGCATCATCGCGCCCCAGAATGCCGGTTTCATGCAGCATCACCAGATGGGCGCGGTTGATCCGGGCCATATCAGCGGCATGGTGGGTTTTCACGCCTTCAAACAGCGGCGCCAGCACCGTGTCATGATAGGCCGGATCGGGAAAAACCGAGGTGTCGTTCATATCATTCATCCCTTCAACCCCGCCATCACCACGCCGCGAATGATGAAACGTTGGAAAATCAGGAACACGACAAGCGTGGGAATGGTGGAAATCGCCGCCCCTGTCATGATCAATTCCCACGCCACATCGGCCTCGTCCCCGAACGACGACAGGCCCACGGGCAGAGTGTACATTTCAACCGAATTGGTCACGATCAGCGGCCAGATGAACGCGGTCCAATTGCCCAGGAATACGAATATCGCCAGCGCCGCCAGCGCGGGTTTGACCAATGGCATCGCCACAGTCCACCAAATTTGCAGCTCGTTCAGCCCATCAATCCGCGCCGCTTCGATGAAATCATCGGGCACGGTTTCAAAGAATTGCTTCATCAAAAACGTGCCAAAGGCGGTCATCAGGCCGGGAAACATGATGCCCCAATAACTGTCGAGCCAGCCGAATTGTTGGCTCATCAGATACCACGGAATCACCAGCATTTCGGTAGGAATCATCAGCGTGCTCAGGATCGCGATGAAAATGATATAGCGGCCTGGAAAGCGGAATTTGCACAGGGTATAGCCAACCAGACTGTCAAACAGCAGATTACAGATCGTGGTGATCGTGGCGATGATGATCGAGTTGACGAACCACAGATAAAACCGCCCATCTTCAAGAACATAGGTGTAATTCTCAATCGTTGGCTCATCCGGGATCAGGTTGACGTTATACACCTCGTGGGGCCATTTCAGCGATGTCGAGATCATATAGGCAATCGGCATCACCATCAAAACGCCGCCCAGAAACAACACCGTCCAACGGATGATCTGCCCCATATTCGCGGGCTTTTTCGGCGCGGTGTTTTTCAACAACGCGTCACTGCTGGGGCGGATGGGTTCGACCACGGCCATCAGCGATCCCTCAGAATACGCAGCTGTAGCAGGCTGACCGTCAGCAAAACCAAAAACAGAACCACGGTTTGCGCCGCCGCATAACCCATATCATAGCCGGTGAATGCGGTGTCATAAATCATCAGTACCAAAGGTTTGGTCGAATTCAGCGGCCCGCCGGGGTTATTCGTGGTCATGTTGAACACATGATCGAAGATGCGCAAAAATCCGATGCTGCTGAATACGACGATGAATACGATGGTGGGTTTCAACAGTGGCAGGGTGATTTCCCACAGGATGGTCCACCAGCCGACGCCATCAATGCGCGCCGCCTCGTAATATGATTTCGGGATCGCGCGCAGCCCGGCCATGAAGATGATGATCTGAAATCCAAGCCCCGCCCAAACCGCCGGGGCCAAAACCGCGGGCAAGGCATTGGTGGTTGAGTTCAGGAAATTGATTTGTGAAACGCCCATTTGTGCGAGGAAATTGTTAAACAGCCCCGTCGGCACCGGTTGGTAAAACCACCGCCAGACCCAGGCCATGGCAACCGCGCTGGTCATGAACGGCAGGAAATACAGCATCCGCAAAAACCCGTGCAGGAAGCGCAATTGATCCAGGTGGTAGGCAATGATGAACGAGAGCACCAAAGAGATCGGCGTGCCCAGCAGCAGGTAAATAAAGGTGTTGGCGAACACCTTCCAAAATACCGGATCGTTCCAAAGCTTGATATAGTTTTCCAAACCGGCCCAGGTACGATCTCCCAAAAGATTCCAGTTTTGAAACGAGATCAGGATCGCATTGCCCGTGGGGTAAAACCGGATGATCCCGTAAAACAAAAGCGGCAGCGCCAAAAAACCATAGGCCCAGACGATCTGTTTTTGGCGGATGGAAAGAGTGCGATACATACGGCCCCGTTTCGCGCCCACCCCCGGTTTGGGGGGTGGGAGTTGTGTCAGATATGTGCCCCAAACGGGTTACTTTTTGTAATACTCATCCAGTATTTTCTGTTCGGCCTCGGCGGCGATGGTCAGGCTTTCGGCCAGGGGCATGTCTTGCAATGCCATACGTTCCACCGCTTCAACCATAAGTTGGCGCTGTGCGCTTTCGTTGACGAATTTGGTGGTGTGGGCATATTCCAGGCCACGAATGAACGGGCCGAACACCGGATCCTGGGCATTCGTCTCGGTCATGCCGACGCTGGGTTTGGCGGGCAATTCACCAACCACGTCCAGCCAAAGCTGCATCGCCTCATCGCTGGTGATATATTCCATGAATTTCACGGCGGCATCGTATTTTTCGCCCTGCGCCTTGGAGGTGATCGCATTCACCCAATAAGACGCATAGTTTGAGCGCACACCGTCAATCCCGGCGGGCAGTTCCGTCACCCCCCATTTCAAACCCCGCGTCCCTTCAAGCGCGCCGATACGGAACGATCCGTCAATATGCAGCCCCGCGCGCCCGGCCTTGAACGCGGCCTGGGGTTCATCCATGAACCCGATGGCCGATACCGCGTCATCGCCCGAAAACAGACCCGCATAATATTCAAGTGCGGCCCGTCCGGCATCGGTGTTGTAATTCACCGTCTTGTAGTCATCCAGATAGGGTTCGCCACCGAATTGGCGCACCAGACCTTCGCGCCACCAATGGTGGTCTTGCGCGGTCATGCCCGCTGTCATGCCAACCTGGGTGATGTTGCCCGCGCCGTCGCGCTTGGTCATGGCGCGGGCGGCTTCCATCAATTCATCCAAGGTTTCGGGCGGGCTGTCCACTCCGGCCTCTTCCATCAGGCGTTCGTTGTAAAACAGCGCCAGCGAACGCACGGCCGTGGGCAACGCCCAATACTGATCGCCCTCACGCATGGCGGCAACCATGGGGAAAAACTCGGCCTCAATCTTATCGGCCGGGAATGTTTCGGCAGGCAGAGGTTGGATCAACTGTGCCTCTTTATAGTCATTCAACCAGCCGTAAAACAGTTGCACCACATCCGGCCCCGCCCCCGCAGGAATGGCGGCTGCCACCTTGGTGCGGTAATCGGCATAGGGGAAATGGGTCATCTTGACGGTGATATCGGGATTGGCCGCCTCGAATTTCTCGATCAACTGGCCCATCGCATCGACACGGGCATCAAAGAAATACTGCCAATATTCGATTTCAACCGCATAGGCCGCGCTGCCCATCAGGGTGGCAATGCCTGTCACACTGGCCAGGGCAAAACCCCGGATTGCTTTGATATCCATAGTATTCTCCCGGTTGGCCCGCTGTTGCGCGGATAGAGTTGAAATGCAGGTCTGTGCCCGACTTATCCCCCATTAACTCAATTCAGTTGAATTAACAAGGATTTTAGGTTAGGTCAGGCTATGGTTGTGAAATTCGATCAAATAATCGGCGCCAATGCCGAACGTTCGCGCACCCACAACCGCCAGCTGGTTCTGGGCCAGGTGCGCCGTGGCGGCACCATGGGGCGGGCCGAAGTGGCGCGCGCCTCGGGGCTGAGCATTCAGGCGGTGTCAAACATCATTGCCGATCTTGAACGCGATGGATTGCTTGAAGAGCAGGGAAAATCCAGCGGAGGGCGCGGCCTTCCTGCGATTCAATATGCAATCAACCCGGCAGGTGGATTTGCCTTTGGCGTTGAAATCCGCCCCGGCGCAGTGTTTGCCATCATGCTGGATCTGGCCGGACGCGCGGTGTTTTCCTGCCGCTGCACGCTTGAGCGCAGCGATCCGTTGACCGCAACCGCCAGGGTTCTGGCCCTGCGCGACCGGGCCGTGGCCGATTTGGGCATACCGAAAACGCGAATCATGGGGGCGGGCGTGGTGGTGCCCGGCCCGTTCGGGCCAACCGGGCTGTCCAATTCCGCCACCGAATTGCCCAACTGGGATGGCATCGACCGCGCCGCATGGTTCAGCGAGGCATTTGGCGTCCCGACCATGGTTGAAAACGACGCCAACGCCGCCGCCATGGCCGAACACGTATCGGGCCGCGCGCGCGAATTGCAACATTACGCCTTCCTGTATTTCGGCACCGGTCTTGGTCTGGGGCTGATTTCAGAAGGTCGGTTGGTGCGGGGGGCCTTTGGCAACGCCGGAGAAATCGGCCACATTGCCGTACCTGGCCCCGATGGGCCAGTCCTGCTGGAACAGGCGGTCAGCCGGTTATCGGTCGAACATTATCTGACAAAACATGGAATCACCGCCCCCAACAGCAGCGCCCTGGCCGATCTTTATGCCGCGCAAAATACCGCACTGGGCGATTGGCTGAACGGGTCTCTCGTGCCTCTGGCCCATGCAATCACCCTGATCGAAAATATTTTCGATCCACAGGCAATCATTCTGGGCGGTGCAATGCCCGATACGATCATCGACCATCTGATCGCCCATGTGCCGTTGAACCAACGCTCGGTCGCGCACCGGCCCGACCGCACAGGCCCGCGCCTGATCCGTGGCGCATCGGGGCGGATGACGGCGGCTTTGGGCGCGGCATCCCTTGTCATCAACAACTCATTCACACCGCAACTGGCCGTTGTGGTGTAAGGAACCCTGCCATGCCCCTGTCCGATCGCGCCCGCATCGCCGCCCAACACCCCCATATCCTGCAATTGCATACGGCACTTTTGCCTTTGGGCAGTATTGTCAGTTTCATGAACACCGGCGCGCACCCCGATGACGAAACATCGGCGATGCTGGCCGCGCTGCGCGCACGCGGGCTTGATTTGTCCTATGCGTGCTCGACCCGGGGCGAAGGCGGGCAAAACGACATCGGAACGGAAAGCGGCGCCGATCTGGGCGCCCTGCGCACCGCCGAGATGGAGCGCGCGGCACAGGCCCTGTCGCTGCGCCTGTATTGGCTGGGCGACAGTGCCGATGACCCGATTACCGATTTCGGGTTTTCAAAATCCGGCGTCGAAACCCTGGGCAAATGGGGGCGGGAGCGTACATTGTCACGGTTCGTTCATATCTTGCGGCGCGAGCGGCCCGATATCATTTGTCCCACCTTTTTGGATATTCCCGGTCAACATGGCCATCATCGCGCCATGACCGAGGCGGCGCATCTGGTGATGGATCTGGCCGCCGATCCGGCGTTTTCGGGGTGCGATCTGCCCCCTTGGCAGGTGAAAAAACTGTTTCTGCCGGCCTGGTCGGGGGCCGGACAGGCGTATGACGATGATCTGCCGCCGCCCCCCGCCACCACGGTGGTGCCCGCAAAAGGCCGCGATCCGATCACCGGCTGGAGTTTTGAGCAGATCGGCCAACAGTCGCGCGTCTTTCATGCGACCCAGGCGATGGGGCGATGGGTGCCGCCGGGGGCCGAGCGGGATTGGCCGCTGCACCTGGCCGACAGCCGCATTGCCAACGATGATGGGTCGCTCACATATGGGTTGGCGACAACACTGGCCGATCTGGCGGCTTGGGCCGATGCGCCCGAACTGACCGTTGATCTGGCCGCGGCCCAGCGCGAAATCACATCGGTTCTGGCCGCATTTCCGGCCACCGATGCCCAGACACCGCACCGTTTGGCCCGTGCATTGCACCACATCCGGCAGGCGCAGTCCAAATGCCCCGACCCCGCCAAGCCCGAGGTTTTGCACCGTCTGGCGCGCAAGGAACAGCAGTTGGCGCAGGCGCTCCGCCTTGCCTGTCACGTCACCGCCGAGGGATATCTTGGCGCTGATTTCCTGCGCCCTGGCGACAGGGTGGCGGCCAGTATCGAACATCAACAGGGGGCGGCCGACAACCTGATCATCGAATGGGCGCTGCCGGTTGGATGGCACCACAGCGGCGATCACATAACCGTGGCCGCCGATGCACCGCCCCACGATCCCTATCGTGATACCTGGCTGGCCGACGCGCCGGATCTGCCGGCATTGCGGGTCACCACCACGGTGGGGGATGTGTCGGGCACGGTGATGTTGCCGCTGTTGGTGCCGCCGGTTGTTTTGCCGCCGCTGTCTTGTGATCTGACGCCCGACCGGGCCATCATCATCAACCGCCGCATGGCGGGGCGCGACGTGGCGCTGACCCTGGCCAATACGCACCCCCAGGGCGCGCGGCCCGATCTGACCTTGCCTGATGGTTGGACGGCCCGGCGCACCGATGCCGGGTTTGACGTGACCGCACCCCGGGATGTCGCGCCGGGGGCCTATGACATCGCGCTCACCCTAAACGGCGCGTCGGCCATGTCCGTACACCGGATCACCCAGCCCCATATCGCCCCCACTGCCCGCGCAACCCCGGCGGCGGCGATGGTGCGGGTTGTCGATGTGGCGCTGCCCGATGTGCGCCTTGGCTATATCGGCGGCGGTCATGACCGGGTTGATCATTGGTTGGGCGCGCTGGGTTTTGATGTGGCAACACCCGACCCCGAAACCATATCCGACGCTGAATTGGCCGGGCTTGATACCATCGTGATTGGCATCTTTGCGTTGAAATTTCGCGCCGGGCTGGCCGCGCTGATGCCACGACTGCATGAATGGGTTGCCCATGGCGGCACATTGCTGACCCTGTATCACCGCCCATGGGATGACTGGAATCCGGAACAGACGCCGCCAAGACGGTTGGAAATCGGCCAACCCTCGCTGCGCTGGCGGGTGACCGATGAAACCGCCCGGGTGACGCATCTGCATCCCGATCATCCGCTGTTGAACACCCCCAACCGGATCGGGCCTGACACCTGGGCCGATTGGCACAAGGAACGCGGCCTGTATTTTGCCAAAAGCTGGGATGGCGCATATATTCCGCTACTGGAAATGGCCGATCCGGGCGAGGCCTCGTTGCAAGGCGCCCTTTTGGCCGCCGATATCGGCAAGGGGCGGCACATTCACACATCGCTGATCCTGCACCACCAGATGGCCCATCTGACGCCCGGTGCCTTTGCCCTGATGGCCAATCTTTGTGCCAAACGCGGCTGACCCCTTGCCGCCTCGCGACGATTCGATGCTTGGCTGTCTTTCGCTGATTTTTCGGGCTGGTCGGGTATTTCGTGTCTGACGAAACGGCGGCGCCCGCCTTTGCGCTTGGGGCCGCTGTGGTTGTTGCTGCAGCGTTAAGCGTGGGGTACGGTGCACGGCGCCCGCCCACCCCCGCTAAGGAGAATTCGCAATGGCCCCCAAATTCGGCACCAGCGGCCTGCGCGGTCTGGTGGCAGAGCTGACCGATACGCTGTGCGCGCGCTATACCTTGGCATTCCTCGGTGGCACCGCCCCTTCCGGCACGGTGTTGTTAGGCGGCGATCTGCGCCCGTCGACCCGGCAACATCTGCGCGCCGTCGCGGCGGGGGCCCGCGCGGCAGGGGTGACACCGGTTGATTGCGGCGCCGTTCCCACACCGGCCCTTGCCCTTGAGGCACTGCGCCAGGGCGCACCGGCCATCATGATAACCGGCAGCCACATTCCCGCAGATCGCAACGGTTTGAAATTCTACACGAAAACCGGAGAGATCACCAAGGCCGATGAAACCGCGATCAATGATCGACTGGCCGACTGGCACGGGCCGCTTGACCTGTCCGAACCTGCGCCGATTGACGGTGTGGCCGACAGATACATCGCGCGGTTTACCGATTTTTTCGGCCCGCACGCGTTGCAAGATCGCCGTATTGGTGTGTACGAACATTCGGCCGTGGGGCGCGATCATCTGGGCACGGTATTGCGCGCCTTGGGGGCAACGGTAACATCGCTGGGCCGGTCCGATCACTTTATTCCCGTCGATACCGAAGCCGTGGACGATGCCACGCGATGCCAGTTGCGCGCATGGGCAAAGGCCGACGATCTGGACGCCATCGTGTCACTGGATGGCGATTCCGACCGACCCTTGGTAAGTGATGCAAATGGCCGGGTGATCGTGGGTGATGTGATCGGCGCGCTGAGCGCGCGATATCTGGGCGCACGGGTGATTGTGACCCCAGTTTCATCGAACACGATGATCGAGACGATGGATTTTGACCGGATCATCCGCACGCGCATCGGATCGCCCTTTGTGATCGAAGGGATCGAACAGGCGCTTGCCGATGACGCCGCCACACGCGTGGTCGGGTATGAGGCAAATGGCGGGTTTCTGACCGGCACACCGATTGACGGCGCAAATCGCAGGCTGTCGCCCCTGATGACCCGAGATGCATTTTTGCCAATAATCTGTGCCTTGGCGGGGATTGGCGACCATGGGCCACTGGCCGATCAACTGGTCGCCCTGCCCGCCCGCCGCACCGCCGCCGACCGCCTGGTCGGGCTGCCCACCGAAACCTCGGCGGCTTTGGTCGCGGGATTGGTTGAAAACCCTGAAAAACGGGCAACCCTTTTCGCGCACTTGGGCGCGGAAACTGAACTGGACCTTACCGATGGGGTGCGGGTGCGTTTTGCATCGGGCGATATCGTGCATCTGCGCCCGTCGGGCAATGCCCCCGAACTGCGCTGTTACGCCGAGGCGACGACCCAGCAGCGCGCCGACGATATCGTGCGCACCATCCTGGGCGATATCGCCGCGCGCTATGCCTGATCGGGGCCCGATTTGCGCAGATCGTCATAACGGCGCAGATCGGCCAGCAGCGCGCCCAATTGCGCAAGGGGAATCATGTTTGGCCCATCGCTGGGCGCTGTATCCGGATCCTCGTGGGTTTCGATGAACAAACCGTCAATCCCGACCGCACAGGCGGCACGCGCCAGCGTTGGCACGAACTGACGCTGGCCACCGCTGGTCGCGCCGTGCCCGCCCGGCTGTTGCACCGAATGGGTGGCGTCAAACACCACCGGATATCCGGTTTGCGCCATCACCGGCAGGCCGCGAAAATCACTGACCAAGGTGTTATATCCAAAGGATGTGCCACGTTCGCACAGCATGATGTTTTCATTGCCGGTGCTTGCCACTTTTGCGGCCACATGGGCCATATCCCAAGGCGCCAGAAACTGACCCTTCTTTATGTTTATGGCCCGCCCCGTGGCCCCGGCCGCCAGCAACAAATCAGTCTGTCGGCACAAGAACGCAGGAATCTGCAGCACATCCAACACATCGCCCGCCGCACCCGCCTGTGCCACATCATGCACATCCGACAACACCGGACAGCCAAATTCACCACGCACCCGCGCCAGAATCTCTAACCCCTCGTGCATCCCCACACCCCGGGCCGAACCCAGGGATGACCTGTTGGCCTTGTCAAAACTGGCCTTGAAAATGAAAGGATGTTCACCGCTGGCCCGGGCAATCCCCTGGGCCATGAACAGCGCGTGATCCAGCGATTCAAGCTGGCACGGACCCGCGATCAGGGCAAACGGCCCCCCGCCGCCCACCGCCACATCGCCAATCCGGATCATCCGACCGGGCATGCCAGCTCTTGCAAAACCTGTTCAACACGCGCCACGTCTTCGGGGTTGTTGACCTCCCAGAATACACGGCCCTTGGCATCGACGATGACACAGCGCACCGCGTGACCGTTTTCCAAAAACCGCAACTGTTCCAGTCCCTCCAACCGCTCTAAACGGCCTGTTGGCCAGCGGGTATAAGCCGCCAACGCCGACGGGCGATAGGCATAAACCCCCACGTGGTGATACACCGGAACGTCGCGCACAAATGTCTTTTTCGGATCGATATAGGGCAACACCTCTTTGCTGAAATACAGCGCGTGCTGCCGGGCATCAAATACCGCTGTGGTGCCGCCCACACGCCCCGCCTGCCGATCCGCCATGAAATGCCCATAGGTCAGCGGATCGCACTGAACCACCGGCGTTGCCACCTGCGCCGCCGCATCATCCCGCATTGCCGCAATCAGATCTTCGACAAACCATGGCGGCGTGAGCGGGGCATCGCCCTGCACATTCACGATAAGATCGGCATCAATCCCGTGGCGCGCCACCGCCTCGGCGCAGCGCGCGGTGCCGTTTTCACAGTCATGCGATGTCATCAACACCGACGCGCCAAATTCTGCCGCGGCATCCGCGATCCGGGTGTCATCCGTCACCACATGCACAGCATCGACACCGCGCACCTGCATCGCTGCCTCCCATGTCAGATGGATCAGGCTTTTGTGTCCACCACCCGGCACCCGGAGCGGCGCCAGAGGTTTGCCAACAAACCGTGTCGACGCATGCCGCGCCGGGATCATCACCACGGTATTCAACTTCTGAGCAGACCGGGCGCGCACATTGGTGAGGGCATTCATTCCAAACATCCTTGCATCAAGATGGGCCCACCACACCAGAAAACCATGCCATTTTTACGGCATTGCGATGATTTTGCGGCCCGCGCCCCAAATCTGTCAACCTTATCATCTGGTTTTGATGCCCGCGATCTTTGGGGCCAAGGCACCATTTGCGGCAGATGATTCTCGTATCTGCGCCCATAGCGGCACTGCTCCAATCGTCGGGGAAGAGCTTATATCCTATTCAAAACAAGGGCTTGAAATAAACCGACGAATGACTGGAATTCATTCACACACTCTTAACCATTCTGCCTGCATCTTGTTGGTGTAAGCAGATGAAGACAGGTTGACCGGTGGATCTTTTCCCTTCCCTCACCCCCCTCACCCCACCCCACTCCGAGGAAGCTCGGTTAAGCTGGCTTCGTCTCTTACGCTCTCGGCGGGTTGGTGTGGCCACGTTTTTCCGCCTGATGGCCGAACATGGCTGCGCCGATGCAGCCCTTGATGAATTGCCAAAAATCGCCGCTGCTGCGGGTGTATCAGATTACAAACCCTGCCCCGTTGGCGTGGCACAGGCGGAACTGAAGGCCGGGCGTCTTGCGGGCGCAAGATTGATCGCCCATGGTGAACCGGACTATCCGCTGCCACTTTATGATCTGGCCGACGCGCCCCCATTGCTTTGGGTCTTGGGCGACATAAAGCTTTTATCGCGGCCGTCGATTGCGATCGTGGGCGCGCGCAATGCCTCATCCCTGGGCACGCGGATGGCGCGCAAACTGGCCGATGATCTGGGCCAGGCCGGCCATGTGATCGTGTCGGGTCTGGCGCGGGGCATTGATACGGCGGCCCATGTCGCCGCACTTCCCCATGGCACGGTGGCGGTGATGGCCGGGGGTGTTGATATTGTATATCCCGCCGAAAACGCAGTTTTGGCGCAGGAAATCGGTGAAAAGGGGCTTCGCGTCTCAGAGCAGCCCATGGGTTTGCAACCACAGGCGCGCCACTTTCCCCGCCGCAACCGGATCATTTCGGGTTTGGTGCGCGGTGTTGTCGTGGTCGAAGCCGCGGCGCGATCGGGCAGTTTGATCACGGCGCGCGATGCCTTGGATCAGGGGCGCGATGTGTTGGCGGTGCCGGGCCATCCGTTTGATGCCCGCGCTTCGGGCTGCAACATGTTGTTGCGCGATGGCGCGACACTGGTGCGCAATGCCGAAGATGTCATTGCCGCGCTTGGCCCTGCGGTGGAAGACCACGCACCCCCGGACCCCCCCGCGGCACCGGCACCCACATCGCCAAAACGCGGGTTGCGTGAAACACATACACTTCACCAGCAGATTCTTGATCGTCTGGGGCCAAGCCCTCTGGCCGAAGATCAGTTGATCCGCGATCTTTCACTTTCGGCTGGGGAAATCGCGCCACAATTGATCAGCCTGGAACTGGACGGGAGAATCACCCGTCAACCCGGTGGTTTGGTGGCCAAAATCTGATCCTGGCCTATATTCGCCCAACCGACTTGGCCGGCCCCGATTGACAAGCCCGCCCGCAACCCCACATCTAACGGCGGTGCCGCCAAGGCCCGAGTCGGAAGGAAGCGTATGCCCGTCGTTGTTGTTGAATCGCCCGCCAAGGCCAAGACAATCAATAAGTATCTTGGTTCAGATTATGTCGTTCTGGCATCTTATGGACATGTGCGTGATTTGCCCGCCAAGAACGGTTCGGTCGATCCCGACAATGATTTCGACATGTCCTGGGAGGTTGCCAGCGACAGCAAAAAACACGTCAAGGCAATTGCCGATGCTCTGGCCAAGGACAATGCGCTGATCCTCGCCACTGACCCCGACCGCGAAGGCGAGGCGATTTCATGGCACCTTGAGGAAACCCTGCGCAAACGCAAATCAATCAAGAAAGACACGCCTGTCAGCCGTGTGGTATTCAACGCGATCACCAAATCCGCCGTCACCGAGGCAATGAAAAATCCCCGTCAGGTGGATGGCCCGTTGGTTGAGGCCTATCTGGCGCGCCGGGCGTTGGATTATCTGGTTGGTTTCAACCTGTCACCGGTCTTGTGGCGCAAATTGCCCGGGGCGCGGTCGGCCGGGCGGGTGCAATCGGTCTGCCTGCGCCTGATTGTTGAGCGTGAGATGGAGATCGAAGCGTTTCGCGCCCGGGAATATTGGACGGTCAAGGCCGTATTGCAAACGCCGGGCGGCCAGACCTATGAGGCGCGGCTGACGGTTCTGGGCGGTGACAAGCTGGATAAATTCAGCATTGAAAATCAGGCCGCGGCGGATCTGGCTGTCAAAGCCATCGAAACCCGCGATCTGCATGTCGCATCGGTTGAGGCAAAACCAGGCAGCCGCAACCCCAGCCCGCCCTTCATGACCTCGACATTGCAGCAAGAGGCCAGTCGCAAATTCGGCATGGGCGCGCGCCAGACCATGAGCAACGCACAGCGTCTGTATGAGGCGGGGCATATTACCTATATGCGGACCGACGGCATCGACATGGCGCCCGAGGCAGTAACCGCCGCGCGCGACGCGATCAAAGACCGCTACGGCAGCGAATATGTGCCAAAAAGCCCGCGCATTTATAAAAACAAGGCGAAAAACGCCCAAGAGGCGCACGAATGTATCCGCCCCACCGAAATGGCGATGGATGCCGCCGCGCTGCGCATCACCGATCCGGATCAGCGCAAATTATACGATCTGATCTGGAAACGCACCCTGGCCAGCCAGATGGAGGCGGCCCGGCTTGAGCGTACAACCGTGGAAATCGCCAGCAAAGATGGCCAGGTGGGCTTGCGCGCGACGGGTCAGGTGATGCTGTTTGACGGTTTCATGAAGATATACGAAGAAGGTCGTGATGACGCCGTTGTCGATGAGGACGACAAGCGTTTGCCACAGATCAGCCAGGGCGAAGCGGCGAAAAAGGATTCTGTCACACCGGAACAGCATTTCACCCAGCCCCCGCCGCGCTATACCGAAGCGACATTGGTAAAACGGATGGAGGAATTGGGCATCGGGCGCCCCTCGACCTATGCCAGCATCGTCACCACGATTCAGGATCGTGAATATGTGCGCAAAGATGGCAACCGCCTGTTCCCCGAGGATAAAGGCCGGTTGGTCACCGCATTCCTGACCAATTATTTTCAGCGATATATAGAGTATGATTTCACCGCCGATCTTGAGGGGCAGTTGGATGATGTGTCGGCCGGTGAGCGGGACTATAAAGAAGTGCTCAGCCGGTTCTGGAAGGATTTTTCCGCCGCCATCGCCGAAACCGCCGATTTGCGGATTGGTGAAGTTCTGGACAAGATCAACGAGGTGCTTGAGCCTCATCTGTTTCCAGCCAAGGAAGACGGCAGCGATCCGCGCCTGTGCCCCCATTGTGGCGCCGGACGGCTTTCGATGCGCACGGCCCGGTCGGGCGGTGCCTTCATTGGCTGTTCGAACTATCCCGATTGTAAATACACCCGCGCGTTTGGCCCCCCTTCCGAAGATGGCGAAGACCTCAGCGGGATACCGCCCGAGGGCAAAGAACTGGGCCTTGACGCGGGCGACAAGATTTTCGCATTCAAGGGCCGGTTTGGCCCCTATGTGCAGCGCGGCGAAGTGACCGAAGACAATAAAAAACCGCCGCGCCAATCCATCCCCAAGGAATGGCCCCCCGAAGAGGTGGATCTGCCTCAGGCGTTGAAATTATTGTCTTTGCCGCGCCAGATTGGCGAACATCCCGAAGATGGGATCATGGTTTGGGCCAATATCGGGCGCTATGGCCCGTATATCAAACACGCCCCCTCGACCAGTGATCGGGGCGGCACCAACGCCAATCTGGAAAGCATAGATGAGGTGTTCACAGTCGGCATGAACCGCGCGGTGCAATTGCTGGCCGAAAAGGTGGCCAGCCGGGGCGCGCGGCGCGGCGTCGCCAAAATCCTGCGCGCAGTCGGAGAGCACCCTGATGGCGGCGCAATCGATATCATGGAGGGGAAATATGGCCCCTATGTGAAATGGGAAAAGGTAAACGCCACACTGCCCAAAGACAGCGATGTCGAGCAGGTTACGATTGAGCAGGCACTGGAGCTGATCAACGAAAAGGCCGCGAAAAAAGGCACGCGTCGCAAAGCCGCGCCCAAAAAGGCAACGACCAAAGCCACGACGGCGAAGAAACCAGCGGCAAAAAAACCGGCAGCGAAAAAAACCACAGCCAAGAAACCCGCCGCGAAAAAGAAACCGGCGGCAAAGTCGGCGGCAAAAGACACGGATACCGATGGCGACGTGATCGAATGATTGCGCCACCATCGTTGACACCGCGCACGACGCGGCCCAGAACCAACGTAACGGTAATTGCGGGGACGTACCCATGAAAAAAATCTATGGCTCAGCTGCGGAAGCGTTGGATGGCCTGTTATTCGACGGAATGTTCATTGCTGCGGGGGGATTTGGCCTGTGCGGGATTCCGGAATTGTTGCTTGAGGCCATCAAGAACGCCGGCACAAAGGATCTGACCTTTGCGTCCAATAACGCGGGTGTCGATGATTTTGGCATTGGTATCCTTTTGCAAACCCGGCAAGTGAAAAAGATGATCAGCTCATATGTGGGCGAAAATGCCGAATTCATGCGCCAATATCTGTCGGGCGAGTTGGAGTTGGAGTTCAACCCCCAAGGCACCTTGGCCGAACGGATGCGCGCCGGTGGGGCCGGCATTCCCGGATTTTACACCAAAACCGGCGTTGGCACGGTGATTGCCGAGGGCAAGGAGGTGAAGAATTTCGATGGTCAGGATTACATCCTGGAACGGGGAATTGTTGCCGATCTGGCCATCGTCAAAGCGTGGAAAGCCGATGAAACCGGCAATCTGATGTTCCGCAAAACGGCGCGCAATTTCAATCCGCCCGCCGCCATGTGTGGCAAGGTTTGCGTTGTCGAAGTAGAAGAAATCGTTCCAACCGGCAGCCTTGATCCCGACGCCATTCACCTGCCCGGTATTTACGTGCATCGCATCGTGCAAGGCACCCACGAAAAACGCATCGAACAGCGCACGACGCGCAAAAAGGAGGCCGTGTAATGCCCTGGGATCGCAATCAGATGGCCGCACGCGCGGCTGAAGAACTGGAAGACGGCATGTATGTCAACCTCGGCATCGGCATCCCGACGCTTGTGGCGAACTATGTCGGCGACAAGGATATCACGCTGCAATCGGAAAACGGCATGTTGGGCATGGGCCCTTTCCCGTTTGAGGGCGAAGAAGACCCCGATTTGATCAATGCCGGCAAACAAACCATCACAGAACTGAAACGCACCGCTTATTTCGATTCGGCCACATCGTTCGGAATGATACGCGGCGGCAAGATTGCCGCAGCGATCCTGGGCGCGATGGAAGTGGCCGAAAACGGTGATTTGGCCAACTGGATGATTCCAGGCAAATTGGTCAAAGGCATGGGCGGCGCCATGGATCTGGTGGCCGGGGTGGGCCGCGTGATCGTGGTGATGGATCACACCAACAAACATGGTGAATCCAAGGTGTTGAAAGCCTGCACCCTGCCTCTGACCGGCAAAAATGTGGTGGATCGGATTATCACCAACCTGGGTGTTCTGGATGTGGTCGAGGGCGGCCTGAAGATTGTGGAATGCGCCGACGGCGTCACCGAAGATGAGCTGCGCGCCGCCACGGAAGCAAAAATCGTCTGATTTCGAAAGGCGGGCGCCATTGGCCCCGCCTTTTCATTTCGTTGAAAATTTCATGAATCTGTTCCGAATTGGGAAACAACACCATAGTGTTGCCCCATTCCGTTGCTAATCAGCGGGCAATGAGCATGATCAGCCCCCCCCAAGCGCATCGCGCCCCCCTTACCCGAGATCGCCTGATCTTTGGTGGTTTTCTGGCGCTTCTTGTTATGGGTCTTGTCGGGCTGGTGGCCGGCACCGGATGGGATGAGATTAAGTCGCAAATCGCCCGTATCGCCGTTTGGCAAATTGCCGTGCTTCTGGCGCTGAGCTTGGTGAACTATCTGTTTCGCGCTTTGCGCTGGCACATTTTTGCCCGCCGATTGGGGTTGGGCACCACGTTTGATCGCAATATTCTGCATTTTTTGGGCGGTTTTGCCATGTCGGTCACCCCCGGGCGTGTGGGTGAATTGGTGCGCATGCGGTGGTTGCATCGTGAAACCGGTTGGCAATTTGAACGCACCGCGCCCTTGGCCCTGATTGACCGCGCCTCGGATCTGGCCGCCATGGGGGTTTTGTTGGCGATTGCCCTGTCCCTGTCCACAACGGGTATTGCCGGGGGGCTGCCGGTGACGCTTTTGGCCCTGATTGTCGCATTTGTCGCCACGCGCCCAGTGCTTTTGTCGGGTTTTGCCACCTATGTGCACCGCGCGACCGGTCTGTGGCCCCGTCTGTTTGCACGCATCCGGCGCGCCGCGCGGTCCCTGGCACAGTTTTCAAACCCCACCGTGATCGCCGCTGCCATGGGTCTGGGGCTGATCGGTTGGGTGGCCGAAGGTGTTTCGTTTCATTTGCTTCTGATCTGGATGGGCCATGACATTGGCCTCGCCACGGCGATCGGGATTTTTCTGTTTTCAACCTTGGCTGGCGGGCTGACCGGCGCACCGGGCGGGTTGGGCGGCGCCGAGGCGGCGATGATCGCGCTTTTGACATTGGAAGGCGTGCCTTTGGCGGTATCTGTCCCGGCCACCGCAATCATCCGGTTAACTACCCTTTGGTTTGCCATCGCGCTGGGCCTGATCGCGTTTCCCTTGGCCGAACGCAGATCGCGAAAGGACTGATATGCGCTGGAAAACCGCGAATTATGCCGGATGGGGCCGGGCATTGCGCGCAACAGGCCAATTGGCCCGCCCCGAGCGTTTGTCGACACTGACCGCGCTTATGGCTGACGAACCCGCACCCGCCATTGGCAATTGCCGGTCTTATGGCGATGCCTGCCTGAATCATGGGCGGCAGGCGGTGCAAATGCTGCGGATGGATCGGATTGCGGCGTTTGACCCCACGACCGGGATTGCAACGGTCGAAGCTGGTGTGCAACTGGGCGAACTGGCGCGCGTTTTTGCGCCGCGCGGATGGCTTCCTGCGGTAATGCCCGGCACCGGATTTGCCACCGTGGGCGGCGCGATTGCCCATGATGTGCACGGCAAAAACCACCATGTGGCCGGATCATTCGGTCAACATGTACGCGCGATTACCCTGATCGGTATCGATGGCACCAGCCGCCGCATTACCCCCGATGATCCGCTATTTGCCGCCACTGTCGGGGGGCTGGGCCAGACCGGCATCATTGCCAGCGCCGAATTGCAGCTTTTGAAATGCAAGGGTGACGTGATTGTCGTTACTGAACGGCGCATTGCCGGCTGGGATGATTTTTTGGCCCATTTCGATGCCTCAGACGCAAGTTACAGCGTGGGTTGGATTGATGCCACCGCGCAGGGCGATTCCCTGGGCCGTGGCATATTGGAAGAAGCCGAAACCGGTTCGGGCCTTGTCACCCAAAAGGGCGGGGCAAAGGCAGTGCCATTTGATGCCCCCGGCTTTGCGCTGTCGCCTGCTGTGGTGCGGCTGTTTAACGCCGCGTATTTTCGCCGGGTGCCAGACAAGGGGCGCACGGTTGTCAAACCGATTCAGGATTTCTTTTTCCCGCTGGACCGGATCCGTGATTGGAACCGGCTTTATGGCAAAGAAGGGTTTCATCAATTCCAATGCGTGGTGCCGGTGGCACAGGCCCCCGCCCTGCGCGCGATGCTGGGGCGGATCGCGAAATCCGGCCTCGCCTCGCCCTTGGCGGTGCTCAAACGCATGGGGCCAGGGCGCGCGGGCCTGATGTCATTCCCGATGGAGGGGTACACATTGGCGATTGATTTCCCGAACCGCGCCAAGGCGACCCGCCTGATTGGCGAACTTGAGGCCGACACCCTGGCCGCGGGGGGCCGCATCTATCTGGCCAAGGATTCATTGGCCAAGGGCAGCAGCCTGCGCGCCATGTACCCCGAACACGCCACATGGGCCGCTGCGGCCAACGCCGCCGATCCCGATGGCGTTTTGGCCACGGATTTGATCCGCCGCCTTGATCTGAGGACGATTTGAGATGTCAGAGCTTTGGATTCTCGTCGGGGCAACATCCTCTATGGCGCGGGCGATGGCGCGGATGTTGGCGACGCGCGGCGATGCCCTGATCCTGGCGGGGCGCGACATGCAAGACATGGCCACCACCGCCGCCGATTGTGAACTGCGCGGCGCGCCCTTCGCCCGGGTGATGGCATTCGACGCGCGCCAGCCTGACACATTTCAGCCAATTATCGACGCGCTGGATGATCGCATCGTCAACGCCGCCGTCTTCGTCGGCTCCATGCCGGATCAGGCAGAGATCGACGCCGATCCCGGTTTGATCGACGGCACGGTGATCGACAGTTTTTCCGGCCCCGCGCGGTTTTTACAACTGCTCGCCCCCGAAATCGAGGCGCGCGGCGCAGGCGTGGTTGTTGGTGTCGGATCGGTTGCCGGGGATCGGGGCCGCGTGGGCAATTACGTCTACGGCGCCGCGAAGGCCGGATTTCACACCTACCTGTCGGGTCTGCGCAATCGGCTGACCCGGTCAGGCGGCCATGTGGTAACGGTAAAACCCGGCTTTGCAGACACCGCAATGACCTGGGGGATTGAAGGCATGTTTCTGGTCGCCCCTCCCGAAAAGGTGGCCGCCGATATCCTGAAAGCCGTCGAAAAAAAGCGCGACGTGATTTATACACCGTTTTTCTGGCGATATATCATGTTGATCATCCGTGCGATTCCAGAACGTATATTCAAGAAGATGTCGATCTAGGGTCGGGACCCATTGAATTCGAGGTGGTGGCGTGATTCACAGTTTAAAAAAAGCGGTGAACATGTCTGACCACTGATGCGGAGACGGTGCGTCTTGAGCCCTTTTCCCCAAGTCCCACGGCAAGCCGCGCGTTGATGATAGGCGTGGCCTGAGCGGTGTTATCTTCGTTAATCGTAACCGCTTACGTTGGCGTGATGCACCCAGAGAATATGGACCTCATAAGACCGTCTACAACCGTTGGAAGCGGTGGAGCGACAAGGGCATTTTCCCTCGGATGATGGTTGGCCTAGCCGCCAAACATCGCGAAGAGGAAACCGTGATGATCGACGCGACCTACCTCAAGGCAGACCGTACAGCGATCAGCTTGGGCGTTGAAAAAGGGGCGCGGACGCCTGATTGGCCGGACCAAAGGCGGAATGAATACCAAACTGCACACATCTGCGACAGCCAAGGCCGACCGCTCAACCTGTTCGTCACCGCCGGTCAGGTCAGCGATTACATCGGCGCACGGGCGCTCGTGAGCAGCCTGCCCAAGGTTAACTAGCTGCTCGGTGACCGTGGTTATGACGCCGATTGGTTCAGAGAAGCGTTGAAGGACAAAGGGATACGCGCATGTATCCTTGGTCGGAAACCGCGGAAGAAAACAGTGAAGTATGACAAGCGCCGTTGCAAACACCGAAACCGGATCGAAATCATGTTCGGCAGGCTGAATGATTGGCGACGCGTTGCGACAAGATACGACGGATGCCCAAAGGTATTCTTGTCTGCAATCGCCCTCGCGGCACTCGTTATTTTATACCTATGAGTTTTGAACCCACCGCTGGCGTTTTATCTTACCGCAATCCCGGTATGGATCGCGCGGCTGACCGGGCTTGCGCCGATGGCAACCTTCAAAGGCTTCGTGCTGGTGCTTGCGGCGGGTTCGCTGATCCTGTCCCAGCGGCTGCTTGCCTGTGAAACACGCCTTTCCTCGACATCACGGCGCGCCGTGCTTGCGGTGGCGGCGGTTGGGCTATTGCTCTTGCCAATCGGGGATTTCGGACAGCGCGACCACCTGTTCACCATCATGTTCCTGCCGTTTCTTGTGATGAACCTGCGCTCCGCACCCGCGTCCGGGCCGATGCGCGCCGGAGTTGCAGTCTGGGCAACCTTCGGAATCGCGCTCAAGCATTATTTCCTGCTGCTTCCACTCGCGATCCTGATCTGCCAAATGATTGCCGCGCGCAGTCTGCGGCCGGCGCTCAGGGTCGAATACCTGGTGATTTCGGCCCTGCTGATGCTTTATGTGACAGCCTCGGCAATCCTGCATCCGGCGTATTTCGAAAATGTCGTGCCGCTTACGATGCAGGTTTATGGCGCATTTGACGTGCCGCTTCTTTTTACCCTTTCTCGCGCTTGGGTCCTGATCCTGTTGCTTTTCATCGCGCTGGTGCTTCTTGTACTGAACAGGGCGCGGCCTTGGTCAAACACCGTGGCAGTGGCGACCGGGGCGGCGGCCATTGCGATATTTCTGATCCAGTCGAAAGGCTGGAATTATCACCGGATTCCTGCAAACCTTTATGTGGTGTTTGCCGTAACATGGGCGGCGGCAACGCTGTCACAAACCCGGGCGCAGTGGTGGCCAATCGCCATTGCCGCCGTGTCTGTCATGCTTCTTGGTGTTCCGGCAGTGCGCAATGGCCCGTATCAAAGCCCTTTCGCCCACGCCGTCGCGCCTTATTTTACCTGCCCACCGGGCGAGCGCAGCTTTCAGGTATTCAGCGCGAATGTGTGGACGGGATTCCCATTGGCGAACCTCGTCAATGCCACGTCGGCCAACCGAGCTCCGTCACTTTGGCTCTTTCCCGGGGCAAGTTACCGACTGAGCCTCACCAAGAATCCGGCTGAGCAGGCCGTCTATCGCGCCACACTGGAAAATGCACGTGCGCGGGTGTTGGCGGATTTTTTCCGCACCGCACCGCAGGTCGTTATCGTTGATGAAAACCCGCACAAGCAATATTTCAATGGCGCGTCCTTCGATTATCTCGACTACTTCAGCGAAGATACAAAATTCGCCCTGGCCTGGCGCGACTATGCCCTCAAGGGTCATGTGGGGCCGTTTGCGATCTATGCGCGGGAAGGATGTGACCTGCCGGACAGGTAAGCCTTGATTGCGAAAGACTTTGGCGTGGCCGCGATGCCATTCTTGTCGCATTGTTTACCGGTGCCACGACGGGTGGTGCCGGGGCCGTTGCAAGTGAAAATGTCGGTTTATTTCTCGCGCCTGGTCCTGTTATGGCCTTGGCATGGCAAACGACACACAAGATACGACAATGCGGATCGGGCAACAGCGTTTCAAGCTGCGGGTCTGGATCACATCCAGACTCTGGGCGCAGGTGATGATCGGGATGGTCTTGGGTTTTGGCCTTGGTTTATTGCTGAGCGAACCAACAGGGCTGATGCCACCGGATACGGCCAAATGGGTCGGGCATTGGTTGGCGCTGCCGGGGCAGATATTTCTGGCATTGATCGCCATGGTGCTGATCCCGCTGATCTTTTCTTCGATTGTCGGGGGTCTTTCCGGCGCCGGGTCTGGCAACGAACTGCGTTCGGTCGGATTGCGGTTGGCCGCTTTCATTCTGGCCACCACGACGGCGGCGGCGGCAATCGGTGTGATGCTTGCCCAATGGCTGAGCCCCGGCAAGGGCCTTGTCGGTTTTTCGCCAGAGCCTGCCGGATCCGGCATGCCGCCCGAAACCGGCGAACTTGCCGATCTGCCCGCCCCCGACGCCCAGGCAACCGTGCCGGATCTGATTGTCGATATTTTGCCCACAAACCCGACCGCCTCGATCGTGCAGGGGGATATGTTGGCGGTTGTTGTGCTGGCTCTGCTTGTGGGGGTGTCCGTCACCCAGGTTCAGCCCAAGCGCGCCGCGCCCTTTCTTGCATTGATGGATGCGCTGCTTTCGATTTCGATGAACATTGTCAAATGGGCGATGTTTCTGGCCCCTTTCGCGGTTTTCGGGCTGATGGCGCAACTGGTGATGCGCATGGGGTTTGAAACCATGGTCGGCATTTCCGGGTATGTCGGCACCGTGCTGTTGGGTTTGGTGATGCTGTTTTGCCTTTACCTTGTGATTGCATTTCTGTTCGCACGGATCACCCCGCCGCGATTTATAAAAGCTGCCGGAAGTAATCTTTTGCTGGCCTTCTCCACGTCCAGCTCTTCTGCGGTGATGCCGGTTACAATCCAATCCGCGCGCCAGCTTGGCGTGCCCGAAAATATCGCCAATCTGGTTGTTCCGCTGGGGGCGACGATGAACATGGCAGGCACCGCGCTTTATCAGGCGGTGGCCATTCTGTTTCTGGCACAGCTTGCCGGTGTTGATCTGACCTTGGGTCAGATCGCCGTGGTGGTTGGAACGCTTGTCGCCTCAAGCATCGGCGCCCCTGGAACGCCGGGCGTCAGCATCGCGATCCTGATCAATGTCGCAACAAGCATGGGCATCCCTGTTGAGGGAATGGTGATCATTCTGGGCGTTGATCGCCTGCTTGACATGTGCCGCACGGCCGTGAATGTCACCGGCGATCTGGTGGCGGCGGTGCTTTTGCGCGCGGTCGGGCGCGACGCTGCGCAAACCTTGTAAGGCTGCGTGTCGGGGGCCAGTTTCGCCCGCAATCACGCGGCGATCACACCACATCCCTGTATGCGTTTGCATGTTTCAAATCGTGCCCAACAGTTTCCACCACAAGAAATCGATCGGCAACAAAACCAACACGGTGATCGCAAAAAGCGACAGCATGATCTTCAGCAGGGGGCGCGTGCTTTCCTTGGCCAGGCCCATGGCCACAATCAACGGCCCCACCTGATAGGGGAAAACCACTGTGGAAAAACCGATCACCTGCGTCATCAACACCGCGTTCAGCGAAAATCCGGTGGTCTCGGCCAATTCCTGAGCAAGGGGGGTAAGCACCGCAGGCATGCCCGCAACGGTCGTGAAAATCGATGTTCCCGCCCCCAAAAGCGACAGTGACATGAAGTTCAACAAATCATTTCCCTGCTGAAACGGCAGAACTGTCAAAACCTTGCCTGCGATGATCTCGCCCAGCCCGCTTGTATTGACCACAACTCCAAGGCTCAGCGCCCCGGCAACGAACAACAGCATCGAAAAATCCACCGCCGATTTGAAAACCGGTGGCGGGACAAAGCCGAACTGTGGGATCATCAGCACCAAAGAAGTGCCAAGCCCGATCCACGCCGCATTGATCCCGTGGATCTGATCGGTTGACCAAAGGCCCAGCGTGACCAGCAGAATGGCCAGCAATACCGCCTGACGACGGCCCGCCCCGGCACGTTCCGGCGCCGTCGGTTGCGCGATTTCCCTGACCCGGGCAGGAAAAAGGATCAGCACAAGCGCAACAATCACCGCAGATTTCAACAGCCCCAAAACCGGATAATGCAGCAGCAGATATTTTGTATAGCTGAATTGAACATTCAACGACTGTTCTGCCAACCCTGCCAGAATGACATTGGGAATGTTCGACGGCAGGATTGCAAAGCTGGGCATGTTGGTTCCGATCGCAATGATGACCGCCACGCCGGTGCGCCCCGTTGACCCCTTTTCCAACCCCAAGGCATCGGCCAACGCCATGCCCACAGGCACCAGAACCGCCGCACGCCCCAGCGACGATGGCATCACGAATCCCAGCACCATTCCGATCAGCATCAGCCCGACAATGAGTGTGCCATAGCTTTTCGAAACATGGGGCCGTGCCACGGCACCCAGTTGCGCACCCAACCCCGAATGGGTGATCGCCGCGCCAATGACAAAGCCCGCAACCACCAGCCAAATCGCCGAAGATGAAAAGCTCGCGAAAACCTCTTGCGGTGGGGCCAGCCCACCAAGGATCAGCGCGACAAACAGGAACATCGACGCCACATAGCCCGGCACAAGGCCCGTTCCCCACAACGACAGGGTAATCACCATCACCCCAAAGGTAAGCCCCTGCGCGGGCGTCATTCCTGCGGGAAGCGCGATGGCGCTCCATATGGCCAGCATCACTGCCACGGCAAAGATGCTCTCTTTCATCCGGATCATGATTGTCTTTCCAACTGTGTATTCTTGTCTGCTCAAATCTTTCTCTGCCGTTCAATCCACTGATTGCACGGCTTTTCCGGCCGACTTACAGCACAACATCGCCCCGCTTGGTGACTTTGTTACCAACTTCGCCAGAAGTGGAAAATTTGCGCACAAACGGTTCGCCCTTGCGGCGAAAAATCGGGTTTTCTGCATGTCCCCGCTCGATAGCAATACCCCAAGGCACGGCCTGCCCGGACTGCGCCACTCACGTCGGCCCGATGGGGTGTGACGTGTTGAATATCGGCAATTCGATCAGCCAACCATCACCGATCCGACAACGCCTTCAGATCGTCGCGCAGCAAGGTGAAACCGGTTGAGAGCAATCGCGCCATGGCTTCGCGGGTCTTATAGGCCGAATGCGCCGTGAGGGTAACATTTTCCAGCCGCGTCAGCGGATGATCCTTTGGCAACGGCTCTTGTTCAAACACATCCAGCGCGGCATGGGCGATGCGCCCGTTTTCAAGCACGTCGATCAGGGCGGGTTCGTCAATGACTGCACCCCGCGCCACATTCACCAGAATGGCGTCAGAGCGCAACATCGCCAACTTTTCCGCGTTCATCAAATGACGGGTCGCATCCGTCAGCGCCAGATGAAGTGACACCACATGCGCCGTTTTCAGCAGATCATCCAGCGGCACAGACCGGCACGGCAGGTGATCGGGCACACCGCTGCGGTTCCAGGCGATCACCTCCATCCCGAACCCATGGGCCAAACGGATCAGTTCGCTGCCTATTCCGCCGGTGCCCACCACCCCAAGCCGCTTACCGGCCAGTTCAACACCCACCGGCATCGTCCAGCGGCCACTGCGGATATCACGATCCATTGCGGCAATGGCGCGCGCCCCGGCCATGATCAGGGCAAATGCGTGTTCGGCAATGGTGCGATCACCATAATTGCGCACGGTGCGCACCTGGATGCCCAGTTTTTCCGCCGCCGCGGTATCAATATAGGTCGAGGCGCCCGTGCCCAGAAACACGATGCTGCGCAGGGTCGGATACCGCGCCAGAAAAGCGGCATCCATCTGTGTGCGACCGTTGATCACGCCCACCGCACCCGACATCAACCTGTCCAGCGTTTCAGGGTCGGGATCGCCGGTGTATATTTCCAGATCCGGCAGTGTCGAAAGCACCTCGGGCGTCAGAACAGAATGACCGAATTCGGTGCAGTCGATGTAAACATGTTTCATGGCATTTTCCTGTTGAATATCGGCGCGTCAGTCCATCGCAAACGGGCGTTGCGGCAACCCAAGGTGCAGCCTGACCGCGCTGTTGATGTGGTAACGCATTTCCGCCTCGGCGACGGCGACATTGCGCCGCTCAAGCGCGCTGATGATGCGCAGATGTTCCACCACAACCTGATCCATCCAACCCGCGCGGCTGCCTTCGCGCCCGCGCACAAGGCGCAGTTTGTCATGAACCTTGGTCAGTTGCGCCAGAAGATAGGCGTTTTGCGACAGCTCGCCGATACACAGGTGAAACGCGCTATCAAGCCGGAAGAATTCGGCCTGTTCGCCCGCCAAAAGTGCGGCCTTTTGCGCCTCCAGAATGGTGGAAAGGCCGCTTGTGTCACTGGCTTCGGTGCGCTCGATGCACAACCGCACC
Source organism: Oceaniglobus ichthyenteri (assembly GCF_003057885.1). Taxonomy (GTDB): domain Bacteria; phylum Pseudomonadota; class Alphaproteobacteria; order Rhodobacterales; family Rhodobacteraceae; genus Oceaniglobus; species Oceaniglobus ichthyenteri. The sequence goes on from NZ_QAGK01000002.1 coordinate 225,859, forward strand.
GCCATTGTCTCCAGCGCCTCGCGCACTTCGTACAGATCGCGGATATCGTTGATCGAAAGCTCGATCACCTGGTAAAATCGGCCACTGCGCTGAACCAACCCTTCATCAAGCAGCTTGCGCAAGGCTTCGCGCACTGGCGTGCGGCTGACCCCGCAGCGCGCGGCAAGTGTATCTTCCTGAAGGATGGATTTCGGCGCCAGCACGAGGCGCAGAATATCGTCTTTCAATCGCTCATACACCGTTCCCGACAGTGCCGCGCGATCGCCCTCTTCTGCTGTGGCTTGATTGTCCAAGGTCGCAAACTCCAATTTCAGTATCCTGAAAATCATCACAAACTGCAAATTGCAAGGGTTATTGTCCATTGACCCAAGGGAAAATGTCGCGTTAGGTATATCGAACGGGCTTTCCGCTTCGGGGCTCTCAAGGGGGAGAAAGAGATGACAGGCATGGGAAATCGTTTGATCACGGCCACAGGCGGCATCAGCCGCCGCAAGTTCGGCCTGATCCTTGGTGCGGGTGCGGGTGCAAGCGCACTGGGGTTGGGAACGTCGGTTCGCGCGGCAACACCCACACGCGGCGGTGTGTTGCGGATCGGCATTGCATCACAAAGCACGAATGACACGTTCGATTCCGCAAAGGCGCTGTATCACGGTGATTTCATCCGCTGCACCAGCCTGTACAACCACCTGACCCGCCTTGATGAACAATTAAAGGCACAGCCTGAACTTGCCGTATCCTTTGAGCCCAGCGCCGATGTCACCGAGTGGACATTCACCCTGCGCAAGGGCGTGGAATTTCACGACGGATCACCCCTGACCGCCGAAGATGTGGCGTTTTCGATCCTGCGCCACAAGGAAGAGCGCGTGGCGTCAAGCGTGCGTCGGTTGGTACAGAACATCACCGATGTGGTTGTGGATGGCCCCGATACGGTTGTCGTCAAACTGGCCGAGCCTGATGGCGATGTGCCGGTGATGTTCGGCATATTTCAATTCGCAATCGTCAAGGCCGGCACCTATGATTTCGCCAAACCAAACGGCACCGGCCCGTTCACCGTCAGTGAATTTGCGCCGGGCGTGCGCACCATCTGTACCCGAAATGACAATTACTGGAAAAACGGCCAGCCTTATATCGACGGGTTTGAAATGTTTTCAATCACCGATCCGGTTGCGCGCGCCAACGCCCTGTTGTCGGGCGATGCCGATGTGGTGGTGGATCTGAAAGGCCCCAGCATTGACGAAGTTGCAAAATCCGACGTGGCGCAGCCGTTTATCACCAATGCGGCGCGGTTCACGTCATTTCAGGCGGCGGTCGACATTCCGCCCGGTGACAGGGAAAATCTGGGCCTGGCGCTGTCTTATCTGATTGACCGTGAACGCGTTTTGAAAACCGTTCTGCGCGGCAACGGTGTGATCGCAAATGATGTTCCGGTGATGCCCGGCACGCCCTATTTCAACGATGCGCTGCCGCAACGCACCCTGGATCATGACAAGGCAAAGTTCCACCTTGCCAAGGCCGGAATCGGCAACAGCCAGATTGATCTGCACGTCAGCGATGCTTCGGTGTTCAGCACCGATATCGGACAGCTTTTGCAGCGCGAGGCCGTCAATGCCGGGCTGAACCTTAATCTGCGCCGCGAACCGGCTGACAGTTATTGGAGCGCGGTGGCCGGAAAACGCGCCCTGTTCGCGACCACGTTCAACCCTTGGGCCACCGTGAACATGTTTCTCAACCTGACATGGAAATCCGGCGCGGCATGGAATTTCTCGCATTACAACAACCCCGATCTGGACAAGATGATCGATGCCGCCCGCGCCACGGTCGACGAGGCGCAGCGCGTTGAGATTTACGCGGACATCCAGGAGACGCTTCACAATACCGGTGCGCAGGTTCTTCCTGCGTTCATCAGCTATGTGGATGGCGTTTCAACCCGGGTCGAAGGGCTGACGCCGGTTCCGATTGGCGGTTTGGGCGGGTTCAACTTTACCGATCGCGTTTGGTTCAAAAGTTAACCTTGAATGGGTCACGGACCTTGCAATCCGCCGGGGCAACACCCCGGCGGCGTGTGATTTCAACCGCACCTGCCATTTCATCCATACGGAGCCGCGCCTGAAATGATTGGCTATCTGATCAAACGTCTGTTGTTGGCGGTACTGGTGTTGTGGCTGGTATCGCTGCTGGTGTTTGTCGGCACCGAAATCCTGCCCGGTGATGTTGCGCAACTGGCGCTGGGTCAGTTCGCAACACCCGAAAGCGTGGCAACCCTGCGCACGGAACTGGGGCTCGATCAACCGGCGGCCCTGCGGTATCTCGATTGGCTGTTTGGCATCCTTCAGGGCGATTGGGGGCAATCGATCACCACCAAAACCCCGGTGGCCGACATGCTGTCGCAGCGGATCGGAAACACGGTGCTTCTGGCCGGGACAACCACGCTGATTGCAACACCGCTCGCCATCTGTATCGGGCTTTTGCTAAGCCTTGGCACCGGCGGTTGGTTGGATCGGTTGGGGTCGATCACCATTCTGGGTTTGTCGGCCACACCCGAATTTCTGATCGCGACACTGGCCGTGTTGCTGTTTGCTGTCAAACTGTACTGGTTTCCGGCGGTTGCCTATCTGTCGCCCGGCGCCAGTTGGCAGGACACTGCGCGCGCGCTGTTTCTGCCGGTGGCCACGCTTGTCATTGTGGTAACGGCACAGATCGCCCGGATGACCCGCGCCATCATCAGCAATCTGTTGGGCCAGCCATTCGCGGAAATGGCGATGCTGAAAGGTGTGCCGCGCTATAAAATCGTCAGCCAACATGCCCTGATCATGGCGGTTGGCCCCTTGGCCAATGTCGTCGCCCTGAACGTGGCCTATCTGGTCAGTGGCGTTGTGGTTGTTGAAACCGTCTTTGCCTATCCGGGGTTGGCGCGGCTGATGGTGGATGCCGTACAGGCGCGCGACATGCCGGTGGTTCAAGCCTGCGCCATGGTGTTTGGCGCGGTCTATGTGATCCTGATCCTGCTGGCCGATACATTGGCCGATCTTTTCGACCCGTTTCTGACCACATCGCGAAAGGCAACAGGGCAATGACGACAAAACCCGATCTTGCCCCCCTGCCCCGACAGCGGCCATCACTGACCCTGTGGTTCAGTTTTGGTGTGCTGGGCGCATTTGTGTTCATCGCGGTGTTCTCACCCTGGCTTGTGCCGTTCGATCCGACCGAATTTGTCACCGATCTGCCGTTTCAGGCCGGCAATGGCGCAAGCATTCTGGGCAGTGATTATCTGGGCCGCGATCTGTTTTCGCGGCTGATTGCGGGAACATCGCTGACCCTGCTTATGGGGCTTGGGGCGACGTTGCTGGCGCATCTGGTGGGTGACACGCTGGGCATGCTTGTGGCGCTGCGCGGTGGATGGCTTGACGTGGTGCTGTGCCGGATTGTTGATGTTGCGCTGTCCTTGCCCAAGATCATCGTCGGTCTGGTGGTGGTTGCCGCGCTGGGATCATCCATCACCACGTTGGTTGTCGTGACCGGCCTGATCTATTCGGCCAGCGTGTTTCGCGTGGCGCGCGCGCTGGGGCGTGATCTTGTCGGACAGGATTTCATGCGCGTGGCCCGAATGCGCGGTGAGGGGCCGGTGTGGTTGTTATTTGGTGAAATGCTGCCCCATGTGGTGCGCCCTCTTGCCGCCGATTTCGCAATCAGGATGAGCTTTGCAATCCTGTTCATGAGCAGCCTCAGCTTTCTGGGCTTGGGCGTACAGCCACCGCTGGCCGACTGGGGCGCATTGGTGCGTGAAAACCTGCAGGGGTTGGGCGGCGGGTCGCTTGCTCCGATATACCCCGCTTTGGCAATCGCATTGGTATCCATCGCCCTGAACCTGTTTGTCGATGTGTTGGGCGAACGCAATGACGCGGCGGAGCTTTCGAAATGACACAAAACCCCGTTCTTGAATTTGACCGGTTGGTCATTGCCCAAACGTCGGGCGGAAAATCCATTCTGAACGACATATCCCTGTCCGTCGCCAAAGGTGAGGTTTTGGCGCTGATCGGAGAATCTGGATCGGGCAAAACATCCCTTGCGCTCAGCGCGCTGGGCCGTATCCGCCCGGGCCTGATGGTGCGCCACGGCAATGTGCGTCTGGCGGGCCTTGATATGATCCGCGCCACCGAACAGGAATTGCGCCACCGGCGCGGCAAAAGCATCAGCTATATCGCCCAGAGTGCCGCGATGTCGTTCAATCAGCGGATGCGCCTTGACCGGCAGGTGACAGAACCCGCCGCCGTGCACGGGGCCATGCCGGCCATGGCGGCAATCAAACGGGCCCATGCGCTGTATGCCTCGCTTGGGCTGCCTGATCCGGGCCAGATCGGCGCGCGCTTTCCCCACGAAGTGTCGGGTGGGCAATTGCAACGCTTCATGATCGCGATGGGGCTGCTTCTTGATCCTGATCTGGTGGTCTGTGACGAACCGACCAGTGCATTGGACGTGACCACCCAGATCGAAGTCTTGCGCGCGCTCAAGACCGGCATCCGCGAAAACGGCACTGCGGCGCTGTTTGTCAGTCACGATCTGGCCGTTGTGGCCCAGGTGGCCGACCGTATCGCGGTGCTGAAACGGGGCGATCTGATCGAATGTGCCAGCACAACCGAGATTCTTGAAAACCCGCAGCACGACTATACCCGCGAATTGATCAGGGCCTGTCAGCGCTGGCCGGTTACCGCACGTGATCTTGTCGCCAAAAAGCCCCCGGCAGCCGCCGAAGGCGCGATTGAGGCGCGCGGTATCGTGGCCGGCTATGGCAGCGTGACCAACAACAAACCCAAGATCGAAATCCTCAAGGGCGTGTCGCTGAATGTGGCGCGGGGCCGGGTCGTGGCCATCATTGGTGAATCGGGATCAGGCAAAAGCACGCTGGCGCGGGTGATTGCGGGGCTGCACGCCCCGGCGGCGGGCACGATCACCCTGTCGGGCAAGACCCTTGCAGATCGCGGCAGCGGGCGCACCCGCGATGAAATGCGCCGCATTCAGATGGTGTTTCAATCGGCCGATACCGCACTGAATGCAAAGCACAGTGTCGGGCGGATACTGGGCCGCGTTCTGGATTTCTTTGGCGATAAATCCCCCGGGCGCATTGCCGAGCTTTTGGAAATGGTAAACCTGCCCGCCGAATATGCGCGCCGCAAACCCAGCCAGCTTTCGGGGGGTGAAAAACAGCGCGTCAATCTGGCCCGTGCTTTGGCCGCCCGGCCCGAGGTTTTGATCTGTGATGAAATCACCTCGGCGCTTGATACCGTTGTTGCCGCCTCGATCATTCGACTGGTCGAAGATCTGCGCGACCGGCTTGACCTTGCCATTCTGTTCATCAGTCACGACATGGCCACCGTTGCCGCGCTGGCCGATCAGGTTGTCGTGCTGAAACAGGGCGTCGTGGTTGAAAACGGCGCCGCACCGGATGTTTTGCTGCGCCCTCAGGCCGATTATACGCGGCTCTTGCTGGGGTCGGTGCCTGAATTGCGTATCGGATGGCTTGAGGATACCGCACCGGGTGCGCCTGCCTTGTGATCCGAAAACTGCGATGACATATTTTTGGGAGTCCTGCCTTGAGTAAAAATCTATCCGCAATCGATGGTCAGACATTCGATGTTGTCGTGATCGGTGGCGGCGCCACCGGGGCCAGCGCCACACAAAACCTTGCGGCACAGGGATATAACACCCTGCTGGTGGACAAGGGCGATTTCGGCAGCGGCACATCCAGCCGGTCAAGCCGTCTTTTGTATTGCGGGTTGGCGCATCTTTCCCCGGATTATCCAATCTGGAAATTCCTGATCCATCCCCGCGATCTTTTTCGACGGTTGTGGATGGCGGGTCTGGCGATGAAATGTCGCGCGCAACTGGTTGAAACCATGCCCGAACGCCTTTTGGCCCATACATTCTTTTTCCCGATCTATCGCGGCGGGCAATATCCCGGCTGGAAGGTCGATCTGGGATTTCGCGCGCTTGAAACACTGGGCCGGTTTCGGGTCAGCCTGAAATACCGCAGGCTGGGCGTGAAAAAGGCCGCCGAGCAATACGGCATGGCAAAACTGCTGGCCGCACGCGAAGATCTGACCAGTCTCGCGGTGTATCGCGAATACCAATACAACTGGCCCGAACGGATCTGCGTTGATACCGTTCTGGATGCCGAACGGATTGGCGCACAGATTCAGAACTATGCCAAGGTGACAAAGCTTGAACAAACCGATGGTGAGGGTTGGAAAATCCGGCTGGAAGATGCGTTGGTGCCCGGATCAGATGCCACCGTTCAGGCGCGCATGGTCGTCAACAGCGCCGGCCCCTGGGTCGACCGCGTCAACGCGGTGTCTGGCCATGAAACGCGCAAGCACTTGGTGGGCATCAAAGGCGTGAACATCGTGGTGCGCCTGCCCGACGGGTGCGAGGGGCAAGGATTGGAAACGATCAGCAGCATAGATCAGCCGTTTTATTGCATGCCTTGGGGAAAATACCATTTCTTCGGCCCAACCGAAACGGTGTTTGAGGGCGATCCCGATGACGCCCGCGTTCTGCCCGAAGAGGTGGATTTCATCCTTGATCAGGCAAACCGGCTGTTTCCCACGCTGAAACTGACACAGGCGGATGTGGTCTATTCGTGGTGTGGCGTACGCCCCCGCACATCCAGCGCCGCCACCGATGGGATCAAGGCCCTGACGATGCACGAAATGTCCGACGAAGGCATGCCCGGTATGGTGGCCCTGACCGGTGTGCCGATCATGAACCACCGCCACGCCGGGTCTATCGTGGCGGGCCGCGTCGGCCAGTCATTGAAACCCACCCGCCCGGCCACGCCACTGTCACATGCGGCAAAGCTGTTTCCCGACAATCAGAACTCGCCGCCTCTTGATCCGGAAAACCCCCATGTGAAAATGGCCGATCTGCGCCATGCCGCGCGCCATGAACGTGTGCGCACCCTGAGCGATCTTTTGTTCCGGCGCACCGATATCGGCTGGACCCCGGCGATGGGACTGGGCGCGGCACGGCGTGCGGCATCCGAAGTGGCCGATATCCTGGACTGGGATGAGGCGCGCATCAACCGCGAAGTCGCGCAATATGAAACCTTCGTGCGCGACAATTTCAACCCCGTACCCCCATCCGAAAAGGCCGAGAAATGACTGCTGCGCCGCCCGCCCGGACGGGCGATGATATCTTTCATCCTGATTTCCAACAGCGCCCGTTCTGGTGGGATGATGCCCCCCCCGATGATGGCAATACGCCATTGCCACCGCGCGTGGATGTGGCGATTGTCGGCAGCGGATATTGCGGCCTTTCGGCGGGGCTGGAATTGGCCCGGGCCGGTCTGCGGATTGCCGTTCTTGACTCCGGTCAGATCGGCGAAGGCGCCAGCACCCGCAATGGCGGCATGGTCAGCGGCGGTTTGAAACTGCCGGAAAAAATGCGCCGGAAAATGGGGCCCGAACGGTTTGAGCGTGTCATGCAGGAAGCCGCCAAATCATTCTATTATCTCGAGAATTTCCTTGAGAAGGAAAAATTCGATGCGCAATATGTCCGCTGCGGGCGCTTTACCGGTGCGCATTCCCCCGGTGCCTATCACCGGTTAGAGGCCCAGGCCGACAGCATTCATCGCAACACGGGTTTTGCCACCAACATGGTGCCCAAACAGGCCCAGCATCAGGAAATCGGCGGTGATTTCTATCACGGCGGCATGGTCGTGGCGGAAAGTGGCGGATTGAACCCAGCCCGCTATCATCGTGCGCTGCGCCAAGCGTTCATTGATGCAGGTGGCACATTGCATGGCCATTCAGAGGTGAAAAACATCGCCCGTTCCGCTGGCGGGTTCACATTGCAAACCTCAGCCGGAGATATGCAGGCCGATCAGGTTTTTGTTGCGACAAATGGCTATAGCGGGCCGGTTTGGCCGTGGCTTCGCCGCCGGATCATTCCTATTGCCAGCTATGTCATTGCAACCGAGGAATTGTCACCGGATCTGATCAGCACCCTGAACCCCAAGGCGCGGATGCTGGTCGATACAAAGCGCATTTTGTATTATTTTCGCCAATCCCCCGATGGGCGCCGCATTATATTTGGCGGACGGGCCAGTTTTCGAAACTCAAGCGAGAAAACATCGGCAAAATCGCTGCACCGCTTCATGTGCGATGTCTGGCCACAGTTGGGGCAAACCCGCATTACCCATGCCTGGAAAGGCAATGTCGGGTTTTCCTTTGATATGTTGCCGCATATGGGCAGCCATGACGGGATACATTTTGCAGGCAGTTACCAAGGCACCGGCGTGGCCATGGCCACCTATCTGGGCCATCAATCCGCGCTGAAAATGCTGGGCCGTGATCAGGCACCATCGGTTTTTGGCGAATTGCGGTTTCCCGACAATCCGCTTTATCACGGCACGCCGTGGTTTTTGCCAATTGTCGGAAATTATTACCGCGCGCGCGACCGGTTCGAACGCTGGACCGGGCGCTAACGGGTCTGTGATTGCCGGCGGGCCGCGCGGTGTTTCATCATCGCATCGGCCCGCCCCAGAGCGGGATCAGGCCCGATGCCATTCCCGGTCACCATCAGTGTCTTTCACGCGGGTCGGCAGACCGATAGTGTCCAACACCGTGAACAACGGCTTTGGATCAAGCTCTTCAACGTTCAGCATTTTTCCGTGATCATAGGTGCCATCGGCAATCAGCAAGGCCACCGCAACCGGCGGCACACCGGCGGTATAGGAAATGCCCTGACTTCCCACCTCTTGATACGCGTCCTCATGATCGGCCACGTTATAGACGAACACTTCGACATCCTGTCCGTCTTTTTTGCCTTTCACCAGATCACCGATACAGGTCTTGCCCGTATAATCCGGCGCCAATGTCGAGGGGTCCGGCAACACCGCTTTCACAACCTTCAATGGCACAACCTCAAGACCTTCGGCAGTGACCACCGGTTGTTCCGACAACAGACCCAGATTTTGAAGAACGGTAAAGACGTTGATGTAATGATCGCCAAACCCCATCCAGAACCGCACGTCGGCTTCGGGATAGTTGGCGGCCAGCGAATGCACCTCGTCATGGCCTGACAGATACGCCTTTTGTTTGCCGACCACGGGCAAATCCCATTCCCGGCCCACTTCGAACATCTTGTTTTCCTGCCACGCCCCCTGCTGCCAACTGTAAACGGTGCCGGTAAATTCGCGAAAGTTGATTTCAGGATCGAAATTGGTCGAGAAATATTTGCCATGGCTGCCGGCATTGATATCGACGATGTCGATGGATGTGACCTCGTCCATGAATTCATCCACCGCAAAGCGCGCAAACGCGTTGACCATGCCCGGATCAAACCCCGCCCCCAGAATCGCGGTCACGCCTGCCTTGGCGCAATCATCGCGCCGCTTCCATTCGTAATTCGCGTACCATGGCGGAGTTTCGCAAATCTTGGCCGGATCTTCGTGAATGGCCGTGTCGATATAGGCGGCACCCGTGCGAATACAGGCCTCAAGCACTGTCATGTTCACAAAGGGTGATCCCACATTGATCACGATTTGCGCAGCTGTGTCGCGCAACAGCTTTTCAACCGCGTCGCTGTCCATTGCATCAACGCTATGGGCCTTGAATATCCCGTCCTGTTTCATCGCCGCCTTGTCATGGACGCTTTGAATGATCGCTTCGCATTTTGAAACCGTGCGGCTGGCGATATGCAGGTCACCCAGCCTGTCATTGTTCTGCGCACATTTATGCGCCACGACCTGGGCGACGCCGCCCGCTCCGATGATAAGGACATTGCGTTTCATGTATTCAAGAGACCTCGTGTGTTTGACAGTGTCAGGAAAGCGCGGATTTGAAATCCGCATAGTCAAATTCGCGCACCTCGGTGATGGTGCCGTCCAGTTCGCGAATGGCGATGCCGGGCATTTTCACCCCGTTGAACCAGTTCTTCTTCACCATGGTATAGCCGGCCGCGTCCTGAAACGAAATCCGGTCGCCCGATTTTAACGGGGCGTCAAACCTGAACTCGCCAAAGATGTCACCGGCAAGGCAGGATTTGCCGCAAATCATCCATTCATGCGCACCGGTGTCGGGGGTGATTTTCGCCGGTTCGCGATAAATCAGCAGATCCAGCATATGCGCCTCGATCGAACTGTCGACGATGGCCAGATTTTTGCCGTTATAAAGCGTATCCAGAACCGTCACCTCAAGTGTGGCGGCACCGGTGATCGCGGCCTCGCCCGGTTCAAGATATACCTGCACGCCGAAATCATCACCAAACCGCCGCAGCCGCGCCGCCAATCGCTCCAACGGATAATCCGCACCGGTAAAGTGGATACCGCCCCCAAGGCTGATCCAGTTCATTTTATGCAATGTGTCGCCAAACCGGGTTTCGATCATCGTCAGCATTTCATCGAAGCGGTCGAAATCGTCATTTTCGCAGTTGTTGTGAAACATCAGGCCGGTGATCCGGTCGGCCACGGCGGCAATCTGTTTGGGGTCATGTTCGCCCAGACGGCTGAACGGGCGGGCCGGGTCGGCCAGATCGAACTCTGAGGTTGAGACACCGGGATTCACCCGCAAGCCGCGCACGTGGCCTTGGGATGCGGCATCAAACCTGTTCAACTGGCCGATAGAGTTGAAGATAACCTTGTCGCAATTGGCCAACACTTCGGCAATTTCATGATCGGCATAAGCCACGGAATAGGCATGGGTTTCGCCCCCGAACTTTTCATAGCCCAATTTGACCTCGTAAAGTGACGAAGAGGTCGAGCCATCCATATAGTCCGCCATGATGTCAAACACCGACCATGTGGCGAAACATTTCAATGCCAACAGTGATTTGGCCCCCGATGCCGTGCGCAGCCAGGCAATTTTTTCCAGGTTCACCAGAAGGCGTGACTTGTCGATCAGATAAAAAGGGGTGTGCAAGGAAAAATCCTCTCGGTGGGCCGATGGCGATGGTTGGAAAAACTGAAGACCCACTATGACCAATTACCCCGGCCAATGCAATTCATGCACAGCGGCCCAAGCGGCGGAATTGGCAGCACTTTTGGTCACACCCCTTCACGTTAATGCGAAAGGCGCCCGTCCCGTGCGCCCTTGGGCACGGCAACGGGTCCTGTGCGAAATTGCGCTGACCGGTCCCGCCTTAGGCGGCGATGGCCCGGTTTATTGCGCCAGAAAGCTTGCCAACCAGTTCGCCGATCTGATCATCGGTGATGATGAACGGCGGCGCCAGCAGCACGTGATCGCCCTGTTGCCCGTCAATCGTGCCCGACATCGGATAACAGATCAGACCGGCGGCAAATGCCTCTTTCTTGATCCGCGCGGCGATGCCCCGGCCGGGATCGAACGGCGCTTTGGTTTCGCGGTCGGCAACCAACTCAACACCCCGAAAAAGACCGCGGCCGCGAATATCCCCGACATGGGCATGTTGGCCAAATTCATCCTGAAGCGCAGTTTGCAGTTTCAAACCTTGCGCCTGTACCCGGCTTAAAAGATCGCGGTCCAATATTTCGCCAAGCACGGCATTGGCCGCCGTCGCGGCAAGAGCGTGGCCCATATAGGTATGGCCGTGCTGGAAAAACCCCGATCCGGCCGCGATAGCGTCATAAATTGCGGCGCTGGTCAGCAAGGCGCCAATCGGTTGATACCCGGCACCCAGCCCCTTTGCGATGGTCACCATATCCGGCGCGACCCCGTCTTCGAGACAGGCAAACATATGGCCCGTCCGCCCCATGCCGCACATCACCTCATCAAGGATCAGTAAAACGCCGTGCCGGTCACAAATCTCGCGGATCCGGCGCAGATATCCGGGCACGGCGGGCACCGCGCCGCTGGTGGCGCCCACCACCGGTTCGGCGATGAACGCCATCACGGTTTCAGGCCCCAGACGCAGGATTTCGGTCTCAAGTTCGTTTGCAACCCGCAAACCATAGGTTTCGGGCGATTCACCATCGTGGCGATCACGGTATTCGTAACAAGGGCTGATGTGGCTTGTGTCGGCCAACAGCGGCGCAAACTGCGCCCGGCGCCATGCATTGCCCCCGGCCGCAAGCGCGCCCAAAGTATTGCCATGATAGCTTTGACGCCGCGCGATCACGCGGTGGCGTTCGGGTTGACCGATTTCCAGAAAATACTGCCGCGCCAGTTTCAATGACGCCTCAACCGCCTCTGATCCGCCCGACACCAGATAGACCCGGTCAATCCCTTCGGGCGCGTTTTCGATCAAACGATCGGCCAGACGTTCGGCGGGTTCAGAGGTGAAAAAACCGGTATGGGCGAAGGCAAACTGGTCAATCTGCCCATGCAGCGCGGCGCGCACGGCAGCGTTGGAATGGCCAAGGCACGACACCGCCGCCCCCCCCGATCCATCCAGATAGCGTTTGCCATCGGCATCGATCAGATAGCACCCATCGCCCGCCACAGCAGTGGGCAACGCCCCCTTGGTCGAGCGTCCGAAAATATGTCCAGCCATGACTTTTAAGACCTTATAACAAGCACGGAAACGGGCGAACGACGCACAATACGGTCGGCGTTCGACCCCACCAGAAATTCGCGCACACGGTCAGGACGGTGTGACGCCATGACCACCAGATCACAACCGGTCTGTTCGATCACTTGCAGAACCTTGCGATGGATTTTGCCAAACGCAAGATGCTGTTTGACCTTGATATCGCTTGGAACATGCTCTTCCACCAGTTTATCGAGCGCCTTGCTCGCTGCCTCAACGGCCAGCTTTTCGTAATTGCTGGGGAAAAAGCCATCAACCAGGGGCGTGCCCATATCCGGCACCACCGACATGACATGCAATCGCCCGCCCGAGGTGCGGATCAGTTCAATCGCCGCTGGCAGCGCCTTTTCCCAGGATTCCTTGGTGTTCAGATCAAGGGTCAGAAGAACCGTATTGAACATCTTCTCTCTCCTCAGGCGAGTGCGGTTTTACGGGGCGCGCGCGCGTTGCGCCCCCGCTGCAGGAATACGATCAGGCCCAACAGTAACAATGCCGGAATGAACATCCAGTATTTGCTGGGTTGTGGCACAGGTTTCAGAACGCGCACCACCTCTTGGTCCCAATCCAGCCCCGCCTCGGCGGCGGCGCTGCCATAGGCCACGTCGTCGATGAACATCCTGTCCCCCTCCTCGCGGAAGGTCAGGCCGGCATTTTCCAGTTTTTCCGCGCCTGTTGCACCTGCGGTGATCGGAACAAGCGCCACAAATTCAATCGGATCGCCGAGATCATTCAACCCCGCCACGCGCACCCTCAGGGTTTGCCCGATGTCGGTATCGGCCGCGGCCTCGGTGATCGCGGCGGGCGCTTCTTCAAGATAGGGGGCGCTGACCATATCCATCCAGAAACCCGGACGGAACAGGGTAAATGCGATCAGCAACAAAACGATGGTTTCATAAAACCGGTTCCTGGCCAGAAACCACCCCTGTGTCGCCGCCGCAAACAGCAGCATCGCCACGGTTGCCACGATAAACACGAATATACCCTGAATCAGTGTCACATTGATCAACAGCAGTTCGGTATTGAAAATGAACAGAAACGGCAGGGCCGCCGTGCGCAAACTGTAGAAAAACGCGACAACCCCGGTGCGGATCGGATCACCGCCCGAAACCGCCGCCGCCGCAAAAGAGGCAAGCCCGACAGGCGGCGTTACATCGGCCATGATGCCGAAATAGAACACAAACAAATGCACGGCAATCAGCGGCACGATCAGTCCGTTCTGTTGACCCAGTGTCACGATGACCGGGGCCAAAAGCGCGGAAACAACGATATAGTTCGCCGTTGTCGGCAGCCCCATGCCAAGGATCAGAGACAGGATCGCGGTCAGAAACAGGATCGCCAGGATATTGCCGCCCGACAGAACCTCGACCACATCGGCAAGGGCCGATCCAACGCCAGTCTGGCTGACCGCGCCGACGATGATACCGGCGGTTGCGGTGGCAATGCCGATGCCAATCATGTTGCGCGCGCCAACCACCAGACCTTCAAGAAGATCACTCGCCCCTTCTTTGACGCGGGCGCCCATCTGGCCTTCGCCGCGCAGCATCGCCATCAGCGGGCGCTGTGTGATCAGAATAAAGATCATGTACATCGTCGCCCAGAATGCCGACAGGCCCGGCGACAGACGATCCACCATCAGCGCCCAAACCAGAACGACAACCGGCAGGATAAAATGCAGGCCCGACCGCACGGTTGGCCCGGGCATCGGCAATGTGGTCACCGCCGCATTCGGATCATCCAGTTTCAATGGTGCCTCTTTCGATGCCACATAAAGCAGCCCGACATAGGCCGCCGTCAGCACCAAAAAGACGATATAGGGTGCCGCAACCGGAAAGGCGGGGCGGATCCAGCCCATGCCGTAATACACAAGAAACGACAGCGCACAGACAAGCGCGACACCAAACACAAACCCGACCAGCCGCCGAACCAGCGGCTTTGGCTCATAGGGCCTTGGCAGCCCCTCCATCCCGGCCTTCAACGCCTCAAGATGCACGATGTAAACCAGCGCGATATAGGAAATGACTGCGGGCAGGAACGCATGTTTGACCACGTCAAAATACGGAATGCCGACATATTCCACCATCAAGAACGCAGCGGCGCCCATGACCGGTGGCATGATCTGACCGTTGACCGACGAGGCAACCTCGACCGCGCCGGCCTTTTCGGAACTGAATCCGACCTTTTTCATCAGCGGAATGGTGAATGTGCCCGTGGTCACAACGTTGGCAATGCTGGACCCCGAAATCAGACCGGTCATCGCCGATGAAACGACGGCGGCCTTGGCCGGGCCACCCTTCATGTGACCCATCAGCGAAAATGCGACCTGAATGAAATAATTGCCCGCCCCGGCCCGGTCGAGAAGCGAGCCAAACAAAACGAACAGGAACACGAAACTTGTCGACACACCAAGGGCGATGCCAAACACACCCTCGGTCGTGATCCATTGGTGGTTCACGATTTCCGACAGGTTGTTGCCCTTGTGGGCAATGATGCTGGGCATCTGTGGCCCAAGAACGGTGTAGAGCAAAAACAGGGTGGCCACGATCATCAGGGCCGGACCCAACGCGCGGCGCGTGGCCTCAAGCAGCAGCATGATACCAATGACCGACACCACGAAATCCTGCAGGATCGGCGCACCGACCCGGCCCGAGATATCGCGGTAATATACAAACAGATACAGTGCCGCGGCCGCCGCAACAATCGCCATCGCCCATTCCCAAAGCGGCACCCGGTCCTTTGGGCTTCCGGCGACAATCGCGGCGACCAAGGTCAAGCCGACAACCGGAATCCACCAGATCGACGTGCCTTCCTTTGAGCTGACAACAAAAAGATAGGACAGTAAAATTGGAATAACGACGCCAAGGCCCAGTTGGAATTTCGACCGCGTCGCGGGAAAGGCAGCAAAGGCCAGAAAAATCGCAAAGGCCAGATGAATGGACCGGCTTTCGGTGTCGTTGAAAACGCCCCAACCGACGATGAACGGGATGGGCGACGCGATCCAAAGCTGAAACAGGGACCACGCCAGCGCGACCAGCATCAGGAATGTTCCGACCGGGCCGGTTACATTGCGCCCGCCGGTATCGGCAGAGGCGACAAGCGCATCCAATTCCGACTGATCCAGACCGCCGCGCCCGGCCGCCTCGGTTTCGACGCGCGCAGCCTTATATTGGTTCGGATCGTCGGTCATATTTGTCCCCCCGGTCACCCGCTCTGGACGGGCGAGATTTTTTATAACTTTTTTATAACGATAATTGGGCCGACTTTGTCAGAAAAATCGTGGTGCCGGTGGCCACCCCGAAAGGCGGCCACCGGCGTCAGTCAGGCAGAACTTACATCCAGCCTTTTTCTTTGTAGTAACGCTCGGCACCGGGGTGCAGAGGGGCAGCCAGACCATCCTTGATCATCTGCTCTTCGGTCAGATTGGCAAAGGCGGGGTGCAATTTCTTGAAGCGGTCAAAGTTGTCGAACACGGCTTTGACCACCTGATATACTGTTTCCTCATCCACATCGGCAGAGGTTACAAATGTTGCCTTCACCCCAAAGGTGACGGTGTCATCTGGCGATCCTTCGTACATGCCGCCGGGGATCGTGGCAGTAGCGTAATAAGGATTGTCAGCGATCAGCGCGTCGATTTCGGGGCCGGTAACGGAAACAAGAGTGGTTTCCACGGTCGAGGCCGCCTCTTGGATCGAACCGTTGGGGTGGCCAACGGTATAGATGATGGCGTCAACCTTGTTGTCACCCAATGCTGCGGCCTGCTCGGCAGGCTTCAGCTCGGATGCCAGGGCGAAATCGTCCATTGTCCAGCCCAAAGCGTCCATCACGACCTGCATCGTGGCATACTGGCCCGATCCGGGGTTGCCGATATTGACGCGCTTGCCCTTCAGGTCGGCAAATTCCTTGATGCCGGCATCGGCGCGCGCAACGACGGTGAACGGCTCGGAGTGAACGGAAAAGACGGCCCGCTCCTTGTCGAACTTGTTGCCCTCGAAATCGGATGTGCCGTTAAAGGCGTGGTACTGCCAATCAGACTGGGCAACGCCCATGGTCATGTCACCGGCCATGATCGCATTGATGTTGGCAATCGATCCACCGGTCGAGGGCGCGGTGCATTTCAGGTTTGTCTCGGCCGTGGTGCGGTTCACCAGACGGCAGATCGATTGACCGACAACAAAATAAACGCCGGTCTGTCCGCCGGTGCCGATTGTAATGAATTGTTCCTGAGCATGCGCTCCGGTCCCTGCGATCATCGCGCCAGCCAGGGCCATTTGCTTTAGTATCTTCACTTGTTTCTCCCGTTTTTCAGGGGAACTTTACCATACCTTGCAGCAGGTTGCGCATTCACGCGCCAGTTTCCCTGTGTTTTACCCGAACGTCAGTGCGCTCGGACCCCAAGTCTCTGACTGAGTATGATGGAGCAGAATTTACGTGTCAACAGATCAGACCGGCAGGATGACCGGCCCAAAACGCCATATTTGCCTATCGCGATCAATGCCTTGCCCTTCCGCCACGTAACCCGGGCACCTGCGGATTTCGCTATCCTGTGGCGGCGCGCCAGAACACCGATCAACATCCGCGCGGGCAGGACACGCTTTCGCCCCATCAAAATTGTTGACAATCTTCAATCGATCATCAACCTTGCACCCATATTCACCACACCGAAAGACGCCCCTTGATCTCTTCGCCGCTGAAACGTGAAACGATGAGCGCGCAAATCGTGGCGCTTTTACGGCGTGCGATTTTGACGGGTGAACTGACGCCGGGCGCGCAAGTGGTTGAAACCGCGCTGGCCGTGCGATTGGGCGCCAGCCGTGGGCCCCTGCGCGAAGCGATGCGCCAGTTGATCGACGAAGGGCTTTTGGTGAACGTGCCCTATACCGGCACGCGCGTCGTCGATATTTCGGTACAGGATATCAACGATATTTATGCTATGCGCACCTGTCTTGAACAGTTCGCCTTTGCGCAGATCTGGCCGCACCGCGACACGGATTTCACCGCCGAACTGGCCGCGCGCAGTGCCGCGCTTCACCATGCCATTGATCAGGCCGACGATGTGCGCGCCATCGAGGCCGAGCTTGACTTGCACGGTCTGGCTTATGAACGGGCGGGCAACCGTATCCTGCTGACCACCTGGACCGGGCTGCGCGGGCGATTGCAACTGTATTGGGCGGCGCACCACCGCGCCCACGGCCTGACCGGGCCGAAACGTGACAGCCACGATGCCTATATCCGTCTGGCCAAGGGCAACAGCCTTGAGGCGATGCAGGCCGAAATTCACGACCACATGCGCCTTGGGCTGGAAACCACCAAAGCCTTTGTCGAATCCCGCACCCGGGCGCAGACGGAACCACAGATTAAATAACCAAAGGGAGAAGACGATGAACCGACGCATGATGTTTGCGGCCGCCGTTGCGGCCACGTTGATCGGGATGGGCGCCAGCGCCCAGGCCCAGGACAGCACGATGGATCAGGTCAAGGAAAACGGCGTGTTGCGCGTGGGCGTGACCCAGGCGCCGCCCTGGTATTCCAAGGATGTGATGAGTGGCGAGTGGACCGGGGGCCTTGGCATTTCCATGGGTAAGGCAATGGCCGAAAACCTGGGCGTGACGTTCGAACCTGTCGAAGTGACGTGGGGCACCGCCGTTGCCGCCCTTCAGGCGAACCGGATCGATCTGATGTATGTGCTGGATGCCACCGACGAACGCCGTCAGGCCGTGGCCTTTCCCGAAACGCCGTTGCTGTATTACTCGCTTGCCGTTTTGGCGCGCGACGAGTTGGAAATCACCGACTGGGCCGATCTGAACACCCCCGAGATCAGCATTTCAGTACCCCAAGCCACCAGCATGGATGCCTTTGTGACCGAACACGCACCCGACGCCGATATTCAGCGGTTCCCGGGCAATGCCGAAGCCATCGCCGCGTTTCAGGCCGGTCGTGTGGATGCGGTGACGTTGTTTCACCCGCCGCTGATTGCTGCGCGCCAACGCCTTGGCGCAGGTCAGATCGTGGTGCCCAAACCGGTTGAATCGCGCCCCTCGTCGGTTGCCGTGCGCCAAGAGGCCGATACCGCCTTTGTCGATTGGGTGAACGAACAGATCGATGGATACTATACGTCGGGCCAGACCCAGCAGTGGTACGAGGATTTTCTGACCGAATTCGGGCTTGATCCGGCCAGCGTGCCCGCAATCATGCGCGAACGGCTCTGACCTTGCAGGCAGGGCACAGAACAGATGTATGAGTGGGATTTCACCCCGGTAATCCAGAATGCCGATCTGCTGTGGCAGGGGCTGGTGGGAACGCTGGCGATCACCGGCACGGCACTGGCCTTTGGGCTGCCGCTGGGTCTGATGCTGGCCCTGGCGCGGTTGTCGCCGCGCCGCTGGCTGGCCTGGCCTGCGGGGTTCGTGATTGAATTTTTCCGTACGACACCGCCGCTTGTGCAACTGTTCTGGTTCTTTTTCGCCCTGCCGATTCTGATCGACATTCGGATGACGCCGTTCCTTGCGGCGGCGATCACCTTTTCAATCCAATCCTCGGCGTTTTTCGCCGAGGTGTTTCGCGCCGGTATCGTTTCCATCGAGCGGGGCCAATGGGAGGCCGCGCGCGCCATCGGCATGCAACGCAAACAGGCGATGCGCCGCGTGATCCTGCCCCAGGCGGTGAAACGGATGATCCCCGCCTTTACCGAACGCGCCATCGAGTTGATGAAAACCACAACGCTTGTGGCTACGGTTTCCTATGCCGATCTTTTGTATCAGGCCAATGAGCTGGCCCAGAAAACCTTTCGCCCGATCGAGGTATTTACCGCCACCGCGCTGATTTATTTCGTGGTGATCTTCGGGCTCAGCCTCTGTGTGCAGGCGATTGAGCGCCGCCTTGCCGTCAGCGGCGACAGCACGGTGCGATAATATGGAATACACTTGGGATTTCGGATCGGTCTGGATGTACCGCGAAGCATTGTGGATCGGGCTGCTTAACACTCTGAAGATATTTGTGATCTGTCTGGTTGCCGGCCTGTCCTTGGGCCTGGCGATCGGGCTTGCCCGGTATTCGCCGCGCCGCTGGCTGCGTTGGCCTGCGGCCTGTTTTATCGAATTTTTCCGCAATACGCCGGTTCTGGTGCAGATCTTCTGGTTCTATTTCGCGTTTCCGATCCTGGCACCGTTTGAAATCACCTCACTGACTGCCGCCGCCCTTGGGATCACCCTTAATTCTGCCGCCTTTTCTGCCGAAATCTTTCGCGGCGGCATTCAATCCATCGATCCCGGCCAATGGGAGGCGGGGCGCGCCATCGGTATGCGCCACCGCGATATCATGCGCCGCATCATCCTGCCCCAGGCGGTGCGCCGGATGCTGCCCGCCCTGACCAATCGTGGCATCGAAATTTTCAAGATGACAACGCTGGCCTCGGCGATTGCCTATGCCGATGTGCTGCATCAGGCGCGGCTGATCGCCTCGATCAACTATAACCCGATTGAGGCCTATACCGTCGTCGCGCTGGTGTTCTTTGCTATCCTCTATCCCGTCGTGCGCGCCACCTATGCGCTGGAACGCCACATGGCCAAAGGAGACTGAGCCGATGAGTGATGACCCGATCCTGCGCATCCGCGGGCTGCAAAAGTCGTTTGGCGACAATCACGTGCTGCGCGGCATGGATCTTGATGTGAAACAGGGCGATTGCATTGCGATCCTGGGCGCATCGGGGTCGGGCAAAAGCACCTTTTTACGCTGCCTGAACTTTATGGAAATTCCCAGCGATGGTGAAATCATCCATGCCGGTAAAACCGTCGGCACCGCCCGAAATGGCAAGCCGCGCCTGTACCCCGAAGGCGAATTGACCAAGGTGCGCCAAAAGGTCGGCATGGTGTTTCAACAGTTCAACCTGTTCCCGCACATGACCGTTCTGGGCAATGTCACCGAAGGGCTGCGCATTGTGCAACGCATGGACAAGACAGGCGCCGAAACGCGCGCGCGCGAAGAACTGGCGCGCGTCGGATTGGCCGAAAAGGCCGATGAATATCCCGCGCGTCTGTCGGGTGGTCAGAAACAGCGCGTTGCCATCGCCCGCGCGCTGGCGCTTGCCCCCGATCTGATGCTGTTTGACGAACCCACATCCGCCCTTGACCCCGAATTGGTGGGCGAGGTGTTGAATGTGATCCGCGGTCTGGCCGATGAAGGGCGCACCATGCTTTTGGTCACCCACGAGGTTGGCTTTGCCTATCACGTCGCCAACCGGGTGATTTTCATGGCCGCTGGCGTGATTCAGGAAGAAGGACCACCCGAACAGGTGCTGAAAAACCCGAAAAACCCGCGCACGCAGGCGTTTCTTTCGCGCCACAAACAATTCGAATTCTGAACAGGACCGATCCCATGACCGATGCAACCCAAGCCAGCGCCCAAAGCTATGCCCACGACCCCCGCAACGACCGGGTCGAAGTTTACGTAAACGGCCAGTTCTTTCCCCGCGACAAGGCAATGGTGCCGGTGTTTGACAGCGGTTTCGTGCTGGGCGATGGCGTGTGGGAGGGGCTGCGCCTGGTCAAGGGGCGGCTTCTGGCCATCGACGAACACATGGCCCGGCTCTATGAGGGTGCAAATTCCATCCAGCTGGATATCGGCATGGAACGCGCCGCACTGGTCGAGGAAATCTGGAAAACCCTGCGCCATAATGACATGGAGGATGGGGTACATATCCGCCTGATGATTTCACGCGGTCTGAAATCCACGCCCAACCAGGATCCGCGCTTTATCATTGGCGCTGCAACCATCGTGATCGTGGCCGAATACAAGCAACCCAATGCCGGGCTGAAAGAACGCGGGCTGAAACTTCTGACCTCGACCATTCGCTGTTCGACGCCTGATGTGTTTGATCTGCGGCTGAATTCCCATTCGCGGCTAAACTATATTCAGGCGTTGATTCAGGCCATCAACATGGGCGCTGACGAAGCGCTGATGCTGGATGACCGGGGCTTTGTGGCCAGTTGCAATTCCACCAACTTCTTCATTATCCGGGGCGAAGAATTGTGGACATCCACCGCCACCACCTGTTTCAGCGGCATCACACGGTCCAAGGCGATCAAGCTGTGGCGTGACGCGGGCAAGCCAGTGTTTGAAAAGGATTTCACCCTTGCCGAAACCTACGCCGCCGATGAATCCTTTGTCACCGGCACCTTGGGCGGTATCACCCCTGTTACCGTGATCGACGGGCGCA
This sequence comes from Oceaniglobus ichthyenteri, assembly GCF_003057885.1. GTDB lineage: Bacteria > Pseudomonadota > Alphaproteobacteria > Rhodobacterales > Rhodobacteraceae > Oceaniglobus > Oceaniglobus ichthyenteri. The sequence continues at coordinate 247,565 of NZ_QAGK01000002.1, forward strand.
AGGTGGGCACCGGTACGCCCGGCCCGGTCACCGGAAAAATCGCGGATCTGTATCGCGCTTATTGCGGCGAATAACCGGGCTGTTCATGGCGGCGCGTGCGCCCTACCCCACCGGCTGGGCGATCACGCCGACGCAATCGCCCATGCCGACCAACCCGGAAAAATGCCGCGCCGTCAAAATGCCCGACAGGCGCGCCTCAAGGTGCCGGGGGGCCGCGCCGCTGTGATCGGTTGGCCACAGCCGCGCGATGGGCTGCCCCTCGCTCACGCGTCCGCCCAGATCGACCAAAGGTTCCAGCATCCCGGCATGTTCGCTGATCACGAAACAGCGCCCGTCCGGCATGTCGAGCAGGGTTGATGGGCCTTGCTCCGGCGTTCCGTCCAGAATTCCGGCGTGAATCAACAGATTGCGCGCGCCCTTGCGCGCCACCGCCACGCTGGCCGCTGTCGATGTGCCACCGCCGCCCAGTTCCGTGGTGACAAACACCTTGCCTTGGCTTTCCACTTCGGTGTCGAACATGCCGACATTGTCGATTTCCAGCATTTTCATCGAATAGGGCGCGTTGAACGCGGCCATTGCCGCCATGCAGGCGGCCTCCTGCTGTTTGTCAGGCAGGATATGGGCCGCGGCGAACGGCAGAAAATCCAGCGTGCGCCCGCCGGAATGATAATCAAGTACGATATCGGCCAGCGGCACCAGATGGGTGGCAATGTAATGGGCAATCTTTTGGGTCACGGTGCCATCGGGGCGGCCCGGAAAGCTGCGGTTCATGTTGCCGCCATCAATCGGCGAACAGCGCCGCCCGACGGAAAAGGCCGGCAGATTCATCATCGGCAAAATGATGACCCGGCCCTTGATCGTTGCCGGATCAAGGGTCGCGGCAAGGCCCTGCAATGCGATTGGCCCTTCATATTCATCGCCGTGATTGCCGCCGGTCAACAATGCGGTTGGCCCGTCGCCGCCCGCGATCACGCTGATCGGAATCATCACCGCCCCCCAGGCGCTGTCATCGCGGCTGTGAGGCAGGCGCAGGAAGCCATGAAATGTGCCGATGGCATCCAGCGGGATTGTGGGGGTGACAGGGCTGTTGGTCATGTTTTCACAAACAATTCGCGGGGTGTGGTGCAGAAACACTCATACCCGGTTTCGGTGATGCGGATCGGTTCGGTGATTTCCAGCCCGCCATCGTCAAGCCAAAGTGCCGGCATGAAATGAAAGGTCATGTCAGGCTCCAACACGGTTTGATCGCCGCGCCGGAACGAAATCGTGCGTTCGCCCCAATCGGGCGGATAGCTGATGCCGATGGCATAGCCACACCGGCTGTCCTTTTCAAAGCCGGCCTTGTTGAGGGTGGCGTTGAAGGCATTGGCGATGTCTTCGGCGCGGTTGCCCGGGCGGGCCTGTTCCAATCCGGCTTCAATCGCGTCAAGAACGGCGGATTCAGCATCGCGGTATTTCTGCGGCACCTCGCCCAGAAACAATGTGCGCGATTGCGGGCACTGATACCGCCGATGCGCGCCGGCAATTTCAAAGAAGGTGGATTCACCGGTTTCCATCGGCCGGTCATCCCACGTCAGATGCGGCGCGGTGGCATCCAGCCCCGAGGGTGCCATGGGTACGATGGCCGGATAATCGCCCCAGAACCCATGGGCCCCCCGAATGCCGGCGGCATAGATTTCGGCAACCAGATCGTTCTTGCGCATTCCCGGTTCGGCGACTTCGCGGATGTGTTCGTGCATCACTTCGACAATCCGTGCCGCGCGCTGCATATATTCAATCTCGCGCTCCGATTTGATCGCGCGCTGCCAATTGACCAGCGCGGTCACATCCGACAATTTTGCCTTTGGCAAATCCCGCGCAAGGGTGGCATGGGCGGCGGCGGAGTAATAATAATTGTCCATCTCGACGCCGATCCGCGCCTTTTCCAACCCCAGATCTTTCAACACGACGGCCAGATCGGACATTGGGTGCTGTTCGGGGTTCTGGACAAAAATATCGTCATACCCGCGAATGCAGGCGTCATCATCCATGAACACCGTGCGCCGGGCCCCTTGGGCATCCATGCCGCGCCCCCACCAGACCGGATCGCCCTCTTGGGTCAGGATCACGGCCTGAAACACATAAAACGACCACCCGTCATAGCCCGAAAGCCACGACATGTTCGACGGATCGGTAACGACAATCGCATTGAGCCGCCGGTCGGCCATGACCTTGCGGGTTTTGGCGATGCGCCGCCCGTATTCGCCCTTGGTGAAGTTTGCCTCAAACGTTGTCATGCCCTGCCCCCGTCATTGCTGTGAAATTCTGTTGCGCGTCACCCGCCGATGCCGTTGGCAAAGGCCGCAGGCAGGGCAAGGGTGCGCAACCGCCCGTATTGTTCGGGGCGGCCGCGCCCCCCGGCGATCCGGCCAAGCGCCCAGCAGAGCGCCTGATTGGATGTGACCACGGGCTTGCCCAGCCGCGCCTCGATCCGGTCAATCACATCGACGCCGCGCATCGCCGTGCAAGACAGGAACACCGCCTCAACCTCGGGGGTGTCCAGCGCGCAGGCGGCGTTGATCATGCTGTCGTCATCAATCCGGGCCATATCGCGGTCATCCTCCAGCGCGAAACAGGCGCTGTTGACCACGTCCAACCCCTGGTTTTCAAAGTATTCAACCATCGGTTCGGTGGTTTCAGGCAAATACGGGGTCAGCAAGGCAACCCGCGTCACCCCAAGGGCGGCGAACCCGGCCATGGCGGCATAGGACGGTGTGAAAATCGGAACACCCGGCAGGCCGACGTGAATGGCATCGGCAACCGCCCCATTGCCGATGGTGACCGATGCCGAGGTGCAGGCAAAGGCCACCGCCGCCAGATCGGCCCCCGGCACAAGCAATCCGGCAGTGCGGGCCAGATCGGGGGCCATGGCGCGCAAGGTTGCCGGGGTGGTGGGGTTTTCAAACCCGATCCGCGCCACGTGCAAAACCGCCTGTTCAGGGTCAAGCAGGCGTGCGGCGTCTGCCTCGAACACAAGATCGGTGGACAGAAGGATCGCGCCCAGGCGCGGCGGGCTTTCCGAAAGCTTCCGCAAACTGCTTTTGACGATATGCGTTTGCGGGGCGGCGGCCATGCAATTGCCCCCTAGACCACAAGAACCGGGCATTTCGACAGCCCGGTCACCTTGTGCGATACACTGCCCAACAGATACCCGTCGCCCGATGCGCCCAAACCGCGACTGCCGACAATGATCAGATCGACACCATGTCTGGCGGCAAATTCGTTGATTGCCCGGGCCGGACGGCCCGACCGGACAAAGCCGCGCACATCTTCGACGCCCGCCTCAATCAACATGTTTTTCGCATGGGTCACAATCCCGGCGGCATGTTCGCGCATGGCATCATCAATCCGCCCCGGATCACTGACCCGCACCATCGAAAGCGACGCCTCAAGCATCGAATGATGGCGAAAGACCGTCAACACCGTAACTCTGGCACCGGTCAGTTTTGCCATTTCTGCGGCCTTCTCCAACGCCCGGTCCGCGTTCTTTGATCCATCATAGGGCGCAAGGATATGGGTGAACATGCAAGGCTCCTTAATGGGTTATTTTGCGAATGCCAGATCACGCAGGAACAGGGCGATCTGCGGAAAGAAGATCAGCGCAACAGACACGCTGAGCAGCATCAGAATGAAGGGCGGCGTGCCACGGATGACTTCGATATAGGGGCGTTTGAACACCGCAATGGCGGTAAAGATGTCACAGCCAAACGGCGGCGTGGCCGATCCGATGGCCACCTGCAACGTGATCACCGTGCCCACCAAAACCGGGTCAAGCCCGACAGATTTCACCACCGGCGCAAAGATCGGCACCAGAACCAGGATCACCACGATCGGATCCACAAACATGCAGCCGATAAAGAACGCAATCGAGATCACGAACAGCACCCCGATTGACCCCATCTGATCAATCCCGATCCCGCTAAGGATGGCCTGTGGGATCTGCGCGAATGAAATCACCCAGGAAAACGCAGCACCCGCCGCAACCAGAATGAACACCACTGCCGTGATCAATCCGGTCGATTTCGCCGTTTCATACAATCCCCGCAAATCAAGGGAGCGGAACACGATCAACTCCAGAAAGATCGCATAAAGAACACAGGCGGCCGCCGCTTCGGTCGGGGAAAAGATGCCACCATAGATGCCGCCGATGATGATCGCCGGAAAGCCCAGCGGCCAAAGCGCCTGTTGCACCGCGCGCACGCGCTGGCCCCAGGTGGTTTTTTCCTCGGTCGGAACATTGTTGCGGATCGCATAGATCACGGAATAGATCGAAAACAATAAAAGGATCAAAAGCCCCGGTCCGATCCCGGCAATGAACAGTTCGGCAATCGAGGTGTTGGACACCACGCCATAAATGATCATGCCGATCGAGGGCGGAATAAGAAACGCGATGTCGGATGAGTTGACGATCAGCGCCAGAACGAAACTGTCCTTGTATCCCGCTTTCAACATCCGGGGCCGCATCGGTGATCCGATGGCAACCACTGTCGCCTGCGTCGATCCCGACACCGCGCCAAACATCGTGCAGGCCGCCGCAGTTGACACCGCCAGCCCGCCCTTGAGATGGCCGACAAACGACATGACCATGTCAATCAACCGCCCCGCCGACTGACCCCGGGTCATGATATCGGCGGCAAAAATGAACATCGGCACCGCGATAAGGGATGCAGGCCGGATGCCCGCCATCATCTGTTGCACCATGGTTTCAAGCTGTCCAAACCCGTTGAACAGCGAATAGAACCCCACAAAGGCCCCGACGATCAGCGGAATCATCATCGGAAAGCCTAAAAGCAGCAGAACGATCATGGTCGAGAATATCGTGATGGCCATGGCTCAGACCTCCGTTTCGTTGTCGTCGTAACCTTCCAGAACATTGGTCGAAAGATATATATCCCTTTCGATCATGTTCTTGACGGCGGTCAGAAGATATTGAACCCCGGTCATGAAAAACCCGACCGGCACCCAGACAAGGGTGAGCCATACGGGAATCTGCAACGACGGCAGGACACGCCCGCGCCCCGCCTGGGTCATGATATATTGCAGCGAATACCATGCCAGCCCCAGCATGAACGCCGCCGTAACCAGCGAAATCACGATCATCAAAATCTTGCGCCCCCTGTTGGGCAAGGCATCGAAAATGGCCGACATGCGGATATGGCGGCCATGGCGCGCGGCATATGAAATACCGGCAAAGGTGATCATGATAATCAGGATGCGGTTCAGTTCTTCGGAAAAGAACAGCGAACTTTGAAAAACAAACCGCCCGATGACATTGGCACTGGTATTGGCGGCCATCAGCAACACGCCAATCGCCAGCATCGCGGATTCAATTTTGCTGATCCATGTATCAAGCGTGCCGAGAATACCCGGCAAGCTGGATTCATAGACTTCGAGAGGCGCGTCATCCGTGCCGGTGGTGTCGGTCTGCGATTGCAGTTGCGAGCCGTGGTTCTTGTCCGTCACCGGCATCCTCCCGTCAGTGGTTCAACGACAGGCCCCCGGCGACGGTGCGCCGGGGGCCTGAAGGCGTGGTCTTACTTCTTGACGGCGTCGAGATCGGCCTTGAACTGCTCAAGCAGCGATTTGCCGCTGTCGCCGGTCATTTCAATGAACGCGGCCTCGACCTGTGCGGCGGCATCCTTGAACGGCTGGCGCTCTTCCTCGGTCAGGGTGGTGACGGTGTAACCGGGCTTGGCCTCCATGATGCCGTTGATGGCTTCTTCGGTCTGGCCCTGCTGATAATCGAGGATATATTCAAACGCCACGTCGATGGCGTTGCCGATCATCGTCTGATCTTCTTCGGACAGACCGGAATAGAAATCCTGATTGGCCATCACGGCCGTGGTAAAGTTGTTGTGGCCGATATAGGTCATGTAATCGCTGACCTCATACAGTTTGTTGGACAGGATATAAAACGTCGGGTTTTCCTGTCCCTGAATGATACCGGTCTGCAGCGCGCCGTATACTTCGCCCCACGGCAGCGGCGTTGGCGTGGCGCCGAATGCCTTATAGCTTTCAACCAACAGCGGGTTGGTCATGACGCGCACCTTGACTTCGTTCAGGTCAGCAGGTGATTTCAGCGGTTCGCGCGTTGTGATCGCCACGTCGCCCTCGGGGAACATGGTCAGCAATTCCAGGCCCTGCTTTGCATAAAGCTCGGGGAACATTTCGGTGATCGCTTTTGATGTGCGGAAAAACTCGAACAGTTCCTGATCATCCTGCGGCAACAGATAAGGCACAAAGAATACCTGTGCTTCGGGGATCAACGCGCCGGTGAACCCCGGTGACTGGTCGACAAACTGCAGGATGCCGGCCTGCGTCTGTTCCATGATATCGGCGGACTCGCCCAAAGTACCATAGGGGAACAGTTGAATTTCATGGTCGGAATTGGCTTCGACCTCTTCCTTGAATTTCTGTGCAAACTTGCCCTGCACTTCGTCCATTGCCTCTTCGAAGGCATAGCGCCATGTGTCGGCGTGAACGGCGCTTACACCTGCAATTGTGGTTGCGGCGGCAAGAATGCTGCTTGCCAAAACCTTGCTGTAGACTGCCATCGTTCTTCCTTCCTATTTCTTTGCTTTACCCGGCGCGCACGGCCAAAAAGGCCGCCGCAAACGGATTGTGCTGATGGGGGGATCATTGAAAAGGCAGCCAATCATGTCAATCCGATAATTGAACCATTACAATTACCTTATTTATTTTCAATCATTTAGGTGCTTTATTAGATTTCGACGCCGCTGATCTGGCGGGTAATCTGCGCAACAATGCGCAGACCGCGGGCGAAATCCGGGAAGGATTGACCACCAAGCGCGACTCGTATCCCGGGATGAAGCCCGTGTGGGCCAATGGCAAAACTTGACGCGGGCGCCACGGCCACACCCCCCTCGCGCGCGGCGGAAACAAGGGCCTTTTCCTGCTGCACGTCGGCGCAGCCGATCCAGATATGCAACCCATTCGGACTGCTTTGAAACGGCAGCCCCTCAAGAATGCGGCGGGCATAATCCGCCCGATCGCCCAATGCCAAACGCTGTCTGTTCAGCAGTTTTTCGGCGGTGCCATCCGCGATCCAGCGTTCTGCAATTTCGGTCATCAGGCCCGTGGCCATCCAGTTTGTCACCAGATGCCGGTTGGCCACCGCCGCGCCCAGATGATCGGGTGCTGCCAAATACCCCACCCGCAAACCGGGGATCAGACATTTCGACAGGCTGGTGAAAAACAGCGTGCGTTCGGGGGCAAGCGCGGCAATGGGGGGCGGCGGCGCATCCTGAAGCGGGCCCCAGGCGTGATTTTCGATGATGGTGATATCGTGCCGGCGGGCAATATCCACCACCGCCGCACGCCGCGCCTCGGACATGGTAAAGGCCAGCGGATTCATTCCCGTGGGCATGATATACAGGGCTTTGACCCCGTGATCGCGGCATATATCCTCTAACGCATGCGGGCAGATGCCGCCGTCATCAACGGTGACGCCCTGCAACCGCAGGCCCAGAAACCGCGCCAGGGGGCGTAGGGTGTGATGGCCGATATTTTCGGTCACCACCAGATCGCCGGGCTGGGCCGCCGCCATCAACGCAACACTCATCGCGCTGGTGCTGCCGTTGGTCGGGATCACCGGCCCATCGCCCACATCCAGACCGCACAGGCCAAGCCAGTGTTTGATCGCAGCCGAGGCCGCACCAATGCCAAGGTCGGGCCGCGATCCGCCCAGAACCGAATGGGGCACCGACCGCGCAATGGCGTGCAACACTTCTTGCAATGCGTCTTCGTGGGCGTGGTCGGTGACGGGTTTCAGGATCGACATATCCAAAAGGCCGCGCGATGTTTTTCGGGTCACAAACGGCATCTTTACATCATCTTGCGATGCCCGCACGAATGTGCCCCGCCCCACCGCGCCGGTGATTTTTCCCGCTTCGGTCAGTTTGGCATAGGCGCGGCTGACGGTTTGCACGCTAAGGTTCAGATCATAAGCCAGCTTGCGCTGCGTCGGCAGGCGGTCGCCCGGTTTCAGGGCGTCGTTTTGTATCGCGGTTTCAATCGCCTTTACCAGCGACCGGTAGGCAGGACGCCTGAGCGATCCGGGATCGGGTGGCCAACTTGTCATGATTGGCACCATTGCGATAATCATGACAATTGACAAGTCTGCGCGCGCTGCCCATCACTCGCCCATGAGCTTTTTGAAACTCGATTCACGCGATATCGCAATCCTGCGGGTGCTGTCCACACAGGGCCGGATTTCAAAATCGGCCTTGGCCGATCAGGTCAATCTGGGCGCCAGCGCCTGTGGTGACCGGTTGGCGCGAATGGAAACCGCGGGCCTGATTGCGGGCTATCGCGCCGAGGTCGCGCTGCGCCGCATGGCGCCCCATGTCACGGTCTTCGTTCTGGCCGAACTGGCCAGCCATCAGGCGGCCGCATTCCAGCTGTTCGAACAGGCGATTGAGCGGCACGATGAAATAACCGGGTGCTGGGCGCTGGGCGGTGGATATGATTATCTGTTGCAGGTGGTGACACGCGATATCGATAGTTATCAAAGCCTTATTGATGATCTGCTGGCGCAGCGCGTCGGGCTGGCGCGGTATTTCACCTATGTCGTGACCAAGGCGATCAAATCGGCACCGCCGCCTTTTGCCATCCTGCATCCGGGCGCCGCCGACTGAACCGCAGATTTCACCGCCACCGCGGGCAGATCGGCGCAGAATGCCCCGTTAATTTCCGCGCAATCCGGCGTTTCTGCGCCCTTGCATGGCTATTTTACCCCTCTGAACAGAACAACCCGCCCCTGTGCCGACGATGGCGCGCGGACAGGGTTGGTTTAACGCGCCCGCCGCAAGAAAGGTAAGACGATGCTGAAGAATGATATGTTGGAACAGTGGGACCGTGAAAATTTTTTTCATCCCTCAACCCATCTGGCGCAACATGCCCGCGGTGAAACCCCCACCCGCGTGATCAAGACCGCCCAAGGCTGCCATATCACTGACCGCGACGGCAATCAGTCACTTGATGCCTTTGCCGGCCTTTACTGCGTGAACGCAGGGTACGGGCGCAGCGAAATCGCCGAAGCAATCGCGCAACAGGCCCATGAACTGGCCTATTATCATTCCTATGTCGGTCACGGGACCGAGGCATCGATCACCCTGTCGAAAATGATCCTGGACCGCGCACCAAAGGGAATGAGCAAGGTCTATTTTGGCCAATCCGGTTCGGATGCCAATGAAACCAACATCAAACTGATCTGGTATTACAACAATATCATGGGTCGCCCCGAAAAGAAAAAGATCATCAGCCGGTGGCGTGGCTATCACGGATCGGGCCTGATGACCGGTTCATTGACCGGGCTTGAGGGGTTTCACCGCAAGTTCGATCTGCCCCTGCCCTATGTCATTCATACCGACGCGCCCTATTATTATCGCCGCGAAACCGAAGATCTGACGCCCGAACAGTTCACCGATCATCTGGTCGCCCAGCTTGAGGCGCTGATCGAACGCGAAGGCGCCGACACGATTGCCGCCTTCATTGGCGAGCCGGTTCTGGGCACGGGCGGCATTGTCCCCCCACCCCCCGGCTATTGGCCCGCGATCCAGAACGTACTGGATCGTCACGATATCCTGTTGGTCGCGGATGAGGTTGTAACCGGTTTTGGCCGCCTTGGATCAATGTTCGGGTCCGATCATTACGGGATGCGCCCCGATCTGATCACCATCGCCAAAGGGCTGACATCGGCCTATGCGCCGCTGTCAGGGTCCATCGTGGGCGAGAAGATGTGGAAGATTCTGGAACAGGGCACCGATGAAAACGGCCCCATCGGCCACGGCTGGACATATTCTGCCCACCCGATTGGCGCGGCGGCGGGGGTCGCCAACCTGAAATTGATTGATGAGCTTGGGTTGATCGAAAATGCCAAAAACGTAGGTACCTATCTGAACCAACAGATGCAGGCCGCCGTCGCCGACCACCCCAACGTGGGCGAAGTGCGCGGGACCGGCATGTTATGCGCGGTTGAATTGGTGGAAAACCGCGCGGGTCGGCAGTTTTTCGACCCGGCGCGCAAGATCGGGCCGGCGGTTTCGGCAGAAATGGCGAAACAGGGCGTGATCGCCCGCGCCATGCCACAGGGTGATATCCTGGGCTATGCGCCGCCATTCTGCCTGACCCGGGAAGAGGCCGACACAATCGTCAGCGTCACTGCTGACGCGCTGAACACGGTTCTCAACGCGTGAGTGGTGGTCGGGCGCGGCAGCTTACTCTGGCGCCGCGCCCGACCCGTTGTATGTGTCGCGCAAGACGTTTTTTTGAACCTTGCCCATGGTGTTGCGCGGCAGGGCATCGCACAGAATATAGCGGCGGGGGTGTTTGAACCGCGCCAACAGGGGTTCAACCTGTGCCGCGATTGCATCGGGTGTAACGGATGCACCCTGTTCAAGGATCACCGCCGCCAGCACGCTTTCGCCGAAATCGGGATGTGGCACGCCAAAAACCGCGCTTTCCAGCACGCCGTCCACATTATTGATCAATTCTTCGATTTCTTTGGGGTAAATATTGTACCCCCCGGAAATGATCAGATCCTTTTGCCGGCCGACAATGCTGATCCGGCCATCGTCGGATTGAACCCCCAGATCACCGGTGATGAAAAAACCGGTATCGCGCAATTCTTCGGCGGTTTTTTCCGGCATGTTCCAATAGCCCTGAAACACGTTGTCACCGCGCACTTCGATCATGCCGATGTCACCGGCCGCAACAGGCGCGCCGGTGTCTGGATCTGTGATCACAACCTCGACCCCCGGCAGGGCATACCCGACAGTTCCCGCAACCCGGTCGCCCTCATAGGGGTTTGAGGTGCTCATGTTTGTTTCGGTCATGCCATAACGTTCAAGAATGCGGTGGCCTGTGCGGCGCGCAAATTCGGTATGGGTGTCGGCCAAAAGCGGCGCCGAACCCGACACAAACAACCGCATTTCGGCGCAAAGATCACGGGTGAGGCGCGGATCATCCAGCAGGCGGGTGTAAAAGGTTGGCACCCCCATCATCAGCGTCGATTTTGGCAGCTCTTTCAAAACTTCATCACCGTTGAATGCCGCCATGAACCGCACCCGCGCCCCGACCAGAAGACAGGTATTCAGGGCAACAAACAAACCGTGGGTGTGAAATATCGGCAAGGCGTGGATCAGTCGATCCTGATCGGTGATTTCCCACAGATCGGCCAAGGATATGGCGTTTGAAAGCAGGTTCTTGTGCGACAGCATCGCGCCCTTTGAACGCCCGGTGGTGCCCGACGTGTACAGCAGCGCGGCCAAATCATCAGGTCCGCGCGCGACTGTCTTGAATGTATCCTCTGCCGCGTCGGCCGCGGTTGCCAGACTGCCGGTGCCATCGGGCCCCAACGTCAGGATCGTCACGCCCTGTCGCCCACAGATCTGCGCCATCGCCGCCTCGTCCTTGGGGTCGCAGATGATGGCGCGGGGCTGGGCATCTTGAATGAAATACGAAAGTTCGCTCAGGGTATAGGCGGTGTTTACCGGCAGATAGACCGCGCCCGCCTGAATTGCCGCGCCATACAGGGCGATGGTATCAGACACTTTGGGCGCTTGCACAAACACGCGATCGCCGGGCGCAACCCCGGCGTTGACCAACACATGGGCCATCTGCGCCACCCGCCGCACATACCCTCCATAGCTTAGGACCGTGCCATCGTCACACTCCAGAAACACCTGCTCAGAGGTCGCGTGGGGCGCGATCAGCGCATCGTATAAAGTATTGCTCACGATGTGGATTCCTTGGTCTTGGTCACAAATGGGGCGGTTGACAGCGCGCGCACCCCGCGCGCCGCGGTGATGGCTGCCGTGGCGGCAAAACTTTCGTGGTTGCGTTCGGTTTGGGCACGGTCGTAGAGATAATTCACCATCGCGCCGCTGGATTGTGCCATGCCATTGTCCGACAGATCGGCGCTGGCGTGAATTTCATGCACCTCTGCGCCGTTGCCCAGATGAAACCGCGCCACCGGATCAAGCGGCAGACCATCTTCGCGTTTTGCACCCAACAGATAGCGCGCCGCCATGGCCCGAATATCTTCGGCCTCGGCTGTTCCATCCAGAACCGATTGCGCCGCCTGCCCATGGGCCGGGTCGTCAATCTGCGTGGCCAACCACCGGTTCAGACCCGGAATAGGCGACAGCGTGACATAAGACGCAATTTGTGGGCATTCGCGTGAAAGTTCGGCCACCACCTGTTTGATCAGAAGATTGCCAAAGCTGACCCCCGACAGGCCCTTTTGGCAGTTCGAAATCGAATAGAACACGGCCGCCTTTGCCTGATCGGCATCCAGCGGCGTGCGCCCCTCGGACAATACCGCATCAATCGATCCCGGAATCGCAGCGGTCAGGGCGACTTCGACAAAAATCAGCGGCTCATCGGGCATCGCGGGGTGGAAAAACGCAAAACAGCGCCGATCGGCGGGGTACAACCGGCGCCGCAGATCATCCCAATCGCTGATTTCATGCACGGCCTCATAGGCGACAATCTTGTCCAGAATGCTGGCCGGCGTATCCCAGTTTATTTTCCGCAACACCAGAAATCCGCGATTGAACCAACTGCGCAGCAGATGCAGGAAATCGATATCGGTGCGCGCAAGATCGGGGTGGTCTTTCAACCGGTTCAACAGATCAACCCGCATCGCCACAAGTTCGGCCGTGGCACCCACCGGCTGATTCAACCGGCGCAAAAGCTCTTGTCGTCTGGCCTCGGATGCGGTGCACAGGTGTTTGAATACCTCTGGGGTTGGCGTGGCTGCATACTCTGCCGCCAGGGTCGCCACCTTGGTTGCATCGATATCAAGTTCGTTGTTCAGGAACCGGAAAAAATCGGTTTTCTCATCGTCGGACATGGCCCCGTACCGGGCCAGAATCGTGGTGGAAAGGCGCAGCCCCGCAACCTCGCCTTCGGCCGAGAGTAACGCCGCGCACAATTCATGGGTATCGCGCGCATCATCCCGCCCCCGCCTCACGCCCCGGCGGTCAAAAAGTTGTGACAGGATTTCCCCCAGAAATCGATTTCGCTGCATATCCGCCTCCAAAAATCAGAGCTGTGATGATGATATGGACATTCGCCGCGGGCTTCCAACGTAAATCGCCCCTTTGTGCGGGTTGGTCGGGTAAGTGGGGCGCGCATGATCCCCTTGCACGCTGGCGCGAACCATGCGCCCATGGTCGACGGTGCAAAAAGCGCGACGTTAAACAGGCGAAACATGACCATGACTGAGATCGCACAAACCATCGACGCGGCCTTTTCGGCACAGCGTGATACCGTTGCCAGCCGTAGACAAAGCTTTGGCCTTGCCGAACGGCGCGCCGCCCTTGCGCGCCTTGGCCGTGCCATCCGCCAGAACGAAACCGCCCTGATCGCGGCCTTGGCCACGGATTTTGGCAAACCCGAAGCCGAAGTGATCCTGACCGAGATTGTGCCGGTGATGCAGGAAATTCGCCACACGTCGCGTCATCTGCGCCGCTGGATGCGCGCCAGACGCGTTTTGCCAACCCTTGCAACCCTTGGCACATCCGCCCGGGTCCGGCCCGAGGCGCGCGGCGTCTGCCTGATCATCGCGCCGTGGAATTATCCCTTCAGCCTGGCGATTGGGCCACTGGTTTCGGCATTGGCGGCGGGCAACAGCGCAATCATCAAACCATCGGAAATGGCCCCTGCCACATCTGCATTCATTGCGCGGCTGATCAGCGAGATATTTCCACCCGATCTTGTTACCGTGATCGAGGGCGCCGTTGACACTTCGACCGAATTGTTGGCCCAACCGTTCGATCATATCTTTTTCACCGGCAGCCCCAAGGTGGGCAAGATCGTGATGGGGGCGGCCGCGAAAACGCTGGCATCGGTGACGTTGGAGTTGGGCGGAAAATCCCCCACCATCATCGGCCCCGATGCCGATCTGAACGCAGCGGCGCGTTGGATTGCCTTTGGCAAATTCGCCAATGCGGGGCAAACCTGCATCGCGCCCGATCATGTGTTTGTTCATCACGCGGTAAAGAACGATTTTTTAACCGCCCTGCGCGACAGGATCGCCGGGTCGTATGGCACCGGCCCAACCAGCCCGCATTTGGCCCGCATCGTCAACGCCGATCATGCCACGCGTTTGGCGGGGCTGCTGCGCGATGCCGTGGCCAAAGGCGCGCGCGTTCTTTTGGAAGGCGGCCAAAAAGACCGCGAGATGGGCCCAACATTAATTGAATCCATCACCCCCGAGATGGAAATCGACCACGAAGAAATCTTTGGCCCGATCCTGCCGATCATGACCTATGACAATCTGGATACGGTGATTGATCGCATCAACGGACGGCCCAAACCCCTGGCGCTGTATATTTTCAGCAAACAGCGGTCACAGGTTGACCGGATCATCGCCGCCATCAGTTCGGGCGGTGTGGGTGTCAATCTGACGGTGGCGCAATTTGTTCATCCCAATCTGCCGTTTGGCGGGGTAAACACGTCGGGCATCGGCATGGCCCATGGCCATTACGGATTTCGCGCCTTCAGCCATGAACGCGCAATCCTGTCCAACCATTTTTCGGCGCTGCCGCTGATTTTTCCGCCCTATACCCCCAAGGTGAACCGCCTGGTTGCCTTGATCAAACGTATTCTGGGGTAAAACGCGGCCTGCAATCGGTATTTTTCTGTCATTGCACCTTGATCAAAAATTGCGGCAGCGTTGCGGTAAAACTGCCGGTGATCTGCAAAGTTTGGGATGGGTCACTTTCCCCCGAGGATAACGGTTTCTTGTAATTGGTTTCGGCGGCAAACCGGCCCTCAACCAGAACGCCATCGTCGCGGGGCGCCAGTTCGGTCAGGGAAAATTCGATCTGTTCAGCCTCATCCGCCATCCAGCCCGCGGCCCAGCCCGATTCAAGATAAGTCAGTGACACGTTCAGGGGGATCATTTGTGTACCCATGGACATGACATCAAAGCTGAGCAACAGCGCCCCATCGACCGTTTGAATATCGTCTGCGCCGGGCATTCCCCACAGGGTGAAGGATTGCAAATTCGCAACCGCCATGGACAGACCAAAGGATTGGCTTTCCCCATCCTGTGCGGTCAGAAACCAGGTGCGCGCAACCCCGTCGATATCTGCGTCGATGGTGCCAAACACCTGTTGCGCCCACGCACCCGAGGGTGCCAGACAAAGAGCGGCGGCAATAACCGCGTGGCGAAGTGATGGAATTGGCATGGGCGCTCCGGGGATTGGACAAAGGGATGCCGCGTCTTTCAAACCGTCGCTCACAGGCTACGCCTGCATATGCCGTTACGTCAACTTAAACAGTGCGGGGCGGCACGCAAACGCACCCGCGCCTTTTGCCATCAAATCGGATTATTCCAACGCCTCAACCTTCAAAGATCCGCACCGGGCCAGATCAGATATGCTGCAGGGAGGCAATTCACGCGCGATGGCGCGCAGGGCCGAGCGCAGCCCCTCCTCCAGTGTCGGGTGATAGAACGGCATCGCCAGCAAATCATGCACGCTCAGGCTCTGACTTATTGCCAGCGCCAACAACTGGGCAAAGTGTTCCGCTGCGGGCGCTGCCATTTCAGCGCCCAGAATGCGGCCACCATCGCGCTCGGCATAGATGCGCAACATTCCATGGTTTTCCTGCATGACCCGCGCGCGCCCTTGCGTGCTGAAATCAACAGCGCCCACCAGACAGGTTTCAAGGTTTAGCTCACTGGCACGTTTACCAACCGATGCAACCTCGGGCGCGCAGAACGTGACGCTCATCGGGGTGCGCCGGTCCAGTTTCACAGTCTCATCGCTGACCGCGTTGATCCCGGCAATGTGGCCATCATCCGAAGATTCGTGCAGAATCGGGCGGATTCCATTGGCATCTCCGGCCAACAAAACAGATGTATCGCCAATGCGCATGGTCTGTGGATCAACCTTGGGCATGCCCTTGTCATCCAGCGCAACATCCAGTGTTTCAAGGCCAAGATCCTGCACATTCTGCCGCCGCCCCACGGCGACAAGCACCTTGTCCACCACCACCCGGTCATCGCCCCAGCGGATTTCAACACCGTCATCGGCAGCGGCAAGATCAACCTCAACCCCCAGATGAATGGCAAATTCGCGGGCCAATGCCTTGTGCAATGTCTGGGCGATCTTTTCATCGGAAATACCGGCCATTTGCGGCGCGCCGTCAAATCCGTGCACCTCAATTCCCAGACGCGCCATGGCCTGTGCCATCTCCACGCCGATTGCGCCCAGCCCGATGACCCCGATCCGTGCCGGCAGGTCTGTTTGTTCAAACAAGGTGTCGGTGGTGATGATCCGGTCGCCCAGCTCTTTCCACGGTTTGGGCACAATCGGGCTGGACCCGGGTGCCAGAATGATCTGGCGCGCCTCAATCGTGTGCCCGTCAACAATCAGACGGTTTGGCCCATCAAGACGCGCCTGCCCTTCGATGTTGCGCGCGCCCAGACCTTCGGTCGCGTCCAGAACACCAGCAACAAAATGATCGCGCAACGCGCGCACACGGTCCAGCACGGCGGGAATATCAGCCGTCAGATGCGCGGCTCCGCGAATGCCGAACGTATCCAGCAAGGTGCGCTGATGAAACGCATTCGCCGCCGCAATCAGCGTTTTTGAGGGCATGCATCCGACACGCGCGCAGGTCGTGCCATAGGGGGCCTTGTTGATGATCACAAAATCATCGGTTTTCTGACGCACCTCGCGCAGCGCGGCCAGCCCCGCAGTGCCAGCACCCACAATTGCCACGTCTACCTTGTCAATCATTCTGGATCTTCCTTTTTGCCCTCATGCATTCCGGTCCATCCTGACCGGATACGATATAAAATGACACGCCGCCTGCCCGCCCGATGTTTTTCAGCGTACGTTTGATATAATCCGGGCGGCCCGTGATGGTTCCTGTATCGGCCTCTGACCCCGGCGCGCACGCAATCACCACGGTTGAAACTTTACATATCCCTATCAGGTTTTTCGTTTTCTTACAATATTTTAGCGCCAGACCCGGAATCCTGCGCGCGCAATTGACGGCATTCGGGTATTTCCTTGCCGAACATATCACAATCCGCGAATATGATAACCAGTAACCAGAAGGAGGAGATTACCATGGCCTATATCCGCACCACTCTTGCCGCGCTTACACTTGGCGCGATCACCTTGTCCCCGGCGTTTGCCGAACCGATGCACAAGGTGGCAATACATGTAGACGAAGAAAAACTTTCGACCATGAACATGGCGTTGAACAACGCGCAGAACATTGCGAAACACTATGCTGATCTGGGTCAGGAAGTTGCGATTGAAATCGTCACCTATGGCCCCGGTCTGCACATGTTGCGCGCGGATACATCGCCGGTGAAAGACCGCATCGCGATGATGGATCTGGAACTGGACAATATCAGCTTTTCCGCCTGTCTCAACACCGTACAGGCCATGCAACAAACCACCCAGACCGATATTACCCTGATCGACGAAGCCACGGTTGTGCCATCAGGCGCGGTGCGCCTGATGGAATTGCAGGAACAGGGATATTCTTACCTGCGCCCCTGATTGATTTATGGGGCGGTGGGGGATCAAAGGTTCAGTAAATCAGATCCGTACCGCCCTGTTTCATCGACGGCAGCACGATCACCGATGCGCCGTGCACCGCCCGCTGATGCAGATCAATCACATCCTGATTCAGCATCCGGATACAGCCCGACGACACCGCCTTGCCCAATTCCTGTGGCGACGCACTGCCGTGAACACGATACAGCGTGTCTTTGCCATCCTTGAACAGATACAGCGCCCGCGCGCCCATCGGATTGCCCGGGCCCGGTTGCATGCCGCCATTTGCCACCGAATAGGGGGCCAGTTCCGGCTGACGCTTGATCATCGCTGCGGGCACTTTCCAGACCGGCCATTCGCGGCAAAACTGAAGCCGCGCCGCGCCTTCCCACGCAAATCCGGCCGCGCCGACGCTGACGCCATAACGCATCGCCTTTTGCGGGCTTTCGACAAAGTGAAGAAGTGCGGCATCGGGATCAATCACGATGGTGCCACGGGCGCGCGTCGGAAACGGGTTTTCCACCTCTTGCCGCCACAGGTGCGGGGCAAGGGCGCCATCGGGAATGGCCGGAATCGGAAAAGGCTCGGTGGTGATGGCGGCGTAAAAATCCGGCACCGGCGGATAGGTCGGGGCGGGCGGTGCCACCACGGCGCGTGTCACCGGTTCGGCAGGGGGGCGAACGCAAGCGGCAAGGCCGCCCGCCCCGGCCAAAGCCACAAATGAGCGACGGGTCAACATAATACTCTCCTGATAATCAGTGAATGAAATTGGGTTACGCGCGGGCGTTCGCGATTGCTTCTTTCAGCTCGGCGCGGTTCATGGTGCCCGGATAAATGGTTGTGCCAATGATGTAGGCAGGAGTGCCGCGCAATCCAAGCTGTGCCGCCTGAAAGTCATTGCGCGCCATCAGCCCATCCCATTGGCCCCGGTTCGCCCGGTACGCGCCATCCAATTCGCCCAGGTCAAGTCCGGCGGTTTCCAATGTCGCCGTGATGTCGGCCTCGGACAGGCGGCCTTTGGTGGCCATCAGCGCGGCAAGCACCGTTTCATACGCCCCAACATCCACCGCCCCCAGCGCCAGTTGGCTGGCCCGTACCGATGGTGCCCCGAAGATCGGCCAGTCTTTCATCACCAGACGAATGTTTCCATCTGCGCCGGTGACATCCATCAGATCCGGGTGGTTCGCCTTGCAATAGGGGCATTGATAATCAAAGAATTCAACAATGGTCAGATCGCCATCGGGGTTGCCCAGCACCGGATTGACCGGATCAAACAGCACATCCTCAACCGTCAATTCCTGCGCCTTTGCCTGCGTTGCCCCCGGAAAGCGGGCAACGCCGATAATTCCCGCGGCCCCCGTCGTGGCAACGGCCCCCAGCAATAGATTTCTGCGTGTTGTCTGTTTCATGACGGCTCTCCTTCGTGTTCGAAAATATGTTTGATAGCGGGCGCTTGCGTCACTCTGCGCCGCTGTCGCGCTTGAGATCGTTGATCGCGGCCAAAAGGGCGGCGCGCGAAATCTCACCGGTGTGAACCGATTGCAGCGTGCCATCGGCGGTGAAAAACAGCGTGCTTGGCAAACCCAACAGGCCAAATTCCTGCATCAGGGCGCGGGTGGGGTCACGCACCATCCCCGCCGCTGTCAGGCCGGTCAGATCAAGATAGCGTTCGATGTTTCTTTCCGGCTCGCCCTGATTGGCAAAGATGATATCGACCCCGGCTTGCGATTGCGCCAGATCGACCATCATCGGCATTTCGCGTCGGCACGGCGGGCACCAGGTGGCCCACAGGTTCAACACCAAAGGTTGCCCATCGCGCGCGGCCAGGTTCACCGGAACACCCGACATGTCCGTAAAGATCGCCACCGGGATCCGGCCTTTTGCCTGATCGGGCAAAAAATACGTGGCAACGCCAAAGGCCAGCGCCCCGCCCAGAATGCTGATGGCAAGGGGGCCGATAATTTTGGGCCGCGTGAAAAATGCCGCCAGAACGGTTGCGCCCAACCCGACCGCGCCGGCGGTCGCGTTAAATCCACCCTGCCAGATGGCCAGAACGGTCAAGGGCGCGGGGGCGAACCCTTCCCAATTGGCAATGACAAAGCCAAGGCGCGCGGTGATGATCCAGATCACCAGCGCGCCAGCGGTCCAGTTGTGAATTACCGCGCGGTAATCGGGCCGACGCCGTGCCACGATCTCTGCCACGATGAAAAAGGTCAAAACCGTAAGGATCGCGACAAAGCGGTCATTGGAAAAAACAAACGGTCCGATGGCGATGGCATTCATTGCAACACCTGCGCCGATTTCTGCACCGCGCCCGGCCCGGTATCGCCGATAATGCGGGTGCCCGGTGCCTCGGATTTGTCACGGTTCAGGAACACCATGGTGGGCGGCCCGACCGCGCCGAGGCGGTTCAACATCTCTTGCCCCTGTGCACCGAAATCCGACACATCGGCGGCAATCACATTCACCCCAGACAGGGCCGCCTGCACGCCCGCATCGGGCCAAACCTTGCGTTCGATCACCCGGCAGGTGACGCACCAATCGGCGGTAACATAGATCATCGCGGGCTGATCGGGCTGTGCCGATATCGCGGCGTCAAGCGCGCTGGCGCTGGTGACGGTGCTGAAGGTCACGCTGCCCGCTGGCTCTGCCACGCTTTGCAGCATCGCCAGGGGGCGGGTTGGATCACTGCCGCCCAATGCCGCACCAACGGCCATGATCGCGCCTGCGATCAACGACAAAACGCCACCCGTTTTCACGCCCCGCCGTACCGGTCCAGCATCGGCTGGCAATAGATCCATCGCACCCGCGAAAATACCGGCCCCCACCAGCAACGCCGCCCAAAGCGCGAGGATAACAGGGCCGGCAATCAACCGCCCGATCAGCCAGATCGCCATGCCCAGAAAGACGAAACCAAAGACCCGCTTCACCCCGTCCATCCATGCGCCCGCACGCGGCAACACCCGTGCGCCCAGGGTTCCGGCAATCATCAGCGGAATTCCCTGACCCAGCCCCAAAGCGAAAAGTGCCCCGGCCCCCAGCCACACATCGCCCGTTCCGGCAATATAAAGCAGCGCGCCCGCCAGCGGTGCCGTGACACAGGGGCCGACAATCAGCGCCGATGTGAACCCCAGGGTTGCCGCACCGCCAAACGTACCGCGCCGCCCCGCCCCGGCCGATGACAGGCGGCGTGTCCAGGCCTGGGGCAGTTGCAGTTCGTACAGCCCGAACATAGACAGCGCCAGTGCCACAAAAATCGCCGCCACGGCATAGATCGCCGCAGGGGATTGCAGCGCCACCTGAAGGTTTTGCCCCGACCACGCCGCCGCAACCCCAAGCAGGCCAAAGGCCGACGCCATCGCCAAGACATAAACACCCGACAACGCCGCACCGCGCCGCGCGGTCAGGGTATCGCCCTGCCCGCTTAACACTCCGGCGAGGATCGGAAACATCGGAAACACACAGGGCGTAAACGCCAGCAACAACCCAAAGCCCAGAAATCCCGCCAGAACCAAAACCGTGCCGCCGCGTGTGCGGAGCGTGTCGATCATCCCCTGTTCCTGCGCCAGAACGATGCCATCAGCCGGGGGCGCGACAGCGGCAACCGGGGCACCCCCATCAAGCGCGGCAAAGGTCTGTTGCACCGGAGGATAGCAAATGCCGCCGTCCTGACAGCCCTGCCATGTCACGGTCACCGGCCCATCGGCAGGCCCCATCACCGCCTGTGCGGTGTCGAAATATACTTCGACCGATCCAAAGGTCGGATCATCCATTTCGATACCGGGATCCGTGTCCAACGCCACGCTGACCCCGCTTTCGGTCTGCGCCGCCAGATAATCGCGGTACAAATAATACCCTTTGGCAATGTCCCATGACAGTATCCGCGTGCCGTCGTCCTGATCGGCAACGGTGATCTGAAATGCCTCGTCGGCAGGCAACGGCGCGGTATTGCTCAGGCTCAGAAGCTGTGCGGTTGCGGGCAACGCTGTGGTGACGATAAACAGCACAGACAATGCTGTGGCGATGGATCGCGCGGCGCGGCGGATGTGGTTTGAAATTCTGCTCATGGTGGCCTCTTTCGCGCCCCGACCTTAAGCGGGGCTTAAGGTAGCCCTTCTATCCGACAAACGTTGGGGAAAGGAACTTGGCCAATGCGCATACTGATTGTCGAAGACGACGCGATGCTGGCCGATGGCCTGTCGGTTGGGCTGCGTCTGAGCGGATTCACCCCCGATCTGGTGACCACTTGCGCCGATGCGGATGAAGCATTGGCAAATGGCGGATTTGCCGCCGTGGTTCTGGATATCATGCTGCCCGACGGGTCGGGTCTGGATGTTTTGTCGCGGATGCGCGCGGGTGGCGACCGCACGCCGGTTTTATTGCTGACCGCCCTTGATCAGGTGCGTGACCGGATTGCCGGGCTTGATCTGGGCGCTGATGATTATCTTGGCAAACCCTTTGATCTTGAAGAGGTGACGGCGCGCCTGCGCTCGATCGTGCGCCGAGCCGAAGGGCGCGCCGAGGCCGGGCTGGAATGGAACGGGCTGAGCGTTGATCCCGCCCGGATGAGTGGCCGGCATTCCGACCGCGATATCGCGTTTTCTCCGCGCGAATTTGCGATCCTGCGCGCTTTGCTGGAACGCCCCGGTGCAATCTTGTCGAAATCGACGCTCGAAAATCGGCTGTATGGCTGGCAAGACGGTGTGGAAAGCAATGCGGTTGAGGTGCATATTCATAAACTGCGCGCCAAACTGGGGCCGGATTTCATTCAAACGGTGCGCGGCGCGGGATACAAGCTGTCAAAGGGGGCGCAATGAATTCCATTCGTGTCCGGCTTTTCCTGATCCTGCTGCTGGCAACCGGCGTTGTCTGGCTTTCGGCGTTTTTCTGGATTCAACATTCAACCCGGGCCGAGGTTGAGAGGGTGCTGGATGCCCGCCTCGCCGAGTCGGGGCAGATGGTATCATCGCTGATTTCCGACCGGCGCATCGATGTCGCCAGCGCGGCAACGGTTGTACCGGATTTCAAGGTCGCGGACGACGGGCCGATGGCGGGGTATTCCCACCGCCTGTCCTGTCAGATCTGGTCGCTTGAGGGTAATCTGGTCGGCAGATCCGCCAGCGCCCCAACCGACAGCCTGTCAGGACAGGCCCCGGGGTTCAGCAGCAATATCGTGGATGGCGAAGAATGGCGGGTTTATACCGTCATCAACGAAGAACTGGGCGTGCGCGTCATGGTCGGTGACAGTCACACGGTGCGTGACCGTCTGGTGCGCGATGTGACAACGGGGTTGGTTTTGCCCGCGCTGATGATCCTGCCGGTTCTTGCCGGTCTGATCTGGTTATCGCTGCAGCGCGGGTTGCGCCCGTTTGACCGTTTGGCCGAAGGATTGGCGCGCCGCACCGCCGATGATCTGAACCCCATCGCGATTGGCGCAATGCCGCGCGAAATCCGCCCCGTTGGCGCCGCGTTGAACGGGCTGTTCAGCCGTGTGGATGCGGCACGCGAACGGGAAAAGGCATTCACATCCTTTGCCGCGCACGAATTGAAAACGCCCCTGGCCGGAATCAAAACCCAGGCCCAGGTGGCAATGATCGCCCCCGATGCCGCAACCCGCACCACCGCCCTGCGCCATATTCAGCGCGGGGTTGACCGGACCGACAGGATGGTGCGACAGCTTCTTGCGCTGGCATCCGTGGACGGGGCCGAGGCGGGAAATGTTTCATCCGTCGATGTTTGCGAACTGGTGGCGGATGTTGTTGGCGATCTGGCGCGTTTGGCGGGCGCCAAGGATGTATCGCTCACCGGCCCTGACAGCGGGCCAACCCCGTTCACAACCGATCCGGTATTGTTGACCGTGGCCCTGCGCAATGTGATCGAAAACGCCATTGCCGTTGCGCCGCAAGGCAGTCAGGTCACGATCACGCTGGAGTCCGCACGACAGCGTTTGCAGATTTGCGTGCTGGACCGGGGGCCGGGCATTGCCGACTCCGACCGGGCCAAAATCACCGACAGGTTCTTTCGCGGTGCCAGCGCCGATGCCGATGGAACCGGTCTGGGCCTTGCCATTGTGAAAACCGCGGTGAAACGCCTGAATGGTACGCTGACCTTTTGCGCCAGACCGGGGGGCGGTGAGAGTGTCAGCCTGACGTTTAACAAAACCTGAAACAGCCCGGCTTGGTGCCCATCCGCCCCGACAATCCATACAACCGGCGCGCAACCGGTGCCGATTTCGCGCAACTCACGATCCTTTGACCGTTTGCCCCCCCTTCGGGTCTTGACCCCCCCCTTGTCAGGCGGCACTTGGTGGATCGCTGGAAATGGGAGAGCCTTTCCAGCTTCGGGTTTCATCCGCAGGCAAAGATCACACATATGTTCAAGCGACTTTTTATCGCAATCGTTCTTCTCGGGCTCGTCGTTGGCGGGATCGTCTGGTTCAAATTTTTTCGCGATGACATGATCGCGCAATTCATGGGCGCACGTGTGCCGCCGCCGGTGCCGGTCACCGCACAGGTGGTTGAACCCGTCACCTGGGAGCCGGGGATCGAGGCGATTGGCACCGCGGTATCGGCGCGCGGTGTCGATCTGGCGATTGAGGCGGGCGGCGTTGTGCGCATGGTCAGCTTCGAAGCGAATGACACCGTCGCCGAAGGCCAGGTTTTGCTGGAAATCGATGACGACAGTGAACGCGCGGCCCTGGGCGCAAGTCAGGCCGCCCTGAGCGTGGCCGAAACCGATTTGCGCCGCGCACAGACCCTGGCCGACCGGGGTGTGGGCGCCGCCACGACCACCGAAAGCGCCGAAGCCATGGTGGAAAGTGCCCGCGCCGAGGTTGCGCGCGTGCAAACCACGCTGGATGCCAAACGGCTGACCGCACCATTTGCCGGCACAATCGGTATTCCCCGGATTGAGGTGGGCGAATATGTCCTGCCCGGCAAGGTCTTTGCCACTCTTCAGGATCTTGATCAGATGCGCGTCGATTTTTCCGTGCCCGAACAACAGATCAGCGCGCTGGAACTGGGCCGGTCCGTGACCGTCAACACCGAGGTCGGAGATTTCACCGCGACGGGCAAGATCATTGGCGTTGAACCCCAGGTTGACGCCAATTCGCGCCTTGTTTCGGTGCGTGCCGCCGTAGACGATGCCACCGGCACCCTGCTGCCCGGTCAGTTCCTGCGCGTGCGCGTGGCCCTGCCTGTCGAAGAAAATGTGATTGCCGTGCCCCAAACCGCCGTCACCACCAGCCTTTATGGCGATTCGATCTATGTGGTCGAACCTGCCGAAACCGAAGGCGAGCTGACCGTCAAACAGGTGTTCGTGACGATTGGCCGCCGCTCGGGCGGATTGATCGAAGTGGTCCGTGGCATTGAGGGCGGCGCGCAAATCGTCACCTCGGGTCAAAACCGCCTGACCAGCGGCGCCAAGGTGGTGATCGACGACTCTGTGTCGCTGTCGCCCACCCAACAGCCTGCCGAATAAGGAAAGACGATGCATTTCTCGGAAATCTTTATCCGCCGGCCCGTTCTGTCGACCGTTCTGGCGGCGCTGATCCTGTTTCTTGGCATGGCGGCAATGCTGAACCTGCCGGTGCGCCAATACCCCGAAGTCAAGGAAAGCGTGATCACGATCACCACCGTTTATCCCGGTGCCTCGCCCGATTTGATCCAGGGGTTCGTGACTGCCCCGATTTCGGCGGCTGTCTCGACCACGGAAAACGTTGATTACATCACCAGCCAATCGCGCCCCTCGGCCTCGATCGTGACGGTGCAGATGAAACTGGGCGCCGATCCGGATGTGGCCCTGACCGAAGTGATGTCAAAGGTGCAAACCGTGGGCGGCCAATTGCCCCAGGACACCGAAACCCCGGTTGTGGCCAAAGGCACCGGCATGACGTTCGCGTTGATGTATCTGGCGGTTCAAAACCCCAACATGACGCCCGAACAATTGAACGAATACCTTGAACGCGTCGTGCGCCCGCGGGTGACCAACATCGCCGGCGTGGCCCAGATGGAAATCATGGGGGCGCAGAAATACGCGATGCGCATCTGGCTTGACCCGCTGCAATTGTCGGCGCGCGGCGTTACCGCCCCCGAAGTTCTGGCCGCGATCCGCTCGTCCAACTTCCTTTCTGCCCCCGGCAAGACCGAAAACGAATATTTCAGCTATGCCCTGACCCTTGATTCCACGATCCAGTCGCCCGAAGCCTTTGGCGCGCTGCCATTGGTACAGGGGCAGAACGGCACCGTCCGCCTGCGCGATGTGGCGCGGATCGAACTGGCCTCGGGGTCAAACGATGCCATCGTCACGTTTTCGGGCGAACCCGGCACATTCATCGGCATCATTCCCGCCCCCGGCGAAAACCAGTTGGATGTTGCGGGCAACGTTCTGGATGCCCTGCCCGAACTGACCGCGACCCTGCCCGAGGGCATGACGATCAGCCTGGTCTATGACGCGACAGAAACAATTTCGGCCTCGATCAACGAAGTGTTCAAAACCATCGCCGAGGCGGTGCTGATCGTTGCCGTCGTGATTCTGATGTTCCTTGGTTCGTTCCGCTCGGTTGTGATGCCGGTCGTGACGATTCCGCTGTCGCTGATCGGTGTTTGCGCGATCATGCTGTCGCTGGGATATTCAATCAACCTGCTGACACTGCTTGCCATGGTTCTGGCCATTGGTCTGGTGGTCGATGACGCCATCGTGGTGGTGGAAAACATTCACCGCCATATCGACGATGGCATGTTGCCCGCTGCCGCCGCCGTCAAAGGCATGAAGGAAATCACCGGGCCAGTGGTGGCAATGACAATCACCCTGGCGGCCGTTCTGGCGCCGCTGGCCTTTACCGGCGGGCTGACCGGGGCGCTGTTTACCGAATTTGCCCTGACCCTGGCCGGATCGGTGATTATTTCCGGCATTGTCGCGCTGACCATCACGCCCACCATGTCGGCGCGGTTGTTGAGACACGGCGATCCGGGGCGGTTTCAGCGCATCATTGACCGCACGTTGAACGGGCTGGCCAACTGGTATGAGCGGCGGGTGTCGTCATCTCTGGATTATCGGCCTGTGACCATGTTGATGGTTCTTGCACTGCTTGGGGCGACGGGGTTCATGTTTCTCAACACCTCGTCCGAACTGGCCCCCGAGGAAGACAACGGCGCGCTGTTTGCGATCATGAATGGCCCGCGCTATGCCACGTTGGATTACACGGCCACCTTCACCGATGAGGTCAGCCGCCGCACCGCCGACATCGAAGAGGTGCAAACCTCATTCTCGGTGGCGGGGATGGGCGGGGCTGCGAACACCGGGTTTTACATCTGGGCCTTGAAAGACTGGGCCGAGCGCGAGCGCAGTCAGGCCGAAATTCAACAGCAGATTCAAGGCACCCTGGATGGCACGCCGGGCCTGCAAAGCTATGTCTTTGCGCCGCCCTCGTTGCCCGGATCGGGCGGCGGATTGCCGATTTCCATGGTGCTGCAATCGATTTATGCGCCCGAACGGGTGGTCGAAATTGCCGAGGAAATTCGCCAGAAAGCCATGCAATCGGGTATGTTCATCGTGGTGCAGAACAGCCTGTCGTTTGATGCCCCACAGGTGCGCGTGACCATTGATCGCGACCGCGCGGCGCAGCTGGGCGTCAGAGTCAGCGATATCGGCTCGACCCTTGGCATTCTGGTGGGCGGCGGGGCCGTGGCCCAGTTTGACCGCGATTCCAACAGCTATGACGTGATCACCCAGGTGCCGGCCGAATGGCGCGACAACCCCGAAAAGCTGGGCGAATTTTTCGTGCGCGCCCGGTCCGGCGTGATGGTGCCGCTGTCGTCGGTGGTGACGATCAACCCGACCGTGACCGCCGCATCGGTCGATCAGTTCAACCAGTTGAACTCGGCCACCCTGTCGGCAATGCCGATGATCGGGCTGTCCACCGGCGTGGCGCTGGCCGAACTGGAACGCATCGCAGCCGAGGTAATGCCCGATGGGTTTTTCATCGACTTTACCGGTCAGTCCCGGCTGGAGAAATCCGAAGGCAACACCATCGTGCTGGCCTTTGCGGCAGCGATTGTGGTGATTTACCTGGTCTTGGCGGCGCAATTCGAAAGCTTCCGTGACCCGCTGATCATTCTGATGTCGGTGCCGTTGTCGATTTTCGGGGCGATGCTGCCGCTGTATTTCGGGATCAGCACCCTGAACATCTATACCCAGGTGGGGTTGATCACGCTGATCGGGCTGATCACCAAACACGGTATTCTGATCGTTGAATTTGCCAATCAGCAGCGTGAAAATAACGGATTGTCGCGCAATGCCGCCATCGTGGCCGCATCAAAGGCGCGTCTGCGCCCGATTCTGATGACAACGGCGGCAATGGCTCTGGCTGTTGTGCCACTTATGCTGGCCGATGGGGCCGGTGCGGCGGCACGTCAGGCGATGGGTCTGGTGATTTTCACCGGCCTGATGATCGGGACCATCTTCACCCTGTTCGTGGTGCCGATGTTCTATACTCTGATCTCGCGCAGCGATGCATCCTATCTGATGCACCAACGCACCGTGGAAAAACAGTTCGGCGGCGTTTGACCGCCGAACTTTTACCGCCCTACTGCACGCGCATGATTTCTCCGGTATCAAGCTTTTTGACGTAATCCACCGCCTGTCCGTTCCAGTGATAGGCAAAATGCGCCCCCTGCGTGGGAATCGCCACCACATCGGGCCAGAATGCGGCAATGCAGCTGCCGCCGCTGTACCGCACGCTAGGCCAGGTGATGCCGTTTGAACCGGCGGCACGGCGTTGCGCGCCAAATATCTGTGAAGGGCCGTAAATTTCGGGATGCAGCAGATCATCCTGCCCGGTCACATCATCCATGGTGGCGTCGAGCGATCCGATCAATTCGCGAAATTGCGATGTCCAACCGGCGGGTTCGGCGGTGGCGCGCATGGTTTTGCTGTGATGATGGATGGTTTCGGCAATCGCCACCTTGGTGCTGTCGCCCGCGTAATACAGACCAAAGGTGCCATCGCTGAACCGACCGGGGCGCAGGGGTGAACAATGCACAAACGGCGCCATGACCCAACTGGCGCCGGGGCCGGTGACACGCCGGGCCACGGGCACCTTGGCCAGATCACCGATACTGTCGCGAATACGCGGGTTGAATTTGGCCTCGGCCGAGGCCAACGCCTCCCAATCGGCGGGGTCGGCGATATCTTCGAACAGATCAATCGGCGGAAAGATCGAGCGGATGATCCGCGCAGTTCGCGGCCAGATGACCCGGCGCACCGGCACTGTCACCACGCGCCACGCTCGGCATCCAGATAACTGCGCAGATCGATCAGATCGGTGATTTCACCGCGCATCATGACGTCAAGCGCGCTGTACCCCTGAAACGCCGCGTTCGGTTTCCTGATCCAGTCATAGCCGCGCCTCGGTTCGCGAAACAAATAGCGCAGCCCCTTGTGAATCCCCATCAGAATCGCCATTCGGGCGCGCAGATCACGATCAATCCGGCCAATATTGCCGTCTTTCCAACGCGCCCAGGTGCGTTGCGCCATATCGCCCAACAGGGTGCGCGCCTCAATATCGCTCAGTTGCCAGGCCCGAAACAGGTTGACCGTGGTGCGCGCCAGGGCGGCGGCCTCTTCATCGGTGATTGATGGCAGGTCGGGGCGGGCGGTGGTGGGGTGAAGGGTGGCAAATTGCATGGCTTATCCTCTTTGACATAAATATAGAGGTTAAATGCCATTTGGCAAGATTTCGTTTCCGGCGCGACCGCCCTGCCCTAATTGAACTGATGCAGGTCGATCACCCGGGCCTCGGGAAAGGCGGCGCGCGCGATATCGCACAGATGTTGGTGGTGGGTCAGGTAAATCACCTGCCCCGTGCGCGACATGTCGCCCAACAGGGCAAACGCCTGTTCGGCGCGGCTGTCATCAAAGGTTTCCATGATGTCATCGGCGATGAACGGCACCGGTGGCCGCGATTTGGCCAATTCGTGATAACCCGCAATCCGCAGCGCCAGATACAACTGAAACCGCGTGCCTTTTGACAGATCGGTGGCCAGTTTCGCGCCGCCCTGATCAGGGATCGCCACCAACACTTCGCTGTCGCCCTTTGGCTGCGCGGCAAGACCGGAATACGCCCCAAGGGTCAGTTTGGAAAACGCCCCCGAGGCACGGGCCAACATGGCACTGCGGTGGCTGTCGCGATACTGGCGCAGGCCCTGTTCAAACGCCATCAGGGCAAAACGTTGCGCCAGATGCGCGCGCGTCTGATCTTTTAGCTCGTTCAACAGATTGGCCCGCTCTGCGGCAATCCGGGCCACGGCATCGTCACCGCCAACCGCCGCCAGCGCGCGCTTTGCCTCGGTCAGGGCGGCAAAACATGCCTCTGATTCAGAGCGCGCCAGAGACACCTGATCGTGCAATTCCGCCGCCTCGGATTCCAGGGTTTGCGCGTCGCGGTCCGGCGCCGGATGCTGGGCCAGTTCCGCCTCAAGCTCGGCGATGGATCGGCGCAACCGGGTGGCGCGCAAACACTCTGCCATATGATCCGCCAAGGTGCCATCGCCCGCCCAATTCAGGCGCTCGCCCAAGGTGCGCGCCTGTTGGTTCAGGGCATCGATCTGGGCCTGATCCCCGGCTTGGGCCTGCTGTTCCCTCGCAAGATCGGCGGTGATCCGGGCATGATCCTGTTCGGCCTTCTGCGCCGCGGTCTGGCGATCAATCACACCCGACCACGGCTGATCCGCAGGCAGCGACAGCGCGGCAAGGATACCACCCGCACAGGTGTGAAAGGCGTGACTGTTGGCCTCCATCTTGGCGATGCGGCCTTGCAATTCTGCCCGCTCGCCCGCGGCACGGCCCAAATGATCAAGATCATCCAGAAACGCCGCCAGCGCTGGATCGTCTTCGTCCAATTGGGCCAGGGCGGTGCCACTGCACGCGGCGCGCCAGTCTTGTTGCCAAGTGGCCAGATCGCGCGCGGCGGCGTCCAGATCGCTTTGCCGGGCCTTCAGGTCGTCGTGCATTTCGGCAAGGCGCAGTGCCGCCTGTTTTTGCCGATCCATCAGATCAAGGCGGCCCAATGCCTCGGCCAGCAGTCCGGCAAAACCGGTGCTTTCAGGCAGGCGCAGCGCGCGCGCCAACTGCGCCGCCGCCTCGGTCAAATCGGCCTGTGCCTGTGATCGCAGCGCGCGCGCGTGATCGCGGTTTTGCACAGCCTCCAGCGCCCGGTCACGCAGATCAAGCCAACGCTGCATATCCCCAAGGCTGGCCCCCGGCAAACCAAGGGCGGCGGCACAATCGTCAACCGCCTGTTCATGGGCCTGCTGCGCGGCCTGTTTCGCCTGCCAATCGGCCTCTTTTGCGGCGACATCAGCGGTCAGTCGGGTCAGCGCTGCCTGCCCTTCGATCCGCTGCCGCTGGGCGGCTGTGGCTTCGCCGATATGCACCGTGATCCGGTCATCCAGACGCAGTGCCGTTTCAAATTCCGCCGCGGTTGCCGGGGTCATCCGGGCCAGATGGGTGGCCCAGGCCGCCTCGCGTTGGCGGCGCGCGTCGGTTGCATCGCTCAGGGTGGGCGCACCGGGAATATCGGCGGGCATGGTCTGATGCGCGGCGGCCAGATAGGCCTGACTACGCTCTTTGGCGTGGGCGGCATCGCTCAGATCCTGTCGGATTGTATGTTCTGCTGTGGCCCAGGCGGTGATCTGCCAGGGGGCGGGCACGTCTTGCGCCACCAGGTCGGCCGCCGTGCCACGCCAGGGGGCCAATGCCTGAATCGCGCGATCCAGATCACTATCGCGCGCCGCACAGTCATGTTCGGCCCGCGACAACACCGCCTCGGGGTCCGTGCTGCGCAGACGGGACACCAGATGCGACAGGCTGCGCAGATCCTGTTCAGGGGCCGGATCCCCCAGCGTTTCACGGCTGTTGCGCAAACGGTTTTCCGCCACGCGGGTTTCTTCCTGCGCCTTTTGATGGGCAAGGGTCACAACATCCCGGCGCGCCACCAAGGCGCGCAGCCGCGCCAGTATCGGCGATGCAATCGCATGTTCGGCGGCATCGCCCGATAGGCCCAGTTCGGCCATCTGGCGCGCCAGATCGGCATCGCGTTTTGCAAGAGTATCGCGCCGACGGGGAAGATCGGCCAAGGCGGCATGGTGCAACGGGTGCAGGCCCGCTGCCTCGGCGATCTGATCGGTCAAGGCCAGGATCGCGGGATCACAGCACAGCGCATTGATGCGCCGTTCGTGTTCGGCAATGGTTTCGGCGCGCAGGGTGATTTGCGCGCCACGTTCGCGCAGGGTTTGCTCAATATCCTGCAGACTGCGCGCATCGGCATCGGTCACATCCGGCAGAGTGGCAAGCGGGGCAAGTTCGGTGCGCATTTTTGCCAGCCGTGCCTGTTGGGGCAGCATCGCCAAGGTTGTTTCGATCTGTTTCAGGGCCGCAGTTGCGGTTTTTTCGGTCTGGCGCGCCGCCTCCCATGCCTTTTGCGCCGCGCCCACCTCGCGCTGGAGTTTTTGCGCGGCACTGGCCGAAACATCCAGATCGCGCCGCTGCCGATCCAGATTTTGCAACGCCTCTTTGGCGGCTTTCAGCGTGGTATTGCGCGCCCGGGGCTTGTGAAAGCCATCCAGTTCTTTGCGAATTGTATCGAGTTGCGGGCCAAGCCCGGCCAATCCGGCACTGGCGGAAAACAGCATCTCACCCAGATCCCCCCTGCTGGACAGGATCGATTCACCGCCCTGTTCCAGCGTATCGTCATCCAACGAAAACATCGCCCCGTATCCATCACGGCCCAGCCCGGCCAGGGCCGCCTGCATCGTTGCCTCGGGCAGGGTATTGCCCATGTTGTCCTGCAAACTTGGCCCATTGCGTTTCACCCGCACCACATCCAGCGTGCCGTTTGCATGGGTCAGTTCCGCCCCGATCTGAAGGGTTGGGCCGGGGTGCAGAAAATCATACCGGGTGCGCACCGGAATTCCATAAAGCAGATCAAGCCAGGCAGAGAACAGCGTGGATTTGCCCGCCTCGTTGCGACCAAAAATGATGTGCAGATCCGGCGCACCCGCCGTGGGGGCGGGAAATTGCAACTGCGCATCGCTAAAGCGGCCATAACGGGTCAGATCCAGACGGTTAAGACGCATCAGCCCGCCTCGCCAATCGTGAGGCGCGGCAAAAGCTGTGCTGTGCCCTCGGCCAGAAGGGTGGCGCATTGGGCACGCAGGGCGGCCTCATCCTCGCCCAGAAGATCGCGCAGATCGGCGGGCAGATTGCCCAGCATATCCTGTGCCACATCGCCAAGGGCCGCCAACAGCGCCGGATCATTGGCCAAATCGGTGGCGACAATCTGTACCAGTTCGCCCGGCAGATCGGTCTGGGCAGGGCCACGGGCGGTGGTGCGGTTTTCAACCTTGTCGATCCAGACACCGGGCAAGGTTTCGGCGATGGCTTTTGCCTCTTGCACCAGGCGATCCTGATCGCGGGCAATGCGAAATGCCAGCGGCGTCTGCCCCAAAAGCCGTGGACGCAGCACCAGATGATCTTCGGTGCGCGCCTGTGATCCGGCGGTTTCTATCGCGCGGGCAAGGGCGGAAACCGCCGCCGACCAATCATCAATCCCGGCCAGATCGACGGTAACGCGATCAAACCGCAAACTGGCAACGCCGCGCTGTTCCAGCGTCAGATTGCCGTCATCGCCCAGCGTCGCCAAAGTGACCGAACGCGCGCCCGCCTCACCAATATCGCGCCCTTGCGGGATGCCGGGCATGACCACGGTGGATTGGCCCGTATGCACATCGCGTTTGTGAATATGGCCCAGCGCCCAATAATCATATCCATGGGCATCCAGCGCGCCAAGGCTGCAGGGGGCATAGACATCATGCTGCGCGCTGCCATTCAAACTGGTGTGCATGATCCCGATGTTGAAGGCCCCCGCAACCGGCGCGGGATATTTCGGCAACAGGCTTTCGGGGATGGACCCATCGCAAAACGACAGGCCATGCACCGCGATGGTATGACCGCCCGCCTCAAACTGTTCAGTGCCCGGTTTGGTGGCAAAAATATGGGTGCCGGGGGGCGGCACCAGTTCCCTGGTGATTTTTGAGGCGGCGTCGTGATTGCCGCGAATGATAAAACAGCGGATACCGGCGTCGGACAGGCGGGTCAGTTCCTGTTTCAAAAACCGCGGTGTCTTGGCCGAAACCTGTGATCCGTCCCACAGATCCCCGGCAATCACCACCGCATCGACAGCCTCGTTCAAGGCCAGATCGACAATCCGGGTCAACACCGTGCGGCTGGCCACGCCCACCTCGGCCGCAAGATCGGGATCGCGCAGCGCCAAAGACACCAATGGCGAATCCAGATGCAGATCGGCGGTGTGAAGAAAACGAAAGCTCACCGAAACATGTACCCTGCCGTTGCCCGCCCCCCGAATTGGGGGCGCACCACCATGCTGTCAGGCAAATCGAGCAAAAACAAGGCGGTGCAGCGCCTGATCCGCCAAATCCCGATGGGGCAATGCGAAAGTTCGGGCCGAAAGGCCGGGTTATTCGCCCCCTGTCACCGTCAGCCCCAGCAACCGCCAGGTTTGCATCCCGCCCCGATAATAGGAAATACGCTCGGCGGGATACCCTTCTTCGATCATGTTGCGGATTGCGGTTGGGGATTGGCCACACCACACACCATTGCAAAACAGCGCCACAGGTTTGGCATTTTCACAATCCCAACCGTCAAAATCCGGCTCGCAGCCCAGCTGCGCCAGTTCATCCACGACATAGGTATAGGGAATGTTGATCGCGCCCGGGATCGTGCCGCCAAGAAACCAGTCGCTGGTGCGGCTGTCCACCACCGTGGCGTTGGGGTCTTGCAACATTTCGATCAATTCCAGCTCGCCGATCGTGTGTACGCCGGGGGCGGGTGAATGGGGCTGAATGCAAAATTCGGGGCACGGGCGCGATGTGCGGGCCCATTCATCACTGATCAAGTGGTCGGTATCCTGAATCCGGCTGATCTCAACCGCGCCTGACGGGGTTTGCACCGTGGCCGAATGCATGTCTTTGCTGATGCCCACTGCACCCTCGGCCAATGCGGCCCCGGCGCCCAGGGTCAGGGCAAGTGTCAATGCGAATTGTTTCATGGCGTGTCCTCCGAATGTTTCACATTCATAAATCTGGCATGTCTGCGGCATGGCGCCCGGGCCTTGCACAGACCCCGACCCATATCAGATTACTCAAGGCACGGCCAACTCTCCAAAAAAATTGGCCCCATGGTGCAAAAATTCCGGTTCTACGCGGGGCGCATCCCGGGGAGAGTGAGGCCATAACCGGCCTCACCCGCCCGCATCACGCGGTCAGTTCGTCGTAACATTCCAACGCTTTGGCGGCGTACATCATGGCCGGGCCACCGCCCATCTGGATCGACATGGCCAACACATCGCCCAATTCTTCGCGGGTTGCACCCGCCTTGATCAAGGCTTCGACATGCAGGGAAATGCATGGTTCGCACCGCACCGCGATGGAAATGCCCAGCGCGATGAATTCCTTGGTCTTGAAATCCAACGTGCCGCCTTCCTTGACGGTTTTTCCCATGGCGTTGAACGCCTGGGTGGTGTTTGAAATTGCACCGTTCAGGGTGCGCAGCCCATTGCGGGTTTCGCCAAGTTTGTCTTTCCACGTCATTGCATACACTCACTTCGGTAAAATCTGTGATTTGATTACCCGACGACACAGCCTGATACTTTGATCTGGGTCAAGGGGCGGGGGGCATCGGGCCATGCAACCGGCACGGCATTTACGGGCGATCCAGCTCCGTCTCTCGTCCAGGATGGGCGCGTTAAAATCTTTGCCCACCGCATTGACCGAAATCCACTGATCGCACCGAAATGCCAACACCGCTTTCTAGCTGGCCGACAGCGTTTCACGGCAGCGCGCCAGCAGGAAATCGATGAACAGGCGCACCTTGTTATCCTGTAAACGCCGGTGTGGATACAGGCACCCGAACAGTGCCGGTTCGGGCGGGGTTTCGGGCAATATTTCAACCAATGCGCCGGATTTCAGATGATCGGCAATGTCAAACCGCGCCTTGTTGACGATGCCGCGCCCGGCCAGGGCCCAGCCGGTCAGAACATCACCATCGTCGCAATCGTAACTGCCCGACACATCCATGCGCAACGGGCCCTGTGCGGTTGCCAATGTCCAATACCATTCGGGTGAGCGGGGATAGCGCAGCAGCAAACAGTTGTGCCGCCGCAAATCGTTGGGCACCTGTGGCGTGCCGCGTTTTGCCAGATACGCGGGCGCGGCGCATAAAACCCGGGGGGTATCCATGATTTTGCGCAGCTTCAGGTTTGAATCCGGCGGGCGGCCCACAAACAGGGCCACATCCAGACCATCCTCAAGCAGATCAACCTTGCGATCCGACAGGCGCAGCCGCACCGATACCTCGGGATAGCGATCCACAAATTCGGGGATCAGCGGTGCCACCACCCGTTTACCCACGCCCAACGGGGCCGACACATGCACCGTGCCATGGGGATTGTGGGAAAAATCCGATATCGCCGCCTCGGCATCTTCCAGGGATTGCACGACGCGCCGGGCATGATCGTAAAACGCCAACCCGACTTCGGTGGGTGACAATTTGCGCGTGGTGCGGTTGAACAGGCGCACATCCAGCCGCCGCTCCAATTCCTTGATCCGGTTGCTGGCTACGGCAGGGGTCAGGCGCAAATCCCGCCCCCCGGCAGTGATACTGCCCAGTTCCACAACCCTGACAAACACTTTCAGGCTTTCGAGATAGGGCATGCGCGCCTCTGATTATCTACGATTCGTTGAAAGAGTATACCTGACTGCGCTGTATTTTGAACAATCATAATCGGGCATAACCATCCTGCGCGCAGATGTCTGACTGCGCCAAAGGGGGATATATGACAGCCAGATCCGAAATTCGGTTCGTTCTGAACGACCGCGATGTCACGCTCGGCGCGGTCGGGGCCAGCGACACGTTGCTGGATTTTCTGCGCATCGACCGCCGCCTGACCGGCAGCAAGGAAGGCTGTGCCGAGGGCGATTGCGGGGCCTGCACCGTGTTGGTGGGCCGGTTGCAAAACAGCACATTGCGCTATGAGCCGGTGAATGCCTGTATTCGCCTGCTGGCCTCATTGGATGCCTGCCATGTTGTATCAATCGAATACCTGTCCGGCCCCACGGGAAAGCTGCATCCGGTACAACAGGCCATGGTCGATCATCACGGCAGCCAATGTGGCTTTTGCACCCCCGGTTTCGTGATGTCGCTGTATGCGCTGTGGATGGAAAACCCCGACCCCAGCGAAACCCAGATTGAAACCGCGCTTCAGGGCAATCTGTGCCGCTGTACCGGATATGAGCCGATCATCAAGGCCGCGAAGGCGATGACAACCCTGGGCAGCCCCGCCGACGATGCCCTGACCCAAGAGCGCGCTGCCATGCGCGCGAAACTGGCTGATCTGCAAGACGGGCGGCGGGTTGAGGTGGCAAAGGGCAACAGCCGATGCATCCTGCCCGCCTCGGTCGATGATTTGGCCGATGTGTTGGTCCACACCCCCGATGCGACCATAATCGCCGGGGCCACAGATGTGGGCCTGTGGGTGACGAAATTTCTGCGTGATATATCGCCGGTGGTGTTTTTGGGCCATCTTGATGAATTGCGCCGACTGGATGTAACCGATCAGGCAATCGAAATCGGCGCCGGAGTCAGCTATACCGACAGCCGCGCCGCGATGGCGGCGGATTATCCGCATCTTGGCCCATTCTGGGATCGGATCGCGGGCTGGCAAATCCGCAGCATGGGCACCATCGGCGGCAATGTCGCCAACGGATCGCCCATTGGGGATACGCCACCGGTTCTGATCGCCCTGGGCGCATCAATCACCCTGCGCCGTGGCACTGACAGGCGCACCATGGCGATCGAGGATTTCTTTATCGACTATGGCAAACAGGATATGGCCAAGGGCGAGTTTCTGGAAACCATCACCGTGCCCCGCCCCGCCCCCGGCACGCGCCACGCTGCATACAAGATTTCAAAACGGCGCGATGAGGATATCTCATCGGTCTGTGCGGCGTTCAATATTACCGTTGAGGGCGGCAAAATCACCGCCGCGCGCATTGCCTTTGGCGGCATGGCCGCCACCCCCAAACGCGCCGCACAGGTGGAAGCGGCCCTTGTTGGCGCGGATTGGAGCGAGGCGGCGCTGCTGAATGCCGCCACGCGTCTGGGCGATGATTTCACCCCGCTCAGCGATTGGCGCGCCTCATCCGATTACCGCCTACAGGTGTCAAAAAACCTGTTTCGCCGGTTCTGGCTGGAACAGCAGGGCGGCGATGCCCCGGTTCGGTTAAGTGCATGAAAGAGGGCCAGCAGATGAATAAAACGATTCAAACCCCCGTAAAAACCGACAAACGCAAAGATCCGCCCGTGGCCCAACACCTGATGCGCGCCGATCAAAGCCGCGACACGATCAAGGGCGGCGTCAGCAAGGATTTGCGCCACGACAGCGCGATCAAACACGTCACCGGACGCGCCGATTATTGCGATGACATTCCTGAACCAATTGGCACGCTGCACGCCTATCTGGGCCTGTCGACGCGCGCCCATGCGATGATCCGCGATCTTGATCTGACCGCCGTGCGCGCCGCCCCCGGTGTCGTTGATGTGTTGACCGCCCGCGACATTCCCGGCGTCAACGATGTGTCGCCCACCGGGCGCGATGACGAACCGATTTTCGCCACGGAAAAGGTTGAATTCTGGGGGCAGCCGATGTTCGCCGTGATCGCCGAAACCCGCGATGCAGCGCGGCGCGCGGCGAAACTGGTGCAGGTGGATTATGAAGACCTGCCCCATGCCTTGGATGTGAAAACGGCACAAGAGGCGGGCACCGGATATGTCACGCCGCCCCTGACCCTGAAACGTGGCGCGGCGGTGGATGCGATGGAACAGGCGCGTCACCGGATCAAGGGGCAAATGGCCGTCGGTGGACAGGATCACCTGTATCTTGAGGGGCATATCGCCTTTGCCATTCCCGGCGAAGATGACGATGTGGTGGTTCATTCCTCAACCCAGCATCCAAGCGAGGCACAGCATATGGTCGCCCATGTTCTGGGCGTGCCATCCAACGCCGTGACGATCAACGTGCGCCGAATGGGTGGCGGGTTTGGCGGCAAGGAAACCCAGATGAACCTGTTTTGCGCCGTGGCGGCGGTGGCGGCGAAAAAGCTCAACCGCGCGGTAAAACTCCGCCCGGATCGCGATGACGATATGACCGCGACCGGCAAACGCCATGACTTCGTGATCGATTACGAGGTGGGGTTTGACGATGATGGGGTGATTCAGGCCGTCACCGGCGATTTTGCCGCGCGCTGTGGCTTTTCATCGGATTTATCGGGGCCTGTCACGGATCGCGCTCTGTTTCATGCCGATAATGCCTATTATTATCCCAACGTTTTGCTGAATTCCCATCCGTTGAAAACCAACACTGTGTCCAACACCGCCTTTCGCGGTTTCGGTGGGCCACAGGGGGTGATTGCCGCCGAACGGATGATCGAGGAAATCGCCTATCACCGGGGCGTTGACAGTTTGGAGATTCGCAAGCGCAACTTTTACGGCGAAAACGGGCGCGATGTGACGCCCTATCACCAGACGGTCGAAGACAATATCGCGCCGCGCATCGTGGCGGAATTGGAACACACCGCCGATTATCAGGCCCGCCGCCGCGCGGTGCTCGATTGGAACGCAAAGGGCGGCATCATCCGCAAGGGGATTGCCCTGACGCCAGTGAAATTCGGCATTTCGTTCACCGCCACATGGTACAATCAGGCGGGCGCGTTGCTGCATATTTATTCGGACGGGTCGATCCATCTGAACCATGGCGGCACGGAAATGGGCCAGGGATTGAACACCAAGATCGCGCAGGTCGTCGCAGATGCGCTTCAGGTGGATTTTGACAAGATCAAGATCACCAAAACCACGACCGAAAAGGTGCCAAATACCTCGGCCACGGCGGCCTCTTCGGGGTCTGATTTGAACGGTATGGCGGCGCTGGATGCGGCGATGCAGATCAAACAGCGCCTGATTGATTTCGCCGCACAGCATTGGAAAACCGACGCCGAAAATGTGCGCTTTGTCGCCAATGCGGTGCAGATCGGCGATGAAACGATCCCGTTTGCCGATTTCATTCGCGCCGCTTATTTGGCGCGCATCCATCTTTCGGCCGCCGGGTTTTACAAGACACCGAAAATCCATTGGAACCGCGACACCGGCAAGGGGCGGCCGTTTTATTATTACGCCTATGGCGCCGCCTGTTCCGAAGTGTCGGTTGACACCCTGACCGGGGAATACCGGGTTGAACGTACCGATATCCTGCATGATGTGGGGCGATCCCTGAACCCGATACTGGACAAGGGGCAGGTTGAAGGCGCGTTCATTCAAGGCATGGGGTGGCTGACCACGGAAGAATTGTGGTGGGATAAGCAGGGGCAATTGCGCACCCACGCGCCATCGACCTATAAAATTCCGCTGGCATCCGACCGACCGCGTGAATTTAACGTTGCCTTTGCCACATGGTCGGAAAACCGCGAAAACACCATCAAACGCTCAAAGGCGGTGGGTGAGCCGCCCTTCATGTTGGGCATTTCGGTGTTTGAGGCTCTGTCGCACGCGGTGGCCAGTGTGGCCAATTACAAAACCTGCCCGCGGCTTGATGCGCCCGCCACACCAGAACGGGTGCTCATGGCGGTTGAGCGGTTGCGGGGCTAGGGCGATGGATCTTGCCGCCTTCCTGAACCGTCACGCCGATGTCATTCACATTCGTCTGACACAGGTGCGCGGATCATCCCCGCGCGAAGAGGGGGCCGAAATTTTCGTCGCCCCCACGGCGGTGCAGGGCACGATTGGCGGTGGCCAACTTGAATATATGGCCATCGACACGGCGCGCGTGATGCTGCGCACTGGCGCGCAATCGGAAGATATGGATGTGCCGCTTGGCCCGGAAATCGGCCAATGTTGCGGCGGGCGCGTCACCCTGACCCTGACCCGGATGAGTGATGCCGACCGAACCGCTGCCTTGGCCGATGAGGCCCAACGCCATGCCGCCCGCCCCCATGTTTACGTTTTGGGGGCCGGGCATGTGGGCCGCGCCCTGTGCCGGTTGTTTCAATTTCTGCCGGTGCGCTGTGTCTTGATCGACAGCCGCGCGGCCGAGTTGAACCTGTCGGATGCGGCGGTTGAAAAACGCCTGACCCCAATGCCCGAGGCCGACATCCGCGCCGCCCCCCCCAACAGCGCCTTTATCGTGCTGACCCATGATCACGCGCTTGATTTTCTGCTGACCTGTGAAGCGCTGAACCGCCACGATGCCGCCTATGTCGGGTTGATCGGATCAGCCACCAAACGGGAAAAATTCGCGCGCTTTCACCGTGCCCATTCGGGTGGCGCAAACGCCAGCCGCCTGATTTGCCCCATCGGCGCAAACTCCAGCACCGACAAACGCCCCGAAGTCATCGCCGCCTTTGTCATGGCCGAGGTGATGAGCGCACTGAGCGTCCCCCAGACCATACCTGCCAAAATCAACAAATAACCCCATAAACCGCCAGAAAGAAGCGGCCAAAGGTCCAACATTTCCGAGGAGGAAACAGATGTCAGACGCGAGTTATGACTATAAATTGTTCAGCAAAGGCGATTCCAGCGCCTTTTGGGCGCTTTTCACCGACAACCTTGTGAATCTTCTGATCCTGTCCGGCGTGTGCCAGTTTGTGTTTCAGATGCCCGCCGAAATCGTGTTTGGCCGGATCGTGCCGGGTGCGGCAATTGCGATTTTGGCCGGTGTGGTGGTGTACACCCTGTTGGCCAAATGGGCGGCCAACAAACAGGGCAAAGACGTAACCGCCCTGCCCTATGGTATTTCGACGCCGGTGATGTTTGTTTACCTATTCGGCGTGATCGGGCCGATTTATTGGGCCACCAATGATCCGCTTTTGGCTTGGCAGGTCGGGATTGGCGCGGGTTTCATGGGCGGGATCGTGGCGGCCCTGGGGGCGATTGTCGGCCCCTATCTGAAACGGATCACGCCGCGCGCCGGGATGTTGGGCACGTTGTGTGGTATCGCGCTGGTGTTCATCGGATCGGTGCCGTTGGCGGAAATCTTTGAACATCCGATCATCGGGTTCACATCGCTTATGTTCATCCTGTGGGGGCTGATTGGCCGCTTTCGCCTGCCGGGCAATGTGCCTGCCGGATTGGTGGCGATTGCCGTTGGTACGATCATCGCGATCTTTCTGGGGCAGTCGTCGTTCGACACCTCAGGCATCGGATTTTACCCGCCCGTGCCGTATTTTGGCGATATGTTTGCGGGCATCCAATATCTGTTTGCCAATCCCGAACTGTTTCTGGTGCTGATCCCGGTGCAGATCTATAACTTTATCGAAACCATGAATAACGTCGAGTCCGCCGAGGCGGCAGGTGACAGTTATCCGGTGGGCCTGTGTCAGGTGACCGATGGGGCCGGCACGATGATTGGCGCGCTGTTTGGTTCCCCCTTTCCTACCACGGTTTATATCGGCCACCCGGCGTATAAACGTCTGGATGCGCGCGCCGGGTATATCATCGGCGTGGCCGTGGTGATTGCCGCTGCTGCATTCCTTGGCTTTCTGTCTTTCCTTGCCGGGCTGATCCCGATTGCCGCCGCCGCGCCAGTGTTGGTTTTTGTATCGGTCAGCCTGATCACCAACACCGCCTTTGCCGTCAAACCGGCGCATATGGCCGCGGTTGCCTTTGCGATCCTGCCGCATATTTCGGCGTTTTTGATCACCAAATGGGGGTCTTTGATCAACGCCCTGCGCTCAACCGGGGTTGAGGGGTTGCCCGCCTTGGGCGATGGCGAACTGACCGCCGCGTTACTGATGGAGGGCGCCCATTACGACGGCCACCTGGCCCTGTCACAAGGGGCGATCATCACCGGTCTGGTCTGGGGCGCGATCGTGGCCGATGTGATTGACGGACGGTTCAAATATGCCGGCGGCTTTGCCATCGCCGCGGCGGTCATGTCATCGGTCGGAGTGATCCACAGCTATACGCTTCAACTACCGCAGTTTGACGGGATCACGATTGGATACCTGATCATCGGGGTGTTCATGGTAATGTATCCCAAATTCGCCCCCAAGGACGATCTGCAACATCGGATCATCGTACCGGACGAGCCTGATTTTCTTGACGATAACAGCCCGGCGTTTGACCGCGCCTGAGGTGTAACAAGGCAAGGCGGCCCATTGGTGGCCTTGCCCCTTAAAAAGGTATGTCCGATGACCGATACTTTGCTGCGCGGGCGGTTTTTGACGTTTCACCGCGAACCCACAGGTGCAGAAGATGCCAGCGCCCATACCTATGTCGAAGATGGCGCGATCCTGATGCGACAGGGCCGGATCGTGGCCACCGGCGATTACGCCGATGTGGCGGCAACTGCAGGCGATGCAGCGGTCATCGATCACCGCCCGCATTTGATGATGGCGGGGTTTATCGACACCCACATTCATTTTCCACAGGTACAGATCGTGGCAAGCTGGGGCAGTCAATTGTTGGACTGGCTGAATGGCTATACTTTTCCTGCCGAGGCGGAATTTGGCAATGCCCAACATGCCCGGGCCATGGCGGGGCAATTCTGTACGCTGTTGACCGATCACGGCACGACAACGGCGGTGGCGTTTTGTTCGGTACACAAAGCATCGGCCGACGCCCTGTTTTCCGAGGCCGCAGATCGCAACATGCGGATCATCGCGGGCAAAACCATGATGGACCGCAACGCGCCCGATGCCGTGTTGGACACGTCGCAATCGGGCTATGACGACAGTAAAGAACTGATCGCCGCCTGGCATGGCAAGGGGCGGGCGTCTTATGCGATCACGCCGCGCTTTGCCATCACGTCATCGCCGGAACAGTTGCAAATGGCCAACGCGTTGGTGGGCGAACATCCCGAATGTTATGTGCAA
Source organism: Oceaniglobus ichthyenteri (assembly GCF_003057885.1). Taxonomy (GTDB): domain Bacteria; phylum Pseudomonadota; class Alphaproteobacteria; order Rhodobacterales; family Rhodobacteraceae; genus Oceaniglobus; species Oceaniglobus ichthyenteri. The sequence continues at coordinate 291,153 of NZ_QAGK01000002.1, forward strand.
ACCCATCTGTCGGAAAACCACGATGAAATCGCGTTCACTGCCGAATTGTACCCGGACGCGCGCGATTATCTGGATGTTTACGAAACCTATGGCCTGTTGGGCAAACGCACGCTTTTGGGTCACGCCATCCACCTGAAACAGCGCGAGGTTGAGGCGATTGCCCAAACCGGCGCGCATCCGGTATTTTGCCCCACGTCCAACCTGTTTCTGGGCAGTGGCCTGTTTGATGATGCAGGCCTGCGCGCCCACGGAATTTCAAGCGGGATCGCAACCGATATCGGTGGCGGCACCAGTTATTCGATGCTGCAAACCCTGAACGAAGGCTACAAGGTGTTGCAGTTGCAAAACCAAAGCCTGCATGCCTTGCGCGCCTTTTACTGGATCACGCGGGGCAATGCCGATGTCTTGAGCATGGCTGACAGGATCGGAACGCTGGATCCCGGAACCGAGGCGGATATTGTGGTGCTGGACCCCCGCGCCACCCCTGCCATGGCCTTGCGCATGGGGCGGGCCGAAACATTGGCCGAGGAATTGTTTGCCTTGCAGATCATGGGCGATGACCGCGCCATCGTGCAAACCTATGTGGCGGGCGCGCCGCAAAAAGGCGCAACACTGCACCCCTGACACGCAAGCTCAGGGGTTTTGGGCCAAGGCGTCGGCCACCGCTGCATCTGCCATTTTCAATATCGCCTCGCGCGATGCGGCCACCGCAATGAACCGCCCGTTATGGCAAAACTTTGCCCCCGCGACGCCGCTCGCCATTTGCAGTGCTTCATCGGTCAACCCGGCCCAGGCGGCAGGCAGATCGGCGCGGTTTTCGAACGTATCGTCACCTTGGCGGATCGTGGTCAGCGCCCAATCGGTGCCGCGCGGATGAATGACAAACAAAAGATGGTCGGCCCCCGCCTTTTCAACGCCCGCACGAAACGGCATTCCCATTGGCAACTCCAGAATGCGCCCATCACCGGCGGCCTCGATGGCGGCCATGACCATGGATTCCGCGCGAAATTTCGCGGCCCTGCGTTTGATTTGCGCCTCGACAAAAGCGCGGGCCACCGGCAGGGCGGCCATGAAAGCACGATCATCAGCGCCCTCTTCGCGATCATCAAACACAGTTTTCAGGCTTTCCAGCAGAACCGGCAATGTCATGGCAGAAAACAGCGGCCCCGCCTCCGAGGTGTTGACCGCGCCATTATCGACAAGATCGACAGGCAAAACGAAACTGCGGTCAAAGGCGCCATGAATCGCCTCGATATCATCGGCAGGCACATCCATGGCGCGCAGGTAGTCGCGGCCATACTGCGCCCAGATCAAACCAAAAGAGCTGTAGGGCTGGCCATCGCTGCGCAGCGGGTTGGGCCGCTGATGATGATCGAAAATCTGCGCCTCGGCATCAAACTGCCCCCCCACGTCATAGATGATCCGGTCGGGGCCGGGGGTGATCCAGGAGGTGTCACGGCTGCGAATCAACCGGGCCTCGGGATACAGCCGCGTCAGGATGACCGATGACAACAATTCATCGGCATGAAAGCCGCCGGAATGGGTGACAAGGTGGGTGATGGTCATCAGGATGCGCTCCGGCAGGGCTTGAAATGAATTGGGCGACCAGAAAGGCCGCCCGTCGGATTGGTGTGAGAAAAGTTGCAATTAGCGCCGAATGCCCCGGAACAATGCCGTGCAGTCCCGCCATAAATACACGAAAAATTCGCGGGCACTTTGCCGCGGTTTACACGATCCTAATGGGTCCAGGATCCACGCCGGTTGGTGGCAAAGTTTTCGCCATAGCCACCCGCGCGGATGTTGGCGCGCCGCGTACGAGGCTGGGTGACAACGGCAACGATGCCGCGATCGTTGGCATATTCCAACGCTTCTTCTTTGGTTTGGAACCGCAGGCGCACCTGGGCCTGGGTGTCGGCGCTGCTGGTCCAGCCCATCAGCGGGTCAATTTCACGGGGCGCGGTGGGGACAAATTCCAGCACCCATTCATGCGTTTTTGCCGTGCCCGACGACATGGCGGTTTTGGCTGGTTTGTAAATGCGCGCGCCCATGGGGTGACCTCCGACTATGGTGCGACAGGTTATTGGCCACAACACCCCGAAAAGCAAGTGGCGGACAGTTAAAAAGCGCTGGTTGCCGAAGCCCGCGCTGGGTGAGCGAGGGGTGGGTGGAAAACGGGGCTTCGGCAACCAGGCCTTGCTGCTTGCCCTTTTAATAACGCATGGGCGGTCTTTTAAAACAAGTATAAAATACAACCCTAGATTGATTAAAATGCCCCACAGAGCCGTTCAGGCGGCTTACTGCCACCGACATCGGCCCCCTTTGGCAAGGCAACGCTTGCAACTGGCCGCGCGGGGGCCATTTATAAGGCAACCAAGGAATTGCCATGCCACATAACAATACCAACGCGATCACCGAGCGCCCAGATGTCTTGACCAAACCCAAACTTGAGGGTGGGCGCGCCTTTCGCATGAACAGCGAATTTTCTCCGGCGGGCGATCAGCCCACCGCGATCAAAGAGATTTCAGCCGCGATCAAGGCGGGCGAGCGCGATCAGGTGTTGTTGGGGGCCACGGGCACCGGCAAAACCTATACGATGGCGAAAGTGATCGAAGAAACCCAACGCCCGGCCATCATTCTGGCACCCAACAAAACCCTAGCGGCGCAGTTATATGGCGAATTCAAAGGTTTCTTTCCCGACAACGCGGTCGAATATTTCGTGTCGTTCTATGACTATTACCAACCCGAAGCCTATGTCGCCCGGTCCGACACCTATATCGAAAAAGAATCCCAGATCAACGAACAGATCGACCGCATGCGCCACTCGGCCACGCGGGCGTTGTTGGAACGCGACGATGTGATCATCGTGGCGTCAGTGTCGTGTATTTACGGCATCGGCTCGGTTGAAACCTATGGCGCGATGACAATCGATCTGATCGCCGGACAGGAATATGACCAGCGACAGGTGATGGCCGATCTGGTGGCCCAGCAGTACAAGCGCAACGATCAGGCGTTTTCGCGCGGCAGTTTCCGGGTGCGCGGTGACAGCCTCGAGATTTTTCCCGCCCACCTTGATGATCGCGCCTGGCGGCTGTCGTTTTTTGGTAATGAATTGGAAGGCATCACCGAATTTGACCCCCTGACAGGGCAAAAAACCGATACGTTCGACCGTATTCGCGTTTACGCCAATTCCCACTATGTGACGCCCCGCCCGACCATGAAACAGGCGGTGATCGAGATTAAAAAAGAGCTGCGGATGCGGCTGGATCAATTGGTGAATGACGGCAAACTGCTTGAGGCGCAGCGCCTGGAACAACGAACCAATTTCGATATTGAAATGCTTGAGGCCACCGGCGTGTGCAACGGCATTGAAAACTATTCGCGCTATCTGACCGGGCGCGCGCCGGGCGAACCGCCCCCCACCCTGTTTGAATTCATCCCCGATAATGCGATTGTGTTTGCCGATGAATCCCACGTGTCCGTGCCGCAAATCGGCGGCATGTACAAAGGCGACTATCGGCGCAAATTCACTTTGGCCGAACACGGTTTCCGCCTGCCGTCGTGCATGGATAACCGCCCGCTGAAATTCGAAGAATGGGATGCCATGCGCCCACAATCGGTGTTTGTGTCGGCCACGCCTGCCGCCTGGGAGATGGAGCAGACCGGCGGTGTGTTTACCGAACAGGTGATCCGCCCCACGGGCCTGATTGATCCATACGTTGAAATCCGCCCTGTTGAAATGCAGGTTGATGATTTGCTCGATGAAATCCGCAAAGTCACGCAAGACGGGTATCGTACACTTTGCACTGTTTTGACCAAACGCATGGCCGAGGATTTAACCGAATATTTACATGAACAGGGCATCAAAGTGCGCTATATGCACAGTGATATCGACACATTGGAACGTATCGAAATCCTGCGCGATCTGCGGCTGGGGGCGTTTGATGTGTTAATCGGCATTAACCTGTTGCGCGAGGGATTGGATATTCCTGAATGTGGGCTGGTGGCCATTCTGGATGCGGACAAGGAAGGGTTCCTGCGCAGTGAAACCAGCCTTGTGCAAACCATCGGCCGGGCCGCGCGCAATGCCGAAGGCCGGGTGATCATGTATGCCGACCGGATCACCGGCAGCATGGAACGGGCGTTGGCCGAAACCGAACGCCGCCGTGACAAACAGATCGCCTATAACACCGAACATAATATCACCCCGGCCACAGTGAAAAAGAACGTCGAAGACGTGCTTTCAGGGCTGTATCAGGGCGATGTCGATATGAACCGGGTCACCGCCACAATCGACAAGGGGCTGTCAGGAAGCAATCTGAAGGCGGTTCTTGACGGATTGCGCACCGATATGCGCAAAGCCGCCGAGAACCTGGAATTCGAAGAGGCCGCGCGCCTGCGTGACGAACTTAAACGTCTGGAAGCGGTGGACCTGACCATCGCCAACGATCCGCTGGCGCGCCAATCGGCGGTGGATGCGGCAAAGGCAGAATCCACCAAGATGGCAGGCCGTTCGACCGCCGGGCGGCCCGGTCAACGCGGCGGCAATGTGCAAAGGCGAAAGAAACGCTAGCGCGGTTAACAATGTGTTAAGATAATCTGTCGCATTCTGCGCATACGGGACAAAGGACTCCGTATGCGCCAAATTCTTTTCGCCATCCTTTTGCTTTTGCCCAATCTGGCCCTGGCCGGGGCTTGGCCGCGCGCCGAGAGCAGCACCTTTGTCGCGCTCAGTTGGAATACCGGCAAAACGGAGTCCGATCAGACCGACGGATATCGGTCATTTTTCCTTGAAACAGGGTTTACGCCAAAAACCACGCTTGTCGTCAAATCCTGGAGCCGAAATGACGGCGCCTATGGTGATCTGGTCGGATCACTCTCTTATCATCCGCAGGCCACGAAAAATGGCCATCAATTTTCGTTTGGTTTGGGATTGGGCGTGCGGCATTTCAAAAATGCCACACCGCGCCCGTTGATCATGCCGACCGTATCTTGGGGCAAAGGGTTTGAAACCCCGCGCGCAAACGGCTGGATGAGCGCCGATCTGACCCTTGGGCACACTGTGGGGCTTGGTGAAACCTGGCACAAGGCGGATTTCACGTTCGGCCTGAAACCCGATGACACGACACATCTTATCCTGCAACTGCGCAGTTTTCATGAACCCCAGGGGCAGGTGACAGCCCTTGCCCCCAGTTATGTCAAAAAACTTCGTGACGGGGTGAATATGGAAATCGGGATGACCTATCGCACGACAGGGCAGAACCGGGTCGGGTTAACCATCGGCAGTTGGATCGAATTTTGATCGATGCAGGGCGGCCCACCACGCCGCCCTGCCCCGGCCCTTTAAAACGGTTTGTCGCACCGCGCGGTCACCTGCACCCGGCCCCGCGTTGGCACCGACCATCCCAGCCGCACACGGTTCTGGCCCGGACCATCCATCGGCGTCACTGACGGCATATCATAAACCCGCGCCTGCCCCGAGGTCAGCAATTCGCCCTCGGGCACTACGGCGCAAACCGTTCGCGCATAACCTTGAAACGGCAGGAACCCACCAATCCCCAGGGTCCAGGTTTCGGCATTGTCATTCTGGCTGAATTCCAGGGTGACAGGATTGATCGTCAGCTGCTGAATGCCGTTGAACGTGTTGCCCTGAAAATTGATCAACCGTGCCAGACTGTGATCCAGACCGGCGATCGATGTATCCACGCGGTCAATCCGATCAATCTGTCCGTTGATCGATTTGAACGTATTGCCCACCACATTCAGACCCTGCACAAAATGGCCCGGCCCGAATGGTTTTATCACCAGCCAACTGAACCAGGATGCAACGTTATTAGCTGTAAAAATACACCCGGTAATCGAGAGCCCGCCAAAGGAAAATTCATTTGCAAAACCGGGTTGCGCGTCGTGCTCATTGGTCCATTCAATGAAGGAATTGTCGATATAACAGCCGGTAATCACCGTTTTCACGTTTGTTTCAGTCAGAACCAAACCCGCCGTGCGCGGCCCGTTGTTGACATTGTCACCCTGAAACCAATGGTTGCCCACCAACAGATGCCCGTTGCCAAACAACACCATTGTGGTGCCCAATCTCTGAAATCTGCTGTCGCGGATTTTACCATCATTGGCATTGATGTTCAGGCCGACAGAAATTCGTTGTGTCGCGGGCAGGGATTGTTCGGCCGAAATGAAATGACACCGGTCGATTTGCAGATCCTGACAGCCCCGGCCAATGCTGGTAATGCCACGATGTTTCGGCTTGGTGATGAAGCAATCCTTGACGTGAAATGTTTCGCCATCCGGGGCCATCATGATGCCACTGGCCAGGGAATCGAGCTGAAATTCAATATCGGCCAGGGTAAATTTGCTCAGCCGGTTGAACCCGCTGAAATCCAGGGCATAGCGGAATCTGCGAAAGGTGTAATTCTGTGTGCCGACCGCATCATACAACGGCTGACTTAGCGAAATCGTACCTTGGCCGACGTTTTTCGAACTGACGTAAACTTCGCGCCCGACACCGTTCCCCGTAACCAGCGATCCAACCTCGATATTCGCCACATTTGTCACCTGGGTCAGGGTGCGTGGATTATTCTCGGAATACCGCGCCGATGAGGACACGGCCGGCGTGTTCCACCCGGTGCCCGGCACACAGTTGAACTGCCCGTTTCGGATCACCCGGCGGATCTCATAGGTGGTCAGGTTGTCAACCGCGGCCGCCATGTCTATCGGCTCGCTCAGCTCAATCCGCCGCCCGCCCATATCCAGACTTTCATGGTCGGTATTGTTCAAAAGCGCCTGAAAGGCTTTTTTGAATGCCTCAACCTCATTGCCGAAGGCATCAATATAGGTCGGCAAATCGAAATTCTTGCGCAGCACAAGCCGGCGATTGACCGGCATCGAAACTTTGCCGACGAACCGGGTTTCATTCGCCATCGTCACGTCGGAGTTCAGCCGGAAATTTCCCTCGGGCACCACGACATAGCGCCCGTTGGCCGCCGCATCGGCCGCGTTGAAGGCAGCGCTGTCATCGGCGCTGCCGTTGCCCACCGCGCCATAGTCGCGCACATCGACAAAATCCAGAAGGCTGCGCAGAAACGCGCCGGTCACATCCTCGATTTCGATATCGTCAATCCGCACAACACCGCCATTGGGCCCGGTCAGATCCAGCCCGAAATGGCCGTAAATCGCATCGCGGCCCCACACCATGTCAACGCCGTTGCGCGCGCCGACGCCGACAATCGCGCGCACCTCAACCACATCACCGTAGCTCGACAATTGGGTCGTGGGCCCCACCGTCACGACACCGTTGATCGGGTTGCCCCCGGCCCGTGCGCCATAAGCCGCGATGCGCACGCCGGGCAAATTCCCGGTCACCGCCTTGACCCGCGCACGGATCTGCAAATAACAGCCGGGCAAAATCGGGGTTTCGCCGGTATATCGCAACCGCTGGGTGCCTTGGGTCTTGATCAACTCCAGGCAGCCGCCAAAATCCTGATCCGCAGGCACAAAGGCCGCGTTTGACGCACCGGCATAGGTGGCCGACCCCGGCGTGCCATCCTCGCTGGACCAAACATTCAACCCGCCCGAAAACGGCGGAGGCATCAGAACCAGCCCATCGGTTATCGCTTTGTTCATCGCAGTCCCTTTCATACGCCAAGCCCAACCGCGACACCAAAACAAAACCCCGCAGGCCGGTTTGGCCAACGGGGTCTCGCAATGTTGAATGTCGTGATTTTCTGGCCAAAGGAATAACAGCGGGCCGTTAACCACCCCCTAAATCACCGCGCGGTGCAGCGCATCAAACCCCCAGTTGCGGCGCCTGCAAAAGCTGCACACCATTGATCTGCCAACCGATTTCGCCCTTGATCATCTGATAATCAAGCGCGTGATAGACACCCGATGCGTCGCGCACCACCACCTTTTGCCAAAGTTCACCGCGGATTTCACGCAGCTCCTGAAACTCGACGGCACTGGGGCGATGCACCATGGGGTATCCTTGTTGCACCATGGCGGCGAACCTGTCGACCGAGCCGAACATCGATTTTATGGTGGGTGAGGCATAGTCAAACGCCGTGGCGAAATCATCGGCCAGAAAGGCATCGATCTGCCCCTGGATCACCCGTTCAATCGCCGGATATTGCATGGGGTCCGTTTGCGCCTGGATCGGGCCGGCAAGGCCAATCGCCAGGGTCAGGATCATAAACAGCCGTGTCATCGCGCGCCCTTTCATGTGTTCGTTGAAAAACACGTAGCGCGCGATGCAAAAGTTTCACGCCAATCCGTGGCCCGCGTTATCCCGCGGCCAGTTCGCCGCGCGCCCCCGCTTCGATCAGGGCGATACTTTCATCGATCCCGTAAAGCGCGATGAAACCGCCAAACCGTGGCCCTTGCGAGGCACCCAACAACACCTCGTAGAGGGTTTTGAACCAATCGCGCAGTGGTTCAAACCCGTGATCCTTGCCCACGGCAAAGACCACAGTTTGCAATCCTTCGGCGTCCAATCCGCCCTGCCAGTCGCGCAGACGTGCCGCCAGATCATTCAGGGCCGCCGCTTCGCGTTCATCGGGCAGGCGGAACACTTTTTCAGGCTTCACAAAGTCGTTGTAATACCGCACGGCAAACCCCGCCGCCTGATCCAGATCGGCGTGGGTTTCGGGCGTCGCGTCAGGGGCATAGCGTTGGATAAAGCCCCACAGCGCCGCCTTGTCTTCGGCGCTGGACACGCTGGCCAGATTCAACAGCATCGCAAACGGCACCACCATGGTGGACACCGGCACATCGCCGCTGTGTACATGCCACACCGGGTTGTTCACCCGTCCCGCGGCATCCTGATCGACATAGGCGCGCAACTGCTGATGATACTCATCCACCGCCTTGGGGATCACATCAAAATACATCCGCTTTGCGGTTTTCGGCTTTTGATACATGAAATACGACAGGGATTCGGTGCTGGCATAGGTCAGCCATTCATCAATGCTCAACCCGTTGCCCGAAGATTTCGATATCTTCTGGCCCTTGTCATCCAGGAACAATTCATAGGTGAAATGGTTCGGCTTGCGCCCGCCCAAAATCTCGCAAATCCGGTCATAGATCGGGGTGTTGGTGGAATGGTCTTTGCCGTACATTTCAAAATCAACGTCCAGCGCGGCCCAGCGCGCGCCGAAATCGGGCTTCCACTGCAATTTCACATTGCCGCCAGTCACCGGCAGGGTCCATTCGCGCCCTTCTTCATCGTCAAACGTGATTTCACCTTTTGCGCCATCCACATGTTTCATCGGCACATATAAAATCCGCCCGGTTTCCGGATGGATCGGCAGGAAACAGGAATAACTCTGCTGCCGCTCTTCGCGCAGGGATTTCAACATCACCGCCATGATCTGATCATAGCGTTCCGCCGCGCGCAAAAGCACCGCGTCAAACTGCCCCGAGTTGTAATATTCGGTCGCCGAGATGAATTCATACTCAAACCCGAACGTATCCAGAAACCGCCGCAACATGGCGTTGTTATGGGCGCCGAAACTGTCGTGGGTGCCAAATGGGTCGGGCACGCTGGTCAGCGGGCGCTGAAGATGCTCGGCCAGGGCGTCGGGGTTGGGCACATTGCCCGGCACCTTGCGCATCCCATCCAGATCATCGGAAAAACAGATCAGGCGCGTCGGAATATCCGAAATCGCCTCGAACGCGCGGCGGATCATCGTGGTGCGCGCCACTTCGCCGAATGTGCCGATATGGGGCAGGCCCGATGGCCCGTATCCGGTTTCAAACAGCACATATCCCTTTTCGGGCGGTGCCTTTTCATACCGTTTGAGCAGCGCGCGCGCCTCTTCAAAGGGCCAGGCCTTTGATGTCATCGCAGCAGCGCGCAAATCGGACATGGTATTTCTCCTGTTAAAGTGAACGATCGGGAACCGTCACTCCCTATTGCCCCCAAGGCGCGGCGTCAATATTCTGCACCGCAACATAAAGGATATCAGCATGACAGATAACTCTTACGCGATGACGGCCCAGGATTGTCTGGTGGCGGTGATGATTGCCGTCAGCGTGTCGGATGCAAATATCCACACCGCCGAATTGCTGACCATCGAAAGGATCGTGAATCACCTTCCGGTGTTTGCCAGTTACGATCAGGACCGCATCGCAAAAGTGGCCGAAATTGTGTTTGATCTGTTTTCAGAAGAGGATGGGCTGGACGCCCTGTTTGGCCTGATCCGGGATAATCTGCCGGAAAAGCTGAATGAAACTGCCTATGCGATGGCCTGTGATGTGGCCGCCGCCGATGGCCGGATCGAAGACACCGAACTGCGCCTGCTGGAAGAAATCCGTTATGAGCTGACCATTGACCGGCTGCACGCCGCCGCCATCGAACGCGCCGCGCGCGCGCGCCACCTGACCCTGTGAACCAATGTCTGACCGAATAGAGCGCCCATGGCGCACGCCATTGCGGCCCTGACGGGCCTGCGGGCGCCCGTGGCTCAGGCTGCGTAAATCGTCGACCACCGGTCCAACAGCGCCCATTGCAACGTACGCGCCCGCCGCGCCCAGGCAATACCGCCTTCGGGGCGTTCGCGCTCTGCCTCGCTCAGCGCGGCACGGCGCGGCGGATCGGCACAAAAGATCGCAAAGCCCAGATCAACATCGCCTGGCGCCCTGACATATCCCGTCAGGGCCGATACAAAGTTCAACGTGCCGGTTTTCGCCTGAACCAACACATCTGGCCGGTCTTCGATCGGATAGGTTTTCATCAGGCCGCGCAACCGCCCATCAGACGCGGCATGCACCATGACACGCGCCATATCTGCGGCACTGATCCGCGAATCGCCTCCCAGACCCGAATGATCGATCAGGCCTGCGCCCGCCGCGCCCGCCGATTGTGCCAACCAGTGGTTCATCATCGCAGCGCTTTTGGGCAGGTCTGACAGGGTGGCGCCACGCTTGGCGCTGGCGCTCAGGCCTATGATTTCCGCCGTCATGTTGGTTGAATATTTCAGCATATCCTGAACCACATCAGCCAACGGCACGCTGCTGTGGGTCACAAGGGTTTCGCCCCTGGCCTCGGTTGCGCGGTGGGCGTCATGGCCCAGTTGAATGCCGTTTGCCCGCGCCAACGTCATGAACACTTCGCCCGCGTACAGGGCCGGATGGCGCACTGGCAACCACCGTGCCCCACCGGTGCCCAATGCCCGGCGCGATACCGTCCATTCATCGCGCAGATCACCCTTGGCATAGGTGTAAATCGGCACCGCGCGGTCGATCACCTGCATCCGCGACACCGCAACATCGGGGCGGTATTTCGATGATCGGGCATCCATCGTCACCTTGTATGCGCCACCCTCGCGGCGCCATTCAAAATGAACCCGGTTGAAATTAAGGTTCAGGCCGCCAATCGCGGGGTTATACCCCACATGATCGGGCTGCTCCGTGTCGATTTCGGGCAAGCGTGGCAGCGCCTGATCCCAGACGCGGAATCTACCGGCCACTTCGCGCACGCCGACGCGTTTCAACTGGGCCGCCATGTCGGCCAGACCGTCGGTGTCCAGGGTCGGATCACCGCCGCCCACCAAAATCAGATCCCCTTCGATCCGGCCATTTTCAACCGGGCCGGTGGCCACAAGCCGGGTTTCAAACCGGTGATCGGCGCCAAGGGCATCCATGGCATAAAGGGCCGTCAGCGCCTTGGCGGTGCTGGCGGGGGGTTGGGGCACATGGGCGGAACGGGATTCCAGTATTTTGCCGGTGCGCAGATCGGTCACCGCAAAACTGACCGATCCGGTCAGCCGCGCCTCATCAACCAGATCCTGCGCAGATTTGACCGCCTGTTTGAAAAAGTCGCTCGCGCGGGGATGGGGGCGGATTGAGGTTGTCGGCGCCTCGGCCACAAGCGGTGTGGCGGCGCTGGCGAATAAGCCACCCAGAACCGTTCGTCGTGTTAGGCGCACTGCATGTCTCCCCAGGTGCGTCGGTATTTTGCGGGCCGGTTCAGGCCCGACCAGACCCGATTTAACCGCCCCCGCCGCCGCACTGCAACCCCGCAAGGGGCAAATGCCTAGTCCTGCCAGCCCCCCGAGGCGCGAATCGCGCTGGATGACAGGGTATTCATCGGAATATTCACAAAACACCACACCGGGGTGTCATGACGCGCCAACAGATGCGATTCGCGCCCGCGCAGACGAAACCGCTCAAACCGCGCGGCGGCCGGCGACATGCGTGCCGAAATGCGCTGCCCCGGGCGGGCCAGAACGCCGACCGGCACGTTTGACAAAATCCATTGCCAATTGTCCCACAAATGGAAATCGGCCAAACTATCGGCGCCCATAAGCCACACAAACCGCACGCCCGGATACATCCGGTGCAACCGCTGCAGCGTTGCGGCGGTATAGCGGGTGCCGATCCGTTCTTCGATATCGGTAATCTGAACGCGCGGATGATCCATCACGGCGCGTGCCGCCGCCAGACGTTGGGGCATCGGCGCCGGGCCTTTGGATTTCAGCGGGTTGCCGGGCGTGAGCAGCCACCACACCCGATCCAGATCGAACCGTTTCAACGCCTCTTTGGTGATGTGAACGTGGCCGGCATGGGCGGGGTTGAACGACCCGCCCAAAAGGCCAATCACCTGCCCCGCCCGCGCAACCGGAATATCAGGGCCGGTGAGCGCCAAGATACGCCTAAACGCCTTCGCTGGATTTGGCCCACAGGTTGATGTCTTCTTCCTGTGCGACCGCGTCGATCTGGGCCAGCTCATCATCGCTGAACTCAAGGTTGCCAACCGCACCAGCGCAATCCACCACCTGTTCCGGCTTGCTTGCGCCGATCAGGGCAGTGGTGATGCCGCCGCCACGCAACACCCAGGCAATCGCCATCTGCGCCAGGGTTTGGCCACGGTCGCTGGCGATGGCATCCAGCTTGCGGATGCTTTCAATCGCACTTTCGGTAATCTTGCCGGGTGCCAGGGATTTGCCCTGCGCGGCGCGGCTTTCCTCGGGGATGCCGCCCAGATATTTCTTGGTCAACATGCCTTGGGCCAAAGGGGTAAAGGCGATTGATCCGATGCCCAGATCGGCCAATGTGTCTTTCAAACCGTCGCGTTCCACCCAACGGTTCAGTATATTATAGCTGGGTTGGTGAATGACACAGGGCGTTCCGAGGTCTTTCAAAATCGCCGCCGCCGCGCGGGTGCGTTCGGAGTTGTAAGACGAAATCCCCACATACAGCGCCTTGCCCGAGCGCACGATCTGATCCAGCGCGCCCATGGTTTCCTCAAGCGGGGTATCGGGATCAAACCGGTGAGAATAAAAGATATCGACATAGTCCAGCCCCATGCGTTTCAACGACGCATCACAGGACGAAATCAGATATTTGCGCGATCCCCATTCGCCGTAAGGGCCATCGTGCATGTGATACCCCGCCTTGGATGAAATCACCAATTCGTCGCGGTATCCGGCGAAATCCGTGCGCAAAATCTCACCGAATGCGGTTTCGGCCGATCCGGGGGGCGGGCCGTAATTGTTGGCCAGATCGAAATGGGTGATGCCATGGTCAAATGCGGTCCGGCAAATCGCGCGCTTTGTTTCGTGCGGCGAATCGCCTCCGAAATTATGCCACAGCCCCAATGATACAGCAGGCAGTTTCAAACCGGACGCGCCACAGCGGCGGTATTGCATACGGTCGTAACGGTCGGGATCGGGGCGATAGGTCATGTCATATCCTTTTCCAATTCCTCTTCTTTTGGCGGCTGGTGTCGGGCGTGTCAAATCCGCTCTGGGGTGGCGCATCACGCGCAGGTCGGTCATGTTGGGCCAAAGCATGCTCAACAGATCGGACACCCCAATGAAAATCGCGATGATGGCGCAAAACGCCAACCTGTATTCCCATCAACGCCTCAAAGACGTGGCTGAGGCCCGGGGTCATGAGTTCGATATCATCAAGACTTTGGGCTGTTACATGAACATCGCGTCGCGCCGCCCCGAGATTTATTATAACGGCGCAAAGCTGCCGAAATATGATGCCGTGATCCCGCGGATCGGGGCCAGTGTCACGTTTTACGGTCTGGCCGTGCTGCGCCAGTTTGAAATGCAGGGCGTGTTTCCGTTGAACGAATCGGTGGCAATAGGCCGGTCGCGCGACAAACTGCGATCGATGCAATTGATGGCACGCGATGGCATCGGCCTGCCGGTCACCACCTTTGCCCATGACGCGAAACAAACCGAAGAGGTGCTGAAACTGGCCGGGGGCGCACCCACGGTGATCAAGCTGCTCGAAGGCACCCAGGGCATCGGTGTGGTTTTGGCCGATACCGACCGCAGCGCGAAATCGGTGATCGAGGCGTTTCGCGGCGCCAACGTCAATATCATGGTGCAGGAGTTTATCAAAGAGGCCGGCGGCACCGATATTCGCGCGCTGGTGATCGGCGGCAAAGTGATCGCCACCATGAAACGCACCGGGGCCGAGGGCGAGTTTCGTTCAAACCTGCACCGGGGCGGCAGCGCCGAAACCATCAAGATCAGCCCCGAAGAACGCGCAACCGCCGTGCGCGCTGCCAAATCCATGGGGCTGAACGTGTGTGGCGTTGATATGCTACGCTCGAACCATGGGCCGGTGGTGATGGAGGTAAACTCATCCCCCGGACTGGAAGGCGTGGAAAAGGCGACAGGAATCGACATCGCAGGCAAGATTATCGATTTCATCGAAAAGAACGCCAAAGAGGGCAAAACCAAAACGGTTGGCAAAGGCTGATGACGCAGACAGCATTCGAAATCGGCGGCGTTACCCTGGCACCGGGCGAACGGCGCCGTGTTGAATTGCCGGTTTCGGTGCTGTCCGATCACACGCCCGTTACCCTTTCGGTGCAGGTGATTCATGGCAAACGCCCCGGTCCGGTTCTGTTCGTGTCCGCCGCTGTGCATGGGGATGAGGTGATCGGCGTGGAAATCGCCCGCCGCCTGTTGCGCGCGCCGCAATTGCGCAGTCTGGCAGGCACGCTGATGGTGGTGCCGATCGTCAACAGTTTCGGGTTTCTCAACAATTCCCGCTACATGCCCGACAGGCGCGATCTGAACCGGGTGTTTCCTGGCTCGCCCACCGGCTCACTTGCCGCGCGGCTGGCGCATCTGTTCATGTCCGAGGTCGTGGCACGCGCCGATTTCGGCATTGATCTGCATTCTGCCGCGATCCACCGCACCAACATGCCGCAAATCCGGGTATCGGCCAGCAATGAAACCACGCTTGAACGGGCCGAGGCCTTCGGCGCACCGATCATCGTGCGCGCCAAGCTGCGCGATGGCAGTTTGCGCGCCGCCGCCCGCGAAGTGGGCTGTGACATCCTGCTTTATGAGGCGGGCGAGGCGTTGCGCTTTGACGAATTATCGGCCCGTGTGGGCAGTTCCGGCATCCTGCGGGTGATGCACCAAATGGGGATGATCGGCACTAAGGGCCTGCCAAAACGCCGCGCCGCGCCGATACAGGCCAGCTCATCGTCGTGGTTGCGCGCCCCGGCCGGCGGGCTTTTGCGCTGTTTCAAAGAGGTGGGCGAAGGCGTTGAGGAAGGCACATTATTGGCCGCCGTCGCCGACCCGTTTGGCGAACAGGAACACGAAATCATCGCCCCCGCCCCCGGTATCATTCTGGGCCGCGCGATGATGCCGGTGATCAACGAAGGCGACGCCTGCTATCACATTGCCGCCACCCCGATTGATCCCCAAAAACGCATGGAGCGGCTGGCCGCCGATCTGGAAGCTGATCCAATGTTTGACGAAGACGAGATCCTCTAGCCAACGCATTGCCCCCGCGCCAAAGCCCAAGTACACAAGGGCGAAATTCATTTAGCGGAGCATCCCCATGGCAGCCTATCAATACGTCTATCACATGGACGGTGTCAGCAAATCGTATCCCGGCGGCAAAAAGCTGTTCGAGAACATTCGCCTGTCGTTCCTGCCCGGTGTGAAAATCGGTGTCGTCGGGCCAAACGGCGCGGGTAAATCGACCCTGCTTAAAATCATGGCCGGGATCGACAAGGAATTTACCGGCGAAGCCTGGGCCGCCGAAGGCGCCAAGGTTGGGTATCTGCCCCAGGAACCCAAATTGGACGAATCCCTGACAGTGCGCGAAAACGTCATGTTGGGTGTGGCCGGGAAAAAGGCAATTCTTGACCGGTACAACGAACTGGCGATGAATTATTCCGACGAAACCGCCGATGAAATGGCCACCTTGCAAGATGAAATCGACGCGCAAAACCTGTGGGATCTGGACGCGCAAATCGACGTGTCGATGGAGGCCCTGCGCTGCCCACCCGACGATGCCTCTGTCGCGTCACTTTCCGGCGGTGAGGCACGGCGCGTGGCACTGTGCAAACTTCTGCTCGAAGCACCCGATATGCTGCTGCTTGACGAACCGACCAACCATTTGGACGCCGAAACCATTGCATGGCTTCAGAACCATCTGATTGATTATAAAGGCACAATCCTGATCGTCACCCATGATCGGTATTTCCTTGATGATATCACATCCTGGATTCTGGAACTGGACCGGGGCCGCGGTGTGCCATGGGAGGGCAACTATTCTTCCTGGTTGGAGCAAAAGGCCAAACGCCTGGCACAGGAAGCCAAAGAGGACAAATCGCGCCAGAAAACGCTGGAGCGCGAATTGGAGTGGATGCGTCAGGGGGCCAAGGCCCGCCAGGCCAAATCAAAGGCCCGGATCAGCGCCTATAACGAACTGGCCGGCCAATCCGAGCGTGACAAGCTGGCGCGCGCACAGATGATCATCCCGAATGGCGAGCGTTTGGGCAATAAAGTGATCGAGGTCAACGGATTGACCAAGGCGATGGGCGACAAACTCTTGGTCGAGGACCTGACATTTTCGCTGCCACCCGGCGGTATTGTCGGTGTGATCGGGCCCAACGGCGCGGGTAAAACCACCCTGTTCAAAATGCTGACCGGTCAGGAAACCCCCGATGCCGGCACTGTCGAATATGGCGAAACGGTCCAGCTGTCCTATGTCGACCAATCCCGCGATGCGCTGGATCCGAACGTGACCGTATGGGAGGAAATCACCGGCGGTGCCGAAATCATCCAACTGGGCGATGCCCAGATGAACAGCCGCGCCTATTGCAGTGCCTTCAATTTCAAAGGTGGTGATCAACAGAAAAAGGTATCGATGCTGTCGGGTGGCGAACGCAACCGTGTTCACATGGCCAAACTGCTGAAAGAAGGCGGCAACGTGCTACTGCTCGATGAACCGACCAACGATCTTGATGTCGAAACCCTGCGCGCATTGGAAGATGCGCTGGTTGATTTTGCCGGCTGCGCCGTGGTCATTTCCCACGACCGTTTCTTCCTTGACCGGATCTGTACGCATATGCTCGCGTTTGAGGGCGACGCCCATGTCGAATGGTTTGAAGGCGGATTCACCGATTACGAAGAAGACAAAAAACGCCGCCTTGGCGCCGATGCGCTGGAACCCAAGCGCGTGAAATTCAAGAAATTCGTGCGTTAAAAAAATCGCCCCAACAACACGCAAAAATGCCGGTGTTGATGGGGCAAACCCGCTCTGACACAGGCCGCCCTTCGCCGTCTGCGATACAGTCGGTCGCGTGGCATTGGCGAAGTACTCAGTAAAACATGCATGATCCGTGCTGGTATGGCACGGTTGATCCTGCACTGTTCCTTTTGCCAAATACCCCCCCGATCTTTCACTCAACTTCTCACCGCCCAGGCGCGCCCTGCCCCATTGGGCCGGTCAGGTGGGGCGCAAAATTTTTCCTGACTAAAAGGATCAACTATGTTGCAATCCCGTCAGCTTCAGGTAATTGAGTAAATCAGTAAGGTATCACAACGGAGCTTTCGATGACACGCATCACCACAATCTCAACCTTCGCGCTTACGGCTGTGGCAATTCTAAGCAGCACCGCCGCCTATGCAGAGGGCGATCTGAACCTGTATTCCTCGCGCCATTATGATACGGACGAACGGCTGTATTCTGATTTCACCGACCAGACCGGCATCACCATCAACCGGATCGAAGGCAATGCCGATGAGTTGATCGCGCGGATCGAGGCCGAAGGGCGCAATTCGCCTGCCGATGTTCTTTTGACCGTGGATACATCGCGCCTTGAGCGGGCGAAAAACGCCGGTGTGCTGCAAAGCATCGATAGCGCCGTATTGGAAGACCGGATTCCCGCCAACCTGCAGGATTCCGACAATCAGTGGTTCGGCTTTTCACAGCGCGCGCGGATCATCTTTTACGACAAGGCCAACGTGACCGAACCGCCGATGGATTATCTGTCCTTGGCCGATCCAAAGTATAAGGGCATGGTCTGCCACCGCTCGTCCAGCAACGTGTATGGGCAAACCCTGTTGTCCTCGATCATCGAAAACCATGGCGAAGAGGCCGCCAGGGAATGGGCGCAAGGCATGGTTGATAACTTTGCCCGCGATCCCGAAGGCGGCGACACCGACCAATTGCGCGCGCTGGTTTCTGGCGAATGCGATATTTCGGTGTCAAACACCTATTACTTCGCCCGCGCTGTGCGCACTGATGTCAGCGGCCTGTCGTCCGATCTGGACAAAATCGGCTGGGTCTTCCCCGCGCAGGACGCCGAAGGCGCGCATATGAACCTGTCGGGCGCCGGCGTCGCGGCAAATGCACCAAACCGCGACAATGCGATCAAATTTCTGGAATATCTGGCCTCGGATCAGGCCCAGCAGTATTTCAGCGCCGGAAATGATGAATACCCCGCCGTTCCCAGCGTTGAGCGCAGCGAAAGCGTAAAATCACTGGGCGAATTCAAAAGCGACACGGTGAACCTGTCGGATGTGGCGAAAAACCTGCCCACCGCTCAGAAGATCTTTAACGAGGTTGGCTGGGAATAATCCCGTACATCCCTGAAATGACGGCGCGCTTTGATGGCAAAGCGCGCCGTTTTTTTATGGCCCGACGAGGCCAAAGCCGCGTCCGTTAACCGCCCCGCCCCACCTTGCGACACAGCAGGATAACAGGGATCAACCCGATCGCGGCAATCACCAGACTTGGCATCGCCGCCCCCTCCAGCCGTTCATCACTGGCCAGGCGAAAGGCCTGCACAGCCAATGTGTCATAATTGAACGGCCGCATGATCAGGGTCGCGGGCAATTCTTTCATCACATCGACAAACACGATCAGCGCGGCGGTCAGCAAACTGGGCGTCAGAATGGGCATATGCACCCGGCGCAACACGCCCCACTGGCTTTGTCCCAGCACCCGCGCGGCGCTGTCCATATTGGGGCTGACGGCGGAAATCCCCCCCTCATATGCGCCCAGCGCCGCCGCCAGAAACCGGATCATATAGGCGGCGATCAACAACCAGATCGAACCGGTCAAAAGAAGCCCGGTTGAGATATCGAATGTTTCGCGCATCCAACTGTCCAACGCATTGTCAAACGCCGCCATCGGCACCAACAACCCCACGGCAATCACCCCGCCCGGCACCGCATATCCCATCCGCGCAACATATGCGGCAGCAGACGACAGCCGCCCCTTGCGCTGGCGCTGATAGGCGCCCAGCAAAATCGCCGCGCCCACGGTGATAAGCGCGGCCAGACTGGCCAGAGTGAGCGAGTTCCTGATGAACCCGACATAGCGCT
This sequence comes from Oceaniglobus ichthyenteri, assembly GCF_003057885.1. Lineage (GTDB taxonomy): Bacteria > Pseudomonadota > Alphaproteobacteria > Rhodobacterales > Rhodobacteraceae > Oceaniglobus > Oceaniglobus ichthyenteri. The sequence continues at coordinate 310,763 of NZ_QAGK01000002.1, forward strand.
GGCTCAGCAGATCCTGTTGCGATTCCAGCGCCATAACCACCAGGGCAATCACCGGAACGATCAACCCGAACACAACCGGCAGCGCGCACAGCAAAACCGCCGCCCATTTGGTCGCGCCGGTCAGGTTCATGCGCGCCATCGCCTCTTGCCGCCGCCCCGAGGTATATTGGGCATCCCCCCGGCTGGTGCGTTCCAAAATCGCCAACAACAGGGCAAACGCCAACAGCCCCAATGACAACTGGGCCGCCGCCGCCCGGTCGGCCATGGAAAACCAACTAGTATAAATGCCGGTGGCAAATGTCTGCACCCCGAAATACGCCACCGTCCCGAAATCGGCGATGGTTTCCATCGCCGTCAGCAAAACCCCCGCCGCAATTGCCGGGCGCGCCATTGGCAACGACACGCGAAAAAACGCACCCAGCGGTGTTTTCCCCAAAGACCGGGCGGCAAAAAACGTGGTCGCGCTTTGCGCCGTAAACGCGGCCCGGGCCAGCAGATAAACATAGGGGTACAGCACCAGAATCAGCATCGCCGCCGCCCCGCCCAGGGATCGGATTTTCGGAAACCAATAATCGCGCGGCCCCCACCCCATCACATCGCGCAGCGTCGATTGCACAATGCCCGGATGATCCAACAGATGCGTATAGGCATAGGCCAGAACATAGGCCGGAAAGGCCAGCGGAATAACCAGCGCAATTTCAAACCAGCGGCGGCCGGGAAATTCGGCCATGGTCACAACCCACGCGGCCCCGGTGCCGATACTGGCCGTGCCGATGCACACCAGCACGACAAGCGCCAGAGTGGTCTGGGTATAGCCGCCCAAAACCGTTTCCGCCAAATGGGTCAGCGTATCAAGCGACCCCATGAACGCCGCCACCAACACGCCCAGATGGGGCAATGCACAGATCACCGCGATGGTCAGCGCGGCAATGGTCAGCCCCCGGTCGGACACTGACTTGAAGAATTGGGATTTCATGATCTGGCGCATTCCGCCCCTAACAGCCGATGAACAGTGCCCTGCACCTAACCCATTCCATCGCCGGGACAAAGGCCCAAGCCAACCTTTTCTGTCGGATATGACGGTTGTGCACGCCCGCCCCGACAGGCAGACGTGCCACCCCAAGAGCCGGGATCAGTCCTTGTCAAACATCAGCCGCACCGTGACCGGCGATGTGCGGGTGATGCCCGGCAAACTGGCCAGTTCCATCATCTTGTCGATCCCCGCCGCAAGGCCCGCATCTTCGATATCAAGAAACACCAGACCATCCGTGCTGACCAATGTCTGGGCCTCGCTTGCGCGCAGAACAAACATATCGCTTTCCACTGCGATGGTTTGTCCAAGAAACGACAGATCGCCCACCGCAAAGACGGTTCCGTGACCGCCCACCGGAATGGCGTTCAACTCAGCCATATCCATTCCGACCGACAATGTGGCGGTGGCACTGTCGCCGAAAACAAATTCGATCATCCGTTCATTTCGGATTTCGATATTGGTTTCAATCGACGTCAGGTCGATCTCGATTTCGACCATGCCATCTGCCGAAACCGTGCCTGAAAGGGATTTGAAACTGTGCACCTCGCCGGTGCGGTCATTCTTGATCGATCCAAAGGACAGCTTTGATGCGTCATTATTCAACGTCCAGGTCTCGGCCGATATCGCCGAAGCCATGAGCGCACCCGCGAAAAACGCCGCCATAGATGTCTTGAGCATTGCATGTCTCCAATTTTGTCTGAATCCGAACATCGCCAGATTCAACCCTAACATGATCCACCTGCAAATGATCCGCGGATTTGCAAAACCGGGTGGCACAGCGCGTGTGATCCCTCAATTGGCGCTTTGTTAGCGTTATAAATTCCAAATTCTGCAATCGTTCGTTGCAAACCTTGCCCCCGCGTTTATCGTTCACGGGTCACTTGGCGCAACTGCGTCAGACCACCACGAACGTCACCCCAAAAAAGGGGTGCGACACATTAGGGAAGGATACCCATGAAAACGGCCATCTTTATCGCCGCCACAGCACTTAGCGCCAATGTGGCCTTTGCCGAGGCACATCAGGACCGCACCGATTGGCCCGAAAGCTTTACCGTGGCCACTGCATCGCAGGGCGGCACATATTTCGCCTATGGCTCGGGCTGGGCCAATCTGGTCGCCAAAGAGCTGGGCATCACCGGCGGTGGCGAAGTCACGGGTGGCCCGGGCCAGAACATGGCCCTGGTTCATACCGGCGATGCGCAATTCGGCATGACCACGATGGGCCCCGCCGCCGAGGCGATTCGCGGTGAAAGCCCGATCGCCCCCGGCCTTGCGATGACCAACGCCTGTGCCATGTTCCCGATGTATCAGACACCGTTTTCGGTAACGGCCCTGGCGTCCTCGGGCATCACATCGGTCAGCGAAATTCCCGATGGGGCGCGGATCGGGTTTGGTCCTGCCGGATCAACATCCGACACATATTTCCCGCTGATGATGGATACGTTGGGCGTGAAATACGAACGCCGCAATGGTGGCTGGACAGATCTGGGCAGTCAGCTTCAGGATGGTCTGCTGGATGTGATCGCATTTGCCGCCGGTGTACCGGTGCCCGCCGTCAGCCAGCTTGAGGTGCAGACCGATGTGAACATCATCGAATTCACCGAAGAAGAGCAGCAAAAGATCATGGATGCCTATCCGGTTGCACCCTTTGATATAGCCGCAAGCACTTATACCACGCTGGAAAAAGATGCACGTTCGGTTTCGATGTGGAACTTTGCGATCGCCAACTGTGATCTGCCCGAATCCTTCGTCAATGCCGTGGTCGACATCGTCATGTCAGACAACGAGCGGATGATGAACATTCACAAGGCGTCACGCTCAACCTTGCCCGAAAACTGGGACAAGAACCGTGGCGTCATCGCATGGCACCCCGGTGCGGCGAAATGGTTTATTGAAAATGCCGGCGCCGACATTCCCGCCGACCAGATTCACAGCAAATAAACATTGCTCGGGGCCGCGCCATTGTGCGGCCCCGCTTGCCTCTGCACTATTTTACGCCCTGAATTGAACGTCAACGCGGCTGCCTTCTGCAGACAACCGCATGGAGGAACCCAATGACAACATCCGCCCCCCGCGATGATCAGATCAACGGCCCATTGGATACCGAAGGGGTGGACGACGAACCAATCGAACATAACCGCCGTATTTTTAGCGGGCGGACCTATCTTGCGGTGGCGGCGTTTTCCGGGTTGTACGCCATTTTTCATATGGCGGTGCTGAACGGGTGGTCGATCCGGTCCTGGACCGGCGTTGATATTCCCGGCTTGCCGGTGTTTCCGATGGAAACCTGGAATTTTCGCATTGTTCATATCGCCGGGGCGCTGATCCTTGGGTTTATCCTGTATTCTGCCCGCGCCTTTCCTGACGATGAAAACGACCGGCGCAATCCTTTGGATATCGTTGCTTTCCTTGGTCTTTTGCCCGCATTTTATGCGCTTTACACGGCCTTTGGCTTTGCCATGGATATTCAGGGCGGCGTGATGTGGAATGGCGTTGATCCGGGGATCAAGGCGCGCGAAATCTATCATTTCGGCATCCCTTTGGTTGTGGCAACCGGCATGGGCATTGTTCTGGGCTGGGTGCGGCCCCGGGTGCGCGGCACCATTGCGCCTGCCGATGTGCTGTTGTCGGTCTGTGCGATCACTGTTGCGACCTATCTGATCACGATCTTTGGCACCTTGATGCGCAATGCCACCGGCACGCCCTTTGCCCCCATCGGGATGAGCATCGCAGCCGTTGCCGGCACCGCCCTGATCATGGAGCTGACCCGCCGTGTGGCCGGTTTGGCGCTGATTGTGATTTCGGGTTTTTTTCTGCTTTATGTGTTCGTGGGTGAAAAGCTGCCCGGTTTCCTGAATGCCCCCGACATCGCGTGGGAGCGTTTCTTTAGCCAGGTTTATACCGATGCCGGTATCCTTGGGCCAACCACCGCCGTTTCATCGACCTATATCATCCTGTTCATCATTTTCGCCGCGTTTTTGCAGGCCTCGAAAGTGGGGGAATATTTCGTCAACTTCGCCTTTGCCGCCGCCGGGCGCGCGCGCGGTGGCCCGGCCAAGGTGGCGATTTTCGCATCCGGTTTGATGGGGATGATCAACGGCACATCGGCGGGCAATGTGGTGGCCACAGGCTCGCTCACCATTCCGCTGATGAAAAAGGTTGGGTATAAACCCAAAACCGCCGGCGCGGTTGAGGCCGCAGCATCGACCGGCGGACAAATCATGCCGCCGATCATGGGCGCCGGCGCGTTCATCATGGCCGAAATCACCGGCATTCCATACACCGACATCGCCATTGCCGCGATCATCCCGGCGGTTTTGTATTTCGTTTCGATCTACTTCATGGTTGATTTTGAGGCGGCAAAACTGGGCATGCGCGGAATGCGCGAAGATGAGTTGCCCAAGTTCAGGGACATGATCCGCCGGGTCTATCTTTTCCTGCCGATCATCATCCTGATCACGGCCTTGTTCATGGGCTATTCGGTGATCCGGGCGGGCACCTTGGCCACCGCCTCGGCCGCGGTGGTCAGTTGGCTGACGCCGTACCGGATGGGCATCAAATCGGTGTCAAAGGCGTTTGAAATCGCTGGCATCATGTCCATTCAGATCATCGCGGTCTGTGCCTGTGCCGGTATCATCGTCGGGGTTATTTCCCTGACCGGGGTTGGCGCGCGGTTTTCATCGGTTCTGCTTGATATTGCCGATGCCAACCAATTGCTGGCGTTGTTTTTTGCCATGTGCATTTCGATCCTGCTGGGCATGGGCATGCCGACCACCGCCGCCTATGCCGTGGCCGCGTCGGTCGTGGCACCGGGCCTGGTGCAACTGGGCATTCCGGCGCTGACGGCGCATTTCTTTGTGTTCTATTTTGCCGTGGTGTCGGCGATCACACCGCCGGTGGCTCTGGCCAGTTACGCCGCGGCGGGCATATCGGGGTCAAACCCGATGGCAACATCCGTGGCGTCATTCAAGATCGGGATTTCGGCATTCATCGTGCCGTTCATGTTCTTTTACAACAGCGCCATCCTGATGGATGGCACCTGGTTCGAAGTGTCGCGCGCTGCGGCCACCGCCATATTCGGCGTGTTCCTGTTGTCCTCGGGCGTTCAGGGCTGGTGGGCGGGCGGCGTGGCCAATCCGCTGATCCGGGTCGCGCTGATCATTGTGGCGCTGTTCATGATCGAAGGCGGCCTGATTTCCGATCTGATCGGGATTGGCGGCGCGGTTGCGCTGTTTTTGCTGGCGCGGATGACCGGCGGCAACAAACCCGCCACCACCTGAATCAAAAAGCGCCCGGCGGTTGTGCCGGGCGCTTTCGATATTCGGTATGCGCGGGCCTATGCGACGCGCGACAACCGATCAGCCTGTGCATATCCATCGCGGGTTTGCGGCAGTTTCATTCCCAAAACGGATGAGGCCACCTGATTGCGCAACATCTGCGCGGTGCCCCCGGCGATGGTGAACATGCGCACATCCCGCGCCATCCGCTCCATCGGCAGGTTGCGCGAATACCCCATCGCGCCGTGAATCTGCAGCGCGTCATTGGCCACCTTGATCGCCGTGTCCGACGCCAGGATCTTGGCCTGTGCGGCATCCTGCATGCTGGGAAACCCGTCACCCGCACCCAGCGCAGCCTTGTAAATCAGCGCCTGAGATGCCGATAACCCGACCGACATATCGGCCAGCATCCACTGCAGCCCCTGAAATTCGGCAATCGGGCGGCCAAACTGTTCGCGCTCCAACATATAATCGCGCGCCCGCTCGAACGCGCCCTGGGCCAGGCCGTGTGCCACAGTGGCCGCACCCACCCGTTGGCCGTTATAGGCATTCATCAACGCGGCAAAGCCCCGCTTGAACCCTTCGGGCAGACGCACAACCATGTTATCAGCCACGAACATATCGTCGAAATGCATGTGGGTTTCGGGAATACCGCGCAGGCCCATGGCCGGTTCGCGCGCGCCCACGCGCAGCCCTTCGGTTTCTCCGCGAAACGCGAGGAAACCACCGATCCCCTGGGTCACGCCGTTTTCGATCACGCGCGCAAACACCAGATGCACCTTTGACACACCGCCCCCGGTGATCCAGTGTTTGGTGCCGTTCAACACATATCCGCCCTCACACCGGGTGGCGGTGGTGGTCATTTCCGTTGCGGCCGATCCGGCCTCGGGTTCGGTGATGCAGATCGCCGGTTTGTCCCCCGCCAGAACATAGGGCGCGACCTTTTGTTTCTGTTCTTCACTGCCATAGGCCATGACAGCGCCGATGCCGCCCATGTTCGCCTCGACCACGATGCGCCCGGTCGCGCCACAATTGCGCGCCATCTGTTCGATCACCAGCACCGTATCAAAATAGCTTAAACCGCGCCCGCCGAATTCCTTGGGAATGGTCATGCCCATGAACCCGCCTTCGGTCAGTTTTTCAACCGTGTCCCAAGGATAGGCTTCGGTGCGGTCCACCTCGGCGGCGCGGGCGGCCACATGGCCATTTGACAGCTCGGCCGCCTGGGCCTGAAGGGTGCGTTGATCGTCGGTCAGGGAAAACATCAGGTATCCTTTCAGGAATGGCTTTGCCCCAGAGTACCAGTAAAGTTTTCCTTTCGAAATATGGCGAAACCTATAATCTAATGTGAGGAAACATCACGAAAGGCGCGCCGTGAACCTGCGATTCTTGCAATCTGCCGTTGCTTTTGCACAGGCCGGCAGCCTGGCCGGGTCGGCACGCGCGCTGGGGCTCAGCCATTCTGCGGTCAGCCTGCATATCAAGGGGTTAGAGGATGAATTGCAGATCGCCATCCTTGATCGCACCACCCGGCCACCGCGCCTGACTGATGATGGATTGGCCTTGGTCGAACATGCGCGCCACATGCTGGCCCTGACCGATACGATCCGCGCCTTGGCCACCGCCGACACATTGGTGGGGCAGGTGCGCATCGGGGTGGTGCCATCGGCCCTGATCCGCCTGATCCCACCGGCGCTGGCGCGCCTGCGCGCCGCCCATCCGGGGCTGGATATTCAAATCAGCAGCGGGTTATCCGGCCAGCTTTTGAACGATCTGCGCAACCGCGATCTTGACACAGCTCTGGTTACCCAGCCCGAAACCCTGCCCGATGGGGTGCAGCAAACGCTGATTTGTCGCGAACCTTTGGATGTGATCACTGCCGCCACGGTGCCATCCGCGCCGCTGCGCGATTTGTTGGAAACGCACCCGTTCATCTGGTTCAGTCGGCGCACCTGGACCGGGCAACAGATTGAACGACACCTGCGATTGCAACAGATCACCGTCAAAACCGCGATGGAAATCGACAGTATCGAAGCGATTGAATCCTTGGTTGCCAATGGGTTTGGCATTGCGATTTCACCGCGGCGCGTGGGATTTTCCGGCAGTGACCCGCGGCTGAACCGGAGCCCGTTTGGCGCGCCGGATCTGGCGCGCGGCCTGTCGTTGATCAGCCTTGAAAGAAACCCCAGAAAACGGGTGGTTCAAGCCCTCACCGCAGAATTGCGCGCGCTTGTGGCTAGCGATACTTGGCCGCAGTGATGAATTCGGAAAATGCCTCGCACCAGATCAGAACCGTGGTGTAATCGCCAATGTCGATGCCTGCGGGAATGTCCAACATGAACCCGTCAAAGGTTTTTACATCGCCAATCTGCAAGGCGCGATCCTTGATCGCCTCGAATTGGGCTTCGGTATCGACAAAATCGCTGACCAGGTACAATTTGTAATCCGGCCCCGGTGCCAACGCGCCCTGGTGAATGATCCGGGTTTCGGTCAGGCTGATTGTGCCTTCGCCCCAGTGCAGAAAATCACTGCCCGGCAATTCCCGCACGAACGTGCCGGTGAACAGCGCATCTTGTGCCGTTTCGGCCAAAACGGCCGGATCGGCGCTGTCGGGGGCGGTCAGGATCGGCAACATATAGATGCCCAATGCCACGCCAATGGTCAAAGCCACAAGGTGGGTCAGAAGGCGAAATGTCCAGCGCATCGGTTCTCCTTTTCAGGGCGCAGTATGGGTCGTGCGGCGCGGTCGCGCCACCCCTAACCGGCGGACAGATCGGCCAGATACAGGCGCACCGCCTCTTGCACATGGCGAAACCGATCCCCACCCAGATGTTTGCCGCCAAACCACCGGGTGACGACGATGATATGATCGTTCAGCCCTTCACGCTCCAGCATCCGCAAAATAACCATGCCGGCCCCGGCTTCGCCATCGTCATCCTTGCTCGGGCCCTGATCGGTGATCAAACCCCAGGTGTTATGGGTTGCCTTGGCGAATTTCTTGTTCCGCTTCAACGCCTTGATGAACGCCTTGGCATCTTGCGCAGTTTTGCACGGGCCACCGGCCACCGCGTATTTCGACCCCCGGTCGGTGATGATTCCTTCAAGTATGCGCATCGCTCAACCCCATATCCTGCGCCACCTGGCGAATCGCCAGACCGAGGTTTTCAAACTGATCGCTCAGCGGGCTGTTCTGGCGCCAGACCAACCCGACCGTGCGCATCGGCTGTGGATCGGCAAACCGGCCCACACATACCGGCGCGGCGCGGGTTTCAACGCCAACCGCCATCTGCGGAATCAGCGTCACGCCAATGCCCGCCCCCACCAATTGCACCAGCGTCGACAGCGAACTGCCATCCAACCCTTCGCCCGACAACCCACTGCCCATATTGCAAAATGACAGCGCCTCGTCCCGAAAACAATGCCCCTCCTCCAAAAGCAGCAACCGCATCTGCGCCAGCGCGTCGCGGCTGGGCACGGGTTCATCCGCCGCATCCCTGTGCCGGACCAACAACAGGTTTTCCCGAAACAGCACCATGTCGCGCAGGCCAGTCGCCTCAATCGGCAGGGCAAGGATTGCCGCGTCCAACCGCCCGCCGCCCAATTCTTCGATCAGGCGCGGCGTGGTGGTTTCGCGCACGTGCAATTCAACCGCCGGATGGGTTTGATCCAGCCGCGCCACCAATCCGGGCAACAGATACGGCGCAATCGTGGGAATCACCCCCAGGCGCAATCGCCCGCTCAACGCCCCCTGGGCCGCGCGGGCCAGATCACCCAATTCATCGACCTGCGCCAAAATCCGCCGGGCACGACGCGCGAAATCTTCGCCAAAAGCAGTCAGCCGCGCATGGCGCGGACCGCGTTCAAACAGCGCCACGCCCAACCCTTGTTCCAATTCCTTGATCTGTACCGACAAGGCCGGTTGCGAAATCGCACAGGCGTCGGCGGCCCGGCCAAAATGGCCATGGGCGGCCAGCGCCTCAAAATAGCGTAATTGTTTCAGGGTCAGGTTCGTCATAGCTTTATGTTATCGTTTTGATCGAAAAATACAACTTAAACTAATGGCGCGGCATTGCTAGGGTTTTACCACCAAATGTGGTCGGCATGATCGCCGCCCCCGAAACAACGACAGGATTGGAAAATACATGGACGGCAACGATATCGGCAAATGCCCGGTGATGCATGGCACATTTTTGAACACCCGCAACAGTGTACGTGGCAACCGCGATTGGTGGCCCAATCAGTTGAACCTGAAAATTCTGCATCAGAACGCACCCGTTGCCGACCCGATCGGCAATGACTTTGATTATGGTGAGGCGTTCAAATCGCTCGATCTCGATGCGCTCAAGGCCGATCTGACCGCCCTGATGACCGACAGTCAGGAATGGTGGCCCGCCGATTATGGCCACTACGGCCCGTTCTTCATTCGCATGGCATGGCACAGTGCCGGCACCTATCGCACCGCCGATGGCCGTGGCGGTGCCACCAGCGGCACACAGCGTTTTGCGCCGCTGAATTCCTGGCCCGACAATGGCAACCTCGACAAGGCGCGCCGCCTGTTGTGGCCTTTGAAACAGAAATACGGCAATGCGATTTCATGGGCCGATCTGATCATCCTCGCGGGCAATGTCGCGCTTGAGGATATGGGGTTTGAAACCTTCGGTTTTGGCGGTGGGCGCGCCGATGTGTGGGAGCCGGAAGAAGACATCTATTGGGGCAAGGAAACCGAATGGCTGGCCGTATCCGGTGGCCCCGGCAGCCGGTATTCCGGCGAACGCGAGTTGGAAAATCCGCTGGCCGCCGTGCAGATGGGCCTGATTTACGTCAACCCCGAAGGCCCCGATGGCAACCCCGATCCCTTGGCCAGTGCGCGCGATATCCGCGATACATTCGCCCGCATGGCAATGAACGACGAAGAAACCGTGGCCCTGACGGCGGGCGGTCACACCTTTGGCAAGGCGCACGGTGCGGGCGATGCGGCCCATGTGGGTGCCGAACCCGAAGGCGGCGCGATGCATGATATGGGGCTGGGATGGCTGTCGACCCACAAGAGCGGCCATGGTGTCGATGCCATTACTTCGGGCATCGAAGGTCCGTGGACCCCAACGCCAACCAAATGGGACATGTCGTATTTCGATGTTCTGTTCGGCTATGACTGGGAACTGACAACATCCCCCGCCGGTGCAAAGCAATGGCAGGCCGTCGCCCTGAAGGACGACGACAAGGCACCGCAGGTCGATGGCAACGGCACGGTGCCCCTGATGATGACCACTGCCGATATGGCCATGCGGATGGACCCGGCATATGAGAAAATCTCGCGCCGCTATCATGCCAACCCCGAAGAATTCGCCGATGCCTTTGCTCGCGCATGGTATAAACTGACCCATCGCGACATGGGGCCAAAGGCGCGGTATCTGGGCAAAGAGGTGCCGACCGAAGACCTGATCTGGCAGGATCCGATCCCGACACCCGATCACCCGCTGGTCAATGCCGCCGATATCGCCGCGCTGAAGGCGCAAATCCTGAATACCGGCCTGTCTGTGGGCGAACTGGTCAACACCGCCTGGGCCTCGGCGGCGTCATTCCGCGGGTCAGACAAACGCGGTGGTGCAAACGGTGCGCGCATCCGTCTGGCCCCGCAAAAGGATTGGGAGGTCAACCAGCCCGCGCAATTGGCCCGCGTATTGGAAAAACTGGAAGCGGTGAAAACCGCATTCGACAATGCCCAGACGGATGGCAAAAAGATCTCGCTCGCCGATCTGATCGTGCTGGCCGGGTCTGCCGCCATCGAACAGGGCGCAAAAGCCGCCGGTCACGATATCGAAGTGCCGTTCACCCCCGGCCGGGGCGACGCCGAGCAAAACCAAACCGATGCCGAAAGCTTTGAGCCTTTGGAACTGACCGCCGATGGGTTCCGCAATTACCTGCGCACCGAATTCAAGGTCTCGGCCGAAGAACTGTTGGTCGACCGGGCGCAACTGCTGACGCTCAGCGCGCCGGAAATGGCCGCGCTTGTGGGGGGATTGCGGGTGTTGGGCGCCAACAACGGTGGCACATCCCACGGCGTATTCACCGACACGCCCGGCGCGTTGACCAACGATTTCTTTGTCAATCTGATGGATATGGGCGTGGTCTGGGCCCCCACCAACGATGAAGAAACCGAATTTGAGGCGAAAGACCGCAAAACCGGCGCGGTCAAATGGACCGGCACCCGTGTTGATTTGGTGTTCGGATCAAATTCGCAACTGCGCGCCATTTCCGAGGTTTACGCCGGGTCGGATGCCAAATCGACCTTTGTCGGCAAATTCGTCGATGCCTGGGTCAAGGTGATGGAGCTGGACCGCTTCGATCTGCACTCGTAAACACCTATCGCGCCCCGGGGTATTGGCCGGGGCGCTTCAACCTTCGTCGCGCGGTAAAATTGCCCCGCGATGGCCGATCACACGCACCGCCTGATCATGGCCCGCCTGCATCGCTTCGCCCAGGGGCGCACCGCCAAGATGACTGGCCAGAAATGCGCCCACGAAACTGTCGCCCGCTGCGGTGCTATCTACCACGCGCTCGGCGGCGGCAAATGACCCCGAAGGCAGGTCACACGGGCCAATCGCAACCGGCCCGCCCGCGCCGCGTTTTAACGCGCCCATCGCGCCATAGCCGCGAAACCGGGCCAGAACCGCCGCCTCGCCGACATCGCCAAACAGCGCCATTTCATCGTCAACCGACGGCAGCGCGATATCGCACAGCCCCCAGGCCCGCCCGATCCAATGGCGCGCCGTATCCGCATCAGCCCACAATCGCGGGCGATAATTGCTGTCAAAGGCAAATCGCCCACCTTTGGCGCGAAACGACGTGATCCAATCCAACAATTGACCGCGCGCCTCTTCAGGCAGGATCGCGAGGGTAATACCGGACAGATACACCACATCGAACCGATCAAGCGCGGCAAATTCTGGCCCCGTATCAGGCGAAAACAAACGCCGCGCCGCCGACTGGTCACGCCAATACGAAAATGAACGCTCGCCGGTTTCATCGACGCTGATCGCGTAAATCCCTGGCAAACGGTCGGGATGGCGCGCAATCAGATCGGTTTCTATCCCCTCGCCCGCGATCATGTCGATCATCTGATCCGAATACCCATCCCGGCCCAGCGCGGTGATGAATGACACCCGGTGGTCACCCGCCAACCCCCGCCGCAGATAAATCGCGGCGTTCAATGTATCCCCGGCAAAGCGTAAATGTGCCAGGCCCGGCTGATCGGCTTGGGAAAGCTCGATCATCGCCTCACCAATACAGGCAATCGCAAGGGGGGTGGATTTGGTCATGGATCGCCCTTCTCTTTCGCTGCGCGCCACCCTAGAACATGATCCAGACCGCGCCAAGCCTGCCGCGAAAGGATCATATATGTCTGGCCCAGCCCACATGCGCCTGCTTGCCGCCCGCGCCATCGCCGCCGAAGCGGGCGCGCTGGCGCTGGAATATTTTCGCGATCTTGACACATTGACCGTTGATCACAAGGGTCATCAGGATCTGGTCAGTCAGGCCGACCGCGAGGTTGAAACCCTGATCCGCACCCGCATCACCCAAGCCTTTCCAGCCGACGCCATAAAGGGCGAGGAACAGGCCGACACCCCCGGCAGCAGCAGGTTCACATGGGTGATCGACCCGATCGATGGCACCGCAAATTTCGTGCGCGGGATACCGGCATGGTGCGTCGTGCTGGCCGTGGTCAGCGGGCCCGATACCGTGGTCGGGGTGATCCATGATCCGGTCCATGGCGAAACCTGCCATGCCGAACAGGGGGGCGGCGCATTTTGCAATCACGCCCCGATCAAGGTCGCCCAAGATGCCACGCTAAGCCACGGCGCTGTGGGGCTGGGCCTGTCGGGCCGGTCAGATCGGGCGCTCACGATACGGACAATCGATGATATCATGGCGCGCGGCGGGTTGTTTTATCGCAATGCCTCGGGTGCGCTGTCGCTATCCTATGTCGCGCGGGGGCGGCTGCTGGGCTATATCGAACAGCATATGAATCCGTGGGATTGTCTGGCCGGACAATTATTGGTGGCCGAGGCCGGCGGCATGACCGAACCTCAGGATGCACAGGTGATGCTGGCCCAAGGCGGCCGCGTCGTGGTTGCGGCCCCCGGCGTGTGGCGCGATCTGTGCGATATTGCCGTGGCCTTTGGCCCGCCCGCGATCACCCAAGACTGACCAAGACAGCGCACGCCTTGGCTTTTTCTTGCTGAAAATATCCCCGCCGGAGGCATCCCGCCCCCACCCCATGCCCAAGCGTTGGATAGATTGCGCCCGGGCGTGCGGGGTGGTTAGATTGGCAAAATCCTAGAAAGGCAGACCATGGCGACAGGCACCAACATCAAAACCTATTTCGAAGGCCGCTGGCACGACGGCGATCTGGCAGTGATGAAAGCCGCCGATCATGGCATGTGGCTGGGCAGCAGCGTGTTTGACGGCGCGCGGTATTTCCAGGGGGTCTGCCCCGATCTTGCCGCCCATTGCGCCCGCGTCAACGCCAGCGCTCAGGCACTTATGGTGACGCCGACCGTTTCGGTGGATGACATGGTGAAGATCGTCCATGACGGGCTGGCGCTCTATTCCAAAGACACCGCCGTGTACATCAGGCCGATGTATTGGGCCATCGACAGCGCCGTGTCGGCCATTGTTCCGGGGCAAACCTCGGGGTTCAGCATTTGCCTTGAGGCGATTCCAATGCCGCCAGCAGATGCAAGCACCACCTTGGGTTATACCCGGTTCCGCCGCCCGGTCATGGAATGCGCGATCGTGAACGCCAAGGCAGGGTGTCTGTACCCAAACAACGCCCGCATGCTGGCCGAGGTGCAACAGCGCGGGTTTGGCAATGCCCTGGTGGCCGATGCCATGGGCAATGTCGCCGAAAGTGCCACATCAAACGTGTTCATGGTGCGGGATGGCGAAGTGTTCACGCCAATCCCCAACGGCACGTTTCTGGCCGGAATCACCCGCGCGCGACATATCCGGAACCTGATCGCCGATGGGATCACGGTTCACGAAACCGTGCTGACATTTGCCGATTTCAAACAGGCGGATGAGGTATTTTTGACAGGCAACATGGCCAAGGTCACGCCGGTCACAGCCATTGAGGATCAGCAATACGAAATCGGCCCAATCACCCGCCGCGCCCGCGCGCTGTATTGGGATTGGGCCTTGTCGGCCTGATATGGCACTGCGCCCCCTGGTGCGCCGTGCACTGACGCTGACAACCGTGGCCACAGGTGCGGCCACGGTTTGGGCGCTGTCCCATAACCCATTTGCCGAGGTTTACGTGCAACGGGGGCTGGAAGATGCACAGGCGGTCATCGCCCGACACATGGCCCGCACCGCAACGCCCGAACGGTTGACCTTTGAGGTGGAACAGGCGTTGGCCGAGGATGACATGGATCGTCTGCTGATCGCACTGGACACCGCGACCGATCAGGGTGTCATCCTGCCCCGCCCGCTGCTGGAACGGGCGCTGCAACAGGCGCAGGCCGCCGAATCCACAGGCCGGCGTCTCAGCGAATGCGCCGTCTGCGCCTGGGACATCGCCCAGTGTCGAACCATCACCCAGATCACCGTCTGTGCCCTGCCCGTTGAAATCACGCCGCTGGGCGATGTGAATGCGTTGCGGCGGTCGGCCATGGCCTATGGCGCAGGCAATGAGGTGGACCGGATCGAAACCGGGCTGGCCTTGGTTGGTCTGGCCGCCACGGGGGCGGTTCTGTTTACGGCCGGGGGCAGTGCCGCGATCAAGGCCGGTGCCACGGCGCTGCGCCTGGCGCGCAGATCCGGGCGGCTCAGCCCGGAATTTGCCGGCGTTCTGGCGCGCAACAGCGATATCGTGACCGATGCGCGCGCCCTGCCCGCCTATCTTGCCGGAAATGTACCGCTGGATCATGTGGCCGACACCGCCAAACTGGCCCGTCTGGGCCGCATTGCCGAAGACATGGGCACCGTGGCGCGCAATACATCGCCGGGCGAGGCCATCGCGCTGTTGCGCCATGTGGACAGCGCCGAGGATGCCGCCCGCCTTGCCCGGCTCAGCACCGCGCAGGGGCCGAAAACCCGCGCGACCCTGAATATGTTGGGCAAAACCCGCGCCTTTCGTGCCATGGTGCGGCTGTCTGACCTTGTTCTGGCCACTTTGGGGCTGTTGGCCGCACTCTTGGCACAGCTTTTTACCCTTGCTCTTGCACTCTTGCGCAAGGCAGTGTGAACGCCAAAGTATGGTTGCCTGCCCACCCCGCCCAAGGCATCATCGCCCCAAATGCCAAAGGAAGACCCATGCGCAAATTTCTCGTTATCCTTGACGACAGCCGCGAATGCCTGAACGCAATGCGGTTTGCCGCGATGCGCGCCGCCAATACCGGCGGCGGCGTCGAAATTCTGGCGGTGATCCCGCCCGAAGAGTTCAACCACTGGATCGGCGTGGGCGATATCATGCGCGCCGAAGCCCGGGAACGGATCGAAGTGCATTTTGAGGTTTTCGCCAAATGGATGCGCGACCGTCAGGGCGTCAGCCCGCAATTGGTGATCCGCGAAGGCGAAACCGTGCCTGAAATCCTGGCACAGATACAGGACAATCCCGATATCGGCGTTCTGGTTCTGGGGGCGGGAGATGACAAGGGCAATCCCGGCCCGCTGGTGACCGCGCTGACCAAGACCGCCGGCAGTCTGACCGTGCCGATCACCATCGTCCCCGGCGAGCTGAGCAAGGAGCGGTTGGAGGCTGTCACCTGATGCGGCTTTTGCGTTGGCTGCTGATTGGTCTGGCTTTGTGCGCGGGAATGGCGCAGGCCCAGACGCCGTTCAACGCCCGCGACCATGATCGCCAGGATTTGACCTATGTGCAGGCGGCGCTGGTATTTCAGGGATTGTACCTGGGCCTTCTGGATGGCGCGTGGGGCGTGCGCAGTCACGCGGCGCTGGCCGAATTTGCCGCGCGGATGGACGGGGCCGATTGGCCGACCGACACCCATCTTGCGGCGCTGCTGGGCGAATTTGAATCCGAACGCTCACGCGCCGGGTGGACCCGGCTGAACAACGATGAAACCAATGTCACGATCATGCTGCCGCTTGAGATGTTGCGCGAAACCGATCCCGATTTGCCCTATCTCACCTATGCCACGCCGGGGCGCGATCTGTTGGTGCGCTGGATTGCCGACACGGCCCGCGCCACCGGTGACATGCACGGCTGGGCCAGAGGCATCCACGCCGGCCCCGACCCCGCCTATTCCAGCGCGACAGGTGATCGCATCATCACCGCCGCGCAGATGGCCAGTGGGCGGCGCGTGTACCTCAGATCATGGGCGCGCGGCGGGCAATACCTGACTGTGCTGATCCAGTCTGATCCGGCACAACATACCCGCGCCGCCCTGATCGCCGCCAGCCTTGCCCAAGGCGCAGCGCCCGATCTTACCCTGCGCCCCGACGGACGGTTGGCGCGGTTGCTGGTGCAACCAGGTATCGAACGCACCCTGCCAGCGGCCCCAAAAACCGACATCCCCGATACGCGGCTGGCCAAAGGCACCGGCACGGGATTTTTCGTCAATGACCGTGACGTGGTGACCGCCGCCCATGTGATCGAAGGGTGCCGCGCGCTGAGTCTGGGCGACGGCACACCGCTGAGCGTGGTGGCACGCGCGCCTGCGCCCGATCTGGCCGTCTTGCGCGCCGCGACGCCCAGCGCCGATTGGCTGCCCCTGCGCGCCGATCCGGAATTGCGCCTTGGTCAGGGGGTGGCAGCGGCGGGGTTTCCGTTTCTGGCGCTGACCGGTGGATCGCTGAACCTGACCATGGGAAATGTCAGCGCGTTGCGCGCCATTGCCACCCGCCCCGATTGGGTGGCCATATCGGCCCCTGTGCAGCCGGGCAACAGCGGTGGGCCGTTGCTTTCGGACATGGGCGAGGTGGTGGGCGTTGTTGTTGCGCGGGCCAATGACGGATTTTACCTCAAGGAAACCGGCACATTGCCGCAAAACATCAATTTCGCCGTGCGCTTGACCCGTTTGCGCGCGTTTCTGAAGGACGCCGGCATCGCCCTGCCCCCCGGCACCGAAGCGGCCGCGCCCCTGTCGCAAGGCCTGTCGGCGCGCAAACAGGCCGCGATCCGACCTGTGCTGTGTTATTGATCCACCTTAGAATGATTCCAAATCGTTGACATCGGGGCCGCGAAGGCGCATATTCGATGCAACAGCGAAAGGCCCGTGTGATGTTTATTCAAACCGAATCCACCCCCAACCCCGCAACGTTGAAATTTTTGCCCGGCCAGACCGTGCTTGACATGGGAACCGCGGATTTTCCGACCCCGGAATCCGGTGCGCCATCGCCCCTTGCGCGGCGCATTTTTGATGTCAAAGGCACGACTGCGGTGTTTCTGGGCAATGATTTCGTGACCGTCACCAAAGACGAAGGCGCCGAGTGGGACCATATCAAACCCGCAATTCTGGGCGCCATCATGGAACATTTCCAATCCGGCGCTCCGGTGATGGAGGGTGAAGGCCAGGCCGCCGGGGGCCATGCCACCCATGATGGCCCCGACAGTGCGATTGTCGATCAGATCAAGGAACTTCTTGACAGTCGTGTGCGCCCTGCCGTGGCCCAGGATGGTGGCGATATCACGTTTCACGGGTTTGAGCGTGGCATCGTGTATCTGCACATGCAGGGGGCATGCGCCGGTTGTCCGTCTTCGACACTGACGTTGAAAATGGGCATTGAAAACCTGCTGCGCCATTATATTCCCGAAGTGGTTGAGGTGCGCCCCGTCGCCGCCTGATGTCACAGTCCAATCCGACCCTTCTGGCGTTTGATACATCGGCCGCGCATTGCGCGGCCGCCTTGCTGTGCGATGGCCGGATCGTGGCACAGCGCCATGAGGAGATGGCAAAGGGCCAGGGCGAACGATTGATGGGCCTGTTGCAAGAGGTGCTGGACGATCATGGCGCCGTCTGGGGCGATCTCGACGGGATCGGCGTGGGCATTGGCCCGGGCAATTTCACCGGCATCCGCATTTCGGTTTCGGCGGCGCGGGGGCTGGCATTGGGGCTGGGCATCCCGGCCATTGGCGTTTCCAATTTCGAGGTATTGCATCACGCCGCCGCGCGAACCGACACGGCGCACCATCTGGTGATTTTATCGCAACGGGCCGGATATTACGTGCAACCCATGGTTGGCCCACTGCGCCGGGGCGCGCCCCTCACCCTGGCGAAAATCGATTCATCGGTCGCGCCACCGGTTTTGGAGGATCCCGATCACACCGTGATTCTGGGCGAAAACGCCGCCGGATTGGCGCATCTGATCGAACAGGCGCAGGGGCGGCCCATCGTCCATCAAGATTGCGCCATGCCATGGCCCGACATCGCCAGTCACATTGCCAAAATCGCCGCCACACGGCTCAACACTCCGCCCGAACGCCCCGCCCCCCTGTATGTGCGCGCCCCCGATGCCGCCCCGCCCCGTGATACCGCACCGGTGATTCTGCCGTGACGCCCGAGGACATGGCGCGCCTGCACGCCGCTGCCATGACCACCCCCCGCCCCTGGAGCAGCGCGGAATTTGCCAGCCTTCTGTCGATGCCCGGCACCTTTGCAATCACCGATGATCACGCGCTGGCGCTGGGCCGCGTCACACTGGACGAAGCTGAGTTGCTGACCTTGGCCACCGCGCCGCTGCATCGTCGCCGGGGGCTGGGCCGCGCGATATTGGGCCGGTTTCACGCCACCGCACAGGCGCGCGGCGCCACCCACGCCCTTCTTGAAGTGGCGGCCGGCAACACGGCGGCGCGCGCCTTGTATCGCGGCGCCGGATATATCCAGACCGGTATTCGGCCGCGATATTACACCACAGGATCAGGCGGCACAGATGATGCACTGATTCTGTGCTGCGCGCTGTAACCATACGTCACTTCTGTGATTTTCTGCCAAACGTCGCCCTGTGCGCCTGCCAAACCCAAAAAGCTATTGACCCTCTTGGGTCCCTGCGGCCTTATTCACCTGTGATCCCTTTGAGGATCGAAAAGATATCAAAGGCAGCGGGGCCAATCCCGCGCCGTGAATAAACCTTGGGAGACGACAATGACCCTCATGCAGAAATTTCTTGGTGCGACGGCTGGTCTGGCACTGTCGGCAGGCGCGGCCCTGGCCGAGCCGGGCCTGATCATCGATCTGGGCGGCAAGTTTGACAAATCGTTCAACGAATCCGCTTACAACGGCGCACAGAACTGGGTTGAAACAACCGGCGGCGAATACATGGAAACCGAGCTGGCCTCGGAAGCGCAGCGCGAGCAGACCATGCGCCGCATGGCCGAACGTGGCGCCAACCCGATTGTCGTTCTGGGCTTTGCCAATGCCTCGACCCTGGAAAAAATCGCGCCCGATTATCCCGATGTCAGCTTTGCCATCATCGATATGGTCGTGGATCAGCCCAACGTGCAATCCATCGTGTTCAGCGAACATGAGGGATCGTATCTGGTGGGTGTCCTGGCCGCCATGGCCAGCAAAACCGGCGCCGTGTCATTTGTGGGTGGCATGGACGTGCCGCTGATTCGCAAATTTGCCTGTGGCTATGCCCAAGGCGCGAAAGCAGCCAATCCTGAAATCAAAGTAATTCAGAACATGACCGGCACCACGCCGTCGGCCTGGAACGACCCGGTAAAGGGCGGCGAATTGACCAAGGCGCAGATCTCGCAAGGGTCTGACGTGGTTTATGCCGCGGCGGGCGGCACCGGTGTGGGCGTTTTGCAAACCGCCAAGGACGAAGGCATTCTGTCAATCGGTGTGGACAGCAACCAGAACTATCTCCACCCCGGTTCGGTTCTCACCTCGATGACGAAACGGGTGGATAACGCGGTTCAGACCGTGTTCACCGCTGGCGCCGACGGGTTCACCCCCGGCATCACCGTCATGTCATTGGAAAACGACGGCGTTGGATATGCCATGGATGAGCATAACGAGGAGTTGATCACCGAAGATATGATCGCCGCCGTCGAAGATGCGAAGGCAAAGATTTTGTCCGGTGAGATTACCGTGCACGATTACACCTCTGACGACAGCTGCCCGGTGCAGTAAGCCGGTATGGTATCTGATACAGACATGGGGCGGCCTGATCGGGCCGCCCCCGCGATTGAACTCAAAGGTATTTCCAAATCCTTTGGGCCGGTTCAGGCGAACAAGGACATTTCGATTCGCGTCATGCCCGGAACGATCCATGGGATCATCGGTGAAAACGGCGCGGGCAAATCCACCCTGATGAGCATCCTTTACGGGTTCTACAAGGCCGATGCCGGTGAGATTTTCATCGCCGGGCGCAAAACCGCGATTCCCGACAGTCAGGCGGCGATTGCCGCCGGCATCGGGATGGTTTTTCAACATTTCAAATTGGTTGAAAACTTTACAGTTCTGGAAAATGTGGTTCTGGGCGCGGAATCGGGCGCGTTTTTGAAACCCAGCCTGGCCAAGGCGCGCGAATTGCTGACGCAGCTGGCCGCCGAATATGAACTGAACGTCGATCCCGATGCGTTGATTCAGGATCTTGGCGTGGGGATGCAACAGCGTGTCGAAATCCTCAAGGCGCTGTATCGTCAGGCCGATATTCTGATTCTGGATGAACCCACCGGCGTGCTGACCCCGGCCGAGGCGGACCATCTGTTTCGCATTCTCGAAGGGCTGCGCGCCCAAGGCAAAACCATCATCCTGATCACCCACAAACTGCGCGAAATCATGGAGGTGACCGACACGGTTTCGGTCATGCGGCGCGGTGAAATGACCGCGACGGTGAAAACCGCACAAACATCGCCAGAACAATTGGCCGAGCTGATGGTGGGCCGTAAGGTATTGTTGCAGGTCGATAAAACCGCCGCCACGCCAAAAGATACCGTGCTGTCGGTTGAGAACCTTAAGGTTGTCGATAGTAAGGGCGTGACCCGGTTGAAGGGCGTATCGCTGAATGTGCGCGCCGGTGAAATTCTGGGCATTGCCGGGGTGGCGGGCAATGGCCAATCTGAATTGCTTGAGGTGCTGGGCGGTATTCGCGCCGGCACCGGGCGGATCACCCTGAACGGTGAAGAAATCGATTTGACCGGCGACGCGTCAGACGCGCGCACCCGGCGCGCAAGGGGCATCGCCCATGTCCCCGAAGATCGTCACCGCGAGGGGCTGATCCTGGATTTTCACGCTTGGGAAAATGTCGCCTTCGGCTATCATCACGATCCGGTTTATAACAACGGGCTGTTCATGGATAACGACGCCCTGCGCCGCGATACCGAAGCAAAGATCGCCAAATTCGATATCCGCCCCGCCAATTGCTGGCAAACCGCCAAGAATTTTTCCGGCGGCAATCAACAGAAAATCGTCATCGCCCGCGAGTTGGAGCGTAATCCCGACCTGTTGCTGGTCGGACAGCCCACGCGCGGTGTTGATATTGGCGCGATCGAGTTTATTCACCAACAAATCGTCGCCCTGCGCGATGCGGGCAAGGCGGTGCTGTTGGTGTCGGTTGAACTGGATGAAATCATGTCACTGTCTGACAGAATCGCGGTGATGTTTGACGGCCAAATCATGGGCGAACGCCTGCCCTCGGAAACCAACGAACGCGAATTGGGCCTGATGATGGCAGGCATCACCGATACCGCGCGCGATGTTTCCGTTGAGGAAGTCGCCGCGAATCTGGCCAAAACCGACGGAGCCACCCCATGAGCCTGCCAAAATGGGCCGATGTCGTCCTTATTCCGCTGATCAACCTGTTTCTGGCGCTGTTTGTGTCAGGCCTGGTCGTGTTGTTGATTGGGGAAAATCCGATCAATGCGATGAAAATCATGGTGAATGGCGCGGTCGGGTCGACCTATGGCTGGGGCTATACCCTGTTTTACGCCACGAATTTCATCTTTACCGGGCTGGCCGTGGCGGTGGCGTTTCACGCGCGGCTGTTCAACATCGGCGGTGAGGGGCAGGCGCAATTGGGCGCATTGGGCGTGGCATTGGTGTGCCTTGCCCTGCCCTGGCCCCATTGGACGCTGGCGCTGCCTTTTGCAATTCTCGGTGGCGCAATCTTTGGTGCCGGTTGGGCGGCGATTCCGGCCTATCTGCAGGCCAAGCGCGGCAGCCATATTGTGATCACCACGATCATGTTCAATTTTATCGCCTCGGCGCTGTTGGTTTATCTTCTGGTGGGTGCGTTAAAGGCCCCCGGCATGGCCCCCGAAAGCGCGCGCTTTCCCGAAGGCACGTTCCTGCCCAGTGCGCGGGATGTGTTTGGAATGATTGGCATAAAATTCGCCCGCTCACCGCTGAACGTGTCGTTCATTGTTGGGCTGATCGCCTGCTTCATGGTTTGGCTGCTGTTGTGGCGCACCCGGTTGGGCTATGAAATTCGCGCCTATGGCCACAGCGAACCGGCGGCGATTTATGCCGGAATTTCGCCGTTCAAAATCATCATGGTTACCATGCTGATTTCTGGCGCGTTGGCGGGCCTTATGGCGGTGAACGCGGTTCAGGGTGAACAACAGCGCCTGTTGCAAGACAACGTGTTGGGCGCCGGGTTTGTCGGCATCGCCGTGGCCCTGATGGGGCGCAGTCATCCGGTGGGCGTGTTGATCGCGGCGATCCTGTTTGGCGCGCTGTATCAGGGCGGCGCCGAGTTGGAGTTTGAAACCAGCGTGCCGCGCGAAATGATTCTGGTGATTCAGGCGTTGGTGATCCTGTTTACCGGCGCGCTTGATAATATGGTGCGCGGCCCGGTCGAGGGCGCGTTCCTGCACTTTGGGCGGCGCAAACCCAAATTGAAGGCGGCGGAATAATGGATCTGAACACACTTATCCAAATCCTGGATTCCACGATTCGTCTGGCCACGCCATTGTTGTTGGCCTGTCTGGCCGGGCTGTTCAGCGAACGCGCCGGGGTGTTTGACATCGGGCTTGAGGCGAAAATGCTGGTCGCGGCGTTTTTCTCGGCGGCCGTGGCGGCGCTGACCGGATCGGTCTGGTTGGGGTTGTTGGCGGGCATCGCCGCATCGCTGATCTTTGCACTGATCCATGGGATCGCGTCGATCACGTTTCGCGGCGATCAGTTGATTTCAGGCGTCGCGCTGAATTTCCTTGCCTCGGGCATGACGGTGTTGATCGCGCGCGATTGGTTCAATCAAGGCGGTCGCACCCCCGCCCTGATTGATGGCGGGCGGTTTCAACCGGTGGAGCTGCCCTTTGCCGAAGCATTGCAGGGCGTGCCGGTTCTTGGCCCGGTCTATAACGAATTGTTATCGGGCCACACGATTTTAACCTATGTCGCCTTCGCGATGGTGCCGCTGACCTGGTACATTCTGTTTCGCACCCGGTTCGGCCTGCGGTTGCGCGCGGTGGGGGAAAACCCCGCGGCGGTGGATACGGCAGGGGTTTCGGTTGTGCGCCTGCGCTACTCCGCCGTGCTGATCGCCGGGGTTTTATGCGGGATTGCGGGGGCTTATCTGGCCACCGGGCTGGCCGCCGGATTTGTCAAAGACATGACCGCCGGGCGCGGGTTTATCGCCCTGGCCGCCCTGATTTTTGCCAAATGGCGGCCTTGGTATGCCATGGGCGCGTGTCTTTTGTTTGGTCTGCTTGATGCCATCGGCAACCGCTATCAATCGATCGAACTGTTGGGCATCGCGGTGCCGGGCCAATTCATGCAGGCCCTGCCCTATATCCTGACCGTTGTTATTTTGGCCGGATTTGTGGGCAAGGCCATTCCACCACGGGCCGGGGGGGCCGCTTATGTCAAGGAACGCTGACGATCTGGTACGGTTCATTCAGGATCGCGCGGGCGATGCGCCGGTCAAATACGGCCTGATCCTGGGGTCGGGGTTGGGTCATTTGGCCGACGCGGTGGATGGGGTGTCGATTGATTACGCCAAACTGACCGGTTTTCCCCATGCGGGGGTGTCGGGCCACAATCCCAAACTGGTGATTGGCACATTGGAAGGTGTGCGCGTGGCCGTGTTCGGCGGGCGGGCGCATTATTATGAAACCGGGCGCGGCGATGCCATGCGCCTGCCGCTTGAGGTGCTGAAAGGGTTGGGCGGCGAGGCGTTGATCGCCACCAATGCCGCCGGATCCCTGCGGCCCGACATGCCCACAGGCAGTTTGATGTGCCTGACCGATCATATCAATTTTTCGGGCCTGAACCCGCTGATCGGCGAACAGTCCGATGCGCGGTTTGTGCCAATGAAAGATGCCTATGACCCGGCACTCCGCGCCGCCCTTTTATCGGCAGCACAGGCCAGCGATGTCGATCTGGCACAAGGGGTCTATGCCTGGTATTCCGGCCCGTCCTTTGAAACGCCTGCTGAAATTCGTGCGATCAAACTGTTAGGCGCGGATGCCGTGGGCATGTCCACCGTGCCCGAAGTGATCCTGGCGCGGTTTCTGGGGCTAAAGGCGGCGGCCATTTCCACGATCACCAACATGGCCGCCGGCATGAGCGATGAGGCCATCAGCCACGAACACACAAAAGCGATGGCGCCTTTGGGGGCTGCGAAGTTGGACAAGGTGCTGCGCCGGTTTCTGCAAACGCAGACTTAGGCCAACTGGACCTAAAGAAACCGCAGTTTGGATCGAAGTGGGGCGTTGCGTCATACGGCCCTTGGGGGCTATGAGGACACATGCAAGTCTATCTTCCTATTGCCGAGGTTTCGGTCAACGCCTTCCTGTTGCTAGGCTTGGGCGGAATTGTCGGCATTCTTTCGGGCATGTTCGGTGTTGGCGGCGGCTTCTTGATGACGCCGCTTCTGTTTTTCATCGGCATTCCGCCCGCTGTCGCCGTAGCCACCGAAGCCAATCAGATTGTCGCGTCATCGTTTTCCGGCGTTCTGGCGCATTTGAAACGAAAGACGGTCGATCTTCGAATGGGGGTCGTATTGTTGATCGGCGGGTTGGTCGGTGCGGCGCTTGGCGTGCAGATCTTCAATTTTCTCAGGGCGTTGGGCCAGGTCGATCTGTTGGTCAAGCTGTGCTATGTGCTGTTTCTGGGGATCATCGGATCATTGATGTTCGTTGAATCGCTGAATGCGATCCGCAATACCCGCAAGGGCAAGCCACCGGCGCGCAAACGGCACAACTGGATTCACAATCTGCCGTTCAAGATGAAATTCCGCACCTCGGGCCTGTATATTTCAGTGATTCCACCGGTGATCGTGGGCGTTCTGGTGGGCATTCTGGCCGCGATCATGGGGGTTGGCGGCGGGTTCATCATGGTGCCGGCGATGATTTATCTGCTGGGCATGCCAACCAAAGTGGTGGTGGGCACATCGCTGTTTCAGATCATTTTCGTCACCGCCTTCACTACCATGCTGCACGCGACCACCAACTTTACCGTTGATATCGTGTTGGCGGTGCTGCTGTTGATCGGCGGGGTCGTCGGCGCGCAGATCGGCGCCCGGATTGGCGTGAAACTGAAAGCCGAACAATTGCGGATTCTGCTGGCGGCGATGGTTTTGCTGGTCTGTGGCAAACTGGCGTTTGATTTGCTGGTACAGCCGTCTGAATTGTATTCGATTGGCGCAGAGGGGGGCCACTGATGCTGCGCATTCTCTTGTTGCTGGTCGCCCTGACCACCCCCGCCCAATCCGAGGAAGTCGTCGCCGGGCTGTCACAGAACACCATCTCGATCAGTACAAATTTTGATGGTTCTGAGATTTTGATTTTTGGCGCGGTGAAACGCGAGCAACAAATCGACCGTGACAGCGATTTGGGCGTGATTGTCACCGTTGCAGGCCCACGCCAATCGCTGACCGTACGGCGCAAGGATAAATGGGCGATCATCTGGGTGAACCAGGATTCGCTTGAGGTGCAAAGCGCGCCTTCGTTTTATGCCATTGCCACCAGCGCGCCGTTTTCGGACATGATTTCGGACGAGGCCGATCAGCAGCATCTGATTTCGGTTGATCGCGCGATTTCGGCCGGCGTTGCGTCGGAAGGGGTGATCGACAAGGATAATTTCACCGAAGCGTTGATTCGTATCCGCAGCAAGGCGAACCTGTATCAAATGAATGAAAGCAGCGTGGCGTTGCGCGCTGATACGTTGTTCAACACCTCAATCGCCCTGCCCGCCAATCTGGTGGCGGGCAATTACACCGTGCGCTTCCTGCTGACCCGTGATCAGCAGGTCGTCAGCCAATATGAAACCGCAATTTTCGTGAACAAGGTTGGGCTTGAACGGTTCTTGTATTCGCTCGCCCATGAACAGCCGATCTGGTATGGTCTGATGTCTTTGGCCATTGCCATTGCCGCCGGTTGGGGCGCGGCGGCTGTGTTCCGCTATATCCGCAGCTAAAGTTCGGCCTCGCCGTCCAGAACCAGAGGCGCGGCAGGCTGTGCCAGATCGTCAATGCCCAAAGGCGTGGTGGGGCGCGCCAATCGGTTGCGCACCACCCAAAAAAGCCGCTCTTCCGCGCGGGTGATTGCCACATAGGCCAGGCGTTTCCACAGGGCGATTCCCGCTTCGGTGCGGTTGGTCCAGGCGGCAGCGCTGATATCGGGGGCAAACACCTGAACATCGCGCCACTGGCTGCCCTGGGCCTTGTGAATGGTCACTGCCGCGCCGTGCAAAAATGTGGCGCCCATGCGCGCGGCAAAAGGAATGAACGGTTCTTCCTCATCGGGCATTTCGATTTTCACGATGCTGGCGGCGCTGACCTGCGGCTCCTCTGCGCCAATCACATGCAGGCGCGAAAACCCCGGTTTGCGCCCCTGCCCCAGAAAAATCACCTGCGCGCCTTTGATCAGGCCGCGCGCCTCAAGATCGATTCGTTTCTTGCGATGCTTCAGCGGCAATTCCAACCCGTCACAAATCAACGGCTCACCGGGCAACAGCGCATCGGCGGGGGCGCCATAGGCGGCACGAAAAGCATGGATCAGGCGGATTCGCGTCACGTTGCGCCATACAAGCACCGGCGAGCGGGCCATTTTTTCGGCCTCAACCCGGCCTGCCACCACCACGCGGGGGTCGGACGCGGCGGCGTCATGCACCATCCGGTCAAACTCATCATAGGTCAGGTTTTGATCGCCCAGCGCATGGGCCAAATCCAGAATCGGATTGCCCAGATCCTGCCGGTGAATCCGGTTCAGCGTTAATTTGCGCGGGCCGTCCAGTTTTTCAAACACCATTGCGCCCGATTGGTTCACCGGCGCCAACTGGGCCGGATCTCCAAACAGCAATAGCGTTGGGAAAATCTCTTGCAGATCGTCAAATTGGCGTGGGTCCAACATCGAGCTTTCATCAACCAGGCCAATATCCAACGGCTCTTCGCGGCGTTTCCATCCGGTGATGAAATCACTGCCGCGCAGCCCTGCCGCCGCAAGCGCGCCGGGCACGGATTTGTTGTTTTGATAAAACGCCAAGGCCCGGTCCAGCGCCAGATCGGTCAGCCCTTCGATCACCGGGCGTTCGCCATTTCCGGCCAACCATTCGGCGACCTTTTCATATTCCGGGTCATAGACCGGCGTGTATAGAATCCGGTGAATCGTGGTGGCGGGCACGCCGCGGTTGCGCAATACGCTGGCGGCCTTGTTGGTGGGGGCAAGAATGGCCAGCGTGCGGCGGTCTTTCTTTTTGCGCGATTCGTAATCGCCCGACACGATGTCGACGCCCGCATCGGCCAAGGCCTGATAAAGCCGCGCCAGCAACAGGGTTTTGCCCGATCCGGCCTTGCCCACCACCGCCATGACGGCTGATTTATCCTCAACCATGGGGTTCAGGGTGTCATTCGTTAAATCAACACCTGCGCCGCGCAGCATGTCGGTGATGCGATCAAAGGCTTCGGCCTGATCTTGTGAAAAGGTAAGAGTGGGGGCGGTTGTCATGGGCGCGACCATAGGCGCGCCCAGCCCGATTGCCCAGACGGATCATGCCGCCAAAACCAATTTCCCACCGCCAAAGGCGCGCCTGTACCAATGGTTTGAAACCTCGGCGCTCAGCCCGGCCTTTTGCAACAGCGGCGCGCGCAAATCAGGGGTAAAGGCCCACAGCCCGGCGCAAATCGCCGCCCGCCCGGCGCCATCCTGCCCCAGAACGGCAGGCGGCCAGCCCAAGCGCCCGTAAACCCGCAACATCCGCGCGTCAAACACCCCAACCGCATGGGACAGGCCCAGGTTCAACCCCACCTCAAGCCCGCCCAGCATCAACGCCGCCGAAACGTTGGGCGCGCCGCCGGGGGCCAGACAAAACCGCGTACATTCCCAGATCTGGCTATGCCGGATCGGTTTTGGCCCGACCAGATAGGCAAAATGTTCTTCGATCATGGTGCGGCCCATGGTCGGCAAGTACCGCAGACTGCCGCCATGGGTGCCATCGGGGCGTTCCCAAATCACATAGAGCGGGTTCAAAGGATCATATTGATCGCGCTCAAACCCGTTTTCATCAACCTGAATATCCCATTTCAGCCGGGTATGAAATTGCGCCGCGCGATCGGCAAACATGCTGTCGCGCAATCGCGGGTAACGGTTCAGGGCATCGCCAAACAAATATCGGATCACTGGTCTTTCCTTCTGCAATCAAGTGCAGGGAAAGATGTGGACCAGCTGTGGTTAACCCGCGCTCAGCAGTGCGCGCGGTGGGTAACGGTTTGATAACGCCTCAGACCACCAACAGACCATAGGCCAGGGCGCGGGCAACAGCGTGGGTTGTATTGGTCGCACCCAGTTTGAACCGCGCGCTTTCGATGTAAACCCGCAAGGTGTGTTCAGAGATGGCCAGTGTATCTGCCGCCTGAGCGCGGTTCAGCCCCGTGGCCAACAGGGTCAGCGCATCAATTTCGCGCGGCGACAGTTTCTGCACCTCGACCCGGTCAGTGCCGCGTTCGATTTCCAACGCCTTCTGGTTGATGAAATGTGCCAGCAGGATCAGATCGGCCAGATGTTCATCGCGGTAGGTTTGCCAATCCTTGTCATTGGCGCGGTGATTGATGCTGAACAGGGCAAATTGCCCGCTGGGGCCGCGAATCGGGATGGAATAGCCTTGGTTGCCAAGCCCGTTTTCGCCCGCCTCACCCAGAAACTGACGTGCGGCCTTTGGCGTCCAATCCAGTTTTTTCCAATCCACCGGATGAAAGCGGCGGTAACAGCCCAACACGACCGGATCAAGACGCGCGTAATCCTGGGCAATATATTGATCAACCCAGCCCTGATCATAGGTCAGCGCAGCGTATTGTTCACCGGTCGAGTTGACCGAGTGATAGACCAGATGATCGACCTCGAACTGGTCGCGGATTTCGAATATTGCGGCGTTCAGCCCTTTAAAACTTGTCACCGACGCCAGTCGTTCGATGAACCATTCGCGATTTCGACGCATGCGCACCAATCAGGGCCGGAGCCCGCCTATGTATCGACGCGATCTCGTGGGCGGCGACAAGCGCAGTTTCATCCAACTGTGCTGCCAACGCGCCAAGATCATTGCTGGCGGCAAATTTTTTAAGGTCTGCCAGAACGTCGAGTATCCAGTCGTTTGCCATGTTCGACTCTCCTGCGCATTTATTAACGAACCGTTAATACAACCCTAGCATGTAACAAGGATGTGTGAATATTCACGAAAATCAACTCCCCAGAAATAGCGAGGGGGTGATTTTCAGGTCCTTGAAACCAAAAGGCCCCCACAAGGGGGGCCAGTGATTCGCCACAATGGGGCGGGCTTAGCGGCCTTTGGCAGCTTCGATTGTATCGTCAAAGGTGCGCAGCCCGGTGCGGGGCGATTGCACCAGCACCGCCATATTGCCCGGCTTGTGTTCATTTTGCAGCATTTTCATATGCGCATCGGGCATCTGATCCCAGGTGAATACCTCGGACATGCAAGGATCAAGCCGCCGTTCCAACATCAACTTGTTCGCGGCCGAGGCCTGTTTCAGATGGGCAAAATGGCTGCCCTGCACCCGTTTTTGATGCATCCACAGATACCGCGCATCCAAAGTCAGGTTGAAACCGCTGGTGCCGGCACAAATCACCACCATGCCGCCCTTTTTCACCACGAACGTGGACACCGGGAACGTCGCCTCGCCCGGATGTTCGAACACCATATCGACATTCACGCCCTTGCCGGTGATATCCCAGATCGCCTTGCCGAATTTGCGGGTTTCGGCAAACCATTCCTTGTATTCGGGGCTGTTTACCTTGGGCATTTGCCCCCAACAGTTGAAATCCTTGCGGTTCAACACGCCCTTGGCCCCCAACGACATGACAAATTCGCGCTTGTCCTCATCGGAAATCACGCCAATCGCATTGGCCCCGGCGGTGTTGATCAACTGAATCGCATAAGACCCCAAACCGCCCGACGCGCCCCAGACCAGCACGTTCTGACCCGGCTTCAGATCATGGGGTTCATGGCCAAACAGCATCCGGTATGCGGTGGCCAGCGTCAGGGTATAACAGGCCGATTCCTCCCATGTCAGGTGTTGTGGGCGTGGCATCAACTGCTGCGCCTGCACGGTGGTGAATTGCGAAAAGCTGCCATCGGGGGTTTCATAGCCCCAAATCCGCTGACTGGGCGAATACATCGGATCGCCGCCGTTGCATTCTTCGTCGTCGCCGTCATCCTGGTTGCAGTGAATCACAACCTCATCGCCGACTTTCCAACGCTTCACCTTGTCGCCCACGGCCCACACGATGCCCGCCGCGTCAGACCCGGCAATATGATAGTCTGCCTTGTGCACATCGAACGGTGAAATCGGTACGCCCAAGCCGGCCCACACGCCGTTGTAATTCACCCCGGCGGCCATCACCAACACGCATACTTCGTGGCTGTCGGGTTTTTTCACATCGACCACTTCGGCCTGAAATGATTTGTCCGGCGCGCCGTGACGTTCGCGGCGGATGGCCCAGGCATGCATTTGCGCCGGAACATGGCCCAAGGGGGGGATTTCACCCATTTCATATAAATCTTTGGTTTCGGCCTCATAGGTCAAAGGCGCGGTATTTGTATCCAAAGCCATCACAGGCCACCTCCGGGGTTCTGTTTCGTGCCGCAGCGCAGAATTGCGGCGGCGGATAAAGATGGATTATCCGCCTATCCGCAACATTACAACCCGGTGAGGTTTGATTTTGTAATTTTATGTCTCTTTAGATTTGGAAAGTTGCAAATCTTCCTGCACTGCGGCATTGGCGCGAAAATGATGCGCGATCGATGCGCCGTAAAATGCGATCACCGGCTCTTGCCCCGGCATTACAGACACAAACCCGTTATCGCACCGCACCAGGCCGCGCCGCACCAACACGGCAAGCGCGGCTGGCACATCGGACAGGCACATCACCTCGGGCATCTTGGCCAGACATGCGCAGAGCGCGGCATTTTCACGTTCCAACCGGTCGGGCGTGACCGGCCCTTGGGCCCCTTGCAGCACGGTACACACCAATGGCACGGGCAATACCGGCACCGCATGGTGCAACCGCAACATCAACGCCTTGGTGATGGCGGCCACATCCGTGGCATCGGGCACATCGCGCAAAGACAGCGGCGCGCCAAAGGCCACCGCCACATGCCCGAACCGGTGTTCGCGCCCGATCAGGCGCGCCCCGATCCAACCCAGAATCCGTGACCCATTGCGCAGAACCGATCCGCGAAACCGCCGCTTGCCCAATTCACCCGCGCGCAACAACAGGCGGTCTTCCAACACCCGGTCATAATTGAACGCCACCGGCACGAATGTGACATCGCGTTTGGCCCCGGCGATGATATAGCTCAAGAGCCCCATTTTTACCGGTCCGGGGCGGCCATCCAACGACAACCGGCCTTCGGGAAACATCGCCTGTGTCACCCCTGCCTCGGTGGCCATTTGCACATAGCGGGCCAAAACCGTGCGATACAGCGCCGAATGCGAATGGCGGCGAATGAAATACGCGCCCATCGCCCGGATAAGCCCCGAAAGAGGCCAGACGCGCGCCCATTCCCCCACCGCATATGACAACGCAGCACGGGGGCTGACCAACCAGGTCAACAAAACATAATCCATGTTCGAACGATGGTTCACCACAAACACCACGGTCGATTGCGGGTCGATCCCGCGCAGCATGTTTTCACCGCCCTGTTCCAGCTGCACATCATACAGGCTGTTTGACAGCCAGCGCGCCGCGCGGCTGGCAAATCCGAAATACGCCGTGGCACTGAAACTCGGTACGATTTCGCGCGCGTATTTCTGCGCCAGCGCAAAAGCCGCATCTTCGCGCAATCCGGTGGCGCGGGCATGGTCGGCCACGGCACGCGTCACTTCGGGGTCGTAAATCAGCCGCAGAATGGTGTCGTGGCGCCGGGCAAGTTTGAAGGGCTGGATCGGTACATGCAAACGGGTGTTCAACTGCGCGACAACCCGCTCCATCCGGGCGCGCAGGAACCAGCGCACGGTGGGATTCAAAAAATGGGTGGCAAAGGTAACCGCCGCAAACAGCAGGATCAGCACCAACAACCAAACCGGAAGGGTAACGTCGGAAAACATGCGCAACGCTTGCACGGATACCCGCCCCCGTAAATGGCGATGCACCGCGGCAAATCGGTAGGTCCACGAAAAATTGCGCCAAGACGTTTCTGTTTGCGCTAGATCAACGTCACGCCCCGAACCAGCGGCGATAAGGGGCCATGGAAACGATTGATCTCAGAGCCCTCGGGCTGTTCGATGCGCGCGTGCCGCGCTATACCAGCTATCCGCCTGCCACGGTGTTTTCGCGCGACACAGGTGTCGCGCAACAGGCCGAATGGCTGGCGCAACTGAACCCGGACATTCCGGTATCGGTTTATGTTCACATCCCGTTTTGCGAACGGCTGTGCTGGTTTTGCGCCTGCCGCACCCAGGGCACCACATCCCTTGCACCGGTGGAACGGTATCTTGCCACCCTTCTGACCGAACTGGAACTGTTGCGCCCGCTGTTGCCCAAAGGGCTGCGTATGGGGCGGCTGCATTGGGGTGGCGGAACCCCCACGATCCTGCCGCCGGATATGATTCGCACCCTGACCCGGGCGGTGATGGATGTATTCCCCCCAACCAAAGATCTGGAATTTTCGGTGGAAATCGACCCGACATTGGTGGATCAGGCGAAAATCGATATGTTGGCCGAACAGGGAATGAACCGCGCCAGCATCGGGATTCAGGATTTCGATCCGTCGGTTCAGGCCGCCATTGGCCGTGAACAAAGCTTTGACACAACCCAAGCCTGCGTAAACATGTTGCGCGCGGCGGGTGTGGCCTCGTTGAATGCTGATCTGGTCTATGGGCTGCCCCATCAAACCCCCGCCCGGTTTGAGGCGACGCTGAATCAGGTGCTCGGCCTGCGCCCCGATCGCGTGGCGCTGTTTGGATATGCCCATGTGCCGCATATGGCAAAACGCCAGACGCTTATTCCCACCGATTCGCTTCCGGGGGATGTGGCGCGGTATGAGTTGGCCTGTCAGGCCGCCGAACGGTTTGTCGCTGATGGATTTGATGCCATCGGGATTGATCATTTCGCGCGCCCGTCCGACACACTTGCCCGGGCCCGCCACAGCGGCCATTTGCGCCGTAACTTTCAGGGGTATACGAACGACACCTGCCCAACGCTGATCGGTCTTGGTGCCTCGTCGATTTCGCAATTTCCCCAAGGGTTCCTGCAAAACGCCGCCGCGACGCCGGCCTATACTGACCGGATTACCGCCGGACAGCTGGCGGCCCACCGGGGCCACACCCACACCGCCGATGACAAACTGCGCGCCCGGGTGATCGAGATGATCATGTGTGATTTTCGCATTGACCTGCCCCGCCTTGAACGCGAATTCGGCGCGGTGGTCGAAACTTTGGCCAAAGACCACGACAAATTATTTGAAACCTACGGCGTTGTGCTGACGCGCGACGCAGACAGCATCACCATCCGCCCCGAGGGCCGGCCGCTGACCCGGTTGCTGGCGCGGGTCTATGATGCCCATGATGGGGTACAGGCGATCTATTCACAGGCATCCTAGGGGCCAAAACCGCCGATTTTAACGGTCAGAAGCAAGGAAAAACGCGACTCTGCGCTTTTTCTTGCTTCAAATATCCGCGCCGCAGGCCGCGCGTCAGCGCGACTTCGCCGCTGCAGCACATACCGTGCTGGCCGCGTCCAATGCGCCTTTGCCATGGGGGATGCCCAGCGCTTTCAGCCCGGCATCGATACTGGACAACATGCCCAACACCATATGCGCATTGACATGGCCCATATGACCCACCCGGAAAAACCCTGCTGTGCCACGATCATTGGCCTCAACCATGCCCAATCCGATGCCCAGGGTGACACCGGCATTTGCAATGGTCCAATCCCGCAGTTGATCGCCATAGGGCGCGCCAATGCGCAGGGATGTCACCGCGTGACTGCGCAGCGCGCGATCTTTGATATTCAACTCCAACGGGCCATCCCTGCCCCAGGTTTCAAACGCGGCCCAGATGGCGCGCGCCAGGGTCGCGTGCCGGTCCAGTACGTTTTCAAACCCTTCCTCGCCAATCATATCAAGCGATGCGCGCAGGCCATACAGATGATGGGTCGGAGCCGTGCCATCGAAATAGCGCCACAGCGCGCCCGGCTCTTCAAAGCCACGCGGGC
Organism: Oceaniglobus ichthyenteri; assembly: GCF_003057885.1. GTDB lineage: Bacteria > Pseudomonadota > Alphaproteobacteria > Rhodobacterales > Rhodobacteraceae > Oceaniglobus > Oceaniglobus ichthyenteri. The sequence goes on from NZ_QAGK01000002.1 coordinate 345,648, forward strand.
GCCAATCCCAATAGTGGCTGACGCGCTTCACGGTTTCGCGCACACGATCCGCCTTGTCGTTGAAAAACACAAACCCCAGGCCGGGTGGCACCATCAGCCCCTTTTGACAGGCCGCCACCATCACATCGACGCCCCACTCATCCATGCGAAAATCATCGCAGGCCAGGCTGGCGATGCAATCGACCATCAACAATGCCGGATGGCCCGCGTCATCCATGGTGGTGCGCAGGGCGGCAATATCACTGCGTACCGAGGTTGAGGTATCGACCTGCACCGCCATCACCGCCTTGATCCGGTGATCGGTATCGGCGGCCAGTGCCTCGGCGACCTGCGCCATGTCGATGGGCGCGCGTTTGCCGTAATCGATGATGTCACACTCGGCGCCCAGGCTGCTGGCAACCTCGCTCCAGCCATAGGCGAACCGCCCGGTGGCCAGAACCAGAACCCGGTCGCCCGGTGACACGACGTTGGACAGGGCCGCCTCCCAGGCGCCGTGCCCGTTGCTGATATAGATGGCGCATTGGGCCGTGGTGCGGGCGATGGCCTTCAGGTCGGCGACGATGCCGGGCATCATTTCGACCAGTTCGCCCTCGTAAATGTTGGGCGCGGCGCGGTGCATCGCGTTCAGCACCCGGTCAGGCATGACCGATGGGCCGGGAATGGCAAGGTAATGGCGTCCGTTGGCAAGGGTCATGGGCGGCTCCTGATGATTGGACGCAGAATTAGGGTGCCAATGCGCGGCGGTCAATCTCTGCTGTGCGGGCATTCACGCAACAGTGGACCAAAACCAGATCAGGCTCAGGAATGCACCGATATTCAGCACCCGCAGCACCCGCCAAACCGCCGTATCCGGGGCATCGGGGCGGGGCCGATAATACAGTGGCCCACCGGCCCCCACCGCCAAAAGCACCGCCAGATACAGGGCCTGCGCGCGCAATCCCCCTGTTGATCCGGCAATCGCGTTCAGACACACCACCGCCACCACGCCCCCAAACACCGGATGCGCCCAATGCATCCAGCCAAAACCACCGTCCTGCCGAAAATTCCCCAAGCGTGTGAACTGCGCATCAAGCGTGGAATGGGTGGGTTTGGCCATCACCATCATCACCAGGCCAAAAATCAAACCCGCAGCCATCCACACCCGGATGGCGCGATCATCCATGCCCGGTTGTGCATTCAGCGCATACATATAGACGCCAAAATAAACCGCGTTGCTGATCCCGATGCTCCACCGTTGCGGGTTGGCCCACAGCCCGGGGCGCAACCCGATCCTGTCACCAGTGATCAACCCCGCGCCGCTGGCCGCCAGAACTGCCAGGGCGGTGCACAGCACGGCATCGTCAGGCCGCCCGTCAAAAATGCAAAACCCATAGGTAAAGATCGCCAAAAGGCCGGTCATCGCCATCGCCACCCGGGCGGGATGGCGGCTGGCATAGGGGGCGATGGATACGGTTTGCGACATCGGGCATCTTTGACAGCAGACATGACGCCCCTGATATACCCGCCCAGGTTTCAACAGGAACCCCAAACCACAACCAGCACTCTTTCATCTTGAGGGCCAAGCCGCTAGCTACGCAGCAATCAAAGGATTGCGCCCATGCCAAAACTTCGCAACAGCCAAGCGTCACGCGCCCTGATGGGCCGGTTGTGGCATGAATACGTGGCCCGCCATTGGCCCACCATCGCGCTGGCGCTGACCCTGATGGTGATCGAAGGCTCTACCGTTGGATTGCTCAGCTATATGTTGCAGCCGATGTTTGATCTGGTGTTCGTCGATGGCAATGTTCAGGCGATGTGGTGGGTTGGCTTTGCCATTCTGGCGCTGTTTCTGGTGCGCGCCTTTACCGGCGTGTTTCAACGGGTGTTGATGGTCAAGGTCGCGCAACTGTCCAGCACGGCCATGCAGGTGGATCTGTTGGGCCATATGATGACGCTCGACACCCCCTATTTTCAAAACAATTCCCCCGGCGCCCTGATCGAACGGGTGCAGGGCGACACCCTGGCGGTGCAAAACGTCTGGCAGGTGCTGATTCAGGGGGTGGGCCGTGATATTGTGGCGCTGACATCGCTGTTCATGGTGGCGCTTTGGGTGGATTGGGTTTGGACAGTGACCGCGCTGATCGGCGTGCCGCTGTTGATCCTGCCCTCGGTTGCGCTGCAACGCTATGTGCGGCGCAAAACCGGGCAGATGCGCGATGCGGCCACCAACCGCTCTACCCGGCTCGACGAGATTTTTCATGGGATCCGCGAGGTGAAATTGAACGGGATGGAGGCCTATCAACTGGGCCGGTTCCGCCGGGTGGTCGATGACATCGTCACCGTGAACGTGAAAACCACCGCCGGGCAATCCATGTTGCCCGGTCTGATCGATATCATGACCGGCGTTGGTTTTTTTGGCGTGCTGATCCTGGGCGGGCGCGAAATTATCGAAGGCGACAAGACGGTGGGCGAATTCATGTCGTTTTTCACCGCGATGGCCTTGGCCTTCCAACCCTTGCGCCGGCTTGGATCACTGGCCGGGATTTTCCAGATCGCCGCCGCGTCGTTAGAGCGGTTATATGCGATTTTTGATATGCGGCCCGGCATCACATCGCCTGCGGCACCCGCCACCGTGGCCGCCGCACAGGCCGATGTCGTGCTGCGCGATGTCAACTTTTCCTATGACGACACGCTGGTTTTGAACGGGCTGAGTTTCACCGCACCCGCAGGCAAGACCACCGCATTGGTCGGTGCATCGGGGGCCGGAAAAAGCACCGTTTTTAATGTGTTGACACGTCTGATCGAGCCGCAATCAGGCCAGGTGTGTCTGGGCGACGTGCCGGTTGGCGCACTGAACCTGGCCACATTGCGCGGGCTGTTTTCAACGGTAACACAGGATGCGCTGTTGTTTGATGAAACCTTGCGTGAAAACATCCTTTTGGGGCGCACGGATGTGGATGAGGCCCGGTTGGCAGAGGTATTGGATGCGGCCCATGTCGCCGATTTTCTGCCAAACCTGCCCCAAGGGTTGGACAGCCCCGCAGGGCCGCGGGGATCAAACCTTTCGGGGGGGCAACGGCAACGGGTGGCAATTGCCCGCGCCCTGTTGCGCGACACGCCGATCCTGTTGCTGGATGAGGCAACATCGGCCCTTGATGCCCAATCCGAAGCGGTGATTCAAGGCGCGCTGGAGCGGTTGAGCCAGGGGCGCACCACCTTGGTGATCGCCCATCGTCTGGCCACCATTCGCAACGCCGATCTGATCGTGGTGATGGATCGTGGCCAAGTGGTGGAACAGGGCAGCCATGATGAATTGCTGGCCCAGGGCGGCGTTTATGCCCGGCTGCACCGGCTTCAGTTTGACAAGAAACACAGTTAGGGTTTGCGATAATCCTGCGCCAATCTTTCCGGCGATACCCCGGCGAGATAACGACACAATGTCAATAGGTTGCGCGCGCCCCGGCGTACCCAACCGCCGGTTTCGTACCGTTCGGCACTGGTATGGATTGGGGCGTTCAACCCGCGCAATCGCCCCCGCAGCGCCCGCGCCAGCGCCACATCCTCCATCAACGGCTGGGGTGGCACGCCGCCCACTTCGTGCAATGTCGCCCGCGCAACCAACAGCCCCTGATCGCCATACGGCAGCCCAAGGCGCGAGCGCAGATTGGCCCAGCCCGCCACAAGACGCGGCGCCACACCCTGCGCCCGGAATGACAGGTGAAACCACCCCGCCGCCTGCGGATGGGCGGCCATATGTGCCTCGGCCGCCTCAACCCACCCTGCCCCCGGCCATGAATCGGCATGCAGGATCAACACCCAAGGCGTTTGCGCCGCTGCGACCCCGCTCGCGATCTGGCCACCCCGCCCCGGCGGGCCGGTCACAATCACCGCGCCCAACCGTTCTGCGACAACGACCGTGTCATCGGTTGACCCGCCATCAGACACCACCAGCCCACGGATCAAACCCGCCGCAACACCGGGCATCAGGGCACGCGCACACTCGGCCAATGCGGGCGCGGCATTCAGGGTGGGAATCACGATGGTGAGGGGGGCCGACATATCAAGCCATGGTCATTGCAACTGTCCCTGCCTATATACCGCAAAACGGAGGGCGAATAGATGAGCGATGATCCAAGGCGCATTCTGGCGATTTCGGGCGATGAGGCCCATGATTTTCTGCAAGGGCTGGTCAGCAATGATGTGCCGCGTGATCCCGGCGTGTTGCGATACGCCGCGCTGTTGACGCCGCAGGGTAAATACCTGTGCGATTTCTTCATGTTCGTACAGGAAGGCACGCTGCACATTGATGCCCCCGCCGCCCTGTTTGATGATCTTGCGCGCCGGTTGATGATGTATCGGTTGCGCCGCAAGATTGGCCTGGATGAAATTGACCTGCCTGTTGCCCGTGGCACCGGGCCTGCGCCCGATGGCGCCCTGACGGACCCACGCCATCCGGCCCTTGGCTGGCGCGGCTATGGCCCCGGGTTCAGCAGTGATGACACCGATTACGACGCCCTGCGCGTTGCCCATTGCATTCCCGCCGCCGGGATCGAACTTATTGCGAATGACACCTATCTGCTTGAGGCCGGGTTTGAACGGCTGAATGGCATCGATTTTCGCAAAGGTTGCTATGTGGGTCAGGAGATAAACGCCCGCATGAAACACAAGACCTCGCTGAAAAAGGGTCTGACCACGGTGGCGATCACCGGCGCGGCCCCTGTCGGAACACCAATCACCCGCGAAGGCAAACCCGCAGGCACGTTATTCACCCAATCGGGCGATCGTGCGATTGCCTATCTCAGATTTGATCGCGCCACGGGCGATTTGCACGCCGATCAGGCCACGCTGATCTGGGATGGAGAACCGCCCGCCATCTGACACATTAATCCCCCGGGAATGTGCGAATGAAGTCCAACACCCGCCAAAATTAAGCCTAATTTTCCGATCATTTTATGTGTTGACCACGTCAGTCAAACACCTTCGCAGGCCGCTGTGCTGCAAAGTGACCGATCCGGTTATCAATGATGCACCCCAAGCGGTGATTGGAAAACAAGACGCACCGTTCGCATCGCATTTTGGCGCATTTATAAAGGGCGAGCACTTAAAATGGCGAAAAAAGTAGGCACAGTTCTTAACGATAAAATCTTCGGAACCAACTTCAATGACTTTCTTGTCGGCCTGGACGGCAACGATACGATCTATGGCAAGCACGGAAACGACATTCTGGTTGGCGGCGAAGGCGATGATCACCTGTATGGCGGATCGGGCCATAACACGCTGCACGGTGGCGCTGGCAACGATTACATGACCGCCGGCATGGGCAACGATGTGATGAACGGCGGTGACGGCAATGATCTGATCAAAGCCTCGGGCGGGAACAACCGCGTTTCCGGTGGCCGCGGCGATGACAGAATTTATGCGCTTTCGGGCAATGACACGATTTCCGGTGGCTATGGCGATGATTACATCTCGGCCGGCAACGGCAACAACCGCGTTGCAGGCGGCAGCGGCAATGACACCATGTTTTCTGGTAGTGGGTCAGACAAGATGTACGGCGGATCGGGCCACGATTTCATCAATTCAGGTTCGGGCAATGACATTGTCGCCGGCGGGTCAGGAAACGACACCATATTCGGCGGCAGCGGCGATGACCGGCTTGATGCCGGATCGGGTGACGACAAGGTTTATGGATCTTATGGCAAAGACACCATCAATGGTGGCGGCGGCGACGATGAAATCTATGGCGGCACCAATCACGACCGTATCACCGGTGGCGATGGCAATGATTTCATCGACGGCGGATCAGGCAACGATTGGATCGCTGCGGGCAGCGGCAATGATTTTGTCTATGGCGGTTCTGGTAATGACACGGTTTATGCCGGGTCTGGCAATGACACCGTGAATGGCGGCTATGGAAATGACATCCTGAGCGGCAGCAAGGGCAACGACGTGATCAATGGCGGTCATGGCCACGACAAGATCAACGGCGGGCAGAACAACGATACAATCAACGGCGGAGATGGGAACGACACCATCGACGGCGGCGCAGACCGTGATGTTATTATCGGCGGCCTGGGCAATGACATCCTGGAAGGTGGCCGCGATGCCGACACGTTCGTGTTCTTTGTCAGCGAGGATTATGGCGGAAATTACCGCAGCCATGACACGATCACCGATTTCGATGTCGACGAAGATATCCTGCGCTTTGAATGGGATGGCGGCTGGGAAGGCGACGTGACCATGGACACGATCCTGTCCGAATTCACAGTCTACGAGGCCGATGGCAACACCGTCATCGTCTATGACGCAGGGGCCGATCCGATGGTGTTGGGCAACCTTAGTCAAAGCGTAACGCTGGAAGATATCGAAATTGCGGACCTTACGATCGATCACTTCGAATTCGTCTGACCCAACAGCAATCAAAAACCAGAAAACCCGGCGCTTTGGCCGGGTTTTTTGTGTTTTGCCGATGGATCAGGCGCGTTCGGCGTATTCCATGGTTTCGGTGTTCACGATGATATCTTCATCCTGACCCACGAAGGGCGGCACCATCACCTTGACCCCGTTATCCAGGATAGCAGGCTTGAAACTGTTGGCGGCGGTCTGGCCTTTGACGACCGGTTCGGTTTCAACAACCTTGCAGGTCACCTTTTGCGGCAAGGTCGCATTCAGCGCCTCTTCGTCATAGAATTCGACCAGGATTGTCATGCCATCCTGCAAGAACGGGCGGCGTTCACCCAAAAGATCGGCGGGCAATTCGATTTGTTCGTATGTTTCGGCGTCCATAAACACCAACATGCCATCGGATTCATACAGAAATTGCTGATCTTTCTGCTCAAGACGCACTTTTTCAACCTTATCGGCGGAACGAAACCGTTCATTAAGCTTTGAACCGTTACGAAGATTGCGAAGTTCGACCTGAGCAAAGGCGCCGCCCTTTCCGGGCTTTACATGGTCCACCTTCACGGCTGCCCAAAGGCCGCCGTTATGCTCCAGAACGTTTCCGGGGCGAATTTCGTTTCCGTTAATTTTGGGCATTGAGGCAAAACCATGGCAAAAGGTTGATAGAAAGGTGGGAGGCACTATATCTTGAGTACGGTGTGCTGACAAGGCACCCAATTAGGGAGGAATTGTTCACGCTATGCACTGTACGCATAGGTGCCATTCCAAATGAGAGAGACAGAATCGGTCTGTTAGCGTCCATAAGGGCACCTAAGCCGAAAACACAAGTGCAAGAATGAGGACGGGATGTCAGATTTCGTTGATGGAACAGCTTTTAATCACGAGCAGGGTAACCGGGCGCGCAAACTTTTTGCCGCAGTGGTGTTGGCCGCATTGGATGATGCAATTGCCGACGACAAGAAATATGGCAATGGCCCCGAGCAGATCGCCCGTTGGGCGCGGTCGCGCGACGGGCGCGAAGTGTTGTCATGCGCGGGGATCGACCCGAACGAACGTGTCGTATCGGGCCTGATGGATTTCGTATCCAAGGGTGTACGCACCTCGGTCGCACTATCGCGCGAAGAAAGCGAACGTCGCAACGCCGCGCAAGCAGAAGCCGCCTGATCCCACTGATCCGGTTTGCAATGACGCGCCCAAGTGTGGCGCGTTTTTTGCGGTCTGAGGGGGCGGATTACACCGCTGATCAAAGCATCCAGGACCGAACGATCCCAGACAGGGCAATGAGTGGCCATCGCGCCGCGTTCGCCGATTATGTCGTTTGATAACCGCGATACTGCCGATCAGGCAAATCTATTCGAAATCTCTGATCGAAATCGCGCGCATGATTTCGCGGCGTACCAATTTGCGTACGTTGCGGGTGATCCGTTCTCCCAGCGCGCCCTGAAGCTCATCGCGCACGATTTCGGCCACCATGTCGCGCAGTGTCTCTTCATCAATGATCTTATCATCACTGGAAAACACAAATTCCTGCTCGGGCTTGGCAGTCGCTTCCTTGCGGTGATGTTCCGCTTCCAGAACCTGCACCGTATCTTCTGGCGTTGACCGGGCCGTTGAAACGGTCACGCTCTCGTCAGACCACATTTGCCCATGGGCCACGTGGGCCTCTTCCGGGGCTGTGGTGGCCCGGTCTTGTTTTTGTGCAGTTGCGTCCGGTGAAGGGGCTTTTGCAGCCTCCTGATCATCGCCGGCGCTGTCGGCCTCTTCCATCATTTCGCTGACCAGCACATCCAACCCGGACGTGTCGTCATTCGCCAGACCTTCGGTAGGTTGAAACAGCACTTTGGTCGGTCGATGTTGCGACGTGTCTTCGCTGCCATCGGGTTCATATTCGTTTGCCTGGGCGGTTACCGCGGCCTCAAGTTCGGCAATGCGCCGTTCAAGGGTCTGTGTGTAATCCTGTGCCAGATCTTTCAACTGTGCCGCGCTGACCAGTTCTGGGGTTGGCGGGATGCGCAAATCATCGGTCAGCACCAGCTTGTTATCCGACTTTCGCGGCGCGCCCCCCTGCCCTTGCGCATCAGGTTTGCGCCGCGCACGGGAGGTATCCACCGAAACCAATCGCCGGATCGAGGATAATACGTCTTCGATTTCCACATTCGTCACGGGGTCGGACATTGTTCTGCCTCTGCTGCTCCGGGTCCAAGTGTAAACCTTGTGGCCTGTTCGCACAACCGATTGAACAACCAAATGGTTTCGAAGCCGTTAGTCGGCTCAAAAACCAACCAGCTGCGCTTAGTTTTTGCCCAAAGACTTCAACACACGGTCCAGTTTTTCACCCTGCGGGCTGACAAACCGCGTCGGCGCGTCGCGCACAGCGTTATAATACGCCGCCGGATCATATGTGACAATTCCCAAGCCCAGATGTTCAACCGTCAGCAGACCCATGGCCGACAACAAGCTGTACACCGACAAGACCCGGTCTGTTTCTGCCGTAATCTGGGCGGCCCGTGCATCCAACAGCTCTTGTTCGGCGTTCAGCACATCCAGAGTGGTGCGCGCGCCCAATGTTGCCTCTTCCTGCACCCCGCGAAATGCCACGGTCGAGGCGCGCACCTGCTCTTGGCTGGCTTGCAAGCTGGCCTGCGCGACGGCCAGAAAGGCCCAGGCATTGCCGACGTTCTGATCGACTGCATGGCGGGTTTGATGCAGGGTGGCCCGAACGCCATCGCGGCGAGCCTGGGCCTGACGCATCGCCGATGACAGCGCCCCGCCCTGATAAATTGTCCCCCCCAACCGAAGCCCAAGAGACGACGTATTGTTGAGGTCTTCATCGACCCCGATCTGCCCCTGCAGGGTCAACCTGGGTTTCATCGCCGATTCGGCGCGTGCAATGTTCAATTCAGCCACTGTGACCAACCGCATGGCGCGCCGAATCTCCGGATGAGTGCGACGGGCAACAGCTGTTGCATCGTCAAGGGTGCGCGCGGTCTTTGGCGGGGTTGGCGGCGCACTCAGATCACCGGGATACCGCCCCACGGCCAGACGATACGCCTCGCGCGCCTGGGCCAGATTGCCGATCGCGGCCGCAAGGCCCGCCTGTGACGCCGCCAGGCGCGATTCGGCGATGGCCACATCGGTGCGGGTCACTTCGCCCACTTCAAACCGATCCCGCGCGGCGCGCAATTCCTGTTGAATCAGGCGCACGTTGCTTTGCCGCAAATTGACCTGCGCCGAACTGTTGCGCACGCTTAAAAACGCATCGACGGCATTGAACAACACCTGCATTTCAACGCCGATCAGCGCCTCACGCGTGGCCAGAACCGTTTCCTTGGCCGCCTCGATGGCCAATCGCGATGCCCCGAAATCAAACAAAAGCTGTTGCAGGGACAGGCTCAGGTTGCTGTTCAGCTGGCCCGATCCGGTGGTCCAGGAATAGTTATAGGTCGAGGTGCCCAGATACGAGATAACCGGGCGCAAGGTTGAAACCGCCTGCGCCACATCCTCGTCAGCGGCACGCAAGGTGGCGCGATTTTGTTCCAGCAGTCCGCTGTGGCGATAGGCGCCGATCAACGCATCGGTCAATGTCTCTGCACGCGATAACGTTGGCGCGAAAATACCCGTGGCAAGCACCGATAACGACACCAAGCCTGCTGCAATCCGATTCATTCTCATTTTGGCATCCCTTGCCCCAACGGCGTGTTTAAAGTTGAAAGGCCAGCGCCCGGTCAAATCCGGGCAAGACAGGCGCAGTGGCGTCAAAGGCATAACGCCAGGACATTTGCCCATCCACCTTATACCCAATCCGGCACACACCTGACGCCCCATCCTGAAACAGACAGGCAATGCGGCCCCCTTCATTCAGTTGCTCAAGAATGGCCTGGGGCACCTGTTCAACCCCGCCCTGTATGATGATTGCATCATACGGTCCATGTTTTGGCGATCCGTCAATCAGTGGCCCTTCGATGACGGCAACATTATCAGCACCCGCATCCGACAATGCGCCCGCAGCGTCCTGCGCCATGGAGGGGTCTTCCTCAATGGCAACCACCGCCTCGGCCAACCGCGACAAGATTGCCGACGAATATCCATAGCCACAGCCAAGATCCAACACCAACTCGCCGGGATTCAGATCCAGCGCATCAAGCATTTTCGCCAGAATCCGCGGATCCAGAATAACCCGGCCGCCCCCCACATCGATATGCTCACCGACATAGGCCGCCTCGCGTTTCGCGTTTGGCACGAATGCCTCACGTGGAACCGTCAACATCGCATTGATGATCGGGAATTTCGTAACATCCGACGGACGGATTTGTGTATCAACCATCATGGTGCGGCGTCTGGTGAAATCGTTCATGGACTAAACTCATCCGTTCGTTCTGGGTTGAACTTGGTTTGACACGATTTGTGGCACTGGGCAACAGGTTGCGCACACGCACCCTTGCAACGCGCCGCGCGCGTGATATAGAGCGCACTATAACCCGGACCCAGGGTCGTCGGCGAGTTGGCGGAGTGGTTACGCAGCGGATTGCAAATCCGTGTACACCGGTTCGATTCCGGTACTCGCCTCCATTTAAAAACAATCACTTACATCACTCCTTGCCGTGTTTGAGGCCCCGCGTTTACAGGGGCATTTACATTTTTGTGTCTTGAGACAGTGATTTTGCTCGATTGAGCTTGCGCAAAACCGCATCGCTTTCGTCCGGGCTAACCTGCGCATAATGCTCGATTACCTGCGCCGCGTAGCGAACCGACCACCCCATCAGCACCGCAATCTGGCGCAAAGACAGATCGGCATTTAGCAATCTTGTCGCCGCCGTCCCGCGCGTATCAGACAGAGTCTTCTCCCTGCCGTCGATCCAAGGGGGGATCTGAGCTTCGCGCCGCCACTTGGTGATCTGGTTTGATGCCCAACGGGCCGTCAAAGGCCTGCCAAGCTCTGACACCAGCAACACCTCTTGGCCTTCCAGCGTCTCTGCGATCAATTTCTCAAGGGCTGATGTGGCAGGGATATATGCGATCTGGCCGCGCTTACTGGTCCTGAAACGAAGGCGCTTGCCGTGCGGCGTGTCTTCGAATTGGTCCATCTTGACCTGAACCAGATCAGCAGCTCGCAAACCGGTTTCGCATCCTGCGGTCAGGATCCTCTGCACCCATTTCGGCGCAAATTTGTTGAACTGGGCGATGTCGCCACTCGTCCAGATGATTTCTGTGCGGTTCGATTGGTAGAGCTTCTTGAGCTTGTGACAGTGATGCTCTTTCAGCTTCCCCTCTTCCACCGCCCAATTGAGGACGCGCGTCGCATGGGTGCCCGCCATATCGTGCTGCTTGGGCGAATGAAGCCACTTCTTGCGCCAATTATTAACCTCGCCGCGCGAGGCGCGCTCTTCGAACATCGCGACAGGATCTGCACCGAACTCTTCGCGAAACAGTTCCAGCCATTTGCGGATATCAGCCTTTGAACGCTCAGCTTTAGGCAGGGACGCACTGGACAGAAAATCGTCGACCAAGTGAGTCGTCAGATATTCAGCCGGGCTCACAGGAGTACCGCACTGTGAAAACGCATGGAAGAATTCGGGCTCTTTGGGGTTCGGGTCCGTCCCTTCCCAAAATTTGGGGCCACCCCGCCAAGCATAGAAATGGTAGCGAACACCGGACACGACCTTGCGCCGGACACGGTGGACGCCCTTGGTGAGGTTACTTCTGGGCACGGCGCGCTCTCCGCTGTGCAACGAGGCTCGGTTGCGAAGTGGCCTCGCGTTCTGCCGCGCTAATGCCCTGAACAGCATCCAATCGCGCGCGGATGAGTTTCGGGTCATACCACCCGCGCCGCCCTGGCACCGGAGCGATACCCGTCCTACGGCAGAAGTCATAGAAGGACGCGCTCGGCTCACTGTAGCCGAAGAGAAGCGCGAGCTCTGGGGTCGGAATCAGCTGAATATGGCTTGGGCTCATTTTTCAGCCCTCTCACCCACGGCTTCTTGACGCGACATGGCTGCTCGCAAACAAGACACCACCTGAGCGCCCTGTGAGCGTAAGTTCCGCACAAACGGCTTTCGGTCAATCCAATTCAACAGCGGCCCCAGTTCACGCTCGCGCCAGATCCGCTTCCTCGTGCTCGAAGGCTGTTGCCATCTCCCTGATCTCGCGCTCCGGAGCGCCCAATGTATGGGCAACGTCACGCCAAGCCATCGTCGCTTCGGCTACCTCAGCGATGATGTGATCTGCCTCCTTGCGTTCGAGAAGATAGGATTCATGTTGTGCGCGGTGCAGGGCGATACTGGCATCCGGGTTGTCGTCATCAACGTAGCTTTTGAGCACGCGTGGTTGGTTCGGCACAGGGTTGATGTCGTAGACCGGTGAGAGGTGCCAGCCGCCACGCCCTCGCAGAAATCCGTGATTGCGCATATGGTCATCGAGGTTCGTGACGAGAATGGAAAAGGCCACCCGCCGGTAGAGTTCCTCGCGATCTCGGTCGGGCGTCACGCTTTCGGAAGTGATAATATCGGCTAGGTCCAAATAGCTGTAGCTTTCGCCGTCTTTGCCGCCCAGCATCGCCATGGCAGAGATGAACGGGATCCTGCAGTCATCGTTCCGGTCAAACCGATGGGACAAGAAAACCGGCTTGTCGTCAACCATCTCAAGCGTGTGATCTGAAACCGTAATTCCGGCGCGTCTTGCCAGTTCCAAAGCGACTGCTTCCCAGCGTTCCACGCAATAGGTATCCGTCTCTTTCGGGAACTTGGCGACAGAAAGACGTCCGTGCTGGTCAAGGATGCTGGCCTTCGGCCGTGCGCCACCTAGCGAGCTTCCCGGTGCAAACAGCATCTTGAGGTCCTCAGCGGTCTCCTCCCCGCGCAGAACGCGCTGAGACGCATGAAGCAAATCCCCGAGGCTCACGAGCGCAGGCACGCCGATGCCTTCGCGCGCTTGGAACTCGCCATCAACCCTGAAGCGCAGCGCACCCAAACGGGTTTCGTCATTCACCCCAAGCAGGTAGTCGGTTTCTTGCAGCACTCTCGGACGTCGTCCCTCGGCCTCTGCCATGCGCCCCTCATAGCGCCGCATGACCGTTCTACCCCAGGTATCTGGGGCAGAATCCCCAAGCGGTGCAAGCATATCCTGCCCAGCTTCCGGCACGAATTGCCCTTTAACGAGAGGCATGTTTGGCGAAAGCCCGAAGGCATTTTCGTCGGCTAGCCAGTCGTCATGATAGGTAAAGGATACCCGCTCTCGGCCGCGCCCCGCTGTGCGGTGAAGCGTGCCAACCCGTTTCAGCCCCTTCCAGTCGATCCAGACCTCAACCATTTTTCAGTCTCGCACGCTGCGGGAGGTCATCCAGGGCCATCTGCTCGCCGACCGGGTCATCGAGATCCCCCCATCCCTTCAGAAGGCCAAGCGCCTGCAACACGGCCACGTAAGTGCCGATCTTGACTGCGGGGTTGCCGCTTTCGATCTTGGCGATGGTCTGCCGCGTTGTGCCAGCGCGCTGCGCGACAATCTCGGCGGTCAGTTTGCGGCGCAGTCTCGCAACACGAATGTTTTCCCCAAGTGTCACGAGCTCCTTACGCGCCGCCCTAGGCATTTTGATCGGAACAGCCACAATGATACCTCCAAGTGACACTAAGCGGCTGTATGTTACGATGAGAAAACATTAATGTCAATTTTTGCTCTGTAAAACGACAACCCTACGCTCCCGCTCAAGCCACATTTTATGTTATCTCTGCATTACATTGAGCAGCACAATGTTACGCAAAGGAAGCATTAAATGGCAGATCCGCGCCCCAAAGCCGGTCGAACGCCAGAAGCAGCGGTATCCTAACCTCAGAAACACGGGGTGTTTTTGAGATATGAATATCCTTATCTCAAATCGCCCCACATTCCGGCTACAGTAGCTCTACGTATTGGTGCAAAATTTCAGCGCTTTGAAATAGTTCTCGAGCCTTGATCCGCTGCAATAATGCTTCGGCGTCCATATCAGGATTTTTGAGCCGCTCACGCATTTTCCTCAGGGCAACTACAGCTGCGAGTGGGTCAAGTTCGATTGCATCAGAAATACACTCGTCGGCCGAGATTGCATCGATGTCAAAAGGCGCGAGTGCTTCGCTTGGGTAATCCTTAAGGTTTTCCGTCACAATTACCTGAGCGGATGTCGTGATTGCCGCAGCAAGAACATGGCGGTCATCAGGATCAGGCAACTCCAGACCGGATTCAAGCCCAGCATACCCAGTAACGCATGCTTCGGGGAAAGCGCGCTCCATTGCTGAACGCTGCTTGTTAGTGTCAGCCCTGCCCTTAGTAATCTTGGCTATTGCACCGGCAGTCTCATCCATAATTCTATCGCTCCACCGGGGCCGGAAAAATCCGGCCTCGGCCAGCGACAAGATTATGTTTCTGCGCATCGCGCACGCCAGAACATTTGCGTCAATCAGTGCCGTGAAACGATCGGCATAGTCACTCATAAAAGATCGTTCTCCATGTCCATTGCCGCGAGGTCAGACAGTGCGTCAGAACGATCAGTGTCGCGTTTCTTTTTGTATTCAAACAGATCTGCTGCTTTCACACGGCGATGGCGACCTGTTTTGAAGAAGGCGATTTCCCCGTCTTCTAGAAGTTTCACCAGGTGTGGGCGAGATACGTTCAACAAATCGGCCGCTTGCTGGGTCGTCAGCTCCGCATCCACAGGGATCATCCGAAACCCTCTGCCGCTTGAAACCAACCGCAATAGCTCCATCAATGATGCCGCGAGGGCTGGAGCCAACGTCACAGGTTCAATCTGCTTCTCGCCGAATGCCAGACTCAGCTCAACCGCCTCATCACCGTTCACTTGCGAGGCAAGGATGCGGCGAAGACTGTCAGCATTTTCAATTTCAACCTGATCCGGCAAACGTTCTGCGAACGCTTCTTTTGCTTGCATCATCATGAGTTCTCTCCTTTTCCTACGATGGGATCTTGCGTCCCATTCGCAATATTCAAAATAAACGAAATAAACGTAAATTCAAGCAATGCTTCGTTCACAAAATGAAGATCTTCCGAGGCTGGTTAAACTTCTCGCGACGGAACGACCTCGAATTCCGAGCCAAACCGCATCGCCTGCGATCATCTCTTCACTCACGCCTGCAGCCCCTCGCGCGCACCTGCTCAGGCCTCATCAGCTTTGAAGCTATGATCTATCGATCATAAAGTGGAAATATGATCTGTGGGTCATACGGCATGAAAGGCAATCGCCCGGCGTCGTATGCCAGCGGCAATGGCTTCCGCCAAAGGCTGTGGAAACCCATCCGGCAGGTCTGCGAGTGTCTTGTCCAAGGCGGGTTCAAGCTCTGACGCGATGTTCGACAAGACTTCTTCCGCCAACGCCACACCGTAGCCCGCCGTCTTCGCAGCCTGCAGGAAATGGCGCGGCACGACCTCATTGATCCGGTAGTGTCCGTCGACCGCCATCGCGAGACGCATCCGTTTCTGGCGGATTTGACCGTCATCCACCGCTTTCTGGGCGCTCAGGACGTCATAAAGTGGGGTCATAAGGAAACCACCAGGGCGCAAAGCGATGCTGAAATTCTTGGCGTGCCCGTCCGTCGCTCCCAGGAGCCAAAACAGCACCTGCGCGCGGAAGAAGGCGCGCTGATCCAGCTCGGGGTCATCACTGCCCTTCAGCAACCCGACCCCTTCGGTGATCCCCGGCCCGCCATCCATTTGGTACTTTTGACTGGGTGGGACCGAGAGCGCCTGACAAAAGTCTTCCTGCGGGAGGCGGATCAAGCGACCATCCTTGGTCCAGCGCCGATCGAACCGCGTCACGACAAGGCTTCGCACGTTTTCGAAGTCGGCAATCTCGACCTCCGCCACATCCATGCCCATGGCGCGGCAAAAGCTCATGCAGAAAAATTCGTTCTCGACGCTGTCAGACAAATCGATCCCTGCGGGCAGAACGCCAAGCTGCGTCTTGAGGATATGAGTTGTTGGGGTGAGCCCCGATGGACGGATCCACGCGCCCTCGTGGCGTAGCAGCGCCGTTTTCTCCTGCGCCCCTGCGATAGAGATGCGGAAGTCGTCTTCCTCATCCAGGCCGAGCGGAGCACTTGCGAGGTTGCGTAACATATCCGCAATCTGTGCCTCAGAAACGGGCTCGCCCTCGAGCACGCCAACCTCGGGGATCTCACCCGAAACGAACTGCAAGGCCCCCACACAATCGCGGCCGATCTTCTCCAGCATGTGCCATGCGTCCGTGCCGCCTGCACGCACCCGTGCGGCAACGCGCTCTCGTATCGCCTGATTGTCCGGCAGCAGGTTTTCCAAGTAGGCGATTACGGGGCCGCCCTGGTGTGCCTCTTCACGCAAAGGCAGCGAAAGCGAGATAGGCATGGCATGTTCCCATGCCAACCATTCCGGATCATAGGTAAAGCTGATCGCGCCTGAACCAGCGAGACGCAAAGCCCCCACCAACCGTCCGTTCAGAAGCACTTGCATCGTGCCACTACGCCCGTGTTTGGCCATCAGAAGATATCCTCAATCTCAAGCGAGCCACCGCGCTCCACCAATCGGAACTCAAGCCCAAGTGCCGCCATGACAGCGAGCACTGTGGCGAGCTTCGCTCCCGCGTCGCCATTCTCGAGCGACGAAATCGTCGCGACGCGTAAATTCGTGCGCGCGCTGATATCGCTTTGGGTCCAGCCGCGCGCTTTGCGCGTCCGGCGAAGTGCTTCGCCGATCTGCTCGGCCGTTCGTGCTGTGAGGTCCATGATGCGGCTCCTTTTACGGCATAGCGTAAATCAAAACAAATTACGCTGCAACGTAAATATTCAATTTTTACGCCATAGCGTAACAATCGAGCCGCACTCATGCCTGCAGCCCCGCAGCTCGAACCTGCTCAGGCGTCACCAGCTTCGATGCAATTAAGTCCTCGATCTGCCGGTTGGTGATGTGGCGGCACAAGGGATGGCGCTCGTGGATCCATTCGGCGAGGCTCGCACGACCTTTGGCTTCGGCCTCTCGCGCCTTCTCGCGGTCGACCTGGATTTGGGCAAGCCCCTTCTCCCATCGGCGCATCTTGAACCAATTGTCCGAGAAACAAACCTTGCTGCGCGTATAGCCTTCGCTTTCCTTGGCATAGGCTTTGACCGCCTGCAGAAGGTCATCGGGTGTCACTCCGGCCATCGCAGCCGCTGCGATCAAACGCAGACTGGTCCGCCGGTCTCGGATCCTGTCCTCGGGATAGGCCGCCAAGATCTTCTCAGTTTCAAGATCTTCAACCTCCTCCGCCGCCTCGCGCCTGCGCGTAGGTGGTTTATGGATGGTTTTAGGATGGTTTGGGGTCCACCGTGAACCCCGTACCCCGTTCACCGTGGACCCCGTACCGGGTTCAGGCTGGACGGGGTTCACAGTGACCCCCGTCTCAATGTCGGGCTCGGCCGTGGGTTCGAGCGCGGCCACGCGCTCCAGAACGATACGGTAAATGACCGTATAGCCGTTCTTGCAGTGCCGCCGCCCCGTCTCCATCAAGATGCCTTCACGCAGAAAGTCGATGATGGTGCGCTTCACCGTGCTCTCGCTGAGCTCTGTGTGGCGCTGGATCGTCCCCTTGGAGCACCAGATCCCCGAGCCGTCATCGCTCGCCTTGTCGGCCAGGAACATGATGATCTGCTTGCGCGCGGCGCTGCCAAAGCGGCGCTCGGCGCATTCATTTGCGATACGCCAGCTCATGATCTCACCTCCAATTGGGTTGAGGTCAGACCGAAAATGCCGTAGGTATTGGGACGGAAATATTCTTCTATGCCGTTGAGGTGGGTGGCCGCCCCCTCAGCGGTTTTTCTTTGCCCTTTCGCCAGAGCAAGAGCCTGTGAAAAACCGTTTACTTGGGCCTCGTAACCTATTGAAAAGTGACCCTGAACGAAACAAGTCCGTTTACAATTTTTCCCTTTGAAATCAACAAAATTTTCCGGATTGCAAATCCGTGTACACCGGTTCGATTCCGGTACTCGCCTCCAATGTTTTCAATGACTTGCGTCATAGCTACGCTCCTTGCGTCTGATTTTTGAAACACGTGTTGAAACATTCATGTTTCCTTCTTGTTCTGTTCAAAGCGATTCCGGGCATCTTGTGCCCGCGTTGCCAATTCGCGCTGGCGGACCTTTCCTCCATATTTTTTCAGCATCTCGACACCAGAGTGACCAGTCACAGCCTTCACCATCTCGTCGTCGCAACCTGACTGATAGAGTTCGATTGTCGCGTTCTTGCGCAGCCCGTGGGTGACGTATTTAGCCGCGTCTGGATGTTCCATTGCGGCCTTCACGCTGCGCATTTCTTCGGCCACAGTGCGATAGCGAACGGGGCGGACCGCCTTGTCGATAATGAGTGTCAGGCCCTTTTTCTCGACAGTCGCCAGATAAGCCTTGAGCCCATCCGTCAATGGTATCCACAAGGGTTTGTCGGTCTTGCCCTAGGTGAAGTCATAGGCCTTGCACTTGATATGGCCCCAGCGAATTTGCACCACGTCACCGGTTCGCTGGCCCGTACCAATGCACAATTCATAGACCAACCGAGAGCGTGCCGTTGCAGCCGCTTCAAACTCGACCCGCACATCATCCGGCCAGGGTTCACAGCCTTCGCTTTCCTGCTTAAACAGCGGGATGTCTTTGGCCGGGTTGCCATGCTCTTTCTTGAGAAATCCAACCAGGCGCGCGTGGTTCATCAAGACAACCATCACCTGCACCAGATAGTTCGCCTGCCGCCACCGATCCGCATTGGCGCGGTGCAGTTCAATGGGTCCTGCCCCTACAGCCAGCTTTGCGTGCCAAAAGTCGCTCAAGCAACCACTTGACGACTATAGGAGCTTCAACGCCGCCGTCGAGACATTCTCCAAAACGATCAAGGCCGAGCTGATATGGCGGCGGTCATGGGAAACGCGAAGGCAGGCTGAAATGGCGATCTCCGAATAAGTCAACGGGTTCTATAACCCGCGACGACGTCACTCAGCACTCGGCTGGAAAAGCCCCGTCACTTTCGAACGAAAGGTGGCCTAAACGAACACTTGGGGCGGAACGAAAGCGCGACAGGTCCAAGAAGTAAAACATATCCCAGTTCCGGCGTCCCGTGGCGGTTTCTTTTCAACAGCAAGTTAACGTTACAAAGATGGCAAAAAATCAGAGGGCTGGGGCAAATTCGACAAATAATCCGCCCTGTCCACGCCTCATCGCTGCAGTGTGAGCGTCGTCCACTCCCCGATATCTTCGCGGTGATGCAAGGCAAAACCGCTCTGGACGTAGGCGGCAATCACATCTTCTGCCTGTTCAATCAGGATACCAGACAGAATCACAAATCCACCCGGTGCCGTGTGCTCTGCGACCGATGGTGCCAGATCAATCAACGGCCCCATCAGGATGTTGGCAAATACCAGATCAAAGGGCGCGCCATCACGCAACGTCGGGTGATCAAACCCCGCCGCCTCGACACAAATCAACTTGTCAGCCAAGCCATTTACGGCGGCATTGGCAACGGCAACTTCCACCGCGACCGGGTCAATATCGCTGGCCATCACGCTGCGTGGCCAGACCTTTGCCGCGGCCATTGCCAAAACCGCTGTGCCACAGCCGATATCGGCCACATTCCGTGCCTCAAATCCGTCCGTCATCAACCTGTCCAGCGCGCGCAGACAGCCCAATGTGGTGCCGTGATGCCCCGTACCAAACGCCATCGCGGCCTCGATCAACAGCGCCACAGCATCGGGCGGCACCTGATCGGCATCATGACTCCCATAAACAAAAAATCGCCCCGCCTGCACCGGCACCAGTTCGCGCCGCACCTTGGCCACCCAATCGGTTTCGGGCAATTCGCTGATCGCGAAGGGTTTCGCGCCATAAGCCGCCGAAAGCAGGCTCAGCGCGATATCATCTGGGGCTTGCGTGAAATAACCGCCAACCTCCCACAGGCCCGATCCGTCTTCCATCTCAAACACGCCGACACCGTCGGGCGCGGGCTCCATTTCCTCCATGGCGTCGGCCATGGCTTGGGCTTTCTGGCCATCTGCAAGGGTGGTTAGGGCAGTAAATGTGGGCATCTTCGCCTCCGATCCATATCAGGGTCGATTACGCGTCGAAAAGCCAAGGGTCAATCGCCGCCATTTCTGTTTTTAAAATATCCTCGGGGGGAGGCCGAAGGCCGGGGGGGCAGACAGCCCCCCTTTTCCACTTACCCCGATACGCCGGTTCCTATGGGGCACGACACGCCGGTACCGCCGATGCCACAATACCCGCCGGGATTTTTTGCCAGATATTGCTGATGATAGCCTTCGGCAAAATAGAATGGCGGCGCTGGCAATATTTCGGTTGTGATCGTTCCGTATCCGGCATCGCGCAATTGTGGGGCAAACCGATCACGGCTCGCCTTGGCGGCGGCGGCCTGCGCATCGTCATAGGTATAAATGCCAGACCGATACTGTGTGCCGCGGTCGTTGCCCTGGCGCATCCCCTGGGTTGGATCATGCCCTTCCCAGAATACCCGCAGCAGCTCATCATAGGAAATCACGCTGGGGTCATAGATTATCCGGACCACTTCGTTGTGGCCGGTTTTTCCCGAACAAACCTCATCATAGGTGGCATTCGGCGTATACCCGCCGGCATACCCCGCCATGGTCAGATGGACGCCCGGCAGTTTCCAGAACATCCGCTCCACGCCCCAGAAACAGCCCATGCCAAACATCGCCTGTTCCATCCCCGGCGGCACATCGTCAGTCAGGGGCCGGTCAAACACGAAATGGGTTTTCGCGGTCGGGATGGACGCGGCACGTCCGGGCAAGGCCGCATCTGGTGCGACCATATCGGTGGTTTTCTTTTGAAAAAGAAACATTGGCGTCTCCTGTCTATGCTCAGCTTTATATAGGGGCCAATCGCCGCTCTTCCACCATGGCCCGCTGCGCGCCATGAAACGGTGGAATTGGATATTTTCAGCAAGAAAATGCAAGAAGTGTTTGCCTGACGCACGCGGCGGTGTATGGGGCAAGGATGGCTCAGAATCCCCCAAACCTTCGCCCCGATCTTGCCCCCGCTGCCCGTCTGGGCAATGGCGCGCGCGCCGGACAACCGACCATCGGCATGGTGTCGCTGGGCTGTCCCAAGGCATTGGTCGATAGTGAACGGATTTTGACCCGGTTGCGCGCCGAAGGATACGGCATTTCGCCCGATTATTCCGGCGCCGATGCGGTGATCGTCAACACCTGTGGATTTCTCGATTCCGCCAAGGCCGAATCGCTTGAGGCAATTGGCGAAGCGTTGGCCGAAAATGGCCGGGTGATCGTGACCGGGTGTTTGGGGGCCGAGCCTGATTATATCACCGGCGCGCATCCACGGGTTTTGGCCGTGACCGGACCGCACCAATATGAACGGGTGCTGGATGCCGTCCATGCCGCCGTCCCGCCCAGCCCGGATCCGTTCATTGATTTGTTGCCCGCCACGGGTGTGTCGCTGACCCCGCGCCATTACAGTTACCTGAAAATCTCTGAAGGCTGTAATCACAAATGCAAGTTCTGCATCATCCCCGACATGCGCGGGCGTCTGGTCAGCCGGCCCGCCCATGCGGTCATTCGCGAGGCCGAGCGTCTGGTCACGGCGGGCGTGCGCGAACTGTTGGTGATTTCGCAGGATACCAGTGCGTATGGCGTTGATATCAAACACGCAACCGACAGGGGCCACCGCGCCCATATTACCGATCTGGCGCGCGATCTCGGATCACTTGGGGCATGGGTGCGGCTACATTATGTGTATCCTTACCCCCATGTGCGCGATCTGATTCCGCTGATGGCCGACCCGGCGAACGGGGTCCTGCCTTATCTGGATATTCCGTTTCAACACGCCCACCCGGACGTCTTGCGCCGCATGGCCCGCCCTGCCGCCGCGGCACGCACGCTGGACGAAATCGCCGCCTGGCGCGCCACCTGCCCCGATATCACCCTGCGCAGTACGTTCATCGTCGGGTATCCCGGCGAAACCGAAGCCGAGTTTCAGACCCTGCTGGATTGGCTGGACGAGGCGCAGTTGGATCGCGTCGGCTGTTTTCAGTATGAAAATGTCGATGGTGCGCGGTCAAACGCCCTGCCCGATCATGTGGCACCCGAGGTGAAACAGGATCGTTGGGATCGGTTCATGGCCAAGGCCCAGGCGATTTCCGAGGCGAAACTGGCCGCAAAAGTGGGCAAGCGTCTGGAAGTGATCGTTGATGAAATCGACGCAGACGCCGCCACCTGCCGCACCTGGGCCGACGCGCCCGAAATCGACGGCAATCTGTTCATCGACACGGGCCATGACGCGCTGAACATCGGTGACATTGTGACCGTTGAGGTGGACGAGGCGGGTGAATACGACCTTTGGGGTCGAATCGTCTAGGATCTGACGTCGCAGGCCGTTCATTACGGCCAGAGCTTTTCGTCCGACGCCCGCACCTGCGAAAAACCCAAGGTACAGATTTCGGCCACTGGATTTTTTCCAAGGGGGCGAAAAAGGGTCATGCGCCCTATGCCGGGTCACAGACCAGCCCTTATCCTGCTTGACGTAGCTGTTTCAGACGGCGCGCTGCCGTTGGCCGTGTGCGCGGGCGATCACGGCAGATTCAAATTTCTGTCATGCAACCACCGGTTCTCTGGGAACCAGTCAGCCTGTGAGTGGTTGAATGATCAACGGGCGGTTTGAAATCGCCACACAGCAAAAAAGGAAAACCAAATGCATAGCGTGTTTTATCTTATCGGTGTGATCGTCGTCGTTCTGGCCATTGTCGGTTTTGTATTTTGAGCCGCACAAAAAGGAGTAACACTATGACTTCCCCAAACAATCCCTCGGGCCGCTCGGCTGCTGACACGGCGAAACAGACGGCCAGCACCATTGCGGATGACGCAAAAGACACGGCACAAAGCGCCGTTGAAAGCGTCACCCACGCTGCGGCCTCTCAGGCCAAGGCGGCAAAATCATCGGCCGCCGATGAAATGTCCGGCGTTGCCTCTGCCCTGCGCACGGCCGCCGATGAAATGCGTAGCGGGTCACCGCAAGAGCGCACGTTCGGTCAGATCGCAGAAGGGTTGGCCGATGCGTCAGACGCCCTGCGCGACAAGGATCTTGCAACGATGGTGGATGATGTCACCAAATTCGCACGCAAGAATCCGGCCGTATTTCTGGGCGGTGCCGCATTGATCGGCTTTGCCGCAACCCGGTTTGCCAAGGCTTCGCATGATGTGCCCGCCTCAACCCAAGTGGGCGCGGCAAACACGGTGCAGCCCGCGACGGGCGGCGTCTATGCCCCATCAGTTGCAACGCGAGGGGATGTATCATGAGCGATCACAACACAAATAAAAGTGCCGGCAATCTGTTGTCGGATGCGATGACCAACGTCAGCGCCCTGGTCCGTAACGAAGTTGACTTGGCGCGCGCCGAAGTCAGTGAAAACCTGAACCGGGCCGGCGTGGCCATCGGGTTGATTGCCGGGGCGGCGATTATCGCCCTGGTGTCTCTGAATGTGCTGGCCGCCGCATTGGTTGCCGCCCTGACCGAGGCCGGACTTGACGCAGGATGGTCTGCATTGATCGTGGGTGTTGTCCTTGCCGCCGTTGCATTCGTGATGATTGGCAAAGGGGTCAACGACCTGAAACTCTCCAGCCTGGCACCGACACGCACCGTCAAGAACGTAAAGCGTGACGCCGAAGCCGTAAAGGATGCTTACGATGACAAGTGAAACCCGCACTCCCGCAGAAATTGAACGCGAAATCGAAACACAGCGTTCGGATTTGACATCAAACCTGGAAGATTTGCAGGACAAGTTTTCGATCGATACATTGGTGCGCCAAGTCAGTGACCAGTTCCGTGAACATGGCGGTGATATCGGCAAATCGATCACCGATCAGGTTAAGGCGAACCCGATTCCCTTGGCCCTGACCGGAATTGGTCTGGCGTGGATGATGTTTGGAAACGGCCAGAAACCGGCGGCCGCCCGGGGTTACACCCACGCGGAAGAAGAATTTCGCCGCAGCCGTCTGGATCAGGGTCGCCCCTATACGCCGCCCGTCCGTTCCGTATCGGAGTACGACACCGGCCCATCCTATGGAACCGTCCCGTCCTGGGCGCGCGAGGATCGCTATGACGGTCCGTCGATGACTGATCGTGTGGCCAGCCGTGCCGGTGATCTGAAAGACAATGCCGCATACGGTGCAAAAGCCGTGCGTGACGGCGCATCATCGGCCGCATCTTCGGCATCCGACAGTCTTTCTGCCGCCGGTGAAAAAGTGTCCGATGCTGCATCTTCGGCGCGCTCATCCTTGGAAGATGGGGCAAAATCGGTTCAAAGCAGCATGGCCGCCGCCCGTGAGCGGATTGCACAAGGCACCGAAGACCTGACCGAAGAAGGCCGTCGGCGCGTGATCGAAGCCCGCCAGCGTGCGTTGGAAATGCGCCGACAGGCGGCGCAATCCCTGCATCAGGGCACCGATGCCGCCGCTGACTTTTATGATCGCCAGCCCTTGGTGATTGGCGCACTTGCCCTGGCTGTTGGTGCCGCACTGGGCGGTGCGTTGCCCCGTACCAAGGTCGAAGATGATCTGATGGGCCGCCAAAGCGACGACCTTTTTGACGAAGCAGAGCGGATTTACGAAGAAGAAAAATCCAAGGCGATGAAAGTCGCGCAATCTGTGAAGAATGAGGTTGAGGATATCGCGAAGGAAACCAAATCAGACCTCGACAGTGGTGCACCCGGTGACAAAACCGCCGCACAGGCGGTGGCCGACAAGGCAAAATCTGCCGCCACACGGGTTGCCGACGCGGCCAAGGATACGGCCGAAGACGAAAATCTTGGCAAACCCAAGACCTGATAAAATCAAAAAAGGGGGCATCACAGCCCCCTTTACCTCTGTTGAAAGGAGATCCCATGGCGCGTGGTCGCAACGCTGAAACACCGGTTGGAATACCTGCTATCGGGTTCAAGGATGTGGCGTTTCGCGTCAAGGATGAGATCGCCGATGATCGTGTCGGTCTGCTGGCTGCGGGGGTGGCCTTTTATGGGTTGCTGGCCTTGTTTCCGGCCATTACCGCCCTGATCGCAATCAGTGGTCTGTTGGTTGAACCAAGTCAGATCGTCGCGCAGATGGAGCAACTTTCCGGGCTTGTGCCACAAGAGGTGCTTACCATCGTCACCGATCAGGCCAGCGAAGTTGCCGGTTCACGCAGTGGCGGTTTGGGTCTGGCCGCGATATTTGGTCTGCTGCTGGCGCTTTATTCCGCGTCAAAGGGCATGGGCAGCCTGATCCAAGGCCTGAACGTGGCCTATGACGAAGAGGAAAAGCGCGGTTTTTTCAAACTTAAACTGGTTACGCTTGGTCTTACATTACTGCTGATTCTCGGCCTGTTGATCGGTCTGGGCGCAACATTGGCCGTTCCCGCGGTACTGGCGTTTCTGGATATGGGCCCGTTGGTGGCCACCATTATCACCGCTGTTCCTTGGATTGGATTGGTGTTTCTCACCATTTTCGGTTTGTCCGCGCTTTACCGCTATGGCCCCTCACGCGATGAGCCGGAATGGAAATGGGCCTCGGCCGGCGCGATCACCGGTTGTGTGATGTGGATCGTGGCATCGGCTGGCTTTGCCTTTTACGTCAGCAACTTTGGCTCTTACAACGAAAGCTTTGGCACGTTGGCCGGCGTTATCGTCTTGCTGATGTGGTTCTGGATCTCCGCGTTTATTATCCTGCTTGGCGCCGAGTTGAACGCCGAACTTGAGGCGCAGACGCGCCACGACACCACTGTCGGCGAAGACAAACCGATGGGCACGCGCGAAGCGGTAAAGGCCGACAATCTGGGCGAGGCGGCGGATTGAGCAACGGGACCGTGCCATGATCAATGTCATCCTTTGGGCGCTTACGCTTTTTGTTGCGATAACCACCGCCCTGCCGCTGACCAACAGCGTCAGGTGGTGGATACGCATGTGGGATTTTCCGAGGCTGCATCTGGCGGCACTTGCACTGTTCATCATTCTTCTTGCCGTACCGTTTTCAATCGCGTTCAAACCGGTTCTGATACTGATTGCACTGATATCCGCCGCGTATCAGATTTTTCGGATTTTCCCCTATATGCCGTTGGCCCGCCCCGAGGTGAAAGTTGTCGAAACATCGCCTGAAACACTTACCGTTTCCCTGCTCGCGGCGAATGTGTTGATGGAAAACGCGCGCCATGGCGATCTGATTGCGCTGATCGAACGTGAAGATCCCGATGTGGTGTTTCTGATGGAAACCGATCGGGTTTGGCATGACGCGCTTTTGGCCGGGTTGGAGCGATATTCAACGATCAAGACACATCTGAGCGACAATCATTATGGCCTGATCTTCGCCACCCGCCTGAAGGCGCGTGAGGTCGATCTGAAGTGGCCATCGGATGATGACACACCAGCCCTAAAGGCCATTCTTGCCGATTCAGAGGGGCGCGAATTCAATTTTATCGGGTTGCACCCCCGCCCACCCGTGCCGGGCAATGACACCGCGACACGAGATCGCCAGATCAAGAATGCCGCGCTGATGACGTCATCGGCCGACCGGCCCACGATTTGCATGGGTGATTTTAACGATGCCGCTTGGTCGTGGACAACCCGGCGGTTCAAAAAGTACGGCAATTTCTTGGAACCGCGCGTCGGGCGCGGCCTGATTTCCAGTTTTCATGCGCAATATTCGTTTATCCGGCTGCCGATTGATCAGCTTTTTGTGACAAAGGATGTCGGCCTGGTGGCGTTCGAGCGTTTGGAAGAATTCGGATCAGACCATTTTCCCATCATCGCAACGGTGACGTTCGATCAAACCACGCTTGGCTGATCTGTTCGAACTGATCCCGTGCGCAACGCCTTTGACCGGCGCCTTTTTCTTGCCCCATTGTGAAAGCCAGTCCCGGATGTTTGACCCTTTCAAGCGTGCACGCTCTACCGCCAACCGACGCATTCGGCGCAATGCGTCGAAAACTGTTGGAAATATGTGGGCGGCGATGCTTTCTCCGGCACCGGTCAAGAAACGCACGCCTGCGGCAAAACCGACCAAACCGCGCAGAAATCCGAAAGCCCCCACAAAACGCCCCGCCCCCAAGACATCGCGCACCAAGCACAGCGTGCCACGGGACGCATCGTTTAAAACCATGACCCATAAAGGCCCGTTCGGAACGCGGTCTTACAAAATCTACCGCCCCGCTGCGGCGCACTCTGCGCCCACTGCCCTGCCTTTGCTGGTGATGCTCCATGGCTGCGGCCAGACCCCTGATGATTTTGCGCGGGGCACGGGCATGAATGCCCTGGCCGAGGAATTCGGCTTTCTGGTCATTTATCCCGGCCAGTAGCGCGAGGCACAGTTCAACAGATGCTGGAACTGGTACAACACGGCCGACCAATCCCGTGGATCGGGCGAACCTGCACTGATCGCCGAAATCACCCGGGATGTCATCGCGACCCATCATGTCGATCGCGCCCGGGTGTATGTTGCGGGCCTGTCAGCCGGAGCGGCGGCCGCCCTGATCACTGCCAATGGCTATCCCGACATTTTCGCGGCGGTGGGCGCACATTCGGGTTTGCCTGTCGGGGCGGCCCATGACACCAGCTCGGCAATCATGGCCATGCGGGTGGGCGCGCCGGGGCGGGCGCAAACTGCGCAAATGCCCACCATCATCTTTCACGGTGAGGCCGACAGAGTGGTAAATTCGGCCAATGGACGGTTCATCGCGTCCCGCGCGCTGGACACCTACACAGGTTTAACCAAAACCGAAATCAAAGGCCGCGTGGCCGGAGGCCACAAATATGTGCGCACCCGCCACCGCATTGGCCGCGGCCGGGCGTTCACCGAACATTGGGCCATCCACGAGGCTGGCCATGCCTGGTCAGGGGGCAACACCGCAGGCAGTTTTACCAACCCGGCAGGCCCCGATGCATCCCGCGCGATGGTACGTTTCTTCCTGCGTCACCGCACCAGCGCCAAATATCGAAAAACCATGGCTGCCTGACAGATTAGTGCCGTTTCACACCGGTCAGGATTTCATCCTCAAGCGGGGGGCCATCGACGGCGCCGTGCAACACGCTGATATCGCCCGTCGGCTCAATCACCACGGCGCGCACATTTGCCATGCTCAGGGCGTTTGCCTCGCGCAGTTTGCCATAAACATCGCCTTTGGTCACATTCGCCTTGATAAGATTCTCGGGAATAAACGTACCGTGTTCGACCAACAGCAGGGGTTCGTTTTCTATGGCCCCCCGAAATCCGGTTGATGAAAATCTGACCCTTGAAATCGTCGCCTGAATTGCAAACACCGCAATCAGGGCCACTGGCCCGACCCACAGCGCCTGATCCAGATTCAGCACGGTCGAAGCGATGATCGAACCGGTTGCAACGGTCAGCGCAAAATCGAAACTGGTCATTTTCGAAAAGGATCGCAGACCGTTCACCCGGGTCAATGCAATTACGGCGACAACCGCAATCAGCGCACGCAGGAAAGGTTCAAGATACTCCATAAAATCGCTCCAGACTGAGCCGCATCAAACAGGATGCGTTTCAAAAAGACAGTGATAATGGAACGATCTGCGCGCTGTCTTGTTCCCAAATCGCCAAAGCGACCATGCGCACAACAAAAAGCCGCGCAGGGTATCCCGGCGCGGCCTGTAAAATCAAAGTACCGAAACGGTTTACTTGATCTTGCCTTCTTTGTACTCGACATGCTTGCGCGCGACGGGGTCGTATTTGTTCACAACCATCTTTTCGGTCATGGTGCGCGCGTTTTTCTTGGTCACATAAAAGTGGCCGGTGTCAGCCGTCGAGTTGAGACGGATCTTGATGGTGGTTGGCTTGGCCATTGGTCTCTCCTCAGCACGGGCGCGACACGGGGTGCGGCCCATCGAATTCTTGAACCTTGGCTTTTAGACAGGTGGCCGCCACTGTCAACCGTTTATCGCGATTTCGCGCTGGTGTATTGCAAAAGTCCGGTGCACTGTGGCCCTATGCCCGTCAAACATTCGCTTCCCATTGCCGAAATTCAAATTCCGGCCAAACGCAAAAAAACGCTGGACCCAGCCAAAGTGGCCGCCATGGCCGAAGATATCCTGGAAAACGGCCAGACCACGCCAATTTCCGTGCGCGCATCGAAAACCGGATATGTCCTGATTGAGGGTTATCACCGGCTTGAGGCGTTGCGCGCCCTGGGCGAAAAAACCGTGGTCGGATACGAAGTGCGCGCGCGGCTGCATTAGCGCGCGGGATCGGGAAAATCCTTTTATTTCGGGATGGTCAGGGTGAACACGGTGACATCATCATCCGATGTGAACGTCAGTGTGCCGCCGTGGCCCTTGGCAATTTCGCTGGCTATAAACAGGCCAAGCCCCAGCCCGTTTTGCGAATCACGCACATCGCCCCGCGCAAAGGGTTGAAACAGCAATGGTCGCGCTTGGTCCGAAATACGCGGGCCGTTATTTTCCACCGACAGGATGAAATTGCCATTCTGATCATAGGCGCGCACCCGGACGGGTTGCGAAATATCGCCATGACTGATCGCATTGCTCAGCAGGTTGGACAAAAGTTGCGCGATACGATTCGCCTCGCAAAGGACCGGCTGATCGAATCGATAGTCTTCGACGATTTGCGCCGTGGGCTGGCCTGCCCGGATTTCCTGTACGGTTTGTTGCAATGTCGGGGTCAGAACCACCGCAGTTTTCATTGTCATCGAAATACCGGTGCCCAGACGGGCGCGGGCCAGATCCATCACATCGTCAATCAATCCGGTCATCCGTTTGATCGACCCTCCCATCGCCTCTAACAGGTCGCGGTCGGCATCGGCCCCGTATTTCCGGCGCAAAATATTCATGCCTGAATTCAGCGCCGCCAATGGATTGCGCAAATCATGGCTGAGAACGGCGATGAACTGTTCGCGCAACACCGCCTCTTCGGCACTGGTTTTCAGCGCGGCTTCGGTTTCTTTTTGCTGAGTGATGTCGCGCGCCATACAAAAAATCCGGCCACCCACCGGCACAGAATTCCACGCCAGCCAACGGTACGATCCATCGGCATGACGATAGCGGTTTTCAAAGTTCAACACCGGCTTGCCACGTTGGACATCGGCAAAGGCCAGGATCGACGTATCCTTGTCATCGGGATGAAGAAAATAATCATAGGTTTTTGATTCAACTTCTTCGGCACGATACCCAAGGGTCGTAAACCAGGCCGGATTGGTATCGGTGAACTGTGCGCTGGAATCGAGAAACCCCAGAAGATCGGGGGTCACTTGCCAGGTCAGACTGCCGCGCTCACTCAACTCCAACGTCATGTTCCCTTTGTCAGGAGCGTCGTCATCGCTGCATGCTCAATCCGAGCGCTGTTCGTACGTCGCAATTTCGGCTGCTGTTATCACAAAGCCAATCCAACTTACACCCTTATCCCGTCGCCCCGGATCGGGGGCAAGGTGCGCGGATGGCCTGTAAGCCGGATTTTGTCTATGGCCAAAGCCACGAGATGACCATTCCTCTGGCCCCTGGATTGCTCCAGCGGTCAAGCTGCCAACCCGGATTTCGGGGCTGAAGCGGCCCTGGGGAAACCCCGTGAAATCCCTATTCGGCATTGCTCCTGGTGGGGCTTGCCATGCCGGTTGTGTTGCCACCCCCGCGGTGCGCTTTTACCGCACCGTTTCACCCTTACCCACGCATGCGCGGGCGGTTTATTTTCTGTGGCGCTTTCCGTCGGGTTGCCCCGCCCGGGCGTTACCCGGCACCATTGCTTCAAAGAGTCCGGACTTTCCTCGCGTTTCTTGCGAAACACGCGGCCATCCAGCCATCCACGCCTGTTTGACTTAGGCAGGCGATGCGGCCCCGTCAACGGGAAAGCGCGCGGCGATATCGGCCAGAATCGCCATATCCCGCGTGTTCAGTGGCCCCGTCGCCCATGGCGCAAAACGCAACCGCACGGCCGACAGCAGCGTGGCATCATCCGTATCTGCGGTAAACCCGGCGCGCGCCGCCAGCGCGCGAAACTGCTCCGGCGGGGCCGGATCGGCGGGGGCGGGCCAAACGGCCAACCCTTGTCGCGCCAAACGCTGCCAGTCGAATTTCGGGCCCGGGTCAATCTTGCGCCCCGGGGCCATGCAGGAATGTCCGATCACCCGGTGGGGCGGAATCGCCCAGCGGTTGATGATATCGGCCAACAGGCGTTCAACGGCATCCATCTGCGGCGCGGGAAACGGCGCCAGCCCGGTGTTGGAAATTTCAATTCCGATAGAGCGGGAATTCACGTCGCCGACCGCGCCCCACCGCCCTGCCCCGGCATGCCAGGCGCGCGCGGCCTCATCCACCATTTGGGTGATGCGCCCATTGCTGCCAATCAGGTAATGCGCCGACACCTGGGCTTCGGGGTTGCACAACCACGCCCCTGCCCGCGCGGCGCTGTCCATCGCGGTGTAATGCAGCACCACCATATCGGGCCGCACGCCACCCCGCCGCGCACCACAATTGGGCGACGGGTTTTGAAGGATATCAAGGCTCAGTTTTGCGCAACCTTGCGAAATGGCGTCGGATCCCAGTAACAGGCAAAGCCATCGCCATCGGGATCAACACCTTTGCTGTCTTTTTGCGGGCCACCGTTTTTCAGAAAATCCTCTTGGGCGCGGTCAGACGAGCTGTAGGAGGCACAGGCGCGCAGGAATTTCGATTCGGCGTTAAAGCCCGAGCGGTTATAGATTTTTTGCCCCACCGCATTGGTTGTGCTTAATGCAAAGGCCACGATATTGGGCGCGCTGCTGCCGGGGCGGGCCGGCACGGCGGTGGGTTGCACCACCTCATAGGCGGCGCGTTGGCGCGCAATACGCTCGGCGTCGGATTCGATGGTCTGGCGCTCGGATACGGCGCCGAAATCCTGTTCGTCGGAAATGCCCGGATTGCTGGTGCGGGGTGCGCCCGGGGTGATTGGATCGGCGGTTGCCAGATCGGGCTGCATGGCGCTGGCCGGTGCGCCGATCGGTTGTGTGCTGACGGGCGGCGTGGCGGCGGCAGTGGTCGCCGCACCTGTGGGCAGGCCGGCGGCGCGCAGATCTTCGGTGGAAATGACCTGCCGCGCGGGGGCGGGGGGGGTGGCAGGCGCATCGACGGTTCCCTGCGGGAAAACCGATTCGCCCCGGCGCAGTGCCGCATCGCGATCAATCCGCGACTGTTCATAGGCCGCATAATCGGTAAATCCGACGCCTGCGCCACTGTCTGGCACCGCAGGTTGACAGGCGGCCAAACCAAAGGTCGCCATCACCAAAACCAGGCGCGTACCGGAAAATTGCATCACTCTTCTGCCCACATCTGTCATTCTTTTAGGGTCGCAGTTTACCACCATCTTGTCGGCTTGGCCACAAATCCGGCCGCACGTTCCAGTGAATAGGCTGTGTTCAGCAAATCCGCCTCTTCCCACGGCTTTCCGATCAGTTGCAGCCCCAAAGGCAGACCGTTCTTATCAACCCCGGCAGGCACGGAAATGCCCGGCAAACCGGCCAGATTTACCGTCACGGTAAAGACATCGTTCAAATACATCTGCACCGGGTCGTCATGGTTCATACCCAATTCAAACGCCGACGATGGTGTGGCGGGCGTCAGTATCGCATCCACGCCCTGGGCAAACACATCGTCGAAATCTTTCTTGATCAGGGCGCGCACCTTGCGGGCGCGGTTGTAATACGCGTCGTAAAATCCCGCACTCAGAACATAGGTGCCGATCATCACCCGGCGCTTTACCTCGTCGCCAAACCCTTCGGCGCGGGTTTTTTCATACATTTCGGTGATGCCATCGCCCTGCTCCAACTTGGCCCGGTGACCAAAGCGCACGCCATCATACCGCGCCAGATTCGAGGATGCCTCGGCCGGGGCAATCACATAATAGGCAGGCAAAGCGTATTTGGTGTGCGGCAGCGAGATATCGACGATCTTCGCCCCCGCATCGCGCAGCATCGCGGTGCCATCGGCCCAGAGTTTTTCAATCTCCGAAGGTATCCCGTCCATGTGATACTCTTTGGGAATCCCAATGGTTTTGCCGCGTATATCGCCGGTCAGCGCCGCCTCAAAATCGGGCACGGGCAAATCGGCGCTGGTGCTGTCTTTGGGATCGTGGCCGCACATCGCGCCCAGCATGATCGCGCAATCGCGCACATCGCGGGTCATCGGCCCCGCCTGATCCAGGCTGGAGGCAAACGCCACGATGCCCCAGCGCGAACACCGCCCATAGGTGGGTTTCAACCCAGTGATGCCGGTGAATGCGGCGGGCTGCCGGATTGAACCGCCGGTATCGGTGCCGGTGGCCGCAAGACACAGATCGGCGGCAACCGCGCTGGCCGATCCCCCCGAACTGCCGCCAGGGGTCAGATCGGTGCCGCTGGCGGTTTTCCAGGGGTTGATCACATTGCCATAGGTGCTGGTTTCATTGCTGCTGCCCATGGCGAATTCATCCATGTTCAACTTGCCCAACATCACCGCACCCGCATCGAACAGGTTTTGGGTGACCGTGGATTCATATTCGGGCTTGAACCCGTTCAAAATTGCGCTGGCCGCTTGCGATGGCACACCTTTGGTGCAGAATAAATCCTTGATCCCCAAGGGGATACCGCACATCGCCGGGGCGTCGCCACCGGCAATGCGGGTATCTGCGGCACCGGCCTGGGCGCGGGCAATATCGGGGGTGTGATGGGCAAATGCGTTCAACGCCTGGGCGCCGTCGATCTGGGCCAAACACGCGTCGGTCAGCTCCACGGCGGTGAAATCCTTGGCACGCAGCCCGTCACGGGCGGCGGCAATGGTCAGTTTATTCAGATCAGACATTATTCCACCACCTTTGGCACCGCAAAGAAGCCTTCGCGCGCATCCGGCGCATTGGCCAGAATGGCGCGTTGTTGATTGCCGTCAGTCACCACATCATCGCGCCGCTTCAGGCGTTGTGGCGTGACGCTGGTCATCGGTTCAACCCCGGTCACGTCAACCTCGTTCAACTGCTCGATAAATCCGAGGATGGTGTTGAATTCATTGGCCAGCGCGGGCAAATCCGCAGGATCAACCTTGATCCGGGCCAATTTTGCCACTTTGGCGGCGGTTTCAGTGTCAATCGACATGGGCGGCTCCGATATAAATTTGATCTGCGTTTAGCGGGTGTGCCCGGCAGCTTCAAGATGGCGGTAGCTGTCGCAGCTTTGCAAAGAACGCTTTTAACAATGCCTCGGACGGGGCGGCACCGATGCCATCATAGATTTCCGGCACGTGATGCGCCTGGGGATGGCTGAAAATGCGCGGCCCCTGTGCCACACCGCCCGATTTCGGATCACCCGCGCCGTAATACAGCCGCGCAATCCGCGCCGATGCGATGATGCCAGCGCAGGCCGGGCATGGTTCAAGCGTAACGTAAAGATCGCAACCGTTCAGCCGCTCAGACTCCATCACGCCACAGGCGGCGCGAATCGCCAGAATTTCGGCATGGGCGCTGGGATCGTGCAATTCACGGGTGCGATTGCCCGCAGCCGCCAGAATCGCGCCAGATGGCCCCACCACCACCGCGCCCACCGGCACCTCGCCCCGCGCACCGGCGTCGCGGGCCTGATCCAATGCCAGTTCCATATATGAGCGAAACACCATGGCGCCAAATCGGATGTTTTACGTCGGTTCAAGCGCGGCCGCGATCCGGTCGGCCAATTGGCGCGCCACAGCATCCTTGGCCATACGCGGCCAGGTTTCGGCGCCTGAATCGCTGATCACGGTCACGGCGTTTTCGGTGCCGCCCATGATGCCGCTGGCCGGTGATACATCGTTGGCCACGATCCAGTCACAGCGTTTGCGCGCCCGCTTGGCGGTGGCATGGGCGATCACATCTTCGGTTTCGGCGGCAAATCCAACCACCAGACCGGGGCGGCCCGCGCCCATCTGCGAAATTTCGGCCAATATGTCGGGGTTTTCGCCGAATTGCAGCGTCGGCAGGCCGCCTTTGGTTTTCTTGATCTTCTGATCCGACGCGCCCACCACATGCCAATCGGCCACCGCCGCCGCAAACACCGCGGCATCGGCGGGCAATGCGCCGTGCACCGCATCGCGCATCTGCCGGGCGGTTTCGACTGCGATCACATTCGCGCCGGCGGGCGGCGGTGCGGTGGCGGGGCCGGTCACGAATGTCACCCGCGCGCCCAAGTTCAACAACGCCCGCGCCACCGCTGTGCCCTGCGCGCCCGAAGACCGGTTGGCGATATAGCGCACCGGATCGATCGGTTCATGGGTTGGGCCGGATGTGACCAACACATGTTTGCCTTGCAACGGCCCACCACCAAAGGCGGCATCAATCGCGGCGACAATTTCCAAGGGTTCGGCCATGCGCCCCGGCCCGAATTCGCCACAGGCCATATCGCCATCATTGGGCCCACAGATTAAAATACCGTCACCGCGCAGGGTGGCCAGATTGCGCTGTGTGGCCGGATGATCCCACATGCGTACGTTCATCGCGGGCGCAATCAGCACCGGTTTGTCGGTGGCCAACAAAAGGGTCGTGGCCAGATCATCGGCCTGCCCGATTGCCATTTTCGCCATCAGATTGGCGGTGGCGGGGGCAACCACCACCAAATCGGCGGCGCGCGACAATTCGATATGGCCCATTTCCGCCTCGGACGTCAGATCGAACAGTTCGGTGAAAACCTTGGTGCCGCACAGGGCCGAAACCGACAGGGGCGTCACAAATTCATGGGCGGCGGCGGTCATCACCGGGGTCACACGCACGCCACGTTCGCGCAAACGGCGGATCAGATCCAGCGCCTTGAACGCCGCGATTCCGCCGCTGATGATCAAAAGAATATGTTTGCCCTGTAACATCGACTGGCCCCGCGATTATTCAGCCGCGACTTTAGGGCGGCAGGCCCAAACTGGCAATTGCCCCTAGCGAAACGCATCGCAAGGGTCGTCGCGCGCGGGCGCGGGGGACACCGTCAGCACATCAAAGGGCTGTGCCGTCGTTGGCACTGTCTCCAACTGACCGATGGTCAAGACCGAAATATCGCCCAGAGGTGTGTCGTCGATCGCCTGGTGCAGCGCCGCAGGTATGCCCCAATCATTGCGCGCATGGCCATTGCCGGTGATCACCGCCACGGGCGGACCTTCGGACAACAAAGCCGCGATCACTGCCTTGGCCAGGGCTGCATCGCGCAGGCGCTGTGCCTCGACCATGCCGGGCAAAGCCGACACCGGCAGCGCGCCACAGTGCGATTCGGCCATCATTGTTTCGCGGGCTTCTTGCTCGGACGTTAATAGCGGAACATCCAACCCAAATAATTTGGCGGCATCGCCCATGGCCTGTCCCGCGCCATGGCGCATGGCCTGGCCCAGCGCATCGCGCGACACATCGCCGCCATAAACAGCGGCCCCGTTCGCGGCGCTAAATATCGGCGCATACATGGAAAAATCGCCCCATCCGCGCTGTTCCCACTGCAACACTGCGCCCAAATCCGGCGCATCCGGCCCCGCCTTTTGCCCCACATCGGCCAGTTCCGGCGTCAGCATTTCATACACCACCGCCGTGGGCTGCATCCGCGCCACCCAGGCCGCTTGGTTGGCGTGATGGGCGGGGTTGTCATGCACCTCGCCCATGATCACCACGTCATAGGGCGCAACATCAATTGCATCAGGCGGATCGAAAAAGAAATCGCCCGCCGCGGCACACAGTATCACCGCCGAAACGGCAACGCCCCTCATACCAGCAGTTGCAGAACTTCGCGTGACTGACCCTCAAGCGATTTGCGCATCTTTGTGAACGCTGCTGCCTCAAGCTGGCGCACCCGCTCTTTGCTGAGGCCCAATTCGTTGCCCAACGATTCCAGCGTGCGCACCTCGTCGCGCAACTTACGCTCGCGCACGATAAACTGTTCCCGGTCGTTCAGTTGCCCCATGGCGAACAACAACCATTCGCGCAGGGTGGCCAAATCCTTGTCACGGGCGACGGTTTCGTCGGCCTGTTCGCTGTCATCTTCCAGCGCGTCAATCCATTCGCGGCCCTCATCCTCGGTGCTTTGGGTCGCATTGAGGGAATAATCACTGCCCGAAAGGCGGCCCTCCATCATTTCCACATCATGCAGAGGCACGCCCACTTCGGTTGAAATCATCTGGCGCAACTGATGATTGTCCAACTTTTCGCCCCGCGCCGCCGCTTCGCGTTCAAGCCGGGCCTGCACCCGGCGCATGTTGAAAAACAGTGATTTCTGCGATGATGTCGATCCGGTGCGCACCATTGACCAATTGCGCATCACATAATCCTGAATGCTGGCCTTGATCCACCATACCGCATAGGTCGAAAAGCGCACGCCGCGATCAGGGTCGAATTTTTCGGCCGCCTTCATCAGGCCCAAACTGGCCTCCTGGATCAGGTCATTCATCGGCGCGCCGTAGCGGCGGAATTTGCTGGCCATGGAAATGGCAAGGCGCATGTAAGCGGTGATAAGGCGGTGCAACGCGGCCTCGTCCCGCTGATCGCGCCAGGCATAGGC
The DNA here is from genome assembly GCF_003057885.1 of Oceaniglobus ichthyenteri. GTDB lineage: Bacteria > Pseudomonadota > Alphaproteobacteria > Rhodobacterales > Rhodobacteraceae > Oceaniglobus > Oceaniglobus ichthyenteri. The sequence goes on from NZ_QAGK01000002.1 coordinate 383,528, forward strand.
CAGGCGCAATTCGGTTTCGGCATCCAACAGTTCGGCCTTCATCGCGCGGCGGGGCAAAGTCTGATCCGTAAATCCTTTGACAGCCATGGCAAATTCCCCCAGTTGCAGCCCAGAGTGCGGGGCTTTAATGAATTATTTGTAAACCTCTACGCAGGGTAAACACTCTTGGATCAAAGAAAGTTGCCAATCATGTTGCCAAATCTTTCCCTTGTCCTAGGGGGCGCCAATTCGGGAAAATCGGCATTCTCGGAACTGTTGTTGCGCAACACCGGGTTGCCCCGCACATATATTGCAACGGCGCAGGCGTTCGATTCTGAAATGGCTGATAAGATTTCGGCACATCGGGCCGCCCGTGGCACAGAGTGGCACACGGTTGAGGCCCCGTTGCGCGTGGCCGAGGCGTTGACAGAATGCGCCGCCGACGGGATCGCGTTATTGGATTGCGCCACCCTTTGGTTGTCGAACCACCTGTTGGCCAACAGTGATCTTGAACATGAATGCACCGGCCTGATGACGGCATTGCAAAATGCCCCCTGCCCCGTGGTGGTGGTCAGCAATGAGGTGGGACAGGGAATTGTGCCCGACAACCAACTGGCACGACAGTTTCGCGCAGCACAGGGCCGGTTGAACCAACGCATCGCCGCACAGGCCGGATTGGTGGTGTCCGTTATTGCCGGTTTGCCGATGGTGCTGAAAGGCGCCCTGCCAAAGGAAATGTCATGAGCGCGATCTGGTATTGGGTGCGCCATGGCCCGACCCATGAAAAAACATTCGTTGGCCACCGCGATGTGCCTGCCGATCTGTCGGACACCGCCGCATTGGCGCGCCTGTCGGCCTATCTGCCGCGCGATGCTGTGGTTGTATCATCCGATCTTTTGCGGTCTGTCACCACGGCCGATGCGATTACCGATGGGCGGGTGCGGCTGCCCCATGCCCCGGAGTTGCGCGAATTCGACTTTGGCCTGTGGGATGGGCTGACCTTTGATGCCATCGCCGCGCGCGATCCCGAATTGTCGCGCGCCTATTGGGAAACACCCGGCGATATCGCCCCACCCCACGGCGAAAGCTGGAACATGGCGGCCGCCCGCATCGCGCCGTTTGTTGACCATATGAACCGGGAATATTCTGGCCAACGGGTGATTGCCGTGGCCCATATTGGCGTGATCCTGACGCAAATCGCGCGCGCCGCCGATCTGGACCCGGTTCAGGCAATCATGCAAAGCATCGACAATCTGTCAGTGACGCGCATTGACTATGGCGTGGGTGCCGATCCGATCAATCACTGCCCGTAACAATCCGCCTTGGCGTTAACTGTTCGGTAACCCGCGGCCTTTAGCCGTTAACCATTATCTTGGGTGAGGACGGGTCATGATCGCGCGGGCCTATACAGTAGCGTTTGACGGGATCGAGGCCCGCCCCGTCGAGGTGCAATGCGCCGTCGCACCCGGCCTGCCCGCCTTTACCATTGTCGGGCTGCCCGACAAAGCCGTGTCAGAGGCGCGCGAACGGGTGCGCGCGGCGCTGGGGGCGTTGTCCATCGCGCTGCCCAGCAAACGGATTACGGTTAACCTGTCGCCTGCGGATTTGCCAAAGATCGGGTCGCATTTCGATCTGCCTATCGCGCTGGCCTTGCTCGCCGCCCTAGATATTTTGCCCAAAGACACGGTCGAGGCGACGCTGGCGTTGGGCGAATTATCCCTTGATGGCACCCTCGTGCCAGTGATTGGCGCCCTGCCCGCGGCGATGACCGCCGCCGCCGAGGACCGCACCCTGTTGTGCCCCAAAGCCTGCGGCGCCGAGGCGGCATGGGTGGGCGCCGCCACGGTGATTGCGCCCGCCGATCTTGGCGCGGTAATTCGCCACTATACCGGCCGCGCACCGCTGACCCCGGCGGTTGGAGGTCAGGTGTCCCTTGCGCCCCAGACCCGCGATCTGATCGAAGTGAAAGGCCAGGAACGCGCCAAACGCGCCTTGGAAATTGCCGCCGCCGGGCGCCATCACCTGCTGTTGATTGGCGCACCGGGGGCGGGAAAATCCATGTTGGCACAGCGTTTGCCCAGCATTCTGCCCCCCCTCACCCCGCATGAGGCACTGGATACATCGATGATCCATTCACTTGCCGGGTTGCTGAACGAAGGCGGCATATCCCGACAGCGCCCGTTCATGGAACCGCACCACACCGCATCGCGCGCTGCCATCGTCGGTGGTGGCAAGGGCGCCAAGCCCGGTCAGATTTCACTGGCGCACAATGGCGTCTTGTTCATGGATGAATTCCCAGAATACGAACGCAGCGTGCTGGAAACCCTGCGCCAACCGATCGAAACCGGCGAAGTGGTGATTGCCCGCGCCAATGCCCATGTGCGCTATCCCTGCCGGTTTTTATTGATTGCCGCTGCAAATCCCTGCAAATGCGGCCATATGTCTGATCCGGCCCGCGCCTGCGCCCGCGCACCTGTGTGTGGCGAAGATTACCTCAGCCGCATCTCTGGGCCGCTGATGGATCGATTCGATCTGCGGGTTGATGTGCCGCCTGTCGCCTTCACCGATCTTGACCTGCCGGCAACAGGCGACACATCCGCGGTTGTCGCGGCCCGCGTCGCCGCCGCGCGCGACATTCAAACCACGCGCTTTGCCAACCACGACGGGCTGACCTGCAACGCCGACGCGGTCGGCCAGGTGTTGGAGGATATCGCCCGCCCCGACACCGAAGGGCGCGATCTGCTGCTGCGCGCGGCAGACCGCTTTGGGCTTTCGGCGCGGGGGTATCACCGGGTGTTGCGGGTGGCGCGCACCATTGCCGATCTTGCCGGATCACCCAAGGTTGAGCCGCCCCATATTGGCGAGGCGCTCAGCTTTCGTTTCCCGGGCGGCGGTTAAGGCCGGGCCAGGCGGCGCTCGATTGCTTCCCAAATTTTCGCGGTTATGTTGACGTTGTCGAACCGCTCAAGCTCTTGAATCCCGGTGGGTGAGGTCAGGTTGATTTCGGTCAACCAATCGCCGATCACGTCGATTCCCACGAAAATCTGGCCTTTTTCCCGCAGCAAAGGGCCAATCGCGGCGCAAATTTCACGGTCGCGGTCGGTCAGCTCTACCTTTTCCGGGCGTCCGCCGACATGCATGTTTGATCGGGTTTCCCCCGCGGCCGGCACCCGATTGATGGCGCCCACCGGCTCTCCCTCAACCAGGATCACGCGCTTGTCGCCTTTGGTGACAGCGGGCAGATATTTCTGCACAATCAACGGTTCGGTGTTGATACCGCTGAACAACTCGTGAAGGCTGGCGATGTTGCGATCATCCGGGCCAAGCCGAAAAACCCCGGCGCCACCATTGCCATAGAGCGGTTTCAGGATGATATCCTGATGCACCTCTTTGAAATCCCGCAGGGTTTGCAGATCGCGGGCAATGGTTGTGGGCGGAATCAGATCAGGAAACCGCAAACACAACAGTTTTTCCGGATAATTCCGCACCCAGAACGGATCATTCACAACCAGGGTTGTATCGGGCAGAAAATCAAGCAGATGGGTTGTGGTGATATAGCCCATATCAAACGGCGGATCCTGGCGCAGCCACACCACATCGAAATCGGCCAGATCCACCTCGGCCCGATCGCCAAGGGTGAAATGATTGCCCACCTCGCGGCGCACGGCAAGGGGCCAGCCCCGCGCCATCACCCGCCCCTGCTGCCATGACAGGCAATCTGGCGTGTAATAAAACAGGCTGTGACCGCGCGCCTGCGCCTCTTCTGCGATGCGAAACGTACTGTCGGCCGCGATGTCAATCGGCCCGATTGGATCCATTTGAATGGCAATTTTCAACGGCATGGTGCCCCCTTGAACAACTTTGTCCCTTCATGGCCCGTGAATGGGCGGGTGACAATGCCCCAACAGCGCGGCTTACATGAAAGCGTTTTCGATAATATCAATTGTTCCGGCACGATCCATCAACGCCACATCAAACCGCATTTCACTCAGCTGCCCATCGGGTTCGTTGGCGACAAATTCAGTGGCGGCATCAAAAATCCGCTGCATCTGCTGGCGTCCAATCCGCAGCGCAGCGCGGTGATGGGTGCGCGATGCCTTGACCTCGATGAAAACAAACCCACCGTGGCCTTGGGCGATCAGATCAATCTCACCGCCCTTGCCGCGCCAACGCCGCCCCACAATCCGATGGCCGCGCCGTTCATATTCGGCCGCAACCGCATCTTCGGCGCAGCGCCCCGCGTGGTACGAAACCTGACCAGACATCGCTGACCTTTCACTTTTTCGCCATGGCAAGCGCGGCCTGATACACATCGCGCCGCGCCAACCCCAGATCATCGGCCACCCTCTTGGCCGCGTCTTTCACCGACATATCGGCGAGCGCGGTGGATAACGCAGCATTCATATCTTCCGCTGTCGGTTCTGATCGGTTTCGGTCAATCAACAGAACCACTTCGCCTTTTGGCGGCACCGCAATGTAATGTTCCAACACGTCTGCGGCGGGTCCGCGCCGCACCTCTTCGAACTTTTTTGTCAATTCACGACACACGGCAATTTCCCGGTCTTCCCCCAGTGTTGCACATATTTCCCTAAGAGTTGGTAAAAGCCTTTTGGCGGATTCAAAAAATACCAGCGTTGCCGGGATTGACCCCAGTTCGGCCAGGGTTTTCTGCCGTGCGCCTTTGGTCGAGGGCAAAAACCCCGCGAACATGAACCGGTCCGTTGGCAATCCGGCGATCATCAATGCCGCCGTCACCGCCGATGGCCCCGGTGCGCCGGTGACCAAAAAACCACCGGCCAAAACATCGCGCGCCAGAGCAAAGCCCGGATCGGCCACCAAAGGTGTGCCCGCATCCGATGCATAAGCCACTGATTTGCCATCGGCAATCAACGCCAAAAGTTTCGGGCGCATCGCGGCCCCGTTGTGATCGTGATAGGGCAAAAGCCGCCGCGCCCCCATTTTCACCCCATGCAGTTCCATCAGATGCCGGGTGTTGCGCGTGTCTTCGCAGGCGATGACATCGGCCGAGGCCAGCACATCCAGCGCCCTTAACGTGATGTCGCGCGCGGTGCCGATCGGGGTGGCAACAAAATGCAGGCCCGGCGCAAGTGGGCGAATTTGCGCAATCGTGGTCATTGGGTGGCCTCACTGATTTACACGGTGGCATTCTCCACCTAATGTCTGCGGGCCTGTCCCCCCATGTTGCAAGAGAGTTTGCCGATGTTTTCGTTTTTGTCCACCGCCCCCGTGCCGATTCGCCGTTTTGCCACGATGGCGGTCGCGGCCTTTGCCCTTGCGGCCTGTGAACCCATCGCCCTGGGCGGTGTTGGAACCGGGCCTTCGATTGATGCCTCGGCGCCCGTGCCTGTGGCGCTTCTGGTGCCGGCCGGGTCGGCAGATGGTGGCGCGATCCTGGCGCGCAGTCTTGAAAATGCGGCACGTCTGGCGATGGCTGATCTGAAGGGCGTCAAGATCGATCTGCGGGTCTATGACACGGCAGGTTCGGCCAGCACAGCCGCACAGGTGGCCGCGCGCGCCGTGGATGAGGGCGCAAAAATCATCATCGGCCCGGTCTTTGCCCAGGCGGCAAATGCGGCCGGTGTTGCGGTGGCCAATCGGGGCGTGAATGTACTGGCGTTTTCCAACAACACCTCGATTGCCGGGGGCAACGTGTTTGTTTTGGGCAATACGTTTGAAAACACCGCAGATCGCCTGGTCAGCTATGCCCGCAACAAAGGCAAATCGAACATCTTTGTCGTCCATGGCCAAAGCGCGGCCGAGGAGACCGGCCGCGATGCGATTGTGGGCGCGATTCAGAACAACGGCGCGCGCGTTGCCGGTGTTGCTTCGTTTCCACTGTCGCAACAGGGCGTGACACAGGCAATTCCCGGAATTGCCGCACAGGCCAAAGCCGCCAATGCCGATTCGGTGTTCATGACATCGGGCACCGCCGGGGCATTGTCATACCTGGTTGATGGATTGGCCGGCGCGGGCCTGCCCTCATCGACGGCACAATATATGGGCCTGCAACGTCTGGATATTCCCAGCAGTGCCTTGTCGTTGAAAGGCATCCAGGGCAGCTGGTTCGCCCTGCCCGATCCCAACATGTCGGCCCGGTTCAACAGCCGTTATGCCGCCGCCTATGGGGGGCAGCCCCACGCGATTGCCGGCCTGGCCTATGATGGCATTGCCGCCATCGGTGCATTGGTCGCCCAAGGGAAAAGCAACGCCTTGAACACGTCGGCACTGACCCAAGGGTCGGGCTTTATCGGGGTAAACGGCATTTTCCGCCTGCGCGCGGACGGCACCAATCAACGGGGCATGGCCATCGCGCAGATCCAGAACAATCAGGTTGTCGTGATCGACCCCGCACCGAGAAGCTTTGGTGGTGCAGGTTTCTAATTCAGCCACGGCGCATTCTGATCCTGCGGCCTTGCCGGACGGTTTGATCTGTCCGGCAGAGCACATTCTTGACGTGGCCCGTCTGCGGGCCGCGATAGATGGTGATATTGCCACCTGCGATGATCCTGCAGACCGCCGCGCCTGTGTCGTGCAACATCTGAAAACGGCGCTGGCGGATGGGCGGGAAACGATTGCCCGCGCCTTTACCGACCAGCCCCACAAGGCGCGCGAAACCGTGCATTCCTATAGCTATCTGACCGATGGCATCGTCACCACGATTTACGATATGGCCCTGCGCCATTTGCACCCCCCGTCTGATCCAACCGGGGATGATGTGGTGTCGATCCTGGCCGTGGGCGGATATGGCCGGGCCGAAATGTGCCCCTATTCCGATGTCGATCTGTTGTTTCTCAGCCCTCACAAACTGACCCCATGGGCCGAAACCCTGATCGAATCCATGCTTTATATATTCTGGGATTTGCATCTGAAGGTGGGCCATTCCAGCCGCACGGTTGACGATTGTCTGGATATGGCACGCGAAGATTACACCGTGCGCACCGCCCTGCTTGAGCGGCGATATTTATGCGGCGACACAACCGTGGCCGACCGGCTGGACGAAACCCTGTGGCAAGATCTGTTTCACAACACCGGCGCCGAATATATCGCCGCCAAGCTGGAAGAGCGCAGCATCCGTCATCAGAAACAGGGCGGCCAACGCTATGTGGTTGAACCCAACGTCAAAGAGGGCAAAGGCGGCCTGCGCGATCTGCAAACCCTGTTCTGGATCGCGAAATACGTCAACGGTGTGAACAAGGCCGTCGAACTTGTGGCCGCCGGTGTGTTCAGCGATTCCGAGTATCAGAATTTCAACAAGGCCGAGACTTTTCTGTTGGGGGTGCGGTGCCACATGCATCTGGTCGCCGGGCGGGCGATGGATCAGCTGACCTTTGACATACAGGTCGAAGTGGCCGAGCGTATGGGATATGCCGACAAGGGCGGGCGGCGCGGGGTCGAGCATTTCATGCAAACCTATTTTCGCCATGCCAATCGCGTGGGCGAATTGACCCGCATTCTGCTGACCGCGCTTGAGGCCGATCACAAGAAAAACGTGCCCAGTCTGGTGGGCAAGTTGCGCCGCAAAAAGGTGCGCGCGGGCTATCAGATCAAACAGAACCGCATCAGTTTCGAAGACCGCGCGACGTTTCTGGCCGATCCGCTGAACATGCTGCGCATTTTCGATGAGGCGATGCGCACCGGTTATCTGCTGCATCCCGATGCCATGCGTGCGATTGCTGCAAACCTGACATTGGTTGACGATGCCGTGCGCAAAACCCCCGAGGCGATGCGCCTGTTCATGCATATCATCCTGAAATACCCCAACCCCGACCGGGCGCTGCGGCGGATGAACGAAATCGGCGTACTATCGGCGTTTCTGCCCGAATTTGAACCCATCGTCGCGATGATGCAGTTCAACATGTACCATCACTATACGGTCGATGAGCACACGATTCAGGTGATCAGCGCCATGGCGCAAATTGAACACGGCGAATTGGATACCGAACTGCCGATTGCAACGCAGATCGTGAAATCCGGCAGTGTGAACCGAAAGGTGCTGTATATCGCCCTGTTGCTGCACGATATCGGCAAGGGACGCGATGAGGATCATTCGGTTTTGGGCGCAAAAATTGCCCGCAAGGTGGCGCCGCGCCTGGGCCTGAAACAATCCGAGGTGGACACCGTTGAATGGCTGGTGCGCTATCACCTGTTGATGTCGGATATCGCCCAAAAGCGCGATCTGTCCGATCCGCGCACCATCCGCGATTTCGCCAAGGCGGTGCGCAATCGCAAACGTCTTGATCTGCTGTTGTTGCTGACGGTGTGCGATATTCGCGGTGTTGGCCCCGGCACCTGGAACAACTGGAAGGCGCAGCTTTTGCGCACGCTGCACCGCGAAACGGCGCGCGCCCTTGAAAACGGGCTTGAGGATCTCAACCGTGAAACCCGTGGTGCCGACGCCCGGCGACGTCTGCGCGAGGCCTTGCCAGATTGGGATAAATCCGCCCTGCGCCGCGAAACCCAACGCCATTACCCGCCCTATTGGCAGGGGTTGGATACCGGCGCCCATGTGGTGTTTGCCAATCTGCTCAGCACGATTGAAGACGGCGACATCTGTATCGATCTGAAACCCGATCCCGACCGCGATGCCACCCGCGCCTGTTTTGCCATGGTCGATCATCCGGGTATCTTTTCGCGCCTGGCGGGGGCATTGGCCTTGGTCGGGGCAAATGTGGTGGATGCGCGCACCTATACCAGCAATGATGGTTTTGCCACAGCGGTGTTCTGGGTGCAGGACGGCGATGGCGCGCCCTATGACGAATCGCGCCTTGGTCGGCTGCGCAAAATGATCGGCCGCACCCTGAAGGGCGAAGTGGTGGCGCGTGACGCCCTGGAACCCCGCGACAAGATGAAAAAGCGCGAGCGTGGGTTTCGCGTGCCGACCTCGATCATTTTCGACAATGACGGATCGGAGATTTATACGATTATCGAGGTGGATACACGCGACCGCCCCGGCCTTTTGTACGATCTGACCCGCACCCTAGCGGCGGCCAATATTTCCATTGCCAGTGCGGTGATCGCCACCTATGGCGAACAGGTGGTCGATACGTTTTATGTGAAAGACATGTTCGGTTTGAAATTCTATTCCGAAAGCAAACAACGCGCATTGGAACGCAAACTGCGCGAGGCCATCACCCAAGGCTCGGAACGGGCGCGCGCCTGATGCTGCGCGGTTTTTTCACGGTCGGCGCCTGGACATTGGTCAGCCGGGTTTTGGGCTTTGTGCGCGATATATTCATTGCCGCCTATCTGGGTGCCGGTCCGGTGGCCGAAGCGTTCCTTGTGGCGTTTTCCCTGCCCAACATGTTTCGCCGGTTTTTCGCCGAAGGCGCGTTCAACATGGCATTCGTGCCGCTGTTTTCCAAGAAACTGGAAACCGGCGACGACCCCCATGGATTTGCCAGGGATGCCTTTGCCGGCATGATTTTTATCTTATCCACCTTCACCATTCTGGGGATGGTGTTCATGCCCTGGCTGGTCACCGCCATGGCCAGCGGATTTCATGGCGACGAACGGTTCGATCTGGCGGTCACCTATGGGCGCATTGGGTTTTCCTATATCCTGTTCATCTCGCTGGCCGCGCTTCTTTCTGGTGTTCTGAACTCGACCCGCCGGTTTTTGGCCGCTGCTGCAGCGCCGGTTTTGCTGAACGTGGTGTTCATTGCCGCGATCCTGTTGGCGGGCCTGACAGGCCCCGGCGATCCGGCGCAAATGGCCGACCGGGTGGGCATCACCCTGGCCTGGGCGGTGCCGGTGGGCGGCATTGCACAGCTTGCTCTGGTCTGGGTTGCGGCGGCGCGCGCGGGCTTTCGGCTGACCCTGCGCCGCCCACGCATGACGCCCGAGCTGAAAAAACTCGCCATCATTGCCGCCCCCGCCGCACTGGCCGGGGGGGTGGTGCAGATCAACCTGTTGGTGGGGCGGCAAGTGGCCAGCTTTTATGACGGCGCGATTGCCTGGCTGAACTATGCTGACCGGTTGTATCAACTGCCTTTGGGTGTGGTGGGCATCGCCATCGGTGTCGTCCTGCTGCCCGAACTGTCGCGCCGTTTGGGGGCCGAGGATACGGCGGGCGGGCGCCATGCCTTCAACCGTGCGGCAGAAATGGCGCTGACGCTGACGGTGCCTTCGGCGGTGGCTTTTGTGGTCATTCCCCTGCCCGTGGTGGCAACGCTGTTTCAACGCGGCGCCTTTGGCCCCGATGACACCGCCGCCACGGCAATTGCCTTGGCGATTTATGGTTTGGGCCTGCCGGCATTTGTATTGCAAAAGGTACTGCAGCCGTTGTTTTTTGCCCGCGAAGACACAAGATCGCCGTTTCGTTATGCCCTGGTTTCGCTGGTGGTGAATGCCGGGCTGGCGATTGGCCTGATGCCGTTCATCGGGTTCTTGGCCGCGGCCATTGGCACCACCGTCGCGGGGTGGGCCATGGTCTGGCTATTGGCGCGGGGCGGGCGCAAGATGGGCGAGGCCGCGCAATTTGATGACCGTTTTCGCAGGCGGATCTGGCGGATTTTGGCGGCATCGCTGGGCATGGGCCTGTGCCTGTGGGTGGCCACCGTGATTCTGGGCCCGTTGTTCGGAATGGCAGGGTTGAAATATCTTGCCCTTGCCGTGCTCGTCTTGATCGGGATGGGCAGCTATTACATTATCGGTACGGCCATCGGTGCCTTTGCCTTGTCCGATATTCGCGGCGCGGTCCGGCGATAATCAAATAAATGACGCCACATTCCCGGCGGCTCAGCGAAATCCGTCATCGCCCGCGCGATGCAATTTCGCGCCACGCTCGGCCAAGGGCTCCAATGCCCGATCTACCGGCGTATTCGGCGCTTCAGTCACATTCGTGATGCGCGCGGCGGCGTTGCTGGCCCAACGGGTTGCGTTGATCAGAACCTGTTGCACATTGGCATCGTGAAACGTGGGATAGGTTTCATGCCCCGGACGAAAATAAAATACATTTCCGGCACCGCGTTTGTAGGTCAGCCCTGATCGAAACACCTCACCACCCTGAAACCATGAGATGAAAACAGTTTCCAGCGGTTCAGGAACGCCAAAGGGTTCGCCATACATCTCCTCATGCTCAAGCTCGAAATGATCAGGCAGGCCCGCCGTGATCGGATGATGGCGGGCGGTGACCCAAAGGCGCTCGCGCTCGCCCGCCTCGCGCCATGTCACGGTGCAAGGTGTGCCCATCAGCCGTTTGAAAATCTTGGAAAAATGCGATGAATGCAGCAGGATCAACCCCATTCCGCCCCACACTGCCTCGGCCACACGTTCAACCACCGCATCATCCACATCACCATGCGCGCAATGGCCCCACCACAACAACACATCGGTTTCGGCCAAACGCGCGGCGGTCAGCCCATGTTCGGGTTCGTGCAATGTGGCGGTGGTGGCGGTGACACCGACAGCCTGATTCAGCGCCTCGGCGATACACGCGTGAATCCCGTCTGGATAAATCTGCGCGACGATCTCATTTGTCTGTTCGTGAACGTTTTCGTTCCATACTGTCGCCCGGATCATCCCATGCCCCTTTTCACATCGCACAGAGCATAATGATCAGATCGCACCCAGTGGCAAGATCGCGATGCCGGTTTTGCACGCTGGCCCCTGACCCCAAGGAGGGTGTGGATTTGTCATGTTCAGGGGGCTTCACAGATCGCCGGGCGGGTGGAATAGTGTTTGCATGTTGCGTTTTTTGATCCCGCTGTTCCTGATGGCTTTTCCCCTGAACGCCCAGACCCGGGCGCAGGTGATGGATCATGTATTTGTCACCGCACAACGCGCGGGCGTGACCGCGGCCAGCGCCGCCTTAGCCCAATCGGCTACCCGCATCGCCGCAGGCAGCGCCGATTTGGCCGCCCTTTTGCGCCAACAACAAGACAGCGGCGCAGAGTTGCAAATGCTGACCGAACGTCTGGCCACCGTGGCCGAAAACACCGGTGCCGCGGCCGAAACCCTTCAAGGTGAACTGGCGCAGGAAATTGCCGACATACGCGCCCGGTTACGCGCCCTTGATACACGGATCGGCGCAAAATTCCCCGAATTTCGCGAACTGACCAACCCCGCACCTTTGACCATCGCCCAAGTGCAATCCGTGCTGGACCCGGACGAGGCGCTGTTGTTCACCTTCAGCGATCAATATTATACCTATTCTTGGGCGATCAGCCCGAAAAACGCCGATTGGCACCGCGCCGAGATTGATCTGAGCGCGCGAAACGAACGGGTAAAAACCCTGCGCCAGCAGGTTTCGGCACAGGGCGGCGAACGTGCGGGCGTCGCGCTGAACCCCGGGGCGCGGCCCACAGGGCGCGCGTTTGATCGCACAACCGCCCATGAAATCTATGCCCAGTTCTTTGCGCCCCTTGAACACGTGTTCGGCGATGCCGCCCACCTGATGACGGTGGTCGATGGCCCGCTGACCAGCCTGCCTTTGGCGCTGTTGGTGCGCCGCCCGCCCATGGGCGGCGATGATGACCCGACCGCCCTGCGCACGACCGATTGGCTGGTGCGCCAGCATGCCCTGACGACATTGCCCAATGTGTCGGCCCTGCGGGTGCTGCGGTTTGCCCGGGGCCGGTTGAACACCGAGGATAAAGACCCGTTCATCGGCTTTGGCAATCCGGTGCTGGGCTATCAACTGGCCCAAGGGCCGGCAGATGCCAGCGCGCCCACCGTGATCACACGCGGTGTGTATGAGGATGTGCGCCGCGTCGCCGATCTGGCCCCCCTGCCCAACACCGCCCGTGAATTGCGCCGTCTGGCCGCGACCATGGGCGCCGATCCGGAGGCGGTGTATTTGGCCGAAAACGCGACCGAGGCGCAGGTGAAAGACACCGATTTCAGCCGCGTTCGGGTGGTTGCCTTTGCGACCCATGGGTTATTGGCCGACGGATTGCCGGGGCTAAACGAACCGGCGTTGGTGTTCAGCATTCCCGACACCCCCACCGAACGCGATGACGCATTATTGACGGCAAGTGAGGCGGCACAACTGAAACTGGCCGCCGAACTGGTGATCCTGTCGGCCTGTGATACAGCGGGCAGCGATGGCACACCGGGGGCCGAGGGGCTGTCGGGCCTGGCACGGGCGTTTTTATATGCCGGCGCGCGGGCGATATTGGTGTCACACTGGCCGGTTGATGATTTCGCGGCATCGGTGCTGACCACCTCCATGCTTGATGGCATGTACGGCGCCGATTCCCGCCCCCGCGCCGAGGCCCTGCGCGCAGCAATGCTGACCCTGCTGGAGGATGAATCCGAAACCCGGTTTGCCCACCCCCGCCTCTGGGCGCCTTTCGTTCTGGTGGGCGAAGGCGGCGGCGATACCTAGTCGGGCAAGGTTTGGGCGTAATCCCAACCGATGCTGGCGGTCCAACTGGCGCGGGTCTGAAATTCGGCGGTCCGATCCACCTGAACCGTGCCGGTTGCGTCCTGGGCGATATCCTGTGCCATGCGTTCATTGGAAAACTGCATTTCGGCCCAGCCGTAATCACCGATATCATAAAGATATTCGGCCTTGGCCCGGAAAAACGCCACCCCTGACCGTTGATAGGGCAGATCATGCCCCACATCATCCAACGCGCGCCCTGCCCGATCCAGCAAATCGCGCACCTTGTCCCATTCGCCCCCCGCATCGACCAAGGCATCGGCATAGGCCAGCAGTTGATCCTTTTGGTTCACCGGCGTCATTCGATCCAGATAGGCGGGGTCATCCACATATTGCGCAAAAACCTCAACCACGCGGTTCGAATCCTGGGTACGGGCGCGCAATGTACTGGCATAATTGGTAATCACCGCCGATACCAGATTGGGCCGCCCGGTCAGCGGATCGATCATGTCAAATGCCTCGCGCGCGATCAGGGCCGCCTGATCCGTGCGCCCCAGACCAAGCAGCAATCGCGCCTGATCCGACAGGGTGAATGCGATGGTATCGGCATTGGGAAACGGGTGCAGGCGCGCGGTGGTGGTGGCGCGGTCCAGCCATTCGATGGCCTGTTCAATTTCACCGCGCCGTTGGTGGGCATTGTTCAGGGCAAATTCGGCATAGGCCACCAGACTGTGATAGGCGGGCAATCCGTCGCGCACCTGTCGGCGCAACGCGTTCAGACGCACCAGGCTGTCAGGCCCCAGTTCGGATTCAACCGCCGAGCCAATGATCGACAACTGACCATAGGCGCGCAACACTGTCAGATCGGGCGCGGTTTCGATGTCACGCTCAAATTCGGCCCGCAGGGCGGCGCGGGTTTGGGGGCCGGATATGTTCATTCCCGCCTCAAGCGCAACCGCTTGGGCAAACAGGCTCCATGCCGTCGGGGCGGCGGGGCGCGGCAGGGCCAACCAGCCCTCGATCCCCTGCAAGGCAGCGGTGTTTTGATCAAATATATACGCCAGATACACCCGCAGACTTTCGGCAACCATCCGCAGATCCGGGCGGATCGGATCGCGCATCGCATCCAGTGCCTCAAACACCCGCGCTGCTTCGGCCTGATCGGGGTCAGGGCCCCAGATGGCGGCGATCAATTCGACAATCAGCGGCACAGCCGGATCAATCCCGGGGGGGGCATTGCCAAATGCCGCGCGCAACGCGGCGATGTCGCCCAACGCCTGATCCCGGTATCCCCCAAGGCCAAGATACAGCGCCCGGTTCAACAGATACTGCGATGTTTCGGCGTCGGATGTCTCGGCCAAGGCAATCATTACCCGATCCAGTGCAAGGTACTGACCGGCAAAGAATGCGCCCAGAACCCGCGTGCCATCCTGATCCAGCGTGATATCGGTTTGCACCAAACGCAACTCATCGGCAAAGGCAAAGGTGGCAAACCCCGGATCGCCCTGATCCAACAGGGAATGCAGCGCCAATACCTGAGAATCGTACCGTTCGCGCGTGCGCCGGATAATTTCGTATGCATTGCGAAAATGCTGTTGCCCCTGGGCGATATTGCCCAGATTGGTCTGAAATATCCCCAGATCCTGCTCGAACGTCACAAATCCTTCGGGGTTGATGCCCGCACGCCCGCGCAGAGCGTTCATATTTGATTCCAGAAATTCAATCGCGCCGACGGTATCGCCCATATTGTTGCGGATCATCGCAAGGCGTTGAATGTTTTTCAGATAATCATCATCAATCAGGTCATTCCGGGTCAGATAATCATGCCGCTCTTGCAAGGTGGCGCGCGCCGCTTCCAATGTGCCTGCCTCGCCCTGTAACAGGCCCAGAAACCCGCGAAAATACGACTGTGTCTGCGGATCGGACGCCGCCACATCGGGCGATGCGTCAAGATATTCGGCGTAAAGCTGTGCCAGAACGCCCGGATCATCGCCCGCGCGAAATGCGGCAAACACCCGGACGTAAACCAGAAACGCCACCATTTCCGGCGCGATCCAGCTGTGTTCAACGGTGGGGGCATCAAGATACGCCTGAAGAACATCAATCGCATCGGGCGCATTGGTCTGAAACGCTGTCGCGGCCAGATAGGCATGGGCCAGATCCTGTGTGACCACCAGATCGGCACGCCCCGCACTGGCCGCAAAGGCGGCGCGCAACAACAGATCGGCCTCGTTCAGGCGGTCATTGGCATAGGCGGCCGCACCCTGAAACGCCATTGCCTCAATCCGGTAGGGATGATCGCGGTAGCCATCGACATCCAGCGCGCTGGCCACCGATGCGGCAAAGCGCGCGACCTCGTCCCAATCTTCGATCTTCAGATAATAACGCGCCAAGGCCAGATTGGGCAGATGTTTGGCCGACAGTCCAAGATTATTGGTGCTGAATGTGAGGTCATTGGCGGCTTCAAATCGCTGCAACGCCGCATCGGTGTTTCCGGCATGAAAGTCGGCCATGCCTGCCTCGATCATCGCAATGATGTCGCTGTCGGTTGGCGTGCGCGGGGCCTGCGCGGTGGGGGCCGCACCCCAGCTTTGTGATTGCGCGATGGCGGGGCCCGTCGCACACGCCATCCCCAGCGCAAGACAGATAATCGGGCGACCAAAGGCCGCCCAACCGATATGCGCGTCAGTTTTGCGCAATGGTCTGTTCCAACCAGGGCAGATAGTTGGCCACCTTGGTATAGGCCGAGAACAGCGCCTGTTCATTGCAACCATTGCCCGCCTCACCCGACAGGCCCCAACTGACAACACCGGCCTGCACATAAGACCCGTCATCCAACGGCACCACCAAAGGCCCGCCGCTATCCCCCGAACACGACGTGCGCCCGCCCTCATAGGTGCCCGAGCACAACATATTTTCACTCAGCGGCAGCGGCGCGCGATCAATCAGCGCCTCCCAGGCGGCCTGTGCATCGTCCTGTTTCAGGTCAAAAATGCTGGCCGCTTCAGAGAACCCCTTGCTGGCGGCATTGGCCCGGGCCTCCATCACTGCGCCGTTGCATTGTTCGCGCGGCAACATCTGAATGCTGCCCTGACGCATTTCTGCCGGGCTGGTCTGACCGTTGATCAACCCCCAACCGGTGACAATCGTCGGCACACCGGGGCGATCCAGAACTTCGCCCAACTGGGCGTTTGGCACCTGAATCGTGCGATAGGCAGCGTTGGGTTTGCGGGCCAGTTTGACCAACGCGATATCATGGTTGAAATCATCCAGCGCGTAATCGGGGTGCTTGTACACCGCCTCGACCGGAACAAGATCACCGGTGCCATCCTGCAATGTGTTGGTCCCCACCAGAATGTTGAACCGATCCGGGCTGATCGCGCGGCCGTTGCCGTTTTCATCGGGGAAAAACACGCAATGCGCGGCGGTCAAAACCCATTCATCCAGAATGATCGTGCCGCCGCAAAACTGTGAATCCGGGGCCACGGGTCGGCCCCCGATCAACAGACCCACCTGCCAGGGCCACGCGCCTTCGGCAGCGATTTCACCGCCGATAACCCGCCCACCGCTGGATTCTGCGGCCTTTTCGGCGGCGGCGCGCGCTTTTGCCTTGGCTTCGCTTTCGGCAAACGCAAAGGGTGATCGCGCCGCCGTGTCCGTCGGCCCCACGGCCGAGGTTTCCTGCGCCGTGGCCGTGGCCGCAAATAGGGTTGCAACCACAAATCCGGTGAAAATATCTTGCTTTGAAATAGGCATGGCGTTCTCCTCCTGGTTCCAAATATTCATCGCGCCACCGGCACCAGGTGAAGCCGGGTGCGCGTGATGTTCAAAGGCGCAACCGCGCCGGTGAAACCGAAATTACGATTGGTCGCCGTCAGATCGGACGCCAATTCAAGATATAGCTGCAGGGCGGGCGCGCCGGGGCCGGCGCGGGTGATCGTGGGGTCGGCCAGCCCCGACAGCACCGTGCGCGCCGCGCCGGGCTGTGCCGGAACCGCCAGCACGATCAGTTCTTCCTGTCCGGGCAACCCGTTGGGGGTGCGAATTTCCAATCCGACCTCTTGCATTTCACCGAAATTGATCCGGTTCGACAGGCCCGGTTCGGGCCACAGCACCGATGTGTTGAAATCACGGTCGACATATAAAACCGTCACATCCTGCGCGGTTTTCGATGTATTGGTCAGTGACACCCACAACCGGTCGCAGGTGGTGACAGTCTGATCGGCCTCAAACGGGCCGACACCGGCCACCGGCTCGGCACAACCATCGGCGGTGGGGTTGCCCAGCACACGCTCAATCTGTTGTTGCAGCCCGGCACCGGGCAGGGAAAATCCGACCGGCCCATGGGATTCGGCCAGCGCCAGGGCCCGGCGCAACCGATACACCCGCGCCGCACGTTCGAAAAACCCGGCCGGATCAGCGCCCATGCGCGGGCTGCTGCCCGGGCCATCGGGGTCAAGCACACCGTCAGGCCCGGTCAGGGCCAGGGTGCCGCCCGACAGTATAATCACCGCATCGGGGTTTTCGGCGTTCCATTCCACGCCCTCGGGCAGACCGGCGGCAACCAACCCGCCCAGCGCATCCAGGATCGGGCTGTGGTCGGCCGCATCCATCAACACCGGCACCGATAAACGAAACGGCGCCGGCACGCCGGGGCGGCGTTGCACACCATAGCCCCGGGCGGGCATTTCGCCGCTTTCGACAATCAACTGGCCCTTGTCGGCCCCAACCTGTGACAGGGTCGCGCGGGCCACGGGAATGGTGCTGGTGGCGGTTTCGTACAGATCGAACACCGCGCCGTTGCCATAGCCCGACAGCAGCCCCGCCTTCAGTTCGCCGCGCTCAAACACCACCCGGCGCGCACCGGGATCGGTTGAACCGAACACTGGCGTGGTCAGTGCCGGGCCTTCGCCATCGGGGGTTTGCACCGCCATTGCCGCGCCTTTTTGCAAGGTATCGGTGGCCCCGCGCAGGGCCTGTTCCCATGTCAGATCGGGCGTTTCGGCCAGTACCACCGCCAACGAGCGGGTGAAATCGCCATACCAATTTGACAGATCGGCCTTATCCCCCAGCGGATATTCAAACGACCGTTGATCCGATTGCGACGAATAAAGAAACGCAAACTGCCCCTCAAGCGGGGGCGCAACCGTGCCGGACACTTCGGGTGTGGGCAGATCCTCGGGCACGCCCAGAGTGGCGGATGAGATGAACCGTTCAGCGCCGGGCGCACTGCTGACGGCGCGAAATCCGGTGGCCGAATGGCAGGCATCGACAATCGCAATCAGCGTGGCGCCGGTGTTCAGGATTGCCTGAAACAGCGGTTGAAATTCATCATCGACGATGGCGTTTTCCACCGCACCAATTGTTCCGCTCCAGTTTTTGGCATCGGCGGGCAGGAAGATTTCATCATATCCCCCCGCCTCATCGCCGTTCAGGTCGGGTGCCTGCGCCCCGTGGCCCGAAAAATAAAAGATCACCGTGTCATCCGGCCCCGCCACCTGGGCCAAATCCGCCAGCCCCGACAGAATCGCGGCGCGGGTTGGCACCACGGCGGGCGCGACGCCTTCGGGTAAGACAACGGTGGGTTCGGCCAACACCCGCACTTCGGTTGCGCCGCGCGCCAACAGAGTGCGCGCCATCAGGCCCACATCGTTGATCGGGCCACGCAGATCGGCATCAAGATATTTGTAATCGCTCACCCCCACCAGCAGGGCGTGAACATCGGCCAGGGCCGAAGCGGCATTCAGGGTCAGACCCCCAGCCAGAAAAAGTGAGATCAGCGGTTTCATGCCGACAGAATGGCCCTTCCTTTGGCCCAGCGCAAGAAATCTGGGCAATGTGACAAGGATTGTCATTCGTGCAAGCTCAGTTTCGCAGCGGGGTGATCCGGCGCGCAGGCCCGGCGGCGGCCAGTGTCGCGCCGCCGTCCGTGATGCTGCGCAGAAAACCGTTTAGTTCCGGGTTCTTGCGGGTGGCCAGACGCCCCGCCTGAATGGCCATATCCACCTGTTCAACGCTCAGGCGCAGGCGGGTAGGAATGGCATTCAGTTCGGTTTGCATCGCCTCGGGAAGATCATCAAACGACGCCTGCCCGATAAAAAGTTTCACATCCCTGCAATCCCACCCGGCCAAATCGCCCCGCACCCGGCGCACGGCACTGGCGGGCAGCGCACAGCGATAGTCCACCAGATCCCGCTCCCAATCGGCCAATTCCAGGCGCATGGCGTCATATCCCGTGCGGCTTGCGGCACTCATTGCGGAATTGGCGATGGACATGGCCAATTCCACCCCGCCCGGCCCGGGCAGGTTTTGCGTCCAGCCAAAATCACGGCTGACCCCGGCATTGGCGACCAGAAACAGGATACGTTTTATCTTGATCGCTTCATCGGGCGACAGGGGGGAATGGGCCACTTCGGCCCGGGCCCGTTCGACCGACAGGCCGGTGGTGCCGAAATTATCGGTGATGCCGCCATCCAGCAGTTTGACGAACCTGATCTTGTCAGGGTCGGCATAGCTTTCCAAAGCGCGGGCATGGGCCTTCATCGCCGAGGAGGCTTCGGGGTTGAACCGCGCGGCGGTCAACCAATCGGGTTCCTGATAGGCACAGGCATCGCTGTGGGCCGTCAACACGATCGGCGCAAAGGCCAATGGAAATGCCGCCGAGGCGCTGACCGCCTGGGAAATCGGATAAGACGACAGATCAGAACACAGCGCATCAAAGGTTTCGGCGCTGAACAAAAACGCGGTGTTGTTGGCCACATCGCTGGCATTGATCCAGGTGCGAATCCGCGATTTGCGCCGCAAATCCCCAAAGGTGGCCCCGTGAAACAGAGTTTCATCCAGAAACCGCCCAAAGGTATCGGCACCATTGGCCCCACCGGCCAACCCCCGCACCAAAGTAACCGGATTCAGGGGCGAGGTTGCCATGTATTTTTCGGCGTTTTTGATCAGGAATTTCTCGCGATACCCGCTTACCCATTCGGCGCCGAAATACCCAAAATGCGCCGCCGTGACCGACCCGCCCGAAACCCCGGTAACCAGACGCACATCCGATAAAATGCCGTCGGTATCGGTGGGCGTGGCCGTGGCGGCGCGCAGCCCTTCCAACATTCCATGGGCAAAGGCCGAGGCCCGCATCCCACCGCCCGAAAACGCCAGCCCGACCCAGATTTCATCATCCCCCGGCACCGGCAAATCGCGATCAACCAATGACAGGTTGGGCGCGGCATTGGGCACATTCACCGGGGTATTATACGCCGCACAGCCGAAAAGCCCGGTCAGTATAACCAGGCACGCGGCAGACAGCACAGGCAAGTTGGGCATCAGGAATCGTCGCTTATATCCGGCGGTGGGGCCACTTTAGGCCAAGCGATTGAAATCGCAAATCCCTTTTCCACCGCGGGCCGGGTCAACCGCGCGCCGTGCCGGGTGGCAATCGCCTGAACCAGGGCCAGGCCCAATCCGTGCCCAGTCACGGCGCGGTCGCGTTCGCCGCGCACGAACCGCTCAAACGCCAAATCCCCCAGATCATCGGGCAGGCCGGGGCCGGTATCGGTTATTGCCAGGATGTGACGGTCGCCCATGTGCGACAGGTGGGTGGTGATTGCATCGCCCGCTGCGCAAAATTTTATCGCATTGTCCAACAGGTTCGAAACAAGCTGCGCAATCAGGTTACGATCGCCCAGCACCCATAGGTCAGGCGTCAGATCAACGGCATAGGAAATCCCCTTGTCCTCGGCCAGGGGTTCGTACAATTCCGCCACCTCGCCCACCAGTTGGCCAAGGTTGACCGGCACAAGGCCCGGCGCGCTGCCCGATACCGCCTCGGCGCCGGAAATATCCAGCAGGGAATCGAAAATGCGAATCGCATCGCGCATTTCGGCGCGCACAGCATCCGAACCGGGCGAGCGATCCAGCTTTTGCAAAATGCGATTCAGCGGCGTGCGCAGTTCATGGGCAATGGCATCTGACAGGCGATATGTGGCCCGGTTCAGGTTTTGGATACGATCCAGCATTTGATGCACGTGGCGTTCAAGCTGGCCAAATTCATCATCGCTGCGCCGCCCCGGCAGACGCGCGCCCAGATCCCCCGCCGCCACCCGGTCGGCCAATCGGTTCAACCGGTCAATCCGCCCGATGACAACGCGCGACACGGCCAGCCCCGCCAATACCCCCACCAACACAAGGGCCAAACCCACCCCGACAATAGAGCGGCGCAAGGCGGCCAGCACCGTGTGCGCCGCTGTTTCACTGCGCGCAATCAACAGCGGAAAGCCCCCCGGCAACATCCGCGCCACCCCGAGATATGGCGTTTGATCATGCTGAAACTGGCGCGCGCCCTCAATCGAAACGGACCCTGCCAGCGCCGGTAAATCCGGTGGCCAGGCGTTTATATTGCCTGCCAACACCTCACCCTGTTTGCCTTGCAGCAGGAACAGCGCCTGTTCGGGCGCGGTGGTTTGGGCGCGAAATGCGATGGCTTCGCGCAACGCGATGATGCGGCGTTGATCATAAAGCGCGGCAAAAGCATCCACATCGCTGGCCAGCAGCGCGCGGTTTTGCGCCGCCAGTTCGCGCGCCGTCATCTGGTATTGCACCCCCATCGCGAGCAGCGACAACACGATGATTCCTGCCGCCACCGCCAATGTCAGGCGCAGCGCGGCCGAGCGTGCCAACATCACTGTGGTGCCCCGTCACCGCGCGCTGGATCAAACACATACCCTTCGCCCCGTTCGGTGTGGATAATCGCGCGCCCCGCTGCCGCCTCAAGTTTGCGGCGCAAACGGCCCACATGCACATCCACCACATTGGTTTGCGGATCAAAATGCAGGTTCCACACATGCTCGAGCAGTTGCATCCGCGTCACCACCTCGCCTGCGTTGCGGGCGAAAAACGTGATCAGTTTGAATTCTTTTGGCGACAGCGCCACATGGGTGCGGCCAATATGCAAAGTGCGCGCCTTGAGCCGGATTTCCAGATCGCCAAAGGCCAGCATATCGTTATCCAGCACCGTCATGGTATTGCGCCGCAACAGCGCGCGCAGGCGGGCGCGCAATTCATCCGGATCAAACGGTTTGGCCAGATAATCATCGGCGCCTTTTTCCAAGCCTTCGATCTTGTTACTGGCGCGGCCCAGCGCGCTGACCACCAGGATCATCGCCTTTGATCCGGCGGCGCGCATTTTCGCGATGGCATCCACCCCGTCGCCACCGGGCAGCATCCGGTCCATCACGATCACCGCGAATTTCGCCAGCCCCGCCGCCTGTACCCCATCGGCCCAGTTGCGCATGATCACCGGCTCACCGCCCAAATCGCGCACGGCATCGGCCAGGGCGCTGGCGGTTTCGGGGTCGTCCTCGACGATCAGGATGCGGGCAATGTCTGTCATGATATGAACCTTAGATCAGAAGAGATGCGCGCGCGCGTCAAGCAAATTCGCCCGCTGTTGCACCGCTGTGCGCGGCGCACTGCCCCAAGGGTTGATCAGCACATGTTGCGTGGCACCGTTTCGCGCGATCAACAGCAGAATCGGCTTGGTGATAACCAACGCCTCCAGCCCCGCGCGATCAATCGGTGTGCCATTCAGTGCCAGCACCGTATCGCCGGGCTGCAACCCCGCCACAAAGGCCGGAGAATGAAGGCTGACATGGCTGACGCGGCCTGCATCCTCAAACATCACGCCAAGGGTGGCAAACCGATAGCTTTCGATCCGCGCCACCGCGCCGCCACTGACGCTTAGCGTGGCCAGTTGCCCGGTGACCGGTGCCAGGTTCAGCGTGACCGTCAGCAAGCTGGCACCGCGCCGGATATGCAGGCGCGCGGTGTCCTCCTGGCGGGCTTCGATCAGAAACGCCAATGCGCCGACCTGTTCCAGCACCGTGGCGTTATAACCCAGAACGATATCGCCCGCCTGCAACCCGGCACGGGCGGCGCGTGAGCGGGGGATGACGGTTTCCACCAGCAATCCACCGGGCGTCAGGCCCAGCGCCTCGGCAATGTCGGGGGTGACACGGCGCAACGACAGGCCCAGATCGGGCACGTCACGTAGATCGCCCGCCACCATCAACGGCACGATCCGCGCCAGATCGGACGCCGAAACCGCCCAGCCCAGCCCGATCAGCGCGCCATCGGGCGCGGCGCGGTTCAGCCCCAAAAGCCGCCCTTGTTCATCGACCAGCGGCCCACCGGCCACGCCGTCGTGCACCACAGCATCATGGCGCAGGGCATTGAGTGCCACCGCCGGGTCGGGTTGGCGCGGGGGGGCCGCGATAATGCCACGGGTCACCATCGGGGCCATCCCCAGGGGCGCGCCGATGGCATAAACCGCCTGGCCCACCGGCACCGTTACCGGGGCCAACGCCAGACCGGGACCAAAATCAACCGGCACGCGCAACAGGGCAATGCCGCGCCGCCCGTCACGGGCCACAACCTGTGCGCGCACCGTGCGCCCCGTGCCATCGCGCAGATCGACCGCAGCGCGCGCACCCACCACATCGGCGGTGGTGATCGCCAATCCGCCCTCAAGCAATACCGCCGATCCCAAGGGCCTGTGATCTTCGCCCAGCACGATCATCGTGGCGGCCACGGCGCGCTCCAACCCTGCGGCGGCGCGTGCCGTCATTGGCACGACCAAAACCATGATCATGATCATCGCCGCCCCCAGTGCGGGGGCAAAGCGGGCGGTTAAAACCTTGTGTGGCATCGGGTATTCCTTTCCAAAGGTGCCCGGCAGATATACCCGCTCCGCCCCCAAGGATCACATGACAAGTCCTGTCACGATCCAAATGAGATGCAAGAAACCGTTGTATTGTTGGGGCTTGTGCCGAATATTCAACGCAACGGAGGATTTGTCATGTCACCCAAGCTGTTTCTTGCCTTTGCTGCCATTGTTTCCCTGCCGCCCATGGCGCAGGCGCAAAATCTGGACCCGATCAAAGCGTCGCGCGTTTCGGCGCAAATGTATCGGATTGGCGCGGATCAGGGCGATGCCCTGCTGATCATCGCCGCCGCGAAACTGCGCAAGCAAGTGTTGGTAGAGCGGATCGAACGGGTGCCCGAACGCGATGGCAAAGCGCCGACAGGCACGGCAGACCCCGCCCTGACATGGGAGGCGATGTTGCAAACGGCGCAAGACTTATCGGTGGATGATCCGCAACTGACCGGGCTGATCGACGATGTGCGCGCCGAAACCTTCAAGGGCGTGCGCACCGGTCGGGTGGAAAGTTACACCCGCATCCGCCCCGGCGGCACCGATACCTATCGCCCGCTGGAATTCAGCGTCGGACAATATGCCGATGTCTATGTCGAAGGGTCGGGCGATGCGGATCTGAACCTTTATATTCGCGATGCACAGGGGCGTCTGGTGTGTTCTGACACCGATATTTCCGCCATTGCCTATTGCGGGTGGGAACCGACACGCGCCCAGGCCTATGCCGTCGAAGTGCGCAACAAAGGCCGCGTGGCCAGCGCCTATAAGTTGATGACAAACTGATGCGCCGCCTGTTCACAACCACCGCTGTCGCGCTGTTGCTGGCTTTGCCCGCTTTGGCCAAGGAAAACCACGCCCTGCTGATTGGGGCTTCAACCTATCCCAACCTCGATGAACGGTTCTGGCTGAAAGGCCCGGCCAATGATGTGGATCTGGTGCACAGGTTTTTAACCACCAACACCGCTGTGCCGTTTGACGCCGATAACATCACCCTGCTGGCCGATGGGTTGGCCGGGGGCACCGCACCCACATTGGCCGCAATTCGCGCCGCCATGGCCGATCTGACCGCGCGGGTGCAGCCCGGCGATTTTGTCTATCTGCACTTTTCCGGCCACGGCAGCCAATCGCCCGCATTGGACCCCGACAGTGAATTGGACGGGTTGGATGAAATTTTCCTGCCCGTCGATATTGGCCCCTGGGATGATACCGTGGGCACGGTCACCAATGCATTGGTCGATGATGAAATCGGCGCCATGTTGGACGGATTGCGCGCCAAGGGGGCCGATGTTTGGGTGGTGTTTGACAGTTGCCATTCCGGCACCGCCACCCGCGCCGCGCCCTCAGGCGAAGATGTGCGCATGCGCCAATTACCGCCCCAGGCATTGCGCATTCCCGACGCGACGCTGATCGCCGCCGAACAAGCCGCCGTTCGCACCCGCGCCCTGGCCCCCGACCCGCGAGAGCGTGCTGAACCGCCCGTCGTCACAACCGACACCGCGGATCAAGGCAGCCTGGTGGCGTTCTTTGCCGCCCAAACCAATGAGGTGACGCCAGAAAAGAACATGCCAAAGGGCTATCCTGATCGCCGCTTGCAAGGCGTGTTCACCTATACATTGTTTGAGGCATTGGCCGAACGCCCCGGCATCACCTATCGCCAGTTGTCCCAAGAAATCCTGCGCAAATATACCACCGGCAATCTGGCCCGCTCGACCCCCTTGTTCGAGGGCGATCTTGACGCCATCGCCCTGGGCGGTGAACCGGGCGCGCGCGTGGCACAATGGCCCGCACAACCCACAAATGATGGGCTAAGCGTGGCGGCAGGCACGTTGCACGGGATCGCGCCGGGCATGGAACTGTCGGTGATGAAATCGCCCGCCGACCCGACCGAGGCCGCAGTGGCCACCGTGACCGTGACCGAGGCGGGCACGTTTCGCACCACCACCGGCGCGCCGGCCGATCTGCCGCGCGGCGCGTGGCTGCGCAAAACCGCCGATCTGGTTGATTTTTCGCTCACCGTTTCTTTGCCCCGTGCGCGCGGTGAGGCCAACAGCGCCTTGTTGCGTGCCGCCGAAATCATCCGCGCCGATGAAATGGCCGGGCCGCGTTTGCGCTTTGTCGCACCGGGGGCCGAGGCCGATCTGCGGCTTGATCTGTTTGAGGACAGCGCGCGCCCTGATGCGATTTGGTTTCTGCCATCCTCGGGTCTGGTGCAAGACGGTGATCTGGCGCGGATGCCATCGGTTTCAACCACCGACAAGAGTGATTTTCAACTGGCCGAAGTCATCGCCGACAACCTGCGCGCCATGGCCAAGGCGTTGAACCTGCTGAAAATCGGTGCAGCAGCCAATGGGAATGCGTTGAATGTTCAGGCGACTTTGCAATCATCCCGGTTCGACCCGCTGCGCGAAGAGGTGATCGCGGGCAGCCGCGTCGCCCTGACCGGGGCAAATGTGCCACGGATGATACCCGATGATGTGATCGGTCTGCGCTTGGAAAACAGCAACGACGGGCCGGTGGATTACAATATCCTGTATGTCGGATCAGATTATTCGATCAGCTTTATGGGCAATGGCCGGATGCAGCCGGGCGATGTGCTGGACGAAGATTTCATCCTGATTACCGATGATGCCTTTGGCCGGGATCGCATGGTGGTGATTTTGTCGCCCGCAGCGCCACAATCGGCAGTCGAAGACCTGTCGTTTCTGGAACAATCGGCGGTGGAACGCACCCGCGATGCCTCGGTGCGCCAAGGCATCGCCGGATTGCTGGACGAGGCCGGGTTTGGCGAAACCACCCGCGCCGCTGTCAGCCTGAAAAGTCGGCGCACGGCCAGCGCCCCCTCACCGATGTTTTTGCAGTTCGAGATTGATACCGTGCCCGATACCTAACCGATCGAATCGCGCAACGCCTGAATGTTGGCGCCGTACATCTCGGGCTGGTCGACCGACCCGCCCTTGAACACCGCCGATCCGGCGACCAACACATCGGCCCCCGCTGCGGCGCATTGGGGCGCGGTGATGGTATCAACCCCGCCATCAATTTCGATCAGAATCGGGCGATCACCGATCATCGTGCGCAAATCGCGAATCGTGTTCAGTTGCGATTGGATGAATTTCTGCCCGCCAAAACCGGGATTGACCGTCATCACATTTACCAGATCGATCATGTCAATCAGCGGTGCAACCGCCACCGCCGGGGTGCCCGGGTTGATCGCCACGCCCACCTTGCACCCCGCCGCGCGGATCGATTGCAACGTGCGGTGGATATGCGGCCCGGCCTCGATATGGGCGGTGATGATATCGGCCCCCGCATCGGCGAAGGCCTGAATATACGGATCGACAGGCGCGATCATCAGATGCACATCCATCACCGTCTTGATATGGGGCCGGATCGCCGCGCACAGCGCCGGGCCAAAGGTGAGGTTGGGCACGAAATGGCCATCCATCACATCCACATGCACCCAATCGGCCCCTTGTGCCTCAATCGCGCGGCACTCGGCCCCGAAATCGGCAAAGTCGGCAGACAGGATCGAGGGGGCGATTTTCACAGCCATGGCGCGGGCTCCTTTGTTTGACTGACTCAGGCGATATCGCTTTGGGCACGGTTTGGAAACCGCTCAATATTGCCAAACCCTGTGGCCCGTGCAAGGTTTGCATCATATCAAAATGCCAAGGCCCTGTCATGATCGCAACACGCACCCCCACCCATTTGCCCCAGGTCACATTGGCGCGCAATCCCGGCATCCCGCTGGATATGGAATGGGTGCGCAGCGCACAGGCCAACACCAGCGCGATTGAACGGCGCGCCGCGACGATTCCGGGGCGTCGGTCAGTCAAAAAAGACCACCAGGCGGCGTGGTTGTTGCGCGCGGTGTCCTGCATCGATCTGACGACCCTGTCGGGCGATGACACACCCGCGCGTGTGCGCCGACTTTGCGCCAAGGCGGCGCAGCCGGTGCGCGCCGATCTGTTAGACGCGCTGGGCATGGGGCCAATCACCACCGGTGCTGTCTGTGTTTACCACGATATGATCGCCCCCGCGGTCGAGGCGTTGGAGGGCACCGGCATTCCCGTGGCGGCCGTTTCCACCGGGTTTCCCGCCGGGCTGTCGCCGTTTCATTTGCGCCTGGCCGAGATTGAGGAATCAGTCAAGGCCGGGGCCAGTGAGATCGACATCGTGATTTCCCGCCGCCACGTTCTGACCGGTAATTGGCAGGCGCTCTACGATGAAATGGCCGCCTTTCGCGCCGCCTGTGGCCCGGCCCATGTCAAGGCTATACTGGCGACGGGCGAATTGGGCAGCCTGCGCAATGTGGCGCGTGCGTCGTTGATTTGCATGATGGCGGGCGCGGATTTCATCAAAACATCCACCGGTAAGGAATCAGTGAATGCCACCCTGCCCGTGTCTTTGGTGATGATCCGCGCGATCCGCGCCTATCACACGCGCACCGGGTATAAGGTGGGGTATAAACCGGCGGGTGGCATATCAAAGGCCAAGGATGCACTGACCTATCTGGCCTTGGTCAAGGATGAGTTGGGCGATCGGTGGCTTCGCCCCGATCTGTTTCGGTTCGGCGCGTCATCGCTGTTGAATGATATTGAGCGGCAGTTGGAACATCATGTGACCGGCCACTATTCCGCCAGCTATCGCCACGGGATGGCCTAGGATTTTCATGAACATTTGGGCGAAAAACAAACGATGAGCGTTTCAGAGATATATCAAACCATGGAATATGGCCCCGCCCCCGAAAGCGACGCCGAGGCGCAAGCCTGGCTTGACAGCCACGACCGCGCCTTTGGCCTGTTCATTGGCGGCGCGATGACTACACCGGGCACTGGGTTTGCCACCCGCAATCCGGCGCGCGATGTGGTTTTGGCAACACTCACCCAAGCCAGCGCCGATGATGTGGACGCCGCCGTGGCCAGCGCGCGCAAGGCACAACCGGGCTGGGCCAAAATGGGCGGACCGGCCCGCGCGCGAGTGCTTTATGCCTTGGCGCGGTTGGTGCAAAAACAATCGCGGATGTTTGCGGTTCTCGAAAGCCTGGACAGTGGCAAACCAATTCGCGAAAGCCGCGATATTGATATCCCCCTGGTCGCACGGCATTTTTATTACCACGCGGGCATGGCGCAACTGCAAGACAGCGAATTGCCCGATTGTGACGCACTGGGCGTCTGCGGGCAGATCGTGCCGTGGAATTTCCCGCTGTTGATGCTGGCCTGGAAAATCGCGCCGGCCATTGCCATGGGCAACACCGTGGTTTTGAAACCGGCGGAATATACCCCCCTGACCGCGCTATATTTTGCCGAAATGTGCGGTCAGGCCGGGGTGCCGCCCGGTGTGGTGAACATCATCACCGGCGATGGCGCTGTGGGGGAATTGATCGTCGATCACCCCGGCATCGACAAGATCGCCTTTACCGGTTCTACCGCTGTGGGCAAACGGATTCGCGAACGCACCGCCGGATCGGGCAAGGCGCTGACCTTGGAATTGGGCGGTAAATCGCCCTATATCGTGTTTGATGATGCCGATATCGACAGCGCGGTTGAAGGGCTGGTCGATGCCATCTGGTTTAACGGTGGGCAGGTGTGCTGTGCCGGATCACGCCTGTTGGTGCAAGAATCCATCGCCGAAGATTTCCACGACCGGTTGCGCCTGCGCATGGGCGGGCTGCGGTTGGGCGATCCTTTGGATAAATGTATCGATATCGGCGCGGTGGTTGATCCGGTGCAATTGCGCGCCATCACCGAAAAGGTTTCGGCAAGCGGCGGTGAGGTGTTTCAAACCGGCCCCGCGCCCGAGGGCTGTTTTTACCCCCCGACCCTGATCACCGGGCTGACCCCCGCCGCTCCGTTGATGCAAGAGGAAATATTTGGCCCGGTGTTGGTGTCCACCACGTTCCGCACCCCGGCCGAGGCGGTGCAATTGGCCAACAACACCCGCTATGGGCTGGCGGCCAGCGTTTGGTCGGAAAACATCAACCTGGCGCTGGATATCGCGCCGAAACTGGCCGCCGGAATCGTCTGGGTGAATGGCACCAATATGATGGACGCCGCCGCCGGTTTTGGCGGCGTGCGCGAAAGCGGTTTTGGCCGCGAAGGCGGATGGGAAGGGCTGACCGCCTATACCAAACCGCGCACCAAAACCACCGCGCTACCCCCGATTGCCGCGTTTGAGGCCCCGAAAACCGCCCAAACCTCGGGGCTGGATCGCACGGCGAAACTTTATATCGGCGGCAAACAGGCGCGCCCGGATGGCGGATATTCCCGCGCGGTCTGGTCGAAAAAGGGCGCGCTTTTGGGTCATGCAAGTCTGGCCAACCGCAAGGATCTGCGCAACGCGGTTGAGGCGGCACAGGGCGCCAAGGCGTGGTCACGCAGTGCCGGGCATCTGCGTGCGCAAATCCTGTATTATATCGGCGAAAACCTATCGGCGCGCGCGGGTGAATTTGCCGCCCGGATTGCCGACCTAACCAACGCATCGGCAAAACAGGCCGAGGCCGAGGTGGACACCGCGATTGACCGGCTGTTTCACTGGGCCGCCTGGGCCGACAAACACGATGGGGCCGCCAAAGGCGTGCCGCAACGGGTGGTGGCCCTGGCGATGAACGAACCTGTGGGCGTGATCGGACAATTCGCGCCCGATGATGCGCCGCTGCTGGGCTTGGTTTCGGTCATCGCACCGGCCCTGGCCATGGGCAACCGGGTGGTGACTGTGGCCTCACAGCCCTTTCCGCTGGCGGCGACAGATTTTTACCAAGTTCTTGAAACATCGGACGTTCCCGCCGGAGTGGTGAATATTCTGACCGGCGATCATCGCGAACTGGCCCCCCATATGGCCGGGCATATGGATGTCGACGCCGTTTGGTCGTTTTCATCGGCGGCAGACCTGTCACAGGTTATCGAACGCGCCTCGGCCAGCAATCTGAAACGCACATGGGTCAACAATGGCCGCAGCCGCAATTGGGCCGGATCCGATGGGCAATCGCGCGCGTTTCTGACCCAGGCTTGCGACGTGAAAACAGTCTGGATTCCATATGGTGAGGGCTGAGTGTCGCAGGCTCTATACTTGGGCTGCGATCTGACCTAGACAGGCGGTAATCTGCGCGGATTACCGGGTAGGCCAAGGCCGTCATTACTAAGAGCATATACCCGAATGATCCCCCCCGTTTCGCGCGCCGACACCGCGCCAAAAGTTGCCCGTGATTGGGTGAAAATCCTTGCACAATATCGCGATCCGCACCACGGGCGCAGCGCCTTTGAACTGGCGGTCAGTCTGGTGCCGTTTCTGGCCATCTGGGCGGCTGCCTGGTGGCTGTTGGCCTATGCGCCGGTGGTTTCGGTGCTGTTGGCGCTAATCAATGGCGGATTTCTGGTGCGGCTGTTCATCATTCAGCATGATTGCGGCCATGGCGGTTTTTTCCGCAACCGCCATGTGTCCGATTGGACCGGGCGCATTTTGGGGGTGCTGACGCTGACGCCGTATAACGTGTGGCGGCGCACCCATTCTTTGCACCATTCGGCGGCGGGCAATCTGGACAAACGCGGCATTGGCGATGTGCACACCCTGACCGTGACCGAATATCGCGCGCTTTCCCCTTGGGGGCGGTTTCATTATCGGCTGTATCGCCATCCGTTGGTATTGTTTGGCCTTGGGCCGACCTACCTGTTTTTGCTACAGAATCGCCTGCCTTTGGGCCTGACGGATCGCGCGACCTATTGGTTCAGCGCGATGGGCACCAATTTTTTCATCATCCTGTTTCTGGCTCTTGTTGGCTGGCTGGGCGGTTGGCAACCATTGGCGCTGGTGTTTTTCCCCACGGTTCTGGTGGCCGCATCGGCGGGTGTCTGGCTGTTTTATGTTCAGCACCAGTTCGAAGAAACCCATTGGGATCAAGAACCCGATTGGCAGTTGCACGATGCCGCGCTGCATGGCTCATCACACTATGATTTGCCGCCTGTTCTGCGCTGGATGTCGGGCAATATCGGGGTGCATCATGTGCACCACCTGTATTCACGCATCCCGTTTTATCGCCTCACTGAAGTGTTGCGCGATTACCCCGAACTGGCGAACGCACAGCGTTTGACGATCCGTGAAAGCCTGGGCTGTGTCAAACTACACCTGTGGGACGAAAAGCAGCGCCGCCTGCTGTCGTTCAAGGCACAGTCCGAGATTTACGGCCCGGCGTAAGGGCGTAGTGTGATCCTTTCAGGCGTTACATGCAGCGCCTGAATTTCTGCATCCCCGGTTATTTCTTTTTCCAGGTGTTCAGCCAGCGGCGAAATCTGTCGCGCTTGCGATCCGCATAGCCATCCACCCGATCCCACGCTTCGCCCGCATCTGCGACAAACGGATCAATCGAGCGTTCGCGAAATTGCGCAAGCATCCGCCAGATCACCAGAATAATCAGCGTCAGAAACACCAGAATACTGATGTTCAGCCACGGAATCAGCCGGGTATCCGGGCCATCAACCTGGCGCACGCCAACCGCATTGGGGAAAATCGACAGGAATTCATTGCGCCAGCCATAATGGCGCAGGGCCACCCACCGCGGCGCATCGCGGTTGGAAATCAGATCACTTGCCTCGGCCTGAAGGTTGGATGAATCCAGCTTGAAATAGGGCGGCCAGCCCCACCCGGTGTCTTCGTTGCGATACACCCTTGGTTTGCCATTTGGGCGGATGGTTTCGATAAACCGCACATCGCGGTTCACCGTTGTCGGATCGTTGCCCACATCGGTTTGCGCCCAGAACCAGCTGTTTTCATTCACATCCACCCGCCGCACTTCGGTGTTGACGATGCGCACGATGTCACGCTGGGGCAGCGTGTAATGCAGGAACCCGCCGACGATCACGATCAGCAAAATCCAGAACGTCCATTTCACATAAATCATCGCAGTTCCCTACCAAAAATTGATCACATAGATCAGCGTTCCGATCACGATTACCGGCACCACATACACCCCAAGGATAAGTTTGCGCCGCACCGAGGCATCGTATTCGGCGAGGCCAGCGCGCACATATTCATCGCGATCACCCACTGCGCCGTCCTCTTCCCAGCGTTTTTCCAGCTTTTCGGTGCGCACGGATCGTGAATAGATCGACACCAGCACATAAATGATGCTGAGTATCACAAACCCCATCAGGCCAAGGCGGGCCATTGCAAAGATCATATCGTCAACTCCTTACCGCGCCCCAGGGGCCGACCCGGCGAATGATATCGCGCGGCGCGTCCGGGGTGATTGGCGGTGACACATCGTCCATTCCCGGTTCTGCGCCAAACAGCGCGGTGCGCGTGCCTGCCTTATCCACCTGATATTCGCGCGCCAGAAAATCCGCCACATATTGGCGGCGCGGATCGGACCAGCTGCGATACAGTTTATAAAACAGCTCTTTATGGCAAATGAACAATTGCCGCACATCCAGCGGGGCCAGTTCGGCCAACAGCATATTCACCAGATCGCGGTCTGCGCCGGGGGCGGCACGCAGGGTGTAAAAATACGCCGGATGTTCGCTGGTGATCCGGGGCCAGGTGCCGCCGCCTTCGACCCAGCGCAGCAAATCGCCCAGGCCCAAAAACGCATCGGGCAACTCCGCGCCCAACCGCCGCGCCACGGCGCGCAAATCGTTGCGGGTGGCGCCCGCCATATCGATTTCCAGGGTCGCAGCGGCATCAATCAGGATAAAATCCATCTTTTGGCGCAAGATCGCCGCCGCATCCACATTGCGCGCCTTGACGATCGGTTCGACCAACCCGTTCTGTTCAAACGCCCGGGCGATGGCATTGGGCTGATCGCTGCCGATCACCTTGGCCGTGACCCGGTCATCGGCGGCAAACACACCGGGTTGCGGCGTGATCACAAAGGGTTTTTCCACCGTGTGAAACACATAAGAGCCGCCAAAATGCGACGTCCAGAAATCGCCATGGTCAAATTCCATCCGCTTTAACGTAATCGGATTGCGCGTCACATCGCCAGTATGTTTGGCTAGGCCGATCATTTCAGCAATCAGTACATCATCCCACCAGGCATCCTGCCGGGTGCGAAACAGATCAATCTTTTCGCCCAGCTTGCGGGCATCCGCGACATGGGATTGGGTTGTATCCGCCTCGATCACGATCTTGCGAATGTCAAACAATCGCGCCGGGCGGCTAATTTCAAAGACGGAATTGGCCAATTCGCCCGCCACCGCATCGCGCGCGGTCAGGGCGAACAGTTCGCTTTCATTGGTTTCGATAAAAGACTTCAGGATCGGGCGCGCGGTGGAAAACGCAATGTTCAGCAGCGGCGCGCGCTTTTGCTCGGTCGACAGCAAAATAAACTGGCGATTGCAGCCATTGGCGTTCAGGTATTGATGATCGCCCAACTCATCGCCCACTTCGGGGGAATAGCCCGACAGATCGATATGAAAATCGGCCAAACCGGTGGTTTTTCCGGTCAGATGTTTCAGCGCCCGGTTATAGCGTTCGATCAGGGCGGGCGATGAGACTTCGATCAGACCGCCAAACATCAGCCCCTTTTCGATCAGGCGTTTCATGTGGCCCCTTTCGGCGCGGTCCACAGCCGCAGATAGGCCAGCACAATGCCCACCCCGGCCAATTGCGCGCCAACCCCGGCAAACCACACTGCACCGCCCCAGGGATCGGCCTGAAACGCGCCGGCAATCGCCACGCCGTTCACCACGTAAATCACCGCAGCGGCCACCGCGCCCAGCGCGATCAATATCGCCACAACCACCAACATCCGCCCGGCCCTGGCCATGGTCCATCCCAGCACCGCCAGGATTCCCGCCGCAACAAACGGCAGCGATTGTGCCGCGGCCCAGACGGGCGGTAACGCATCTACCATTGAACATGCCTCCATCGGCGCGGTTGCGCGCCCAGTGCCAAAATCATCGGTGGGCCCCAGATTAGGGACGCCGCCAAGCCAAGGCGCAGAAAGTAGCCCAAGGTGCGCCCGGGCGCAAACCCGATGGCATCCATCACCGCACTGTCCTGTCGCCCATAGGCCCAAAGAAAATACCCCGCCGCACTCAGCGTCAGCGCCAAAGCCGATAGCGCGCCATTGACCACCAGGCCCGGCACGCCCTCGGGCAGCAGTTGTGCCAGGGCAAAGGGCACGATAATCGCCAAACCGATAAGACCGGCAAAGGGCAATACCAACGCCATCACGCCTGTTCCCGGTTGCGCCGACGGGCCAGGGTGGTGAACACCGCCAAGTATATCGGCAACCAGACAAAACTGGAAAATACCGTAATTCCAAGGGTGCGGCGCAAATACGCCTCGGTGGTTTCGGGCCAGGGCAATGGATCGGGGTTCATCACCGCAAACAACACAAAGGCGCAGGCGATGCAGATCAGCAAACCGCCCAGCATTGCCCGCCCATGGCCCAGCGCGCCATACACCCCCGCATCGGTGAAAAAAGCCGCCACGCCCAGGCTGACGACAACCGACGCCGCCACCAAGGTTAAGACAAAGATCAACACCGTCATTGGGATTTCGCCGCCAGATACCGGCGCTTGGCTTCTTCGCCAAGGCCAAATTCTCGCACCATATTGGCGATGGCCACCTCATCCGATTTATCGGCATAGCGGAATTCGGAATCAGCATATCGGTTGATTTCTTGTATCACCATATCCACCGTGATCGGCTGTGCCATGTCGCGGATCATCGACAGTTTTTCATCATAGGATTTGAATAGAAACAGATCGGGGTTTTCCATCCATTCATCGGGCAATTCGAAATCCATCGCCCGCACCTTTACCGCATCGGTGATGTTTTTAATCGCGCGGCCAGTGAACCGGGGATCGGCCTCTTGAATACCTTTCAGATATACTCCCAGCTTGGCGATTGTATTCAAATTTCCAATCTGTGCCTCGGTCTTTTCCCAAACCTTGATCAGTCCGTCCTCTTTCGGTCGGCCATGCGACAGAAAACTGGCCGCGACCGCCTTTTTTATCTGCTGTGCGGCAAAAAGATCGTGATCGCCCAAGGGAATATCGTGGTTTTTGCCCAGCAGCAGATGCAAAATATCGATGTAATCATCTCGGCTTTGCGGCCCATCCACCAAAAACCGCGCCCCGGCCCGTTGGCGCAGGGCGTCATCGACGTTTTCGGGGTAATTTGAAAACATCCCGAATGTGCAATTGCCCCGCACCACGGTGTTTGCGCCGGCGAAACTTTCCATCAATACGGCGGTGATTTCCAATTGACCGCTCGACGATTGCCGATCGCCGCGTTTACCCGCCAGTTGGTCAATATCGTCAATCGTGCCAAAACCGATCACGCCAGGGTCAATGATATTATTGATGAACGCCTTGGCATTCTGCCCCGATTTGCCCTGATAACTGTCAATATTATCGGTGCTCAGGTTTTGATAGCGAAATGGATATCCTGCCGCCTCGCAATAGCCCGAAATCAGCCCTGCCATCATCTGAATCAGGGTGGTTTTGCCCGTGCCCGGCGCGCCATCGCCCATAAAGGTAAAGATAAAGCCGCCCAGTTCGGCAAACGGGTTCAAGCGGCGTTCAAAATCATAGGCCATCAGCATTTTCGACAATTTCATCGCCTGATATTTGGCGATATGGTTACCCACCACTTCGTTCGGCTTTTTGAACGTCATGGTCAGGGCGGTGCCTTTGCCCCGGCGCGATGGGGTGAACCCCTGGATCGTGAAATCATCGGCCTCGACCCGCCAGGCGGCGCTGGTGAATGCCTGGGTGCGGGGGGCGGTGGCGGCGCGCGATTCTGCCCGGCCCATCAACGCCTCGGCAAAGGCCAACAGCGTGGCCACCAGGCGCGGCTCGTCACTGGCGAAGGTGGCGATATCTTGGTCCAACTCCCACAGCGCACCGTGCAGCGCCAAGGGCGCGTTGTCGGTCAGCACCTCTTCGACCTCGCCGATTTCCACAGTGGTTTCGCCTGCATGGCTGGCCAATAAAAACGCGCTGGCATTGGCGAAAACCGACAGAACCACCAACGCCTCGGCGCTCAGCAATTCGCCAAACTCACCCTTGCGCGATGCCGCCAACCCACCGGCCAGATTTTCGCGTTTCAGCGCATCCAGACCGGTGCGTTCGCTGAATTGTTCACCCACAGCCAATGCAATCGCCAGCGCCCGGCGCAAGGATTGCAGCACACTGGCCATCAGCGGCGAGGGCAGGCCATCGTCGCCCAATGCCTCAACCCGGTCGATCAATCGCACACCTTCGGGGCGGGCGGTGGACCGGGTGACCAACCCCGGCGTGGTGGATCGAAACCGCCGCCGCGTGGCAATGCCCGGCGAGCGTTCAGTCGGGGCGACCGCCCGCCCGGTTGCAACACGCGCCGTATGATCGAACCCGTCGAGCAACGCCAAGGCGGCAGGGTAATGTTTGCGAATATCCGCCTCGCGCAACTCCATCTGATCGCTTGAAATGCTCACATCCCGCCCCGTTTGTTTTTCATACTCGTTCTCAAACTATCGCCCTTACCGATGGCTTAATACCCGCCCGTTTGGCGATACCACGAATTTGCGCACCGACCGGAACCCCGGTGGGTTCAGCTCGGCCAACACCTGAAACGGACGTTGCGGCAGGATAATGGAGCGTTCGGTGCGGGTGGCCCCGGTATCGGCCCCGCGCCCCGAAAACGGGTCAAGTGCGAAAATCTGCCGCTCAACCGTTGAAAACCACCCCTTGCGCTCGCTCTCGACCCGCTCACTCTCCAGATCCTCAACCGTCCAGGCCAGACACCAATCCTGATCATCGGGCGCGCGGGCCTGTTCCAACACATCGTGAATTGGTCCCACCTGCCGGGTATAGGCCGCCGAATACATCGGCCCCACATGAATACGGCGCAGTTTTTTTGGATGCAGATCATCGAAATCCTGATCGAACCCTTTGGCGATGGTCAATAATTTCAGCCCCGCCAAAGATTGCGCAATCAGATGCGCCTGCGCCGCAGGCCAGCGTGCCGCATCCTTGGGAAGAGATATGCGCCCGGTGTCCTCAACCTCCATCAGATAAATCACCGGCAGGTTGATCTGGGTATCATACACCGCCCAATGCACCAAAAATCTGCGCCGCTCGCCAGTGCCCGAGAGCCAAATGGTTTTGGGATCGTTTTGCGCCCAGAACAAACGTTCGCCCAACAGGGTTTCGTAATAAATCCGTTGTGACAGGGCGAATTGCAGCTTGGTCGGGATTTTCAAATCACTCAGGATCTGGCCCAGCATCATATCTTTCAATCCCGCCTGATCGGGGGTATTTTGCAGATGCCCCGTGGCTTGGGAAAAATCGCTGCCCATGGTCAGAAGTTCGCGAAACACCGGAAATCCGGATTCGGTGGTGTCCATGGCCAGACTGCCGAAAAACGTGCCGGTATCGCGCCCCGTCATCAGATATTTCATGCCCAGCGCGCGAAATGTATTGCCGATCCGGTCAAGATACTCGGCCAGAATGCCAACTTCGGCCCGGCTCAGGCTGCCTTCCTGCTCCATCACCCCGGCGACCCGGCCCAGATGGCCGGTGATGCGTTGAAATTTCTGGAAATAGCGCCGGGCGATGTCGGTGTCGGACAGGCCCACGTGATCGCGGGCCAGATCCTGACCGGTGATGATATCGCTCATGATACCACCCGTTTATTCACCATAAACATTGCTGTCATGCTTTTCGACGATCTTGGTAAACCGGCGGGCAAAACGTTCGTCGGCCTTGGCCTTTTGCTCCAGCACCAGACGGGCGAACACCATGTGGTCTTCGTGGGCCTCCAGCATGTCGGCCATACGGGCGTTGGTGGCGCTGCCGATCTGGGCCATGGCGGTTTGCGCCTCTTGGTCGGTTTTCACGCCAATTTCGTTGATCCGGTGCGCCACATCCTGTTGTTGCGCGGTTTTCAGTGATTTGGTCAGCGCGTCATACAGGATCACCCGCTGTTTCGTGTCGGTTTGCAGTTTGTTGATCAAAACCATCTGCGTCGCCGCCTGATTTTGCAGTGAATCAACCCAGGTTTTGCCCTTTTCGATATAGCGCTCAAGGGTTTGCGATTTGGCCAGCTTTACCTGCTCTTGCTGGACCATTTCATTGTATTTGCTGTTCAGATCGGCCAATTCGGTTTCATAGCGGGTGCGCGCGGCGGCGTCCTGTTCGACGCTGATCTTGTTTTCCAGCGCGATGATCGTCGGGTCCATCGCCAGAATTTGCGCACGCAAGGATTCAAGTTCGCTGACGGTGAATTCACGGTCATCCAATGTTTCCACCAGATTGCTTTCAACCTTGGTTTTCTGTTCGTTCAGAACCGCCAACTGCCCCTCTAACAGCTTGACGATCACATCTGATTTTGAAATCAGATCCTGCAATTTATCATCAACGGATGCTGTGCGCATCCGTTCATGGCGCATGGAATCGGCCTTGGCATCGGAAAATATCCCGACAAAGGTTTCCCAACCGGTTCTGTCGCGCATTTCGGCGAATTCCTTGGAAAACCCCGATGTCACATCATCCAGCCCCATGATCAGTTCGGCGATGTTGGCATTCATCATTTCGGTGTGGGCATGCACATCGTCAAGCGTGGCATTTTCGATTTCAACGGTCACATCGGTGCCCGCCGCCATTTTCTGGCGCGCGGTTTCAATCCGGCTGGTAAGTTCTGAAATCTTGCTTTGCGCTTCGGCCACCTGGGCCTGGCTTTCGCGCATCTGCGCGTCAAAATCGGCCATCTGGCCCTCCGTATTATTATATTTATTTACCTAGGCACTTGCCCCCACATTAAAAGCCCGCAAACCGCGCGGCAAGTGGCAGTGTGCGGGATGAAATTGCCCAGCCTGCGCCCCTCTGCCCGACGTTGATCCCGATGATATCATTGGTTAGGCCTAGACAATTGGCCAAGTGACGTGGTTTCACTGTGCCATCTCGTACATTTTCCACGAACGGAGTGCGCCTCATGCTTGATACTGCCACAAATCTGTCTTCTCTGCTGAACGATCCCTCTCTCGTTGCCACCAAAGGATATTTGGCGGGCGAATGGGTCGATGGGGCGAATGGCGCAACCTTTGACGTGTCAAACCCCGCGCGCGGTGACGTGATTGCCCAGGTCGCCGATCTGGACCGCGCCATGTGTGCGACAGCCATCGAAAAAGCCCGGATCGCACAAAAACCATGGGCCGCGAAAACCGCGAAAGAACGCGCCACCATCCTGCGCGCCTGGTACGATCTGATGGTTGAAAACGCCGATGATCTGGCCACAATCCTGACCGCCGAGCAGGGCAAACCACTGGCCGAGGCCAAAGGCGAAATCATGTACGGCGCGTCATTCATCGAATGGTTCGCCGAAGAGGCAAAGCGCGTTTACGGCGAAACCATTCCCGGCCATCAGGCTGACAAGCGCATCATGGTGTTGAAACAGCCCATCGGCGTGTGCGCGGCGATCACCCCGTGGAATTTCCCCAATGCGATGATCACCCGCAAGGTGGCACCGGCACTGGCGGCGGGCTGTTCGATGGTTGTGCGCCCGGCCACCCTGACGCCGCTGTCGGCCTTGGCCCTTGGCGTGCTGGCCGACCGTGCCGGTATTCCAAAAGGCGTCTTGTCGATCATCCCTTCGAAATCTTCGTCGGAAATCGGCAAGGAATTCTGCGAAAACCCCACCGTGCGCAAACTCACCTTTACCGGCTCGACCGAAGTGGGGCGCATTCTGTTGGCGCAGGCCGCCGATCAGGTGATGAAATGTTCGATGGAGCTGGGCGGCAACGCGCCGTTCATCGTGTTTGACGATGCCGATGTGGATGCCGCCGTCGAAGGCGCGATGTTGTGCAAATTCCGCAACAACGGCCAAACCTGCGTCTGTGCCAACCGGATTTATGTACAGTCCGGTGTTTACGATGCCTTTGCCGAAAAACTGGCCGCTGCGCTCAGCAGCAAAAAGGTGGGCGATGGTCTGTCCAACGCCGATTTCGGCCCCCTGATCGAATCCAGCGCCATGGACAAGGTGCGCGATCACATCAAGGATGCCACATCAAAAGGCGCCAAGGTACAGACCGGCGGCGAAGCCCATGATCTGGGTGGTCTGTTCTTTCAACCCACCATCCTGACCGGCGTGACCCAGGATATGGCCGTGGCCACCGAAGAGACCTTTGGTCCGCTGGCACCGCTGTTCAAATTCGATGATGTGGACGAAGTGATCGAAATGGCCAACGATACGATCTTTGGCCTGGCCGCATATTTTTATGCCAACAACCTGAGCAACGTGTACAAAGTGGCTGAGGCGCTGGAATACGGTATTGTCGGCGTGAACACCGGCATCATCTCAACCGAGGTGGCACCGTTTGGCGGCGTCAAACAATCGGGCCTGGGCCGCGAAGGCAGCCATCACGGGATCGAAGATTATCTTGAGATGAAATATATCTGCATGTCGGTCTGACCGACCTCGCGCTGCAGCATGGGCCATGTGCCACCTGCTGCAGCGCGCTTTACGCTTTGCCGCAGGTTTCAGAATGCCTTGAATGTCAGGGTCGTCAACGTGCGTTCAATGCCTTTGATCGTGCGCAGATTATCGTTGATGAACAGCCCGATATCTTCGTCCTTGGGGATGTACATTTTCAACAGCAGATCGAAATCGCCGCTGGTTGAAAACAGCTCCGAATGTAGCTCACGCAGCACGATTTCATCCGCCACGCTATAGGTTTCACCGGGTACACATCTGATTTGTACGAATACGCATTCCATGGGCAATCCTCCTGCTCTTGGGCCAGTATTGACCGTTTGAAAGCACGCGCACCAGCCCAAGTTCTCAAAACTTTGTCGCAGGCATGAAAAAGGCGCGCCAGTTGGCGCGCCTCGCTCTGTCACATTGCCTTACGGCTTAGGCGTTGGCGGTTTCTACCGCTGTCGCCTCAACCGTTTCGCCCTTTGCAATGGCAATCCGGCGGGGCTTCAGCGCCTCGGGCACTTCGCGCACTAGATCAATGTTCAGCATGCCATCGACGTGGCTGGCACCGGTGACGCGCACGTGATCGGCCAGATGGAACCGGCGTTCAAAGGCGCGGGTGGCGATTCCGCGATGCAGATAGGTCCGATGCTGATCTTCGGCGGCTTTTTTCGCCGATACGAACAAGGCATTCTCGCGCTGCTCAATGCTCAGCTCATCGTCCGAGAATCCGGCAGCGGCAATCGAAATACGCCAGCCATCATCGGCGGTTTTCTCTATGTTATACGGGGGATATGTCTGTTGCCCGACATTGTCAGTCAGAACACGGTCCATCAGATCGGCCACCTGGTCAAAACCAACAGTCGCACGATACAGCGGTGCAAGATCAAAAGTTCGCATAGGTCATCCTTTCAAAGCGATAACGATGTTTGGCCTTCCCACACGGGACAGACCGGGATCGACCGGACCCATTTTGGCATCCGGTATCACATAGGTAAGAACGGGTTTGCGCGGCTTCAAGACCCCCAGATGCACGGGATTTTGTCAGGCAGCAAAGGGTACTGACCCCGGGCGAGCAGTCCCGGGATCAGCACGGTGAAACGGCAAAATGCGCCGCCTCAGGGTTTGATAAACTTGGCGGTGCTGCTGGTTTCGGTCAAACGGCGCACCTGCGGTGCTTTGCGGCCAAATACGCCATCGCCTTCGGCCATCAGCGACATCAGATCGGCCAGGGGTTGCTCCAGCGATGTGCCGATCGAAACCTTTTGAT
Source organism: Oceaniglobus ichthyenteri (assembly GCF_003057885.1). Classification (GTDB taxonomy): domain Bacteria; phylum Pseudomonadota; class Alphaproteobacteria; order Rhodobacterales; family Rhodobacteraceae; genus Oceaniglobus; species Oceaniglobus ichthyenteri. Next base: position 426,230 of record NZ_QAGK01000002.1, read on the forward strand.
CGCGCACCTCGCCCATGGCCGACACCACCGATACGATTTCAGGCCGATCCCCATCCAGCACGAAAATCGGCGCGCCGGACGATCCGAAATCAACCTCGCACGACAGGATCAAGGCCCCCGACTGACGGGCCAGAACATGGCACAGCTCTTGCAAACTGGGCCGCTCAGACCGGTCATGGGCATAAGAGACAACGCCCACCCTATCGCCCTTGCGGGGGCGGTTGTTGGTGGCAAAGGGTTTGATCCGGCCATTTTTGATCGGGCGATCCAACTGGATCAGCGCAAGATCCTGGGCCATGCGATCCATGTTCTTGTTGCCGATATCATAATCTGGATGCGCAATCGCACGGCGCACCCCGCGATAGGCCTGGGCGCGGCCATCGCGCCAACCGGCCAGAAATTCGATTTCGTCGGGCGCAAACCGGCGACCTGTGCGGTTATCAAACAGGCAATGGGCCGCGGTCAGAACCATATCTTCGCCAATCAACGCCCCGGTGCAAAACGACCCAGAGCCAAGATTCAACCGCCCCACGCCGTCCCACCCCCGGCTGTCATCGGCGGTGAACAGAGTTTTAAGGCCCGATGCCTCTTGTGCCTGGGCCACGACAGCCATCAACAGGCACATCATGCCGCCCAAAATCACCCCTGCCAGTCGCATAACAGTCTCCCCCTGATGACCAAAGGATTAACGGCAGGATAAGGCAAAGGTGCGGCAAAACCCTAGCGCAGGCGCGGCACTTTGGGGGCTTTGTCGGGGTCCATCGCCGGGGGCCGTGGCCCGCCCGTGGCCCAATCCAAGAGTTCAACCGTATGCACCACCGGCACGCCCGCCGCACTGCCGATCTGCATCATGCATCCGATATTGCCCGCCGCGATCACCTCGGGCTCTTTCGCCATCAGGGTCGAGACCTTGCGCCTTTTCAATTCTTTGCTGATTTCAGGCTGCATCAGGTTATAGGTGCCGGCCGAGCCACAACACAAATGGCTGTCTTTCGGTTCAACCACCGTAAACCCGGCGCGTTTCAACAAATCCTTGGGATAGGTCTTGATCTGCTGACCGTGTTGCAGCGAACAGGCCGCGTGATAGGCCACGCGCAAACCGCCGGGCGTGCCCTGGGGTAAAGACTGCGCATCAATGCCCGCCACCAGATCGCGTGCGCGGTTGTGGGGATCGCCGGGGGTAACCGGCATCAGATCCATCAATACCTCAGACACATCCTTGGCCAATTCCGACACCCGCGCGGCATCATCGGCCAAGGCATCATTGCGAAACATATGGCCGTAATCCTTGACCGTGGTGCCACAACCGCTGGTGTTGATCACGATGGCATCCAATCCCTTGCCCCGGTCCTCGGCCATCCAAGCCTTGATGTTTTTCGCCGCCGATGCGTGGCTTTCGCCATCTTTGCCCATGTGATGCACCAACGCGCCGCAGCATCCCATGCCCTCGGCCACCACCACCTCGGCCCCTAGGCGGGTCAACAGGCGGATCGTGGCATCGTTGATATCAGTGTTCAGCGCCTTTTGCGCGCAACCGGTCATCAGGGCGACGCGCATTTTCCGTGCACCTTGGGGTGCAAATGTTTGCGGGTCATCATTGCGGCTGACCGGAGGGATGGATTTTGGGGCCATTTCCAACATCGCCTTCAGCCGCGCATCGGGCACCAGAAACGCAAAAGGCCGCCCGATTTTCGCGCCCAACAGGGCCAAGCGAAACACCATCGGGTTAGGCAAAACGCGGGCAAGGGTCCAGCGCAGCATCCGTTCAAACATCGGCCGCTTATAAGTTTTTTCGATATGCGATCGGGCATGATCGACCAGATGCATATAATGCACGCCCGAAGGGCAGGTCGTCATACAAGCCAGACACGACAGGCAGCGATCAATATGTTTGACCGTCTTTTTATCGGCGGGCCGATCGTTTTCCAACATATCCTTGATCAGATAAATCCGCCCACGGGGCGAATCCAACTCATCGCCCAACACCTGATAGGTGGGACATGTGGCGGTGCAAAACCCGCAATGCACACAGGCGCGCAAAATCTCATTGCTGCGGGCAATGGCAGGGTCTTTCAACTGTTCGGGCGTGAAATTTGTTTGCATCGCTGTCTCTCCTCAGCCCATCCGGCCCGGGTTGAATATGCCGCGCGGATCAAACTGCGCGCGCAATCCCGCACTGATCGCGGCCAGAGGCGCGATTTCGGGGTGAAACGTGCCCAGCGCGGCGTGGGTTTCGGGCGCTGCGCGCACCAGGGTCGCATGACCGGAAATTCCGCCCAGATCGGCGCGCAGGTCAGTGCCCGCCGCGACCCCGGCCCAGATCAATCCGCCGCCCCAGTCAAATTGCAAGGTCGCATCGGGCAGTCGCGCCGCCACCGCCGCGCCATCGCTGGGTTTGACGGAAATGCGCCACACATCCTGCGCCGTTCCGACAAAAGCGGCGGCATCGGTCAACCCTTTCCACAGGGCATCACCGCCTTCGGTTTCCACACTCGCGGGGCCAAACGGGGCCAGCACACCCTGCAACCGTTCAGCGCGGTAGGCGACAGAATTTGCAAACCCTTCGATCCGCAGCAATACATCGCCATTCACATCAATCGCCGCGCCCGACACCTCAAAAGGCGAGCCAAGCGCCGCCGACAGTGCCCCAATCCCCGTGGCCACATCCAGCCCGGTCAGGCGCAACGTCGCCTGAACCGCCGTGCGTGGCAACACCTTGAACGATACCTCACTCAAAACGCCCAAAGTGCCGTGCGATCCGGCCATCAGTTTTACCAGATCATAACCGGTGACGTTTTTCATCACCCGGCCACCATTTTTCAACGCATCGCCACGCCCATCGACAAACCGCACCCCGATCAGGGAATCGCGGCAGGCCCCCGCCTGAATCCGGCGCGACCCCGATACATTGGCCGCCACAACGCCACCAATCGTCGGCATCCCATCTGTGCCAAGCAGCGCGCGATGATCCATCGGCTCAAACGGGAGGCGTTGGTTTTCGGCGGCCAATGCTGCCTCAACCTCGGCCAATGGGGTGCCTGCCTTGGCCACGATGGTCAGCGCGCCGGGTTCATACAGCGTGATGCCCGACAATCCCGCCACACTCAGCCGTGTGCCATTGGTTGCGCGGCCCGGCCCACGCGTGCCGCCACCTTCGATCCATAGTGGGCCATCGGCCGACCGCACCATCGCAGACAGCTCTGCCTCATCCTTTGGTGCAAGCATACCCGCCCCTTTGTTACTTATTCGTAAAAAACATCATACACGCCTCAGGCGGCGCGGCGACTTTCGGTATTGGCCAATGGAAACACCTTGGCCGGATTCAACAGCCATTTCGGATCGAACACATCTTTCACTCGCAACTGAATTTCCAAATCCAAAGGATCGTATTGATCGACCATCAGATCGCGTTTTTCGATGCCCACGCCATGTTCCCCGGTCAAACAACCGCCGACCTCGACACAAAGGCGCAGGATGTCGGCGCCCATCGCCTCGCATTTTTCAAGGTCGCCGGGTTTATTGGCATCATACAGGATCAACGGGTGCATATTGCCATCGCCCGCGTGAAACACGTTGCCCACGCCCAGCCCGTATTGATCTGACAACTCGCCAATCCGGCGCAACACATAAGGGAGCGCCGATACCGGAATCGTTCCGTCCAGACACATATAATCGGCAATCTGGCCCATCGCGCCAAAGGCCGATTTGCGGCCCAGCCAGATTTTTGCGCTTTCTTCTTCCGAGGTGCTTTCGCGCAGCTCCACCGGATTATGGCGCCGCGCGATATCGGTGATCACGGCCAATTGTTCGTCAATTTCGGCATCGCTGCCCTCAACCTCAACGATCAGCAACGCCTCGCAATCGGGGTATCCGGCCTTGGCGAACGCTTCGGTGGCGCGGATACAGGGGCGATCCATGAATTCAATCGCCACCGGCAAAACCCCGGCCTTGATGATGTCGGACACACATTCGCCCGCCACTTCGTTACTGTCATAGCCAATCAGAACCGGGCGCGCGCCTTCGGGTTTGTGCAAAATCCGCAACGTCGCCTCGGTCACAACGCCCAACTGCCCCTCAGACCCGCAAATCACGCCCAACAGATCAAGGCCCGGCGCATCGAGATGCGCGCCGCCAATTTCAACCACGGTGCCATCCATCAAAACCATGGTCACACCCAACAGGTTGTTGGTGGTCACGCCATATTTCAGGCAATGCGCGCCGCCGCTGTTCATGCCGATATTGCCGGCAATGGCGCAGGCCAATTGCGAACTGGGGTCGGGGGCATAGAAGAACCCCGCTTCCTCAACCGCGCCGGTGACCGAAAGGTTGGTGCGCCCGGTTTGTACCCGGATCACCCGGTTTTCGTAATCGGCCTCTAACACATCGTTCAATCGCGCCACGCCCAGAATCACACTGTCGGCGGTGGGCAACGCGCCCCCGGCCAAAGATGTGCCCGATCCGCGCGGCACCACCGGCACGCCCTGTTCATGGCAAATCCTGAGCACCGCCGCGACCTCTTCGGTCGTGCTGGGCAAAACGGCGCACAGCGGCGGACAGCGATACGCCGTCAGCGCATCACATTCATAGGCTTTGGTTGCACGCGGATCGTGAATCACCGCATCTGCGGGCAAGACCTCTTGCAACAGGGCAACGATCTGGCCTTTGCGGGCCACGATCGCAGGATCGGGAACAGGCATTTGCATGGGCTATCCTTTGCACAATTGGTAAAGAAATATAACCACTGCACGCATCTGGCAAGGTGACAAAGGGTTCAATCATGGTTTTCCGCTTCTGATTCGGGGCAAAGCTGCTAAGTATCGCCCATGACCCTGCTTGATCTCACTGAACTTATGACACTTCTGGACGGCATAGCCTTGGGCCTTTTGTTGCTGTGTTGGCTGTGCATCGGGTGGTGGATTGAACGGGAAAACACCAAACGCCCGTCGGTTACTGTCTTGATGATCAAATACCGGCAGGATTGGATGCGTGAAATGATCACGCGCGAACCACGGGTTTTCGATGCCTCGATTCTTGGGTCTTTACGTCAAAGCACGTCGTTCTTTGCCTCAACCAGCGTAATCGCCATTGGCGGTGTTCTGGCCCTGATCGGCAATGCGGATCGTTTGGTCGGGGTCGCCGCTGATCTGACGCTGCAACACCTGCCAACGTTTGTGTGGGAGCTGAAACTGGGCCTTGTCGCGCTGTTGCTGACCCACGCGTTTTTGCGGTTTGTCTGGTCCAACCGTCTGTTTGGGTATTCCTCGGTGGTGATGGCGGCGGTGCCGAACCGGGTTGACGACCCGCTGTCGTTGCCGCGCGCCATTCAGGCGGCAAATCTCAACATCCGTGCGGCATCCAATTTCAATGGCGGCTTGCGGTCGATGTATTTCGCCTTGGCATCGCTGGCCTGGCTGGCGGGGCCGATCCCGCTGATTCTGTCGATCCTGGCCACGGTCTGGGTCTTGTGGTCACGCGAATTCTGGTCACGCTCGCGCGACTGTTTGCTGGCCGATCCGGCGATAAACCAAAAGGGGCCATTGTGAAATCTGCATTTATCCTTGTCTTTGCGTTGGCGGCTGCCCCGGTCTTGGCCGACCCCGCAATCGTTAAAGAGGTAAAAGCCCAGACGGCGAATGACACCTGGACATTTTCCGTAACGCTTAGCCATGGTGACACGGGATGGGACGATTACGCCGATGGCTGGCGGGTTGAGGCGGCCAATGGCACCGTGTTGGGCGAACGCCCTCTTGCCCACCCCCATGTGGATGAACAGCCGTTCACCCGGTCGCAATCGGGCATCGCAATTCCATCCGGCACGGCGCGGGTTTTCATCCGCACCCGCACCAATACCGAAGGTTGGGCCGACACCACAACGCCCTTTACCCTACCCTAACGCCGCCCTTCGCGCAGCCAGGCCGCGATGGTCAGCATCGCCGCCAGCACCAAAAACAGCCAGGCCGACACCAAAGGCATCACCGTCACATCGGCGGTCAAATAAGCGTTACGCGGGGTGATCCCGATCCAACCGCGCCCGGCGGCGGGCCGCCCTTCGCGCACCAAACGCAGTGTTGGCGCACCCTGTTCCAGCGATACAATCCCACCCCGGCGCAGATCCACCAGTGGCTTCAGCGCCGCGCCCGACGCAACGGTCTGTTCAAATTCTCGCGGAGCCGATGGGCCAAGCGCGATCACCGCCTCCTGATCGCCCTCGCGCAACCGATACAGCCCGATTTCCGGCGCGGCCCAATCGGCGGCAAAGCGCCCCGGCGATACCTCTTCCAATGGCACGGTCACGGTGGTGCCATCGGGTGCGGTCACCTCCACATCGCCAACATCATCGGCCAGGGTGCGGCGCAAAATGCGCATCTGCTGGCCCTCGGCGCTCGCGGTCAGGGCCTCTTCATCCAACTCGGGCTCTTTCATCATCCAATGGGCAAGACGGCGCAGCAATTCCAACTGTGGCCCGCCACCCTCATAACCGCGCGACCACAGCCAGGCGTGATCCGACCCCAAAAGCGCCACGCGCCCCTCGCCGACGCGATTCAGGATCAACAGCGGGCTGCCATCGACACCCTCCATCACCGTCTGGCCCGCAATCGGCATCAGTTCAACTTGGCGCATCCACCGGCCCCAACTGGGCAATCCATCGTTCAGCGGCCCATGGCCCACATCCAACCCTTCGGTCACCGGGTGGCGTTGCCCCAGATCCGATAATGTCGGCAGAAACCCCTGCTCAAACACCCGCGCTGTGGGCGCGCCCGGCATCACATCGCCCAAGGGCGAGCGAAAAATCGATTCGGCCCCGGCAAAATCCGGCCCCGCCGCCACCAAAACCGCGCCGCCCCGTTGCACATATTGGCGGATGTTGTCGAAATACAGCGAGGGCAAAATCCCCCGTCGTTTGTATTTATCGAACACGATCAAATCGAACTCATCGATCTTTTCCAAAAACAGCTCGCGCGTGGGAAAGGCAATCAACGACAGCTCGCTCACCGGCACGCCGTCTTGTTTTTCCGGCGGGCGCAGAATGGTGAAATGCACCAAATCCACGCTACTGTCCGATTTCAAAAGATTGCGCCAGGTGCGCTCACCGGCATGCGGCTCACCACTGACCAACAGTACGCGCAAACGATCGCGCACGCCGTTTATCTGCACGACGGCGGCATTGTTGCGGTCGGTCAACTCACCCTCAATGTTGGGGGTGATGAATTGAATCACATTCATCCCACCGTGGGACAAGGTGACAGGCAGTTCCAGATCCTCGTTCACCGGCACCACAAAGGTTTGCGGCGCGCCCCCATCCACGGCAATTTGCAATGTCGCGCCCTGGGTGGTGGGCGCGGTCCCCTGATCCTCAACCCTGAGGGTCAACATCACAGGTTCGTCCAATATCGCAAAGGCCGGCGCATTGGTCACCACCAATCGGCGGTCCCAATCGGTGTCGCGCCCGGTCAGCAAAACATGCAGCGGAGCGGGCAAATCTGGCGCGGCTTCGACATCATGCAGCCGCCCATCGCTAAGTAATATCGCCCCGGCCAACCGCGCGCGCGGCTCTTCGGCCATGGCATCGGCCAGGGCGGCCATCAACAGGCTGCCCTGGTCGCCATCGCCATCCCCCATGCGCACGATACGCAATTCGGTGTTGGGCAATCCGGCCACCTCTGCCTCAACCGCCGCCACGCCTTCGGCCACCTGATCGGGCCGATCCGAAATCCGCTGACTGGCACTTTCATCCACAACCAGGATCACAATATCGCTCAGCGGCGCGCGGTCCTCCTGTTGCAGCGACGGATTGGCCAGCGCCACCAATAAAACGATGGCGGCCAACCCGCGCAATCCCCACCCCGAAAGCCCGCGCCACAGGCACAGGGCAACGACAAGCGCCGATAAAACCGCCAAACCGATCAGAGCCGCCATCGGCACCAGCGGATCAAAGATAACGCTATCCATCGAAACCGCCTTTGGCTTTTTCTTGCTCTAAATATCCTCGGGGGTTTGGGGGCAGACAGCCCCCAATCCAACGCCGCAAAATGTTGCAAACCCCAATCATTGGCCCAACCGATCCAACAAAGCAGGCACATGCACCTGATCCGATTTATAATTTCCGGTCAGGACATGCATGATAAGGTTTACCCCGAACCGCAGGGCGATTTCACGCTGGCGCTCACCGGCAAACCCGCGCCCCACCGGAAACATCCGATTGCCGCGCATATCCACCGCCCAGGCGGCGGCCCAATCGTTGCCGCCAATCACCACCGGGGTCACATTATCGTTCAGGTTGCGAAATGGCATTCCGTCCACCGATTGCGCATCAGGCGGGGCCGCCTCAACCCACACATCGCGGCTGTTATGGCGGCCCGGAAAATCCTGAAGCAGATAGAATGTGCGCGTCAGCACATGATCCGATGGAACAGGTTCCAACGGCGGCACGTCCAGCGCGCGGGCCAGTTGTTGCAATTTGCGCCCATTGGGCGAGCCGCCGCCAAACCCGGCCACATCACCGTCACGCGTATCGAACAGGATCATCCCGCCGGTACGCAAATAGGTATTCAACCGACCGTAAGCCTCTTGGCTGGGCAACGGTTGATCGGGCGTTACCGGCCAATACAAAAACGGAAAGAACGACAATTCATCGGTTTCCAGGTTCACCGCAATCGGCTCCAACGGTTCAATCGACGTGCGGTTGAACAGGGTTTCCGACAGGCCGCGCAATCCGGCGGCGGCGATATCATCCAACGCCGTATCGCCAGTGATCACATGGGCCAATACCACCTCAGACGTGGCTTCAATCGCAAAGGTATCCTCGGGCGTCTGCGCCTCGCCCCCCTGCGGTATGAACAGCGCCAGCCCCAAGGCAACCGCGACAGTGCGCGCGCCGCGCAAACGCCCGGCCAGCCATAGCGACGCAAGCACATCCAGCGCCAACAGACCCAGCGCCAAAGACAAAAGCGCGCCTTTCAACAGGGTTTCGCGCGTCACGGCCAAACCTTCCACCGGAATGCGGGCGGGCCAAGTGGTGGCCGACAGCGTGGTATCATCGGAAATGACATTCAGCGCGATGCGCCGGTCTTCGCCCGCATACAGCCCCGGTGGGGTGGCGGGCGATGGAACAGCAGCGGCCAAAGCTTCGCCCTTGATCCCCGGCACGGTGCCCGCATCCTCAACCTGGCCAAATCCGTTCAACACCATATCGGCGGTCCAGGTTGTGCCGGCCAAATCCTGCGCGCTGGGGCGTGCGGGGCGGGTGGACACGGCCAGCCGCTCCAGCATTTGCACAAACAGGCCCGACAAAGGCAGGGTCGACCATTCGGCATTGGCGGTGACGTGAAACAGCACCACTTGCCCTTGCCCCACCCGTTTGCGGGTGACCAAAGGCGTCCCATCGGCCAGCGACGCAATGGTGCGCTCGGCCAGGTTCGGATCAGGCTGCGCCATGACCTGGGCGTTGACGGTCACATCGCCCGGCACCGTCAGGCCGAAAAACGGCGACGTATCGCCAAAACGGCGCAGTGCCTTTGGCTCGCCCCAACTCATCGCGCCACCCACGCTGCGCCCCCCCGCGCGCAGGCGCACGGGCATCAACGGATCTTCCGCGTCGCGGCTGATATCACTGGCGGCCAGGCGCGGCCCGGCAAAGCGTAACAGCAGCCCGCCTTGGTCGATCCATTCGGTCAGGGCGGTGCTTTCCGCCTCGGTCACCGTGGCGACATCGGCCAACACGATCACATCGGGATTGGCCAACAAAACATCATCCAAACTGCCATCGATCAGATCGGCAGTGGGCGCCAAGGCCTGTTGCAAATAGTGGGTGGGCGACAGCAGTTGCAGCGCCTCGCGGTCGTCGCGCCCGGAAATCAACGCCACTTCGCGGCGTTTCAACCCATCATCGGTCAGGCTCACCGCCCCGGCGGACCGCACGCCTTCGATCTGAAACCGGGTGATCCGGTTGCGCAATTCCGGCGGCAGGGACAGGGCCAGCTCCGCCTGTGTTTCGCCCGCCGCAAAGGTCAGGGGGGCGCGGGCCAGTTCCCGCTCAACCCCGTTTGGGTCCAACCCCCGACCGCTGACCTCAACCGTCTGTTCCTGACCCGGCGTGGCACGCCGGGCCGATAAAGCGATTGCGCCATCTTCAAAACGCGCCGGGGCCAGGGCCAGCACCGGGCGCGGGCTTTCAAACACACGCACCGCGCCGCGTGTTTCAAACCCGGCCAAGACTGGCGCGCGCCAGTCCTGTTCCAAACCATCCGACAACCACAGGGTTTCAAACGCACCGCTTAACCCCTCGGCCCACTCCACGGCGGCATCGCCATCCACGCCCCAGGCCCGTGGCACCAAACTGGGCAGGCGTTGCGCCCAGGCCTCGGCCGCCTGAAACGGCAGATCGCCCTCGGGCAAATCGGTCAGGGTCACAACCGCCGCCGTGCGACCATCGCGCGCCGCCGCTTCCAGCGCTTCGCCAACCCGCGCCACCCGGCGCGGCCAATCGCGCGCATCGGCCCAGGTGCCATCCATCACCACCAACATCGGCCCCGATCCCGGCACCCGATCATCGGGGTTCAATACCGGCCCGGCAAAACCGATAATTACAGCCGCCACCGCCAGAGTGCGCAGCAATAGCAACCACCAAGGGGTCTTATCGCTTTGCTGGTCCTCATCACTCAGGCCCAGCAACAGGGCCACACCGGGAAACCGCCGCCGGATCGGGGCGGGTGGCACGGCGCGCAACAACAACCAAAGGATCGGCAGGGCGATCAAGCCCAACAACAACCAAGGCGCGGTGAAACCTATGCCGGCAAAGGTAAACATCAGTGATCCCGTTCCAACGCGCCAAACAGCCACAACAGCGCCGAAGCGGCACTTTGCCCCGTATGGTGGCAGTGATACTGCCAACCGGTGGCGCGGGCCAGATCGGCCAACATTGCCTTGCGCGCCGCCAACCGCTCCAAATACCGATCCCGCAAATCACCAGCCTTTAGGGTTTCGTGGCGCACTGATCCGCCCATGGATTCGAAAATCGTGCGCCCGTCGAATGGAAACGCCTCTTCCTGCGGGTCCAAGATCTGCAATATCGCGCCCTTTATCCCCCGGTCGGCGGCCTTGGTCAGTGCGGCGGTCACCGGTGCCGGATCGCCCATGAAATCGCTCACAAATAATGCGCGTGAACGGGGCAACATGCCGCGCGCCTCGGGCGCTCCGAAATCGGGTGCATCGCCGGTGTCAGAAATCGCCGCGGCCAGGCGCAGCAATTGCACCGGCCCCGATCGTGGCGGCAGGCCCAGCCCCGACAGGCCAACCCGTTCGCCCCCCCGTACCAACAGGATCGACACCGCCATCGCCAAAAGACGGGCGCGCGCCGCCTTGGTCGGTCGCGCCTTGTCTGACGTAAATTCCATGCTGCGGGCGTTATCGACCCACAAAAGCACCGATTGCGCCGCCTGCCATTCCTTTTCCTGAACGAAATGCGCGTCACTGCGCCCCGACCTGCGCCAATCAATCATCCGTGCCTCATCGCCGGGCATGGCCGGGCGATATTGCCAAAACTCATCGCCCATGCCCGCGCGCCGCCGACCATGGGCACCCAACACCACCGATTGCGCCAAATGCTGCGCATCGGCCAACAGCGCCGGAAGCGGCCCGGCCAGCGTTTCGCCATGGGCGCGAAGATCGGCGGCGTGGCTCACGCTGCGGCCTCGATCCGGGTGGTTTGCGCCACGACCTGTGAAATTACCTGGGTCAGGTTTTCGCCCCGCGCCCGCGCGGCAAAGGTCAGCGCCATACGATGCGTCAACACCGGCCCGGCCATGGCCGCCACATCCTCAACCGACGGGGCCAAGCGGCCATCGAGCAGCGCGCGCGCCCGCACGGTCAGCATCAGCGCCTGCGCCGCACGCGGGCCCGGCCCCCACCCGACCGATCCGCGTACCGTTTCAGATGCGGTGGGATCATCGGGGCGGCACGCGCGCACCAGATCCAGGATCAGTTCAACAACACCGTCGCCCACCGGCATCCGCCGCAACAAAGATTGCGCCGCCAAAAGCTGTGGCGCGGTGAAAACACCCACCGCCTCATCCTCGGCAACGCCGGTGGTGGCAATCAGAATGTCACGTTCGGTCGCGCGATCCGGATAGGGTACATCGATCTGCACCAAAAACCGGTCCAACTGAGCCTCGGGCAACGGATATGTGCCCTCTTGCTCAATCGGATTCTGGGTGGCGAACACATGAAACGGCAGGCCCAAAGCATGGGGTTGCCCCGCCACAGTCACCGAATTTTCCTGCATCGCCTGCAACAGCGCCGATTGGGTGCGCGGCGAAGCGCGGTTGATTTCATCGGCCAGCAACAATTGGCAAAAGATCGGCCCTTCGATAAATCGAAACGCCCGGCTGCCATCGGCGGCGGTTTCCAACACTTCCGATCCTAAAATATCGGCGGGCATCAAATCAGGCGTAAATTGCACCCGCGCCCCATCCAACCCCATCACCGTGCTGAGCGTATCGACAAGCCGGGTCTTGCCCAAACCGGGCAGACCAATCAACAATCCATGTCCACCACAAAGCAGCGCCGACAGCACCAGATCGACAACCTGCTCCTGGCCGATGAAACGGCGGGTGATGCTGGCCCGGGCCTCGGCCAGCTTTTCGCCCAATTCTTCGATCTCAGCGATCAGCGCGTCGGCCTCGGCCATGGCAATACTCCGGTTGTGACTATATCTATATTACATAGACCTATCGTGCTTGGGACAAATGGCAAAAGCAATGAGGGAACAAAAGATCGTGAAACCCACCGCCGAAAGCCTGGCCGCCAGCGCGCGCGCCGCATCAAAGGGCGGTTTGCCGCCGGTTCACCAGTGGAATCCGCCGTTTTGTGGCGATCTGGACATTCATATCGCCCGCGATGGCACATGGTTTTATCTGGGCACGCCGATTGGCCGCAAACCGCTGGTACGGCTGTTTTCAACGATTCTGAAACGCGAAGGCGATAATTATTTTCTGGTCACACCGGTGGAAAAGGTCGGGATCACGGTCGAAGACGCCCCTTTCGTCGCTGTCGATTTTCAGGTTGGCGGTGGCGATACCCCCACCCTTACCTTTGAAACCAATGTCGGCGATTTTGTCACCGCCGATGCCGGTCACCCCATCCGCGTGATCCGCGATGCGGAGTCAGGGGAACCTGCGCCTTATGTCATGGTGCGCGCGGGGCTAGAGGCCCTGATTGATCGCAAGAGTTTTTACCGCTTGGTGGATCAAGGCGAGGCGGCGCACCATAACGGACAAGATTGGTTTGGCGTCTGGTCATCGGCACAGTTTTTCCCAATCATCCCCGTGGCCGATTTGACTTAACTTTGGCTTTTTCTTGCTAAAAATATCCAAATCCAACATTCGCCCCATGTGATTGCGCCTCAATAAAGCTCCCACTCATCCGGGCCTTTCAGCGGCCCCATTGCTGTCCAATCGGCGCGAACTCGGGCGATACGGGTGTCACCCCAAGTTCGAAAAATTATCCAAAATCCGTCAGGTGACACCCGATCAAAGGATAAATCAGCGCGCGGGTTTGTTGATTGATCCATATCCCACATCGACATCGACACCTGAACCACCGGATCATCGCGAAACGATTCTGAAAACCGGATTTCCCGCTGTATTTCCCGCGCGCCTGTGCCGGTCCACATCGCGCCGTTGTCCACATAATCGGAAAACAGCACGAGCGACCCCTGCTCAACACCCAAGGTTCGCGTTTCCAGTCGCCGCATCAGACACTCTCCTCACTCCGGCAAGGATCATAATCCCGAAAGCGGGCAAAAAAATGGCCCCGGTAGAAGACCGGGGCCGATTCATTCAACGATCAAGATATCAGAGAGAGGGCTGTTTCGCAGAAAGGCCGATGTGCCCCCCGGCAGCCACCATATCCGCCAGCAATTTCGCCGCATCATCAACCGGGCCCGGCTGATTTTCAAAGGTCGACGCCTTGGCCTTGTTCAGGGCCTCGGTCGCCTCGGATACGATATCATCCAAATCGGCTTGGGTCATGTCGCCACGGGCAAAGGCACGTTCGGCCAGAACCGTCACGCCATCGGCACCGATTTCGGCAAATCCGCCGGTCACGAAAAATTCTGCGGTGCCTTCGGGGCCCTTGGCCACCAGAATTCCGGGGCGCAGGGTGGTGATGGTTGGCGCGTGCGATGGCATCGCGGTCATGTCGCCTTCGGCACCGGGAATCTGCACTTCGCTCACCTGCAAAGAGGCCAGGCTGCGCTCGGGGCTGACGAGAGAGAATTGCATCGTATCGGCCATGTCGGCTCCTGTTCGGTCTGGATGGGCGCACCTGTGAGCGGCGCGCCCAATAACTTAGGCGGCGTCTGCTGCCATTTTCTGGGCTTTGGCGATCACTTCGTCGATGCCGCCAACCATATAGAACGCGCCTTCGGGCAGGTGATCGTATTCGCCCGCAACAACGGCCTTGAACGACGCGATCGTGTCTTCCAATGGCACCTGCTTGCCGTCCGATCCGGTGAACACCTTAGCCACGTCAAACGGTTGGCTGAGGAAACGCTGGATCTTCCGGGCGCGTGCCACGGTCAGCTTATCTTCCTCTGACAATTCATCCATGCCCAGAATGGCGATGATATCCTGCAGCGACTTATAGCGCTGAAGAATGCCCTGAACATCGCGGGCCACCTGATAATGCTCTTCGCCCACGACCGACGGATCCAGGATCCGCGAGGTGGAATCAAGCGGGTCAACCGCCGGGTAGATGCCCAGTTCCGAAATCGCCCGGTTCAAAACCGTCGTCGCGTCAAGGTGGGCAAAGGATGTGGCAGGCGCGGGGTCGGTCAAGTCATCGGCAGGCACATAAATCGCCTGAACCGAGGTGATCGAACCGGCTTTGGTCGACGTGATCCGTTCCTGCAGCGCACCCATGTCGGTGGCCAGAGTTGGCTGATACCCAACGGCCGAAGGAATCCGGCCCAGCAGCGCCGAAACCTCGGACCCGGCTTGGGTAAAGCGGAAGATGTTGTCGACAAAGAACAACACGTCGGTGCCCGACTGATCGCGGAACTGCTCGGCCAACGTCAGACCGGACAGGGCAACACGCATACGCGCGCCGGGTGGTTCGTTCATCTGACCATAAACCAGCGCCACCTTGGATTTGGTCAGGTCATCCGGAACGATAACGCCCGATTCGATCATCTCGTGATACAGATCGTTGCCTTCACGGGTCCGCTCACCCACACCGGCAAACACGGAAAAACCACTGTGCACCTTGGCGATGTTGTTGATCAATTCCATGATCAAAACCGTTTTGCCCACACCGGCACCACCGAACAGGCCAATCTTGCCACCCTTTGAATAGGGCGCGAGCAGATCAACCACCTTGATCCCGGTGACCAGAATTTCCGAGCTTGTCGCCTGGGCGGCGAAGTCGGGGGCGGGCTGGTGAATGGCGCGGAATTCTTCGGCCTCGACAGCGCCGCCTTCGTCAACCGGATCACCGGTCACGTTCAGGATGCGCCCCAAGGTCGCGTTGCCCACGGGCACCATGATCGGGCCACCGGTGTCTTCCACCTCCGTGCCGCGCACCAAACCTTCGGTGCCGTCCATCGCGATGGTGCGCACGGTGTTTTCGCCCAAATGCTGCGCCACTTCCAACACCAGCTTTTTGCCGTTGTTGGTTGTGTTCAGCGCGTTCAGAATCTGCGGCAGTTCATCATCAAAGTGTACGTCAACGACGGCACCGATGACCTGCGTGATCTTGCCTTT
Organism: Oceaniglobus ichthyenteri; assembly: GCF_003057885.1. Taxonomy (GTDB): domain Bacteria; phylum Pseudomonadota; class Alphaproteobacteria; order Rhodobacterales; family Rhodobacteraceae; genus Oceaniglobus; species Oceaniglobus ichthyenteri. The sequence goes on from NZ_QAGK01000002.1 coordinate 441,988, forward strand.
AGCGTTAGCCATTGTTTGTCTCCGGTTCGTCTTAGAGCGCTTCAGCGCCCGAAATAATTTCGATCAGTTCGTTGGTAATCACGGCCTGACGCGAGCGGTTGTACTGGATGGTCAGTTTATCGATCATCTCGCCGGCGTTTCGCGTTGCGTTGTCCATGGCCCCGGTGCGCGCGCCCTGTTCGCTGGCGGCGTTTTCAAGAAGGGCTGTAAAGATCTGAATCGCGATGTTGCGCGGCAGCAGATCAGCCAGGATGCCTTCTTCCGAGGGTTCATAATCGTACAACGTTGTCTGTTCGACCGGTTCGAATTTGGCCGGAATGATCTGCAATTCGGTCGGGATCTGGCTGACCACGTTCACGAATTGACTGAAATAGATCGTGCAGACATCAAATTCACCGGCGTCAAAACGGCTCAGCACGTCTTTGGCAATCTCTTGCGCATTGACGTAACCGACACGCTTTACCTCGGTCAGATCAACGTGACCGACCAGGTTATCGCGGTATTCCCGGCGCAACTGATCGCGGCCTTTTTTACCGACGGTCAGGATTTTCACCGTCTTGCCTTCGGCCAGCAGCGCCTGAATGCGCAATTTGGCCTTCCGCACGATCGACGAGTTGAAACCGCCACACAGGCCCCGCTCCGAGGTCATGACAATCAGCAGATGCACCTGATCGCTGCCGGTTCCGGCCAACAAACGTGGTGCCGTATCGCTGCCTTGCACCGATTGGGCCAACCCCGACATCACGGCATTGAACCGTTCGGCATAGGGGCGGGCAGCCTCGGCCGCATCCTGGGCGCGGCGCAATTTTGCGGCCGCGACCATTTGCATGGCTTTGGTGATCTTGCGGGTCGATTTGACCGACGCGATCCTGTTTTTAAGGTCCTTCAGGCTAGGCATCTAGCTGTCCTTCCGGGGTTCTTAAGCTGTGAAATCGTCGGCAAACTCACCGATCGCTTTGCGGATACGGTCTTCGGCATCGCCTTTGACCTTTGGATCTTCGTTGGTGATCCAATCCAGCATGTCAGCATGTTTCGACCGCAGGTGATTCAGCAGACCGGCTTCAAACCGACCAACGGCACTGACCGGGATCTTATCGAGATAGCCCTTGGTGCCCGCCAGAATGACACAGACGATTTCGGCGTTGGTCAGCGGCGAATACTGCGGCTGTTTCATCAGTTCGGTCAGGCGCGCCCCCCGGTTCAGCAACTGCTGTGTCGAGGCATCGAGGTCAGAGCCGAACTGCGCAAAGGCAGCCATTTCGCGGTACTGGGCCAGTTCAAGTTTCACCGGACCGGCGACCGATTTCATCGCGTTCGTCTGCGCCGATGAACCAACCCGCGACACCGACAAACCGGTGTTCACAGCGGGGCGGATGCCCTGATAGAACAGTTCGGTTTCAAGGAAGATCTGACCATCGGTGATCGAAATCACGTTGGTCGGAATAAACGCCGACACGTCGCCGCCCTGGGTTTCGATGATCGGCAGCGCGGTCAGCGAGCCATTGCCGTAATCGTCGCCCAGCTTTGCCGAACGCTCCAGCAAACGGGAGTGAAGATAGAAAACGTCACCGGGATATGCCTCGCGCCCTGGCGGGCGGCGCAGCAACAGCGACATCTGGCGATAGGCCACGGCCTGCTTTGACAAATCATCATAGATGATCAGCGCGTGCTTGCCATTGTCACGGTAATATTCGGCCATTGCGGTGGCGGAATAGGGTGCCAAAAACTGCATCGGCGCGGGGTCGGATGCGGTGGCGGCGACGATGGTGGTATATTCAATCGCGCCGGTTTCTTCCAGCTTCTTCACCAACTGCGCCACGGTCGAACGTTTCTGGCCGATGGCAACATAGATACAATACAGCTTTTCGGAATCGTCCTTGGCCGCATCGTTATATGATTTCTGGTTCAGGATCGTATCCAGCGCCACGGCGGTCTTGCCGGTCTGACGGTCGCCAATGATCAATTCACGCTGGCCACGGCCAATCGGGATCATGGCGTCGATGGATTTGATCCCGGTCGGCATCGGTTCGTGCACCGATTTGCGCGGGATGATGCCGGGGGCCTTGGTGTCGGCCACGCGACGCTCGGCCGCTTCGATCGGGCCTTTGCCATCAATCGGATTGCCAAGGCCATCGACAACGCGGCCCAAAAGCCCGTCACCGGCCGGCACGTCAACGATCGAATTGGTGCGCTTTACAACGTCACCTTCCTTGATGTCGCGGTCAGACCCGAAAATAACGACACCGACGTTGTCTGATTCAAGGTTCAGCGCCATGCCCTGAATTCCACCGGGGAATTCGACCATTTCACCGGCCTGCACGTTGTCCAATCCGTGGACGCGGGCAATCCCGTCACCAACCGACAATACGCGGCCTACTTCGGCCACTTCCGCCTCTTGGCCAAAGTTTTTGATCTGGTCCTTGAGGATCGCAGAAATCTCGGCGGCTTGGATACCCATTTATCCGACCTCTTTCATAGTGTTCTGGAGTGCATTCAATTTAGCGCGGATCGACGTATCAATCATTTGCGAGCCGACTTTCACGACAAGCCCACCAATCAGCGCTGGATCGACGGACATCTTGATCTTCACATCTTTGCCCACCGCGTTTTTCAACGTGTCGGCCAATGATTTTTCCTGAGCCTTGGTCAGTTTCGACGCGGCGCTGACTTCGGCGGTGATTTCGCCTTTTTCTTCGGCGATCAGGCCCCGCAGTTCGCTCAACAGTTGCGGCAAAACGAACAACCGCCGTTTGCCGGCCATCAGGCGCAGGGTGTTGGCCATGGTCGCGTTTAGCCCCATCTTGTCAGCCAAGGCGCCAATCGCGGCCTCTTGCTGTTCGCGGGTATAAAGCGGCGAAGAGATCAGCGTGCGAAAATCGTCGCTGTCGGACAGAGCAGCGTCAAGCGCTGTCACATCCGCCTCAATGGCAGTTAAAGCATTGTCTTCCTTGGCCAGGGCAAACACAGCCGTGGCATAACGCCCGGCGATCCCTGCGGAAATCGAAGCTGGTTCGGACACGTCCACCCTTTCGATGTCTTAGCGCCATGGGGCCGTTTCGCGCACGATCCGGTCAGGGCAGTTGGAAAGACGCGGCCATCACGGCCACGTCATCAAAGTCGGCAGGGGTGTAGCAGAGGCATTCTGCCCCCGCAACTGTCTTTGGCACCTGCGACATGTGGTCAGCTTTCGCGCCGAATTTTCGCAAGAATTCCATATATCTTAATGGTTTCGCGCCATAAATTCCCGTGCTGCACCTGCGAAACCCCGCCCCGGCAGCAAAAAAAAATTGTTTGCCCGCGGCCTTTGAACACTGCTTTCGCGCCCGTACCGGCGTTATATCGGCTTTACCCCCGGCACCGCCAACCCATCCAATACCCGCAGGGGGCGGCGCACCGAATCCCGGATTCGGGTGCCTGGGGTCGGGGCGATCTGTTTGCTGACCTCAACCATCAACACCCCCCCGGCATAGCTGTCCGATACCTTGCGCCCGATCCGCTCCATCAATGGGCCGGCCTTGAGCCAGAACCGTTTTTCGGACGGCGGATGAAACAATGCCGCCACCTGCCGCTGTGGGACAAATCCGGCGTGTTTCAATTGCGCCTCAAGTTGGCCCAAAGAATAGGGGCGGCCAAATCCGAACGGCGTCTTGTCGCGCCGCGCCCACAGGCCCGCCCGGTTTGGCACAATGAACAGCGCCCGCCCCGAAGGACGCAAGACGCGCCACGCCTCTTCCAGCACCGAGGTTGGATTTTCACTGGTTTCCAGCCCGTGCATCAGCACCAGCCGATCAAGAGATTCCCGCTCAAGCGGCCACAGGGTTTCTTCGCACAGCACCGAAACGTTGGGTTGCCCGGCCGGCCACTGCATCACCCCTTGGGGGCCGGGCATCAGGCCGATCACCCGTTCGGCATCGCGCAGATAGGGGCGCAGCAGCGGCACGGCAAAGCCGAAACCGGCCACCGATTGCCCCCGCGTCGGGGGCCACAGGCGCAACATCTGATCGCGCACCGCCTTTTGCGCCGCCCGCCCCAAACGTGTACGATAATAAAAGGTGCGAAGGTCAAGAACGTCCAGATGCATTGCCGCCGCGCCCGATTACTGCAAGAGTTGTAGGGACCATAAGAAACTCAAAGGCCAATTGCCATGCCCCTGTCTGTTGTGACCATTCCATGCCTGTCTGACAACTATGCCTTCCTGCTTCATGATGACAGCAGCGGCGCGACCGCCCTGATCGATATTCCCGAGGCGGCACCGATTGAACAGGCTTTGCAAGATCGCGGTTGGGCCCTGAGCGAAATCTGGATCACCCATCATCATTCCGATCATGTGCAAGGTTTGGCCGCCCTGCTGGCCCGTCACAACGTGCCGGTGGTCGGCGCGGCCGCCGATGCGCACCGCCTGCCCCCCCTCACCCGCAAGGTGGGCGATGGTGACACGTTTCAATTCGCAGGTGCCGATGTGCAGGTGTTCGATGTGTCGGGCCACACCAAGGGGCACGTTGCATTCCATGTGCCCGACGCCAAGGCCGTGTTCACCGCCGACAGCCTGATGGCCCTGGGCTGTGGGCGGTTGTTTGAAGGCGACGGCGCAATGATGTGGGCCAGCCTTTCAAAATTGGCCGCGTTGCCGCCGGAAACGATGGTGTATTCGGGCCACGAATACACCGCCTCCAACGCCAAATTCGCCCTGACCATCGAACCCGACAACCCCGCCCTGATTGCCCGCGCCAAACGCATTGCCGATGACCGCGCCGCCGGACGCGCAACCGTTCCATCGGCCCTGTCCGAAGAATTGGCGACCAATCCTTTTTTGCGCGCCCATTTGCCAGACGTGAAAGCGTACCTATCTATGCACTCTAACACCGACGCTGAGGTGTTTGCCGAAATCCGGGCGCGCAAAGACGCGTTTTAACCTCCCCGATTCTCAATCCTTGGCGCCGCCCAACGCAACACAAGACTAAAATGTGAACGAACAATCAAAGAAAAAACTTGAAGCTGGGCCACAAACAACCAAGCTTTAACCTTAAGAGACCACGGTTGATGCGGGATACCCTCGCCCAACCCAAGATAGGAAGGAGCACGGCGGTGCCTTCATTTTCAACGACTCTCGAGCAAGCGATCCACTCTGCACTGGCCCTCGCCAATGCCCGCCGACACGAACTTGCCACGCTGGAACATCTGTTGCTGGCCCTGATCGACGAACCGGATGCCGCCAAGGTGATGCAGGCCTGTTCCGTTGATCTGGAAGATTTGAAATCGACATTGATCGATTTCATCGACGATGATTTGTCCACCCTGGTCACCGATGTCGAAGGGTCAGAGGCGGTGCCAACCGCAGCATTTCAACGGGTTATCCAACGCGCGGCGATTCACGTGCAATCTTCGGGCCGCACCGAAGTGACCGGCGCAAACGTGTTGGTTGCAATCTTTGCCGAACGCGAATCAAACGCTGCTTATTTCCTGCAAGAACAGGATATGACCCGCTATGATGCGGTCAACTATATCGCCCATGGCGTGGCCAAGGACCCGTCTTTCGGCGAAGCACGGCCCGTTTCCGGGTCGCCCGACCCCGAAGAAGACACCCAGGTGGAAGACGGCGATGGCAAGGAATCGGCCCTGGCCAAGTATTGTGTCGATCTGAACGCGAAATCCCGCAAGGGCGATATTGATCCGCTGATCGGCCGCGAACACGAGGTTGAGCGGTGCATTCAGGTGTTGTGCCGTCGGCGCAAGAACAACCCGCTTTTGGTGGGTGATCCCGGCGTTGGCAAAACCGCCATTGCCGAAGGTCTGGCATTGAAAATCGTGCGCGGTGAAACCCCCGAAGTCCTGTCTTCGGCGACGATCTATTCACTTGATATGGGCGCGCTGTTGGCGGGCACCCGGTATCGCGGTGATTTCGAAGAGCGCCTGAAGGCGGTGATGACCGAGATGGAAGATCATCCAGATGCGGTGCTGTTCATCGATGAGATCCACACCGTCATCGGCGCCGGGGCCACATCGGGCGGCGCGATGGATGCATCCAACCTGCTGAAACCTGCGTTGCAGGGCGGCAAACTGCGCTGCATGGGCTCAACCACTTACAAAGAATTTCGCCAGCATTTCGAAAAGGACCGCGCGCTGAGCCGCCGGTTCCAGAAAATCGATGTGGCCGAACCTTCGGTGGAAGATACCGTGAAGATCCTGAAAGGTCTGAAAGAGTATTTTGAAGAGCATCACAGCATCAAATACACTGCCGATGCGATCAGAACCGCGGTGGAATTGTCGGCCCGTTATATCAACGACCGCAAATTGCCCGACAAGGCAATCGATGTGATTGACGAGGCCGGAGCGGCACAACATCTGGTGGCCGAATCAAGGCGGCGCAAAACCATCGGCACCAAAGAGATCGAAGCCGTGGTGGCAAAAATCGCCCGCATCCCACCCAAAAACGTCAGCAAGGACGACGCCGAAATTCTGCGCGATCTCGAAGGCGCATTGAAACGCGTCGTGTTTGGCCAGGATGAGGCGATCACCGCCCTGTCATCGGCGATCAAACTGGCCCGTGCCGGCCTGCGCGAACCGGAAAAGCCGATCGGTAACTATCTGTTTGCCGGGCCAACCGGTGTGGGTAAAACAGAAGTGGCCAAACAGCTGGCCGATACGCTGGGTGTTGAACTGTTGCGCTTTGACATGTCGGAATACATGGAAAAACACGCAGTATCCCGTCTGATCGGTGCGCCTCCGGGCTATGTCGGGTTTGATCAGGGCGGCATGTTGACCGATGGCGTTGATCAGCACCCGCATTGTGTGCTGTTGCTCGATGAAATCGAAAAGGCCCACCCGGATGTGTTCAACATCCTGCTGCAAGTCATGGATCACGGCAAACTGACCGATCATAACGGTCGGGCGGTTGATTTCCGCAATGTCATCCTGATCATGACATCGAACGCAGGAGCCGCCGATATGCAGAAGGCCGCCATCGGATTTGGCCGTGACAAGCGCGAAGGCGAAGACACCGCCGCGATTGAGCGCACGTTCACGCCCGAATTCCGCAACCGTCTGGACGCCGTTATTTCCTTTGGCGCGCTGCCGAAGTCGGTGATCATGCAGGTTGTTGAAAAGTTCGTTCTGCAGCTTGAGGCACAGCTGATGGATCGCAATGTCACCATCGAGTTGACCAAACCCGCCGCAGAATGGCTGGCCGACAAAGGCTATGACGACAAGATGGGCGCCCGCCCGCTGGGCCGTGTCATTCAGGAGCACATCAAAAAACCTTTGGCCGAAGAACTGCTGTTTGGCAAACTGGCAAAAGGTGGCATCGTCAAGGTGGGCGTGAAAGACGGCAAGATCGATTTGAAAATCGATCCGCCGGAAACCCGCCGCCTGTCATCAAAAAAACCACCGCTGCTGACGGCCGATTAAGGCGCGGCGCTGGTGCGGCTGATTATTGCCCTGCCCATGATCCTTCTCGCGGCGCCCGCCGCCGCGAGAGACCCCATTCTGGCGCTTCCCATTGATTGCACCTTGGGAAAAACCTGTTTTATCCAACAATATACCGATGCCGATCCGGGCCAGGGCGCTGCGGATTACACCTGTGGCCCGCTGAGTTATGATGGCCATAAAGGCACCGATTTCGCCCTGCCCTTTATCAGCACGATCGACGCCGACATCGCGGTTTTTGCCGCCGCGCCGGGAACTGTGATCAGTGTGCGTGATGGCATGCCGGACCATTTGCAAGGCACCCCGGGCGCGCCCGATGTTTCAGACCGCGAATGTGGCAATGGCGTCGTGGTCGGACATGGCGGTGGTTGGCAGACACAATATTGCCACCTGAAACGCGGCTCGGTGACCGTGCGCAAGGGCCAGCGTGTCAGCAATGCCACAACCCTCGGCCATGTCGGGCTGAGCGGGCAAACACAGTTTCCCCACCTGCACCTGTCGGTGCGCCATGAGGGCCGCGTGGTCGATCCGTTCAATGCCACCGGCAACATCGCCTGTGGCCAATCGCCGGAAACATCGCTTTGGCAAAACACGCCCCCCTATCAGCCGGGCGGCATCATATCGGTCGGGTTTTCCGACGTTATTCCCGACTATGATACGGTCAAGGCCGGCATGGCAGGCGCGGCGTTTTTGCCGCCAGACACGCCCGCTCTGGTTCTATGGGCCTTTGCCTATGGCAGCCAGCCCGATGATGGGATGCGGCTGACAATCACTGGCCCGGGCGGCAACATTTTGTCAGAGGATCTGACCATCGACCGGGCACAGGCGCAGTTCTTTCGCGCCGTGGGGCGCCGCACGACCACGCCGTGGCCTGCGGGCGATTATCGGGGCATTGCTGAATTGACCCGGGGCGGCGAAACGGTTGATCAGACCGATATTGTCGTCACGATCCGCCCCTAGCGTTCGGTCAGTTTCAGTTCGATTCGCCGGTTCTGTGCCCGCGCTGTGGCTGTGTTATCCGGGTTGACCGGGTAAAATTCGCCAAACCCGGTAGGGGCCAGACGGTTGGCCGGAAAATTCAACTCTTCGGTCAGAAACCGCACCACAGACAGCGCGCGCGCCTGGCTCAATTCCCAGTTGTCGGCATATTTCGCGCTGAAATTCAGTGGCACGTTGTCGGTATGTCCGTCCACACGGACCACCCAATCAATCTCGTCGGGGATTTCCTTGGCGACGTCAAACAACAGTTGGGCGACGCGGGCGATTTGGGTCTGACCGGCGTCCGACAGATCGGCAGAGGCGCTTTCAAACAGCACTTCGGACGAAAATACGAAGCGGTCGCCAACAATTCTGACCCCTTCGCGGTTGTCCAGAAGATCGCGCAAGCGGCCAAAAAACTCTGACTGATACCGCTCAAGACGCTGGCGCTCGGCCGCCTCAAGCTCGGCGCGCCGCTTTGCCTCGATTGCCGTGCGGGCCAGCGCGGCATTCAGATCGGCCCCCAATGTTTCGATCCGCACCCGCGATGCGGCGTCCTTGTCATTTGCCAAATCCAACAGGGCCTGCAGCTGATTCAATTGGCCCCGTAATTCAGTGACTTGCCGGTTTAATATTTCAACCTGCCGCTGGCTTTCGGCTGAACGGGCCTCTTCGGTGTCCAACTGCGTGCGCGCCGCGTTCAACAGGGCATTGCGCTGCTCGGCCTCGCTCAGGCGTTCGGCGGCGGCGCGTTCTGCGGCCAGCTTTGCTGCCAATGCCTCAGCCAACTGATCGCGCAGGGCATCCTCGGTATCCACCGCACCTGCCAGTGCCGCCGCTTCGCTGCGGGCCGCCTCCAGCGCTGCGGCCAGACGATCACGCTCGGTCGCTTCGCGGCCAACCGTAGCGCGCAATTCCGCCACCTCTGCCTCGGCCTCGGCAAGACGGTCACGGGCCGATTGCAGATCCCCTTGAAACGCCTCCTTTGCCGCCTCTGCAGCACGCAGAGCGGCGGAAATCGCGGCCAGTTCTTCGGTTGTTTCATCCCGTTGCGCCAGCGCCTCGCGCAACAGCGCGTCGGCGGAATCACGCTCTTGTTCGATGGTGGCGCGTGCGGCCAAGGCCGCTGAAAGCGCCACTTCGGCTTGGGCCAAATCATCGCTCAGAGCGGCGCGGGCGGCCAGTGCAGCATCCAGCGCCGTGGCCGTTTCATTGCCGCTGGCAAGCGCTGCGGCAAGGCGTTCTGACATATCTTGCCCATCAGCACGGGCAGTTTCCAATGCGGCGCGGGCGGTGGCCAACTCTTCGGCGGTTTGATCGCGCGCCAACAGGGCGGCGGCCAGTCGGGTATCCAACGCGTCGCTTGTTTCGGCCTGGCCCTGCAGTGCGGCGCGGGTCTGATCCAGTGTGGCGCGCAAATCTTCCTGGCTTAACAGGGCGGCAGCCAGATCGCGGTTCAGCGTGTCACGCGCGGCCTCGGTTTCGGCCAGCGTCGCCTCGGTCTGTTCATTTTGCAACAATGCGGCGGCCAGACGGGTGTTCAGATCGGCACGGTCCGTATCCAGCGCCGCCATCTGTTCGCTAAGTGCCGCCAACTGTTCGGCACTTTTGTCTTGCGCCAACAAGGCCGCGGCCAATTTTTCGTTCAGCGCCGCACGGTCGTTTTCCGCCTGATCCAGCGCGATTTGCAACGCGGCGACCTCTTCATCTGTTTTGTCCTTGGTCAACAGCGCCAGGGCCAGGCGGCGGTTCAGATCGGCCTGTTCGCTTTTCAGGGTTTGCAGTTGGGCGGCTGTGCTATCCTGTGCCAAAATCGCCGCCGCAAGGCGGGCGTTCAAATCCTCTTCGCTGGACTGGGCCGCCGCCAGAAGGGTCAGGGTTTCTTCGGCGCGCGCACGTTCCTGTTCCAACGCCAGGGTCATCGCCGAAAGCGCCGCATCCGAACTTTCGAGCCGCGCGCGCAGGGCCTCGGCGGCGGCGGCCTCGGCCAAGCGGGCTTGTTCTTCCTGGCTCAGCTGCGCTTGGGTTTCGGTCAGGGTCGCGTTCAAGGCGGCCAAGGCTTGATCCTGATCGGCGGTTTCGCTGCGCAATTGCGCGGTCAGGGCCTCCAATGCCTCGCGCCGGGCAGCGGCCAACCGCGCCTCTTCCGCTTGCGCATCAATTTCATCGCGGGTACGGGCCAGGGCCAGTTGCAACTGCTCTTGCTCGGTCAATAACTGCTGCTGCGCCTGTTCCAATTCCGCAACAGTCGCGCTCAGCGCCGCGCCCTGGGCCAGCGCCGTATCGCGTTCGGCCAGCAGGCTTGCGACTTGGGCCTGAAAATCGGCGATGCGCGCGCCTTGTGATTCGGTTTCGGCGGTCAGGCTGGAAATCAGCACATCTTGTTCGCGCGCCCTGTCTTGGGCGGCGGATAATTCGGCATCCAGATCGGCCTTGTCGGTTTCCAACGCGGCGGTGCGCTCCCGCTCCAGACCCAGCAATCGCGCAAGGCCCGCCACTTCCTGACCCAAGGCATCCAGTTCGGTTTCCTGACCTGAGATTTCTTCGCGCAGGACGAATTGCACCACCATGAAAATCGTCAGAACGAACATCATAACCAGCAACAGCGCGGTCATCGCATCGACAAATCCGGGCCAGATGCTGTTTGATACCCTTTGTGTGGATCGCCGCGTCAGGGCCATGAATTAACCCCGTCTGTCTTTGGCCGCTGCCGCATCGCCCCGCCCCGTCAGGCCCTGCCCCCGCACGGCCCGGATCAGGGATTTGATATCAGAACGCAACTCGGCGGTTGATTCCTGACGTCCGGCGGCCAGTTCTTCGAGCAATCGCAAAAGCTGTACATCAATGGAGCGCAGGCGCATCCGGCTTTCGGCATCTACTCCGCCACCGCCTTGTTCGGCCTGAATCTCCAACGCTTCGGCCAATCTTTCCTGACCCCGGGCCACCCGATCCAAGGCATCGCTGACCGACCCTTCGGCATTCATCCGGTCGGTCATCCGTTCGATTGACGCGGCCAGTGTTGTCAGCCGGGTGTCGACGGCGGCGCGACTGGCCTCGCCCTCTCGGAACATATCCTGCAGCTGATCCATCTGCTGTGACATGTAATCCAGCACGGCGGCGACCATGCCCGCCTCGCCTTGGCCCTCACCCTCGCCCGAGGCATAGCCAAGGCGCGTGATGCTTGACAGCCATTCTTCCAATTCCCGGTAAAACCGGTTTTGACCATGGCTGGCGAACAGCTCCAAAAGCCCGACAACCAATGATCCGGCAAGGCCCAGCAATGATGATGAAAATGCCACGCCCATGCCGCCCAATTGCGCCTCAAGCCCGCTCATCAGGCGTGAAAACACCTGCATGCCGTCTTCGCCCGCTTTCGGGGCAAGGCCGCGAATCGTATCGACGATGGCCGGCACCGTGGTGGCCAGCCCATAAAACGTACCCAAAAGACCAAGGAAAATCAAAAGGTTAACGATATACCGGGTGATATCGCGCGCCTCGTCGATCCGCGTCGCCACGGAATCCTGGATAGATTGCGACGACGGGGCCGAAATCTGCATCTGCCGCCCGCGCGAACGCAACAGCGCCGCAAGCGGGGCCAGCAACCGGGGCGCTTTTACAAATTCGTGGCCGGGGTTTTCAGCCACAAACCCTTCGATCCAGTTGACCGATTGAAACAGCTGAAACAGCTGCCAGAAACACGCGGCAATGCCCAAAATGAACACAAAGGCGATGAACCCGTTCAGCCACAGGTTGGCCAAAAACACCGGTGCCACGCTGGGAAACGCCACATAACTGCCCACGGCGACCATGGCCAGCACGCTGAGCATCATTACGATTTGGCGGACCGGGCGGGTAAATTGCGCCCGGCCGTCTTGTTCTGGTTTGCCCAACATCGGCTGGTTCAGTCCCCTTGAATGTCGCACCGCAGCATAAAGGCGCAGTGGGAAATGTCCAATAACAGTTGTGGGTTACGATAACATAAGGATGTCGCGAACCCGTCGATCAAGCCAGGCCAGATCGCCGTCAGGTATGCCCATCTCGGCCAGATGGGCGGCGGTGTTGAACAGGTATTCGGTGTTTGGGCCACGCTGCCCGACCGCACGCGCGATGATCTGTGCCTGATCTTCCAGCGTCAGACCGCCACAATATTGAACATGTTCGGTATCAACCACATAGGTCACGGCCTGTTCGACCCGGCCATCGGCCAGGGTCATCGGCAAAATCCGTTCGACATAGGCCGATGAGATCAATTCGCGTTCGCGCAGCTCATCCAAGGTGCGCTCTTCGGCATTGGGGGCAACCCGAAATCCCAACCCGACACAGGCGGCCCGTGGCGCCGGATCAAGCGCCAACACAAGGCCCGGGTTTTCATCGGTGCCGCGATGATGGATCGAACGCATGCAAAATGTGCGCATGTGGTCGGCCAGGGTCGCGATGCCCTGTTCGGCCACCGGAAAACCGGGATTCCACATCAGTGATCCGTATCCGAACACCCACATCGCCATGGCTCTGGTCCTTCTGTTATTGCGCCTGTAAACACCAACAAGGCTTTGGGCGAAAGGGGCAGTGATGCGGAAACTACTGGCGTTGGTACTGATCGCGGCGGTGGTTTGGGGCGGATACTGGTTTGTTGGCGCTTCAGCAGTCGAACGGGGCCTGACCGCCTGGTTCGATCAGCGCCGCGCCCAAGGCTGGGTGGCCGACTATGCCGACCTGAACACCACCGGGTTCCCCAACCGGTTTGACACCACAATCACCGGTCTGGAATTGGCCGACCCGAACACCGGCGTCGCCTGGAGCGCGCCATTATTTCAAATTCTCGCGCTGTCTTACAAACCCCATCACATCATTGCCGTATTGCCCAACACGCAAACGCTCGCTTCGCCGCTGGAACGGGTCGACATTGCGTCAGACCGGATGCGCGGCTCGGTCGTGTTCAAACCGGGCACGTCGCTGACCCTGGATCATGCGACATTCGTGATGGATAACGTCACCCTGACCGGCGGCGCGGGGTGGTCGATGGCGCTGGAAACGGGTCGGTTTGCCACCCGTCAAACGGCGGCCCGCCAATATGCCCACGACATCGCGTTCGAAGCGTTGGGTTTTGCGCCCACCGCCACAACCCGCGCCCGGCTGGACCCGGCCACCCTGTTGCCCGACACGGTCGAAACCCTGAAAATCGACGCCACCGTGGGGTTTGATGCGCCGTGGGATCGGTTTGCCGTCGAAAACGCCCGCCCAAACATCACCGCTATCGATCTGAATCTGCTTCGCGCGACTTGGGGCACCCTTGATTTTCGCGCGGCGGGCGGGTTGACGGTTGACGATCAGGGCGTGCCAACCGGGCGCATCACGATCAAGGCCACCAATTGGCGCGAGATGTTGGAAATGGCCGTGGCGGGCGGGCTGTTACCCGGCGCCCTTGCGCCGACGGTGGAACGGGGTTTGGGGATGTTGGCGGGTCTGTCGGGCAACCCTGAAACGCTGGATGCCCCGCTCAGTTTCCAAAACGGGTTTGTCAGCTTCGGTCCGATCCCGCTGGGCCCCGCGCCCCGCCTGCGCCTGCGCTGATGGCTGTCGCGCGCAAATCATCGACCTTGGCCAAATTCAATGGGCCGAAAACTGGCTCCGCGCCTGACTTTTTCTTGCTAAAAATATCCAAATCCGACCGCCGCCAAACCCACCGCGCCTATCTGCAGTAAGATCCGCTGCGGTAACGCGCCGTGTCAAAGTGAAAGTGATCCTGATGATATCTGTCGGCATTGGGGCCAAGTACGGTGCCAAACGGGCCACAGGCCGCGCGGTGCAGGTTATGCAAGATCTTGCGGTGCTGCGCACTGCGCCAGCCCTTCAATACGCTGATCGACACGCCGTTGCGCAAAACGATCGCCGAAATATCGATGGCGCGGCCCTTGCCATGCTCTGACACCTTGGCGCCGGGTTTGTTGTTGCGGGTGCGACACGAATAATGCGCCGCCACCTGCAATCCCGCCGCCCCGCCGCCCAATCGCCCGATTGTAGGCTTCACGCCCCGGTCAACCCAGGTTTTCAATGCCTGTGCCGTCGCACAATCCATCGTTGCCGCGCTCGACAAGGCCAGGCCCGCCACGGATGTCACCCGCACCGGCGCATCCACGCCACATCCGCGAATGCGCCCGGCAATGGGCGACATGCGGGAACCGCGAATGTCGGGATCACCACAGACCGATCCGGACACCGAGGGGGGCACCGCGCGAAACCCCACCGCCGTCACCACCGCACGCCGGTGCAGGTTTTCAGGCCGCGCCGGGGGGCGGGGCGAACGGGCCATGCGCGCGCCAAGGGTGGCCTGCACCACCACCGGTGTGACCCGGGATTTTTGCACGTCGCTTACAATTTGTTCGACCACGGCGCGTGTCACAACATCGCGCGCACGCGGTTCGGGGCGGGGCGATGTGGCGGGCGCTTTTGCTTCGGCCACTGCACCAAAGGCAACAGTGAAGGCCAGGAAAAAAGCGCCAAACCGGGTCATGTTTTTTTCGAACCTCGTCCAAAATCGGGGGCTTCTGTATCTTGGCCAGCTTCGATGATGCTGCGCCGGATCGCCCGCGTTCGGGTAAAGTAGTCGAATAAATGCTCGCCGTCACCTGTGCGGATGGCCCGTTGCAGGGCAAACAGTTCTTCGGTGAACCGGCCAAGGATTTCCAGCGTCGCTTCCTTGTTGCTTAGAAACACATCGCGCCACATGGTCGGATCGCTGGCTGCGATGCGGGTGAAATCACGAAAACCGGCAGCGGAATATTTGATCACTTCGCTGTCGGTCACCCGGCGCAAATCATCGGCCACCCCTACCATCGTATAGGCAATCAGGTGCGGCGTATGGCTGGTGACGGCCAAAACCAGATCGTGGTGATCGGCCTCCATTTCATCAACATTCGCGCCCATTCCTTCCCACAAGGCGCGCAAATTGGCGATTGGCGCGTCGGGCGTGCCTTCGCTGGGCACCAAAAGGCACCAGCGGTTTTCGAACAGTTCGGCAAAGCCTGCGCGTGGCCCCGAATGTTCGGTGCCCGCCAGGGGGTGGGCCGGTACGAAATGCGTTGTCTCCGGCAAATGCGGGCCAACCGCATCAATCACCGCACGCTTGACCGACCCGACATCGGACACGGTACAGCCGGGCATCAGGTGGGGCGCTATGTCGCGGGCCACGGCCTCCATCGCGCCAACGGGAACGCACAAAACCACCAGATCGGCGCCTTTCACGGCCTCGACACTTGTGTCGACGATTCGGTCGCACAATCCGATTTCCGCAGCAATCGCCCGGGTTTCGGCCGAACGTGCCGTGCCCACGATTTCACCCGCCAACCCGGCGCGTTTCATCGCCAGCGCCATCGACCCCGCGATCAGCCCCAGTCCAATCAGCGCCACCCGATTATATAGCCGGGTCATAGATCCTGGCCTTTGAAGCCGGCAATTGAATGCACCACCCGGCGGCACGATGCCTCGTCGCCCACGGTAATGCGCAGGCAGTTGGGCAATTTATACCCGGCCACCTTGCGCACCAGCAAACCATCGGCGCGCAAATGCGCCTCGCAGGCGTCGGCCTCGCCGGTGTCATGGAACCGGGCCAGAATGAAATTGGCACAGGATGTATCACTGGCCACGCCCAGTTCGGCCAATGCCTTGGCCATCCAGGACCGCAGGCGCGCGTTTTCGTTGCGGCATTTGTCGACATAGGCGGTGTCGCGCACCGCTGCCTCGGCTGCTGCCATCTGCAAATCGGACAGGTTGAAAGGCCCGCGCACCCGGTTCAGGGCGTCAATCACATGGGCCGGGCCATACGCCCAGCCGATGCGCAAACCGCCCAGCCCATAAATTTTGGAAAACGTGCGGATCATGATCACGTTTTCGCGTTTGTCCACCAGACGCGCGCCGCCATCGTAATCTTCGACAAACTCGGCATAGGCCCCATCCAGCACCAACAGCACATGTTCGGGCAGTTCGGCGGCCAGACGCGCCACTTCGTTGCTGCCGATCATCGTGCCGGTCGGGTTGGCCGGATTGGCGATAAACACCAGACGCGTGCGAAATGTCACCGCCTCAAGAATCGCATCCACATCGACGGTGCGCTCATGTTCGTCCACCTCGATCGGGGCACTGCCAGCGGCAAGCGCGCTGATCCGGTACATGCTGAACCCGTGTTCGGTGTAAATCACCTCGGTTCCGGGGCCGCCATAGGCCTGGCACAGGAAGGTGATGATCTCATCGCTGCCACAACCGCAAATGATCCGCTCGGCGTCCAGTTTATAGACATCGGCGATCGCGCTGCGCAGCGCATGGTGGTCGGTCGATGGATAGCGGTGCAGCCGCAGCGCGGCCTTTTTGATCGCATCCTTCACCACATCGGACGGGCCAAAGGGGTTTTCATTGCTGGATAACTTGACGACATCATGGATGCCCTCAATCTGAGATTCTCCGCCCACATAAGGGGCGATCTCAAGAACGCCGGGCTTTGGATAGATGGCATGCGACATTGTAAACTCCCCTGATCCCGTGCTTTTAGCGAGGTCGCGACGGCGATGCCAGCATGCACAAGCGGTTCTGTGGCCCAAACCTGGGATTTTGTTGTGTGCGGGGCGTTTTGGCGCAGTTCAAGACAGCGATAAAAGGCATTGTTGCGGCCTTTGCCGCACATGCAAAGGCCGCCGCGGTTTCCCGCAGCGGCCCGGTATTGCAAAGGTGGAAACCTTAGTTCTGGGCGTAGTATTCGATAACCAGGTTCGGTTCCATCTGAACCGCGAATGGCACGTCGCCCAAACCGGGGGTGCGCACGAATGTCGCGGTCATCTTGTTGTGGTCGGCCTCGATATAGTCGGGCACGTCACGCTCGGGCAGGCCCACGGCCTCCATTACCACGGCCAACTGGCGTGATTTTTCGCGCACGGCGATCACGTCGCCCTCTTTTACGCGGTACGAGGGGATGTTCACCCGCTGACCGTTCACGGTTACGTGGCCGTGGTTCACGAACTGACGCGCGGCAAACACGGTGGCCACGAATTTGGCACGGTACACGACCGCGTCCAACCGACGCTCAAGCAAACCGATCAGGTTTTCACCGGTGTCGCCTTTGACACGCTCGGCTTCAACAAAGATCCGCTTGAACTGTTTTTCGGTCAGATCGCCATAGTGGCCTTTCAGTTTCTGCTTGGCGCGCAACTGAAGACCGAAATCCGAAATTTTTGCCTTGCGGCGCTGACCGTGCTGGCCGGGGCCATATTCACGGCGGTTGACGGGCGATTTGGGGCGGCCCCAAATGTTTTCGCCCATGCGACGATCCAGCTTGTACTTGGCAGAGGTGCGTTTGGTCACCGTCTGATCTCCTTCTTAGGGGCGCTTGTGCGCGGGAAGGGCGTTGTCCTTTGGGGTGAACCCGACAGGCATCCCCTTGCGGGGGCCACCAACACCAATAAATGCGCTTTGCGTGTCAAAGCACCGGGCGGTCATACTGTGTGACAGGGTGGTGTCAAGGGGCGGCTGTCATGCAAACGCCAGATGGCGCGGCGCGCACTGGGGCCGGTGCAATAAAATCGCCGCCTCGGCCTTGGTCAGCATGCGGCGCGCGGGATCACCGAAACACTGGGGGTCGGTGGCAAAATCCGCATTCAGCGCCAACAGGTTTTGCCGTTGCTCAGGGGGGATGGCGGCAAGCGGGGCATGGGCGGGATGAAAACTGTCGCAGGCCAGACCATTGGCCCACACCACATGATGGGCGGGCAGCATGACATGATAATACGTGACCGCCCGCGCCAGATGTTCGACCGTGACCGTGCGATCATTCACCAGATCGGCGGCTGTCACCAACACCTCGTCCGTGTTGAACAACGCCTGTGCCATGGCACCACAGACCAGAATGCGGTGTTGCGGCGACACGATCAGATCGGGGGTTGGGCGTGCCACACCCAACGCGCCGCTGCGCAAACGGATCGGGCGCAAATCCGGCATGGCGTGCAATTGTGGCCAGCCGATGCGCCGGTGAGCGGTCCAGATCACCGGTTGTGCGCCGCTGTCACGGGTTTCGACAAGATCGCCTTTGCACAGATCCTCGACCCGTCTTGCGCCTTTTGACGTGCGCAACAGGGTGCCTTTGGCAAAACAGATCACACCGGGATTGGTTTGGGTACGGGGCGGATATGCGGGTTCGGGAATCCCCTGAACCACCCAAAGATCGCAGGTATGCGGCGGGATATCACCCAGAAACAGCAAAAGCGGCGGCGTCCCATGGGGCATATCAATGGCCGTCATCGCAAAGGTTCTGTGCCCATCGCTGACGGTAAACACCTGATCGAATGCCGGTTCTTCCGGCTCTGGTTCGCCCATAGCGGGGATAACGCCAGATGATTTCATCAGTTTGCGTGCAACCCGCGCGACGCGGTTGCGCATTTTTCGTTCACCATCGGGGCCGCTGAGAACAAGAAGATCGTTTGGGCCATCCACACGCACCGGCGCACCGTGCCAGCGCCACATCGCACCAACGACAAGGGCGGATAAAGGGGCCGCCACCAAACCATCTGTTTCTGTCTGCGACCAGGAAATGACAAACGTGCCTTTGAAGCCCGCCATCCTGCTCATACCTGCCATTCGTTTATTATTATCTGAATGCTAACAGGCGCGGTGCAAACTGCCTAGTTTCCCGGATAGCCAATTAAGGCGATAAAGTGGCAAGCGTGGCGTACCCGCCACAAACGGCCCCCTGTTTCAGGGGCCGATCGCGTGGCTTCAGGTGCCGGTGCCCAGATTGCCCCATGTCAGGGCCGGTTCGCCCTTTGCCCCGTCATAGGCCCGCCCGTCGATCAGCGATGCCTTGATCTGTGACGGGGCGGTGCCGCGGGTCAGGGTTCCGGCGGAAAACCCCAGTGAAATCAGCCCCGCCGCCACGGCGGTCGCCGCCGATGTGCCGCTAAATTCACAAAAGAAACTGGCAAATTCAAACGCCACCGGCGCGCCGTTTGGCCCCGGCGGGTCACGCCAAACCTGGCCATATTCGCTGCTGGAATAGCCCGGCCGCCCGGCCACATCGGTGGAAATCAGGGTTTCAACCGCCACTGGCGCGGCCCCGGCCCGATCAAACAACGCCTTTTGATCGGCGTTGTCCAATTCGGCGAACGGGTCCAACCGGTATTGCCCCGCATCCAGCGCGGGCGCATCGCCCGACAGGGCAAACAACGTCACCTCGGCGCCTTCCGCCCCACCCGCCGAATACGACGCGCGCAGACCATCAGAAGTGCGCGCGCCCACCGCGATAATGCCATTGTCCGGCGCGGCCAGATTGGCAGGATAGGCCAGCATGCCATCCCCCGCATTGCCCGCCGCACACAGGATCAAACGCCGCGACGACACGTCGATGAACATATCGTGCAGATCGTCCCACTCCGCCCGCTCTGCCGGGGTGGAGGGCACAGATTCCGCCCCGGTGTCGGTTTGGCCGACCGCCACCATGCCCGTGGCCGGGGGCGTGGCGGGCACCGTGCCCACACCGGCGCGCGTGGGGTCAGGCAAAGACGACGCCAATACAATCACATCGACCCCGATCAGATCGGCATAGGTCAGCGCCGCCGCCATCTGGTTGGGCGATGGCATCGCGCTGGTGGAAATCGCCACGATCTCGCAGAATGGATCAATCCCGGCATAGGGCAGTGCCACTTCGGTTTCACCGGCATCGCGGGGGTGGGGCGACAGACGCGCCGGTTTGTGCAGATACACCCCCGACGCCGGGCGCGCGCCGATCAGCCCGGCCATGGAGGTGCCATGGCCACTAAACGCGCGGGCCGTGGCCGCAACCGCCCCGTCGTGGGTTTCATAGGCGCGGCCGAGATCGTGCAGAAAACGTTTGGCGATGCCATTGGCCGTGTGCGCCGCCGTCGCCGCTGCCGATATCACCTCAGACCGGGCTTGGGCCTCGGCCCCCGAAAGATCGGCGCGTTTCACCGCGAACGCCCCGAAATCGCGGGCGGCAAAATCAATGGCGCGGGCGCGATCCATCGCCGGGGCCAGACAGGGGTGATCCAGATCAACCGATGTGTCGATCAGAGCAACACAGGTTTTTTGTGCGGTGCTCGAGACTTTGCCCCAGGCATCAGGGCTGGCAAAGCGGGTCAGATCACTGACCACGCCGAGGCGTTCCAGATGCCAAAGCGCGTGATAGGACGGATAGCTGCCGGCATGGCGCGGCTCACTATCGGCGGGGGGTGTGAGGGACATCACCATCTCAGCCCCTCCATTCTTCGGATGTGCGAATCATCTGATCTTCGACCACCTGTTCTAATGTAGGCAGAAACAGTTGCGCCAATTGAAACCCGGCCAATGTATCGGCGCGAAAATGCACGCCCGCCCATTCGCGGTTGTGGGCAATGCGCATGGCGCGGCGGAACAATTCGGGGTTGCCGGGGTGTTCGGGCACGGCGCGCGCGAATACCTGGGCAATGGCCATGGACTGAAACGCATGGTTGCTGGGATATGACGCATGGGCCGGGTTTTCGATGAACGGGCGCAGGGCGGGTTCCAACATATTGGGGCGGATCGCCATCCAGCGGTCTTTGTACCGCATGCCAACTTCTTCACAGATCTGTGCGACCACCACCATCAGGCGCATGGTTTCGTCAAAACCGCTGCCCCCGTTGATGCCCAGCGGGGCAAGGTAGCTGGACAATTCCAGATCCCGCTCCAACAGGATTTCATCGCGCCGCCCGGCCTCGGCCTCGCAGCCCAGCCGGGTTTGCAGATCCAGCAACACCGGCAGTTCGGCGCGCAGATCATTGCGGGTGGGCGGGGCCGAAACCGGCAGGTTCACCCAATGGGCGCGCAAATCATGCAGCTTTTCGCGCTCTTCCCATGGTGACAGGATTTGGAAATATGCGCCGCCATCGCCATTGCCCCGGTTGCCGCGATTGCCACGGTTTCCTCTGTTGCCGCGATTGCCACGGTTCCCACGATTTCCGCGGTTGCCCCGATTTCCACGATTGCCCCTGTTGCCGCGGTTACCACGGTTCAGCACCCCCTGAAACGACAGGCCCGCCATCGCCGCACTAACCGATAGCGATGCCATCATCTGTGTCGGCCCCTCCGGCCCATCACCTTGTTGCATTGGTTGCAATGCAACTTCGCCGTCCTCTGGCGTGGCGCGCAATTCGATCGTGTCGGCCCGAACGCTCAGCGCCCAATCCTGCAAGATCGACAGGTCAAATCCACCCGGTCCCGTCATCTCTCTCTCCCTTTTGTTATCTTATTTCAATCCGGCCAGCAGCAGCCCCTTTTGCAATGCCTCTCCAGCTTCGTGGTCGGCCATCTTGATCAACCCTTGGGTTTTGCGATCTGCGGTGAAGGTGGGGTCGAGGGTCAGAATACGTTGCGCCATCGCTTCGGCCTCATCCGTGCGGCCCAACAGGCCCAGCCCCGCCGTGACATAGCGCAGAGCCGAGGAAAAATCGGGTTTGCGCGCCAGCGCGCGGCGGCCAAAGCTGATGGCGCTGTCAAAATCACCCTCGGCATGGGCCACCATCGACAAAGTGGTGTCATAGGCAAAGCGTAGCGGGCTGAAACGCCCCAAGGCAACGGCGCGTTCGGCGGCGAACCGCGCCTTTGATCGGTTGCCCTGGGTGTGCCAGAACAGCGCAAGGTGATCCCAGGCCAGCGCCTGTGCCGGGGCCACCTCAACCGCGCGGATCATCAGATCGGCGGCCAGTTCCACATTGTCGGTCAGGTAAAACAGGGCATAGCCTGCCGTTGTCAGATACAATCCGTTGAACGCGCCATCAACCAGCCCTTCGCGCGCAATCTCCGCCGCTTCGGGGCGGTTGCCAACCGTTTTACCCCAGCTTTCGCCAACCCGAAACGTATCAAGATAGGACAACAGCCCCAAATGCACCGGATCATGGGTTTCGGCCCACGCCGATTGCAAGATGTCGCCCGCCCGCTCCAGCGTATTGGGCGCGAGGCTGAACATCATGTTCAACGATTGATAAGGGGCGTAGGGCGCAGTGTGGGTCGGATCGGATCGGGGCAGGATTGATGTCGCCAATTGCTCGATCGCGCGCGAGATGAATTCAGCCATCGCAGGGTGGTGCAGATCCAACATGTCGGGGTGGGAACAATCCAGCCGTTGATCCCACAAAAACCGATGGGTGGCGGTTTCGATCACCTTCAGCGTCAGGCGCGCCCCCTGCCCCATGGGCCGCACGAACAGTTGCAAAAGATGCGCGGGGCCGGCCCCTGGCACATCGCCAAACCGACGCGACAGCCCATCGCGGCAATCGTAAATATCAGTGCCGCACATCACCCGCGCTTCGGCCCCGATAAAATCCAGCACCGCGTCACACCCTTGTTCAAGGTTGGGCGACAGCCCGTCACCGGCCACACACAGCAGGCCCAGACCGGGATGAGGCGGCGCCAGGATCGGCGCCGTTGACGGGACAGCAGCGGCCACAGGCGCCCCTGCATCCAGGAAATCGTACCATGCAACCCGCTGCGCCCTCAGCCACTCTTCGAACCCTTCGCGCGCTTCGCCTTCGGCATCCAACCCTTCAAGAAGGTCAGGCGCGGTTTCGGGATCGGGCGCCGGGTTGGCCCCGGTGCGATAATTTGCAACATCAATGGACAGGTGCGCGCAGTTCAACGTGACGGTGTGGGTGTCGATTTGTAATACATCCGCGCCCAACGGGGCCAATTCACGGCGCAACACCGACAGCGCCGTGCGCAATGATCCGCCCGCCTGTTTGGGGTCACGGCCCGACCAGAACATGTCTTGCAACGTAACCCGTGACCGGCTGCCCCCTTCAGACAGGGCCAGCACGGCGAACATCGCCTTGCGCAATGTGCCCCCCGGCGTGCAATCACGGCCACCGGCCGCCCGCACCCGCAAAGGGCCGACCAACTGCACATGCCCGGCCCCCCCACGGCCCGGCGTTGTATCCTGGGTTATCAAAACGCCCAACCCATCCTTGTTCTCACGGACCCGCGTTCCAACCGGGCCTTTGAAAACCTTAACAGTCGCGCTTGATGGCGCAACCATGTTGGGAACTGATTGAGAAAAACAGTTGGCATCCGACCTGCGCAAAAACACGCCAGCAGGGAGTACCGTGGTCGAATGCCAACTGTGTTTGGCGGTTGGTGCGGTCACCGGCCCCACCACTGTACGGGACAACAGGATGGAACCGACAGACAGAAGCCGCGCCTTTGCCAATTTGGCTGCCCGCCCGCAGAGGACGGACAGCCATAGTACCGAAACCCAGCCTTAACGCCGTATCGCCCAGGAAATTGGACGTTTCGATCTTTCCGCGTAAAGAACGGGCTAAAAACACACAGCCGCCTCCACAACAGACACACGTCAGACCGCCAAGCAGCAAGCCCCACATGGATCTCGAACAACCACAAGGAAAGACGATGGCGGGGACAGCGGCATTTGGTTTTGGAACGTACCGCCGCGACCATCTGAGTATCTTTCCGTATCTGCGTCCTTTCGATGAATTGACCATACGTCAGCAGCGTCAGCGATTCGTTAGCACAGGTTAAGATTGCGCCTAAAAACTTTAACGCATTGTTTATATTGAGATATTTTTTAACCCCGATAGCCGAAAATGAAAAAGGCGGCGCCATCTGGCACCGCCTGTGATGAATTTCCGGTCAAATTGGCCGCTTAGTGGCCCAAAATCTGGCTCAGGAACAATTGTGTCCGTTCCGATTTGGGGTTGTTGAAAAACTCTTCGGGTTCGTTTTGTTCCACGATCTGGCCCTGGTCCATGAAAATCACCCGGTTTGCCACCTTGCGGGCAAATCCCATTTCATGGGTCACGCACAGCATCGTCATGCCCTCTTCGGCCAGTTCGATCATGGTATCCAACACTTCGGCAATCATTTCCGGATCAAGCGCCGATGTGGGTTCATCAAACAGCATGATCCGCGGGCGCATGCACAGGCTGCGGGCAATCGCCACGCGCTGTTGTTGCCCGCCCGACAATTGGCCCGGGTATTTATCGGCCTGTTCGGGGATCTTTACCTTTTTCAGAAAATGCATCGCAGTTTCTTCGGCCTCTTTCTTGGGCGTCTTGCGCACCCAGATCGGGGCCAGCGTGCAATTTTCAAGAATTGTCAGATGCGGAAACAGATTGAAATGCTGAAAGCACATGCCAACCTCGGATCGGATTTTATCGATGTTTTTCAAATCACTCGACAAAACCGTGCCATCCACGGTGATCTTGCCGGCCTGATGTTCCTCAAGCGCGTTGATACAGCGGATCAGGGTGGATTTGCCCGAACCGGACGGGCCGCAAATCACGATCCTTTCACCGCGATACACGGTCAGATCAATATCGCGCAGCACATGAAAGGTGCCGTACCATTTGTTCATGTTCTCAATCGAAATCGCGACTTCGTCGGACACTTGCAGTTTCTTGAGCGTCGGGGGAGTTTCGGTCATGGTCATGGGCCAGTCCCTTTCTTAGCGGTGATCGGTGGCAAGCTGACGCTCAAGCCACTGTGAATATTGTGAAATGCCATAGCAAACGATGAAAAACAGCAGCGCGGCAAAGCCGAACAGCTCCCAATAGACGCCGTTCCAATCGGTGCTGGCCAGGATCGGCCCGCGGATCAGACCGACGATATCAAACATCGAAATGACCGAAACAAGGGTTGTATCCTTGAACAGGCCCACCGCCACGTTGACGATGCCGGGGATCGAGATTTTCAACGCTTGCGGCAGGATGATCAGGCGCATGGATTGCGTGTAATCCAAGCCCAGACTGTTCGCCGCCTCATATTGGCCCTTTGGCAGGGCGGCCAGACCCCCGCGAATCACCTCGGCAATATAGGCCGAGGCGAACAGCGTGATCATGATGATCACCCGCAGGATCAAATCAAACGACGTGCCCGGCGGCAGGAAATACGCCAGAACAACATTCGCCACAAACAACAGGGTAATCAACGGCACACCGCGCACAAATTCGATGAACACGACGCAGATGCCTTTGACCACCGGCAGATCGCTTTGCCGCCCCAAGGCCAACAAGATGCCAAAGGGCAAGGAAAGCGATACACAGATCACCCCCAGGATCATGTTGAGCATGAAGCCCCCCATGTCGCGGCTTGCCACCGGCTCAAGCGCCAGAAAACCGGGCATCGCGCCGGTGATGAACCCGCCCAGATACCAAACGACCACCGCCGCCGCCACGCCGCCAAAAAACCCGGCGGCAAAGCTGTTGGTGACAAGTTTACTGTAGACCAGATAACCGGCACCAAACCCGACCATGGCCATGATCGGGATCAGGATCGATCCGCCCCAGATCAGGTAAAACGCCAAAAACGGGTAGACCGCTGTCAGGATCAGCAGATTGCGGGGAAATATCTTGGAAAACAAAAGCGGCGCGACGGCAATGAACAACAGGATAAACGCCAAAGACGGCCGCCAGTACGATTCTTCGGGGTATTGAAACCCGAAAATCAACTGCTGCCACCGGTCGGCGATCACGGCAAAACACCCCCCGCCCGACCCTTGCATGATCTCGCGGCATTCGCGGATGTTGGATGCGTTCCAGACGCCATTGGTGATCCATGGAACAAGCACCGACAAAACCAGATACAGCGCATAAAGCGCCACCAACGTCAGCAGCGTGTTTGACCACCCTGCAAACAGGTTGGTGCGCATCCATTTGACGATACCCGATTCCAAAGCCGGGGGCGGGGCGGGTGGAATCACGCTGTCACGCACAAAGCCGACGGAGTGGGAATGCATATCGCTCATATCACCGCTCCTTCAGCTTAACAGAATTGTTATAGATGTTCATGATCGTCGAAATCGACAGGCTGATCACCAAATAGAACAGCATCAGCAACAGCACCGATTCAATCGCGCGCCCTGTTTGGTTCAATGTGATACCCCCCAAAGTACCGGTCACATCCATATATCCCACCGCAATCGCGAGCGATGAGTTTTTGGTGATGTTCAGATATTGCGACACCAGCGGCGGGATGATCACGCGCAGGGCCTGTGGCAAAATCACCAAACTCATTATCCGGTTGGGGCGCAAACCCAGGGCGCCGGCCGCTTCTGTCTGCCCTTTGGAAATTGCCTGAATTCCGGCGCGCACGTTTTCGGCGATGAACGCCCCGGTATAGATTGCCAAGGCAAACCACAGCGCAATCAGCGAGCCGCGAATTTGGATCCCGTCCTGAAAGTTGAAGCCGCGCAATTCAGGGTATTCCAACCCGATCGGCCGCCCTAGAATGAAGTGTACCAAAAGTGTGGGTAAGAAAAACAACGCCACGCTGGGCCAAAAGGTTGGCACGATCCGGCCCGTATCAAACAGGGTTTTCATGGCATACTTTCGCAGCGCGAATATGCCAAGGATCGAAGCAACAAACGTCAGAATGACGATCCAGGCCCCCGGCCCCATCACGGGTGCGGGGATATAAACGCCGCGGTTGGTAAAGGCGACCGTATCCAGAAACATGGTTGATGTGGGGGTTTCACCGCGAAACGCACTGGGCGCAGGCAGGCTGACGGTCATGATCGAAAAGATGATCAGGATCCAGATCAGAACCGGCACATTGCGAAACGCCTCGACATAGACCGCCATGATCTTCCGCACGAGCCAATTGTTGGACAGGCGCATCACCCCGGCGAACACACCGATGATCGTCGCCGTTACACAGGCCAGAACCGCAACGATCAGCGTGTTCAGAATACCAACGACCGCCGCGCGCAAATGCGTGCTTTGGCTGTCGTATTCGATCGGGCGCTGGTTGATATCATAGCCCGACGCCGAACTGAGGAAATCATAGGAAATATCCAACCCCTGCGCGGCGAGGTTGCGCACCAGGTTCAGACCTAAAAACGCCATGGCCACAATCAGGGCCACCAGCGCAATGAATTGAAATGTATAGGATCGGTATCGGGTATCGCTCAACAGCATAGAAAGCCGGAACGAGCCCTGTTGCGGGTCGGTTAGTGTGGACATTTTGCCATCCCTGCGGCTGACCGGGTTCTGTGGTGGCGGCTTTTGCCGCTCGTTTGGTCCCGGGTCTGTTATCGTTTGGGCCAAAAGTGAAACGGGCGCAGGTTATCCCACGCCCGTTTCATCAGGCCTTAGCGGAACGGCGGCGCGTACAGCAGGCCGCCATTTGTCCACTGCGCGTTCAGACCGCGCGCAATGCCGATCGGTGTATTTTCACCGATGTTCTTTTCAAAGATTTCACCATAGTTGCCGCTGGCGGCAATGGCGTTTTTCGCCCAATCGGACTCAAGACCGATCATCGCGCCCAATTCGCCTTCGGTGCCCAACAGCCGGTTGATTTCGGGGTTGGTGCCGGGCGTTCCCGCCATGTCAGCCACATTGGCCGATGTGATGCCCAGTTCTTCGGCGGTGATCAGCGCGTTCAATGTCCACCGGGCGATATCGCCCCATTCGTTGTCACCGTGGCGCACCAGTGGGCCAAGAGGCTCTTTCGAGATGATTTCGGGCAAGACGACGTGATCGCCGGGGGCCTCGAAGGTGGCGCGGGTGGCGGCGAGGCCAGACGCGTCGGTGGTATAGGTGTCACAGGCACCGGCCAGATACTGCTGGATCGCTTCGGCGTTGGTTTCGATCGGCACCGGCTCATAGCTGATGTTGTTGGCGCGGAAGAAATCGGCCAGGTTCAATTCGGTCGTGGTGCCGGTCTGGATACACACGGTGGCGCCGTCCAGATCCTTGGCCGAGGTCACGCCAAGGCCCTTGGGCACCAGAAAGCCCTGACCGTCGTAATAGTTTACGCCAATGAAATCGAATTTCAGATCGGTGTCGCGGCTGAAGGTCCATGTGGTATTGCGCGCCAACACGTCGATTTCGCCCGATGCCAATGCGGTAAAGCGGGTTTTGCCGGTGGTCGGAATGAATTCAACAGCTTCGGGATCGCCCAGCACAGCGGCGGCAACCGCGCGGCAATAGGACACGTCAAATCCTTCCCAGCGGCCATTCGCGTCGGGCGCGCCGAACCCGGCCAGGCCGGTCACAACACCACAATTCAATGTGCCGCGTGCTTTCACATCGTCCAATGTCGCTGCGGCAGCAGCACCAGCCAACAGGCTGGATACCGTCAACGCACCGAGAAATACAGATTTTTTCATTTTTACCTCTTCCTGATTGTCCCACTTCCTCAACAAAAGTGGTTCATCCGGCCCTCCCTGGACCGAGATCTAGTATGTAAGAAACAGTTAAAGCTGTCTCATTACAGGGGCAAGTGTCTGCCGAGAGGTCACAAAAGGTCAAGGGTTTCATAACAGAAAGTGATGAAATTCCAGTCGTCTTACCCAAGGTAAGGCCTGTTTTCAAACCGGTTTGAAAAAGCGTTCAGCGATTCGCCAAGCTGACAAATCGGTGGGCATGGACGAAATCGGCCTTTTTTAGTGCGGCTTTGGCGGTGGCATCCTCATCATGGCCCCAAAGCTGGGCCTGCCACTCTTCGTCAAGGCGCGACAGGGCCCATGCCTGATCAGGGGTCAACCGGCCCTTGATCACCGCCAGCGCCAGAACGAACGATCCTGACAGGCTGACCAGATCGTGAAACCCGACCAGCGTGAAATCCGACATATCCGCCATTTGTCCGGTCAAAATACCCAAGGCAGACGGCGCCTGTGCAATCGGCATGACCCCGGATGTGATGCGCAGATCGGCCCCAAGATCCGTGCGCGCCCAATCAAGGATCGGATCCCACTGTTCGGTCTGACGCGCGATCAGGGTTTCGGGACCGGTGGCGCGATAACACAACAGATCGGTACCGGCATAATCGGCGATCATCGCTTCGACCGCGCCGCGTTGTGGGGCCACCTTA
This sequence comes from Oceaniglobus ichthyenteri, assembly GCF_003057885.1. GTDB lineage: Bacteria > Pseudomonadota > Alphaproteobacteria > Rhodobacterales > Rhodobacteraceae > Oceaniglobus > Oceaniglobus ichthyenteri. The sequence goes on from NZ_QAGK01000002.1 coordinate 471,223, forward strand.
TCCAGTGCGGCATTGGCGCTGCGGGTGTTGGGCATGGTCAGCGGATCAATCTTTTCGCTTTGGGCGTCCCATTCGGCGGCCACTGCCTGGGCCAGTGCAAGGGTGGGCAGGATCAGCTGCGCTTTGGCCGGGGTGCGCACGGGGCGCCCATCAAGGTGTATCGCATACCCCCCGCCCTCGGCCACGCAACTGGCCGATTTCCAAAACCGTTTTGCCGCCCATTCCGCCATTACAATTCCTCTTCAAACGGATCGACAGGCACATCCGACGGCAGCCACTCGACCTGCTCCCATGTACGCGCCATGTGATCGGGCAACGGCGCGGTTACCGTCATCACCGCGCCGGTGATCGGGTGTTCAAATGTCAGACTGCGCGCGTGCAGGTGCAATTTGCGGCTGATGTCACCGCCCAGTTGCGCGCCCCAGCCATCGCCCAGGTTTTCCTGACCCGATCCGCCGTATTTACCATCGCCCACAATCGGGTGGCCCATTTCGGCCATATGCGCGCGCAACTGGTGTGTGCGCCCGGTTACCGGCACCAACGCCAACCAGGACGCGCGCGCGCCAAGGGCCGACAGCACGGCGTAATCCGTCGTGGCGCGCTTGGCCCCTTCGGTGCGGTCCACCTCGGCGGGGTGAATGCACAGCATCTTTTCCGCCTCGCCCTTGGCGCCGTGGCCGGGGGCCTTGACCAGACCATATTTCACCGTCCCCATGCGCGGATGCGGCACACCGGCGACGGCGGCCCAGTAAATCTTGCGGGTGCCCCGGTGGCGCAATGCATCCGTCAGGCCCTTGGCCGCCATCCGCGTGCGCGCCAACAGCAACACGCCAGATGTGTCTTTGTCCAACCGGTGCACAAGGCGCGGTTTTTCATCATGGGTGCCTTGCAACGCCACAGACAAGCCGTCGACATGGCGCAACTGTTTGCTGCCACCTTGGGTCGGCAGACCGGCGGGTTTGTTCAACGCGATGATGTGATCGTCTTGCCAGATCACCGCCTCTTTCATCATCTGCGCATCGGCCTTGCTGACATGATTGGGGCGATCAACCGCCGGGCCGCGCGTTTCGGGCAGGGGCGGAATCCGCACCATTTGCCCCACGGCCAGACGTGTTGCCGGTTTTACCCGGCCCGAATCGACCCGGATTTCACCCTTGCGACACATCTTTTCGATCTGGATCTGGCTGACATGGGGAAATTTGCGGCGAAACCAGCGGTCCAGCCGCTGATCGCCCTCGTCTTCACCTACGTTCAGTGTTTGAACACCGCTCATCCCCATATCCCCCGTGCGGCCAGAATGCCGACAAACAATGCGCCCACTGCGCCTGAAACCGACAATACGACGTATAACGACGCGCTGCCAAATTGTCCCCGTTCGATCAGCGTCACCGTATCCAGTGAAAACGCCGAAAATGTGGTGAACCCGCCGAGCAGCCCGGTCATGATGAACGGGCTGAGATGGGTCATTGATTTTTGCGCCGCCCAGATGACGAAAACGCCCATCAGAAACGATCCCACGATATTTACCACCACCACGCCCCAGGGAAACCCGGGACCAAGCGCGCGCAACACAGCAAGGCTGGCCAGATACCGCGCAACCGCCCCCATCGAACCGCCAACGGCCACCTGAAAAACTGAGATCAACATGGGCGGTGCATCGCCCCACCCTGCCCCATTGTCAACCGCCCCGCTTGGCCCGCAAATTGGCAAACCAGGCCAGCCGCTTTTTTAGCTCGCGCTCGAAGCCACGTTCTACGGGCTGATACAGCGCCGGGCGGGCCATGCCATCGGGGAAATAGTTTTGCCCCGAAAACCCGTCTTCGGCGTCGTGATCATAGGCATAACCGGCCCCGTACCCCTGATCCTTCATTAACGACGTCGGCGCGTTCAGGATATGTTTCGGCGGCGGCGCGCTGCCGGTTTTCTTGGCCGCAACCCGCGCGCCCTTATAGGCGGCATAGCCCGCATTGGATTTCGGCGCCAGCGCCAGATACGTCACCGCCTGCCCCAGGGCCAATTCACCCTCGGGGCTGCCCAGCCTTTCAAAGGTTTGCCAGGCGGTCAGGCAAAACTGCTGGGCCTCGGGATCGGCAAGCCCGATATCTTCAATCGCCATACGCAGGATGCGGCGCGCCAGATACCGGGGGTCTTCCCCACCCTCAAGCATCCGCGCGAACCAATACAGCGCGGCGTCCGGGTCAGACCCGCGCACCGATTTATGCAGCGCCGAAATCAGATTGTAATGCTCATCGCCAGACTTGTCGTATTTCGCCGCCCGTTTCATCAGGCGTTTGGTCAATGCGCCAGTGTCCAGCGCCGTGTCGGTTTTCCACGCACTGATCTGTTCGATCAGGTTCAGCACCGCACGCCCATCGCCATCGGCCATGTCACGCAAGGCGCGGCGCGCGGCGGCCGTCAATGGCAAGGCGCGGCCCAATTCCGCCTCGGCCCGCTGAATCAGCAATTCCAGATCATCGTCCGACAACCGCTCTAACACCAAAACCTGTGCCCGAGACAAAAGCGCGGCATTCAATTCAAATGATGGATTCTCTGTTGTGGCCCCGACCAACAGAATCGTGCCATCCTCCATATGTGGAAGAAATCCATCCTGCTGCGCCTTGTTGAACCGGTGAATCTCATCAACAAACAGCAATGTTCCCTTGCCGTTTGCGCGCCGCATCTTGGCCGCTTCGAAAACCTTGCGCAGATCGGGCACGCCAGTAAAAATCGCGCTGATCTGGACGAAATGCAGATCAGTTTCATCCGCCAGAAGGCGGGCAATGGTGGTTTTGCCCACGCCGGGCGGCCCCCAAAAGACCAACGATGATAATGAGCCTGAGCTCAGCATCACGCCCAACGGCGCATCGGGGCCCAATACCTGTGCCTGTCCGATAACCTCGGCCAAGGCACGCGGGCGCAACCGGTCGGCCAAAGGGCGCGGCGCGGTTGATGAAACATCGGGTGTGGAAAACAGATCGGCCATGGCCACAGTTTAAGCGCCCGGGCCCGCGCGCGAAAGGTGCAATGCACCCCCTATGGCCCCGGTGATGGAAATGGGCGACCCTGGCAGGGGCCGCCCATCTGAATGGTGTTTACCCGATCCGTGGCAGACGAAGTCGGGCACGACAGAAATATGGAACGTTAGTGCAGGTGTTCGGCAAAGTTCATCGACACAACCTGATTGTTGACGCCTTCAATCTCCATCACCGGGCCCATTGCTGTCATGTCAACACCGACCCGTTTGGCCCAACGGGGCCAGTTGGCGTTGAGCAGCGTCAGACAGCTTGTCGCGCCTTGGTCACGGGCGGCCTTGGCCAATTCCATGACCAACCGCGCATGAACCAGACGCCGCCGGTTGGCCGGCACATTGTGTGCGACAAACAAACGGCTGCTTTCCCACACATGTTCGCCCACCGGTGCCTCGTCATACAACAGGCAAGACGGGATCGTGTCGAGCAATCCGCGCTGCGCATCGCGGATCATGTAAGAATACATACCGCATTTCGCCGTGGTCGGGGTCAGGCGGTTACCCGCCATGACCTGACCCAGTTCATCATGAACAACCACCCAACGGCTGGCGGGCGTGTCGTATTGATCATACTCCATGCCCATGGCCTCTGGCAGGTCCCATTTGTTATGTTCGATGAACAGTTCGCGCCGCGCCCGGAACATGTTGGCGAACAGTTCGCCGTGAGCGTGGATATTGGCAAAGGAAAGAGTGGTGGTCTGCATTTTGAGCCTCCAAAACAGAATCTTGGGAACATCCCCGTCTTCCATCTAAGGGCGAATCTGCGTTAGGTGTAACAACCTTAAAGTAGATTATTCTCCTTTGCCCGCTGAATCGCCTCGGCCGTTGTCCGAGCCAAAAGACGATCCCGCGCACCGGCCAATCTGAGCTTTAATGCGCTTTCCGATATGCCTAAAAATTCAGCAGCGGCCGCATGGCGCATCCCATCCGCGATACATTTCAACGCCTGGGTTTGTGCTTTGGTCAGACGTTGGCGCGGATCGCTCATATCATGAAGAATCGCCACCAGCCGGGCAAGTTCGGCCATCTCATGATCTTCGAATTCGCGATCCGACCGTGCCATGCTGCACACGGTGCGCGACCGAATCGGCCCATGGGAAATTGTCGCGCCATAGTTCAGACCGAACTGCCGGGCCTTTTTGAAAATACCAAACGGATCGGGGATTCTCCGATTGCTCCAACGTGTCGTGCCCGTGGCACTGAACGACCAGGCGGTCATCGGATCACGCAACACGTACCCATTTTCGGTGTAATGGTTGATCCAGGCCGGATCATAGGTTTGAAACATCATCACTGGCGATGTGAATCGGATGTGCAACGCCAAAAAATACCCCGCCTCGGCGTAGGGATCGAGTTTTTTCAGTTCTTCATCAAAAAGGCGCTGCTCAAACATTTGATCTATTTGCACTGCCAACACACAGGAAATCAACAACATTACAACCAAACGCTGCGAAATGACCAATATGTCTCAACTGCAGGGCGAAACCGCCAATCCCGTATCAAATGGCCAAAAAAAGACATGTCGCTATTTCGTGTTGGCCAGCAATTGATCAAACTACCAGTTGATCAATCGCCTTCGATCCATCGCACAAAATCCAAACGCTGCGCGCCCTCCAACTGTAGTCTTGTGAAGATGTCTTCCTCAGAACCATCGTCGGCCCCTTTGGCATCCTGCATGGCGCGGCGCAGGTCGTTCTTCGCCTCATTCATGCGTCCGAGTTTCATAAGAGCCACGGCCCGTTCAAGGAAAATTCTTGTTCTTTCATTTCGATCTCCAGGGGAAATCCACAAAGACAGGCTGATGGAGCAATACCGAAGCTTTTTCTCCGCATTCTTCCGTTCTTTGATGCAGGCTGACGCAGCCAGGCTTCCTGTCATGCCAACAAGCCAAATGATCAAAAACAGCCCCGCAGCCAGTGATATCGCCCATCTTCGCAGTCTGGTATCGTATTGAACCGTCATGACGTCAGAATGCTCTCTAACCCTAAGGGCAGCAAGGAGAAGTGTTCCAAAATTGCTTGCTTGAAAGCACTTTTCTGAAAGCTTCCTCTGAGCTCAGCCTTGAGCGCAATAGGAACCAGCGAAGATAGAGCTTCAGATATTTCGACGCTGGACCTTTGAACGGGCGCATGAATTCATCGTAGCGAGAATGAAGCGAGTTCAAATTCTGAATGTGGAAGGCCTTTTCAACGACCCTCTGGCCCGGCTTGTTGCTCAGGACATGATGCACCATTCCGTTCTTTGTTGAAAAGCGTGCGTATGCCGCTGCACCGTCAGTGCAAAGGGCTGCATCCGTTGCGACGACCGGACTGAGAGCAGAGTCGATGAGAGGTATGCTCCTGTTTTTGATCCGCTCGAGAAACCGACGGCCAGAGCGGTCTGTGATTGTGAGAAGCGGCAGCTGCCAACGAGACAGTCCTCGTTTCATCTTCACGCGTCCGCTTTTATAAGCATACCATTGATGGCGTGGCGGGCGCGGGTATAGGGATGGATTTTGGCGATGCAAAACCCACTCCCGTGATCCCTTGCGGCTTTCACGCTGGTGGGTTTCATCGACTTCAACGATGCCGCTGAACTTGGTGTCAGCGGCCATGGCCTACAGTTTCCAAAATCAACATTCTCCATCGCCAGATAGTGTCCTTGGTTTTACCGAGCGAAAATGCCATTTTCCAGCAGGATCGTGGCCTGCCGGAAAACATATCTGGAACGACTTCGAGAAACAGGTCATGGCGGTGGATGCCGCAAATCGTAGTTCCAGTAAGACCAGTATAGGTCTTCAGGCATCCGCTGCACCGGAAGCGCTGAACTCCGGTTCGGGTTTGCTCCCATTTTTGCCTTCGGCAGCTTCCACAGTGTGGACACGTGCTGTCTCTCTCAGCTCGCCCTTCTATTTCGGACAAAGATGCACGTGCCCGACGGACATCCATCGTGCTCGAAAGCAAATCTTTGATCTGGTTCGCATTCAGCTGCAGCAGTTGATCAAAGCAGAGATCGAAACAGGTGCTGATTTACTTGCGCGGGGTTCGCTTTGGCCATTTGTCCTCCGAGAGTTGCTCGAAAGGTCATATTGGCCGACTTTTCTCAGCGAGAAGGGCCCAACACGATTTAGCTACATGGCCAAAAAAAACCCCGCAAAAGCGGGGTTTTTTCTAATCTATCATTCGGCGTCTTCTGCTTCCAACCTGGCGCGGTCTGCGGCGCCTTTGGCATCGGGGTCGCGATCGACCAGTTCGATGATCGCCATTGGCGCCATGTCACCGTAGCGAAATCCAGCCTTGAGAACCCGGCAATATCCGCCCTGACGCTCGGCATAACGCGGACCAAGAACCTCAAACAGTTTTGCAACATCCTTGTCTTGCTTCAACTGCGAAGCGGCCTGACGGCGGGCGTGCAAATCGCCGCGCTTGCCCAGCGTGATCAACTTGTCGATGATCCGCTTCAGCTCTTTCGCCTTGGGCAGAGTGGTTTTGATTTGTTCATGTTCGATCAGCGAACCGGACATGTTGGAAAACAACGCTTTGCGGTGTTCGTGGGTGCGGTTCAGGCGGCGATAGCCTCGTGCGTGGCGCATGTGTCTTACTCCGATAAAGGCCCTCTACGGGCGATTTTACTTTGTCTGGGGCCCCATGCGTGGCGGAACCCTCTCCTTGGGGTGTGGCGAAGTCAGGTGCCACACCCATCGTGATATCTGGCGGGTCTACCCCGCCAGACACATCAGAATTGATCTTCGAACTTTTTTGCCAGATCTTCGATGTTTTCTGGCGGCCATTCTTCAACGTCCATGCCCAGATGCAAGCCCATCCCTGACAACACTTCCTTGATTTCGTTCAAGGATTTGCGACCAAAGTTGGGGGTGCGCAGCATTTCCGCCTCGGTTTTCTGGATCAGATCGCCAATATACACGATATTGTCGTTCTTCAGGCAGTTGGCCGAACGCACTGACAATTCCAACTCGTCCACCTTCTTGAGAAGCAGCGGGTTGAATTCCAGACCGTCATCATCGCTGTCTGTACGGGCCGATTCCGGCTCATCAAAGTTCACGAAAATGCTCAGCTGATCCTGAAGGATCCGCGCCGCATAGGCCACGGCATCATCGGGCGTCACCGATCCGTCGGTTTCCAGTTTCAGGGTCAGTTTGTCATAATCCAGCACTTGCCCCTCACGGGTGGGCTGAACATCGTATGACACCTTTTTGACCGGCGAATAGATCGCATCAATCGGCATCAGGCCGATGGGCGCATCCTCGGGGCGGTTCTTGTCGGCGGAAACATAGCCTTTGCCGGTATTCACGGTCAGTTCCATGAACAGATCGGCGCCGTCGTCCAAGTGACAGATCACGTGGTCCTTGTTCAAAACCTCGATGCCGGCCGACTCGGAAATATCGCCTGCGGTCACAATCTGTGGGCCACGGGCCGAAATCGTAACGCGCTTGGGGCCTTCCACTTCCATGCGGATGGCGACGCCTTTCAGGTTCAGCACGATGTCGGTCACATCTTCGCGCACACCGGCAATCGACGAAAACTCGTGCAACACGTTGTCGATCTGTACGCTGGTGATTGCGGCCCCTTGCAGCGAGCTCATCAAAATGCGACGCAGGGCATTGCCGAGAGTCAGACCAAAACCACGCTCAAGCGGTTCTGCGATGACAGTCGCCTGCCGCTGGCGATCATTGCCTGGCTTTACAACCAGTTGCGATGGCTTGATCAGTTCTGCCCAATTTTTATGGATCATGCGTATCTCCTCAATTCACGTCTGCGGCCCATGTCCCCGGCAACAGACAACCCGAGGTAAAAATGACGCGCGCAGGCCACGGGGAACCATGACCTGCACGTGTTTCGATATTAAATCAGACCCGGCGGCGTTTGGGCGGGCGACACCCGTTGTGAGCCATCGGCGTCACATCACGGATCGAGGTGATGTTCAGACCAACGGCGGCCAAAGCGCGCAGCGCACTTTCACGGCCAGAACCGGGGCCCTGCACTTCGACTTCCAAAGTGCGCACACCGTGTTCTTGTGCCTTCTTGGCTGCATCTTCTGCGGCCATCTGTGCGGCGTAGGGGGTGGATTTCCGCGATCCCTTGAACCCGCAGGTACCGGCAGACGACCATGAAATGGCGTTGCCCTGTACATCGGAAATCAGGATCTTGGTGTTGTTGAATGAGGAATTCACATGAGCAACGCCAGCGGCGATGTTCTTGGAGACCTTCTTTTTAACGCGACGTTCACGTGCCATATCGGGTGCTCCTTACTTCTTCTTGCCAGCAATGGCTTTTGCGGGGCCTTTGCGCGTGCGCGCATTGGTATGGGTCCGCTGGCCGCGCACAGGCAGGTTCCGGCGGTGACGCAGACCACGATAGCACCCAAGATCCATCAAACGCTTGATGTTCATCTGGGTTTCGCGGCGCAGGTCGCCTTCGACGGTGAAGTTGGCATCGATATGTTCGCGAATCGAAAGGATTTCGGCGTCGGACAATTCATTGACCCGGCGGGAAAAATCGATGTTCACGGCTTCGCAAATGGATTTGGCCGAGCTTGGGCCAATTCCGGTGATATAGGTCAGGGCGATTGGAACCCGCTTTGCAGTCGGGATATTTACGCCGGCAATACGTGCCACGTGGTATTTCCTTTTTCGTTGCGGACCCGTGATCCCAGGCCCTTTTTTCACAACGCAAGCCCGAGACGTAATCCGCCCCGGACTGCATAATTTCTATAATCCGTAAAATTTGGTTGAAAACCCGATCTTACCATTCCCACAGGGGATGTGGCGCTTTAGTCGCGAATCGCCCGAGGGTCAAGCCCCCTAACCGATTAACGCGGCCAAAGCTCTGTTTCCGGTATCAACCGGCTGACGCCTGCCCGGAATATTGGTAAAACGGCCGGCCACCCGAAACCTCATTTCTTATCCAGAATGTCGCGGATCTGTCCGGCAATGGCATCAATCTCGCCCAGACCATCAATCGACTTCAACTCGCCCTTGGCATAGTAATAGCCGATCAGCGGAGATGTTTTCTTGTAATATTCCATAAGACGATTGCGCAATGACTCTTCGTTGTCATCCGCCCGGCGTTTGAAATCAGATGCACCACACTTGGAGCATTTTCCATCTGTCGGCTGCGGTTTGGTCAGATCATTATAGACTTCGCCACAGGCACCGCAGGTCGAGCGGGCCACGATCCGCGCCACCAACGCGCTGTCGTCGACTTGCATCTCGATCACCGCGTCCAACGTGGTGCCGTGCTTTGCCAACAACTCACCCAACGCATCCGCTTGGCGCAATGTGCGCGGGAACCCGTCAAAGATGAATCCGCCGCCGTGATCCTGCTCCAGCTTTTCTTCGATCAGGCCGATCACGATTTCATCTGTCACCAGACCGCCGCGATCCATCACATCGGCAACAACCTGGCCCATTTCCGTACCCGACGTGCGGGCCTCGCGCAGCATGTCACCGGTGGAAAGTTGGATCATGTTACGCTCATCGACCAGACGACGCGCCTGCGTGCCCTTGCCCGCCCCCGGGGGGCCTAAAAGGATGATATTCATCGTCTGCTTGTCCCTTTTTTACCACCACGCTTTTTGCCGCGCAGTTGCGATTTTTCGATCAGCCCCTCGTATTGATGGGCCAGCAGGTGGGATTGAACCTGTTGGATCGTATCCATCGTCACGCTGACGACGATCAAAACCGAAGTTCCCCCAAAGTAGAACGGAATCGCCAATTCACTGCGCAGGATTTCGGGCAAAAGACACACCGCCGCCAGATAAGCCGACCCCAGTACCAAAAGCCGCGCCACGACATAATCAAGGTATTCTTCGGTCTTTTTGCCGGGGCGGATGCCGGGAATGAACCCGTTTTGGTTTTGCAGGTTCTCTGCCACATCCTCGGTTTTGAACGCCACGTTGGCTGTGTAGAAATACGTGAAGAACACGATCATGCTGGTGAAGAACAGGAAGTACAGCGGCTGGCCCGGACCGAAATAGGCCAGGATTGTCGACATCACAGGCCCGGTCTGCTCACCGCTGAACGTCGCCAGCGTTGTGGGCAACAGCAACAGCGAACTGGCAAAGATGGCCGGAATCACGCCAGCCGGGTTCACCTTGACCGGCAGGTGCGACGAGCCACCGTCATAAACCTTCATACCCACCTGACGACGGGGATATTGGATGTGGATCTTGCGCAGCGCGCGTTCCATGAACACCACAAAGGCAATGACGCCAACGATCATCAGGATGACCCCGACAATCACAATCGGGCTGATCGCGCCGCTGCGCCCCGAGGCAAAGAACTGCGCCAATGCGGCCGGCACTTCGGCAATGATGCCAACAAAGATGATCAGCGAAATACCGTTGCCGATCCCACGCTGGGTGATCTGTTCGCCAAGCCACATCAAAAACATCGTGCCCCCGACAAGGGTGATCACACAGGACGCCTGAAAGAACAGGCCCGGATCGGTGACAAGCCCGCCCGCCTCAAGGCTGCGCGCCAGGCCATACGCCTGAAATGTCGCCAGGAACACCGTGCCATAGCGGGTGTACTGGTTGATCTTCTTGCGCCCCTGCTCGCCTTCTTTTTTGAGCTGCTCAAGCTTGGGCACCATGGCTGTCATCAACTGAATGATGATCGACGCCGAAATATATGGCATGATCCCCAGGGCGAAAACACCCATCCGCGAAATCGCACCGCCGGTGAACATGTTCAGCATGCCGCCCAAACCGGCGCTTGCCGCGTCCATGAATTGCCGCAACTCGGCCCCGTCGATACCGGGCACCGGAATATAAGTGCCGATACGGTAAACGATAAGAAGACCAAGGGTAAACAGGATGCGGGCGCGCAGCTCGGTCGCCTTACCAAAGGCGCCCCAGCTCATGTTCGCGGCCATTTGCTCGGCTGCTGATGCCATAAGGGATCTCTTTCATGCAGAACGCCGCGGATCGGTTTCCCGGTTCACGCGGCGTTAGGAAAACGTTGGGGCAGATGTAAGCGGCGCGCGCGCCGCTCACAACCTCTTATTCAGCGGCTGTCGCCACTGTGAGGCTGCCGCCTGCCTTCTCGACCGCCTCAATGGCGGATTTGCTGGCGCCGGTGACAGTGATCTTCACCGCGCTGGTGATCTCACCCTTGGCCAACACGCGAATGCCGTCCAACTTGCGGCGCACAACACCCGAATCAACCAATTCGGTTTCGGTGATTTCGTTGCCCAGTTTGCCCAGATCAACGAATTTCTGGATCATGCCCAGGTTGATCACTGCGAATTCCTTGCGATTCGGCTTGTTGAAGCCACGCTTGGGAAGACGCTGGTAAAGCGGCATTTGGCCGCCTTCAAAACCCTTGATCGCAACGCCCGAACGAGACTTTTGCCCCTTGATGCCCCGGCCACCGGTTTTACCCATGCCCGAACCGGCACCACGGCCAACGCGCTTGCGCTTTTTGGTCGCGCCTGGATTGTCGTGAAGTTCATTCAATTTCATGTCGCTTACTCCTTATGCCGGACGCATGCCCCCAGCGACGGGAGCGGCACGGCCACGGCTTTGCGTGAATCATGGCCCGGATGGCCACCGAGGGCGTATAGACCAGCTGACGATGTGGTTCAAGTAGCTCTTTGCCGCACGCCAAGGTCTGAAATCGTAAAACGCCTGCCAGAGGCACCGGAACCATTGGTAGCAATCGCACAACGTAAAACGGCGCCCAAATCAATGAGCGCCGTTTATCAATGCCGGAACGGAAAAGCGATTAACCGCGCTCTTCGATGATTTTCACCATGTGCGGGATCGCATTGACCATGCCGCGGACCGAAGGTGTATCCTCCAATTCGCGGGTCTTGTGCATTTTGTTCAATCCCAGACCGATCAGCGTCTTGCGCTGAACTTCGGGGCGGCGGATCGGGGAACCGATCTGTTTGACGACGATGGTTTTTGCCATGACAGGGCTCCTTATGCGTCTGTGGTTTCAGCTTCGGCCGTGGCGATGGCCGAGGTTGGGTTGTCGTGCTTGGGCAGGATATCAGCCACTTTCTTACCACGACGCTGGGCCACCGAACGGGGGCTTGCTTCGTTGGTCAGACCGTCCATGGTTGCGCGGATCATGTTGTAAGGGTTTTGCGACCCCAAAGATTTCGCGACAACGTCCTGAACGCCCAGCATTTCGAACACGGCACGCATCGGACCACCGGCGATGATGCCGGTACCCTGGGGTGCGGTGCGCATGAACACCTTGCCCGCACCGTGGCGACCATGGGTGTCATGGTGCAATGTGCGACCGTCGCGCAAAGGTACGCGAATCATCTGACGCTTGGCCTGCTCGGTGGCTTTGCGGATCGCTTCGGGTACTTCCTTGGCTTTACCTTTGCCAAATCCGACACGGCCACGCTGATCACCAACCACCACGAGGGCCGCAAAACCAAAGCGCTTACCGCCTTTTACCGTTTTGGACACACGGTTGATCGCAACAAGGCGATCGGCAAATTCGGGGGTTTCGTCGCGCTGGTTGCGGCGACCGCCACCACGATTGTCATCTCTTGCCATTCAAAGGCTCCTTACGATGTGCCCAAACGGGCGAATTGCACAATCCAAGTGGGCGAACCCCCGGATCATCGAGGCGACATTGGCCGCCTTCATGTGAAACGGCCCCGATTCAAACCGGGGCCGCCAATATCAGAACTTCAGACCGCCTTCGCGGGCCGCATCGGCCAAGGCTTTGACCTTACCGTGGAACAGAAAACCGCCCCGATCAAAGTAAACGTTTTCAACACCGGCGGCTTTCGCACGTTCGGCGATGGTGCTGCCTACTTTCGCGGCGGCCTCAACGTTGTTCTTGCCCACAATGCCCAGATCCTTCTCGAGGGAAGAAGCCGAAGCCAAAGTTACGCCTTTTACATCGTCGATCAACTGAACACTGATGTTCTTGTTGCTGCGATGTACGGAAAGACGAACGCGCCCGGCGTTCATTTTCCGCAGTTTGTTCCGGACGCGCAGGCGGCGCTTCAGAAACAGATCTCTTTTGCTGTTTGCCATTTTTCGCGTCCTTACTTCTTCTTGCCTTCCTTGCGGAAGATGAACTCACCCTTGTGACGAATACCTTTGCCCTTATAGGGCTCGGGCTTGCGCCATTCGCGGATGTTTGCAGCCACCTGACCGACAAGCTGTTGATCAATACCTTCCAGCACGATTTCCGTGGGCTTGGGAACCACGACGCTGACACCTTCGGGAACTTCGAACTCAACATCATGGGAATACCCAAGGTTGAGGCGCAGAACCTTGCCTTGCAGCGCGGCACGATAGCCAACACCCTGAATTTCAAGCTCGCGCTTGAAACCGGTGGTGACACCCGTGACCAGGTTTTCCACCATCGAACGGGTCATGCCCCACTGTTGGCGCGCCCGCTTGGACGTGCCGCGGGGTGTGATCGAAATGCTGCCGTCTTCAACAGTCATTGTCACATCATCGGTTGCGGTGAACGTGCGGGTGCCTTTCGGCCCCTTCACTTCGATGGTCTGGCCCGAGACTGAGGCGCTTGCGCCGTCGCCCAGGGTAACTGGTTTTTTACCAATACGAGACATTCAAACGCTCCTTAGAATACGGTGCAAAGCACTTCGCCGCCAATATTGGCGCTGCGTGCATTCGCATCCGACATCACGCCGCGAGACGTGGAGACAATTGAGACACCCAGACCCTGGCGAACCGAAGGCAGATTTTCGGCGCCCATGTACACGCGTCGACCGGGCGTCGAAACACGCTTGATCTCGCGAATAACCGGAGTGCCTTCGTAATACTTAAGGCTGATCTCCAGCGCCGGGTGGCCATCTTTGCCGGTGGCTTTTTCATAGCCGCGAATGTAACCTTCGTCGGCCAGAACGTCCAAAACCCAAGCGCGCAATTTCGACGCCGGAGTCAGAACCGTGGATTTACCGCGCATCTGGCTGTTGCGGATACGGGTGAGCATATCGCCGATAGGATCGTTCATACTATACTCCTCCTTACCAGCTGGATTTCACAAGGCCCGGAATCTGGCCCATATAGCCAAGTTCCCGCAGCATGATACGGCTGACCTTCAGCTTACGATAGTAAGCGTGGGGGCGGCCTGTCAGCTGGCAGCGGTTGTGCAGACGCACCGCGCTGGAGTTGCGTGGCAATTTGGCAAGCTTCAGGCGCGCTTTGAAACGCTCTTCCATGGGCTTGCTTTCGTCAGTTGCGATTTCTTTCAGCGCGGCACGCTTGGTGGCGAATTGATCCACCAGCTTTTGGCGCTTCTTCTCGCGTTCGATCATTGCTTTTTTAGCCATCGTGTTCTCTCCCAGGCTCAGCTGTTGAACGGCATGTTGAAATGCTTCAACAGCGCCTTGGCTTCGGCATCGGTATCCGCAGTCGTGCAGATGATGATATCCATGCCCCAGTTCTCGTCGATCTTGTCAAAGTTGATCTCGGGGAACACCAAATGCTCTTTCAGGCCCATGGCATAGTTGCCACGCCCATCAAAGCTTTTGCCGGGCACACCGCGAAAGTCACGCACGCGCGGCATTGCCACGGTGATCAGACGATCGAGGAATTCATACATCCGGTCACCGCGCAGCGTGACTTTTGCACCCAAAGGCATGTCTTCACGTACCCGGAAACCCGCGATGGATTTCTTGGCATATGTCGTCATCGCCTTCTGGCCAGCGATCAGCGTCAGGTCTTCCTGGGCTGATTTCGCTTTTTTCGTGTCGCGCACGGCTTCGGCACCACAGCCGATATTCAGAACGATCTTATCCAGACGCGGGATCTGCATGTCGTTCTTATACCCGAACTCTTCCTTCATGGCGGCGCGGATTGTATCCACGTACACCGTTTCAAGGCGGGGGGTGTAATTTGCGGTATCCAGCATCAGATCACGTCTCCCGTGGTCTTGGCGTAACGCACCTTTTTATCGTCTTCCATGCGGAATCCGACGCGGGTGGCTTTGCCGTTGGCATCAACAAACGCAAGGTTTGACAATGCGATCGGCATTGCCTGGGGCACGCGGCCCCCCTGGCTTGTCTGCGACTGCTTGGTGTGGCGAATGGCCATGTTCAGGCCTTCAACCACGGCTTTACCAGCGGCGGGGAACACTTGGGTGATTTCACCCTCTTTGCCCCTGTCCTTGCCGGTGAGCACGACGACCTTGTCGCCTTTTTTCAGTTTTGCAGCCATGGTTACAGAACCTCCGGAGCCAAGCTGATGATCTTCATGAAGCTCTTGGCGCGCAATTCGCGCACGACAGGGCCGAAGATACGGGTGCCAACGGGTTCGTTGTTGTTGTTCAGAATGACGGCGGCGTTGCGATCAAAACGAATCGCAGTCCCGTCTTCACGACGAACTTCCTTGGCGGTGCGCACGACGACGGCCTTGCGAACGTCACCTTTTTTCACGCGACCGCGTGGGATGGCTTCCTTTACCGAGACGACAATAATATCGCCAACGGATGCGTATTTACGCTTGGAACCACCCAAGACCTTGATGCACTGAACACGGCGAGCGCCGCTGTTGTCAGCAACATCCAGATTGGTCTGCATCTGGATCATGTGGTTTCTCCTGACCTTTGGGGGGCGTTGGTCGCCGTTTCCCCAGGGTTTCGATCAAACGGGATGTATTGCTTAAGAAACAATAACTTCCCAGCGTTTCGTCTTGCTCATCGGGGCGCATTCCTGAATGCGAACCTGATCGCCGGTCTTGAAGGCATTTTCGGCATCATGTGCGCGATACTTCTTCGATTTCCGGATCGTTTTCTTCAGAACGGGGTGGGTAAAGCGACGCTCGACCGATACGGTGATGGTCTGGGCGTTGGCATCGGATGTGACGGTGCCTGTCAGGATACGTTTGGGCATCTTACGCCTCCGCTGCGGCAGCGGCCGCTTTTTCGTTCAAAATTGTGTTCACGCGGGCAATGTCACGACGAACGGTGCGCACGCGGGCGGTGTTTTCCAATTGGCTTGTCGCCTGCTGAAAGCGCAGGTTAAATGCCTCTTTCTTTGATTGGGCAAGCTGTGCTTTCAGCTCGTCCAAAGTTTTGCTTCGCAGTTCTGTGGCATCCATCGCCATATTCCTTTCAACATCACCGGTTGGCCGCCAAAAGCGTCACCCTGATTCCGGTGGAGTGGATGATAAGGTGCTCGCTTACCCCCCCGCGCCCCATTGCACAACCCCTGCCCTTGCGATTTGCCACTTTCTTTGCCGGATTCAGGTTTTGGCAACCTGTTTGCCCCAATGTGCGGTCATCGCAGGCTTAGAATGAGTAGTACGATGATCCGTTTGGCCATTATCCTGTTGGCGTTTGTGCCATGCATTGCCTGGGCAGAAATGTTCACGGCGCCCGGGCGCACCCTGTTGCGCGCGCCCACCGGCGCCTTGATACAGGTGCGTGCCGAGAATGGGGCGGGCAGGATTGGCGCAAGCCTGTTTACCGGCCACACCGCCGGAAGTTTGTTCGCGCCTCTGCCCACTCGGCTGACACCGGATTTACCACCTTCGGTTAAATCACGCGGCACCGCAGTTCAAAAACTACGCGATTTGATCCAATATGCCGAAAGTCGCCGCGATGGCTATGATGCAGTTCAGCACGGGGCCAGGATAAAACCCACCAAACCCCCGACGCAGATGACGCTCGCAGAAATCAACCAATGGATTGATGCCACGCCAGGGCAACCCCACGCCATCGGGCGGTACCAATTCATCCCAAAAACTCTGCGCAGTCTGGTGAAACAACTGGGGCTGCGCGAAACCACGCGTTTCTCGCCAGATGTTCAAGATCAGCTTGCCGATATCCTGTTGGGTCAGGCTGGCCTGCATGCCGCGCAATCCGGCCTGATGACGCGCAAGACCTTCATGAACAACCTGGCCAAGATCTGGGCGGGTCTCCCGACCGCGACCGGAAAATCCTATTATCACGGGTATGCCGGCAACAAGGCGGCCCTCACATGGGACCAATATGAAGCAGAGATGCGCAATATTCTGAGCGGTTAGCCCCAGCGGTAATTGAAACTGACGCTGATCCGATCTTCGGGTGCCATGTTCATCGGCACCTCATGGCGCAACCAGCTTTCCCATAACAGGACATCTCCGACGTCGGGCGCCACATAGGCAAAGGTACGCCGGTTTGCCTTGGCGTCTGCCTTGCGCGGCGGCGCGGCCATCATCATGGCCAGACGCGGATCTTCGAATTTGATCGCACTGGTCCCTTCGGGCATCGCGACATAGGTTGTGCCGCTGATCACCGAATGGGGGTGCAGATGGCCTGTGTGAATCCCGCCTTCGGGCAGAATATTGATCCACAGATCTTCAAGTTGCAGCTTTTTATCGCCCAGATCAAAGGCCAGATCTTCGGCAAAGGCCGCCACATGTTTATCCAACGCCTTTTGCAAATCCTTGAAGATCGAAAACCGCCACGGCAGATCCGACAGCGACGCATAACTGGTGTAGCCCGGAAATTGGTTTTCCTCGCACCAATTCTGACCGGCCTCATCATCTTCGGCAATCGAAAGACACGACGCCTCAAGTTCGGCGGTATCAATCGGTTTACCACGGGATGAAAGCGCCGCGTGGTACAGTCGTGTCACAAACAATGAGGATATATTTGCCATAGTAAATCGCCTGATCAGGTGGAGAAAAACAAAAGCCCCCGCATATTGCAGCGGGGGCCTTCTGATTACTTGGCCGCGCCACTCATGGCGCGCCGCTTCTTACCAATCTTCGCGCATCACAGTGCGCGTCTTGATCGGCAACTTCATCGCGGCCAGGCGCAGGGCCTCGCGTGCGACAGCATCGGTAACACCGTCAATCTCAAACATGATCCGACCGGGTTTCACCTTGGCCGCCCAGAAATCAACCGACCCCTTACCTTTACCCATCCGCACTTCGACGGGCTTTGAGGTGACGGGCAGATCCGGGAAAATCCGAATCCAGACGCGGCCTTGCCGTTTCATATGACGGGTCATGGCACGACGCGCGGCTTCGATCTGACGGGCGGTGATCCGCTCGGGCTCAACAGCCTTCAAACCATAGGTGCCAAACGACAGGTCAGACCCGCCTTTTGCGTCGCCATGGATGCGGCCCTTGTGCATCTTGCGGAATTTTGTGCGTTTTGGTTGTAGCATTTCCGTTACTCCTTAACGCCGACCGCCAGCGCCACGGGGCGCGGGGCCTTCCTGAAGCTCGGCCTGCCGACGATCATGCGCCGACGGATCATGCTCCATGATTTCGCCTTTGAAAATCCAGACCTTGATCCCGATGATGCCATAGGCTGTCTTTGCCTCATATCCGGCATAATCGATATCGGCCCGCAGAGTGTGCAAAGGCACACGGCCCTCACGGTACCATTCGGTCCGCGCGATTTCGGCACCACCAAGACGGCCGGCCAAATTCACCCGAATACCCAAGGATCCCATGCGCATCGCATTCTGCACCGCACGTTTCATCGCACGACGGAACGAAACCCGGCGCTCAAGCTGCTGAGCGATGCTTTCGGCCACCAAAGCGGCATCAAGTTCGGGCTTGCGAACCTCGACGATGTTGAGGTGCAGATCACTGTCGGTCATTGCCGCCAGCTTTTTGCGCAGTGTCTCAATATCGGCGCCTTTTTTGCCGATAATGACGCCTGGGCGTGCGGTATGAACTGTAACGCGGCACTTTTTGTGCGGACGTTCGATGATCACCTTGGAAATACCGGCCTGTGCACATTCTTTCTTGATGAACTCGCGCATGCGAATATCTTCAAGAAGCAGATTGCCGTAATCCTTGGTATCAGCGTACCAACGACTGTCCCAAGTGCGATTGACCTGCAAGCGCATGCCAATCGGGTTTACTTTCTGTCCCATTACGCCTGCTCCCCGGCTGTTTCTTCGACCTGGCGCACCTTGATGGTGAGTTCGGCAAACGGCTTGACGATCTTGCCAAACCGACCACGGGCACGGGGCTTACCGCGTTTCATGGTCAGGTTCTTGCCGACATAGGCTTCGGCCACGATCAACTCATCCACGTCGAGGTTGTGGTTGTTTTCCGCATTGGCAATCGCCGACTGAAGGCACTTCTTTACGTCAGCCGAAATCCGCTTTTTGCTGAAGGTCAGATCGGACAATGCCTTTTCAACCTTCTTGCCACGGATCAACTGAGCAACGAGGTTCAGCTTCTGAGGGCTTGTGCGCAGCATCTTGGCCTTCGCAAAGGCCTCATTGTCGGCCACGCGACGGGGGTTCTTTTCCTTGCTCATTTGCGCTTCGCCTTCTTATCGGCGGCGTGACCGGTATAGGTACGCGTTGGCGAATATTCACCAAACTTCTGGCCAATCATATCCTCGGACACGTTGACCGGAATATGCTTTTTGCCGTTGTACACGCCAAAGGTGAGGCCCACAAACTGGGGCAGAATGGTCGAACGACGCGACCAGATTTTGATAACTTCTTTACGACCGGATTCACGAGTCGCTTCGGCTTTCTTAAGCACAAAACTATCGACGAACGGGCCTTTCCAGACAGAACGCGACATCTATCAGCGCCCCTTCTTCTTGGCGTGGCGCGAACGGACGATAAGCCGCTGCGACGCTTTGTTCTTGTTACGGGTTTTCGCACCTTTGGTCGGTTTGCCCCATGGGGTAACCGGGTGACGACCACCGGATGTCCGGCCTTCACCACCACCATGGGGGTGATCGATCGGGTTCATAACGACACCGCGCACCGATGGGCGAATGCCCTTGTGGCGGTTGCGACCGGCCTTGCCCAGGTTCTGGTTGCTGTTGTCGGGGTTTGATACCGCACCAACAGTGGCCATGCATTCCTGGCGAACCAGACGCAATTCACCCGATGACAAACGGATCTGCGCATAGCCACCATCACGACCCACAAACTGGGCGTATGTGCCGGCAGCACGGGCGATCTGTCCGCCTTTGCCTTGCTTCATCTCGATGTTATGAACAATCGTGCCGATCGGCATGCCCGAAAACGGCATCGCATTGCCCGGCTTGATATCGGCCTTGGCCGATGCAATCACCTTGTCACCGATGCCAAGACGCTGAGGCGCCAGGATATAAGCCTGCTCACCATCATCATAGGAAATCAGCGCAATAAAAGCTGTCCGGTTCGGGTCATATTCGATGCGAATGACGGTGGCCGCCACATCCATCTTGTTCCGCTTGAAATCGACGATACGATAAAGACGCTTTGCGCCTCCACCGATACGACGCATCGTGATCCGTCCGGTATTGTTCCGGCCGCCATTCTTGCTCAAACCCTCGGTGAGAGTTTTTACAGGGCGTCCTTTCCAAAGCTCCGAACGGTCGATCAGCACCAGCCCGCGCTGGCCTGGCGTCGTCGGCTTATACGACTTGAGTGCCATGCTTGTGTCTTCCGTTTGCTTTGCGGCCTGTCTCCAGACCTGTCTGTTATAAAGGGCCCCGCAGGTCCCCGACGCACGGCATAAGGCAGAGTACCCGCCATATGCCAAAACAATCGGCCCCGGATCGAATCCGGGGCCTCATCGTTGGTGTTCAGCTATTAGAGACCTGTGGAAACGTCAATCGTGTTTCCGTCTTCCAAGGTCACATAGGCCTTTTTCACGTCTTTACGACGGCCCAGCATGCCCCGGAAGCGTTTGACTTTGCCTTTGGTGATGGTGGTATTAACCGCCTTCACCTTTACGCCAAACAAGGTTTCCACAGCTTCCTTGATCTGTGGTTTGTTCGAATCAATCGCCACTTCAAACACCACGGCGCCATTTTCAGACGCCATTGTGGCTTTTTCAGTGATGACCGGCTTGCGGATCACATCGTAATGTTCCGGTTTCGCGTTCATTTCAGCCTCGCTTCCAGCGCTTCCAGACCGGCCTTGGTGATGACCAGCGTGTCACGCTTGAGAATGTCATAGACGTTTGCGCCCATGCTGGGCAGAACATCCAGACCGTCGATGTTGGCGGCGGCACGGGCGAAGTTTTCATTCACCTCGGCACCGTCGATGACCAGCGCGCGCTTCCAACCCAGATTCGCGATCTGTTTTGCCAATGCACTGGTTTTGATCTCGGCCAAGGCCGCATCTTCGATGATAACCAGGTTGCCGGTCGCCATCTTGGACGAAAGCGCGTGCTTCAATCCAAGTTTGCGAAACTTCTTGGTCAGTTCGTGGCCGTGGCTACGCGGGGTTGGCCCCTTGTAGATACCACCCGACCGGAAGATCGGTGCCGAACGTGCGCCGTGGCGGGCGCCGCCGGTGCCTTTCTGGCGATAGATCTTCTTGGTCGAATAGCTGACCTCGGAGCGGGTTTTCACCTTGTGGGTGCCCTGCTGCGCATTGTTGCGCTGCCAGCGGACGACGCGGTGCAGAATGTCTGCGCGCGGCTCCAGACCGAAGATCTCGTCGCCAAGATCGACCGATCCGGCCGAGCCGCCGTCCAGTTTGATCACGTCGAGTTTCATTGGTCGCCTTCCTTCTTCTCGTCCAGAGTCTCGCTCTGGTCACCGGCCTCGGCCTTGTCAGCCTCGATTTCGGCTTCCGCATCTTTCAAGGCTGCTGCTTCCAGCGCTGCGGCTTCGGCTGCTGCTGCCTCTTCGGCGGCTGCGGCTTCGGCTGCGGCGGCTTCGGCGGCTTCATTGGCCAGACGTTCGGCTTCTTCAGCGGCAGATTTCAGCGCGGCGGGGTAGATTACGTTTTCCGGGGTGGGCTTCTTCACCGCATCCTTGATCGTGACCCAGCCGCCTTTGGAACCGGGAACCGCACCTTTGACCATGATCAGGCCACGGTTGGCATCGGTGCGAATAACCTGCAAGTTCTGTGTGGTAACACGGGCAGCACCCATGTGACCGGCCATCTTCTTGCCTTTGAACACCTTGCCTGGATCCTGACACTGACCGGTCGAACCGTGTGAGCGGTGCGAAACCGACACACCGTGCGAGGCGCGCAAACCACCAAAGTTGTGGCGTTTCATCGCACCGGCAAAACCTTTACCGATCGAAGTGCCCGCCACGTCGACGAACTGCCCCTCAAAGTAATGGTTCGCAGTGATTTCTTCACCCACACCAATCAGGTTCTCGGCGGCGACGCGGAATTCCGCGATCTTCCGCTTCGGCTCAACCTTGGCGACGGCAAAGTGGCCGCGCATTGCCTTGGTTGTCCGCTTGACCTTGGCTGTGCCTGCACCCAACTGAACGGCGGTATAACCGTCCCGTTCAATCGTGCGCTGCGCCACGACCTGCAGCTTGTCCAGTTGAAGGACGGTCACGGGAATCTGTTTCCCGTCGTCCATGAAAAGGCGGGTCATGCCGACCTTTTTTGCGATAACGCCAGAGCGCAACATATCCATCGCTCCTTATACCTTAATCTCGACGTCGACACCGGCCGCCAGGTCGAGCTTCATCAGCGCGTCCACGGTTTGCGGAGTCGGGTCAACGATATCCAACAAACGCTTGTGCGTGCGGATTTCGAACTGATCACGAGATTTCTTGTCAACGTGGGGACCACGCAGAACGGTGAATTTTTCGATCTTGTTCGGCAGCGGAATCGGGCCGCGCACTGTGGCGCCCGTCCGTTTGGCGGTGTTCACGATTTCCTGCGTGCTGGCATCCAGTACGCGGTAATCGAACGCCTTGAGCCGAATGCGAATGTTTTGGCTAGCGGCCATTGCAATTGCCTTTCGCGGCTTTTGAGATTGAGAGGTGGAGGCACCGGAATTGATGCCCCCACGTCGAACCTTAATCTTTATTGGGCATGCACCCAGAAGGGCGAGAAGGTGGGTATTGGGTTATCTTGCGATCCCCTGCAACCCACCTTGTTCAAAAATCACTCAGTAATTTTTGACACGACGCCTGCGCCGACGGTGCGGCCGCCTTCGCGGATGGCGAAACGCAGGCCCTGCTCCATGGCGATCGGGGCGATCAGCTCGACACCGAACGACACGTTATCGCCAGGCATGACCATTTCTGTGCCTTCGGCCAGGACAACCGTGCCGGTCACATCCGTGGTACGGAAGTAGAACTGCGGGCGGTAGTTGGCAAAGAACGGTGTGTGACGACCGCCTTCTTCCTTGGTCAGAATATAGGCTTCTGCCTCGAACTTGGTGTGGGGCTTGACCGATCCGGGCTTGCACAGAACCTGACCACGCTCAACGCCGTCACGGTCGATGCCGCGCAGCAACGCGCCGATGTTGTCGCCAGCTTCACCACGGTCCAGCAGTTTGCGGAACATTTCAACACCGGTACAGGTGGTGGTCTTGGTGTCGCGGATCCCGACGATTTCGATGCTGTCGCCAACGTTGATCACGCCACGCTCGACACGGCCGGTCACAACAGTACCACGACCCGAAATCGAGAATACATCCTCGACCGGCATCAGGAACGGCTGATCCACTGCACGCTCAGGCGTGGGGATGAAATCATCGACAGCGGCCATCAGGGCCTTGATCGACTCTTCGCCGATTTCAGG
>NZ_QAGK01000020.1 GCF_003057885.1 Oceaniglobus ichthyenteri
ATGCGTCAGAACGGCATATCCGTGCTCAGAACGCGTAAACATAAGGTCACGACCGACAGCGATCATAAGTTCAACATCGCGCCGAACCTGCTGGATCGAGACTTCAGCGCTAATGCGCCCAACCAGAAATGGGCGGCCGATATCAGTTACATTTGGACGCGTGAGGGGTGGTTGTATCTGGCTGTGATCCTGGACCTGCATTCTCGGCGTGTGATCGGTTGGGCCGTCAGCAACCGCATGAAGCGCGACCTGGCGATCCGCGCGTTGAACATGGCGATAGCATTCCGCCCACCGCCCAAAGATTGCATCCATCATACCGACCGTGGCAGCCAATATTGCTCTCACGATTATCAGAAAATCCTGCGCCAGCATGGCTTCAAGGTATCGATGAGTGGCAGAGGCAATTGTTATGATAACGCGGCTGTTGAGACGTTCTTCAAAACCATCAAGGCAGAGCTGATCTGGCGGCGGTCATGGGAAACGCGGCGGCAGGCTGAGATCGCAATCTTTGAATACATCAATGGGTTCTACAATCCGCGCCGCCGTCACTCAGCACTCGGCTGGAAAAGCCCTGTCGCCTTCGAACGAAAGGTGGCTTAAACGAGCACTTGGGGCGGCACGAAAGCGCGACAGGTCCAGTTACGATTAACGAAGATAACACCGCTCAGGCCACGCCTATCATCAACGCGCGGCTTGCCGTGGGACTTGGGGAAAAGGGCTCAAGACGCACCATCCGCGCATCAGTTAGCCAGAAAAGATCAGACATGTTCACCGCTCGTTTTTCAAATTGTGAATCACGCACCACCTCGAAATCAATGGATCCCGCCCCTAAAAACGAAAAACTTTAAATCGTGACAAGACCAGCTCTGCAACAATGCTGACCTCAAATTTCTAACAATCATCTCACAATGAACTCAGCGTGAAGGGCACCTGCTGCTTTGATGCTTTTGAGAATGTCTATCATATCACGTGGCGATACGCCGAGGGCGTTCAGGCCTTGGATAACCTCTGATAGGGATGTTCCATTGGGCACCTCGGCCAAACCAATACCCGGCTCTTCGTCGATCCCAACATTGGTGCGCGGCACCACGACAGTTTCGCCTTCTGCAAAGGGGTTTGGTTGTACGACCAGCGGTGCTTCTTCGATACGTATCGTCAGATTGCCCTGACTTACCGCCACACGACTGATGCGGACATCCTCGCCCATAACGATCGTGCCCGAACTTTGATCGACAACCACGCGCGCCTTGCGCTGTGGTTCGACAGATATATTCTCGATCCGACCAATCGCATGGGCGGGCGATTGCAATCGGGTGGCGCCAATATCCACAAGGACAGTGCCGGCATCCAGCATCACGGCGACACCGCGGCGCAGATCGCGATTTATCGCAGCTTCGATCCGGCCGGCTGTGGTGAAATCAGGCGTTCGCAATGCCAGTCGTATGGATGTCAGGCCGGAAAAATCAAAGTCGATCTCACGTTCTACGCGCGCGCCTGCCGGGATCATTCCAGAGGTTGGAACGCCTTGGGTCACTGTGGCACCGTCACCTTCGGCAACGGCACCTCCGGCCAGTATCGTGCCTTGGGCGACGGCATAGATCTGGCCATCGGCAGCGTTCAGGGGCGTCATGATCAATGTGCCTCCCATCAGGCTTTTGGCATCTCCGATGGCAGAAACGGTAACGTCGATCTGCGCGCCCGTTCGCGCAAACGGAGGCAGAGCACCGGTCACCAAAACCGCGGCGACATTGCGGGGGCGAAACTGTTCGCCCGTCACATTCACCCCAAGGCGTTCCAGAATGTTTGACATGATGTCTTCGGTGAACGGCGAATTGCGCATTCCATCGCCGGTGCCATTCAACCCGACGACCAGACCATATCCAACCAGATCGTTGCCACGCACTCCATCAAATTCAACCAGATCCTTGATCCGTACCGGGCCTGCCGAAACCTGTGTTGCAAAACACAAAAACAGCACTGCCAAAGCGCGCAGAACCATCATCGCAAGTATCCTGTGAGGTTCAATCGCGACAGGCGCGCGGTCAAAGTGTAAAATGTCTCAAGTTGGGTCTGCACCATCTGCAATTTCGAAGCTGTTTCAAACGGATCCGCCCCGACCAGTTCGGCCCGTGCCATTTCAAGCGTATCGGTTTCAACAGCATTGCGGGTCCGCGCCGTTTCCAATCGGTTTTCGGAAATCCCCACCTCGCCCCGTACGGCGACAATACCTGCACTTGCATTGACCAAATCCAATCCCGAAGTGCGGATCAACGTTCGCTGCGCACCCGTATTGCCGGCCAGAACACCGCGATCTATCAAGGCTGCTTTTGCAGTCGCCGCCAAAGCATCCCGAATTTCCGAACTTTGGGCCGTAAGCGTAAATGACATCGTCGCTTGCGGAGAGATGCGAAACGGGCTGAGCGCCGTATCAGAGCCGAGGTAGTGGGCGTCAAACCCGCCTCCGGCTGCGAAAAAAGCGTCTGTTGCCGTTGAAATGTCTTCAGCAGTTGCACCGGCGGGCAATGTTGCCAACAGATCATCCAGAATTGATTCTGAGTTACCCACAGGCTGTGTCGCCGTGTCGTTGCCGGCAAACAAGGCGCGTCCGGCAATTTTTGTATTCAGCGTATTCACCAGCGAATCAAACTGATGGCTCGCCTCTTTGCCGAAATTGGCGATAAGTGCCGGGTTGTTCGAATTTTCCAAGTCAAATGGATGGTCAGCCAGACCATCAAGGTATCCTGTCACCTGAGAAAGCGCGCTTTGCGCGGCGGTCAAAAACAGGTCTGATTCATTGATGATTGTTTCATAGGCTGAAAGATTTGACAAAGATCGTTCGATAATCGCGACCGGTGCCAAATCGCCGCTTAGAGGTGTGCGAATGTCCGATTTCAAACCCGACGTCATTTCTTGCACCAGTGTATTCATTTCCGTGCGGATCCGCACGTTAGAGGCGCGATTGCCAAAGCTCATTGCGAGGTCACCAATAGTCTGCATCATCGTCTTAAATCTCCAACAAGCGGCGCATCATGTCATCGACCACCTGAATCACTCGGGCGTTCGCGGCATAGGATTGTTCGATCTGCAAAAGTTTCTGCATCTCTTGATCGGTATCAACGCCGTTCAAAAGCTCTTGCTCTCGCAAGGCATCGGCGCGATTCTGAGAAAACGATTGTGATTGCTCGGCTCGAAACAGGGTGCCGCTGTTGCGTGACATCAATTCCGAAGCGTACCCCGATGCCGACAGCGAGATACCCAGATCTGTCGCGCGCGAGTCATTCAAACTATCCGACAAAGCCTGTAGAATTGCGCCATTTCCGACATTTCCCGCCGCCCCGGCCCCCAGGCCATCGCGCAAACGGCTGGCCATTCCGCCCTGGGCCGGATCAGCCAGAGAATTCAGGCTTAATCTTTGCGCCAATCCTTCGGGGGGCGAAGCCGCCAGAGCGGCGCCTGCATCTGTAAACAAACCCGGATCACCCACAGCGCGGGTCGGGTCGATGCCTGCGGCTTCGAACCTTTGAATCAAATCCTGGGCAAATGCGTCCAGATCTGCCTGTGCCCCGGGTGCAAGGGCATCGCGCACCTCAAAATGTCCGGCCAAACGGCCCCCATCAAAGCGCCCCGACCCTGTATTCATCGCAATCGCCTGTCCATTCATGGACAGCCCCGACAATTGCCCCCCGGCCAGGCTCATTCCAGTGGTCACCGCGTTTGACACGCTAAATTCAAATGTGGCGGCGAAACTGTCCAACATGACCTGCCCACCCGTCGTCATCAATGCGACAGCGCCGTTATCCCGGGGAATTTGGCGCACCGGAACAAGTTCGGCGATGCGATCAATCAACACCTGCCGTTGATCATGCAGCGCGCTGGCATCGTCATTCATGACTGAAAGGCGCGCAATCGAGCTGTTCAATTGCTTTACCTCGACGAGCGTGGTGTTCAACATGTCAACATCCCGCCCGATTGCGCGATCGGCCGCCTGACGTTCGGCCTGTATTCCCGCGCCAATACTGTTGACGCGCGCGACCAGATCTTTTGCCCCGTCCACCACCGCCTGCAACCGGGTGCTGGAATCAGGGCGGCTTGCGGCCTCTAACAGCCGCCCCTCAAATGACGTCAGACGCCCGGTCAGCGCGCCGGGATCATCCGGCGCGCCGATCAGATCTGACAGCCTGTCAAGGAAACCGGTCGTCGCGCCGCCCTGTGCGACGGCGGCATCGGCCAGACGTCTGTCCGACAGGACAACAGCATCGACCATGCGCTGGATGCCATTCACCTGCACCCCGCCCATCGGACCAGAGGATTGCGCCAATTCGCGGCGACCGTACCCAGGTGTCAGCGCATTGGAGATATTTGACGACACCAGCTGCGCGGACCGCCCGACGGCATTCAACCCGCTTAGGGCATTGTTCAGGGCAGAGGTCATACTCATGGTTCAATCCTCGGATCAGAGTGGGCCAAAACTTAGCGTTTGAGGTTTGTGGTTTCCTGAAGCATCTCATCGACCGTCTGAATGATCTTGGCGTTCGACGAATAGGCGCGCTGGGTCTGGATCAGATTGGTCAATTCCACCGCAATATCGGTGGTCGAGCCTTCCAACGAATACCCTCTGGTTGATCCGGTCGGGCCATCGCCAGCATCCCATAGAAACATCGCGCCACTTTCGGGCGATACCTTATAGGTTTGATTGCTCGTCGAAATCAGACCATCAGGGTTGGGCACATCAACGAGGGGCACCTGATAGATCGGACGGGTAAATCCGGTGTCATAAACCGCGTTGACCACGCCACTGGGATCAATTTCAACACCCAGCAGGTTACCCACCGGCGATCCGTTCTTTGTTAAATTCGTCGGCGCAAAGCTTGAGGAAAGTTGCGTCATCCCGTCAAGTCCGCCAATCTGCCCGATCGAAAACTGAATATCCCCGCCGCCAACGGTAATCGGCATCGAACCTGTTGCCGGATCATACGCCCCCCCTGCCACGTCAGTTACCGTCGCAAGGCGGCCGCCATTTCCCGCTGTGTCGTCAAATGTCAGTTGATATTCACCAACCACACCACCACCCGAGGCCGAATCGGTAATCACCATCGTCCAACTGTCAGATCGCCCTGTTGCCGGCACATCTGGTGTATAAGTCACCGTCAGGGATTCCGGCTGACCGAGATTGCCGAAATATTCCATCGAAAGCTCCAAAGGCGTGCCTGCTGCACCGGCCAGTGTTTCTGCCGATGGAAGGTTGACCCCCATGGTCATCGCTGTGGTTGGGTTGGCAATGGATTGGTTGTGGCGAATGTTTACAGGGGCCAAAGCCGCGCTGGTATCGCGCGTCACACTGGGCAGCGTCCCATCCCCATTCAACGGCCACCCCATCAAGACCTGACCGGCCGAATTTACCAATATGCCCTGGTTATTGGGCCGGAACGATCCGGTCGTCATCAGGGATAGCGGCAGGTCACCCTGCCGACCCAAGGCCGCAATATCGGTTACAGGCAACATGCCGCGGCCTTCAATGGAAATATCCATCGGGTTATCGGTGCCGACAACCTGGCCTGCCATGCTGATATCGCGGCTGGTGGTGGTGGTGACCCCGCCCGCCGTGTACCGCCCGGCCGACAGCTGTCCGCCGTTCACGACCATGGAATGGAAATCAGTATCCATCCGTTTATGTCCAAAGGTCGAAGAGTTGGCGATATTGTCGGAAATGCCCGCCAGCCGCTGGGCATTCGCGTTCAAACCCGCCACGCCCGCCGCCATCGAGGAGTAAATTGTCATAATGCGCCTTTCTGATGCGTTATCCCGTTCTCCTCTCTGTGTTACGCCAGCAGCGTTAACAGGCCGCTAACCGATAAAATTCGTGACAATCCCGCAGATCGCTCAGCGAAGCAGGATCAGTTCAACCCGATTGTTCCGCACGGACATCGGATTCCTGACAACCAGTTCACGATCGGCAAAGCCGCTAACTCTTTGAATTCGTTTCTCATCGACCGGCGAACCTTGCAACAATCCGCGGATCACATGGGCACGCGCACTTGATGTATCCCACACGGCGCTGTTCATCCGCACAACCGGTTGGGCACGTACATGGCTGGCCACCGCCACCTGATTTTCGGCCAAGGCAAACACACCGGCCACCAAATCCACCAGTTCTGCCAATAACGGAGTGGGCGATTCCGAATCGCCATCGAACAACATGGCATCGGGCATATCGAACAGTTCAACGATCAGCCCCTGATCGGTCACCCGGGTCATGATATGGCGCGACAAATCCTTGCTGACCATGCTTTCGCCTGCACGCGCTGTCAGCATATCTGCCAATGCCTCCATCTCGGCCTCGGTCGCGTTATCATTGGCATCACCTGCGGCATCTGCGTCGACGCCGGTTTGGCCCTGCGATTTATCGCTTTGCGCATGATAGCTTTCAGAGGCGCCCGCCCCGGTCTGCGTCAGGGTTTCTTCCGAAAACACACTGTCGCCACCAAACGATCCGCCGCCGCCCCCCGACACCCGGCTGATCGGAATCGTCGGGTTGAAATAATCGGCGATGCCTTTGCGCTGATCTTCGGACGTCGTTCCCAAAAGCCACATCAGCAGAAAAAATGCCATCATCGCGGTGACAAAATCGGCATAGGCCACTTTCCACGCGCCACCATGATGACCACCCGCAATCACCTTTTTGCGTTTAATGATTATTGTCGCATTTCGCTGCGCTGTCATAACTCACACCTCTGTTCCCACCGCCCCAAGGTGTATCAACGGCGCATGAACCACCGCTTAACCTTTAAAAATCAACATGTTTGACGTGTTTTGGAACGATTTGCGCCCTGTTTCTGACGATGACGTTAACGCAGAAACCAACGCCGCCACGCCGATCCCTGGCGCGCTGGGGTTTTGCCATCTTTCGCGCCGATGGTTGATTTCCTTGCCTTCCATATTCATCCAAGGGCGCCGCGCGCCCCCTATCGCCATCAAATCACACGGTCCCTTGCGCCCTGCCCGGACAGGCACGGAAACACTTGCGGTAAAATTAAGGCACCCGCGATGCCACTTGTTAACTCAGCACAGCACCGAATCAGCGCGCTTTCCCGCTTAAACAGGCCACATAACCTTCGTTCCTCACGCCTTTGCGTTGAAACCCGATGCGCCGCGCCGTGGTTTTTCCTGCTGGAAATATCCCGGGGGTCTGGGGGCTGGCCCCCAGTCCGCCGTTGCAGCCACGCGCGCCTTGGGCCAAACTCGGACGCATGAACAACCTTGCACATCTTCATCGCCAGATCGCCAACAGCCGCGATGCCCTGATCGCGCTGACCCAAGATTTGATCCGCATTCCCACGCTGAACCCACCGGGGGAAAATTATCATGCGATCTGTGACTATTTGGATCAACGCCTGAGCAATTCGGGCTTTGACACCGAATTGGTACGCGCCGTTGGCGCACCGGGCGATTGCGAAAAATATCCCCGTTGGAACATTGTGGCGCGGCGCGATGGGGCGCGGCCGGGCGAGTGTGTTCACTTCAATTCCCACACTGATGTGGTCGATGTCGGCCTCGGCTGGACGCGCGATCCGTTTGGCGGCGAATTATGCGATGGCAAAATCTATGGTCGCGGGGCCTGTGACATGAAAGGCGGGCTGGCCGCATCGATCATCGCCGCAGAATGTTTCATCGCCGCCTTTCCCTACTATCAGGGTGCCATCGAAATCTCGGGCACGGCGGATGAGGAATCCGGCGGGTATGGCGGCGTCGCCTATCTGGCGAAACAGGGGTATTTCAACCCCGACAGGGTGCAGCACGTGATTATTCCCGAACCTTTGAACAAGGATCGGGTGTGTTTGGGTCATCGCGGCGGTTGGTGGGCCGAAATTGAAACCTTTGGCGAAATTGCCCATGGGTCAATGCCGTTTCTCGGCGATTGCGCGGTGCGCCATATGGGCGCGGTGATCAACGCTTTTGAAACCACGCTGTTTCCGGTCATGGCAAAGCGGCGCACCGATATGCCCGTGGTGCCCGAAGGCGCGCGTCATTCCACTATGAACATCAATTCAATTCATGGCGGGCAGGCCGAAAATCTGGCCGATTCAACCGCGCTGCCCTCGCATTGCGTGCCGGATTCCTGCCGTATCGTGATTGACCGGCGTTTTCTGGTCGAAGAGCCGCTGGATCAGGTGCGCGGCGAGGTGCGCAGCATTCTTGACACGCTCACCACCACCCGACCCGATTTTGAATATGACCTGCGTGAACTGAACCACGTTCTGCCATCGATGACCGATCGCGAGGCGCCGGTCGCCCGCACCGTGGCCGGTGCCATCGAACAGGTGCTGGGAAAACCGGCGCAATTCGTCGCCTCGCCCGGCACCTATGATCAAAAGCATATCGACAGGATCGGTAAACTGAAGAATTGTATCGCCTATGGGCCGGGCATTTTGGAACTGGCGCACAAGCCCGATGAATGGATCGGCGTTGATGATATGATGGACAGCGTAACGGTCATGGCGTTGTCTTTGGTGGCGCTTCTGGCCCCCGACCAAACCTGACCGAACAACGGAGAAACACCCATGCGTCTCATCCCCATCCTTGCGGCTTTCGCCCTGTCGGCCGGCACAGCCATCGCCCAGGACAGTATAACCGTCGCGATTCAGCTTGAGCCACCAAACCTTGACCCAACCGCCGGGGCCGCCGGGGCGATTGACAGCGTGTTATATTCCAACGTTTACGAGGGCCTGACCCGGTTTGCGTCAGACGGCACAATCATTCCCGGCCTCGCCGATACTTGGGAGATTTCCGACGATGGCCTGACCTATACCTTTTCTCTGCGCGACGGCGTTACATTTCATGATGGCACCACGATGGACGCCGAAGATGTAAAATTTTCCCTTGATCGGGCGCGCGGCGATGACAGCACCAATGCCCAAAAGGGCCTGTTCGCGCCGATTGATACGGTCGAAGTGGTCGATCCCCTGACCGTCAGGGTCACCCTGTCCGCGCCGATGGGCAACTTTCTGTTCAACATGGCTTGGGGCGATGCGGTGATCGTCGCACCAGAATCGGCTGATACTTTGGCCACCCTGCCCATCGGCACCGGCGCGTTCAAATTTCAGGACTGGGCGCAGGGTGATCGGATCGAACTGGTGCGCAATCCTGACTATTGGGGTACACCTGCACATCTTGAACGCGCGACGTTCAAATTCATTTCCGACCCCACCGCCGCTTTTGCCGCCGTGATGGCCGAAGATGTCGATGCCTTTGTCGGCTTTCCTGCCCCCGAAAACCTGCCGCAATTTGAGGCGGATTCGCGGTTTCAGGTGCTGGTTGGCAATACCGAAGGCGAAACCATTCTGGCGATGAACAACAAAATGCCGCCCTTTGATAATATCAAGGTGCGCCAGGCTGTCGCCCATGCCATTGATCGCCAATCCATCATCGACGGTGCAATGTTCGGGCTGGGCACGCCTATTGGCACCCATTTCGCGCCGCACCATCCTGCCTATGTCGATCTGACCGATCTGTCGCAATTCGACCCCGAGCTTTCGAAAAAACTGTTGGCCGAGGCGGGTTTTGCCGATGGGTTTGAAACCACGCTGAAACTGCCGCCCCCGTCCTATGCCCGGCGCGGAGGTGAGATTATCGCCAGCCAATTGCGCGCCGTTGGCATCACCGCCAAGATCGAAAATCAGGAATGGGCGCAGTGGTTGGAAAACACCTTTCGCGGCAAAGATTTCGGCCTGACCATCGTATCGCATACCGAACCGATGGATTTCAGCATCTATGCCAATCCCGATTACTATTTCCAATATGGCAAACCCGAATTCATCGCCATCATGGATGAAC
Source organism: Oceaniglobus ichthyenteri (assembly GCF_003057885.1). Taxonomy (GTDB): domain Bacteria; phylum Pseudomonadota; class Alphaproteobacteria; order Rhodobacterales; family Rhodobacteraceae; genus Oceaniglobus; species Oceaniglobus ichthyenteri. The sequence continues at coordinate 9,832 of NZ_QAGK01000020.1, forward strand.
TGAACGCCACCACCGCCCCCGATGCGCGCACCGCGCTGATGCAGGATGCCCAGCGCATGATCGCACAGGATTACGTGAACGGGTTTCTGTTTGAATTGGCCATTCCCACGGTGGCCAAGGCCGATGTGCAAGGGTTGTGGCTGAATCAACCGACCCAGGCGGTGGATCTGACCGGCGTTTCCTGGGCCAACTAGGCCGGAAACCTGTGGCGGCACGCACACCCGCGCGTGCCGCCACACCGGATCAGGCGAGCAATTGCGCGATCTGATCCTTCAGGCGCATCCGGCGTTTGCGCAGGTCTTCTTCGGCAAAATCGCTCATCGGTTCGATATTGGTTTCGGCCCGGTGAACCGAACGGTTAACCTCGTGATACTCATCATGCAACTTGCGGAAATGCGCATCGCTTTCCTTCAGGGCATGGATCTGATCCACCTTGTCGGGAAATTCTTCGCTCAATTCATGGGGGGTATGCGACACGGCATGTCTCCTGTTACTTTGCAGTTGCATCACCCTAACGCCCCCGTCCGCGCGCCACTTTGATTTGCATCAACACCTGGCGTTAACCTGTGCGATTTCATGGCATTGCAATCCGGGTGTGGTGCATATGGGGCGCAGACGGATCCGCGCGCAATAACCCGCTGGACCGCCCCGAAATACCGCCCTAACGTTGCGCCATGCTGCGGTATATTCTGAAACGGTTTCTGTCTCTTGCGATCTCGCTGATCGTTGCCAGCATGGTTATATTTGCGGTGATTGAAATCGCCCCCGGCGATCCGGCCGCGTATATGCTGGGCATCAATGCACAGCCCGATACCATCGCCGCGCTGCGCGCCGAACTGGGGCTGGATCAGTCAAAACTCCAACGCTATCTCAGTTGGGTTGGCGGCATGGTCGTGGGTGATTTTGGCACCTCATATGCCTATCGCTCGCCCGTGGCCGAAATGATCGGTGATCGGTTGTGGGTGTCGTTGCCGCTGGCGATCTATGCGCTGACGCTGTCAACGATCATCGCGTTTCCGGCAGGGATTTATGCGGCGTCCCGGCGCGGCCATTTTGGCGATACGGCGGTGATGGGGGCGACGCAACTGGGTGTGGCAATCCCGAATTTCTGGTTTGCGATGATTTGCGTTCTGATTTTTGCGATCAAACTGCGCTGGTTTTCCGCGGGTGGATTTCCCGGCTGGGACAGGGGATTTTGGGACGGGATCAAGGCGCTGACCCTGCCCGCCATTGCCCTTGCCCTGCCGCAGGCGGCGATTTTGGCGCGGGTGATGCGATCATCGCTTTTGGACATGCTGGGCGAAGATTTCATCCGCACCGCGCGGGCCAAGGGGTTGTCGCGGCGCCAAACCCTGTGGCGGCACGCCTTGCGCAATGCGATGATCCCGGTGCTGACCATCATCGGGCTGCAATTTTCATTCCTTTTGGCCGGGGCAATCATTATTGAACAGGTGTTCTTCCTGCCCGGTCTGGGCCGGTTGGTGTTTCAAAGCATCAGCGCGCGCGATCTGATCGTGGTGGAATCCGTGGTGATGCTGTTGGTTTTCGCCGTGATCCTGGTGAATTTCCTGGTTGATCTGACCTATGCCATCGTCGATCCCCGGCTTAGGGGGCGAACGTGATGCGCAATTTGATCCTAGGGGCCGCGCTGACGACGGTTTTTGTGTTGGCCGCGTTAATTTCATTCATCTTTACGCCCTATGATATTGCGGCGCTGGATATTCCCAACAAATTGCAACAGCCCAGCGCGCAGCACTGGTTTGGCACCGATCATTTTGGCCGCGATATTTTCTCGATGATCATGGTGGGCGCGCGCACATCGATTGCGGTGGCGGTTCTGGCGGTGGGCATCGGCATGGGGCTGGGCATTCCACTGGGCCTGACGGCGGCGGCGCGGCGCGGCGGGTGGCTGGATGAAATCATCATGCGCGGCAACGATCTGGTATTTGCCTTTCCAGCGCTGGTGATTGCCATTCTGATCACCGCCGTGTTCGGGGCCAGCGCGGTGAATGCGATCATCGCCATCGGTATTTTCAACATTCCGGTGTTTGCCCGCCTCAGCCGGGGCGCCGCGTTGGGATTGTGGAGCCGCGATTTCATCCTGTCGGCCCGGGTTGCCGGGAAATCATCGGCGCGGATTTCGGTGGAACATATCCTGCCCAATATCGGCAATCTGATGATCGTTCAGGGCACGATTCAGTTTTCGCTGGGCATCCTGGCCGAGGCGGGCCTGTCTTATGTCGGGCTTGGCGCGCAACCGCCCACACCCAGTTGGGGGCGGATGTTGGCCGATGCCCAAACCCTGGTCAGCATCGCGCCGCATCTGGCGCTGTTTCCGGGCATGGCGATCATTCTGACGGTGCTGGGCCTGAACCTGATGGGCGATGGGCTGCGCGATTGGCTGGATCCGCGGCTGCGGGTGCTGCGCGCATGACCCTGTTATCGGTGCGCAATCTGAATGTCGGAATTTACAGCAAACCCATCCTTAAGGATGTGTCGTTTGACATTGCGCCGGGGCAAATCGTGGCCCTGACCGGCGAATCCGGGTCGGGCAAATCGATGACAGCACTGGCCACCATGGGGCTTTTGCCCCGTGGCGCACAGGCCAGTGGTGCGCTGATTCTCGATGGGCAGGATATTTTGAACCTGCCCGAACCAAAACTGTGCGCCCTGCGCGGCAATACAATGGGCATGGTGTTTCAGGAACCAATGACCGCCCTGAACCCGGTGCAAACCATCGGCAACCAAGTGGCCGAAACCATCCTGATTCACGGCCCGTCAACCCGTGCACAGGCGATGGAGCGGGCCCGCGATATTCTGGATCGGGTCGGGTTAACAGCGCATCCCTTGGGCCGGTATCCCCACGAAATGTCGGGCGGACAACGCCAGCGCGTGGTGATTGCGATGGCCATCGCCAAGCGCCCGAAACTGCTGATCGCCGATGAACCCACGACCGCGCTGGATGTCACCACCCAGGCGCAAATTCTGGAGTTGCTGAAATCACTGGTGGCCGATTTCAACATGGGCCTGATGATGATCACCCATGACCTGGCCGTTGTCGCCACCATGGCCGAGCGGATTGTGGTGATGCAAAACGGAACAGTGGTCGAACAGGGCGACACCGCGCAAATCCTGCACCATATGCGCCACCCTTATACAAAATCCCTGATCGCGGCCTCAACCCACCGCCCCGATATGCCCCCGGCGGCCCCACAGGATGATCCGATTCTGGTGGTTGAAAACGCCACCCGCACCTATCCCGAACCGCGCCGCCGCCTGTTTGGCAAACGTGAATATCGCACCGCAGTTGATGGCGTCAGCCTGACTGTGAACGCGCGCGAACGGGTCGGATTGGTGGGGGAATCGGGCTGTGGCAAATCCACGCTGACCCGCGCCATTTTGGGGCTTGAGCCGTTGCAGGGCGGCAAAATCACCGCCTTTGGGCAAGACATCGCCACCCCGACGCCCCGCCTGCGCAGCGGCCTTCAGGTGGTGTTCCAAGACCCCTACAGCAGTTTCAATCCCCGTCACAAGGTGGCCCGCCTGATCACCGAGCCGTTTCATCTGTTGCCCCATCCGCCAGCCGGCAAGGCCCGACAGGATGCCGTGGCCGAGGCGTTGATCGCCGTTGGCCTGCATGCCGAGGACGGGGGAAAGTACATTCACGAATTTTCCGGCGGGCAACGGCAACGCATCGCCATCGCCCGCGCGCTGATCCTGAGGCCCGATCTGATCGTGTTTGACGAGGCGGTGTCGGCCTTGGATGTATCGGTGCGCGCGCAGGTTCTGGATCTGTTGGCGGCGTTGTGCCGCAGTCACGATCTGGCCTATCTGTTCATCAGTCACGATCTGTCGGTCGTGCGCTCAATCACTGATCGGGTGTTGGTGATGAAAGCCGGAAAAATCGTGGAACAGGGTGAAACCGAAACGGTCTTCAGCCAGCCCAAACACCCCTATACCCGGGTGCTGATCGACGCAGCGCCAATGTTACCACTGCATAACGAAGGAATACCCTAATGAGATTGTCAGAAAAAACCGCCATCGTCACCGGCGCCGGATCGGGGTTCGGAGCCGGGATCGCCCGCAAATTCGCCGCCGAGGGCGCGCGGGTGATGTGTGCCGATATCGATGCCGCCTCGGCTCAGGCGATGGCCGATGAAATTGGCGGCGTTGCCTGCACTGTCGATGTGGGCGATGGGACCAGTGTGAACGCCATGGCCGAGGCGGCGCGCGCGGCCTTTGGCGACATTGATATTCTGGTCAACAACGCTGGCATCACCCATTTGCCCACGCCCATGGAGGACGTGAGCGAGGAAGAATTCGACCGGGTGCTGCGGATCAATGCGAAGTCGGTGTATCTCACCGCGCGCGCCTTGGTGCCGGGGATGAAAAATCGTGGCACCGGTGCGATCTTGAACATCGCCTCAACCGCCGGTGTATCGCCCCGCCCGCGATTGAATTGGTACAATGCCAGCAAAGGCTGGATGATCACGGCAACCCAGGCCATGGCGGTGGAACTGGCCCCGTTCGGTGTGCGGGTGAACGCATTGAATCCGGTAGCGGGGGAAACCCCTTTGTTGAAATCCTTTATGGGCGAAGACACCCCGGAAGTGCGCGCCAAGTTCCTGTCGACGATTCCGCTGGGGCGGTTTTCAACCCCTGAAGATATGGGAAATGCCGCCAGTTTTCTGTGCAGTGAAGAGGCGTCGATGATCACCGGCGTCGCACTGGAAGTGGATGGCGGGCGCTGTATATGATGCAAGGAATGGGGGGCCAGCCCCCCAAACCCCCCGGGATATTTTTAAAACAGAAATGGGCCAGATATGCAGATCGGTACGCGTAATTCATTGACGGATGTGCCCGGGTTGCGGGTGGGCCATGCCCAGGATCACGGCTTGAAATCGGGGTGCAGCGTTGTGGTGGGCGATGCGCCTTTTGTGGCGTCGTGCCATGTGATGGGCGGGGCCCCCGGCACCCGGGAAACCGATCTGTTGGCGCCGGACAAGACCGTCCAGATGGTGGATGCGATTGTGATTTCTGGTGGGTCTGCCTTTGGGCTGGACGCCTGTTCGGGGGTGATGGATGGATTGGATGCCGCCGGGCGCGGATTTGCCATTGGTGCGGCGCGGGTGCCGATTGTGCCCGGCGCGATCCTGTTTGATCTGCTGAATGGCGGGGATAAGGCGTGGCGCGTCAATCCCTATCGCGAGCTGGGGCGCGCGGCCTATGACGCGGCGGGGGGTGATGTGGCCCTGGGCAGTATCGGGGCCGGAACCGGCGCGGTGTGTGCCATGCAAAAGGGCGGGGTTGGATCGGCGTCGTTCGTTTTGGACAATGGGGTGACGGTTGCCGCCTTGGTGGTGGCCAACCCGGTGGGCAGCGCGACAACGCCAGCGGGGCATTTTTGGGCCGCTCCGTTTGAGATGAATGGTGAATTCGGCGGGTTGGGGCCGGACCCGCGCGGCGGGCTGTGCTATCCGCCGATCAGTCTGAAAATGCAGGCGATGCTGGCCGTGGCCGGGGGCAACACCACGCCCTGTATCGTCGCCACCGATGCCAAGCTGGACAAGGCCCAGTGTCACCGTCTGGCCGTTGCCGCCCATGATGGCATTGCCCGCGCCGTGGTGCCGGCCCACACGCCCCATGATGGCGATATCGTGTTTGCGCTGTCCACCGGTGCGCGCCCTGTGGGGGATACCGATCTGCTGACGATTGGCGCGGCGGCGGCCCATTGTGTTGCCCGGGCGTTGGCGCGTGGTGTGTATGAGGCCACGGCCGCACCGGGCGATGTGTTGCCACCCTGGCGCGATCGATAAAACCACCGCGCCAGAGTAAGGGCCTAAACTTCGATCACTTTTGCATCTTCGCCCGAGCGTTTGGCCAATGCTTCGATAAATTCGGGCGGCAGCATCAATTGGCGGTGGGGGAACGGAATTTCGATACCGCGGGCATCAAACTCCTCTTTCACCAGAGCGGTGTATGCGCGGCCGATGCCCCAATGTTTGCCCGGTTTTGTTTGGATCCGGGCGCGCACCACCACGCTGCTGTCGCCCAAGGCAGTCACACCGTGCACTTCGAAATCGCCGATGATGTCGGGCGCAAATTCGCCCTCGCGCAAAGTATCGAACGCGGCCTGCATGGCGACGATGACATTGGGCACCTTTTCGCTGTAGCCGACGCCGATTTCGGCCACGTGATAACCGAAGTCGCGGGTCAGGTTGGTGACCGTATCCACCGATGAGAATGGCACGATATGCACCGCCCCATCCAGCGCACGCAGCCGCACCGACCGGATCGACAGCTTTTCAACCGTGCCGCTGACGCCCGCCACATCGATCACGTCGCCTTCGTTGATCGCATTTTCGAGCTGAATGAATACACCGGTGATGATATCCTGCACCAGCTTTTGCGCACCAAACCCGATGGCCAGACCGATCACACCGGCACCCGCCAGCAGTGGCGCGATATCGATCCCGATCTGCGAGAGCACCACCATTGTGCCCAGAATGGTCACTGAAATGGTGAATGCATTGCGAAACAGGCCCAGCAGGGTACGCGCACGGCTGTTGTCAATCATGGTTGCGCTGCGCAGGCGTTGATCGACAAATGATGCAATCAGCGCCCAAAGCAGGGCGACGACGCTGCCCAGCAACAGTGCCGAAACCAGCCGCCAGAAGAACGCATGCGCCTCTTCGTTTTCCAACACCCCGTCCAGCGCGATGATATCCCAGGCGAACAGGCCCAGAACCACCGCCGCAATGGCAATGAACGCCGCGAGCACGCCAGACAGCATGCGCAATACACCGCCAAGCCGCTGCGCAAGGTCCGGCATGACCCGGTCAATCCCGTCAGGCAGGTTCAGGCGCAAGGTGGTGACGAGGCGCATCAGCCAAAGCGCGACCAAGGCCATCAGAACCGCGACGATGGAATACAGCGTTCCGCCCAGGACGATATCAGACAATTGCCGGGGCCGGGTGACCGCGACCAGCCAGCAATAGATCACATAAACCGTCGCCAGCGGCGGCCAAACCGCGCGCCAGATCGATTGCGCCCCGCGCGACAGGGCGGCACCGGCGCCTGTCTGGGTCGGGTCATCGGCAACGCGGCCCTTGTCCAGCATGACAATGATCCGTTTCAACGTCAGGATTGCCATGACCATCAGAACCGTGGCCAGCAATGTGCGCACCGGGCGCACGGTGGCAAACCCGATCCATTCCCGCACCAACGGCAGAATGAACATGAAACTGAAAGTCACCGCAGCAATCAGCCCGCGCAATTTGCGGTATATCGCCTCTTGGGCGCGGGGGTGCAGATGCGAGAGCGTCGGCTCATGCTCGGCATCCGGTGTCACCACAAGACGCAGGGCAATGCGGCACAATCCAAACACCAGAACTGCCGTCAGGAATATCGCCTCGGTGGTCGAGGGGGCGCCCCCCGCCGGTTGGCGCAGGAATGCCGTGGCATAGCCCGCTGCCAAAGCGACGCCCAGACTGACCAGCCGCAAAACCGCATAGACCAGAATCAGCCGCACCCGCGTGGCAATCGGCGTAAGCGCAGTAATCGGATGGCGCGCGATCAATTTATCAAGCGCCAGTTTTCCCAGCCAACTGACCAGAACAACCGCGCCCATCACCAAAAGCAGAGTGACCACCTGCGGTGAAAAACTGAGCCCCGAAAGGGAAACGTTTTTCAACAAATTGATCACCCGGCCGATTTCTTCGAACGTGCGCTCTGCAACGCCCATCAATGCGGTGATCGTGCTTGTTACTTCGTTCACCACCTGCTGGGCCACGGTTGGGGGGGCGGTTTGCACAGCGGCCTCTGCCGAATCGGGGGTGGCCTGTTGCAACTGTTCGATCAACATGGCCCGCGCCGCATCATCCTGCAGGATGTCGATCAAGGTTTGGCTGGGCGTGGTTTCATCGGTTTGCGCCATGGCAAAGGGCGCGAAAAACACAAGAAATAAGGTGGCGAAAAGTCTGAAAAGCACGGGTATTTGCACCTTTTATGGGGTGGGTCAGGGCGTGAACCTTGATTAAATCAATACGGGGCGCGTGGGCTGAAGGACTCATTTTTTGCGTTTGCGGCAATACAGCTCCATCCGGTGGTGCACCACCTCATAGCCAAGTTCGGCGGCGATCTCTTCTTGCAGACGCTCGATTTTTTCCGAATTGAATTCGAACACCTCGCCGGTGTCGAGATCGACGATATGATCGTGATGGGGCGTGTTGGCGGTTTCAAACCGCGCACCGCCGCCCTCAAAGCTGTGCCGCTGTACCACGCCTTCGGCTTCCAGCACCGAAAGGGTGCGATACACGGTGGCCAAAGACACACCCGGTTCAACCGCTTTGGTGCGACGCAGCAATTCTTCGGCGTCGGGGTGATCTTCGGCTGCGGACAGCACCGAAAGCAGCGCGATACGCTGTTTCGTTACCCGCACGCCTGCTTTGCGCAAGGCATCCGCCATCTTGTCGGTGTTGTCATCGCCTTGGGTCATTGCACACTCCGTTCGCAACTTCTTAACTTCTTTGCGAATAAGTATCAAACCCGTTTACAAACGCGAATAGTTCTCATAAGCATTTTCAAGTATCAAATCCCAACCCGCAGGAGTGCGCCCGTGACATTGAACAAAATCGCCTTTGGCCTGGCTCTGACCCTGGCTTTGCCGGCCTGGGCCGATGATGCAAAATTCAAGGCGGTGACAACCTTTACCGTCATCGCCGACATGGCCCGCAACGTGGCGGGCGATGCCGCCATCGTTGAAAGCATCACCAAGGCCGGTGCCGAGATTCACGGCTATCAGCCCACGCCGCGCGATATCTTGCGTGCACAAGATGCCGATTTGATTCTTTGGAACGGTTTGAACCTTGAATTGTGGTTCGAACAATTTCTCAGCAACCTTGGCGATATTCCCAGCGCCACCCTGACCGATGGGATTGACCCGATCAGCGTCGATTCCGGCGAATATACCGGAAAACCGAACCCCCATGCCTGGATGGGGTTGGACAATGCGTTGGTTTATGTCGACAATATCCGCGATGCTTTGTCTCAACATGACCCTGCCAATGCGGAAACCTATGCCGCCAATGCCGCGACCTATAAACAGCAGATCACCGATGTCATCGGCCCCCTGCGCGATGCGGTTCAGGCAATTCCCGAAGACGAGCGTTGGTTGGTCACCTGCGAAGGCGCGTTCAGCTATCTTATTCGTGATTTCGATATGAAAGAGCTGTATTTATGGCCGATGAACGCCGATCAACAAGGCACGCCGCAACAGGTGCGCCAAGTGATTGACGGTGTGCGCGCCAACAATGTGCCTGCGGTATTCTGTGAATCCACCGTGTCACAGGCCCCGGCCGAACAGGTGGCGCGCGAAACCGGCGCGGCCTATGGCGGCGTGCTGTATGTTGACAGCTTGACAGAAGCCGACGGCGCGGTGCCGACCTATCTTGATCTGCTGCGCGTGACATCGGAAACAATTGTGAGTGGCCTAAGCAAATGACACCCCATGGCATTGCTGCAAACGACGTAACTGTGACCTATCGCAACGGGTATACCGCGTTGCATGATGCCACTTTCAAGATTCCCACCGGCACGATTACCGCGCTGGTGGGGGTGAACGGGGCCGGCAAATCGACCCTGTTCAAGGCGATCATGGGGTTTGTGCCCGCCGCCAAGGGCGAGATTTCGATTCTCGGGATGCCGGTGAAAGAAGCGTTAAGGAAAAACATCGTCGCCTATGTGCCGCAGGCCGAAGAGGTGGATTGGACCTTTCCGGTATTGGTCGAAGACGTGGTGATGATGGGCCGTTATGGGCATATGGGGTTTTTCCGCCGCCCCGGTGCGGCAGATCACGCCGCCGTCACCGACGCGTTGAACCGGGTGAATATGGCCGATTTTCGCCACCGCCAGATTGGTGAATTGTCTGGCGGACAACGCAAGCGCGTGTTCCTTGCCCGCGCTCTGGCCCAGGATGGCAAGGTTATTTTGCTGGACGAACCGTTTACCGGTGTTGATGTGCAAACCGAAGAGCAGATCATCGAATTGTTGCGCGAAATGCGTGATGAGGGGCGGGTGATGCTGGTCTCCACCCACAACCTTGGGTCGGTGCCTGAATTTTGTGATCGTACTGTTCTGGTCAACAAAACCGTGCTGGCCTATGGCCTGACCGAAGACACATTCACCCATGAAAATCTGGAAATCGCCTTTGGCGGGGTGCTGCGCCATTTTGTTTTGGGCGGCACCGATCTGCATGATGATGATGACACGCGCACGGTGCGGGTGATCACCGATGATGAACGCCCCTTTGTGATGTATGGTGACGAACGAAAACAGGAAGAAAGCGCATGATCGCCACGCTGCTCGAACCGTTTTCCTATGGCTATATGTTCAATGCCATGTGGGTCAGCGCCCTGGTGGGGGCGATTTGTGCGTTTTTGTCGTGTTATCTGATGCTGAAGGGCTGGTCATTGATTGGCGATGCCTTGTCTCATTCCATCGTGCCGGGGGTGGCGGGGGCCTATATGTTGGGCCTGCCGTTTGCCTTGGGCGCATTTGTGGCCGGCGGGTTGGCGGCGGGTGCGATGCTGTTTCTCAACCAACGCTCGGGGCTCAAGGAAGACGCGATCATCGGCCTGATCTTTACCTCGTTCTTTGGGCTGGGGTTGTTCATGGTGTCGCTGTCGCCGACCTCGGTTTCGATTCAGACCATCACCATGGGCAATATCCTGGCGATCACACCAACCGACACGGTGCAATTGGCGATCATCGGCTTTGTCACTTTGGCGATTCTATTGGCCAAGTGGAAAGACCTGATGGTGACGTTTTTCGATGAAAACCACGCCCGTTCAATCGGGTTGAAACCGGATATGTTGAAGGTGATATTCTTCACCCTGCTTTCCGCCTCGTGTGTGGCTGCCTTGCAGACCGTCGGCGCGTTTCTGGTGATCGCCATGGTGGTGACGCCGGGGGCGACCGCGTATTTGTTGACCGACCGGTTTCCGCGCCTGTTGATGGTCAGCGTCGCCATTGGCGCGGGCACCAGTTTCATCGGCGCCTACGCCAGCTTTTTCCTCGATGGTGCGACCGGTGGCATTATCGTCAGCCTGCAAACCCTCATCTTCCTGACCGCCTTCGTCTTCGCCCCGAAACACGGATACCTGGCCGCGCGCCGCCGCGCCGCCGCAGCACTGGCACCACAATGATAGAAGAACTTTTGTTACCGTTTCAATTTGCCTTCATGAACAAGGCGTTTCTGATCATGGCGCTGCTTTCCGTGCCCACCGCGCTTTTGTCGTGCTTTTTGGTGCTCAAGGGTTGGTCACTGATGGGCGATGCAATTTCGCACGCGGTGTTGCCGGGGGTGGTGATTGCCTACCTTCTAAATATCCCGCTGATCATCGGGGCGTTTTGCGCCGGGATGTTTTGCGCCCTGTCCACCGGGTTCCTGTCAAACAACAGCCGGGTGAAACAGGACACGGTGATGGGCATCGTGTTTTCCGGCATGTTCGGGTTTGGCATCGTGTTGTACACGAAAATCACAACCGATGTGCATCTGGATCATATCCTGTTTGGCAATATGTTGGGGGTCAGCACCGCCGATATGTGGACGGCGGGGTTGATCGCGGTGTTTGTGGCCGCGATCATTCTGGCAAAGCGGCAGGATTTCCTGTTACACGCGTTTGACCCGATTCAGGCCCAGGCGGTGGGCCTGCGCACCGGGTGGCTGCATTATGGGCTGTTGGCGCTGATTTCGCTTACCATTGTCGCCACGCTTTCGGCGGTGGGGATCATCCTGTCGATCGGCCTGCTGATCGCGCCGGGGGCGATTGCGTTTCTGGTGACCAACCGGTTTGAACGAATGCTGCCTGTTGCCGTTGGCGTGACCTTGGTATCGGGGTTTGCCGGTATCTACCTGAGTTTTTACATCGACAGTTCGCCCGCCCCCACGGTTATTCTGGTTCTCACCGCGGTATTCATTGCCGCATTCGTGCGGGCAGGCCGGGTGCGGCGCGCTGCTGCCTAATCCGATGTGTAATATCCCACTACATCGCCATCGGTGGTCACGCCAAGCCCGTTCAACAACCGGTTCACATAGTTGAAATAGCCGATGATCTGGTTCACCTCCAGGATCTGGCCATCGTCCAAACCGGCATCGCGCAGGGCGATCACATCGCCCTTGACCATATCGCCGGGCGTCAGGGTCAGTTTTTCGGCATAGCGCAACAGCGCCAATTCGCGCCCCTCAAAGGCATCCTCGGGGCGGCGCGCCTGCAACGCGGCCTCAACCATCGCGGCGTGGGCCGGATCACCGATCAGATGCGCGGCATTGGCCCAGTGATTGGCATAGGAATAAGGACAGGCGTTCAACACCGACACATAAGAACTGATCACCTCTTGCAACCACGTGGGCAGGGTGTTGGCATCATCATGCAAACAGGCACGGTACAGTTTCACATGCCCGACCATGGTGTTGGGCCGCAACGAATGCACCCGCATCACATTGTCGACCGTGCCATGGGGCGTGCGCGCCAAGTTGAGCGCCTTTTGCAATGGCGCATCGGCGTCAGCGTCTGAAATCATCGCGATCCAGGCGGCCATGTGTCATCCTTTCAATCTGATCTGCACCCTGCCGTTTTCGATCCGGACAGGAAAGGTTTTCATCGCCCGGGTGGCCGGGGCGCCAATGGGTGCGCCGGTGCGCACATCAAACGCGCCCTGATGCAACGGGCATTCGATCAGGTGGCCATCCATGTATCCATCGCACAAATCCGCCCCGCCGTGGTTGCACAGGGCCAAAGACACATAAATGCCGGTGGGCGTATGATACACCGCCAAAGGCCGCGCACCCAGATCCACCCGCGTCACCCAGCCAGTGGTCAGGTCGGCCACCCCGATCAGATCGGTCCAGTCATCCGCCATGGCGCATTTGGGCCAGAATATCGCGGTGCGCGCCGATATATCCGCCCGGTTGCACATGCACATGATCGCGCAGTTTTTCATGCAAACGCGGCAGGGCGTGAAACGGAACCGATGCGACATAGTGATGTTCGGCGTGGTAATTCATATTCCACGCCAAAAACCGCCAGGGCAGCGATACCAGATTGGTGCGTGTGTTATCGCTCATCTGGGCGACGGTGGGGCGGCCCACATGTTCGGTCATCCGGATGAACCGCATCACCGGTTCGCCCAGGATCAGCGGTATCAGCCAGAACCAAAGCGGTGCCCACCATCCGGTTATCGCCATGATGCCAAACAACGCGATGTAAAACCCCAGCATCAAACGCGCCTCGCCGATCACCACACGCTCTGCCGATTTGGGGGTGAACCGGCGCTCGTGCGGGGTAAGCCGCCCGGCACCATGACGCAAAAGTTCGGTGATCTTGGTGCGCCAATAGGGGATCGCGCTGAGATACCACAGGTATTGGCCAAACGTTTCCGGCATCGGCACCATTTCAGGATCATCGCCAACGATTTGTGTATGGGTGTGGTGATCGCAATGTTCATAGCGGAAAAACTGATGCGGCAGGATGATAATGAATCCGCAGATGTTGCCCACCAGATCATTCAGCCACCGGGTGCGAAACACGGTGTAATGCACACATTCATGTTGCAGCGAAAAATGATGCACCAAAACGATGCCATGCACGAACATCGCGGGCCAGATCAGCCAACTGTCCCACGCGGCCCAGATCAGCGCGCTGGTGGCCGCCAACACCGCAATCCACACCAACAGCCGCCAGGCCGCAGGCAGGTTTGAACGCTGCATCAGCGCGCGCAACTCGGCGCGGGTCAGTTTTTGTTCGGCCAACGCTTGGGTCAGGGGGGTGATGATGGGATCGGGCATGGGAATTGTCCTTTGTTGCCTCTGAACTAGCCCGCGACGGCGCAACAGAAAAGGGGGGTGTGGCGTTCTTGCCTGTGCATCTTGAAAAATCGCCCTATCATGGTAGCGCAGCGGCACACAGCAAAGGCGCGCAATGACCAAAGACGTGATCATACAGGCCCGGAATATCGATAAGTTCTATGGTGATTTCAAAGCCTTGGATCAGGTCAGCCTATCCGTTCACCAAGGTGAGCGTATGGTGGTCTGTGGTCCGTCGGGGTCGGGGAAATCCACGCTGATCCGGTGTTTCAACGGCTTGGAAAGCCACGACAGTGGGCAGTTGTGTGTTGAAGGAGTGGAATTATACGACGGTTCACCCGAAATTCGCGCCCTGCGCCAAAACGTTGGCATGGTGTTTCAGCAGTTCAATCTTTTTCCCCATCTTACGGTTCTGGAAAACCTGACCATCGGGCCGATCAAGGTGCGCAAACAGACAAAATCTCAGGCCCAGGCGACCGCGCTGAAATATCTGGAACGGGTGCATATCCCCGAACAGGCCGATAAATACCCCGCGCAACTGTCGGGCGGGCAACAACAACGCGTGGCCATCGCGCGCAGTCTGTGCATGGAACCACGGGTGATGCTGTTTGACGAACCCACATCGGCGCTTGATCCCGAAATGATTGGCGAGGTGTTGGATGTGATGGTGGAATTGGCCAACACCGGCATGACCATGGTGGTGGTGACCCATGAAATGGGGTTTGCGCGCAAGGTGGCCGATACCATGGTTTTCATGGAACAGGGGCGTATCGTGGAAACCGCGCCGCCCAGCGTATTTTTCACCAACCCCAAAAGCGACCGCGCCCGCCTGTTTCTTGATCAGATCCTGGATCACTGAATGGCCCGACGTCCCATGACCCTGGCCCGCTGGATGAACACCCGGCCCGTGGCGGTAACCCTGTATCTGGTGGTGATGTGCGCGATCATCTGGTCGTCTTACGTGGGCGCACAACAGATGGGGTATAACTGGCAATGGTATCAGGTGCCGAAATATCTGTTCACCTTTACCGATGACGGGTTTCAGTGGGGCGAGATCATGGTTGGCCTTATGGCCACGATTGGTCTTTCGTTGACATCTTTTATGCTGGCCATCGCTTTGGGTCTGGTGGTGGCGCTGTTGCGCCTGTCGGGTCTTGTGGTGGGAAAGGGCGTGGCGATCGGGTTTCTTGAACTGATCCGCAATATCCCGCTTTTGGTGCTTTTATACCTGTTTTACTATGTTCTGGGGCCAATTTTCGGGCTGGATCGTTGGGCCGCGTCGGTGCTGACCCTTGCTGTGTTTCATTCGGCGCTGATTTCCGAAATCTTTCGCGCCGGTATAAACGCCATCCCCAAGGGCCAGTGGGAGGCCGCCGACAGTATCGGCATGACCCGCGCGCAGGCATACCGCTGGATCGTCCTGCCGCAATCGATCCGTTTCATGTTGCCGCCGCTGACCGGTGAAATGATCGCGCTGATCAAATCTTCGGCCATTGTCAGCGTGATCGCCGTGGCCGAACTGACCACGGTGGGCCGCAATATTATTTCCGACACTTTCATGTCGTTCGAAATCTGGTTCACTGTCGCCGCCGTATATCTGGTTGTGACGCTGATCCTGTCTTTCGGCGTATCGCGAATGGAAAAACGATTTGCCGTGTATCAATAACAAACCTCAGGGAGATTCCTAAATGTTTAACCGCAGAACCCTTGGCCTGGCCTTTGCCGCCCTGGCCGCCACAACCCTGGCCGCCCCGGCACAACAGGTCACCCAATCCCTGACCCAGGAATCGGTGATCGAAACCATTAAACAGGAAGGCGTCATTCGCATTGGCCTGTCGATTTTCACGCCGTGGTCAATGCGCGATGTGAATGGCGAATTGATCGGGTTCGAATTGGACGTGGGCCGCCAGTTGGCCGAAGATATGGGCGTTGACGTCGAATTTGTACCAACCGCATGGGACGGGATCATTCCCGCCCTGGTGTCGGGCAATTTCGATGTGATCATTTCGGGCATGTCGATCACCCCGGCGCGCAATCTGACGGTGAATTTCACCGAACCCTATGCCTATACCGGTGTGACGATCCTGGCCAATACTGCCATGACCGAAGGCTTCAGCCTTGAAGATTACAACTCGCCCGATGTGACCTTTGCGGCGCGGCGCGGGGCCACCCCCGCGACAGTCATCGCCACCCTGTTCCCCGAGGCCGAATTGTTGCTGTTTGACGAAGACGGTGCCGCAACCCAGGAAGTGTTGAACGGCAACGCCCATGCCACCATGTCGTCTGAACCGACACCCAGCACAGAACAGCGTCAGTACCCCGATACCCTGTCCATTCCGTTCGATCAGAATTTCCTGGCCACCGGTGAATCCTTTGCCCTGCGCAAGGGCGATCCTGACGCGTTGAACTTTTTCAACAACTGGATCGGTGTAAAAACCCGGTCGGGTTGGTTGAAAGAGCGTAACGATTACTGGTTCAAAGGCACCGAATGGGCCGACCAGGTCAATCAATAAGGACACCCGGCTTGCCCTTTTTCAAACGCCTCAAGCTGGCCGATTACCTGATCCTTGCCGTTTTGGCGGGGCTGATCGGTTATGTCGTGCTGACGATCGAGGGCAAGCTGAACTATGAATGGCGATGGGAGCTGATCCCGAACTACATCCTGCGCTATCGTGAAGATCAGGAGGTGTGGTTTGCCAATCTGCTGTTGCAGGGGCTGATCGCGACCATTCGTATTTCGATTTATGCGTCGGTTCTGGCGCTGATCCTGGGTACCATCCTTGGTATTGCGCGCACGGCGGAAAACCTGACGGTGCGGATGCTGGCGCGGACCTATCTGGAACTTTTGCGCAATATACCACCCGTCGTGATCGTATTCATCTTTTTCTTTTTCCTGTCGCAGCAATTGATCGACGCGCTGAACCTGAACAGTTGGGCGCGCGGCATTGCCCGGTCGGAGAACGCCGCGATCTGGGAGTTTTTCTTTGGCGATATGCGGCGGTTTCCCGGCCTTGTCTCGGGTGTGATCGTGCTGGCGTTGTTTGAATCGGCGTTTGTGGGCGAAATCGTGCGCGCGGGCATCCAATCGGTGCCCAAAGGCCAACGCGAGGCGGCGCGCAGCATCGGCATGACCCGGTTTCAGGAACTGCGTCATATCGTGTTGCCGCAAGCGTTCAGAAAAATCGTGCCACCGATGGCAAACCAATTCATCACGCTGATCAAGGACAGTTCGATCATTTCTTTGATTTCCATTCAGGAACTGACCTATAAAACCGTCGAACTGGTGGCATCGACCCGGCTGATATTTGAGGCATGGATCACCACAGCGGCATTTTATTTTGTGATCTGTTTCAGTCTTTCGATGCTGTTTCGCCGGTTTGAACGGCGCAATTAGGGGCAAGTCCAATCCGCCGGTCCGGATTGGCAAACAGCGCGGCAACCATCGGCGCGCGGCGCAGGATATCTGCACCACCCGGCAAACGATCAGGGTAGAAAACACCGTTTTCCCAAAGCTTTACGCCATCAATCTCGATTGTGGGATCAATCACATTCCAACTGATTTCGCCGGGCGCCTCGGCGCCGCAGGTGTGCAAATGCAAAATGCGCGGATTGCCAAAGGCCGTGCCGCTCCAGCGTTCGGGTTGCGCGAAGGCATCCCATTGAAAACCGCAACCGGGGTGCAACCCGGCATGCCAGGAATGAACCCTGTCGCGGTCAAGCCCATAGCGTTGGGAAATTCTGTCATACTGGCGGTTGGCCCGCGCCACATCTCCCGCACTTCCGTGAAATCCGGTGAGTCGGCCGGCGGAAAAACTGGCCGATACCGGTCCTTCAAACCGCACCATATAATCAGGGTAATATCGCGACCCGGTGCCAATCAAAAACCCGGGCATGGCCACCCGACCTGAAAACATCTCGCCCGGCACCGGGGTAAACACCGAAAGCGGAAAGCGCATAACCGAAGTGCCGCCCGTGTCGCCCATATCGGGATGTCCGCTGAAATCGGTTCCGGCGGGGCAGGTAACGCGCACATGGCGGGCGCGCGCCAAGGCGCGATTCACCCGCTCTTTCAACGTCACGAATGTCTGATAATCGCCGGTGCCAAACCCCGATGCCAATATCCCGCCACTCAGCACGAAACACACAACCACCCGCCCCAGCGAAAGTTCGGAAAAGCGTAACTGATCGCCAAGCCGCGCCAAAAACACCGTCAGGTCTGCCTGATCCATTGCTTTGCGCAGATCGGGTGAAAGGGCGGGGGATTCGGGCAGAAACGGCACCTTGATCATCTGCACCTGTGCACCCAACGCACGCGCGGCATCACCCACCAGCGGCGCAAGATCGGCATTGAAATACCCAAAATCCGGGTCTTCATACAAAATCAGAATCCGCTCGCCGGGCCGCGCCTTGCCGCATTGCACCAAAAGATTGCGCGCGCCCTGTTGCGCCGATGTGATCGTTTGACAGTGCCCCATGACATCTTGGTGCACTGCGGACACGTAGAATACCATTTGAAAAATATTATTTCAGATATTAGCCTGACTTATATGAGCATCAACCTTCCCTATGGCGCCCTGCGTGCATTTGAGGCTGTCGTGCGCTGCAACGGGTTCAGCGCGGCGGCCGATGAATTGGGCGTCAGCCAAAGCGCGGTAAGCCAGCATGTGAAAAGCCTTGAGGAATGGTTGGGCCAGGATTTGTTGATACGCGGCGCGCGGCAGTCCCGCCCCACCGATGACGGCGCCCTATTGGCGCGCGCGATACGCGATGGTTTGGGCCGCATTTCCGATGTCTGCACCACGTTGCGTGATCGGCGCCGGGGCGATAATACCATTGTGATCAGTTGCCTGCCGGGATTTGCCTTTACCTGGCTGTTTCCCCGCCTGTTGCATTTCGATCTGGCGCATCCCGATCTGGCCCTGTCGATCACCACAAACACCGGCCATGGACCGTTTACAGCACGCGATGCCGACATCGGCATTTGCTATGGCTTTGGCCACCACCCCGATCTTCATGCCGAACGGTTGCTGGAAGAACGCCTGTTTCCGGTCTGCGCCCCGGCTCTGGCCACATCGGCCCCATCCAGGATCGAGACATTTCTGGCGCAAAACACACTTTTGCACGACGCTTTGGCCGATTTTGGCGGCTCGCAGCCAACGTGGGAGTTTTGGGCCAGAGAATGCGGCGTGTCGATCAACAATCATATGCCACCCCGTCAGTTTGACCAATCACATATGGTGGTGCACGGGGCAATTCAGGGGCTTGGCGTGGCATTGGGGCGCGAACCTTTGGTGATTGATGCCCTGACCGAGGGCAAGCTGGTGCGCCCCTATCCCCAGATCGCGCAGTCGCAACTGGCCTATTGGCTGGTTTGCCCGACCCACGCCCGCGACATCCCGAAGAACCGCGCCTTTCTGGAGTGGATCAAGACCGAGGCGGCGCATCAACCATCTCTGCCCGACATAAGTTGAACTTATCCACAGCGCGAGTTGACAACGACGGAAAAACCACGGCAGATCGGCAGAAACCATCGCTCAGGGGGCCGCATGTTCATTAAGAATGCTTGGTATGTTGCGGGCTGGAGCACCGATTTTGACCGTACATTGCGCGCCGAAACCTTTTTGGGCGAGCGCATCGTTTTGTATCGCCAACAGGATGGCACCCCTGTCGCGCTTGAAAATGCCTGCCCGCACCGCAAACTGCCCCTGTCACAGGGGCGGCTGATCGGGGACATGGTGGAATGTGGATACCATGGGCTGACGTTTGATTGCACCGGGCAATGCGTGGCCGCCCCCACCCAACCCGATGCCATTCCGCGCCGGGCCGTGGTGCGGTCCTACCCCGTGGTTGATCGTTATCGCCTGTTGTGGATCTGGATGGGCGATCCGGCCCTCGCCAACCCGGATCAGATTTTTCACATCGCCAATTTCGACAATCCCGATTGGGGATATACCGATGGCGGGGTTCTGGATATTGCCTGTCATTACCTGTGGGTGTGCGACAATCTGCTGGATCCCAGCCATGTGGCCTGGGTGCATGTCACATCCTTTGCCGGGGCGGGCACCGATAACGCGCCGCTGGATCTGTCGCGCAGCGATACGGGCGTGACTGTTTCACGCTGGATATACGGTCAACCGCCCTCGCCCTATTACACCGGATTGGTCCGGTTTCAGGGGCCATGCGACAGGTTGCAACATTACGAAATGCAATTGCCCGGTATTGCCCTGAACAAATCGGTTTATACGCCCGCTGGCACTGGCGGGCCGGATGCCGCCGCCGTGGCCGATACCTATGTGAATATTTCCTACAATTTCATGACGCCGATTGATACCGACAACACCCGGTATTTCTGGTTTCAACACCGCAACACCGACCCCGAGGATCAGGCGATTTCCGATAAAATGAACGCCGGCGCGCGGCTGGCATTTGAAGAAGATCGCGCGGTGTTGGAAGAGGTGCACAAGGGCATGAAAACCCCCGTCACCCCCGCGATTGACCTGGGGTTGGATGCCGGGGCCAAGGCGTTTCGCCTGATGGTGGATCGCGCCATTGCTGCCGAACGATAAGCGCGCACCCTTGTTCAAACCCCACCCGGGCGTCATGATCGGTGCAAACACTGCTTAACCTGTGAGGTCTTCCATGAATGTTATCCCAAATTCCCTGCACCACTCTGACGTCACAACAATGCTGCATCCTTTGACCGATGCGCGCGTTCACGAAGCCCAGGGGCCGCTGATCATCGATCACGGCAAGGGCGTGCATTTGTGGGATACCGAGGGCAAACAATATATCGACGGTCTGGCCGGGCTATGGTCGGTCGCCGTGGGCTATGGCCAGAATCGGTTGGTCGATGCCGCGCGCACACAGATGGAAAAGCTGCCATATTATCATCTGTTCGCCCACAAAAGCCATGAACCCGCAATCAGACTGTCACAAAAGCTGGTCGATATGACCCCGGCCAATCTGACGCGCACCTTCTTTACCTCGTCGGGGTCCGAGGCGAACGATACGGTCGTCAAACTGGTCTGGTATATGAACAATGCTTTGGGCCGGCCCGAGAAAAAGAAATTTCTCAGCCGGATCAAAGGGTATCATGGTATCACCATCGCTTCGGGGTCGTTAACCGGATTGCCGACCAATCACCGCGATTTCGATCTGCCGGCAATTCCGGTGCATCACCTGTCATGCCCGCACCATTACCGGTTCGGCGCTGAGGACGAAGATGAGGCGGCGTTCACCGCCCGCCTGATCGCCGAAGCGGAAGAGGTGATTCTGCGCGAGGGCCCAGAAACCATCGCCGCCTTTATTGGCGAACCTTTGATGGGCGCGGGCGGCGTCATGCCCCCACCCAAGGGATATTGGCAGGGGATCGAGGCGCTGTGCCGCAAGTATGATATCCTGATGGTCGCGGATGAGGTGATTTGTGGCTTTGGCCGCCTTGGCACGCCGTTTGGCTGTGAGAAATACGGCTTTACCCCCGATATCATGGTGGTCAGCAAACAATTGACCTCGTCCTATATGCCCCTGGCGGCGGTGCTGTTTTCCGAAGAGATTTACGCGCCGGTGGCCGATAATTCCCATGGGATCGGCACCTTTGGCCATGGATACACCGCATCGGGCCATCCCGTGGCCTGTGCCGTGGCCTTGGAAAACATCGCCATCATCGAAGAACAGGATCTGATGGGCAACGCCGCGCGCATGGCCGAGCCGTTTCAAACCGGGCTGCGCGCCTTGGGCGATCTTGATCATGTGGGCGAGGTGCGCGGTGCGGGCCTGATCTGTGGCATTGAACTGGTTGCCGACAAGGCCACGAAACGCCCGTTTGATCCGGCCAGCAAGGTGGGCCTGACCGCCGGTAATTTCGCCCACGAAGAAGGCCTGATCACCCGGGCGATGGGCGACACATTGGCCCTGTGCCCGCCGCTGGTGATATCGCAAGATGAGGTGGCACAGGTGGTGGCCCGGATGACCCGTGTGGTGGAGCGCACCCATGATTGGATCGCAGCGGAAAAACCCGCCTGAACCATCAGGGAGAATGGTGTTTATCGCGCGCCGTCAAAGCGGGGTGAACACCGACATTCCGAACCAGTTTCACATCTGTTCACTGCACCTGTGTTGACGCGCGCATGTCCGGCCTGCGCAACTATTCCGACGGGCCAAGGGTGTGGGCAATGTCGCCCAACCCATCAATCCCCCCGGTCAATACATCGCCCGCCACCACCGGCCCCACCCCGGCGGGCGTTCCGGTCATGATCAGATCGCCTTGGCCAAGGTGATAATAGTGCGACAGATGGCTGATGACTTCGGGCACAGACCAGACCATGTCGGCCAGATCTGCATCCTGCCGCACCGCACCGTTGACAGACAGGTGAATCCGTTTGCCCGCCAACGGCCCCACATCGCCCGCCTTGTGCAAGGGGGCCAGAACGGCACCGTTTTCGATATCCTTGCCCAGATCCCAGGGGCGGCGGTTATCTTTGCCGTCTTGCTGGCGATCGCGCCGGGTCATGTCCAAACCGCAACCATAGCCAAACACAGCGGCGGCAGCGGTTTTGATATCGCATTTGAACACCGGCGCACCCAGGGCCACGACCAGCTCCATCTCATGATGAAAATTCTCGGTGCCGGGGGGATAGGGCACGGTTTCACCGCTGTGACACACGGAAAACGCCGATTTCGTGAAATACCACGGCGCTTCGCGATCCACGGTGCCGCCCATTTCGGCGGCATGGGCCACATAATTGCGGCCAACGCAAAATATCCGGCGAATGGGATAGGTGGCGGGTTCCCCCACAACAGCAACAGAAGGCAGGCGCGGTGGGTCAAACAAAAAGGCCGACATGGCAGATCCAGTTCAAATGATGAGCAAGGGCGATTTAACACGCCGATCGCGCGATCAACACACAAAATTGTGCAAGCCATGGCCGATGGGCCGGGATGCCAACACTGGGCTGTCCTGACATACCGAACGGCCCGGCATCACAAACCTTGTGATGACCTTGGATTTCAACACAACATATGGTATGAATATCCTATGCCGACACCCAATCTTGACTTTGTTCCTTATTTGTTCTATATAAAGGTTATCAACGAAAAGAGGTTCAGATGACGTATCATGACACCCTTGCCAGCAATGATTACCACCACCTGCCTGTGACCGACCGCCAAATTCGTTTTGCCCAGCATATTGCCCAGATGCGCGGTGTGGATCTGCCCGCAGATGTACAAGACGACCGGCGCGCGCTGTCATCCTGGATCGATGCGCACAAACCGACCGTGCAACAGGGGCGGTTTGATGCCTATCCCACATCAAAACAGGTGGCCTTTGCCGAACGGATTGCACGGTTCAAACGCCGCCAGGTTCCGCCAGAGTGTTTTCGCGACAAGGTGATGATGTCACGCTGGATCGACAGCAACCGTTAGCGCGCGGCGGAAAGGCGAACGCGGGCGTTTCGCCTTTCCCATATATCATGCCGCCTGTTGCGAAACGGGCCGATCCACGCCGCCCCAGCGCAAATCACCGCAATAGCGATGCGCCATCTGCCCTTGGTCATCCAATAGGAACAGGTGCAGCCACCGGTTATCAAACAACGCGCGCACGGTTTCATGACGGCTCAGAATATCGTTCACCGCGCCCATCGGGGCCTCGATACATACCGACAGGCGCAGTGGATCATGGACCAACGTTTCACCGTCATGCACCGATTGCCATGGCAGACCGTTGCGCAAAATGCCGCCATTGCCTTCGACCACGCCGATGCCGCCGGTGACGTTGTGCAACAGCTTGTTACCCGCCCCAAAGGTATCGGGCGCCACGACCGACCCGTAATATTGCAGGCTGATCCAACTGGCCACAACCACCGGAGCGGTCAGGATCAGTTCCAGCACGCCGAATCCATCGTCCTTGGCCCAGTCGTAATCGTGCAAAAACGCGCGGCCCTGCAACGCCTTGCCCCGGGTGCGGTGGCGCGGCGCGGCGATGAAGGCATTGCACCCGGCCAAGGCCCATTCGGGCCGGGTTTGTGACCAATCCATGCTGCGCTGTCCCACTCCGTCGCCTGTTGTGATGCCGGGCATGCGCAGGGCGCGCTCTGTCCGGGTTAATTTGCCCGCAGCCGCCAAGGCATCGCGCGCCTTTGCAATCACGCCACTGTGCGAGGATACCGTCAGATCGCCGTCAAACAGGGTGACGGCATCGGTTGTCGTGTCATGCAACCCGCCCAAAAATACCGTATCGGCGGGAATATCGATTCCGGTTTGCGCAAGTCCGTCGCGCACCTGCGGATCATTCAGCAAACCGGCCAGAAGCCGCGCATTCACATCCCCCGCATAGCCCCCACAGGCACCGCAATGCAGCGCGCTGGCATGGGGGTTGTTGACCACATTTGCGCCGTGCCCCACGATCAGCACCAGCCGCGCAAACCCCGAGGTCAGTGACATCGCCCGCAGGATCGCACCGGCGCTGGCAACCTTGTCATCCCGGCTTAACCCACTGCTCAGGTGGGGCGCCTGTTGATCCGGCCGCGTGGCACGGTTGAATCCCAAGGCATCGCGCAACAATTTGGCCACATAAACCGGGCCTGTCGCCTCGACAAAGGCAAATGACGATACCGCCGCCAGTTTGAACCGCCCCCAGGCCCGCGCCGCACGGGCCGCCAGACGGGCCGCCTGATCGGCATTGGCTGAGGCGGCATTTGTTGTCACACTGGTCACGCCGGGATTCAGCAAAACCGGCAGACGCAATTCATCCACATCCGATGCAAACCCGCGGTGCGATGTCGCCAGCCCAAAGAACCCCGCAAAACCCAGAGTCTGGGTGTTTGGCGCAACCGTTTCCAGCGCCCGGCGGAACACTTCGGACCTTACATCAATACAGAACGCCGCCTGCATCATTGGCCGCTCTGGGTGCGCGGCCTGCGCGGGGGCCGACAGGGTTTGGGCAAGCTGGCGCTGCGCCGCACGCTCGGCGGCCTCTTGCAACGTGGTATTTATGATCTGGGCCGGGCCGGGTATGGCGGGTTGGGCATGAATGGCCCGAATTTCGGCCCATTGACCGGCAATTTTGGATTTATACTGATCATACAGCGCATGTTCCCATAACAGCGGGATCGTCAGCATCTCGGTGGTGATTGTGTCGGTTTCCCCGGCCAATTCGGCCTGCCACACCCGATACCGCGCCAATTGCGCCCAGCCCCC
The DNA here is from genome assembly GCF_003057885.1 of Oceaniglobus ichthyenteri. Classification (GTDB taxonomy): domain Bacteria; phylum Pseudomonadota; class Alphaproteobacteria; order Rhodobacterales; family Rhodobacteraceae; genus Oceaniglobus; species Oceaniglobus ichthyenteri. The sequence goes on from NZ_QAGK01000020.1 coordinate 34,892, forward strand.
CAGACCTGTCAGAAGTTGATGAAAATATGTCGGCGCCATCACGGCAGTCACACCCAACCCATCGCAGGCCCGAGACAGCGCAATGCGCGGTTGTTTCGGCCCGTTCGCAATCCGCGCCGCAAAACCAGACAGGCCCATGATTTCAGGCGTCAAATCGCGGCTGGCCGAAATCTGCCAGCTTTCAAATGCGCTCCGCCCCGCTGTCACCTGCCACAACGCCTGACCCTGATCAAAAAATCCAGCCGCCCAGGCACCAAGCCTTTCATCAATAAGGCCGGGCCAATCAACGCCCGACGCCTGAGCCGCCAAATCGGCCACCGTTGGCAGGGCGTGAACCGCCTCGTCAGCTTCGGCCGCGGCCTGTTTCAGCGCGGCGGGCGATTCTGCCCCCCCCGGCGGCGCATCGGCCCAAGCGGCGGCCAGATCGGCATCGGTGATGGTTCCATCGGCAATCTTTTCGCAATACCAACGGCGCGGCATTGTCACCGATGCCCCCGCAACCCGCCCCAACAAAGCAGACACTTCACCCAAGGTTTGACCGGTCTGCCCCAGAAACGGATTTACCGCCACCGAAGAAGACAGCGGCCAAAGCGGCGGAATTGCGCGGCTGGCCGCTTCGGATGCGGCAATCAATTCAAGATGCGCACCTGTGTATTTCGCATAGGTATCGGCCTTCATTTCAAACCTCCTTTGGGGATGGATTTCGGGATCGCCCAACCGCGCAACAGCCGGTCTTCTATCGCGTTGATATACAGCCCATTTGACAGATGAATCCGCACGCCTTGCGCCGCCGGATGGTGCGACCACAGCGGCAGCGTGGCCTGGGCCAGTGCAACCATGCCAAAGCTGAACAGCGCCAGCAGGATCAGCGCCCATTCCAACGCACCGGGCGCAGGTGGGGCCGGCAAAACACCTGCCGTCATCCACTCAGCCGTGCGTTGCAACGCGACATAGCTGATTGTCGCGCCAAGAGACAAAACCGCGGTGCGCCGGGTCAGCGCCCGGGGCGCGGCATCGGCCATCCCCTGGGCCAACAGATACGCAACCCCAAAGATCAGGATCGCACCAAGGGCGGCGCCCTGGGGAGATTTTGACGCAAACCCGAACAGGAATCCTGAGGCGAAATATACCACCCCGAAGATCGCAATCGCCAGACCAAAGGCACGGGCGACAGCCCCCAGATCGGGCACCGCAACCGGGCCGGGCCGCCGGATTGCCGCCACCCGCTCTACCGCGCCGCCCGATGAAAGGAACGCGTGCGTCTTGTACAGGGAATGGGCGACAACATGCAAAAGCGCCAGTGGAAACAGCGCCAATCCACATTGCAAAATCATGAACCCCATTTGCCCCACGGTGGACCATGCCAGCGATGCCTTGACCGTGGGCTGGGTCAGCATCACCAACCCGCCAAACAACGCGGTAAAGCCGCCAATCATCACCAGCACCGCCAGGATCAGGGGCGACAACAGCATCACATCGGCAAACCGGATCAACAAAAACCCGCCGGCATTCACCACCCCGGCATGAAGCAGGGCCGACACCGGGGTTGGGGCCTCCATCACTTCGGTAAGCCATCCATGGGTGGGAAATTGCGCCGATTTCAACACAGCCGCCAGCGCCAGCAATAGGGCCGCACCGATTGCCCAATATCCCCCCTGCCCCAGACGGGCCGCACTCAGGATGTCGGAAATCTGCGTGGTGCCATACCCCCAGATCAGCATCAGCGCCGCGCCGATCAGGGCCACATCACCGGTGCGCGCCGTCAGATATTTCTTGCGCACCGCCCGCTGCGCCGCCACCCGTCCGGGATAAAACAACAATAATTTGTGCAAACACAGGCTGGTCACGACCCAAGCGGCGACAAATTGCACCAGATTGCCCGATTGAACCAAAAGCAAAACCGCCGCCAGCGTGCCCAACAGCCAGATCATGAACCGGGTCTGGCCCGCCTCACCCTGAAGATAGGTGCGCGCATACCGCACCACCACCCAGCCGATAAAGGCCACCAACAACACCATCGTCACGCTGACCGCATCCAACCGCGCCGAAAACCCAACGCCCGCCGCGCCCAACAGCACACTGTCGCCCGGCCCAACCACGATCAAACCGGCCAACGCCGCAATCGCGACTGCCAAGGCGCCAAGGGCGGCGGTTTCGGCCAAATGGGCGGCAAAGCGTGGGCTTAGCCCGCGCCGCGCCTGTAAGACGACCGCGCCAAGGATCAGAATGAAAGGGGCCAGCAGAGGCAAAGCAGGGGCAAACATCACACGTTCCAGTTTTCAAGACAGGTTGCCCGTGTGATAGCCACGCGTGAGCGAAGATAAAAATTCATTGATCACAACGCATCGTTCACTTAGACAGAACGACATGCCCGATATGAATTACAACCACCTGCGCTATTTCTGGGAGGTGGCCCATGACGGCAACCTGACCCGCACCGCCGCCCGGCTGAACCTGTCGCAATCGGCGGTTTCGGTGCAAATCCGCAAACTGGAAGACCGTCTGGGCCATGCATTGTTTGAACGCCGCGCGCGGCAATTGCACCTGACCGAGGCGGGGCGGATCGCCCTGGATCACGCCGATACGATTTTCGGCGCGGGGCGCGATCTGATCGCCACGCTCAGCCAGACCGGCACACCACGGCAGGTGTTGCGGGTTGGCGCGCTTGCCACCCTTTCGCGCAACTTTCAGATTGAATTCCTGCGCCCGCTGCTGGGGCAAAGGAACGTTGAACTGGTTTTGCGGTCGGGCACATCAATCGAACTTTTGCAGGGATTGGAGAACCTCAGTCTGGATGTGGTGTTGACCAACCGCGTACCGGCCCCCGACGCCCTGACCAATTTCATCACCCACGCCCTGTCGGAACAACCGGTCAGTGTGATCGGCACGCCCGCCCGCCTTGGCCCCCCTCAGCCTTTGGCACAATTGCTCAGCAGTCATCCAATCATCGTGCCCACGATTGAAAGCCCGGTGCGCGCGGGATTTGACACCCTGTGCGCGCGTCTAAACATCGACCCGGATCTGGCCGCCGAGGTGGATGATATGGCACTGATGCGGCTGTTGTGCCGCGAAGACATCGGCCTTGCCATCCTGCCCCCGATCGTCGTGCAGAACGAACTGCGATCAGGGCTGTTGCAAGAGGCAGATCACACCATCGGCCTGACCGAGTTTTTTCATGCGGTGACAATAAAGCGTCAGTTTCCCAACCAACTGCTGACCACCCTGCTGGACAGACCCGGTTTCAACCCAACAGCCACCGATCCGGAACAGGTTTCGGTATCTTGACCACGAAAACAATGCTGTCGGACGATCGGGTAGGAACAATCTCACAAAGCTGTTTGTTTGACTTGCAAAGGCAATCAAGCACAGATATTTCCACCACCATCAACGCCGCACCAGCTCAGCCGGTAGAGCACATCATTCGTAACAAGTGCTGAATACGGTGGATATGGGCGGAAGAATAAGACGTAGGCAGACCCGAGGAACGATTTTACAAGGATCTTGCAAGCCTGAACCACTGTCTTGCAAAGATCGCATGCCGAAGGTATTCCGGCCAAGAAAGATGCCCCATTAGCTCAGCTGGTAGAGCAGGTCCTTCGTAAGGACAAGGTCGGCGGTTCGAGTCCGTCATGGGGCACCATATAAATCCGACAAGTTACTGTTTTTTCCTCCGATATCGGGGTTGCGTAATTCGCGTTCACCTAATTATCGACCTTGTGTGACTTGGCTCTTTTCGTCTGTGAACTGCGGATGGCATTTACAGCCCACCGGTTTCAGCAAGAATGGTCATGCCTGCATTGGCGCGCCGTTGGCTATGACTGCATGACAAGACCGTAAGACATGAACTGGCCCCTGTTTTGACCGGACACCTTGGCTGAGATGTATGTGAAGGGCGTCTCCACCCGCGAGGCGGAAGCGGTGATGCGCGAGTTCGGGATCGAGAGCCTGTCTTCTTTGCAGGTCAGCCGCGCCGCCAAGATGCTCGATGACGAGTTGGCCGCCTGGCGGGCCCGGCCTCTCGATGAGATCAAGTATCTGATCCTCGACGCCCGGTATGAAAAGATGCGCAATGGCGGGATCGTGCGCGATGTCGCCGTGCTCTCGGCTGTCGGCATCGGCCCTGATGAGCGCCGTCGCGTGCTGGGCGTGTACGTCGCCCACGACAAGGCGTTTGCCTTCTTCGGTGGGGCCTGTGCGCGGGGCATCTACGACAGCGGGAATTGTCCGCCATTGGTCCGAGGACAATGGACGCGAAGACCGCCGTTGACGCGAT
>NZ_QAGK01000021.1 GCF_003057885.1 Oceaniglobus ichthyenteri
CCCGGGCGGCGGCCTGTTCAAATTTCACCCCTGCCAAATCAAGGTCAAACCGATGACATTTACAGAACCCGCCCGCGAAACCCTTGATCGGGCACGGATGAAAGGCGCAAGTTTCAATTGGGAAGATCCGTTTCGGATTGACGATTTGCTGACCTCGGAAGAAATCATGATCCGCGACACCGCGCGCGATTTCGCCCAGGATCGCCTGATGCCGCGCATCCTTGAATCGAACCGATCCGAAAGTTTCGATATCGATCTGATGAAGGAACTGGCCGATATCGGGTTTCTCGGGGCCAATATCGATGGGTTCGGCTGTGCCGGGATCAGCTATGTGTCCTATGGGCTGATCGCGCGTGAATTTGAACGGGTGGATACCTCTTTTCGCTCGGCGCTTGGGGTGCAAAGCACGCTGAGCATGCTGCCGATTTATCTGTATGGCTCGCAAGAACAACGCGAGAGGTTTCTGCCGCCCATGGCCCGGGCCGAAGTGCTGGGCTGTTTCGGGCTGACCGAACCCGATGTCGGGTCCGATGCCGCCAGCCTGAAAACCCGGGCGCGCAAGGTCGACGGGGGATACCGTTTGTCAGGTACGAAAACCTGGATCACCCATGCCCCGATTGCCGATCTGATGATCGTCTGGGCCAAAGATGACGAAGGCACCATTCGCGGTTTCATCCTTGAGCGGGGCATGGAGGGGCTGGCCACCACCAAGATCGAGGGCAAGTTTTCGGTGCGCGCCTCGCCCACCGGGCAGATCCATATGGATGATGTGTTCGTCCCCGAGGAAAACCGCCTGCCCGACGCCAAAGGCATCGGTGCGCCGTTTGGCTGTCTCAACAACGCCCGGTTCGGCATCTGCTGGGGCGCCATCGGGGCGGCAGAATTTTGTTGGCACGCGTCGCGCCAATATGCCATCGACCGGATTCAGTTTGGCAAACCTCTGGCCTCAAAACAGCTGGTGCAGAAAAAGCTGGCCGATATGCAGACCGAAATCACCCTGGCGCTGGTGTCCACCCTACACCTGAGCCGGTTGCGCGATCAGGGCCAGGCCAGCCCCGAAATGCTGTCACTGCTGAAACGCAACAACGCAGGCAAGGCATTGGATATTGCCCGCCTGGCCCGCGACATCCATGGCGGCAACGGCATCTCTGACGAATATCACATCATCCGGCACCTGATGAACATGGAAACGCTCAACACGCTGGAGGGCACCCACGACATTCACGCCCTGGTCCTGGGCCGCGCCCAGACCGGCATTTCAGCATTCTGAGGCCGATCCCTGAGGGCACGGGCCGACGATGCCATGGTCGGCCCGGTGACGGTGCACCGCCAGTCCGGAAGTCCATAAAACGTCCGTTTGATGGAGCTTTGCCCCGCCAGTCCGGCAACTTCGGGGCAACGGGTAATCGGACATCTTGATTTCCGGATGGGTTTGCGGACAAATGCAAGGTGTCGGGCCATTCCGGGCGCGGTCTTTGTTACAGGTCTTGCATGTCACTTATCGGATACGCCCGGGTTTCAACCGCCGAGCAGGATCTTGCGCTGCAACTCGACGCGCTGCAGGCTGTCGGCATGACCCGCATCTTCGAGGATCGCGGCGTGTCGGGTGCCAAAACAGAGCGCCCGGGGCTGACGGCCGCGCTTTCGTTTCTGCGCGACGGTGACACCCTTGTCGTTTGGAAGCTTGACCGTCTTGGCCGGTCGATGACGCATCTGTTGCAAACCGTCACCGATCTTGAACGCCGCGGTGTCGGGTTTCGGTCGCTGACCGAGAATATCGACACCACCACCCCGACCGGGCGGCTGGTGTTTCACATCTTTGGGGCCCTTGGCCAGTTCGAGCGTGATCTGATCCGCGAGCGGACACAGGCCGGGCTTGCCGCCGCGGCGGCAAGGGGGCGCAAGGGCGGGCGACCCGTCGCCGCCACACCCGAGAAAGTCGCGCGCGCGCGCCAACTCATTGCCACGGGTCTTACCGTGCGCGAGGCCGCCGCGCGTGTGAAAATCGGCAAATCCGCGCTTTATGCCGCGCTCAAATCCGACGCAGCGGCGCAAACCCGCGAAAAATAACGCGCGGCCGGGGGTCAGCCGCCCAGATATCTGCGCAGCGCGGCCTCTGTTCCATCGCGCCAGATCAAGCGCAGCCAGACATCAAACCGTTCGGCAAACGCCGGGTTCTGGCCCAAATCGCCGTAAAACCGGCGCTGATCAATCCAGTGTTGCGGATCGTCCTTTGCGGTTTTTGCCGCCGCCTGCAGGATGTCCCATGCCGGATCGTTCGGGGCAATCACGCTGCCATCTTCGCGGGTGGCGTAACACATCCGCGCCCACAGCGCCTCGATCAGGGCAAGCCCGTCAAACGGTGTGCCGCGGGCCAGGGCATCGCGGATGATCGGATGCAGGAACCCCGGGTGGCGGGAACTGCCGTCAAAGGCGACGCGGCGGGTGGTGTCATGGATTTCGGGGTTGGAAAACCGCCCGGCGATCAGATCCACATAGGCCAGCGGGGTCATCCCCGGCACAGCCGCCACATGGGGCACGATTTCATCGGTCTGGATCTTGCGAAACGCATCGCGGATCAGCGGGTGCGCCATGGTGCCGGCAATGGTGTCGATCGACAGCAATTCACCCGGCGTTGCGATAATCTGATGGCCTGCGTTCAACTGGCGCAGTTTCATTGCCTCATAGCTGTGCACATCTGCGGTGAACACGGCGCCCACCTGATCCCAATCGGGGCGCCCGGCGCAGAATTTATCCTCGATCACCCATTGACGGAAATTTTCATGGGTGACCGGCACCGCGTCGTCAATTCCAAAGGACCGCGCCAGGGCCAGTTCACCCGCGCCGGTTGCGGGCACGATGCAATCGACCATGGCATTGGGAAAGGTCACGTTGTCGTCGATCCAGGTGGCCAGGTCCGGATCGCCAAGCCGGGCCAGCCCGACAAGGGTCTGGCGCAGGATATCGCCATTGCCCTGAAGATTGTCACAGCTTTGGCAGGTGAACGGGCCGGTGCCATTGGCCCGGCGCAGACGCAGCGCCGCGATCATCGCGCCAAACGCGGTCTTGGGCGTGTCAGGATGGGTGGCATCCGCGCGCATGTCGGGATGTTCGCCATCAAAACCGCCGTCTGCGGCCACGTAATAACCGCCTTCGGTCACGGTCAGGGAAACGATCCTGATTGCCGGTTCCGCCATATGGGCGATCAGCGGGGCATTGTCGGGCGCCACGGGAACATACCCGATCATCGCGCCGGTCACTTCGGCGGATTTGCCTGCCGGGTCCAGTTCGATCAGGGTGGTCAGGCAATCCTGCGCCAACATTTTTTCGCGCTGTGCGGCGTCTGCGGGGCGCACGCCTGCGCCCAGAATGGCCCAGTCATGTGCCAGGCCGCGCTGCATCAGGCGGTGCAGATACCATGCCTGATGGGCGCGGTGAAAATTGCCCAGCCCGATATGCACGATACCCGCCGTCAGATCGCCGCGCGCATAGGACGGCGTGGCGATCCGGGCGGGCAGGGCCGGGAGGGTCTGCAAATTCAGGCGCATCAGCTCATCCATTGGCCGCCGTCCACATTATAGGTTTGCGAAACGATGTAATCGGCATCGGACGAGGCAAGAAACACCGCCATACCCGCCAGATCCGCAGGCACGGCAAACCGCCCCGCCGGAACAGAGGCGGCGACTTCGGCCTTTTTCTGGCCGGGCTTCTTGCCCTCCAGCCTGGCGAACATGGAAACCACATGTTCCCAATGGTCACCATCGACGACACCGGGCGCGATGGCATTCACGTTGATCCCGTGCCGGATCAGATCAAGCCCGGCGGATTGGGTGATTGAAATCACCGCCGCCTTGGTCGAGCAATAGACCATGACCAAAGGTTCGCCGCGCCGCCCGGCCTGGCTGGCCATATTGATGATCTTGCCGCCGTGGCCCTGGGCGATCATCTGCCGGGCCGCCGCCTGCAGGGTGAACAGCGTGCCCGCCACATTGACCGCATACAGCCTGTCATAACTTGCGCGGGTGATATCGACGGTTTCGGCGGCATCAAACAGGGCGGCATTGTTGATCAGGATATCAAGCTTGCCGGTTTTGGCCACGACCGCCGCAAGGGCGGCATCGATGCTGGATTGGTCTGACACATCCATCTGTACCGCATAGGCGGCATCGCCCAGTTCGGTGGCGGTTTTGCGGGCCGCCTCAAGGTTGAGATCGCCAATCGCCACGGTCGCGCCTTCGGCGATATAGGCTTCGGCAAAACCACGGCCAATGCCGCGTGCGGCCCCGGTGATCAGGGCGGATTTTCCGGTAAGGCGGGTCATGCGATGCGCAACCCCGCGGCATCAAAACGGTGCAGTTGATCAAGGGCGGGCGTCAGATAAATCGTATCACCATGGCGCGCCGGAATATCGCCGGTGATGCGCACGGTCATCATATCGGCCAGCCCGGTATCATGCACATGGATAAAGGTATCAGACCCCAGATGTTCGGCCACGCCGACGCGGCCTTTCCAGGTGCCTTCGGTCTTGGACACCTGCATGTGTTCGGGGCGGATGCCGATGGTGGTGGCGCCGTGTTTCTGTGCCTCGGGGCCGGTGATCAGGTTCATCTTGGGCGAGCCGATGAAACCGGCCACGAATGTGTTGCGCGGCGCGTGATACAGATCCAGGGGTGAACCGACCTGTTCGATCACACCGACCTGCAACACCACGATCTTGTCGGCCATGGTCATGGCTTCGACCTGATCATGGGTCACATAGATCATCGTCGTGTTCAGCTTTTTATGCAGTTCCATGATCTCAAGCCGCATGCCGACGCGCAGGGCGGCATCGAGGTTGGACAGGGGTTCGTCAAACAGGAACGCCGACGGTTCACGCACGATGGCCCGCCCAATCGCCACCCGCTGGCGTTGTCCGCCCGACAACTGGCCCGGTTTGCGGTCCAGATAATCGGTCAGATTCAGCGCCTTGGCGGCGGCGTCGATCTTGGCATCCTGCGCCGCCTGATCCAGCCCGGCCATGCGCATCGGAAAGGCGATGTTCTTGCGTACCGACATATGCGGATACAGGGCATAGGATTGAAACACCATCGCCAGCCCGCGTTTGGACGGCGGCAGTTCGGTGGCATCGCGGTCATCGATCCTGATGTTGCCCGATGTCGTATCTTCGAGCCCGGCAATCAGGCGCAGCAGCGTGGATTTGCCACAGCCCGACGGGCCGACAAAGACAACAAATTCGCCCTCGTTGATTTCAAGATCCAAAGGAGGAATGACTTGAACGTCGCCAAAGCTTTTGGTGATCTGGTTAAGGCTGATGTGACCCATTATTTAACCGCTCCGAATGTAAGGCCCCGAACGAGCTGTTTCTGTGAAAACCAACCCATGACAAGGATCGGTGCGATGGCCAGCATCGAAGCGGCCGAAAGTTTGGCGTAAAACAGCCCCTCGGGCGCGGAAAAGCTGGCGATGAAACTGGTCAGGGGGGCGGCATCGACCGTGGTCAGAAGGATTGTCCAGAATGCCTCGTTCCAGGCCAGAATGATGTTCAGAAGTATGGTCGAGGCAATGCCCGGCACCGCCATCGGCGTCAGCACATGAATGATTTACGAAGTCAGGCCAGCGCCATCCATACGCGCCGCTTCCAGAATTTCACCCGGAATTTCGCGGAAATATGTGTACAGCATCCAGACGATGATCGGCAGGTTGATCAGCATCAGAACCACCACCAACAGAATGCGGCTGTCCATGATGCCGAAATATTTCGCCAACAAAACCAGCGGGTACAAAACCCCGACCGCCGGCAACATCTTGGTGGATAACATCCACAACAACACATCCTTGGTGCGTCTGCCCGGCACGAATGCCATCGCCCAGGCGGCGGGCACCGCGATCAGGATGCCCAACAGGGTTGATCCCACCGCGATCACGATCGAATTCATCAACGCCTTGGGGTAATTCGACCGGTTTTGCACATCGGTATAGTTTTCCAGCGTCCAGTCAAAGAACAACCAGACCGGCGGGTCGGCAATTGCCGTGGCTTCGGTTTTGAAGGACGTCAGGAATGTCCACAGGATCGGAAAGAACATCATCAGGCCAAAGGCCCAGGCAAGGGCGGTCCAGATGAGTTTTCTTTGGGGTGTAACAGCGCGGGCCATGATTCAATTTCCCCTTAATTATCAAGATTCTTGCCGACGATCCGCATCAGGAAGATCGCAACGATATTGGCAAGGATAACGGCAACAATCCCGCCCGCAGATCCCAGGCCGATGTTCTGGCTTTCCAGCACGCGCTGATACACCAGATAGGTCAGGGTACGGGTGCCAAAGGCGCCATTGGTGGTGACAAAGATTTCGGCAAAGATCGACAACAGGAAAATCGTCTGAATCAGGATCACGACGGTGATCGCCCGGCTCAGATGCGGCAGGATGATGAACCGGAACCGTGACCAGGCCGGTGCGCCATCCATTTCCGCCGCCTCAAGCTGTTCACTGTCCAGCGATTGCACCGCCGTCAACAGGATCAGCGTGGCAAAGGGCAACCATTGCCAGGCAACGATCACGATGATCGAAAACAGCGGCGCCTGACTGAGAAAATCATAGGGCTGCGCGCCGAAAAATTCAAAAGCATAGGAAAACAGCCCGTTATCGACGTTGAAAAACATGTTTTTCCACACCAGCGCCGAAACGGTGGGCATCACGAAAAACGGTGCAATCACCAGAATCCGCACAACCCCCTGACCGAACATCGGCTGATCCAGCAACAGCGCCATCGCCACCCCGCCGGTTATGGTGATCGCTAATATGCCGCCCACCATCCACAGGGTGGTGATCAGCGAGGAAAGGAATGAACTTGAGGTCAGGAACCGGGCATAATTTTCAAACCCGACCCAAGGTTCGAACACGCCGCGCATCGGGCGGTAATCGGCAAACGAAAAATACAGGGTCATGCACAGCGGGATCAGCATCCAGACCAGCAGGACAAAAACAGCCGGGGCAATCATAATGCGGGCTGCGGATTTGGAATGCGCTGTCGCCATGACACAATGCTCCTGAAACCAAAGGGGTAAACGCCCGGAATGTGGGGCGCAGGGCCGCCGCTTTTGGTGTCATCCTTCAAGGATGCGCCAAAAGGTCGGGTGTTTTATCGTGGGGGATGGTCCGGCGGCACCACGGCGCCGCCGGATCGGAACGGCGCAGGCTTAGTACCCTGCGGCTTCCATTTCTTCGACGGTCAGCTCTTGCGCATTGGCAAGGGCTTCTTCGGCACTCTGATTGCCGGCCAGGGCGTCTGAAAACTGCTGGCCTGTCTGGGTGGCAATCCCGGCAAATTCAGGGATCGCGACAAACTGAATCCCGGTATAGGGCACCGGCTGCACCGAGGGGTTGGTGGGATCGGCCGACAGGATGCTGTCCAGGGTCATCTGCGCGAACGGGGCCGCATCCAGATAGTTCTGGTTCTTGTACAGCGATGTCCGCGTGCCCGGAGGCACATTGGCCCAACCTTCGTTTTCCGCGACCAATCCGGCATAGGCCGGGCCGGTTGCCCAGGAAATAAAGGTTTTGGCCGCGTCCTGCTTTTCGGACGACGATGGAATGGCCAGCGACCATGCCCACAACCAGTTGCCGCGCTTGCCCAGACCATTGTCGGGGGCCAGGGCGAACCCGACCTTGTCGGCAACGGTTGAATCGGCGCCGGTCACGAACGAGGCGGCAACAGTGGCATCGATCCACATGCCGCATTTGCCCTGCTGGAACAATGTCAGGTTTTCGTTGAACCCGTTGTTGGCCGCACCGGCGGGGCCGGATTCATTCATCAGATCAAGATAGAAATTGATCGTTTCGGCCCATTCGGGGCTGTCGAACTGTGGGGTTCAGTCTTCGTCGAACCAGCGCGCGCCGAATGAATTCGACATTGCGGTCAGAAACGCCATGTTTTCGCCCCAGCCCGCCTTGCCGCGCGCACAGATGCCGTTGATGTCGTTGTCACGGTCGGTCATGGCGGCGGCGGCTTCGCGGATGAAGTCCCATGTGGGCGCGTCGGGCATTTCAAGGCCGGCCGCTTCCATCAGGTCGGTGCGATACATCACCATCGAGGATTCACCATAAAACGGCGAGGCGTAAAGATTGCCGTCAACGGTCAGACCGCCCGCGATGGCGGGCAAAAGATCGTCGGCGTCATAATCATCGGCCATGCCGTCGCTCAGCGAAACAAGCCAGCCATTCCTGGCCCAGATCGGCACTTCGTAGGTGCCGATGGTCATCACGTCATAAGCGCCACCGCCGGTGGAAATGTCTGTCGTCAGGTTCTGGCGCAGCACGTTTTCTTCCAACGTGACCCATTCCAGCATGATGTCGGGATGTTGGCGTTGAAGGCTTCGGTGAGCCCCTGCATCCGGACCATATCGCCATTGTTGACGGTGGCGATGGTGATTGTTGTGGCGTGGCTTTCCGCGGCAGCCGAGGTGGCGATGCCGGCGATCATGCCAAAACCGACTGCTGTGGACAGCAGGGTACACTTAAGCGTCATGAGTTCCTCCCAAGAAACTCTTTTACACGCGTTCATTTCTAGGTCTGAAATGTAAATCGGTCAATAAATTTCTTGAAAAGAAACCTCTGCAACGCAGCAAAATGTCAATTTCAGGCTGATTCCCGTATCTTCATTTCGCCATCGAACAATTTAAGTGTCTGTTTATCGGCAGGTTTTTCCGCGCGTATATTTTCGATCAGGCGCGTAACAGCCGCCTGGCCAATGCCATCCACATTCTGGGCCACGGTTGTCAGGCTGGGCACAGTGAAGGGGCACAGCGGATAATTGTCATGGCCTGCGATTCGCAATCCGCCCCTGCGCAGCGCCCCGGGCTCCAACCCATGTGCTGCGGCCGCGCGCAGCGCGCCGATGGCCACACGGTCATTGGCACACAGGATTGACGCATCGGTGAGCCGCCCATTTGAAAATTCACGGTCCAGCACGGCCAGGCCATGCGCCTCGAAATACCAGTCATCGCCCAGCTTTTCTGTCCCGATGACGCGCGGCTCAAGTTTCAGCTGCTCCATCCGGGCGATATAGGCGCGTTCGCGCTCCATGGCGTTGAAATTCATCCGCGGCATCGCCAGAAACACCGGCGCGCCGCCCACTCGGTTCAGATAATCCACCGCCAAACCCGTGCTTTGCATGTGATCCGAGCCGACAAAATCGACATTGGGCATGGTTTGGGGATGTGAATCCATCAACACGAACGGCAGGCGCTGGCGCAGCCTTTCATGCACTTTCAGATCGCTGTGATTGCCCAGCGGCACAACCAATGCCCCATCCACATTCATCGACATGATGGTTTCGGCGGCGCGCGCCTCGATATCAGGGTCGGAATGGGAACACTGGGTGATGACGGTATATCCCGCCTCCATCGCCGCGCGCTCGATGGCCTCAAGCAGGCGGGTGAAAAACAGATCGTTCAGATAAGGAATGATGACGCCGATGATCCCGGTCGATTTCCTGTTCATCCGCGTCGCAAAGAAATTCGGCACATATTCAACCCGGTCCAACCCCAGGCGGATCCGTTCGCGCGAGGTGCGGCTGACGCGCTCGGGGTCTTGAAAATACCGTGACAGCGTCGGGCGCGACACGCCAATCGCCACTGACAAATCTTCCATCGTGTCGATACGCTGTTTCGCGCTGCGGGGATCGTCGGGCATATCAATTTCCATCCTACCGGTTTCTCTATTCGCCAAGGTCCATATTTTTACACATGGTAAAAATATTCACCATCTCACCCGCAATGGCAAGAACTGATGACATCAGCGTCTATGGGTCGATAGGATGGAAAAATCCAGTCCGCGCCAAGGCTCAGCTGCTTGGCGCGCTGTCTGACACCAGGCGCAGCCCCAGATGCGCGGGCGGTGCGCCGATGGCACATCCCCCCCGGGCCGGGTCACGTTCAAGAAACGGCACCACCGCCATATGCAGCCCCCCCACATAAAAGGCCGGGCAACGGTCGGGGGTGGCATCGGTGGCACAATCCTGGGTCCATTCCCATACCGACCCATCCAGATCAGCAATGCCATCGCGGCTGGTTGAAAATGCGCCGGTGCGGCGCAATTCACGCGGCGAGTCTTCTTCGCGCAGATAGGTCGAGGCCCACCGCAAGGCGGGATCGGTGAAAATCGGGTCGGGAACATCGGGCACGATGCCCGCCGCAAGGGATTCCCATTCCGCCGAGCTGGGCAGGCGGAAATCATGGCCGGTCTGATCGGAAATCCAGGCGATATATTCCATCACATCCATATGGCTGAGATTGGTGGCCGGTGTGATGTCGGGGTGGCGCCCGTCCGGGGTGCGCAATTGCTGGCTGCATCCGCGCGCGGTGTGGCACAGGTTCCATTCGGCCACGGTAACCTCGTGGGGCTGCACCCAAAGCGGGCGGTCGCCGTCACGTTCAACGGCGATCAGGGCGGGCATCGATACCGGATCCGAGGCCCACCCCGCAAACGCGGCCCCCGCCGATCCTGCGGTGATCAGAACCGCAAGCGCGACACCGGATACAAGCTGGAAAGGCGAAGGGGTACGTTTCATTTCAGTGTCCTTTCACCCCTGAAGGGGTCCGGGTTCCTCGATCTGTTCCATCAGATCGTTGTTCCATTCGCCGCCGACGACAAAATGCGCGGTTGCACCCAGAAGGGCGGCTTCGATCAGGTTGTGGTTCACATAGGCGTAAACGCCGGGCTGCTGGAACGTATACATCGCCGCCACCGCGCTGCCGCCGCGCACGAACCATGTTTCCATATCGCGCAACGGGGGATCGGTGAACGAGCTTTCCCAGACATAATCCGCATGGCCCCCAATCAGGTGCGGACGGCTGTCGCGGTTGCACTGGTTGTGGATCATCAGAACGGTTTCGCCCACATCGCTGGTAATCGCACCGCGCCCCGTGACCGCCCCGACCGAGCCGTTGAACACCGAATGGGTCGGCACCAGGGAGCGCATCGCCTCAAGCGAATCCGCGTAATCATCGCCTGCGTTGCTATAGGTTTTATAGACGCCGTTCTGATCCATCGGCAGGTAATAATCCTGCTCTCCCAGATAGGCGATCTTGTCATAGGTCAGGCTGTTGCCATCGCGGTCTTTCAGACCTTCGCGCGGCAGCACCATCAGGGCACCGTTCATGCCATGGCACACGTGATACGGGATCATCGCGCCACCGGGGGCACAGTGATAGGTGAAACACCCCGCCTTGACCGCCTTCCAGCGCATCTTGACCTGTTCACCGGGATAGATATGGGTCAGCGCACCGCCGCCCAACGCACCGGTCGAGGCGTGGAAATCGACGTTGTGTTCCAACACGTTGCGGGTGTGGCTTTTCAGGGTCAGTTCGATGTAATCGCCTTCGTGCACGATGATCAGCGGGCCGGGCACGCTGCCGTTATAGGTCATCGCCCAGATCGACGCGCCGGTGTCTTCATCGACCACCATCAGGCGTTCATCGACCATCATTTCGATTTCAACGATTTTCGGCGGGCCACTGGCAACCTGTTCGTGTTTGGGGGCAAAGGGCGGGCGCACCAGCTTTTGCTGCACACGTTCAAGGCCCGACAGATCGACCGTTTTCGCATCTTCCATCTTTTGCTGTACCCGCACCAAAGTGTCGGCGGGCATGGTGATTTTCGGCGCGGCGTAATGGCGGCGCGCGGTGACGGCAGCGGCGGATGTCGCAAACGCTCCGGTCATCGCGGCGGCCCCGGCCAAAGCGGTGCCGCGCAAGACATTGCGGCGGCCTTGAGATTGCGGTTTGTCGTCAGAGTGATGTGTCATCTCAAATTCCTCGGGTTGATCGTTGCCTGGGCCGGACCGGCCCCCTGGCCGGTCCGATACAGGGGTCACAAATTCTCCAGCTGCTCGGAAAAGCGATCCTTGGCGCGTTTGGGAATGCGCCCTTCCAGATATCCGTCGGGGGGCGTCACGCCTTCGCCCACGGCGATGGTCATCACCATGCCCATGGAATAATGCGGCAGGCATTTCACCGCATAGACCCCGTCAACATCCAGGGTGACTTCGATTTCCTCGTTGATCTTGCCTTTGAACGCCTCGGCGCCTTCGGGGATCATGTCGGGCACGCTTTCGGCGTTGTGGCCTTTGTCGGAGGCCAGAAATTTCACTGTGTCGCCAGTGGCGATCTGAATGAAAGCGGGTTCAAACACCATTGTGCCATCTTCGCCCTTGTTCAGCATTTTGATCTCATGGGTTTCGGCCAGGGCGGCCCCTGCCAAAAGCCCGCCAAGTGCGATGCCGATTGCCAATTTCTTCAACATTGAAGTTCCTTTCAACTTAACGGTATTTGCCACACCCTAGGCTTTGGCGACTCACAGAGCTTTGCGTTTGCGCAAAGGAAATTTCGATTGCGGGATGTCTTTGCCATGTTGTTTCCAATCCATGCCGTTCGTGCCAAAATGGCCCGAACCACAATCGGAGAGCCCATGACCAGAGCCCCCCTGACAAAGCCCGCCCGGGTTGACAGTCGGCTGAATGAAAGCCTGCTGGCGCCACTTTCGGCCTTTGCACAGATGGATCGCGCCACAATCCGCGACATTCTGGATTTCGCGACCTCATCGCGGATCGAGGAAGGCCGGACCGTGTTCGAAGAAGCCACTCCGGCCACACATTTTTATCTGCTGCTTGATGGGACGGTCCGGGTGATCCACCTGACCCCCGAAGGCGAACAGGTGACGATGCTGCATATTCCCCCCGGCGAATTGTTCGGCTTTGCCGCCGCATTGGGGCGCGATACCTATCCGGGCACCGCGATTGCGGCGACAGAATCCATCATCCTGTCCTGGCCGATGCACCTGTGGAAGGATTTTGCCAACAATCATCCGGGGTTCTCGGCCGCCGCCACCCGGACGCTGGGCCATCGGTTGAGCGAAATAAACAACCGCGTGATTGAAATGGCCACGCTGCATGTCGAACAGCGGGTGGCGCGCGCGCTGTTGCGGCTGATCGAACAAACCGGGCGGCGCACCGATGCAGGAATCGAAATCGACTTTCCGATCACCCGTCAGGATATTTCAGACATGACAGGCACGACACTGCACACAGTCAGCCGCCTGCTCAGCCGTTGGGCCCGCGATGGGGTTGTTGATGGCGAACGCAAACACAAGCGGATCACAGTCACCGATCCACACCGGCTGATCGAACTGGGCGAGGCGGGGTTGTCGGGCTGATCCGGCGGACGGGCGACCGTTTCAAACGATCACGGTGCGAATTTCGCGCAAAAACGCCGCCGGGGACAGGCCATAAACCTCACATGCCTCGGCGATGGTGTAAAACCGGCGCACCGGGCAGCCGACACAGCGCATGTGGTGGCGCATGAAAACCGCGATCGTTTCGGGCCAGATGTCCATCATCCGCCCAACCGTCAGGTCGGGGTCTTGCAAAAGGTTGAGGGGGTCTGTGATCTGTTTCATTCCCACAGGATTGCCCCGCAAAAGCCGCCGGTCGTTGCGCTGGATCAAATCTTTTTCACAAACCTGATGCGATACTACAGGTCTTCGCCGTCACCCGGTCCGGGTGCCGGGCGGTTTAATCTTCCTAATTGGCGCAATTGTTGCGCTTGCGCAAAGTCGCATCCTTGACCCCCTGTTAGACAGGGCGGGATTGCAACTGCGAATGGGAGGCCCGCGCATGGCCGAATTCCTGACTAAAAGCCGGGCGCGCAATATATTCTATGGCGGATCACTGTTTTTCGTCGTCGTCTTTATTGTGCTGGTCGCGCAAAGCCACCGATACGTGGTCAAGACATCCACCTCTGGAATGGAGCTGACCGAGGCGGTCGCCCATGGCAAGGAAGTGTGGGAGCGCAACAGCTGTATCAACTGTCACACCCTGCACGGTGAAGGCGCGTATTTCGCCCCCGAACTGGGCAATGTGATGACCCGCTGGGGCGTCATGGATGATCCCGAAGGGGCCTATGAAATCCTTGATGGCTGGATCGAGTCACAGCCCAGCGGCGTCGAGGGGCGCCGCCAGATGCCATATTTCGAACTGACCGAAGAGGACAAGCGCGGCCTTGCCGAATTCCTCCGCTGGGCGGATCAAACCGACACGCAGGGCTGGCCGCCCAATGACGCAGGATAAGAGGCAAACACATGAAATATCAATCGCAACAGGTGGCCTATGCCTATTTCGTCGTCGCCATGGCGCTTTTTGCCGTGCAGGTGCTGGGCGGGCTGACCATCGGCTGGATTTATGTCCAGCCCAATTTTCTGTCGGAAATCTTTCCGTTTCATATCATCCGCATGGTCCATACCAACGCGCTGATCGTGTGGCTGTTGCTGGGGTTCTTTGGTGCCGCCTATTTCATGGTGCCCGAAGAGGCCGAGCGTGAAATCTGGTCAACCAAGCTGGCTTATCTGCAACTGATCATTCTGGTGGTCGGCACCCTGGGGGCCGTGATCGGATACGGGTTCAAGGTGCATGGCGGGCGCGAATTTCTGGAACAGCCGCTTTGGGTGCGGTTCGGCATTCTGGTTGCGGCGGTGATTTTCCTGATCAACATCTCGATGACGGTGCTGGCCGGGCGCAAGACCGCAATCACCGGCGTGTTGCTGGTGGGGTTGTGGCTGCTGTCGCTGTTGTGGATCTTTTCGTTCATCAACCCCGAAAACCTGAGCCTCGACAAGATGTATTGGTGGTTCATCGTACACCTGTGGGTCGAGGGCACATGGGAATTGGTCATGGCCTCGATCCTGGCGTTCCTGTTGCTGAAGCTGACAGGGGTTGACCGCGAGGTGATCGAAAAATGGCTGTATGTCATCGTGGCCACCGCGCTGTTTACCGGCATTCTGGGCACGGGGCACCATTTCTTCTGGATCGGGCTGCCGGGATACTGGCAATGGATCGGCAGCATCTTTGGCGCATTGGAAATCGTGCCGTTTTTCCTGATGATGTCGTTTGCCTTTGTCATGGTCTGGAAAGGGCGGCGCAATCACCCCAACAAGGCGGCGCTTTTGTGGTCGCTTGGATCGGCCACCATCGCGTTCTTCGGGGCCGGGGTCTGGGGTGTTCTGCACAACATGCACGGTGTGAACTTTTACTCGCACGGCACACAGATCACGGCGGCCCACGGGCACCTGGCGTTTTACGGTGCCTATGTCGCGATCAACCTGGCGATCATCAGCTATGCGATGCCGCTGTTGCGCGGGCGCGAACCCTATAATCAGGTGCTGAACATGGCGTCGTTCTGGTTGATGACCGGGGGCATGGCATTCATGACCTTCACGCTGACCTTTGCAGGCGTGATCCAGACCCATATGCAGCGGGTTCTGGGGTACTATTTCATGGAGGTTCAGGACGAACTTGCCCTGTTCTATGTGATGCGCTTTATTGCCGGTCTTTCGGTTGTGGCGGGGGCTTTGCTGTTCATCTATGCGATCATGGTGGTGCGGCGGCGTGAAATCGTCTCGGCGGGCCCGGCCAATCCGGCCCCGACCCATTCAGACCCAATTCCGGGGAAATGACGGTGAACGTGCATATCGAAAAACCACATCTGCCCTACTATGCCGCCACGGGCAATGAATGCGCCCTGTTTGATGCGGCCCACAAGAACGGTTTGCCCCTTTTGCTGAAGGGGCCAACCGGCTGTGGCAAAACCCGGTTCGTGGAACATATGGCCGCGCAAACCGGCCGGCCGCTTTATACCGTGGCCTGTCACGACGATCTGTCGGCGGCCGATCTGATCGGGCGCTATCTGTTGCGCGGGGGCGAAACCGAATGGGTCGATGGCCCGCTGACCCGCGCGGTGCGCGAGGGCGCGATCTGTTATCTTGATGAGGTGGTCGAGGCGCGCAAGGATGTGACTGTCGTGTTGCACCCGCTGACCGACAACCGCCGCACCCTGATGATTGACCGCACCGGCGAAGAACTGCACGCGCCCCCCGGTTTCATGCTGATCGCCAGCTATAATCCGGGCTATCAGAACGTGATGAAACGGATGAAGCCCTCAACCCGGCAGCGGTTTCTGGCGATCACCTTTGGCTTTCCCGATCCCGAAACCGAAATCCGTGTGGTGGCAACGGAAAGCGGGCTGGACCCGGCGCGCGTCGCCCCCTTGGTGCGGTTGGGCGGGCATATCCGCGCCCTGTCGGGGATGGATCTGGAAGAAGGCGTCTCGACCCGTCTGTTGATCTATGCCGCAACCCTGATGGCGGGCGGCATGGGCGTGGAAAAGGCATTGGAGGCGGCGGTGATCGAACCATTGAGCGATGACGCGGATATCCAGACCGCTCTGCGCGATCTGATCACCAACGTCTACGGTTAAGCCATGGCAGTGCGGCCCCTTGATTTTCTGGACCCCGAAGAGGCGGTCGGCAATGTCTGGCATGATATGGCCGTGCGGATCGGGGCGGCGACATCCTTTCCCGATCAAGGCGCCACTCTAGCCGGGCTGCGGCCCAGCCTGACGATGCTGTTTCGCGCCCTGGGCGGCACACCGGGCGTGGAAATGACCGAGGCCGCCGCCGTGGTCGCAACACACCGCCGCCCGTCTTTGCGCAAGATGGTCACCGAACGGGACAAACTGTTCCTGCCGGGATTTGATGGCGAACGGTTGCGCCTGCCGCCGGTGATCGATGCGTTTCCCACCCATGATCTGAACCGGCAGGCATATTTCTGGCTGACCGCGGCCGCCGCGTTGTCGGGGCCTGCGCTGCGCGACGCGGGCACGATGACAGGTGCGGCGCGCGATATCGCGATGATCCGGGCCAATACGGAACTGGCGGCGCGGATCATCGCCCACTGCCCCGGCCTGCGCGCGCCTTTTGGCACCATGGCCGCCCATATCATCGCCACCCGGCCCAACCTGCACCTGCCCGGCCCCGAGGCGGCGGTGGAACGCGCCCTGCGCGCCGCCCTGAGCCATGGCACGGCCCCCGACACGCCCGACCTTCCATCGGGGCGCGGGCACATGACCTTTGCGCCGGTGGCGATCTGGCTGGATTTCACCCCGCCCGGGCGCGGCGCCGCCCCCGACGCCCCCGCCGATGAACAGCCCGAGGCCCCCGCCGCCGCCGGGCTGACCAAACGCAAGCTGGGCCTGCGCGAAGACCGCGATCAGGCCAACCGCAAGGACAGTTTCATCCTGCACCGGTTCGAGGCGATCCTGTCCTGGGTCGAATCCATGAACCTGAACCGGTCGATCCACGACGACGATGAGGAAAACGCCCAGAAGGCCGCCGAAGACCAGGACAACATCACCCTGTCCAAAAACGACAAAAAGGCCGCCACCCGGTTGCGCCTGCATCTTGATCTGTCGCCCGCCGATACCGATCACGAACGCCTGTCCGACATTCACACCTATCCCGAATGGAACCATCGCGCCCGCAGCTATATGCCCGACCATTGCCGCGTCTTGGAGGCCGAGGCAGACCCCGACCCCGACACCGCCTTTGTCCCCGATGCCAAACGCATGGAGGAGGTGCGCCGCCAGTTCGAGGTGCTGCGCCCGCGCCGCATTCTGCAACCCCGCCAGATCGACGGTAACGAACTTGATCTTGATGCCGCCATTGCCGCGCGGATCGATCTGTTGGCGTCGGGGCGGTGCGATGACCGGGTGTTTCAATCGTCGCGCCAGACCCAGCGGGATCTGACGGTGGCCTTTCTGATCGATACCTCGCGCTCGACCGAATCCGCCGTGGGCGATACCTGTGTGATCGATGTCGCCCGCGATGCCCTGGCCGCGCTGGCGGGGGGGATCGATGCGGCGGGCGACCGGTTGGGTATCTGGGGGTTTTCATCGCTGAAACGCGACCGGGTGTTTCTGACCCGCTGCAAGGGGTTCGACCAAACCATGGGCCCGGCGGTGATTGACAATATCTGCGCCCTGAAACCGGGGCATTACACCCGGCTGGGCGCGGCAATCCGCCATGTCAGCGCGCAATTGGCCGAACAGAGCGCAGCAAAGAAACTGCTGATCGTGCTGACCGATGGCAAACCCAACGATCTGGATCATTACGAGGGCATCCATGGCATCGAAGACAGCCATATGGCCGTGGGCGAGGCGCGCCGCGCGGGCCAGGCGGTGCATGGCATCGTCATCGACGAAGACGGGCAGGATTGGTTTGCGCGCATTTTCGGGCGCGGCGGATTCCATCTGATGACACGCCCCGACCGGTTGACCCGGGTTTTGCCCGATATCTATCGCACCCTCACACAGGAGAGCTGACATGCACCGTATCCTTTACCCCGCCCTGGTTTTTCTGCCCTCGCTTGCCTTTGCCCAAGGGTTTGAGAGGCCAATCCCCAACGCCCAGACCGCCACCGCCGAAGGCTGGTTTCTGGCCGCCTCGATCGCGTTTCTGCTCGCACTTCTGGCGGTTCATATGCTGGTGCGGCGCCGGTGACACATGACCCCGGGCGCGCGGGCTGGGGGGTGCGCAAGCTGGCCCTTGCGCTGTATCCCTTTGGGGCGGGGGCGGTGGCGATCAACCTGTTCATGGCCGGGTTGTTCGCACCGATGATCGGGTTGCCGACGATCCCGCCCGGCTGGTCGGTTCTGGGCGGCGCAATCTTTGGGGTTCCGGCCACATGGGCCTTTGCGCGCCACATCCGGTCCCTGATGGATCGCGCCGACGGCACCTCCCCGCCCCGCCGCTGACTGAAGGCTTAGCGCAGGTTGGGCACCGCGCCGGGGCCTTTTGGCGCGCCATCCTGCACCGCCATAAGCAAAGAGCGCGCAATCCGTTCGGCGCGCAGGATCACATGATCGGCCCCTTGCGCCGTGCAAACCTGATGTGCGGTTTCGCGAAACAGCATCAGCCAGCGGTCAAAATGAACCGAGGTCACCGGAAGGCCCACGTGTTTTGGCACCGGCGCCCCGTGATACCGCCCGGTCATCAGCGCCACCGAAGACCAGAATTCAACCATCCGGTCCAGATGCGGCCCCCAATCGGTGATCCGCGCGGCAAAGATCGGGCCAAGCATGTCATCCTGCCTGATCCGGTCATAAAACCGGTGCACGAGCCGGGTCAGCACCTCTTCATTCAGGCCGGTCTGGTCCATCAGCATCGCGGTCATTTCCGGCCGGGCCGAGGCGATGCGCGGGGTGTCTGGCGATGTGTCTGTCATTGTGGCCTCCGGGGATGGCGATCTTGCGCGATGTGATAAACCTGCTAATAGGTATTGTAAATACATATTAGCCGGAGGGCCCGATGCGCCTTACCTCATTCACCGATTACGGGCTGCGGATGCTGATGCGGATGGCCAGCGCGCCCGAGCGTGCGTTTTCCACGGCGGATCTGTCGGCGGAATTCAATCTGTCGCGCAATCACCTGAGCAAGATCATGCAACATCTGTCGCGCGCCGGAATTGTCAGCACCCGGCGCGGGGGCGGGGGCGGCGCGGTTCTGGCGATTCCGGCGCAGGACCTGCGCCTTGGCCGGTTGATCGCGCTTCTGGAAGAGGATCAGCCGATTGTCGAATGTTTTGGCCCCAGCCCAAGCAAATGCACGATTTTGGGCCAGTGCCGCCTGAAATCCCGCCTGCGCAGTGCCGAGCGGGCGTTTCTGGCCGATCTTGATCACACCACCCTTGCAGATATCGCCCTGCCCGCCCGCAATGGCGAAATCGCCCCGGCCCCCTTGAATGAAGGCCCGGCCGCCACATAGGTATATCAGATACCTGTTCAGGAAATGCAGCATCCATGGTTCGCACCCCGGCCCCCCTGTCAAAAGCAACGGCACCGCGCCCGCATATCGCGACGCGCCTGGCCTGGCAGGTCGTTGGTGGCCTTGCCTTGACGCTTGGGCTTGTGGGCGCGGTTTTGCCGGTACTGCCCACAGCGCCGTTCGTGATCCTTGCGGCCTTTGCCTTTGCGCGGGGCGCGCCCAGCGTCCAAAGATGGCTGGAACGCAACCCGATGTTCGGCCCGATCATTCTGGACTGGCGGGAAAACGGGGCCATCGCGACAAAATACAAGATCCTCGCGGTTTCAATGATGGTGATGTCTCTGGGGCTTGGCTTTGCCCTTGCGCTTCCGGCGATGGTGATCGCGTTTCAGGCCATCTGTATCGCGGCTGTTACGGTGTTCATCCTTACCCGCCCAAGCCGTGCAGCCCCCACCCCGCCCCGCTGAGCGCGTTTCAAGAGAGATGACCTGGTTCTGACCCTGAGGCCAGAGTAATACGCCCTTGCCAGCCCTGTGGCTCTCTTGCGTTGCGAGGCTGGGTGTCTTTCAGGCTCAACACCTGGCGATCTAATATATCCCAAGCAATGTCGCGACGCTCAATCCATTCAACCGCTTGGATTTTGCAATCCTTCGGGAACCTTTTTTTGGAAATCGACGGTTTCACCGGCTGTTTGCCCTGCAAAAACCCCATTGATCAGCGTTCGTGTGTGTTAAATATGTGTTAAAAATGTGTTACGCATTTTTTTATGCCGATTCACTCAATATAAACAGTAACTTACGAGTATGAGGTGCAGGTGTTATCCCGATAGAATGCAGGTGTTATCCGGAAAAGTGCAGCTAATATCCCGATAGGAACTTGCAGTGCAGGTAATCTCCCGATAGGAAATACAGGTGCAGCTGATGTCCCGATAGGGATGTGATTCCGGAGGTTGAAGGTTTGGAAGTCAGTTCGAAAAAACCGCTCCTGCCCGATCGGCACCCCCAAACCAGTCTGTTCATTTGTGATGTGGCGGATGCGGTCATCAAAAGCGACATGGCCTCGATGGAACATCCGATTTTCACCCTGTCGAAAAAACCGATCCGCGAGGTGAAAACCTATCGCCATGGGGATGTCGTGCTTGAGGTCACGCCCAGTTCGAAAGGGATCGCGAATATCTATGACAAGGATATTCTGATCTTTGCGATCAGTCAGATCATGGCGTCAAAAAACGAAGGCCGCCCCTACTCTCGCGAGATCATGTTCCACGCTCAGGATTTCATGGAATTCAGCAATCGTCACACTGGCGGGCATGATTACGATTTGCTGCGCGACTCGCTTGACCGGCTGGATGGCACCCGCCTGAGAACCACGATCAAGACCGGCGGCGAGGAAACCTGGGAGGCATTCGGCCTGATCGATGGCGCAAGGATCAAACGCAAGCGCGCCGATGGGCGGGTCACGGAATGGGGCATCAAGCTTTCTGAATGGCTGTTCAAGGCGATTGAGGCAAACGAGGTGCTGACCCTGCACCCCGATTATTTTCGCCTCAGAAAGCCGACAGAGCGGCGCATTTACGAAATTGCGCGCAAACATTGCGGCGCCAAGGAGTTCTGGCAGATCGGCCTGAAGAAACTTCAGAAAAAATGCGGGTCCAGCGATGCTCTGAGGAACTTTCGCCAGGCTGTAAGCGCGCTGTGCGATTTTGATCATCTCCCGGATTATTCCGTAAGCATCAGTGGCGACATGGTTTCATTCCGAAACCGCATGGCCAAGCCTTTGGGCCTGGGTGTCGGGTATGCGACAGCCCTCAGGCCAGACACCTATGAAACCGCCCGCGAGGTTGCGCCGGGCTGGGATGTTTATGTGATCGAGCAAGAGTGGCGCGACTGGGTTGTTGGCCTGCTGGAGCAAGGGATGGAGCCGCCCCGAAGCCCGGACAGTGCGTTCATCGGTTTTTGCCGCAAATGGGTTTTGCGACGGTGATCTTCCCTTCTTTTATCATGCAGGTAGGGTAGGGTACCCAAAGGTACTCTTGGGTAGGCGTGGCATTCCTAACACATCCATGCCATGCCATGGGTAGATATGGCTTCCCATGGATACCCTTTCCATGAATACTCCTTGCACGAGCAGCAAAAACAGAAAGGCCGCACAAATGCCGGTCATCTCCTTCGCGTCGTCCAAGGGCGGCGCAGGCAAGACAACGTCTGCCATCATACTTGCCACAGAACTTGCCCAGGGCACGGATGTGATCCTGATTGACGCCGACCCGGCCGGACGCCTGACGCGCTGGTCCAGGTTACAGGCCCTGCCCGCGCGCACCGCCCTTGTCACCAGCGGCGGCGAGCGCAGCATTCAGGATGAAATCGCAACGGCGCGGACAAAGGCCACCTTTGTCATTGTCGATCTCGAAGGGTCGGCCTCCCGGCTGACGTCTTTTGCGATTTCGGAATCCGATCTGGTGATCATCCCGTCAGGCGATGAACAGCAGGATGCCGATGAAGCGGTCGAAACCCTGGCGCAAATCGCGATGGAGGGCCGGGCGCGGCGGCGCGATATCCCTGCCGCCATCCTGTTTGCCCGCACCAACGCAGCGGTAAAAAGCAAGCTGGAAAAACACATCAACGGTCAGCTTCGCAGTGCCGTGCGGGTGTTTGATACCGAACTCAACCGCCGCACGGCGTTTGCGTCCCTGCACAATGCGGGGGGCGGTCTGCGCCAACTTGACCGCGGCGATGTGAACGGCATCGACAAGGCAATCGTCAACGCCCAGGCCTTCGCTTGCGAAGTCATCGATATGCTGGAGGAAATGCGCCATGCCCAAACCGCTTGATCTGGATCGTTTGAAACAATTCGAAACGCCGCACGAACCTGCGCGGGGCGAACCACGCCCGGCCCCGCCCCCCGAACGCTGGCCCAGCCGGGAACCGGTGCGCGATGGCCAGATCAGCATCAAGGCACCGCTTGATGTGATCGAGCGGTTTCGCAAACTGTGCAAGGATGACCGGCGAACCTATGCTGACATGTTGTCCATCCTCATGGACAATCATGGGCGCACCCGCTGAACATGCACCCATAAAAGGGCAGGGGGCCGTCATCCCCGTTCGCTCCACGTGCCGAAACCGAATGCCCAAAGGATAGCCCATGCTTGATGCTTATATCTATGACGGTTTGCGCAGCCCGATCGGCAGTTCGGGTGGCACGCTTGCCGCCATGCGCCCCGACGATCTGTTGGCCGGGGTGATCCGCCCCTTGCTGGCGCGCCACACGCTTGCGGCCACGGATATTGATGATGTGATCATTGGCTGTGCCAATCAGGCGGGCGAAGACAGCCGGTGTGTGGCGCGTCACGCCGCCCTGTGCGCGGGTCTGCCGGTCGAGGTGCCGGGCACCGTCATTCAACGCAACTGCGGCAGCGGTCTGGGGGCGATGGTGTCTGCCGCCCACGCCCTGACCTCGGGCGAGGCCCGGGTCATCCTGAGCGGTGGCGTGGAAAGCATGAGCCGCGCGCCGTTTGTGATTGCCAAAACCGCCCGCCCCTATGCCCGGCAGATGGAGTGGTACGACAGCGCGGTTGGCGCCCGGTTCCCCAACCCAAAGCTTGAGGCAGAGTTCGGATCGGATTCGATGCCCCAGACCGCCGACAACATGGCCCAGGACCATGGCATCAGCCGCGAACAGGCCGACGCCTTTGCGCTGCGCTCGCAACACGGCTGGGCCAGGGCGCAGGCCAATGGGGTCTTTGCCAATGAAATAACGCCGATCACCCTTCCCGGTGGGCGTGGCCGCCCCGACACCGTGATCGACACCGATGAACACCCCCGCCCCCAAAGTGATGCCGAAACACTTGCCAAATTGCGCCCGCTTTTCCCCGGCGGCGTGACCACGGTGGGCAATGCTTCGGGGTTGAATGATGGCGCGGTGGCGCTGATCATGGGGGGGCAATCGGCGCAAACATGCATCGGCGCGGCCCCGATCGCGCGGGTGCTGGCCAGTGCGGTTGCCGGTGTGGCGCCGCGGATCATGGGCTTTGGCCCGGTGCCCGCCTCGCACAAGGCGCTTGCGCGGGCCGGGCTGTCCCTGTCGGATATGTCGGTGATCGAAATAAACGAGGCCTTCTCGGCTCAGGTTCTGGGCTGTCTCGCCGGGTTGGGATTGGCCTTTGACGATGAGCGGGTAAACCCCAATGGCGGGGCCATCGCCATGGGCCATCCGTTGGGCGCCTCGGGACCGCGCCTTGTGCTGAACGCGATTCATGAAACCCGCCGCCGGGGGGGCAAATATGCGCTGGTGTCCATGTGTATCGGCATGGGTCAGGGGATCGCCCTTGTGTTAGAGGTGGTGTAAGCGCGGCCCCCTTTTGATTGCCGCCTCGCCCCTTGATCACGGAGCCTGCCGATGACCGATGCCCACACCACCATCGCCGCCCTGATTGCCAGGGCGCGTGCCGCAATGGCCGATTTTGCCGATGCCACCCAGGAACAGGCAGACGCGGCGGTGACCGCCCTGGCCTGGGCCATTTACGAACCCACCCGCGCCCGCGCCATGGCAGAGCAGGCGGTGGATGAAACCGGTCTCGGCGATGTGGAAAGCAAGGTGATCAAAAATCAGCGCAAGACCTTTGGCTGCCTGCGCGATCTGATGCGCATTCCCAGCGTTGGCATCATCGAAGACCTGCCCGAACGCGGTTTGGTGAAATACGCCAAACCGGTGGGCGTGGTGGCGGCGGTCAGCCCGTCAACCAACCCCACCGCGACCCCGGCAAACAAGGCGATGTTCGCGATCAAAAGCCGCAATGCGGTGATCATCGCGCCGTCGCCGTCGGGGTGGGGGGCCACCAACACCGCCGTCACCCACATGCGCGCCGAATTGCAAAAGGCCGGGTTTCCCGCCGATCTGGTGCAAATCCTGCCTGCGCCAGTGAACAAGGCCCTGACCCAGGCGTTGATGGAACAGGCCGATCTGGTGGTGGTGACCGGATCGCAAAACAATGTGCGGCGCGGCTATTCCTCGGGCACGCCGACCATCGGGGTGGGGGCGGGCAATGTGCCGGTGGTGATTGATGCCGATGCCGATCTGGAGGATGCGGCCGAAAAAATCTGCCGCTCGAAAATCTTTGACAATGCCACCTCTTGTTCTTCGGAAAATTCGGTTTTGATTCATGATGCGGTGTATGACGCGGCCATCGCCGCCCTGCGCCGTGCCGGGGGGTATCTGTGCAACGGCGATGAGAAATCCCGCATTCGCGATACATTGTGGGAAAACGGCCATCTGAACCGCCGGGTCATCGCGAAAGACGCGGCAACCCTGTGTGATCTGTTTGAACTGCGCCCCGAGGCGCAGGGCGCCAAATTCTTCATGGTCGAGGAAGGCACACCAGACCCGGCCAGCCCGTTCACCGATGAAAAGCTATCCCTGGTGCTGAGCGTGTACCGGATCAGCGATATGGATGATGCGGTGGCGCAATTGCGCACCATTCTGGATGTCTGCGGCAAAGGCCATTCTGTTGGCATTCACACCAACACCCCCGTCCATGCCACCCGGTTGGCCGAAGAGATCGACGTGGTGCGCGTTCTGGTCAATCAGGCCCATACCTTTGCCAATGGCGGCAGCTTTGACAATGGGTTGGAATTTACCCTGTCCATGGGCGGCGGCACCTGGGCGGGCAATTCGATCAGTGAAAACCTGAACGCCCGCCATTTCATGAACATCACCCATCTGGTGCGCACCATCCCCGAGGATCGCCCCGGCGAGGCCGATCTGTTCGGCCCCTATTGGGACCGGTACGGTAAATAAAGCGCCCGCGCGATGGCTTAAGCGATATGCACAACCGGATGCGCGGGGGCCCCTGTGCCCGTGCCGCGCGCCCCGGTTTTGGGGCAAATCCATTCGCCCCCCTTGGGCAAATCGGCGCCCGATGCAAACACGCGCAACACCTGACCTGCAGCGTTGCGCAAGGCCGGTGTGTCGCCGTCTTGTGCGTGCCAATCATCCGCCCCAAGGGCCAGCATCAGCGTTGAAATCAGTTCCGACCCGATGCGCGGGTTGAACCGGCGATCAACCAATCCGGCGCGGGTGAAATAGCCCCGATCGGCATCATCCAGCGTATCCAGAACCACATCCACCCCATGCCCGACCCCGGCCAAAACCGTTTCACCAAAGCGCAGGGCATTGGCCGTGGCATCGCCAAATTCCTCGGCGGGGCTGGCCTCGGTCGATTTGACGTATAGCACCGGCGCCAACCCCGATGCCGATGCAAATTCGCCAAGCGCCCGCGCCGTGACCCAAGGCGAGGCACTGCGCGAAATGGTGAATTGCACCGCGTCGATCAGGCCGGGGTTTTGGGCGGCAAAGGCGCTCAGCTCGTCCATTTCGCCCAGGGTAAATCCATGACTGATCAGGTGGTTGAACCGCGCACCGGTGTGTTTGGCCGCATCGGTGCGGTTGACCCGCGACAGGCACAACGACACGCCCGTGTCAGATTTCAGCGCCTTGATATCGGGGATCAACCCCGCCACATCGTTCCAGCCCAAAACCAGTTCAAGCCGCGCAATCAACCCGGCGTGATCTTTCAACAGCGCCGCCTCGGCGGGGTTGGGCATACCATAGAGATACACCTGAAACCTATGGCCCACCCCACACATCAGCTCCATCCGCCGCCGGGTGGTGGCATCGGCCAGATCCTGAACAGGCACCCGCAACCCGCGCAGGCCCATTTCCCATAATGCCATCACCGGATAATCATTGCGCGCGATCTTGCGGCGAAACTCATCCACCGCGCCCGAGGGCGCCACGCTTAACTCTTCGGCCCAGGCATGGCGCATATCCACCGCAATGCCGGCGCGCAGCGCGGTTTTGACATGGGGGCGGGCGACGATATCGGGGGCCTTTTCATCGCCCTCGGCCAGGGTCGCGCCGTTGCTGCGATGATACCGGGCGACATGGCCGGTTTCATGCACATCCAGGGTCAAAAACCCCAGCTTGGCCGCATCGTTGCGCCCTTTTTGATCGCCCCCCTCAATGCGGTACATTTCGGAATAATCGTGGCGCACGAAACAGGTGGACGGGGTGACATAATATTCGGTTTCGCCAATCAGATCGTACCAGAAATTATGCACATGGGCGCTGAACAACGCCTCGGGCTTGTGGGTGCGGATCAAATCCAACATCCAGCCGCGCCCCGGTTCGTCAATGTTGTCATAACTGCCCGGCTCGTCCTGGCGGGTGATATAGGGCGGATAATGGCTGAACAGAAACATCCGCGCGCCGCTGTGTTCTTGCATATACCCTTCCAGCCAGGCCGCCTGCTGCGCCTCGGCCGGATCGCCGGAATTGATCAGCGGTGAATTGATCACGATGAAATGGCAATCCTCATGGGTGATGGCATAATAATCCTTGCCGAAATGTTGGCGGTACAGGGCGATAAATTCACCGTTCACCATGCCCGCAGGCATCCAGCTGACCGGTTTGTCGCCGATATCGTGATTGCCCGGCACCAGATGCAGCGGTGCGCGCAATTCTTTGGCCAGGTCGTGAAAATTCTCGGCAGCAGGCCCATAGCTGGGCAGTTCGGGCACCGGATTGATCATATCGCCCAGATGGATGATGAACGCCGGATCGACCCTGTTGATCTGCGAAAATACATGGCGCGCGCGCGGATTTGCCTCGGCGTTGGCGGGATAGGGCGAGGCGGAAAAATCCTCTTTTTCGTTCACATGGGTGTCAGAGACAATCGATACCCTGAAAAGGATGGGGCCGTCGGGGCGTTTGTTCTGAAAAGACGGGGCGCGCGTTGCCATGAACAGGTCTCCTGAATGGGGCGTCCTGCCTTGGATCAGCGACATGGACAGCGGGATGAGGGCGCATGAACGTTTCACACACGGCCCCCTCGCACCGCAGCCTAGGCAGCCGCCCCCGCAAGGCAAGAAGATTTTTGGCGCCGGTGCGGCAACGCAGACCTGTTGCCCGAACGCGCGGGGAATGGCACACAAACAAGGATCAGGCGCAGGCGCGCGCGGCCCTCACGGCGGGGCCGGTCATATAAAACGCTCAGAGAACTGGAAAACCGATGGCAGTCACTTATGAATCCCGCGATGGCATTGCGATCATCACGATTGACCGGGCAGAAAAGCATAACGCAATCAACCGCGCGGTGTGTCAGGGGCTGTTGGACGCCTGGGAGCGTTTCGCACGCGACGATGACAAAGTCGCCGTTCTGACCGGCGCGGGCGATCAGGCGTTCTGTGTCGGGGCCGATCTGAAGGATTTTCCCGGCGAAATCTGGCAGGCCCTGCCCAACCTTGCGGTGCCCTGCGACAAACCCATCATCGCGGCGATCAGCGGTTATGCCGTGGGGGCGGGGTGCAGCCTGGCGTTATATTCCGATATGATCGTGGCCAGCGACACCGCCAGCTTTATCTATCCCGAAGGCAAGGTCGGGATATTTCAGGGCATCATGGGCGGTTTTCCCAAAAAGATGCCTTATAACGTCGGGCTGGAATGGGCGCTGACGGGGGATCCGATGAGCGCACAGCGCGCCTATGATATCGGTTTTGTAAACAAGGTCTGTACGCCGGGCACGCAACGCGATGTCGCGCTGGAACTGGCCGGTAAAATCGCCACCAAAGCGCCGCTTGTGGTGCAGGGGTTGAAAAACGTCGCCCTGCAAACCCTTCCGCGCAGCCCGATGGATGATTTTTATCCGCAAAAGCGCCGGCTTGATACCATCGCCAACAGCGAAGACGCCAAGGAAGGCGTCAGCGCCTTTGCACAAAAGCGCCGCCCGGATTTTCAGGGGCGATAAACGCCCCGGTCCGGGGGCCGGTCCGGCCCCCGGATATGTCTCAGCCCGCCGTGCCCTTGGCTGCCTTTTCCGCCGCCTTGCCCCGTTCGCGTTTCTGGCGCGCCTCTCTGAGGGTCGATCTGATGATCAGCACGACGGAAACCGCCGTCAGGCACCAGAACAGGATCGTGATCGGACCCCGGGCAAAGATTTCAAAATCGCCCCGTGACATCAGCATCGATTGTCGGAAACTGTTTTCCAGCATCGGCCCAAGAATGAAGGCAATCAGGAACGGGGCCGCCGGAAACCGCAACAGCAGCATGACATAGCCCACAACCCCCATCACCAGCATCACCGCAACGTCAAAGATCGAGTTGTTGATCGCAAAAACGCCGAAAATACACAAAACCAGAACCCCGGGAAACAGCAGGTTGGCCGGCACATCGGCAATATAGCGAAACGCCCGAATGGCCACCGATCCGATGATCAAAAGCAGGAAGGAACTGGCGATCAGCCCAAGGAACAGGGCATAGACGATATCGGCATTGTTCTGAAACAACAGCGGCCCGGGTGTGAGGTTATGCACCATGAACGCGCCGATGATGATCGCGGTGATCACATCGCCCGGAATCCCCAGCGACAACAGCGGGATCAGCGTGGCACCGGCCACGCCGTTATTGCCCGCCTCGGCGGCGGCCACGCCTTCCAATTCGCCCTTGCCGAACTTGTCGCGGTTGGGCGAGGCGCGCCGCGCCTCGGAATAGGACAGGAATGCCGAAGGTGCCGCGCCAATACCGGGAATGGCCCCCATGAACACCCCGATGGCACTGCCCCGAAAAATCGATTTCAGGCAGCGTTTGAAATCGAACCAGCTTAGCTTGGAATAGCCGATGGTCCTGACCTGAAGGTCTTTATGCCCGGGATTGCGGATATATGAAATGATCTCGGGCAGGGCGAACAGCCCGATTAGAACCGCCACGAAATTCAGCCCGCCGCGCATGTCGATCGACCCAAAGGTGAACCGTTCGGTCCCGCCGATGAAATCCAGCCCGATGGTTGACAGCAACAGCCCCAGCGTGGCCGCCACGACCCCCTTGAGCAGACTGTCGCCCGACACCCCGGCAATGATGGTCAGGGAAAAGAAGATCAGCGTGAACATTTCCGGCGGACCGAAATTCAACGCAAACGAGGCCAGCCAGGCGGCAAAGACGATCAGCGAAATGTTCGAGATGAAATCAGCCAGGCACGAGGCATAAAGCGCCATCGACAGGGCTTCGCCCGCGCGGCCCTGTTCGGCCAGGGGATATCCGTCAAGCACCGTCGCCGATGAGGCCGGCGTGCCCGGTGTCTTGATCAAAATCGCCGGAATAGATCCGCCAAAGATGCCGCCCTTGTACACGCCCAACAGCAGCAAAATCCCGAAAATCGGCTGAAGCGCAAAGGTGAACGGCAGGGTCAGCGCCACCGCCATGGTGGCCGACATGCCCGGAATTGCCCCCGCCACCACGCCAATGAACACGCCAAGCGCCAGAAACAAAAGGCTTTGCCATTGCGCGACCAGAATAAAACCGGCGCTAAGAGCTTCGACAAACGTCATGGCAGCCTCACGAACTGGCCTTGCGGAATGGCAACTCCGGCGACCTTGCTGAAAAAGAAATAAAGCCCAAGGGGCAGAACCACGCCCACAACAAGACCCAGGATCAGATGCTTTGAATTGCTCATCAGCACCAGCAGGATAAACGTCACCATGCAGACCCAGACCATGCCAAACACCGGCAGCGCAAAATATGCACCCATCAAAATGGCGGCCAGCCCGGCAAGGCGCATCAGCTCGGGTGGGCTGGCGGTCTGACTGTCGACAATCACGTCAGGGGGGGGCGGGGTCATCGCCGCGCGCAGGGTCATCGCCGCACCACACAACAGCATTATCCAGCAGATGATCTTTGGCCAGAAACTGGGCGCCAGGGCCCTTAACGGCGGGCGCTGGGGCAGCGCAACATAGGCCGGGATCAACCACCACAAGGTAAGAGCAGACAGCGCCATGACGCCAAGTCCGATCATCAATTCAAAACGTCGCGAAAGCATATGATCTCCGTTGCGGGTTGGCGCATTTCGGCCGGGGCCGAAGGATCGAAAAACAAGGCAGCACAGTCGGGTACACAGGCCCGGGATCTGTTGTGGGTCTTCCCGCGTCGTGTTGTGTGTGACGGTGCTGCATCATATGTCAAAACCATGCCCCACAGCCCCGAACCGGGCCATGGGACAGGGCAGGGTTCAGATCACTTGATTTCCAGATCCAGTTCAACAACCAGACGGCGGAAGCTGTCATAGGCGCTGCTGACGAATTCCACCGACTCCTCGGGTGACATCAACTCAACGATCGAACCGCCCGATGTCATGTATTTCAGGAACGCTTCGTCCTCGACGGCGGCGGCCAGCCATTCGGCCCATTTTCCGGCGGCTTCATCGGTCAGATCGGCGGGGCCTGCAATGCCGGTCCAGCCGACAAGCGCCTTGAGATCGGGCTTGCCCAACTCATCCACGGTGGGCGCGTCAAAGCCATCGATACGCTTTGAGGATGTGACAAGCAGCGGCACCATCTGGCCGCTGTCGACAAACGGCGCGGCGGGCGACGTGCTGCCGCAATAAAAATCCGATGTGCCCTGCAACACCGCCGTCAGGGCCTGGCCATCACCCTCGGTCGGGATGTGGATGACATTCTGCGACAGGTTTTCGACGCCAAACGCCTCAAGCACCATCAGCGGGCCGAAATGGGGCAATGTGCCCACGCCTGCCGAGCTGAACAAAACCTGGCCGGGGTTCTCGTTGACCTTGGTGATCAGCTCTTCAATGGTGGTGATGCCGGAATTGCTGTTGACGACACAGGCGACGGGGTTGATTTCGTAAATGCCGACAAAGCGGAATTCATCCACCGTATAGGGCAGTTTCGGGTTCATCGCCGGGTTCACCGTGTGCGATCCGACCCGCGCCACCAACATCGTATAGCCATCACCATCGGCGTCGCGCACGGCAACCGATCCGATTGCGCCGCCCGCGCCGGTTCTGTTGGACAGAACGGTGGGCTGGGGCATGTGTTTGGTCAATGCCGTTGACAGCGCGCGCGCCGACAGATCGCTGGCGCCACCGGGGCCATAGGGAATGACCACCTGGATCGGACGATCAGGGTATTCAGCAGCGGCCGGTGCGGCCAGAGCCGTTGCGCAGGCAGCACCCATCGTCAGGGCTATAAGGGTCTTTTTCATCTTTTCTCCTCCCAAGTTTGATATTGTGCCGGACGTTGCCGACAGTCGTCCTTATGCGAACCCCGGTTCAGGAACCGGACGGATCAGCATGTCTTTACAGATCGGCACAGGGGCGGGGCGTGTGGGTGTTTTTCCACCCCCCACATCCGTTTTGCGAATCTGTATTTGATTTTTTGTATACAATTCGCTGCCGATACCCGCCCCCCGGCGGGCAAAGGTTTTGAAGCGGGCGCAGACAAAACCAATGCCCCGGCTCAGCCTCCCGTCCTTGGTAATCATGATCTGATTACCTGAACCCACGCGCCGTCCCCCTGCCATTTGCAACCTGTCAACAACGGCATACGCCCCGGGTTTTGTCTGCTCATCCCGCAAGATTTGCTCTCCCTTTGTGAGATAGTGCAATTTAGATCTATCCTGTTCAAGCAAAATAGATTTGCCCTGATGACTGGCGTCTGATCCCGCCTGCCGGGCTCTTGCCGGGCGGGCAAACAGCACGGCGCATTTTGGATCGGGCCGCATTTGGGTCTTGAAACCTCGGACAAATTGTACACGATCCACCTGCGACGTTTTCGCGCCGCCCCTGAAACGGTCCACAAGGGCGTGCCACCCTCATCAAACGGGATGTGCGGCCGCTGAACAGGATTGATGTGATATTGCCTCATCCGGGGCGTGATCTGACCGCGTGCTCCGGTAAATTCTGAACGATGGAAGTGACAATAAAATGACGGATCTGGTACTTGAGACACGCCCCTTTGACGGTGTCGTATTGCTGACGATCAATCGCCCCGAGGCGCGCAATGCGCTCAACACTGCGTTGCGTCATGAACTTACCGACAAGATCGGCGCGCTTGGCCGGGATGACAGCGTGCGCTGCATTGTCATGACCGGCGACAACAAGGCATTCATGGCCGGGGCCGACATCAAGGAAATGCTGCCAAAGGGCACCGCCGAAATCACCCAGTCCAATGTGCGCCGCCTGTGGGCGATCATTGCCGATCTGCCCAAACCTCTGATTGCGGCGGTCAATGGCGTGGCCTTTGGCGGGGGCTGCGAACTGGCCATGCATGCCGATATCATCGTCGCCGGGGAAGGCGCGAAATTCGGCCAGCCCGAGGTGACGGTGGGCGTCATGCCCGGCGGTGGCGGCACCCAACGCCTGCTGCGCGCGGTCGGCAAATTCAAGACGATGAAAATGGTGCTGACCGGTGAACCGGTATCCGGGCGCGATGCGTTCGAAATGGGTCTGGCCAGCGAAGTCGTGGCCGATGACACGGTTTTGCCCCGCGCTCTGGAAATCGCACAGCGCATTGCCGCCCTGCCGCCCCTGGCCGTGCGCCGGATCAAAGAGGTGGTGCTGGCGGGCGAAGACACCAGCCTGGCCGCCGGTCTGATGCTGGAGCGGCGCACCTTTGACACCTTGTTTGACACCGCCGACAAAGTCGAAGGCATGACCGCCTTTGCCGAAAAGCGCCCGCCAAAGTTTACCGGCCGCTAACCCCGCCCCGATTTTCCGCACAAGCCCCGACAGCGCCACAAGGCAGGAGCACGCCATGACAATTTCACCAGACACTTCAACCAAAAGAGACGGGGTGGCCTGTCTGCTGGCGCCCAGATCCATCGCGATCATCGGTGTGTCGCAGGATTTCAACAAACTGAACGGCCGGGTGATGAAATTCCTGCTTGAAAAGGGCTATGAGGGCGAAATTTTCCCGATCAACCCGAAATACCAGGAGGTGGGCGGGCGGCGCTGTTATCCCAGCATTTCCGATCTGCCCGGCCCTGTCGATCTGGCCGTTCTGTCGATCCCGGCGCGTATGGTCGCGGACGAGCTGGAAAATGCCGGGCGGCAAGGTGTGCGCGCCGCGGTCGTGTTCAGTTCGGGGTTTGGCGAAATGGGCGAAGAGGGCAAGGCGCTGGAAGAGCAGATCCTTGACATCGCACGGCGCCATGACATCCGGCTGTGCGGCCCCAATACCCTGGGCCTGATCAACAGCTTTGAAAAGGTCTATGCCACCTTCACCCAGTTCGGGATGGGCGAAACGCCCAGCGGACCAATCGGGTTTGTCACCCAGTCGGGGGCCTTTGGCACCGCGATTGCTGCCTTGGCGCGGCGGCGGGGGCTGGGCCTTGGGTATTTTGTCAACACCGGCAATGAATCCGATGTCACCTTTGCCGATGTCGCCACCCATGTGATGGCCGATGAGCGGATCAGGGTCGGCGCGGGATATATCGAAGGTCTGAAAGACGGGCCCGGCTTTGTCGAGGTGGCGAAAAACGCCCTTGAGGCGGGCAAACCCTTTGTCGTGACCAAGGTGGGGCGCACCGCGTCGGGCGCGCGCGCGGCCGCCTCGCACACCGGATCATTGGCCGGGGAACACCGGGTGTTTGAAGGCATTTCAAACCAGTTCGGGGTTTGCCGGGCGCGCAACGAAGAACAGATGCTGGATCTGGTGGATATGTTTTCCACCACCCCGGTGCCCCGGGGGCGGCGCGTGGCGATCATCACCCAATCGGGGGGGGCGGGCGTGTTGATGACCGACCGCGCCGCCGATCTGGGGCTTGAGGTGCCGGATCTGGCCCCAACAACCAAGGCGCGCCTGGCCGAGGTGCTGCCGTCCTTCGCCGCACTTGGCAATCCGGTGGATGTGACGGCCCAGTTCATTTCCGACCCCTCAATGTTGAAGGAAAGCGTCAAGGCGGTGCTGGCCGACCCCAACATTGATATTGCGGCGATCTGGCTGCAACTGATGGATGGGTTTGTTGAACCGCTGACGCAGATTTTCCGCGAACTTCTGGCCGAAACCGAAAAACCGTTTGTGGTGGCCTGGGTTGCGGCGCCCGAACACGGGCTGAAGGCGCTGCGCGATCTGGGCATCTGCACCCTGCGCGGCGGCGAACCGGTGATCGACGCCATCGATGCGCTGTGCACCTGGGGCACGGCGCGCGATCGCTGGGCCGCCGACGCACCCGCCCGGGCGGCGCGGGTGTTGCCGGATCCGGGCCTGAGCGGTGGGCGCGGGCAGTTGGGCTCTGACATTGCGGGGGCCTGTCTTGAGGCGGCAGGCGTGCCATTGGCGCGCGCCCGTCTGGCCAAGGATGCCGAAGCCGCCGTTACCGCCGCCGACACGCTGGGATATCCTGTCGCGCTGAAGATTGAATCCCCCGACATTGCCCACAAGACCGAACTGGACGGCGTCGAAATCGGCCTTGCCGACGCCGATGCGGTGCGCGCGGCGGGCAACCGGATTCTGGCCCGGGCGCGCGAACTGGCCCCGAATGCGCGGCTGTCGGGCCTGTTGGTGCAGGAAATGAAATCCGGCACGGTCGATCTGGTGGTCGGGCTGCGCAACGATCCGGTGTTTGGAATGGTGGTGATGGTGGGCCTTGGCGGCATTCTGGTCGAGGTTCTGGAGGATGTGGCATTCCGCAAGGCCCCCGTGACCGAGGCAGAGGCCGATGAGATGCTGTCGCGGTTGCGCGGTGCGGCGATTCTGGATGGGGTGCGCGGCAAGCCCGGCGTGGATCGCGCGATGGTGTCGCGGTTCATTGCGCGGGTATCGGAATTTGGCGCCGCCAACGCCGCCCACCTGGAAGAGCTTGATCTGAATCCCGTTCTGGCGGGCCCCGAAGAAATTGTCGCGGTCGATTGGCTGCTGGTGGAAAAACAGGAACAGGAGTGACGTGATGAAAGGCAAGACAGCCATCGCAGGGGTGGGGCGCACGCCCTACAGCCGGGCCAAACCCGATGAACGGATCCTGACCGTTGACGAATATATCGCCTGGGCGGCGGAACTGGCGCTGGAAAGTGCGGGCATGTCGAAAAAGGATTTCGACGGTCAGGGCTTTGCCGTCTCCCACGCCGAAGCGGCCCACACGGTCAACTGGGCCTCGGCCACGGCCGAAAACCTGGGCTTGTCGCCCAAGTCAATTCTGCGCGGCGATCAGGGCGGGGCCAGTGCCGCATCGCTTTTGGTGCGGGCCTCGGCGATGATCGAGGCGGGCGTCGTTGACCGGTTTCTGATCGTGGGTGCCGATACCCCGCTGACGATCCCGTCGATTGCGCCGGGCCTGCCCCTGTCGCCCGAACGCACCCGCGGGGTGTATTGGGATTTTCAGGGCCCGTTCGGCGTGATGGGCGCCACCGCGCAATTCGCCATGAGCCAGCGGCGCTATATGGAACAGGCCGGAATTACCGAACAGCAACTTGGCAAGATCGCATCCACCACCCGGTATCACGCATCGCTGAACCCCGGCGCAATTTACCGCACGCCCTATGATGTCGAGGAATACATGGCATCGCGGATGCTGTCCGATCCGATCCGCCTTTATGATTGCGTGCCGATGGTGAATGGCGGGCTGGCCTATATCGTGACCTCGGCCAAGACCGCGCGCGCCGCGGTCGAGCGGCCGGCCTTTATGCTGGGCCATGCCGAGTTGAACAACTATTACGCCGGGCCGCGCAGCCACCCCGACATCACCGGCACCGGCTTTATCGAAACCGGGCCCGAGGCCTTTGCCATGGCCGGGATCACGCCAAAGGATGTGGATGTGTTCCTGCCCTATGACGATTATCCCTTTGTCGTCATGTTGCAACTGGAACACTATGGATTTTGCAAACGCGGCGAAGGCGGGCAATACGTCGAAAACACCGATTTCACCTTCAGGGGTGATCTGCCCCTGTCCACCGATGGCGGGCAGTTGTCGGGCGGGCAACCGGGGGGCGCGATTGGCGGCTTCATGCCCATCGTCGAGGCCGTGACCCAGATCCGCGGCGAGGGTGGCGAACGCCAGGTCAAGGATGCGCAGATCGCCCTGGCCTCGGGATTTGGCGGCATCACCTATGGGCGCAACGCGCGCAGCTGCGTTTCCATCGTGTTCGGACAGGAGGGGTAGACCCATGAGCAAGACCATCACCGGAACACCGCTGCCGGAAATCACCGACCAGACCAGACCATTCTGGGACGCGGCCAATGAAAACAAACTGGTCATGCAGAAATGCACCCGGTGCGGCACGGTCAATTTTCCACCCAAACCCTGGTGCATCGAATGCGGCAGCCGCGATATCCCCTGGACCGAAGTCGGGCCAGGCGGCACCGTCTATTCCTTTACCATCAGCCGCAGCGTGGCAATGAACTGGCCCGACTGGGACAAACAGCTGCCGGTTATCCTGTGTCTTGTCGATGTTGATGACGGGGCGCGGATGTATGCCCAGGTGGTGGATTGCGCGCCTGAAAAAATCGCCATCGGCATGCGGCTCAAGGCCACCTTTGCCCCGATCGGCGATGGGGTGTCGATCCCCAAATTCGTGCCTGCCGACACGGCATGATCGGGGCCTGACCCTTTGCCAACAGGTTGTGCGCTCTGCGCCTTGCGGATCGCACGACCGTCTTTTCAGGGAACCCGGGCGGCGGCCTGTTCAAATTTCACCCCTGCCAAATCAAGGTCAAACCGATGACATTTACAGAACCCGCCCGCGAAACCCTTGATCGGGCACGGATGAAAGGCGCAAGTTTCAATTGGGAAGAT
>NZ_QAGK01000022.1 GCF_003057885.1 Oceaniglobus ichthyenteri
TTTCAGCCCACGAATATCGTCTGGCACGCGCACCGGCTCTTCGCGCAACCCACGGCGCAGGCTGATCGTGCGCGGATCGACAGGCTGATACACCAGCACCTTATAACCGCTTTGGGCGATCCGCGAATCCACCTCGGTTTTCCAGACGTCCGAGGTGACAAGATTGACGAATTGCTGGTTGTCACCGCACCAGAACGGCAGGTTGATGATATCGACCGCCGGCACGAAGGGCGCAAAGTTGGCCATCGAATGTTGGGCGGCCTGGATTGTGCCGTTTTGTACCTTTTCGGCCAGTTCCCCCGCCGAACCCAAGGATCCGTTTGGCACCAGCCGCACATAAACCTTACCACGGGTGGCGTTTTGGATGTTTTCCTTCAGCTGCAACTGCATCACCGGAAAGGTGCGCGTCGTGCCAAGGCGATAGGCGGTTGCGATGGTCATCACATGCTCGGCTGCGGCCTCGCGGTCGCGCTCTTCCGAGCTGGTTTGCGCTTCGGCGGCAGGAACGCCTAGGGTTCCGGCGCCCACCGCGGCCACGGCCACGGTAAATCCGGCGGTGCCGGTCAGTTTCAAGAAATTACGCCGGTCCTCGGACCCCAGCACGTTTGGCAATTTATTATGGTCTGTCATAGTATCTCCTCCTCTGTTGTCGTTTTCTGTCGTTCTTCGCCAATCAGGTACGCGACCCCCAAAAATGTCGTCACCAGCAGTGTTATGAATTCGGCTATCGTGGACAGGCGCGGCGAAACAAAGCCCACCGCACCCCCGAGCTTGACCAAAGCAATATTGCCCGCGAACAGAACAAAGGCCGCCACAGCCGCCCATCCGGCGGCGCGATAAAACCTTGGGGGATTATTTGGCATTGTCCTTAACCTCCGGCGCAGGGGCGG
Source organism: Oceaniglobus ichthyenteri (assembly GCF_003057885.1). GTDB lineage: Bacteria > Pseudomonadota > Alphaproteobacteria > Rhodobacterales > Rhodobacteraceae > Oceaniglobus > Oceaniglobus ichthyenteri. Next base: position 891 of record NZ_QAGK01000022.1, read on the forward strand.
GGCCGCTGTGCACCCCCGACAGTTTTTCGATGATCAGTAACATCGCGGTGCAATCCAAATCGGACATGCCCATTGGCCCGGCCAGGCCGAACATTTCGCGCGCAGGTGCGCCCAAAAACAGCGGCACGCCCAGATCGCGCCCCAGGGTCAGGCCCAGCGATATATCCTTATCGCCCATGGACAGCGGGAAATCCGGGGTCACATCGCCGCTGAGCACCTTGTTGGGATAATTCACATTGATCTGGCCGCGCCCAGCGGTGGTGTTTTGCAACACTTCGACGGCGGCGTCGGTGTCGATGCCAGCCTTGCGCGCCATGGCCAGGGTTTCCGCCGTTAGCACCATGGATACCATCGACATATAGTTATTGGCCACTTTCATCCGAATGCCACTGCCCTTTGGCCCCAGATGCACGGATTTATCGGCGATCGGTGCGAAGACAGGCATCGCATCGGCGAAATCATCCGCCGCGCCCCCGGCCATTACCAGTAACGTGCCGCGCTGCGCATCAGTCGGCGTGCGCCCCACCGGTGCATCCAACATCCGCAAACCGGAGGCGGTGATTTTTTCATGCAATGCCAAAGAGGTGGCAGGCAAAACCGTGCTCATCTCAATCATCAAGGTGCCGGGTGCTGCGCTTTCGGCCACCCCGCCGGGATCGAGACAGACCGACATCACATGGGCATCGCGCGGCAGGATCGTCATGATAATCGACGCCCCATCGCAGGCTTCGGCGATGCTGGTGCATTTTGTGCCGCCAAAGGTGGCCAGGCGCGCGGAATCCACATCGTAACCGCGCACATCATGCCCGGCGGCAATCAGGCGCGCGGCCATGCCGCCGCCCATGGTGCCAAGGCCGATAAACGCGACGGTACGCTTTTCAACGGTGGGAATGGGGGCGGAATCGGTCATGCGCCCACAACCCCTGGAAATTGCATGTATTCGGTCACGATATTGTCTGGCCCGGTCAGATAAAACACCGTCACCGCCCCATTGCGCAGGGTTTGGGGCGGGGAAACCGGCACATATCCGGCCTCAATAGCGCGGGCATAGACGGTCATCACATCATCAACCTCGAACGCCAGATGGGTGAAACCGACATCACATTGTGCGGGGGGTTCGGTTTTACCCTCGGGCACCAGATAGCGGAACAATTCAATCCGGTGCGCGCCCAGTTTCAACAGCGCCCAGCGAATGGTCATGCCCGGCTGACCGGTGACCACGCCCAGGCCCGCCTCATCGCGCCGGTCGGCTTCGCCTTCCACCTCAAACCCCAGGAAATCGACCAAAAAGGCGCGGGTGGCGTCGAAATCACGCACGCTTAGGGCGGTGTGATGAACATGTTTGATGTTGGATGCGATGCTCATTGGGCGGCCTCCAGCCGGTCAAGATTGCGGGTTTCGATCAGCTTGCGCAGGGCCGCCTCAACGTGGTGCGCGCGGGCAAAGGCCGCTTCTTCCAGAACTTTTGACACAACCGCCGAAGATTCCGTGCCGGTGACATGGACGATCTCATGATCGAGCAGATCGAACAGCCGGTTCTGCGCATCGGAGATGATCCGCGACCCGATTGAGGTGCCGCGCGTGGTTTGTTCAACCATCATCAGCGCGTTGGTTTTTGACAGGCTGGCGCGGATCGTATCCCAATCGAGGCCCAAGGGATCGAGCGTGCGCAGATCGATCACCTCGGCGTCCAGCCCGTGATCATCGGCCACGGTGCAACACACATCAACCATCGGCCCATAGGTCAGGATCGTGGCCTTGGCCCCTTCCCGCGCGATGCGCGCCTTGCCGAATGGCACGATATAATCCCAATCTTCGGTGCTGACCGGGCCTTTGTTCTGGAACAACTGGTTATATTCCAGCACCAGCACCGGATCGTCACAGGCCACAGCGGCGTTCAGCAACCCGATATAATCATGGGGCGTTGACGCGGCCACAACCCGCCAACCCGGATAGAGCGTGAACAGCCCCGCCGCATCCATCGAGTGTTGCGAACCATACCCCGTGCCTTGGGTCACACGGCTGCGCACCACGACCGGCACCGCGAAATCACCGCCAAACATATGGCGCACCTTGGCGATCTGGTTGAACAACTGATCCGCCGCGACAAGGGCGAAATCGGGATACATGATTTCAACCACCGGGCGCGCGCCGTTCAACGCCGCGCCCAAGGCCAGACCGGTAAAGCCGTTTTCACAAATCGGCGTGCCCAACAGACGGTCGGGAAATTTTTCACCGATGCCCTTTGTGGCGCCTGCCGTGCCGCCGCGCAGGCGGTGCACGTCTTCGCCCAGAATGAACAGCGTCTCAAACTGCTCCATATTGCGCAGCATCACTTGGGAAATAACATCGGCGAATTTCGCCTGTTTGCTGTTGGATTCGGTCAGATCGGATTCTTCCAGGGTGCGCAGATTGGCCAATTCCGACAGATCGCCGCGAATGCCGTATTCCACGGTTTCGGGATCGGGCCACAGCGATGGCATCAGGTGGCGCGCGTCGCCTTCGCCCTCAATCAGGCGGGCCAGAACATCGTCGATACCTTTTGATGCGCGCTCTTCCAGGCGGGTGATCTCCTCAGTGCTAAGCAGGCCGAGACGCTCTAACTGTTCGGGGAAACAGCGCACGGGGTCACGGTCCATCCAACCCTGTTCTTCGTCCTTGTCACGATAGCCAAAGGCGCTGCCGGGCAGGGGGCCGGATTGGTGCATATGACGATAGGTACGCGCCTCAAGCAGGACCGGGCCGGGGGTTTTTTCCATCAGATCGCGCGCGATCTCCATGGCGCGCCGCGCCGCAATCACATCCATCCCATCAAAGCTGATTGATGGCACGCCCAGCCCCAGGCCACGCGCCGCCAGACGGGTTTCGGCGGTTTGTTCCGACACATGGGTCGACACGGCATAGAGGTTATTTTCAACCACAAACACCGTGGGCAGTTTATACAGCGCGGCCAGGTTCATCGCCTCATAGGCGGTGCCCATCTGCATCGCACCATCGCCAAAGAACGCCAGCGAAACGGCATTAACGCCCTGCATCCGGTCGGCCAGCGCATAGCCCACCGCATGGGGAATATTGCCCCCGACAATGGCGTTGGATCCCAAAACACCGGCCTCGGGCATGCGCAGGTGCATCGAGCCGCCCCGCCCGCCACAATAACCGGTTTTCAGGCCCAAAATCTCGGAATAGGTGCGAAACATCACCTCTTGCCAGGTTTGCGATGGTTCTTGTGCCAGGGGGTCGTACCCCTCAACCGTGGCATGGTTCAGGGTTTTGGCCAGAAATTGGTGGTGCATCCGGTGGGTGCCGTTGATCTTATCCTGCGAGGTCAGCGCCGACATGATGCCAACGGCGGCACCCTCTTGGCCGATGCTGGCATGGGCCGGACCGTGCAACAGGCCCTCGCGGCTCAGCTCTAACAGGCGTTCTTCGAACCGGCGGATCGTAAACAATTGTTCCAACATCACCGCAAGATCGCCCTTGGACACCGCGCGCACATCGTCATCGGTGACCTCAAGGTTCCAGCAGGGCGTTTCAATCGCCAGCGGCGTCAGGTTTTTCGGGTTTGAAATATCGTTCATCACATCCACCATGTCGAAAGTTCAGGGATGAAGGCGATCATAAGAACAACCACCAACATCGAAATAACGTAAGGAAAAGACCGCGCCGCGATGGACAGGATCGATCCACCCGTCACCGAAGAGATCACAAACAGGTTCAGCCCAAGGGGCGGCGTAATAAACCCCACGCCCAGCGAGGTGATCATGAAAATGCAAAACTGCACATCGTTCATGCCGACCTCTTGCGCCAAGGGAAACATGATTGGCGCCAGGATCACGATGTTCGGCGTCGCCTCCATCACACAACCGGCGACGATGAACACGCCCAGCATCAGCAGGATCGTCAGCGTCGGATCATCGGTCAGCGATTGGATCAGCGCGGCGAACTGTTGCGGCACCTCAACCAGCGCCAGCGCCTGGGCCAAGGGCAGGGCAACCGCGATGATCGGCACGATGATGCCGTTCACCTTGGCCGAACTCCATAACATTGCCGGAACCTGTGCCAGGGTCAGGGTGCCACTGGCAAAGCCGATAATCAGGGTCACCGCCACGGCAACCGCCGCCGCCTCGGTCGGGGTGAAGATACCGGAATAAATACCGCCCAGAATGATCAGCGGGATCGACAGCGCGAATTTTGCATCCCAAAGCGCGGCCAACCAGGCCGAGAACGAAAATTTCGACGTGCTGTTTTCATAGTCGTAGATGCGGTTGATCACGATATTGGTCAGCATGATCGAAATCAGCACCAAAACCCCCGGCACGATGGCCGCCACAAACAGGCTGGCGGCCGAAATGCCAAGGATCATGCCGATGATAATATAGGCGATTGAGGGTGGAATAAGGATACCAGTACACGACCCGGCCGCCACCAGTGCGGCGGCATAGCTGGGCGGATAACCCTTTTCGACCAGCCGCGCATAGGTCATGCGACCCACCGCCGCGCACCCCGCCGCATCCGAGCCTGAAATACTTGAGAAGAAACCACAGCCCAGCACCGTCGATGTGCCCATCCCCGACCGCAGCGAGCCCATGGTCGCCTCGGCAAAGTTCAGCAATTTCACCGACAGCCCGGTGCGCACCAGCGCGTCACCGGTCAGCAGATAAAGTGGGATCGCAATCAGCGCGTAATGGTTCACCCCACTGAACAGGCTTTCCCCCAACAGCGACAGGGGCAACACATTCGTCTGCCACAACATGACAAGCGCGCTGAGCCCCAGCGCGATCCAGATCGGCACGGCCAGAAGAAACAGCACTCCCAGCAGGATCAGCGCGCCCAGCACATCCCAGCCAATGTCCATGCCTGCCTCAGCAGATTGATACAGCATTGCGCAGGCCCCTTAATCAAACAGCTTTTCGCCCGAAGGTGGGCGGCGATTGTCGCGAAATGCATGCATATCTTCGATCATCACCCCAACGGCGCGACCAAAGACCAGAATAAAACCAAGTGGGACGGCGATCAAAAACCAGACCCGCGACACCCGTAGCCCCTCGGCCACCGAGCCAAAGCGATAGGATGTCAGCACAGGATCAATCGACCACCACAGGGCAAAGACCGCAAAAACCATCACCGCAATGTGCCCCAGCATCGACAAAAGCACCGCCGCGCGGGGCGGCAACGCATCGAACAAAATGGTGAATGCGATGTGCGAGCGGTTGCGCACGCCAACGGCGGCCCCGATCCACACCAGATAAACAAAGGCAAAGCGCGCCGCCTCTTCCCCCCAGATCGACGAATAATCAAACACGAAACGGCGGATCACTTCGATCACGATAACGGCGGTGATGAAGGCATAAAGCCACAGCATGGCAAAGCGTTCGGCATTGCGCCAGTGGGTGCCAAACGCCGTCATGGCCGTAAATTCCGTATGGATTTGGCGCCGCTAAAATAGTGCGCGCACGTCACTGCAATGGGCATTGGCGATCCTCCCTGATGCAGTTCCCCTCCTCCAAGGATCTCCACATCAAATCACTATGTGAGTAATAAGCTATCTATAAATGATTACCTGTCAAGAAATTTTCAGCACATCTGCAGCGCGCGAGGCGCACCAAATGCAGTTTTCAAGAAATTTCGCAGGGGTGTCAGCCGCGATAGCATTCGGCAAGACGGGCGGCGGCAGTTCGCATTTCCGGGACGAATTCCATCATCCCCTCAACGGTTTGCCGACCACTCGGTGCGACCAGTGCCAGAGCCATCTGTGGTGTTGTTCTTTCTTCTCCGATCGCAACCGCAATCCCGATCACACCGCTGAAACATTCTTCATTGTCCAGGGCCACACCTGTGACACGAATGCGGTCAAGTTCGCGAATCAGGAGTTCGGGATCGCAGATCGAATTCTCGGTGCGTCGTTGCAAAGGCAGTGTGTCGACATATCTGCGCCGCTGCGTGTCGTTCATCCGACTCAGTAAAAGCTTGCCGATTGCCGAACAATGGATCGGCACCCGGCTGCCTACATCCAGCCGAAAGGCCAGCGGCCAGGCCGCCTCGACCCGATCAACATACACGATCTGCCCATTCGAGATTGTTCCGACGTTCGCAGTCTCTCGCAAATCGATTACCAGTTGGCGCAGCACCTCGTGACGCGGCCCCCGTGAGGCGGCACCCGTCAAAACGTTGCCTGCCAGATCGACCAATTCATCGCCCTCAATAATCCGGGTGCCGCCGCCATCGCGCTTCAGCATCCCAAGTTTGATCAAGTTGCTGATCAGCCGATTTGCCGTCGGACGAGGAATATTCAATCGCTCGGCGATTTCTGTAACCGTGGAACAGTGATGCGGCCCTGCCGTGACGGCCTGAATAATCTCAATTGCCTTTGCAACCGTTCCCGCGTTCAGCCGTTGCCGGTTCGCATCCGAAAGCTCGTTCATTTTTAGATCCACCAGATGTGTTATTTCCGCCCTCACGCGGCTCTCATAGTAAGCTGAAGTCCGAAATAAAGACCATCGCCCACAGTTGGGCAAGATTGCTGCACTAACATTGGCAACTCTGAATGTCGTCCAGAAATTTTTCAGGGGTAGACCGCTTAATGAAGTTCATGAACCATACGCGCCGGCGCTGCAAACAACGGGCTCTCCAGAAGCCCAGGTATTCAGTCCCGGGATCTGGTAGACCGAAGATGAATATTTCCGTCACTTTGCAACGTCTTTGGATTGATGCCCGGTTTTTGGCTGGCGCGGTGCTTGCCATCGTTGCATGGCTGCTCTGGCGGCGTGCGTTGTCGTGGTGCCCCCGTGATGGCTGGTTCTATTTTGCTGTCTTCCATTCCTGAGAATGGATCGCACCATCAAACCGTGAGATCAAATGCCTGATCTGCAAAGGGGCTTTGCTCTCTGGAACAGATCTTTTTTACCGTGTGTCTCATTATTTTGATTATATATTCCATAAAAAATGGAAATGCCCCGCCAAAATATAGAGTGGCTTGTATATTTCCAAGCCATCGTTCATTCGTGAGCGATTATTATATGCGCTCATTACAAGCGGCCGATCTTATGGATTCGCCCTGGTATCTGGCCTTGTGCCGTCCCAATCAGGGGCACATTGCGTTTCGTCAGTTGGAACAACGTGGGTTTGATGTTTTCATGCCCCGTCATAAAGCCACCCGGCACTGGCGTGGTCGTGTGATTGAGGAAATGCGCCCGGTTTTCGGCGGCTATCTGTTTCTGGGAACGGACCCGGCCCATCCCCGTTGAAATGAGATAAGGAAAGCTAATGGAATCAATAATCTGATAGGTACGGGCCCTTCGATCCCCAGCCCGATTCCCAGTGTAATTATCACCGGTCGGATGTTGCGATGTGACAAGGAGGGGTGTCTTCGACCTGATACTGATTTCAAAACAGGTGAGCAGGTTCGTATAACCTGCGGCCCTTTTGCCGACTTCATCAGTACCGTGGAAGGCATGGTTCAAGACCTTCGGGTCCATGTAATGCTTGATATGTTGGGGCGTCAGACACGGTTAAAGATTGATGCAAAGAACCTGTCCCGACAGGCATAACGTCTGGATTGTTCATGGAATAAACCGTCGCCAGAAACTGACACTTACAGGTCTGTACAGCTACAGGTTGTTCCCCCTCCCTGCCCGCCGATATATCTTCCTCTCTCCTGAAATCAGTGAATTAACCGAACCTGACTTTAATTTCTTGATAGATCTTAATAATGTGTTAAAAAACAGAAATTGATTTTAAGAAATTTTTGGGGGGTTCTCATGCTGGATATGAAGGGCGAGCCGCTTGCGGCTGTGTTGGTTTCTGACCGGTCGAATTTTGTTGCTCCGGTGGTGTTGCCTGCCACGCGCTATTGCATCGCGAAACGCACATTCGATATTTTTGTGAGCCTTCTTCTTCTGCTGCCGCTGGGTGTTTTCGCTTTGGCTCTTGTGGTGGTGAATCCATTCCTGAACAAAGGCACATTGCTGTTCTGGCAAGACCGGATGGGCAAGGATTGCAAACCGTTTCGGGCTGTCAAGTTTCGGTCGATGGTGGCGATCCCGACAATGGTGCGTGGGCCGTTTGATCCGTTGGAAAAGGATCGGATCACCACTTTGGGCCGTTTCCTGCGCAAGAGCCGGATTGATGAACTGCCCCAGATCATCAACGTTTTGCGCGGCGAAATGAGCCTGATTGGCCCCCGCCCCGATGCATTGGCCCATGCGCGCATCTATCTTGACGAAATTCCCGGTTACCGCGAACGCCATCTTGTGCGCCCCGGGATCAGTGGCTTTGCCCAGGTCAAGGTTGGATATGTGGATGGACTGGAAGGTGTCCGGCGCAAGGTATCGGCCGACATATTCTATCTGAGCAAGGCATCCTTCCGGTTTGATTTGTGGATCGCCTGGCAAACTCTGGTGGTTGTTGCCCTGCGCAAAGGCGCCTAGCAGCCTTGATGACACAGGGCCGTATTTCAAACGTTGCATAAGGCAGAGGCGATTCTCGCGCTCTTGCCTGGCCTGCCTTCAAGGCGCTTCATAAAGGTGCCGCACCGGATATATGAAGATCACCGTTTGACGCTCAGGCATCCTTTGCGGGTTCGATCAGCAACACATCGGGGTCTATGCCGCGTTGTTTGGCACTGGCGCGCACACCGTCGCGCAGCGCCGCGCTTTTGAGCAGAAGCGACCGGAACCGCGCCACATCCAGCACCAGCAGCATTGAGGGCGCGATGGCGCGCACTTCGGCGCGGCGGGCGTTTTTCATCAAGATCGGCATCTGGCCGAACATCTCGCCCCGGCCCAACCGCCAGATCTGGCCGGCACTTTCCAGCTCAACCGCGCCCGAGGCGATGAAATAGACGTTTTTCACCGCGCTGTCCTTGCGCACGATCACCTTGCCGGCATTGACATACCGGGTTTGCAGCGCCCGGCCCAGCCGCCTGAGCGCGGGGGCCTCAAGATCGGCAAACAGCGGGAACTGGCGCACCAGTTCGGCCCGCTGCAGCGCGATATCCAAGGGCGGGCGGATATCGGCGGCGGTGCGGCGCGCGGTCAGGCTTTGCATCAGCGCGGTATAAACCTCGGCCCCGATCAGGCCGTCTTCGCGCATCGCGGTGTATTCGCGTTCCTCAAGGCGCAGGGCAGTGCGGCGGATAAAGCGGCGTTCCAGCTCTTCGGCATAGCCGGGATATTGCAGGCGCAGCCCTTCAAGTGCGGTTTCCACCGTGTCGATCCGGCGCGCCAGCAATTCATGCAACAGATCGGCCACACGCCGCCCGTGAATACGCCGTATCCGCCCATGGATGAAGGCATCCAGATCACGCAGGATCAAACGTTGCGACAGCAACAGTTCAAACCGGTCGGCAGTCATCCGCACCAGCGGTGCAGACAGGCCGGTGCGGCTGCGCAGTTTGACCGCGGCGCGAAAGGCCCGCCCATAAGACACCGACCGCCGCGCCGCCCGTTGATAACCGCTGCGCCCGCCCGAGCGGGCCGCCTCGATCAACCGGTCGGCATCGGACAGGATCTGTTCCGCCATCCGGGTTGAAATGGTACGTTCGCGCACCCGGGACAGAATTGTGTCGCGCTCAAACCCGGCCAGGGCAATCAGGCCCAGTGTGATCCGGTCGCGGTCCAGAATATCGGCGCTGTCTTCGGCCTTTTTCACCGCCCGGTCCAACCGTTCCCCAAATGCCTTGGCCTCGGAGCGCACGATTTCATGGGTCAGTTCATAATCATCGGTGGTGCGCGCCACGTCTTCGCGCACAGTTTGCAGCGCCACGGCAACCACCTGTCGTGACATCGCCTGATCAATCGCCGACAGACGATCCAGCCCCAGCCAGCCGATCACGCTGCGCAGGGTCGCCCCCTGCACGATCAGGGTGAACAGGGTAAACCCGGTGGCCAGAATCCCCACCACGCGCTTGACCTCGATCGGAATGCGGATGCTTTCGGTCACCGCCAGCGCCAGCGCCAGCGTGACCGCCCCGCGCAAGCCGCCCCAAAGGATGGCAACCTGATAGGGCCGGTCGACAACCGGCGACACCCGCAGCAGCGTCAGCAACGGAATAAGCCCGAACAAGATCACCGCCCGCGCCGCAATCGCCGCCAGAATGACCACCCCGATCAAAAGGAAATCATTCAGCCTGACCTCTTCCAGCAAGCGCGGGATAAGCAGAGCGGCGAGGATAAAGATCAGCGCGCCCGCCCAGTGCGCCAAAAGATCCCAGACCTCGCGCAGGTTGATCCAGGCCGCCGGGGGCAACCGCCCCGGCCCGGTCAGGTTCAGCGTCAGACCGGCTACCACAACCGCAATCACCCCCGAAGCGCCGATCAGTTGTTCCGCCCCGATATAGGCCAGATAAGGCAGCGCCACCGAAACCGACACCAGCGCCAGTTCATGACGCCCGAACAGCGCCATGATCCAGACGGCGATGCGCGCCGCCATCCAGCCGGTCAATGCGCCTCCGGCGATCAGAACCGGAAACCGGGCCAGGGCCGCGCCAAGTTTCGGGTCGGGCACACCAAGGGTGACATAGCCGATGAACACCCCAAACAGCGCAATCGCGGCGGCATCATTAAGCAGGCTTTCGCCCTCGATGATCCGCGCCAGACGCCGGGGCGCCGAAATGGAGCGGAAAATCGACACCACCGCCGACGGATCGGTTGTGGAAACGATCGCTCCCACCAGAAAACACGCCGCCAGCGGCAGCGCACTGGCCCAGGACAGGGCATATCCAACGCTCAGCGTGGCCACGACCACGGCCACCACCGCCAGAACCGAAATCGGCACCCAATCATCGATCATCCGGCGCAAATTCATCCCCAACGTCGCCTGAAACAGCAGCGTCGGCAAAAACACATACAGGAACACGTTGGATTTGATCGGCAATCCCAGAATCGCCGTCGCCACCGGGTTCAGGGCATCGGTCAGATCCGTGCGCAAAAAGAACAGCGCGCCCGACCCGATCAACAGCCCGAGAACCGCAAGGATCACGGTATAGGGCAGGCGCAAACGCGCCGCCAACGGCTCGGCCGCGCCAATGACCAGAAAAAGCGAGGCGATAACCGTGGTGACCAGAACAATATCCATACCTTGCGAATATCCCAATCAAGCGAACGCGGAAACTGCCATAAAAATGAAATCGCGCATTTGGGCAATTCATTTGCCGCGCCGGGAGCGCCGGATTTCGGGCCAACGGCGATCTGTTGCCGATGCATCCGTTGTTTTGGAACGACGGCCCAGGGATCGCGTTGAGGGGGGGAAGACAGACACAGATATCAAAGGAGACAGCCATGAAAACCGCTCATGTCCTTACCATACTTGCAACCACCGCAATGATTGCCGCGCCCGCCACCCTGCCCGCCCAAACCGCCACTGCGCAAAGCTATGTCGAAATCGAAGACGACGCGCTGATGGTCATGCCTTTCAACCTGAGCGTTGATCAGATCGACGATTACGATGTCATCGGATCGACCGGTGAAAAGGTTGGTGAAATCGAAGAGGTTCTTGCCGATGCAACGGGCACGCCCGTGGCTGTGGTGATCGAAACCGAAGGTTTTCTGGGTCTTGGTGATGAAGATGTCATCGTTGCCCTGGATCAACTGGAACTGGTCGATGGCGCATTCCGGATCAATCTGACCGAGGAAGAATTGGAAGCCCTGCCCAAATGGGACGATTGATGTAACGCCCCACGCCTTCGGGTGCTGCACCCGGGGGCGTCCCCCCGCGTATTTTTGACGGCCTGTGCCGATTTCCCTTGCCAGCAGCGCAATAACATCCATATACCATCCATATGGATGGAGAAATAAATGGCTGACATCGTCAAACTGCGTGATCGCACCCCCGACAGTGAAAAAATCACCATCAACCTTGGATATGTGGATCTGGGGCGGATTGATCTGTTGGTGCAGGAAGGGTTTTATTCAAACCGCTCGGATTTCATTCGCACGGCGATCCGAAATCAGCTTGGCACCCATGAAACCACGGTCAGCCAATCCATCGAACGCCACACGATGGAGTTGGGATTGCGCTACTATTCCACCGCCGATCTTGAGGCGCTGCGCGATGCCGGTGAAATCCTGCATGTGCGGGTTGTCGGTCTGGCACGGATTGCGCCCGATGTGACACCCGAACTGGCGTTGCAAACCATCGGATCAATCACCGTTTTGGGGGCCTTGCAGGCCAGCAAAGAGGTGAAAACCGCCTTGGCCGCGCGCATCCACTAAATTCAAACACCCGGCGTTCACGCCGCCCCCCAAAGGATACCACGATGAATTCAATGACCCCCGACGCCCTGCGCCGGGCCTTGCAAGACGTGCGCACAGGCCGCCTTGCCGATGCCACAACGCTTATTCAAAACACCCTGGCCCAGCATGGGCTGGCCGATGCGGGATTTTCCGGTGGGGCCGGAAAAATGCCGCCCTACCCTGGGCTGAAAACGCCCGGACAAGGCCCGATGCCGGGGCGTGCCCGGTTCACCAATGAGGCGGGATCGCGCGATTATCTGGTGCATCTGCCCAAGGGGCGCGAAACCGCGCCGCGCGGTCTGGTTCTGATGCTGCATGGCTGCACCCAAACCCCCGAGGATTTCGCCATCGGCACCGCGATGAACGCCCAAGCCGATGCCGCCGGATTGGTCGTGATTTATGCGGCCCAGGCGCGGGGCGACAATGCGCAGTCCTGCTGGAACTGGTTCAGCGGCGCCGATCAACAGCACGGGCGCGGGGAACCGGCGATTTTGGCGGGTCTGGTGCGCGAGGTGGCGGAAAAACACGCCGTTCCGGATCAGGCGATCTTTGTGGCCGGCCTGTCGGCGGGGGCGGCGATGGCGGTGATCCTGGGGCGCACCTATCCGGATGTTTTTGCCGGGGTCGGGGCCCATTCCGGCCTGCCCTATGGCTGTGCGCGCGGTGTGAGCGAGGCGTTTGCCGCCATGGCCGGGCAAGGCGCGGGCAAACGTGGCAAACCCGCCAAACGGTCGGTGGCGACAATCGTGTTTCACGGCGCATCCGATGCCACGGTCACCCAAACCAACGGCCAGCAGATTTTCAACGACGCCCGCGCGCCTGCCGGGGCGCAGACCGAAATCATTGATGATGGCAAAACCGCCGGGCGCAGTTTTCGCCGCATCACCAGCCTTGGCACCGGGGGGAAGGTTCTGGCCGAACATTGGCAGATCGACGGGCTGGGCCATGCCTGGTCAGGGGGCAATCCCGCAGGCTCTTATGCCGATGCCCAAGGGCCGGATGCCTCGGCCGAGATGATCCGTTTTTTCGCCGCACTGGGGCAGACATAGCCAAGGCGCGGCGAAAGGTGCGGTTTTGTACAATCCATCTTTCTGCTTTCCTCCGGTTCTGAAACAGTAAATACGATTATGCCTCTCTGCCCCCACTGCCGCGCTTTTTTCCAAAGCTTGTCCATTGTTAACTCCGGGATGGTCCCATGCCACATTCTACCGATGCTGAACTGCGCCAGGAAATCCTCAACCTGCAAAACCGCCTTGCGCTTGTGGCGGCGGATCAGGAACGCGATGCACAATTGGCCGCCGATGCCGCCAACCGGCTGAACCTATTCGAAGCGATGCTGGAAATTGTTCCGGTCGGGGTGGTTCTGTCGGATCAGAACGGGCGCATCGTCATGGGCAATCAGGCGGTTGAAACCATGCTGGGCCACCCGGTTCTGCGCTCCGAAAACACCCAATCCTATGGCGAATGGGTGTCATATGATGCCACCGGGCGACAGGTGGAAAGCCACGAATATCCTTTGGCCAAGGTCATCAACGAAGGCGCAGCGCGCGCCGAACTTGACGTGCATTACCAACGCGGGGACGGCAGCCGGTTCTGGTTGCGCCTGATTGGCGAACCGGTTCTGGACAAGGCCGGCAACCGGATGGGGGCTGTTGTGGCCCTGATCGATATCGACACCGAACATCGCCTGGCCGAGCAGCAAAAGGTATTGATCGCGGAACTGAACCACCGGGTCAAAAACGTGTTCAGCGTGGTCAAATCCATCGTCAGCCGATCCCTGCGCAAGGCAGAAATTCCCGGTGGGGTACGGCGCACCATTGACGACCGGCTGGATGCCTATGCCAAGGCCCATGAAAAACTGGTCGGGTCGGATTGGGATCATGCCCCGCTTGGGGATATGGTCAGAGACATTGTGGTGCGGATCGGCGGCGACAACATCAGACACAGCGGCCCCGACATCAACCTGCCCTCGCGTCAGGCTCTGGCGATTTCCATGGCGCTGTATGAACTGTCCAGCAATGCGGTGAAATACGGATCGCTTTCCGCCTCGGGGGGAACGGTTGATCTGTGTTGGGATTGTACAACAGATGCCGATCAGACCGAACTTTATGTCGCATGGGTGGAACGTGGCGGCCCCGCAGTTGTTATTCCTACAGAAAAGGGATTCGGTTCATTCATTACAGACGTGGCTGTGTCGATGGAAACGAACGGAAAAGTCGACGTTTCATATGGCGGCGATGGATTTGAATGGCGATTGACCATGCCGCTGGATGGATAAACGGAGAAACCTATGGCGTCCGATAATTTGAAAGTTTTCATCGTTGAAGATGAAGTATTGGTCGCATTTGAAATGACCGACACCCTTGAAGACATGGGGTTTGAGGTGGTCGGCCCCAGCGTGCACCTGGAACAGGCCAGACAAGCGGCCGAAACTTCGGATATCGATGTGGCCTTTCTGGATGTGAATCTGGGCCGGGGCAAAACATCAGAGCCGATTGCGCAGATCCTCAAGCGGCGGGGAATCCCGTTTGTGTACATCACCGCCTATGACCGCGATCAGATCAGCTTTATCGATGAGCAGGACAAACTGGTCAAAAAGCCGATCTCGGGAAACCAGTTGCTGAACGCCCTGCGGCAGGTTTTGCCAGAACTGGAAAAGTAAGGCCCACGGGCGGTTGTGAAACCGCCTCGTTCTTGGCTTGGATCTTGGACCGCTCTGAAAGACCTGACTGATCGGGCCAGATAGCGCCCGTATTCAAAGCCTGTTTAAAACTCCCCAGCTCAACTTATCCACAGATTTCATCTGAGCTGCATGGGCTATCTTTGCCCTTCAAGTCTTTCATAGTTCAAGATTCTAAGATTCAGGGCGGATTTCAAAAGCACTATCAAAGGCTTATGGTTTTTAATGTGAGGTTTCCGGGGGATAATGTGAAGCTTCCGGGGGATACTGTGAGGTTTTCGGGGAATAGTGTGAGGTTTCCGGGGCTCAAATGTGAGGTTTTCGGGGAAATCTGCGGAGTGCACTGTAAAGTTATCCACAGAAGGTGATCTTAAAGTGAAGAATACCCTTGCGATATATTCACTTTTTGACGGCGCCAGTTTATAATTTTTCCATGACTGATGAATTGCGAGTTTTGGCGTTAACGCCCACCCATGATGAGGCGATCAAGCCTTCGGAACTCATTCAAATTACGGGGCATCAGCAACTTACCCTCAACGCAAGGCGGGCGATTACCGTGCTGTGGCACAACGCCCACCGCCAGGGTATCAAGGAAGGGCGCGATTACACGATTGAATTGGCCGATCTGCGCCCCGATGCCCACAAAGGATCAGAGATGGTGGAAGAAGCCATCCTGTCTTTGATGCAAACGATCCTAACTGTGAGGCTTTCGGGGAACCGGACCCGCCGGGTGCAGTTTTTGGGCGGCAATGATATGGATGATCCGTCGCGCCCTTCGGGTGTTCTGACCTATTCTTTCGACAAACGGTTGGTGGAAATGTTGCGCGACAGTTCGATATGGGGACGGATCGCACTGCCGGTTCTTATGGCGTTCTCTTCGAAATATGCGGTGTCGCTGTACGAAAATGCGTCGCAATGGACGAACCTCAGCCGCAAGGTGCACCAGGATTTTCCGTTAGAGCAGTTTCGACAGCTTCTTGGGGTCGAAGACGGAAAATATCCCGCGTTTGGGGCGCTGAACAAACATGTGTTGAAGCCGGTAATGGATGAGATCAACGCGCTGGCCCCTTTCAATCTTTCGATTTTACCAATGAAAACCGGAAAGAAAGTCACCGGCATTCGCATCGGATGGTGGCGCAAGAACGAAGACGAATTGCGCGCGGCCTGGGCGGAAACGCAGCGCCCGAAAGTGGGGCGCCGGGCGCGCATCTCCGGGCGGGTTGAACATGTATCGCCTCTGGCCTCGGTGGGGTCGATGGCACGCAAGGAACGCTAGGATCGCAAAAATTCCCCGGATTCCTCACTTTTGGATGATGCGTAAATATCGACCGGTTTCCACGCCTGTAACGCCCCCGGCCAAGAGTTTGCCGGGACATACCTTTTTGGCTGATTTTCGGGCCTTGGAAATGGTCCTCAGGGTTTATCGGGCAACACCGAAAATCACGGTGTCGGCCCCCCAAAGACCAGTTCGACCGGCCACAGGGTGATTGCGGGCACATAGGTGATCACCATCAGCGCGGCAAAGACCGTCAGAACGAACCACACAAGCTGTGGAATGATCTTTTCAACCGGCAGGTTGGCCACCTGACAGGCGGCAAACAGGTTCACCCCCAAAGGCGGCGTGATCATCCCCAAGGCCAGGTTGACCACAACAATCAGGCCAAAATGCACCGGGTCCACCCCGTATGCCACGGCAATGGGTGTCAGGATCGGCGCCAGAACCAGAATCGCCGCCGAGGTTTCGATAAACATCCCCACCACCAGCAACAACAGGTTGACCACCAACAGGAACGCCAGTTTGCTTTCGAACACATCGCGGAACCATGCGGCAATGTCATTGGGCAGGCCCGAGCGGGTGATCAGAAACGAAAACAGCGCCGCGGCCGAAATGATGATCATGATCGCCGAGGTGGCAATCACGGTTTTGGTTAAAATCGCGGGCAGATCGGCGATTTTCAATTCGCGGTACAGCCCCATGCCCACGATCAGCGCGGCGGCCACGGCCACGGCGCTGGCCTCGGTCGGGGTGAAGATACCCGAATAAATTCCGCCCAAAATCACAAACGGCACCAAAAGCGCCGGCAGCGCGCCCAGAAACGCGCGCCCCACGCTTTCGCGCCCCTCACCGTCACGCATGCCGATACCGCGCACCCGACAAATCACCAAAACCAGCGCCATCAGCGAGGCCGCCACCAAAACCCCGGGCCCCAGGCCCGCAATAAACAGTTTGCCCACCGATGTATCGGTCGACACCCCATACAGGATCAGCGGGATAGATGGCGGAATCAACACGCCCAATTCCGCCGAGGACGCCTGAATCGAAGCCGCCAAAGGTTTGGGATAGCCGTGTTTCACCATTGCCGGAATAAGAATGGCACCAATGGCAAATGTCGTGGCCACAGACGACCCCGACACCGACGCAAACAACATGCAGGTCAGAACACAGGTACAGGCCAGCCCGCCCTGAATGCCACCGACAATGGATTTGGCCAGGGCAACCAGGCGTTCAGAGATACCCCCCGCACTCATCAGATTGCCCGCCAGAATGAACAGCGGAATCGCCATCAATGGAAAACTGTCGATGCCGGTGAACATCCGCTGCGCCACAAGCAACAGCGGCAGGCGGCCCTGCGCCTCGATCCCGATGACCGAGGCCAGACCGATGGACACGGCAATCGGCACACCCAGCAAAAACAGGATCGCCAGGGATAGGCCCAGGGCGGCGTTCACGCTTGAATCTCCGGGCCATCAACGGGGGTGGGCCACCCCCCCTGTGCGCCGCGGATCATCGCACCAATCACCGCGATCATGATGAACACCGATCCAACGGGCAGCGCGGAATAGACCCAGGCGATGGAAATTTCCAACGCCGCAAGTTTTTGTTTCATCACCCGTTCGGTCATCAACCAGCCCTGCCAAAACAGGATCGCGAAAAAGATCAACGAGGCGGCATTGGCCACCATGAACAGGGTCAGACCCAGACGGCGCGGCACATTGTTCATGATCACATCGACCGAAATCATCGACCCATGGCGAAACGCCACCGCCACCCCCAGAAACACCGACCAGATCATCGCCGAGCGGGTGATCACCTCGGACCAGGTGGAGGGCGCATCAAACACAAACCGGGTGATCACCTGAAACAGCGCCAGCGCGGCGGCGATGATCAGAAATCCGATGGATGCACGCAGCGCCAGGCCAGTGGTGAAATCTTCGATCCGCAGGAAGAGGCGCGTCATCTGGATACTTTCGTAAAATGAAAAGGGTCGGCGCGAATGTCGCGCCGACCTGAAGCCGTGTAAAACCGTTTATTCGACCGCTTTGATCCGGTCTACCATTTCGGTGCCGTATTCATCGGTATAAATCGCATAGGCGGGTTCGGCCAATTCGGCAAAAGGTGCCTTGTCGATATCGGTGATCACCTCCATGCCATTTTCACGCAGCAGCGCCACGCCTTCGTCTTCCAGGCGGTTCACTTCGGCGCGGGTGGCGGCGGCGCTGGCCTTGGCGGCCTCATCGAACCAGCCGCGCTGCTCATCGCTCAGACTATCAAGCAGGATTGGCGAGGCCAGGATCGCAACCGGCGAATAGACATGCCCGGTCAACGAAACGTATTTCTGAACCTCCCAGAATTTCGAGGCCGAAATCACCGTGATCGGGTTTTCCTGCCCATCGACCACGCCCTGTTGCAAGGCGGTGAACAATTCGGGAAACGCCATGGGCGTGGGCGCGGCGCCCAGATCGCTGAACGCTTCCATATGCACCTTGTTTTCCATGGTGCGCAGCTTCAGCCCGTCCAGATCCTCGGGGGTGCGCACCGGGCGCTGTGAGTTGGTCACATGGCGAAAGCCGTTTTCCGACCAGGCCAGCCCGACAAGGTTGTTCTGATCGATCTTGGCCAACAGCTCTTTGCCGATGTCGCCATCCAGAACATTGCGCGCATGGTCATAATCGCGGAACAGGAACGGCAGATCCAGCACGTAAACTTCGGGCACGAAATTGCCCAAGGGCCCGGTCGAGGTGATCACCACATCAAGCGAGCCGATTTGCAAACCCTCGATCATGTCACGCTCGCCGCCCAATTGCCCGGCGGGGGCCTGTTCACCGGTGAATTCACCGCCCGACAATTCGCTCAGTTTTTCAATGAATGCATCGGCCCCCAACCCGTAATGGGATTGCGGCGAAAGCGCGTGGCCGATCACGATCGATTGCTCGGCCTGCGCGCCGCCCGCCGTAATCGCCGCTGCGGCGACCAATCCGGTCATAAAATGTTTCATGGTGTCTCTCCCTTAGTGTTTGTTATTCGCGCCAGAATGGTGTGGCCCGTTGGAACTGATCTGGCAATCTCTGGCACCTGGCCATCCGTTTGCGTTTCTAAATAGCGCATCACAGAGCGTGCGAAAGAATTTTCTTGCCCGAAACAAGGTATTGCAGGCTCAAATTGCTGCCAGCACCGGCAATAACGCGCGGTTTGGCTTTGTGCCCCAAGGTGGCGCAGCCCATTCCGGCAGTCGTGATGAAATGAAAGTGCATGTCAGCCTTTTGCAACGAAATACCCACGCCCGATGGCGGGGCGATGTTAACCGGATCAAGGCAGGGTTTGGCAACCCCGTCTTCCACCTGCGCCGCCCACAAAAATTGGCCGTGACGGGGTTTTACACCGATTGCCCCATCAGCGGCAGGGGCGGCCGATGCGCCGGGTTTCATGAAAGCTGCGTCGCGATGTCTGAAGGACAGATGATTGTCATGATCTGCGTTTGCGGCACTGCGATGGTCTTGTTTGATCAGAATTTTTTCAATCGTTTTTCAAGCAAGGTCTCGCGCTTATTAAACGCCTCACAACGCCTTTTAAATATGATTTGAACGGTCCAAGTTTTGATCGCACCCCCGGTCCTGCCCCCTGCCCCGGGCACGCGGTGATAAGGTTTTTCCTGCTTCGTACCCCCATGATGCACTCTGTTGTTGCATCAGGCACATGCCTGAAAAAGGCAGACTCATCTGCACTGCAGTCATTTGACAAGGCTGCTCAATACTGATCCGCGAGCAGAAGGATCATCACCTAGCTAGGGCCGACCACGCTTTTCGAACCACTTGCGGCAAAATCCAATGAAGGCCCGGTCGGCATCGCGCGGTGGTTCCATGACCCAATCGCGCCATTCGGCCTCCAGTCCGTGGATATCCCACCCCGGGGCTGCCTGTCGGGCGCGATCATAGGTATCCGGATGCAGGGAAGGAATATGGGTTTCAAACAGCGGACCGGGTGACATGGTGTTGCGGTTGGTAAAGATCACCATGTCATCGGCTTCGTCAAAAACGACTTCGTAATCAGGAAGGTGGTCATGCTGTGCCAGTTGTTTGATCATTTGGCGAAAACGCTTTTGCGGGCTTTGCGATCCGGTTTTCATCAACAACTTGGCCAGGGTGATCCGCCACGTGGCCTGTTGGCCGCAATGTTTGCGGGCTATTTCATAGACCCGGCGTTCGATCGGCTTGCGCAGACGGAAATAATCCCGGTGCAGGGTCAGAACCTCTTCGTTGCGGATCGCATTGAATACCCAGTCCGACAGTTTGACCTCGCACCACAAAAGGCGGCCATCCAAGCCATGTTTGCGCCGCACGGATGACGCATCGATCAGCCCGAAGCCTTCGATCTGTTCTTCATCGCCGCTGACGATATTGGTTCGGATGCGCGTGCCCTCAAGCCGGTCAAGTGCGTCAAGCAGCGATTGGTATTCCCGCCCGCTGGTACCGCGATTGGCAAAGATCAGCAATTCCCGCGAGTTGATCCGCACCCGGGGCGATACCTTTTTGCCCTGCTTCAGCGTCGCCATGATCTGACTGATGCAATAAATCAGAATATCCTTGTCATAGATCGTTGCCAGACCTTTGACGCTGGGCGTGATTTCCAACCAGTTGTCGCCATTGCGATAGCGTTTGACAGTGGTTTCCGGTTTCTTTGACAGGGAATAAAACGGATGCTCCATATGTTGCATCACATCCTTCAAAACCGCATCGCCGACATCGCAAATGAACAGCTCATGCTGGGGATGGCGTTCGGGCAGCAGGGGCGCCAAGGGATTCGTGTTATCAGTTACCATAAGGCACATTCGTGGTTTTAGGTACCGGCGTCAAGATTCGTGTTATCAGTTACCGAGATTCGTGTTATCAGTTACCAAAGTTCGTGTTATCAGTTACCGGGCCATTCGATAAGATGCTGATTTAAAAGCGGAAAAAGGCCCTCAAAATCAACGTAACACTACTTAACACCTATTTAACACCAGAACGCGCTTCGCAACCTGTGGATAACTTTGGTTTTCAGGTCGGTTCAAAGATAAACTTAGAAAAATATCTTGGATTTCAGATCTCACGCTTTGACGAAAGAGAGCGGCAGCGATGTGTCGGGAAATGTCATAAGCACCACGACAAAATCTGTGCGCGAAAGATTAGAGCAGACCCCCTCCCCTATCATACAGCCCTTATTTCTTAGTATCCTCTACATATCTCCTTGGTATCTAGAAGGTACTGGAAAGCTTTCCGATAGACATAAGATATCCTTTAGGTATCTATCAGGTACTATAAAATATCCTTGAGATATCGGATAGCTATCTGGTATCCATCTAAAAACAAGGCGGAGTAGTCATGCCGATCATATCATTTGCAAACCCGAAGGGCGGGGCGGGGAAGACCACGACCGCCCTGATCCTGGCCACCCAGCTGGCTGAAAACGGCGCCAGTGTCACCCTCATCGATGGCGATCCCGAACGCTGGATTTCCCAGTGGGGCGATCTGCCGGGGAAGCCTGACACGATCACCATCGTGGGCAGTGTCAGCGAAGACAGCATCGTTGATCAGATCGAAGAGGCGTCGGGGAAAACCCAGTTCGTGATTGTCGATCTGGAAGGTACGGCCAGTCTGATGGTGGCCAATGCCATCGGCATGTCCGATCTGGTGCTGATCCCGATCCAGGGCTCGTCAATGGACGCAAGGGGAGGGGCCAAGACCATCCGCCTGATCGCCAACCAGGCCAAGATGGCCCGCCGCGCGATTCCCCATTGCGTGGTTTTCACCCGAACCAGTGCCGCCGTCCGGTCGCGCGCCTTGCGCAATGTGCAAGAACAACTGACCGCCAGCGGGATCGAAACCTGTAAAACCGCGATTGTCGAGCGGGCCGCCTATCGTGATCTGCTGGATTATGGCGGCACTCTGTCGGATCTGCGGGGTGCTGAGGTCAGCAATATCGAAAAGGCCATCGACAATGCCCGCGAATTTGCCGGCGAAGTCGTCGCGCGTCTGAAACAAGAGGCCCGGCCATGACCCATAAACCAAGACCGGATCTGGGGTTCGGGGCCGCCCTTGGCGATCTGGGCGATTTTGCCCCCAAGGCCAAACAGGCCCCAAAGCTGGACACCCGCCAAGCGGCGGAAGACGCTGGGTTCAAAAGCCGTGAGGCCAAGGCCGAGAAGCCGAAAAAGCCCCAACGCCGCCGGCGCACCGGCCGCAATGCACAGTTCAACATCAAGGCCAGACCCGAAACAATCGAGGCCTTTTACAAGGTGGCCGATGCCAACGGCTGGGGGCTGGGCGAGACGCTGGAACATGCGGTCGCGCTGTTGGAAAAACAGCACCTGAACCGTAAGGAATAAACAAACCCCTTGGATGGCAAAGGGCGGCGGTTCGATATCTATCGCCCGCGACCCGCAGACCAGCCATTGCCATCGCCTTGATATCCCACAGTCGGGTGAGAGCGGATCTGTCTGTGGGCTGGATCGGGCAAGCCACCACTCGTTACCCTGTGAAGGCTTCGGATCAGACGGTTCTGGTTAACGCATCACCGCCAATTCTTGAAAAGTCATAGCTATTTTGCGCCGGTGCGGTGAACGCTCTGGCAACTTCTATCGGCCATTCTCGATCCCGGGTGGTCCTGTGCCCTTTGGCGCGGGCCTTGGTGAAAGAGGAGTGGAAAAATGCGTGTTTTTACGCAAATAATACGGCTATGCAAAATTTTGGCACTGGGGGGGGCGGTTTTTGCCGCGTCCCAGGCAATGGCGCAGCAGGCGACGAATATCGTGGTGCGGAACGATCGGGGCGGGGTCATCAGCCAGCGGGTTGGCGTGATTGACAGAATCCGGGCCTTGCAACAGCGGGTCGAAATCCGGGGCCCCATGTGCCTGTCATCCTGCACGATGTATCTGGGGGCGGGGAATGTGTGTATTGATCCGCGCGTCACGTTCGGGTTTCACGGCCCTTCATCCTATGGTCAGCCGTTGACGCGTGCGGATTTTGAATATTGGAGCAATGTGATCGCCAGCCATTATCCTGCAGCGCTGCGCGATTGGTTTATGACGACGGCGCGTCACCGCATCACCGGATACCACAGGATATCCGGTGTGCAATTGATCCGCATGGGCTTTGCCCGGTGCTGACGGTCTGTAGACCGCCCGTTACTGCGTGTCGGAGGTTGAGCCGCCCCCGGCAATGGCCGCCGCGCCAACCGCAGCGGCACCCAGACCAAGTGCCGGGCCCAGTGCGCCAACCAGCGGTACGACGTTTGTGGCCGTAGCACCGGCTGCGGCCGCACCCGCCGCGGCACCGGCACCCGCCCCGCCTGGCAAGGCCGCAAGGGCATCACCGCAACTAACGACAAGCTGGTTTACCGGCTCAAAGCGCGCGGTCAACACCTCAAAGCCATTGCAGGCGTCAAGCTCTCGTGCCTTTTCAAGGGCAGCCTGGTCCTGTGCAAAAGCGGGTGCGGAGAATGAGCCAGCGATCAGCAGAGTAGCAACAAGAATTTTCTTCATGTCCAAGGTTCCTTATATTTGTCGTGACAATACCATATCCGGTAAAAAATTAAACGCGCCAAATGCGATCAAGCGGCATATTCAGCCGGAACATATCGGTTTAATGCCCAACAAACCGATACAGGGTCAAGGAATTGTTCACACCTTGCGGGGGTAAGGCGTATAAAGGTATGGCGGGCCTATGAAACAATTCTTTGCGCGGTTCTGGCACAAAGGCAAAGGGAAAAGCGCCGCCCCGCCTTTGGCTGTTTTTGATGCCCCGTGCAGGCCCGAACACCCATTTGCCGTTGTCGGAGACATTCACGGACGCGCCGATTTGCTGGAGCAGGTCGGGATGTTGATTGATGATTTGCCGTCCGACGTGCCTTTGATCTGTGTTGGGGATTACATTGATCGGGGCGATGAAAGCCGTGCCGTTCTGGAAATGCTGTCAGATCCCGATGTGTCAGCCAGCCGTGATCTTATCTGTCTGATGGGCAATCACGAGGCAATGTGTCTGGATTTTCTGGACAACCCCACCAAGGCGGGGCGTGCATGGATACGATATGGCGGGTTGCAAACCTTGGCCAGCTTTGGCGTCAGCGGCGTTGGGCCGGGCAGTGGCCCCGCCGATTTTGCCAAGGCGCGCGATGCCCTGGCGCTTGCCATGGGGGATCGTCTGATCGACTGGATGCGCGCCTTGCCTCTGTCCTGGCACAGTGGAAATATCAGCGTTGTCCATGCCGCCGCCGATCCGGGGTTGGAATTGAGTGATCAGCCTGAAAAAACACTTTTGTGGGGGCATCCCGAATTTACGCGGCGCAACCGCACCGACGGGCAGTGGATTATTCACGGTCATACGATTGTGGATCAGCCTGCAATTGAAAGCGGTCGCATTTCTATTGATACGGGTGCCTATGCCACCAATCGTTTGACGGTGGCCATTATCCGCGAGGATGGTGTGGAATTTCGCCAGACCGGGAATTGCGACGTGTAAGGCACAGGTGGTTTTTTGTTTCCGGGTGTGACGTTTTGGGCTGTTTTTAGGGCTTGAATATCGTACCAACGCTACATGTGGGTGGACTGTCTGAAAACGCAACTCTCGGTGACGGCTGTGGCTTTATGCTGCACGGCCCCCGTTTTTGCGCAAACTATCGAAACCGGATACAACACATATGGCTATCCGGGCCTGATCGATATGCCGGGCGCGTTCAGTCGCCCGGATGCAGAACTGTCCTTTACAACCAGCCACTTCCGCGATCAGACGCGCAATACGTTGACCTTTCAGATCACGCCGCGCCTGTCGGGTAGCTTTCGGTATTCTCAGTTATATAACATCCGGCCAAATGTGGGAGGCCCGGTTGTTGACTTTCGCTTTGATCGCAGCTTTTCGCTACACTACCGGTTTCTGGACGAAACCGCCCGCCGTCCGGCTGTGGCGGTGGGGTTGAACGATTTTCTTGGCACAGGGTTGTATTCGTCAGAATATATTGTGGCCAGCAAGACAATTACACCGCGCCTGCGCTTTACAGGCGGGATCGGGTGGGGGCGCCTTGCGGGCATCAACAGTTTTGACAACCCGCTGTCGATCTTCTCGGACCGGTTCGATTTCCGCCCGGGAGGAAGCGGAAGCGGGGATGGCGGTCTTGTGCGCACCAATAACTGGTTTCGCGGTGAAGCGGCGTTGTTTGGTGGGGTTGAATGGCAGGCCACGGATCGGCTGGCGCTGACGGCAGAATATTCATCGGATGCTTATCCCAATGAAGATGGCGCTGCGTTTGACAGAAAA
>NZ_QAGK01000023.1 GCF_003057885.1 Oceaniglobus ichthyenteri
CGGTTCTCTTTGAAAAGCCGAACGCCGCGTGCGCGAAATTCAGCCGTGTAGGACGGGGTGGGTTTTCTCTGTGTCATAGGGCTCATCCTTGGAGAGTTTTACTCTCCGGTAAACCCGGGGCGGTTCACTTCCCCAACCAATTCGAGGTGTTTTATCAATCGTCTTGGTGCATCTAATCGTTCGAGCAGGTTGAAAGCGTCTTCCGGAGATTTCAGCACGACTAGCTCCAAACAATAATCGGACATGGGTGTAGGCTTACCTTCTGTAGCATTCAAGTCAGCATTGATCTCTCTGCGCACAGCGCCCTCAAATGCAGACGCAAGATAGACGGGGCGTGGTGTTGGTTCCAAGTCTGCCAATGGCAGGAATGCCCGACCACAGCCGACCTAAAGAAAAGAAGGGTGAGGGCGCGGCCCTCCCCCTCGGGCAACCCAATTAGACCGGGCCGGGTCCTCGGCTGCGCCTGTGGGCCGCACCACCCCTGTCGAATTGCATTGCCTCGCCCCCTCCCGCGTTCGCCACGTGGCAGATTTGCAGGAGCAGGCGGCTTCGCCGTCTGGCCTTCAAATAGCCCCTGATTTTCGGAAACGGAAGTCAGATCAACGGAACAGGCCCACAAGCGGCGAGATACGGGATCAGGTCAGTTTATGACGCCAAGATCAAAGTCATCTGACGTTCAACAAAACTGAAATGGCGCGCTGGGGAGGATTCGAACCCCCGACCCCTTGATTCGTAGTCAAGTACTCTATCCAACTGAGCTACCAGCGCGCGAGTGAGGGCGGTTTAGCCTTGGGCGGTGGGGAGTGCAAGGGGTTTATCGCGGAATTATCGAACGAATATTCACACTGCGGGCTCATCCTGCGCAATCAGGGTTTTGGGCAGGATCAGGGCGAATTCCGTTCCCTCGGGCCCGGTTTGCACCAGTTCCAATGTGCCGCCATGACCGCGCGCCAATTCTGCGGCGATGGTCAAGCCCAGGCCGGTGCCACCTTTGCGGGCCTGCCCCTGAAAGGCGGTGAACAAATGCTCTTTGGCCTTTGGCGGCAGGCCTGGGCCGGTGTCGCGCACGGTGATGCGCCAATTGGCATCGGTTTCGGTGGCTTGCACGAAAATCTCGCCGGGCTTGCCGCTGGCGATGATCGCCTGTCGGGCATTGCGGATCAGATTGCCCAGAAGACGGTATAATTGTTCACCATCGGCCCGCACCACCAGACCCAGCGGCACATCCTCGGCAAAGCTGACGTCATGCTCACCGCTGGCGAGGCGTTCACCATCGACCACATCGTGGATAATCGGTGCCAGCTCGACACGCGCCAACATCGGCGGCGCCTCGGACACTTTGCCAAAAGCCAGGGTCGATTCGCACAGATTGACGGCACGGGTGATGGAATTCACCAATTTTGGTGCCATGCGTTGCACCGAGGGATCGGCACTGGTCTCCAAGCGATCCGTGAACAACTGCGCCGTGGTCAGAATATTGCGCAGGTCGTGCGACACCTTGGCAACCGCGCTGCCCAATTGCGCCAAGCGGTCTTTTTGGCGCAAGGCCGCCGTCAGATGGGTTTGCAGGGTTTGCAGCGCCTCTTCGGCCTCGCGTAATTCGCGCACGCCGGCGCTGGGTTTGATGATGCGGCGCGCGTCTTCGGGTGCGGCGGCATAGCTTGACATGGCGGTGATCACGCCTTTGATCGGAACCACCAGAAACCGGCGCACCGCCAGAAACAGCAGCAGCGCGGTGATGATGGAAATCACCGCCGAAAGCGCCAAGATCCGCAACCCATAGTCAAGAACCGCCGTGCGCAACGGGGCCTCGCGCAGCGTTACCTCGATCTGCAGACCGGCGTTGCGCACCGGATCGCCGATCACCCGGATCACCCGGTCGCGCGAGGCAAAGACCACTTTCAACGCGTCGCGCATCAGTACCCAAGGCTCCGGATCACGCAAATCATAGGTTGCATCAATCGGTGATGGCACTGGCGATGACAGGATCAATTGGCGCACCGAATCGCGCAACAGCACCACGTTCAACACCTCGGCATTTTCCAACAGCTCTGCCTCAAGCTGTTCGTCGATCATGTTGTTGGCCAATAATGCCAGAGACGCGATTTGCGCCCGCTCCAGCCGGGAAATCAGATAATCCTCACGAAAACGCGCGACCGAGGGTACAAAGATCAGGATTTCGGCCAACATGACGAATACAATCGTCAAAATCAGAAACCGACCGGACAGTGAGTTGATCATGTTATGCCCCCTTTCGGCCCGCCGACGGGGTTGCGCGTATCATGAAACGCCAGAAACAACACGGGCGCGCGCCGCAACGTCAGCAGCAATACGCCGCCTGAACCGCACATGCCGCGCGCCCCCGCCACGTCAGGGCAGATACCGCTGAACCAACCCGACGATGGTTTTCACCGTTGGATTGTCAAACAATCGCGGCGAAAAATATTGCCCCGCCGCGCGTTTGTTGATTTCGGCAATCGTGGGATACGGCAAAACGGTGTTGGCGATGGCGGTCATCTTTTGGCCGTTGGCAATGGCCATGGCCCACATGCCGATCAATTCACCCGCATGCGCGCCCACAATGCTGGCCCCCACCGGGCGGCCTTTGGCCACCATTACCTTGATCAGACCTTTGGTTTTGCCCTCGGCAATGGCGCGGTCGTTTTCATCATAGGCAAAGCGCACCACCTCAAGTCCGGCACCGTGCTTTTTCTGCGCTTGCGCCTCGGTCAATCCGACCTGGGCCAGTTCGGGATCGGTGTATGTGACCCACGGGATATGATCGATTTTCGCTTTTGACCAAAACAGCCCAAGAACGACCGACCGCACCACGATGCCCGCATGATACCCGGCAACATGGGTGAATTGCAGGCCCCCGGCGCAGTCGCCCACCGCGTAAACACGTTTGTTGGTGGTGCTGCGCAGGGTGTCGTCAACCGTTACAGCGCGATCATGGGCGATATTGCCGATCTTGAGATCCAATTTATCAATATTCACCTTGCGCCCCACAGCCATCAACAGATGGGTGCCACGAAAAGTTCCCGCGCTGGTTTCAACCGAAATCGCGCCCTCCTGCCCCGCAATCTTATTCGCCTGCGCGCCTTCGACAATTTCGATTCCTTCGCCGCGCAGGGTGTTCAGTACGATGGTGGCCAGTTCCGGGTCATCCTTGGCCATGGCTGTGTCGCCCTCGATCACGGTTACCTTGCTGCCCAGGCGCCGGTGGGCCTGGGCCATTTCCATGCCAATCGGCCCACCACCGATGATGATCAGGTGATCGGGCTTTTCGCGCAAATCGAATATGGTTTCATTGGTGTAAAACGGTGTGTCTTCAACCCCCGGAATGGGCGGCACAAACGGCCCCGATCCGGTGGCAATGACGAATCGGCGCGCGGTGATCACGGTGTCGCCTGCCTGCACCTCGGTTGGTGAGATAAAGCGCGCAAATTCGCGGATCACGGTGCATCCCAAGCCCTCAAAACGTTCCTGGCTGTCAACCGGTGCGATTGTTTCGATAACATGGCGCAGATGGTCCTTGGTGGCGGCAAAATCCACCTTTGGCGGGGCCGGAGCAATGCCAAACCCGCCTTTGCGCACCGTTTCGGCCTGTTTGGCCGCGGCAATCAGCGATTTTGACGGAACACATCCATAGTTCAGACAGTCGCCGCCCATCTTGTGCCCCTCGATCAGCACAACCTTGGCGCCCATCTGTACCGCACCCGCCGCGACCGACAGCCCGCCTGACCCCGCGCCGATCACGCAAATATCTGTCTTGATCCGTTTCATTGGCTCAAATCCCTTTTTTGCCGCGCACGGCTTTCAACACAATCGGCGACGCCGCCAATATACATAGCCCCAGAATCGGTAGTAAAATGTGAGGTTCGAATATAACGCCCAAATTCGGGGTTTCGCCCCGTGCAAACACCGCGCCCAACCCGGCCCCGACCGAGGTGTAAACCACAGCCCCCGGAATGATCCCGATAAAGGTGGACACGGCAAACCGGAACAGCGACACGCCAACAAGTGCCGGCACCAGATTGGCCACAAAAAACGGCACCGCAGGCACGAGGCGAATCAGAAACAGCATCGACCACTGATTTTCATCAATGCCATCCTTGATCTTCTTCACCGCGCCCTGTCCGCTTTCCATTTTCGCCGCCAACCGTTCGCCCAAGCCCCAGCGCGCCGCCATGAAGATGGCAATCGCACCCAGGGTTGCGCCGGTGACGTTGAACAGGGCACCCGGAAAGGTGGCGAACAGAAATCCGCCTGTCAGGGTTGCGATTGTCGCGCCCGGCAATGAAAACGCCACGATAAGTATATAGACGGCAATAAATACGCCCACCGTCAGCGCATAATTGGCATCGCGAAACCCGATCAGTGTTTCGCGATTATCGGCCAGGGTTTCAAACGTCAGATAATCACGCAATGTGAACGCTCCGATCACCGCCACCACCCCAATGGCGATCAGGGGCAATCGGGAAATCCATACCGGTTTGTCGGGGCTGCTGTCTGTCATGGCGTACAATATCTCTGTCCTTTGGGTCTGTGCCTTTCTGGCCTCTGGCTCTGCATTGCGATAGGGGGCGGCAGGTCTGCTCACGCGGCATTGATGACAATCCGGGCTTTGCCGGGCAGTTTGCGGGAGTTTGTAACACTGCAAGTGGTCATTGTTGCAGGATTTGGCGTGCCGGGCCTGTTGACTTGCCGCCATCAGCCCCCTAAAGACCAAGCTTCGAATAGACGCGGTCGCCGAATCCAAAAGAGCGGGCCGCCCAGACGGAGAAACGGCGATGCCCAAACGTACTTTTCAGCCTTCCAACCTGGTGCGCAAGCGCCGTCATGGGTTTCGTGCCCGGATGGCCACCAAAGCTGGACGCAAGATCATCAATTCCCGCCGCGCACAGGGCCGGAAAAAGCTCAGCGCGTAATCACGGCTTTTGTTGTGTGTGATATGCCGCCGTTGGCACCCCCACCGGCGGTTTTGTCACGCCCAACGCTGACCGGATTAAAGAACCGTGCCGAATTTCTGCGCGCTGCGCGGGCAGGATATAAACCCATGCCCGGCTTTGTGCTGCAGGCGCGCCAGCGGCCTCTGGGTGAGGCTGACGGTATGCGCGTTGGTTTTACCTGTTCGAAAAAGGTCGGCAATGCCGTGGCCCGCAACCGGGCCAAACGGCGGTTGCGCGAAATTGCGCGCCATGTGCTGCCTGAACATGGCCACGACGGTTGGGATTACGTCCTGATCGGCAAACGTGACACCACCGCCACCCGCGATTTCGCCGCGCTTCAGGCTGATCTGAAGCGTGCTTTGGCTCATTTTCACCAATGACCCCCCTCGCCCGCCTGTTCGCCCTGCCCGTGCGCGCCTATCGCGTCTTATTCAGCCCGTGGGTTGGCCACGGCTGCCGGTTTCACCCCACCTGTTCGGCCTATGCCCTTGAAGCGCTGGAAAAACATGGCGGAGTAAAAGGCGGTTGGCTGACGGTTTGGCGCATCCTGCGCTGCAACCCGTGGGGCGGGCACGGAATTGACAATGTTCCCGATTGAAACGATGCCATTTTTTCGTTCATATTTCGGGCAAAGGATCCGCATCTGTCATGCTTGATGAAGATACCGACGATATTCATCCACTGTTCTTCGGGGCCCCCGCGACCACCGAATTCAAAAAATTGCGCAAGAGGCTGGTGCGCGATACCCGCGAAGCGATCGAAGCCTATGGCATGATAACCAAGGGCGATCGGTGGCTGGTATGCCTGTCCGGCGGCAAAGACAGCTATACCTTGTTGGCCATCCTGTATGAGCTGAAATGGCGGGGGCTTTTGCCTGTTGATCTGCTGGCCTGCAATCTGGATCAGGGGCAGCCGAATTTCCCCGCGACGGTTCTGCCCGAATTTCTGAAGAAAATGGGGGTGCCGCACCGGGTTGAATATCAGGATACCTATTCAATCGTGATGGAAAAGGTGCCCGCCGGGCGCACCATGTGCGCGCTGTGTTCGCGCCTGCGCCGGGGCAATCTGTATCGAATCGCCCGCGAGGAAGGGTGCAGCGCTGTCGTATTGGGCCATCATCGCGATGACATTCTTGAAACATTCTTCATGAACCTGTTTCACGGCGGCCGTCTGGCCACAATGCCGCCAAAGTTGTTGAACGAAGAGGGCGACCTGATGGTTTTTCGCCCCCTCGCCCATGTGGCCGAGGCGGACTGTGAAAAATTTGCCAATGCGATGAAATACCCGATCATTCCCTGCGATTTATGCGGCAGCCAGGATGGGTTGCAACGTCAGCAAATCAAAGGGCTTCTGGATCAATGGGAGAAAAATCATCCAGGCCGCCGACAGGTCATATTTCGCGCGCTGACCAATGCCCGGCCCAGTCACCTGCTTGACCCGAAACTGTTTGATTTCGCCAGTCTCATGGCGACAAACGGAAATGAACCGGGGCCAGTTGATTAAAATCCGAGATAGATTTTGCAGTGCCATTAACCGATCCCTGACTTTGCCGCCCTACGCCTAACGCCATACCGATCTTTGAACTCAAGGACATTGGCTATGGCGACCCTGCGACAGAGATTCCTCATCCGTGCCCGGCGCAGCGGCATTTCGCCCGGCGTGCTGATGCTTGCCGCGATTGGAATTGTCGGGATATCGGTGGGCATCAGTGGTTTGGAGGGGTTATTATTCACCCTGGCCATCGGTCTGGCCTATCTGCTGGGCACCGCAACCCGCGAGGGGCCCTTTCATCTGCGCAGTCTGGCCACCAATCCGCCCGGGCGGCCGGTTACCCCAGACCTGATAAAGGCGCGCATCGCCGCCGATACGCAGGTGGCGCACGGCCAGGGGCAATCCTTGTGCGTGGCCCTTGCCATCGACGGATATGATGAATTGGCCCATCAACACGGCATCCGCGCCTTGAACCTGATCAATACGCAGCTTGGCGAACATCTTTTAAGCGAAGTGCGCCACAGCGATCTTTTGGCAGATATGGGCGATGGTCAGTTTTCGGTCTACTTACCCCCCAATCCCAGAATTGATCTGGAAAGCGCGGTGCAAACTGCCCTTCGTCTCCAAACCGCGGGGGCGCGCCGGATCATGGTTGATGGCCTCAAGGTGCACCTGACCACCAGTATCGGGTTTTGCATCAATACCCGTCTGCCCACTGATCCTGGCGCCCCCGATCTTTTCACCGCTGCGCAAACCGCCCTGCGCACCGCGCAAAAAGACGGCCCGCGCGCGATCAGGGCGTTTGACCGTTGCATGCTGCACCGCCCAACACCCAAAAATGGGGTAGGCGACGGAAAACTTGACGTTCTTTCCGGCATCAACGCCGGTCAGATTGAACCGTGGTTTCAGCCACAGGTCTGTGCCGACACCGGCGCCC
This sequence comes from Oceaniglobus ichthyenteri, assembly GCF_003057885.1. Classification (GTDB taxonomy): domain Bacteria; phylum Pseudomonadota; class Alphaproteobacteria; order Rhodobacterales; family Rhodobacteraceae; genus Oceaniglobus; species Oceaniglobus ichthyenteri. The sequence goes on from NZ_QAGK01000023.1 coordinate 7,381, forward strand.
TGACGGGGGTTGAGGCACTGGCACGCTGGCGCCACCCCGAACATGGCCTTCTTGCGCCCGGTCAATTTCTGGACGCGGCACATGCCCAAGGCATGATGGTAAAGCTGACCGAAACGATCCTGCATCAATCCGTTGAACAGCTTTGGCATTGGGACAGCGCCGGTATCCACATTCCACGCGTGTCGATCAATCTGGGCGCACAGGATCTGGCCGATCCGACCTTGGTTGATCGCATCTCGTGGGCGCTGGATCGTCACGGCCTGCCGCCTGCCCGCCTCGGGGTCGAAGTGTTGGAGACTGTGGTGGCCAAGGCAGACCCCGATGATATGGTCGCGCGCAACCTGTTGGCGCTGGGCAAACTTGGCTGCCTGATCGATCTTGATGATTTTGGCACTGGCAGCGCATCAATCAACGGCATCCGACGATTCGGCGTCAACCGAATCAAGATTGATCGTTCGTTGGTCACGGCGGTTGATACCGACAAGGACCAACATGCAATGATCGCGGCAATCCTGACCATGGCGGCACAACTACACGTCGACGTGTTGGCCGAAGGGGTCGAAACATCTGGTGAACATTCGGCTTTGGCGCAATTGGGCTGTGCCCATGTTCAGGGCTACGCCATCGCGCGCGCCATGCCATCCGCCGATCTGTTAACCTGGGCATTACGGCGCGGCGAAACACAACCGCCGATGATAAGCAGCGGAATTGAGCCGGATGTGCGACAATCATTGCGTCGCAAAGCCTCGGCCAAGGGATTTGGCGGCAAAACGGCTTGACCTTTGGGCGCACGCCCTATTGAACCGGGCTGACCCAAATTCCACAGGCGGCGTTAAGAATGGACGATCAAAACAAGAACCTAATTCTTGCAACAGGCCTCAGCTTTATCGTGATCCTGGTGTGGTTCATATTCTTCCCCCCGGAAGACACCGCACCCGTGACACCCCCTGTTGCCACGACAGGGGCAGAGCTGCTCCCGACGGTGCCCGCTGCGGGCACCACAGCCCCGGCAACCACAGCGATCACGCCCGGTGGGCTGCAGGTGGCCGGTGATGATGTTGCACGCATCAACGTCGAAACGCCCAGCCTGGTTGGCAGCTTGTCATTGCTGGGCGGACGGATCGACCGATTGTCCTTGTCGACATATCGCGAAACGCTTGCACCGGATTCGCCCTTGGTTGAATTGTTGGCACCGGTCGGTGAACAGCATCCCTATTACGCCTTGTTCGGCTGGGCACCCGGTGGCGCGTTGAGCTTTGACGACGTGCCAGATGCCAACACCTTGTGGACGCAATCGGCGGGCACCACATTGGGCGTGGACAGCCCCGTTCAGTTGACTTGGGAAAACGGCAATGGCCTGATTTTCCGGCGCGATATCTCGGTGGATGACAAATTCATGTTCACCGTCACGCAATCGGTTGAAAACACCGGTGAAACCGCCGTGCGCATGGCCCCCTATGGAACGATTTCCCGCCAGGGCATGCCGCCAAATCTGGCGAATTTCTTCATCTTGCACGAAGGCGTCGTGCGGATGTCAGATGGCGAACTTCAGGAAATCGATTATGATGATATGCCCGATCAGCCTGCGGATGACCGCTGGGGCGCCAATGCCGATGTGATCGGTGTGTCGGCCAACGGATGGGTTGGTTTTACCGATAAATACTGGATGACTTCGCTGATTCCGGCCCCGGGCAACGCCTTTACTTCAGTTGCGAAATACAACGCCAGTGCTGACATTTTTCAGACCGAAGCGCGGATGCCGACGATGGACATCGCGCCAGGGGCCACCGTCACCAGCACGACGCAATTGTTCGCCGGTGCCAAGCAGTGGGAAACGATCCGCAGCTATCAAAACGAAGGTGGGATTGTCGGCTTTCTTGATTCCATCGACTGGGGCTGGTTCTTTTTCCTCACCAAGCCGATCTTCTTTGTGCTGCATTGGCTGAACGGGCTGATTGGCAACATGGGCTGGTCGATCATTGCGCTCACCTTCCTGCTCAAGGCATTGCTGTTGCCGTTGGCCTATAAATCCTATGTCTCCATGGCCAAGATGAAAGAACTTCAGCCACAAATGGAGGCGATGAAGGAAAAGGCCGGCGACGACCGCCAGAAAATGCAGCAAGGCATGATGGAGCTGTACAAGAAGAACAAGGTGAATCCAGCGTCCGGGTGCCTCCCCATTCTGATGCAGATCCCGATCTTTTTCTCACTTTACAAGGTGATCTTTGTCACGATCGAGCTGCGCCACGCCGCCTGGATCGGCTGGATCCGTGACCTTTCAGCGCCCGATCCCAGCAGCATTCTTAACCTGTTTGGATTGTTGCCCTGGGCGACACCTGATCAGGGGTCAATCTTTTTCATCTTCTCGCTGGGCGTGCTGCCAATCTTTTTGGGCATCTCCATGTGGTTGCAGCAAAAACTGAACCCGGCCCCCACCGACCCAACTCAGAAGATGATCTTTGCCTGGATGCCTTGGATTTTCATGTTCATGTTGGGCAGCTTTGCCAGTGGTCTGGTGGTTTACTGGATCGCCAACAACCTGATTACGTTCAGTCAGCAGTACCTGATCATGCGCAGCCAAGGATATAAGCCGGATGTGTTTGGCAACATCAAAAGCGGGTTCCAAAGAAAGAAACCCGAAGCCCCCGCAAAAGGGCCGGTGAAAAAATAATGGGGGGCGCCGCGCACCTGGTGCAAATCTGGCGCCACCCTATCAAATCCCATGGGCGCGAAGCGTTGCAAAAGGTAACGCTGAGCGCGGGACAGACCATGCCGTGGGATCGCCGGTGGGCCATTGCCCACGAGATGTCACAGGCCGATGATACAGCTTGGGCGCGTTGCGCGAATTTTTCCATCGGGGCAAAAGTACCGGGTCTGTTAGCCATTGATGCCACGCTGGATGAAACAACAGGCACCGTTACCCTGACCCACCCGGATCGCCCCGATTTCACCTTTGATCCTGATGGCGATGCCACTGCGTTTCTGGACTGGGTGTGCCCGTTGATGCCGCAAAATCGCGCGGCCTCGGCGCGTGTTGTCCGGGTTCCGGGGCGGGGTATGGCCGACAGCAGTTTTCCTTCGGTATCGATCATGAACATGGCCAGCCACCGCGCGGTTGAACAAAAACTGGCCCGCCCCCTGGATATTCGGCGGTGGCGCGGCAATCTGTGGCTAGACGGTCTTGGCCCGTGGGAAGAGCATGATTGGCTGGACAAAGACATCCGGATTGGCGAAGTCACCCTGCGCCCTGTTGAGCGGATCGAACGCTGTATGTCCCCCACAGCCAACCCCGAAACGGGGCTGCGCGACACCGATATATTGGGCACGCTTGAAACCTGGGGGCACCGCGATTTCGGTCTGCGCGCCGAGGTGATAACCGGCGGCACCCTTCACCTGAATGATAAGGCCCGTTTGATATGAAATTGACGTTTCCCTTTGCCGAAATCGACGATGCCGCGCGCGAGGCTGGACGGCTTTTGTTTGCCGGCGAAACCGACTTTGTCAAAGGCGTGGTGGCCATGGATGGCATGCCCCCCGATGACCGGCTTGAGGTGTGTTTCGCCGGCCGCTCGAACGTTGGAAAATCGACGCTGATCAACGCCTTGACCGGGCGCAAGGCGTTGGCGCGGGCGTCAAACACGCCGGGGCGAACCCAGGAAATCAACTTTTTCACCTGTGGCGAATCGCATTATCTGGTCGATTTACCCGGCTATGGATTTGCCAAAGCGCCGGTAAAGACGGTGGAAAAATGGCAGCGCCTGATGAAAGCATACTTGTCGGGCCGCGCCACGTTGCGCCGGGTGTTCGTGTTGATAGACGGGCGGCATGGGGCCAAAGATGTGGACGAAGACATCATGACCCTGTTGGATAAGTCCGCCGTCACCTTTCAGGTGGTGATCACCAAGGCCGACAAACCCTCGGCCAAGGATCTGGACGCCGCCGTGGCCCGCACCCGCGAAATGCTGGCCCGCCACCCTGCCGCCTATCCCGAAATCATCGTGACATCGTCGGACAAAGGCATTGGCATCGACACCCTGCGCGGGATCATCGCCACCTTGGATTAATGGGGTTTCTGCTGTTGTGGCGCGGCGCGATCTGCCGCGTCGATATCATCGGGGTCATCCCCGGGAATCACATATGCGCCGGTCAGCCAGCGGCCCAGATCAACCTCGGAACAGCGCAGTGAACAGAACGGGCGGTATTTCTTTTCCGGCTCGCGGTTACAAATCGGACAGGCCATAAACGCTCCTTATAATGGCAGGCGGTCGCGCTTGCGCTGAAGCTCGTAACAGCCCAGCGGCGTCCAGCCTGCTAAAATCGTATCTACCGGATCATGGCGAAACGCAGCGCGCAACACCTGTTCAAACTGTCGCCGCTCTTTTTTGGCCATCGGCGCCAGATCCAGCGTGATTTGCCCGCCAAGGCCCCGGCAGCGCAACTGCGCAGGCAAGGCGCGCACACAGGCGATGTTCGCCTTTAACCCAGCGGCCAGTGATGTGTCGGCGCCCGTATTCACATCGACCGCCACCAAGGCGCGGGTGGGTTCGATATACATCGATCCAGCCGCCAGCGGCACATGGGCGCGGCGCAACGCATCGATCATGTCATCAACACCGTGATCGGCAAAACCGCCATCCTTGGTCGAAATCGAATCGGGATCGGGCCATTCGCGCCAGGCCAGGGTGTGGGTGTCGGGACCATCGACCAAAAGTTCGGGCGCGCCCTTGGTCTGGCCCGCGACAGAATCAGCCAGATCAGCCATGGCGATGATATCTTCGGCCAACTGTTCATCGGGGGCCGACACCGCCGCCGAGCGCAGGATAAGGCCGGTCTGCCCCGGCTCTCCCATCGCCTCGTGTGCCAAAAGCAGCAATTCCTCGCGCCGATCCTCGTCTTTGATATTGCGTGAAATGTTGATGCCCGGCGCGCCGGGCGTGGCGATGGCATAGCGGCTTTTGAACAAAACCCGGTCAGTGACCGGCACGGCCTTGCCCGGTTCGGCAAATCCGGTCACCTGCACCAAGAGAACGGTGCCCGGTGCCAAACCCTTGGCGCCTTTTAGATATCCGCGCCCTTCGGGCAATTTCACGATTGCGCCGCCCTGCCCTTTCATCGGGCGATCCACCACCGCACGGTAAATCGCGCCCGGTACGGGCACATCATCGGGCGGTGCGATCAACAGATCGTCCAGCACCCCGTCGACCACCATGGCCGCCGCCAACCGGTCGCCCAACCGGTCAAGGATCACCGCGCGCCCCTTCATGGTTGCCACACGGGCACGCCGGCCGCCAGCAGCAATGCGGCGGTTTCCGCCAATGGCAGGCCCACGATCCCGCTGTACGACCCTTGCATCCATGGAATGAACGCGCTGGCAGGCCCTTGGATGGCATAGCCCCCGGCCTTGCCCTGCCAATCATTGGTGGCAAGGTATCCGTTCACCTCAACATCGCTGAGTCGTTTCATTTTCACGTCGCTGACCACCGCACGCTCCCAGGTTCGATCAAGGGTGCGCACGGCAACGGCCGTGATCACGCTGTGTCGTCGACCCGATAATTTGTGTAAAAATTGCGCCGCTTCGCCCGCATCCGCAGGCTTGCCCAATATGCGGCGGCCCAACGCAACGGTGGTATCGGCACATACCAACACCTCACCGGCGGCCAGCGTCACGGCTGCCGCCTTTTCCCGTGCCATGCGTACGCAATAGGGGCGCGGCAATTCGCCCTGTGCAGGGGTTTCATCAATGTCAGGTGCCCGAATTTCATCGGGGATCAAACCCAACTGCGCCAGCAGTTCGCGCCGTCTCGGCGAACCAGAGCCGAGAATCAGCCGCATATCTTATTTGAAACGATAGTTGATCCGCCCTTTGGTCAGATCATAGGGTGTCATTTCCACCTGTACTTTATCGCCTGCCAGAACGCGGATGCGGTTCTTGCGCATCTTGCCTGCCGTATGTGCGATGATCTCATGGCCGTTTTCCAGCTCGACCTTGAATGTCGCATTCGGCAAGAGTTCCTTCACGACACCGGGGAATTCGAGCAGTTCTTCCTTGGCCATGTTCACTCCAACTGTAATCGCCCGCGGTAAGTGCGAACGCCAAGATAGATGCGCCCAAATGCGGAGGTTTTCAAGGGCACATCGCACCAGGGCGGCGTAAAGTTCCATCTTTTGCCGCTATTATCTGTTCTTCCCAATGGCCGGGCACGGTAACCTGTGCAGATTCCCGCGCGTTTGCCATTGCCGCGCGATCCACCGTGCCAAAAGCCCAGCCGGGTTGATTGAGTGGCGTCTCGTAAATGACGCCCTCTTGCGAAAATCCGACATCCGCCGGGGCATACACCCCTGCCCGCCCACAATTTTCATCCAGAAATTCGCAATCGGGCACCGCACCGATGGTGGCCGCGCTGGCGACGATCCGCTGTCCCTCCAATGCGCGGGCCATGGCGGCAATGCGAATGCGTGCCGCCCCCGTCGGTGCATCGGTGCAGGATGGCACCAGCAACAGATCGGCGTTCAGCGCATGGGTCAACAAGGGAAATTCACTGTCATAACAGATCAGCACGGCAATACGCCCCAGATCGGTATCGAACACCGCCGGGGCGTCCCCGGCGATCAGGTTTGTTTCACGCCGCTCCCACGGGGTGAGGATTTGTTTATCCTGATGCGTGATCCGGCCATCGGGGGTGATCAGATGCGCCCGGTTCACATATCCACGCGGCGTCGCGAATGGCGCGCTGCCCATGACGATATGCACCCCGTGCGCCTTAGCCAGTTCGCGGTGCAGGGCGATGTTGGCCCCCGTGGCGCTGTCGCCCAACAATAGCCAGTCGGGCGCGTCGGGCGCGGCCCCGATCAATGCTGCCTCTAACCCGGCATATTCGGGAAAAACCAACAATTCAGCACCGTTTTGCGCCGCATCCCGCACCCAAAATTGCAGTTTTGCAACATAACCGGCCCAATCCGGGTGCCGCTCTACCGGCCATGCGGAAACCGCGAACTTCACAGCTTGCGCGCCCATAATTGCAATGGTTTTTCGGTTTCTTCCCGCGCGCCCAGATCTTTCCAACTGAACGACGCGAACGCCTGATCCACCGGGTGATAGCCACGCTTGGCCCAAAACCCATCCAAGGGCCGATAATCGGCGGGGCGGCGTGGATCATCACGATCACGTAGAACCGAACAAAACGCGCAATGGCTGTGCCCCAAGGTGCGGGCGTGCGCCTCGCGCAGGTCAAAAAACACGTTCCCGGCCCCCTGGCCGCGAAATTCAGTCAACAACACGGATTCGGCGCAATAAAACGTCTGTTCCGGGGTCAAACCTGCCTTTTTCAACGGTGCGCCAAATGCTTCTGCGTGATCCAGCATGGGGGTGCCGGTGGCCGCCCCGACCAGACGATCATCGCTGTAAGCCGCAATCAGTATCGCGCCCGGCGCATCGCGATAACTGGCCATATAGCCGCGTTCATAATCAAGATCGCCATCGTATAAGTATGGCCAATCGCGAAACACGGTGATGCGCAGGCGGGCCAGATCATCCAGCGCCGCCTCAACATCGGTTCCGGTCAGGGTTTCATAGCGCAGCGTCATGTCACCTGATCCAGCCAATCGGCAAGATTGTAAAATGTTGTGACACGCGCGATTTTTCCGTCGCGCAGCGTGAAAAATGACCCCACTGGCAACACATACGTCTGACCACGGGCGGGCGGGCAGTCTTCCTGAGTTTTCAGATATGTGCCGTGAATCGTAAATTCGGCCGCCATACGGCCATCTGGCCCGGTCAACACGACGATATCCTTGGCCTGTTCACGATATGCGGTTTGCATCATCGCCAGAAATTCCGCGAAGGCGGGTTTTCCATGGCGCACTGCCCCCTCGTTCACGTGATGTTCAATGTCATCGGTGACCATATCCAACATTGCTGCGGGATCATCGGCGTTGAAGGCCGTGAAATAGGCGGTGACTATCTGTTCAGGTGTCATACATCCTCCGTTGGCGGGCCAAATCGGGCCAACATCCGGCCCTTTATCTGATCGCGGGCTTCACGATAGCCCCTGAGTTTGTCTTCCCTGCCCTGCCCCAGACCCGTTGGGTCAAGGATCGGCCAGTATTCGACGTCAAGATGATAGAATCGCGTCAACTCCAACACGCGGCGTTGCGATGCCGGCGACAGGGCCACGATCAGATCAAACCCCGATACATCGTCGCCCCATTGCGCCATTTCGTCAAAGGATCGCACGCGGTGACGCTCCAACTCAACACCCAGTTCGCGGCAAACGGTAACCGAAAATCCGTCAATCTCCATTTCGCCCTTCACGCCGGCCGATTGGACATAACAGGCGGTGCCGTAAAACAATTTCATCATGCCTTCAGCCATGGGCGAGCGGACGGCGTTGTGGTCACAACAAAACAACACGGATTGCGGCAGATCCGCCACCCTATCCGCCGAAATGCAGCACGCAGATCAGCGTGAACAGACGGCGGGCGGTGTCAATATCAATTTCGGCCTTACCCTCCAACCGCTCTTGCAACACACGCGCACCTTCCATGTGAATGCCGCGCCGGGCCATATCAATGGTTTCAATCTGTGATGGCGGCAGCTTTTTCACCGCATCGAAATAGCTTTCACAGATTTGAAAATAATCCTTTACCACCTGACGGAACGGCCCAAGCGAAAGATGAAATTCCGCCACTTTCTCCGCATCCGGCGTGGTCAGATCAAACACCAGCCGCCGTTCACGAATCGCCAACAACAGATGAAGCGGGCCATCATGCCCCTGCAACACAAAGGAATTATCCTCGGCCAGATCAAAAATCGCCACCTTGCGTTCTTGTTCGATCTGGGGCGTGGGCGCGGGCAGGCCCGTATCGTCAATCTGGATGTCTGTTAAAACGCTCATCGGTTCAATTGCTCTAATCGGGCCGTGATTGACAATCCGTGCGCCTCAAGGCTTTCAGATGTGGCCAGACGTTCGGCAGCCGGGCCGATGGATTTCAACGCACCGGGCGACATTTTCGCCATCGTCGTGCGTTTCAGAAAATCAAGAACCGACAATCCCGAACTGAATCGTGCAGAACGCGCAGTGGGCAACACATGGTTTGGCCCGCCAATATAGTCACCAATCGCCTCGGGCGTCCATTTGCCCATGAAAATCGCACCGGCATGGGCGATATTGGCGGCCAAAGCTTCGGGGTTGTCGACACATAATTCCAGATGTTCAGGCGCGATCTGATCGCACAGCGCCGCCGCCTCGCCCAGATCATTCACCGTAATGATCGCCCCGAAGTCGCGCCAGGATGCACCGGCAATCGCCCGCCGCTCCAGCGTTTCAAGGCGCAGTGCGACCGCCTCGGCCACGGCTTCGGCCAACATCGGATCGGTGGTGATCAGAATCGATTGCGCGCTTTCGTCGTGTTCGGCCTGCGACAGCAAATCAAGCGCGATCCAATCGGGATCATTGTCACCATCGGCAATGACCAGAATTTCCGACGGCCCGGCGATCATATCAATACCGACCTTGCCAAACACCCGCCGTTTCGCCGCCGCCACAAAAGCATTGCCAGGGCCGGTGATCTTATCGACCGGCGCGATGGTTTCGGTGCCATAGGCCAGCGCGGCAATCGCCTGTGCGCCGCCAATGCGGTACACCGTATCAATGCCCGACAGGCGCGCCGCCAGCAAAACCAATGGGTTGGCCACCCCATCCGGGGTTGGCACCACAATCACCAAACGCTCAACCCCTGCCACCTTGGCCGGAATCGCATTCATCAACACCGATGAGGGATAGGATGCCGTGCCACCGGGCACATAAAGGCCCGCCGCACCCACCGGTGTCCAGCGCCAGCCAAGTGTCGCACCGACATCATCGGTCCAGCTTTCATCCTTGGGCATCTGTCGGGTATGATAAGCGCGAATGCGTTCGGCGGCCAATTCCAACGCGGCGCGATCTTCGGGCGACACCTGTGCGCAATAGGCATCAATTTCCGCCTCGGAAAACGCCAGGGTTTCAGGCGTCAGATCAAGCCGGTCAAATTTCGCGGTCAGCGCAATCACCGCCGCATCGCCCCGGGCGCGCACATCAGCGATGATATCAGCCACCGTGGCATCCACATCGGGGCTGTCTTCGCGTTTCATGGTCAACAGCCCGGCAAAGCGGGTTTCAAAATCGGCATCGGACGTCGATAGGATATGGGGCATGGCAAACACTCCGTTCGCGCAATCCATACCGCCGCAGTGCAGCAGGCTCAAGCCTCGGCTAGTCGGGATGGTGCGGAGTTTTGCCCGAAACCGCGCGGTAAGGTTGCGTCACATCGCGCAACGCCACATCCAGCGCCGATGCCTCAACCGCAATCGCGCCATCCCCGGCCAAAGTCAGGATCGTACGGTCGGTTTCACCGTCCAGTACCACCGACAAAAGCGAAAGAATCTGATCCTTATCGCCCCGGTCAATGCCACTGCTTTGCACACGCATGACATTTTCAAACGTCAGTACGGTTTGCACCCGCTCCGGTTTGGGCGTCTTATCTTCCCACCGGAAGCGATTGAGAAGAAGGGAAAATCGCCGCGCGGCACGGTCAAATTTCATCTCGGTTATCGGAAAAACCGCATCTTGCACGAGCGATGAAATCACGGTCAGATCTTCGCCGCTCAACGCCTGCAGCCGCAGAGGTTTTGCGGCGCCGTCCTCAAATCTGGCATCCCGGGTCATGCGCGCAACCTTTCAATTCTGGCGCCACACGCGCTCAGCTTCTGCTCAACCCGTTCATATCCGCGGTCGAGGTGATACACCCGGCTGACAACGGTTTCGCCCTCGGCCGCCAACCCGGCCAGAATTAACGACACCGAGGCGCGCAAATCGGTGGCCATCACTGGCGCACCGCGCAGTTTTTCCACCCCGGTGACCGTGGCCGTCCCGCCCTGAACATCAATCTGTGCGCCCATACGCATCAATTCGGGCGCATGCATGAACCGGTTTTCGAATATCTTTTCTTCCAACACGCTGGTCCCATCGGCCGTACACAACAACGCCATCATCTGCGCCTGCAGATCGGTGGGAAAGCCCGGGAACGGTTCGGTGGTGATATCCACCGCCCTGATCCGGCCGTTTTTGCGCGCTACGGTCAGACCGCGCGGCGTTTCCGTGACGCTGATCCCTGCAGCATCCAGTTTTTCGCAAAACGCGCCAACCAAATCGATTCGCCCGCCCAGACAGGTCACCTCACCGCCGCAAAACGCCGGCGCCAACATATATGTACCCAGTTCAATCCGGTCAGTGACAACCGGATGTGTCGCCCCGTTCAGTTTTTCAACGCCTTCAACCGTGATGGTCGACGTGCCCTCGCCCTCAATCTGTGCGCCCATGCGGCGCAGGCATTGCGCCAGATCGACAATTTCAGGTTCGCGCGCGGCATTGTTGATCGTGGTTGTGCCTTTGGCCAAAGTCGCGGCCATCAGAACATTTTCTGTCGCGCCCACCGACACCAGCGGAAAATCGATCACCCCACCCTTCAGCCCGCCGGGCGCCTTGGCATGCACATAGCCATCGCGCAATTCCAACTGCGCGCCCAGCGCCTCAAGCCCGCGCAGGTGCAGATCAACCGGGCGCGCGCCAATGGCACAACCGCCCGGCAATGACACCACCGCATGGCCATCGCGCGCCAGCATCGGCCCCAATACCAGGATCGAGGCACGCATTTTGCGCACGATATCGTAATCGGCAGTGTGATTGTTCAGATCGTGCGACGACATCACCAACACCTGGCCGCCCTGCAAACTGCTGACCTCACAGCCCAGTGACCGCAACAAAGCGGTCATCGTGGCAATATCAGACAAACGTGGCGCGTTGGTTAACGTTAGCGGTTCATCGCTGAGCAATGTGGCAGGCATCAGCGTCAGGCACGCGTTTTTCGCCCCTGCTATGGGAATATCACCGTGCAGCTCTCCGCCACCGCGCACTACGATTGAATCCATTTGCCTGCCCCTTACGTGCCTGATCCGGCGTCATCGCCAGTTGTTTTCTCATCTTTTACCACCCGCGCCCGCGCTTGTGCCTTGCGCCGGGCCAAATTCGCCTTGAGCGCCGCCTTCAACCGCGCCTCGCGCGCCGTGACAGTTTTTACGGGCTTTTGGGTGTTGCTGGATTTTGCCATAGCAGTTTCTAACGCAGCATCAAGCATTGGTCCAGATTGGATGGTTTCGCCCGTTGCGTAAACTATGGCGTAAAAACCAACAATTCCCCCCTTGCACCCCCGCGCACAACCGTCTATCCAGCCGCCACAGATTAAGCTGTGGTAGCTCAGTGGCAGAGCACACCCTTGGTAAGGGTGAGGTCGAGAGTTCAATCCTCTCTCACAGCACCATTTCTCCACAAAGCCCATAATTGGGCCCTGCGATGCTCCCTAACACCTTGAAAGGGAACGAAGTTTCCAGAGTTCCATACCCGTTGACTCGGCAGTATTTGGGCGGCTCCGCGAAGGCCAGTTTGAGCACCGTTTGCTTCACCGCATAACTGCCATTTTTATAAATATTCCAAGGACTTGACAGGAACCTTAGTGCGAGTTCCATACATTCCTCCAGCCTCGCCCTTGTCGGCATCGGCTTTGAGGCCTTCTCAGCCAATACAAACTTCTGCCGCTCCAGCCTGTCGATACGCTCTTCAAGCTTCTTCGCGACGGTTCTGGTGTCGGTATCAACAAGACGGTCGAGCAGTTCCTCGATCTGCTTCTCCGCTTCTTTGAGTTGACGCTTCCACTCGGCTTGCTGAGAGCGCACCTGCTGGCTACGCATCTCCCACACATCCGCGAAGATTACCCGCGCCAGTTTGAAGAGCTTCTTCGATGGGGCAAGGCTGCGGAGGATCGCTTCGAAGCCGTCTTCCAGCTTCGCACGTGGAATACACTTGCTCTTCTCTTCGCAGCCGCGAGTCTCGCAGCGGTAGTATGCGTATCGCTTGGTCTTGCCCGTTGACCAGGCCGCCGTCATTGCGTTGCCACAGCAGTTACAAGCCACGAATCCGCGTAGCGGGAAATCGACGTGGTAGTCCTTGCGCGCTGCCGGAGCGCGTTTCTTGCCTTCCAGGTTATCTTGAATACGCTGGTATGTCTCGAAAGAGATCAGACCTTCATGCTGCCCCTCCCTGACAGAGACGCCCCATTTGGGAGCTTCCACATATCCTGCATACACGACCTTCTTGAGAAGGCGCGTGATGGTCATCGGGCGGAGCGTTCCATCCTTGCGATCTTTTGGACCTGTCGCGCTTTCGTGCCGCCCCAAGTGCTCGTTTAAGCCACCTTTCGTTCGAAGGCGACAGGGCTTTTCCAGCCGAGTGCTGAGTGACGGCGGCGCGGATTGTAGAACCCATTGATGTATT
>NZ_QAGK01000024.1 GCF_003057885.1 Oceaniglobus ichthyenteri
GATGCGCGATCACCCCATGCTGCAGCTGGCCAATGCGGCGGCGGAACTCGACCAGCTCTGCCCGCAGGCTCGAATAGTTCGCCTGCCGCACATCCCCGGTCACCAGGTGATAGGGCAGCCCCAGCGAAGCCGATACCGCAAGAAGTGTCCGGTATTGGAACGCCTCATAGCCACCACCCACGTCGGCGGGGCTGGAGAACTTCACGTCCTCGCCGGGCAGCAGCACCTGCATCGTGCCGGGCTCGAGGCTGGCGATGGCCGCCCCGTCGAGATCCGCCTCGCCTTCGCCCATCATCGGGTCTTCCGGCGCGGTCTTGGTGATGAACCCCGCAAACATCGCTGCAGTTTTCTTGCGGTCCAGTTCGGCGTCGTCGTACTGATCCAGCAGAAACAGCCGCACCATCGCCGGTGCCACATGCGGCAAGCCGCGGATCTGACCGGCATCGATGGGGCGGTAGATGTGCAGCACGTCGTCGGCGGACACGCGGACCGTCTCGGGGAGTACTGCCCCCTGATCGGTGCTGTCACCGGGATGGCGGCGGCGAAAGTGATAGGCCAAGCGGCGGCCGATGGCGTCAAATTCAATGCCGCAGCGGATGCGATTGCCGTTGGCAGCGATCTCCGTCTTGTCGAACGGCAGCATTTCGGATTGCAGCAGCTGCAATTGCAGCGGCACCAGCATCCCATCCTCAGCCCGGCGCGGCCGCAATCGCACGAAACACTCGCCCGCCACGAACATTTCCCGCGCCACCATCGCCTGCAGGCCGTAGAAATCCGTCAGCCCGTCAGCGTCCGCCTCATCGGTCCAGGCCAGCCAGAGCCGCTGCACCCGATCCCGCAGATCCGGATCCTCGATCAGCGACGAGGGCTTGATCCCATCGCCCACCAGGTTTGAGGCAAACGCCTCGCAGGCATTGGCGGCATAGCCATTGGTGACCACCAATTCCCGCGAGCGCGCCAGCAATCGCGGACCGCCCGAGGCGACCATCGCGTTGATATTCTCCAGCGGCGGGTTCCAGCCCCTGAGCCGCCGTTTCGCCATGGCACCTTCCAGCCTTGCGCGCACGGCAGCGGGGCCGCCGGGGGCCCGGCGACGAAAGCGATCAAACAGCCCCATGGCTCAGAGCCCCTTCGCGGTTGTCACACGCACCTGTCGCACGATCCGCCGCCCCTCGGCCGCCGCGATCTCGCGGTCGAGCGCCTCGATGGCCCGGTCGATTTCCGCCACGCTGCGGTAATCCACCGTCTTTCCGTCATAGCTGACCCGCGCCACGCCAGAGGATCGCTGTGCAGCGAGGGTCTCGCGGCGGGCGCGAAGTTCCGTGATGTCAGCCATCTTGCACCGTTCCTTCTGGACCGCCGTTCCCGCACTTTCCAGACACCGAACCTGACAGGGCGATCCCGGCGCTCAAGGCTATGCAACGGCTGTTTGCCGTGACATGTTCGTTCATGATCAACGAGATCGATTGCATGGAAGGGAAAAGACGCAATGGAGGAATTCTTTCAGGCGCTGGGAACAATCGGAGTTGTGTTCCTGCTGGTGGTCGGCGTGCTTGCCGGGCTTTTGGCATCTGTACTCCAGGGCGGACGCAACAAGCCCCGCAACGTCGCGATCGGCGTCGTCGGCGCACTGCTGCTCCCTTTCGTGGTGACGCTGGCCGCTGCGGGGGCGCTGGCCGCAGGCGGACTGCTACTGATCGTGTTCCTCGCCGTGATCGGCGCGGTGCTGATCCTTCTGATCACCCATCTGATCCTGCGTTGAACATCCCGACACCGTTGAACCGCGCCAAAACCAGACGATATCGAGCGACACTTCGGCGAATATCCTGGCGGACCGGGAAAGACGTCTCCCTTGCTCACCCCATGTAACTTGAGCGCACTGTCCGCCGCCGTAATTTCGCGGTCGACCGTCTCGATGGCCCGATCAATCTCAGCCACACTGCGGTAGTCCACGGTCTTTCCGTCATCGCTGACGCGCGCCACCTCAGTGGACCGCTGTGCAGTGAGCATCTCGCGGCAAGCGCGAAGTTCCGAGATTGTCGCCATTCCAATCGCCCTTTATGCTCAAGCGGAATTGCAACCGCTTCGAAAGCCATGACCCAGAGAATTGCCCGCCTCAGAATTGAGCTTGAGGCCATCGAGCCCTGTATCTTCCGGGTCATCGATGTGCCGATAAGCACCAACTTGCGATCGCTGCATGAGCTGATCCAGACGGTTATGCCTTGGGAAGACTATCATCTTTACGAGTTCACCGTTGGCGACAGATCTTACGGCGAACCTGATCCTGAAGATGCGGTCTGGGGCCGCAAGGTCTATCAGGCGAAATCCCTGCGGCTCGGGATGCTGATTGATCGCGGCGTCGACGAATTCCTGTATATCTACGACTTCGGGGACGACTGGAGGCATCGCGTCCTTATCGAATACGTCGTCGACGCCGAACCCGATGTCGACTACCCGGTCTTTGTTGGCGGTGAGCGACGCGCACCGCCCGAAGACGTCGGCGGGCCATCGGGGTTCATGGACTTCGCCGAAGCGATCTCCAAACGCAGCCACCCACAGCACAAGGACATGGTCCGCTGGTATGGTGGCCCATTCCACCCTACCGATTTCGGCGCGGATGAAATCGCATCGCGCGTTCGCGAGTTAGCTCTGCGGCGCAAGGTTTCTTACGATGCCTTCCAACGCAGTCGCGGTATGCGGGACAACTAAAATCGGTCAACTCACCCCATGTAATTTGAGCGCACAGTCCGCCGCCGTGGCGCCGCTCGCTGCGCAATCGGCGTGGTGTTTCCCGCGCCACCATCAGCCACGTCCTGAGCCGTGACCCCGAGTTGGGCTTCCAGATCGGCCCACCGCGCCTCCGACCAGCGATCGGCTCCAAGGATCCACGCGGCGGCGCGGGCATAGACCCGGCAATCCAGAGCCTCGTTGCGTTCGCGCAGCTTCTGCCATTCGAGTCGGGCGAAGCCACGCCGGGTGCGCACCGTGACCAGTTGTTCGGCCGTGAATTGTTTCAACCACTCGCCGTCCGCCCAGTTGGGCAGATGGATGGTTCCGGGCGGACAGATCATGCCCGCTTCCTGCTCTTCCCGCGTCGGACGATCCTGCCGCAGGAACCGATAGGTCTCGGTCTTGAAGGTGGACGTGGCGACGGTCCAGAGCCGCGCGCCACGGCGCAGCCTTCTGCCCCCGACGGTCGCATCGACATAGGTCGGGCCGGTGACCGGGCTTGAGCGGTTGAACCCTTCGACGCCTTTCACCGGCGCAACCTGTGCAAAACCGACCTCCCGCGACCAGGCATAGACGGCGCTCGTCTCATAGCCGGTATCGATCGCCAGCCGCGCCAATGTCATCGGCTGATCGAAAGCGTGCTGCCATGTCTGGCCGAGCAGATTGGTCAACTGCTGCCAGCACGCCGGATCGCCAGGCCCGCCCTCCAGGACCAGATGATCGATCAGCCAACTCTCCAGCCCGCGGCCCCAGGCCCAGACATCAACCTCGATGCGATCCTTCTGAACATCGGCTCCGGCTGTCAGGAACAGGCCCCGCTTTGGAACACTCCCTCCGTCCCAAGTCTCGCGCTGGTCCGCCAACCGCTGCCAGTCGGGCGCTTCGCCGGTTTCGACCCATGTCTCGCCGAGGATCGTGTTGCGGAACGCCTTGATCGCCTCGTCCGACCCTTGGGCCGCGTCCCATGCGCGCACGATCCGCTCCCAGCTCAGCCAACCGATCGGCGAATAGAGCGCCGAGAGGTGATAGCCGACGGTGCCGGGATCGGCGGCCGTTGCGGTCGCACGCCATTCGCCTGCCTGCAGCATCGCCGTCTTGTTGTGTTCGGCGATAGGCGTCTCGCAGCCCTCGCAGTGATATTCTGCCGTCTCCGGACGGCCCTTCTGCCAACGCAGCCGCTCGAACTTCATCCATTGGTCATGGCCGCAATGTGGACACGGCACGAAATACCGGCGTTGGTCGCTGGCCTCGAACTCGCGCTCAATCCGGCTCAGCCCCCGGATTGTCGGGGTCGAGACCAGGAACACCTTGCGCCGATGGGCAAATGTCAATGATCGCGCTTCGGCGAGCGTAACCGGGTCGCCTTCGTCGTCAGCGGATGCCGGATAAGCGTCGACCTCGTCGAGGAAGATGTAACGCGCGGGCGTCGAGCGCAGCCCGACCGCCGAGTTGGCGCCGGTCATGATCAGAATGCCGCCCGCGAACTCCTTCGACAGCATGGTGTTGCCTGCATCCCGCGAGCGCGCCGGTTTTACCCGCTCCCGCAGTTCCGGGCTTTCATCGATCAGCGGGTCGATCCGCTGGCGCGAGTTACGTTTCGCCAGTTCCACGGTCGGCTGGACCGCCAGCATTGGGCCCGGAGCCTGGTGGATGGCAAAGCCGATCCAGTTGTTCCCGGCCTCGGTCGCGCCAACCTGCGCCGCCTTCATGAACACAATCCGCTGTGTTAGATCGCCGGGTGAAAGTCGATCCATGATTTCGCCCATGTAGGGCGTGCGCGCCGTGCGATACCGTCCCGGTTCTGCCGAAGCGCGCCCCGACAACATTCGGTGCCTGTCCGCCCATTCCGACACGGTCAAGTCCGCATCTGGCGTGAGGCCCGCTCCCCAGGCGCGTAGGATCTCTGCCGCGCCATCGAAGTCCGGCATATCGTCCGCATCATCGGAGATCGGGTTTGACCTCGGCAAGATCGTCGAGCTGGGCACGGACATGTTTCTCCAGAACCTTCTGCATTGCTGCGGGCTCGACGCCCAGATCGGCCGCCATCAGCGCCGCAGCGCGCGACGGCCAGTTGACCCAGACATCGCGCTCCTGCCGCGCCAGTCGAAACACCAGCGAAAGTGCGCGCGCCCGGTCGATCAGCTCGCCCTTCAGCTTTTGCAGCCGGATACGGCGTTCCTGCGCCTTCAGCACTTCATTGGCCGTCTTTGCCTGCAGGAACGTGGTGCCGCTGCCGACAGGCGGGGCTGCCATTCCCTGTTCGCGCAGCGTTTCGCCTACGGCGGATACCGCCGCCTCCGGGACGGGTTTGAGCTTTGGCTGCGGTGCTTTCCGTGTCTTGGACGGATCGGTCGCCTCAGCGCGCAGGGCATCGCTGGCCACCGCGTCAATGCTGCCATCGCCGTTCAGCACCAGCCGTCCCGTCGCCTTGGCCTTCTGGATTGCCCCGCGCGATAGGCCGACGCGGGCGGCATACTGGCGCTCGCTCAGACCCTCCATTGCGCGCTCCGATTATCATTCAAAATCATGTGCTTATGTAGTTGATAAGCCTCCGCGTCAGAGCGAACCTGATCCTGCGAAAACGATGCAACTCACCGCCGCGCTCAAGCAGCGCAGCGGTAGCGCAAAACCAAGGAGCCGCCGCGATGACCCACCTGAATCCCCAGACAACGCCCCGCCACCAACTGCGCGCCGAAAGGGCTGCGCGGAACAAGGAAGCAGCGCTCAACGCCTTCATCGGCAAGAAGGCTGAGATCGACGAGATGCTGGCGCGCTTGACAAACCTGAGCGACGACCACTTCAACGCCCACCCCGACGAGATCAACTGGGGCCATGTCGGCACCCTTGAGCACTACGCCAACCTCCTGAAGCGCATCACCGACAGCGCCTTCAGCGAAGGCGAGCACGCGGAATGAACGGAGCAAAAGCCATGGAAACCAGCACAATCCGCATCGCCATTCGCGGCCTTAATGAGCCTTGGGATACGAGCCGCATACCGGCGGTCATTGACGAGATCGAAGCATCGCTCCGCGAGGAAGCCGATATTCCGGCACGCCTCACTGCCGACAGCATGACCATCGCCATCGATGTCGCCACCGACCGACTGCCCGAAGCCGCAGGGCTCCTGCGAGACCTTGGCCTGATCTGACCTCGGGCAGACGCCCGAACTCCGGCCGCGCGCCCTGCGCGGCTTGGGGTCGTAGAAGACCGCGACGGTCGCGGTCCGAAAACGGAGACGACCCCATGAGCAAGCTTTCCGACACCCAGACGATCATCCTGTCGCGCGCGGCCCAAAACGGGGACCACATTGCCCTGCCGCTGCCTGACAACCTGCGCGGCGGGGCCGCCGCCAAAGTGGTCAGCGCGATGCTCGCAAAGGGCTTCCTCGAAGAGGTCGATGCCGACATGCGCAAGGGCGATCTCGTCTGGCGCGAGACCGGCGACGCCCACGGTGTCACGCTAGCCGCCACCGACGCTGGCCTCGCCGCCATCGGCATCGAGCCCGACGACGCGAACACCGCGCCTGCGGGCACGACGAACGCTCCGACCGAGGAGCCCGCGCAGGACGCCCTCACCGAGACCGAGGCCGCGCCCAAGGTGCGCACGCTGCGCGAGGGCACCAAGCAGGCCACGCTGATCGCCATGCTGCGCGCGCCGGACGGCGCGACCATCGAGGATATCATGGCCGCGACGGGCTGGCAGTCGCACACGGTGCGCGGGGCAATGGCCGGAACGTTGAAAAAGAAGCTCGGGCTTGAGGTGACCTCGGAGAAAGTCGAAGGGCGCGGGCGGGTCTATCGGCTTCCCGCCTCTTGAGGCGCTTGCACCACTTAGTACGGGCATCGCCGCCCCGCAAAGGCGGCGAAAAGCTTGCTTTCCCCGGTAAGCCATCGGAATTAAGAGAAATTTCAAGGTGTCCAATCAGAGGATAAGGGAAGTGAGTGATTTAAATCCCAACATTCAAGTAGGCCAATATTGCTGCCTAGTCGGGCAGAAGGTGCTTCCCAGACGTCCAAGTTCAATAGTCGAACTTGAAGTTCAGTCAGAAGACGGCGGAAGGAAGCGGATGCTTTTCGCGCCGCTCGGAAACTCGCCGGTTTCTCCCAGGTTGGCATAGCCACCGGTCCAGCCCTGCGAGGCATCATCGAAGCCGCCGGGACGGATCGTCAGGCGCACCTTGGCCAGCGTGCCCTTTGCGATGAGGTTGGTGTTGCTCTGCGCGTCGTTGAAATCGTTCCAGGAACCCATGGGGAACCTCCTTTTCCATGATCAGGATTGCGGTTGGGATTGGTCGGCACCGGCCGGATCGGCGGGTGGCGGGGCGTAGGTCAGGCGATCCGTCGCCGGGGTCACAGGCGTCCGGATCTTCGCCATCAGGCGGCCGAGATGGGGTTCTTCGACTTGGGCCAGTCGGCCGGAACGGTCCTTGGCCGGAAAGCTCCAGGGGTTGATCGTCTGGCAGACGAAGGCGCGATACGGATCGCCGCCATCGGCCTTCAGTTCCGCCATGGTGATCACCTCGTCGACGATCCCCGGCAGTTCGAGCCCGGTCTTGGACCCGTCGATCTGCGGCTGGAATACCTTGCGATTGAAGTCGTCGAGCTTCTCGTCGAGGATCCCGACGAACCAGACATTCTTGGCCCGCGTGTGCTGCAGATGGGTGAGCCAGCCGATCATCTCGCGGCCGTGCAGCCCGTAGGCACCGCGCACATCCGGCTTGCCGGTTTTTTCCGACAGCACCTCAGGCTGACCCTTGCACCACCCGAAGCACAGCCGCCCGGCGACAGTGATCGAGTCGACGAAGATGGTGTCGTAGCGGTCCAGTGCTGTCGGATCGCCGAAGCGGTCGCAGACTGCCTTGTAGTGCGCCGGGCTGTAAGGCTGCTCATCGCGCAATGCCGGGTTCGGCCCGCCAATGAACACCGCGAAATCCCGGCATTCGGTCCAGGTCCGCGGTCGGATGCTGTCACCGGCCCAGCCCTCGATGGCGAGATCGCCCGCTTCGAGATCCATGAACAGCGTTCGGTCAGGATCAAGGGTCCAGAGCAGCGAGGTTTTCCCGATGCCGGATTTCCCGAAGATGCAGCCCTTGATGCCGCGCGGTTCGGCAAGCCGCTGGTCGGCGCTGATGATCGGGAGGCTCACTGGTCGGCCCCCTGCGCAAGGATCTCGACCTTCAGCGTGCCGGGCCGGACAGTGCGTGCGGGCTCGAAACCCTGCCGGATTGCCTCGGGCCAGGCGGCGTATTTGCGCTCAGGAACTTTGAAAGCGAGATCGACATATTCGTCCGGATCGTCCCCGGCATCGCGGATCCGCGCGACCATGTCGGCCAGCCGATCCTGATCCCAATCCACCCGCTTCGGCAGATCAGCGACCACGGTGAAATCGCCATCGTCGAACCGGACGGTGCCGGTGTCTTTGCCTGCGGCTTGGCGTTCCTCGGTGGCGCGAGTGGCGTACCGGACGGCCAGCCCGGCATCGAAGCGGGCCTTCGCGGCCTTGTCGCGCTTCAGGCGCTCGTCGATCTCGCGCTGCAGGATTGCCAGCAACTCGACCGGCAGCGTCGCGATCTCGGCCGCGCTGAGGGATGGCAGATCATCGAGCGTGGGGGTGTTCTCGGGGAATGGCATGAATGGATCTCCGTGATCAGTGAAAAAGGATTGGAATGCGGGCATCACGCGGCCTCGAGCAGGCGGATTGACAGGGCGGCACCGCTGGATCGGGGTTTGGCCCGGGCGACGGCGATGTAGGCGAACTGGTCGGGGCCGATCCGCGCCTGGACGAGATGGACGAGGTTCTGCTCTGCCGCGCGAAGAGCGGCAGCTGCGACCTGACGCAAGGCACGCTGACGGTCCGCAGGCAGCTTCGACAGGATCGCTGTGGCATCGACTGCCAGAAACCCGCGGTGATAGATGAGCGTCTCGCCGGGTTCGGCCTGCGCGATCCAAGCGCAGAGCCCGACCTCGTCCAGACCGCCAGTGGCGCAGAACGGCACCACCCGGTCTGTCGTGAAATCATCGAGGCGGACCATCACGCTGCACCTGCGTGCGCATCAGCGCCGGTGCTGTGGCGCAGCTGGTCCTGCTCGAACGCGGTGATATCCTCCATGCGGTAAACCACACGGCCGCCCAGCTTCATGAACTGCGGGCCTTCACCGGCCCACCGCCACCGCTCCAGCGTGCGGTGTGAGATGTTCCACCGTCGGGCCAGTTCTTTCTGATTAAGGTGTTTGAGCTGCATCTTCGTCTCCTGTCGCTCGCTGCGTTGGGAGGAAGATGCGAAATCCTGCTGTGGGATGTCGTCAGGATCGAAGTGGGATGTGGAGGGGGATCAGTTTGAGCCTTGCAACTCAGCGGCGAACGCCGTGGCGGGGGATTGTCATCCCACTCTCATCCCCCAGTACATCCCACTGTGGAGCCGGATGGACGCGCGTGCTGGAACGGGATGAGCCAGAATCAGCCGCAGTTCAGACGGTAGTTGCCGCGACCATTCGATTCGATCAGTGACCGCCACTGCTTCTGGGATTTGAACACGTCGGACATCTTCAGGCTCTTGGAGCCCGCTGCCGAGAGGATCGCCTTGCCGCTCTGCCAGGCCTCGCCACGTCGCGCAGCCTCATGCAGCGCGTGGACAACCTGCGCCTGGATTGGACCAAGGCGGAACTGGTGCCCGCCGCAGCGCACCTCTTGATAGTCGGGTGACGCGCTGAAGATAGGCAGCTGCGGTCCCGTCTCTGCGCCGGAGAACCCTGTCTCCGCTTCGAAACGATCACGTTCCTCGCGCCTTAGCAGCAAATCCTCAATGGTGAGAGGCACGCCGTCTCGATCTCCCCAGATCGAAGCATAGTCCGACCGAGGCGTTCGGAAGTCGCTCACTGTCAACTCGGCGGTCCGAAATATCTGGAACACATCCCGCGCATGCAGCTCAAGCAACCCACTGTAGTAGCTCTGCTCGGTGGGCACCCGAAAGCGCTCACCCTCATGGGTCTCCTCGTAGTCGCCCAGCTCCAACGGCACACCGAAGACACGCACCGACAGCCGCAGCTTGTCGTTCTCCGCCAGATAGATCAGGTCGGCCTCGGAGATGGACCAGCGATCGAGGATCTCCGGCAGAGTAAAATACGCCTTCTCGATCTCCATCTGACCCCCGATTCCTGCTATTGAGTGTTTAGGGTTTGTTCTAAATCCTTGACGCCCTCCGATCAATCCTGTTTTATCCTATTTGATCCACAGCCCTCTGGGGAAAACATGACCGAGCATCACACGCTCTCAGACCGCCTGCGCGCCCGCGCTCAGCAACTCGGGCTCAGCCCCGCTCATGTCGCAGAGATGGCCGGGGTCAATCGCTCCTTCGTCTATGACATCCTGCGCGGTCGCTCAGCACGACCGGGGATAGACAAGTTGGCCGAGGTCGCCCGCGTGCTGAAGGTCGAGCGCGAGTGGCTGATCCACGGCATCGGTGAGGTCGAGGGCGAACCGCCCTTCATCGAGAATCCCGACGAAACTTTCGTTGCAATCGCCCATGCAAGCCCGCGCCCATCGATGGGCGGCGGCGCGGTGGTGACCGAGGACCATGACACGCCCGGCCGCGCCTACCACTTCCGCCGATCCTGGATAAAGGGCAGCCTGAAGGCCAGCCCGTCACAGCTGCGGATCATGCACGTCGAAGGCGACAGCATGGCACCGACCCTGCTGGACGGCGACACAGTGCTGGTCGACATGACACGTCGCGCGCCCAACCCGCCAGGGATTTTCGTGCTGGATGATGGTGTAGGCTTAGTTGCCAAGCGACTCGAGCACGTTCCTAACAGCGACCCACCCGCCGTGCGGGTGATCTCGGATAACGGCTTCTACAGTCCCTACGAGCGCAGCGCCGAAGAAATCCACATCATCGGCCGCATCCGCTGGTTCGCGCGGGAGTTGTGATCTATACGCTAATTACGATGACAAGAGGACATTTCATTTCTCGGAAGTGGAACAGAACCTGAGTAGTGGTTGGAGAATGGACTTGAACGAAATTGAACGCAAGATTGCCGCGCAAGGGTTCATTGGGACATTGCAGGAGTTCGATCGTACCGACCGCAAAGATGAAAAGCTAATAAGAGAGATTGCGGAAGCCGCTTCCCAGCGTAGTGCTTTTCTATCCCAACAGGACGTGGACTTGCTTAGCGAGATTTCCGGTTCAGATTTCTTCCGTATCCAAACAATTGCCTGCGAGATCATTCCGCTCTTGGATGTAGCTCCAAGCGAAGTGATGAATTTGGTTCATCTGCTCGTGGAAAAAGGTGGGGAGGATCTAGCCGCAAATCAACCGAACGCGGCGTTCCGAAAATGGTGTGCATCCGACAGTAAACGGGCCGATGAGATAGTGTCATCTGCGCGCGCTGGCGATCCATTGTCGCTTCGTCACCTTGTATTCGCACTAGAAAGCAAGGGCGACTTCCAAGAAGCGTTGCGCTCTGCCAAAGCCTCTGATGAAGAGCGGATAGCTGGTGTTCTCGCCCTTTCACGGATGAAGCTTACGCTAGTCGAGGCGGCGCAAGCCGTTGAATACATATTAGGGATCGCCGAGACCAGCGAAGCAAAGGAGACTGCTGGGCTAATCAAAGCTGCCCTGGACATGGCAGGCAAGCATGAAGATCTCGACCGAGCGCAATTTGCAGAAGCGTTCAATCGAACGAGAGCAACCGATTGCCCAATCACTGTTCATTTAATGGCAAGCGCAGTGCACATGCATCTTGGGCAGATGTGCCCCGAAGAAGTCGAAATTTGTCTGAAGGGTATCCTCGAAGTCAATCCAGAGAATCGAGGCACAATACGAGAAATTGACTCGGCACTACGACGCCTTTGGAAAATCAATCCGCAGCAGGCAGGCCAGGCGGCCGCAAAGCTTATCTCCCGAACTGAAGGAACGATCGGAACAGACGAATTGCAGGGCTTTTTCTCAGTAACAGAATCAGATGATCGCAAGAACCTTGGAACGCTTGCAACCAGCTGGCTCTTGGAGGGGAATTACTATGTGTGTTCAACGCTCACGTCCCACCTATCGGAGATAAATCGAACGTCTCCTTGCGTCGATATTCGGCCCGCAGACCTGCCCGTCGATGCCATCGATCAGGTTTTTTTGTGCCGCAAGGCAATTGGCTTTCTATTCCTTTCGCCAATGACTGCCGCATCGTGGATAATCGCAGTCCTCCGGGGCGGGCATGCCGAAGCTGCAAGCGAAGTTGCGGACCTGCTCTTCGATCCACTGCTGTTAAACTACGGTGGCGCTCTTAAGGATTGGCTTGGGGATGTCAGCAAAGCTGATGCGCCTGGAACAGAAGCCATTAAGAACGCCATCCAACAGGCAAATCAGCTGTGGGACGGATTTGAGGCGGCCCGTGAGGTTGTCGAGTTAGAGCCACCAGCGTCTCAAAGGGCTCTTGTCCGCTTTCAGGAAGCAGAAGAAGCCGCTCGGATTCAAGAAATGGCCAGAGAGAAATCAATCTTCGCACAGGTTGTGACCACTCAATCGCTGCTCTATGGCGATCAGTCGAGTTTCAGCATGAAGGATGGTGACGGCAACCGCCGCTCCCAGACGGTGCACATGGCCGAAATGTCTGTCAGCAGTGAGCTTCCAAAGGGCGTCATTTTCGACCCGGTCGGGACTGAGTGGTTGCTAGAACAGTTCCGCCATGAGCAGAGGGTGATCGCATGAAGCTCCTCGTCAGACAACATCTGCAAGGCATGAAGGAGCGTGGAGAGCTAGACGTCCTGCTGCCACTGCTCCTCAGCGAATTGGGCTACGAGATTGTTCATCATCCAAGGATTGGTGGACGACAAGCAGGTGTCGACGTCGTCGCGGTTGGCCCTGATCCTGACGCAGAAGGAGCAAAATCACTTTTGCTCTTTGTTATTAAGGCTGGCGATGTAGGACGCGCAGATTGGGACGGAACGTTGCAGGCGGTACGTCCATCCTTGGGAGAGGTTCTGGACGATTACATTCCAAACCGAGTTCCACAGCAGTATCGCGGGCTGCCTGTGGCCATATGCGTTTGCATGGGTGGAGAGATTCAAGAAGGAATCCGGGCGCAGTGGCGCGGTTTTGTTGATCGCCATTCAACGGCAACGCTCAATATTCGTGAATGGAACGGTGATCGTCTGGCAAATTTGATCCTGTCGGGCATCCTTGGGCAAGAGCTTCTGGATCCTGATCATCGGGCACACTTCCAGAAAGCGGTAGCGTTGGTGAGCGAGCCGGAAGAGTCATACCGAAACTTCCGAGCGCTGCTCGACGCGCTCACCGAAAACATTGGAGCCGACCGGCAAGGCATAAAACACCTCCGGCAAATGATGATTTGCCTCTGGATCCTCGTGAGCAACGGTGTTGATGCTGGTAATCTCGACGCGCCCTACCGCGCGTGCGAGTTGGCGATGTTGCATGCTTGGGACGCGTTCCGTCGCTGCCCGGAAAGCGCGAGGGTTCGACGTGCAGAACGTCAGGAAATTCTTGACCACGTTCTTTCGCTCTACCTTAACGTGAGTAATAAGCTCATTGTCGGGAAAGTTGGGCCGCACACAATGCACCAGCACGCGCTTTCGGCCGCTGTCCGATCACGGTCTTCGCTCGACGTGAACCTGGCATTGTTTGAGACCCTAGGACGCGCCGTACTTCTGGGACTATGGCACCACTACATCGCTTGCTTGAGCGAGGGTGAGCGACAAACAGAGCACCTCGAGTTGCGCGACCAGATCCTTGACCTAGCCATTTCCATGATCAACACCAATCCAAGCTTGGTTGCCCCGATGCGGGACGACCATCACATTGAGATTGGTATGCTTATGCTTCTGGCCCAGGCTTGCGGACGGTTGCATGATGTTGACCATTATCTTCGTGAGGTAGCGTCTCGGCTGTCCTATCGATATCTCCGTCGTTCACACTGGACTAGTTACTTCCAAGATTATCGTCAGTTGGCCCGCCATCCAATCAGCCGCGATGACGCCTATTTTGAGCGCTCCACGTGCGGGAGTGTTCTTGTTCCTTTCGTCCTCGTTGGGCTGGAGCGCCTCTCGGCAAAGGACGAACTGGAAGCTTTTAGAGATGTCGTGCACCGTGTGCTGTCTCACATGACCCAGCAGGTATGGGTTCCAAGCGAACAGACGGATGATTGCATCTGGCGAACTGGCCAAACGATTGGGTTTGGCATCCCCATTCCAGAGATAAACAAAGACGACAGCGATGCGTCACTATCCGCGGAAATTGACGCGGTGGTCACCGAACATGATCAGATCCTTCGAATGGAAGCTTTCAAGCGCGGTTTGGTCCCGTTGTTCATGACTGCGTGTCGGCATCACCGCATACCTCTGCCGCCACATCTCTGGTTCGAGGTCGACAAAGCCGATCAGACGGAAAAGGAAGCGGAGGTGAGCGAAGTTGGCGATAAATCGGGCTAGGTCTAATCGGGAAATACTCGTTCCACCTAGACTACCGCTCTGGTTGATACACTTGGCGCGAGATGCTTCACCCAGTGTGTAGCCGCAGCCTGCTACCGGAGTGAAAGATGTGTTCCGCCAATTTTGACCAGATGCGCCGCGCACGAACAAGCTCCCTGAAATACGCAGCATTACGACAACCCATTGTTTTAACTTGAAATCCATTCCGCATCGCGGCCACCACAGGACAAAACAGCTCCTGAGGTCCGCCCGCTATGCCCGATACCGACGTCAATTTCGCCCCTCCGCCCGAAACGCTCACAACCAATGAGCGTCTGGCAGAACTAGCCCGGATCCTCGCTGCAGCCGTGGATCGCGCCAACCCTCCGAGAATAAACGAGAATTCTGCGAACGACGGAGACAGTTCGCTGGACATCCTCGCCCTTGTTCGCCGTCGTCGTCACCAGTTGCGAACCCGAGTTGGAGAGGACGAATGACGAAAACCAAAACGAAATCAGTGGGAAAGAGAACTGGCCTTGGCCCT
>NZ_QAGK01000025.1 GCF_003057885.1 Oceaniglobus ichthyenteri
GATTTGGCTCAGCCTCCGCATCGACCTGCACCAATCTGTGGTTCTTGAACGCTAGCGGTGCCAAAATGGTTTGTCATCAAGTGTTTCGGTGAGTGAATGGGATGCGAACCAACCCCAGAAATCCGCCTGCTTACGCTGGCATCCCGAGCAACGCGCCTACCGCGTGTTCTGGCTATGTTGCCATCGATATCGTTCGGAACGCGCGATTGGGTTTTGGCGGGGTTCGGCGGCAGACCATTGAAGTGTAACAGAAAAATGGGACCGAACCGAAGCGAGCGAGGTTCGCCCAAACTGAGACTGAGGGCCATTCTGAGCCCAACTTCAGCCAGGCGGCGCGTCTATGAGGTTCGGTCGGTTCCCGCAAACCCCTTTGATAACACGGAAAATTCCGTGCTCGTCAGGGCGGTGTCACTGGTTCGCAATGGGGATAATGGCGGAGGGGATGGCTCACGCGCCCAACCCTCTCTCGTGCCTACGTCGGACTCCGAGGGACTGGCGCGAAACTTAGCGCAAATCTGACGCCCATTGGCGTAATGCAGCCTGCTCGACATGTCTCGGTGCGCGCCAAACCCGCCGAGCAGCTTCGCGGTGGACAATGGGATGGGCCTTGTCACCAACCGACCCAAGCACATCCCAAACAGCGACTCGCTAGCGGTCCGTGTTATCTCAGAGAATAAGCACTACCCAAAAAACGAAAGAACGGCCGACGAGGCCCATATCGTCGGCCCCGTCCGTTGGTTCGCGCGGGGGATTGAGAAAGTTATCATAGCCAAAGCCAAATCATCAGGTCAGAAATCACTCTAAGCTTCAACGGCGAAGTTATTCAAATCTAGGTAGTTGTATCTATCCGAATTTGCGATTGGCGGCGTTTCATAGACGTGTTTGATGAAAGCGTTCCAATACATGGTACTGGTCCGAGAAATCACGTCGTTCAGAACCTCAATCTCGCGATCAGCAAGCTTGTAAGCTGGACGATCTACGTTCCTCAGATGGATCTCGAGTTTACTATCACCATAGGCATTCTTAACCTCTTTAACTACAAACCTTGAATCTGAGGAAACGCTTTCAATTACATCGTCAACATACGGACCAAAATTATGGAAATACCAACGGATTGGAGTCATTTGACGCCCCTCCATCTTTGCAAACTCCCAGTCTGCAAGATACACCAGCTTTGTAAGCCTCGTTTTAGATAGCTCTGACTTGTGCGGGTAGTTCTCGCAGAAGTAGGCGGCTATGTCAGCAATTTCAGCCATCATCACTCCTCCCCAGGATCCGGACTAAATTCACCATGTAGAGCACCGAGATGCCGCACCAAGCGCGAAACATTTAACGTCTCACTTTCGATAGCGTTATCAATATCTTCCCTCTTCAGAACGCCAACATCAACGCTCTCGTATACCACAATTCCGATCCTCTTGCCAGTATCGTGATCTTCGAAGGCTCTAGCATAGAAATATTTCGAGGACATTGACAACGCTTCACCCGGACAACCGCAACCTTCCGTTGCAAGCGCCGCATTCATAGCCTCCGCAAACTCATCTGAGCTTGGATCCAGATCAATTTCAACTTCTTTTCTGCCATGATTTAGCCAGGCCGCCCCAACAACTCCCTCTTCGATGGGCACACGTATTCTACCGCCCTCCTGATAGGCATGCGTCGACGAAAATCGAAAAATCTGCCTCAAGTACTTATCATCATTTGCCTGTCGCCTGTAAATTGTCACTCGACAGCGATGATCGAATCCAACAACCCTTGAGGTCAGCATATATTTCAGGGCACTTCCCAATGTCTCAAAATAATTACTTTTGCTCTCAGCGTGTGCTTGCGTTTCAACCCTGAGTTCCTTTCTCAAGGAAGAAACGGCCTTCCTTTCGCCATCAAGAAGGTTTGATCTATACTTGGACCGAAATCCATCAAACTTTCCGACAAGTGATACCAGCAGGGCAATGCCGAAGTAAGGAATGGGGGTCGAAAAATCTTTCCAATGCGCCTGTATCGCCTGAAATGCGCTGGTTGCTACCTCTTCATCAGCATTTGGCATTGCTGATTTCAGCCAAATGCCCAGAAAGACGGTAATTGCTGCAAGCGATACCGTCGCTACAGATTCGAGGATCGACAACCAGTAGGCCTTCAAGAATTTCATCAGCTTCCCGTATAGTGTCGATAACATTGGTCATTCGTGGAGGGCGGCACTCCGCCAAAGACACTATCCACGACTTAATAGCTCGACAACTCCCAGTTTCAGCTTGAATTTCATCACGATGACCAGCGAACACGGAGCAAACAGACTTTTTAGGTTCTTTCGTCATGCCCGACGACATCACCTTTACGCCGCCTGTCGAGACGCTCACGACTGATGACCGGCTCACTGAGATGCGCAAAGTTACGCCCGTTGGAAAATCGACGGCTCAGCCCGACCCGAAATCATCCCGAAACCGGTCGATCTGGTGCATGCGCTCGTGCAGGATGGTCACGATCCCGATGTCGCCATTCGATAGATGACGCCAATAGACGAAATGGCGCTCAAATCGAAAGAAAAACCCCTCAACGCCGAATTCGGCCGGGATCGGCTTTGATGCGACGCCGTGGGCCGCGATCTTGTCGAAGGTCGCAAACAGACCGGTGATATATTTCTCAGCCTGATCATCACCCCACCTGTCACGGGTGTAGCGATAGATGTCATCAAGGCGGTGGGACGCCCCTTCCTGGATACGGATGGTGGTCACCGGATCAGGCTGGGTTCCGCGCGATCACCTCGGCTGCGGTCAGCGGTTGATACGTCTCCTCCGAGGCCGCGAAGGCATGGGTCAACTCGGCCTTCAGGCGGCTGAAGGCCTCCTGCTCCGCCCTCTCCTTGTCACGCCGGATCAAGTCGCGGATGTATTCGCTGACGTTCTCATAGGACCCGTCATCGCCCACATTGGCCGACACGAAGTCACTCAGGGCCCCACCAAGGCGGACGGTCATCGTGGTCGTTCGGGACATGGCGCAGCACCTCTCACTTCGCGTGTATTCAATATAACCAAAAACGAACGCAAAACAAGAGTGAGCTGCGCCTTCCGGATGCCGATCATCGTTCGCCTCTCAATCGCCTGCCTCCTCGACAATGTGGCGGCCTGCAAGTGCAAGAACAACGTAGAGCACAGCATCCGAATGCCGCGCGAGGGCGATCAGATGGTCGCCGCTCGGCCCCCGCTCGCCCGAAAACCAGTATTTCACGGTGCGTTCGCTGGCACCCGTCCAGCGCATGGCCGTTTTGATTGCCCTGTGTGTGTCGTCCAACTCTTCGTGCAGAGCCATCGCTATGGCAGTTCGATAATCGGTTGGTTCTTCGACCAGGTGCACAAATGTGCCCATCTTCGGCACAACTGTGCCCATCTTCACGCGCATTTTCACGTCCTTCTTCGTTAAACAATTGAAGAACCATGAAAACGGCGGGATTCGATTTTGTTCGGTGCGGGTCATTGGACCGCGCTTGACGGGCGCTACTGATTTTAGGAGCGCAGCAATGAATTGTAATTTGAGGAATGACTGCCGGGCAAACGGAAAGACCTTGCCCGTTTCAGGAAACGACTTTCCAGACGCGTTTGCGCAGGATGGAAAAATTGAAACCAAAAAAGGCTGAAAAGGGAAACCCGATTTGAATAACGGTCGATACAACAGCGAGGACAAAGGCGACGCGGCCGGACATGATATCCCGGCGGTCGCCTATGTGCGGATGTCGACCGATCACCAGAAGTACTCGACTGAGAACCAACTCGACATCATTCGGGATTACGCCACCGCCCGGGGCCTGCAGATCCTGCGCGTCTTCGAGGACTCCGGTCGGTCCGGGTTGCGGTTGGACGGTCGTGAGGCGCTGCAGAACCTGATGGCCGAGGTCCGAACCGGTCAGGCGGATTTCAAGGCCATTCTGGTCTATGACGTCAGCCGCTGGGGCCGGTTTCAGGATGCTGATGAAGGGGCCTACCACGAGCATATCTGCTCTCGCGCCGGGATCCGGGTCCACTATTGCGGCGAGCAGTTCGAAAACGACGGCAGCATCGGCTCCAACCTTCTGAAAACCGTCAAGCGGGTGATGGCGGGCGAATACAGCCGCGAGCTTTCGGTAAAGGTTTTCGCGGGGCAATGCCGTCTGGTGGAGCTTGGATACCGCCAGGGCGGTGCGGCTGGATATGGGTTGCGCCGGGTACTGATCGACGAACACGGCAACCCGAAGGGTGCCTTGTCCCGCGGCCAACAGAAGAGTTTTCAGACCGACCGTGTCGTTCTCGTTCCGGGCCCTGAGCAGGAACAGGATGTCGTGCGCCGCATGTATCGGATGTTCGTCGAGGATGGCTGCTCGGAGAGTGAGATTGGGGGAACCCTGAATGCCGAGGGGCATCTGACGGATCTTGAGCGGCCGTGGTCCCGGGCATCCGTTCACCAGGTCCTCACCAATGAAAAATACATCGGCAACAACGTCTACAACAAGGTGTCCTTCAAGCTGAAGCAGAGCCGCGTGGTGAACCCGCGCGAGATGTGGATCCGGGCGGAGGGCGCCTACCCCGCCATCGTGGACGAAGCGCTGTTTCTGCGCGCACGCGAAATCGTCGACGCACGCAGCCAGCATTTCACGGACGCGGAACTGCTCGAAGCCCTGCGCGCCGTGCTGAAACAGAAGGGCGTTCTGTCCGGACTAATCATTGATGAACAGGATAACGTGCCATCCTCCAGCGCCTTTCGGAGCCGCTTCGGCAGCCTGCTGCGCGCCTACCAGATGATCGGCTACGAGCCGGAGCGCGACTATCGCTACGTCGAGATCAACCGGGCCTTGCGGCAGGCCCACCCCGGCATCGTAGCCCGGATCCTCGACGGGGTCGCGGAACGTGGAGGACAGGCGGCGCAGGATCCGGACACCGACCTGATCCGCATCAATGACGAGTTCACGGCGTCGGTGGTGTTGGCCCGATGTTTCGAGACGCAGGGCGGTTCCCTGCGATGGCGCATCCGTCTCGATACTGGCCTGGTGCCCGACATCACGATTGCCGTGCGGATGGACGAATTGAACGAAGCACCACGCGATTATTACCTGCTGCCGAGCATCGACATGACCATGGCCAAGTTGAGGTTGGCCGAGCAGAACGGGCTGTCGCTGGACGCCTACCGCTTCGACACGCTCGACTATTTTTATGCGCTCGCTGGCCGGGCCCGGATCACGGAGGCCGCCTGATGGCCGACGACGCCCAAGACATTGCCCAGAAACACGTCACTCTCATCCCCACCGACCGAATTCGCATCCTCAACCCCCGCGTGCGCAACCGGCGCACTTTTGAGGAAATGGTCGAGAACATCGCGAAAATCGGTCTGAAGCGACCAATCACCGTGGCGCAGCGCGCCGGGACAGATCCTGCGGAATATGACCTCGTCTGTGGCCAGGGGCGGCTTGAGGCGTTCATGGAGCTTCAGCAGGATGCCATACCGGCCATTATCATCGACGCCGACGAGAGCGACTGCCTGGTCATGAGCCTGGTGGAGAACTGTGCACGACGCCAGCACAATCCGATCGACCTCATGCGTGAAATCGGCAATCTGCGCAAACGTGGCTACAATGATCGCCAGATCGCAAACAAGATCGGGGTCACGCCAGACTATGTTGGCATGATCGCGGGGCTTCTGGAACGCGGGGAAGAACGGCTGGTCTCAGCCGTAGAAACCGGCCTTCTGCCGCTGAACCTCGCCATCGACATCTCAAAGACAGACGCCGAGGGCGGCCAGCGCGCTCTGATGGACGCCTACACCCAGAAGAAGCTGCGCGGCAAGAAACTGGCCGCCGTGTGCCGTCTCATCCAGCAGCGCGACGCACAGGGTCCGCACCTTCATCGCAACCGCTATGGCAGAAGCGACGGCACCAAGCGGCCCCTGACCAGCGACGCGCTTGTGCGAGCCTATCAACAGGAAGCGGAGCGGCAGAAGATACTGATCAAGAAAGCCGAACTGACACAAGGCCGCCTGATGTTCGTCGTGGAGGCGTTTCGGTCGCTTCGCGATGATGACCACTTCCTGACGCTCCTGCGCGCGGAGGGGCTGGATACCCTGCCCACCTATCTCGGGCAATCAATGGATGCGGGAGCGGCAGAATGAGCCGGGGCAAGCGCAAAACCCCGGACACGGTGACGCTTGGCTTCGAGAGCGATTGCGTCACCGTGCCGGTAGCGGCCGTCCTGCCCGTGCGCGCCCTCAGCGCATCCGTCAAATCCAGCCGCAAGTACCGCCAGATAACTGCATCCATCAAAGAGGTTGGCCTGGTCGAACCGCCGGTCGTCACGCGATCCCCAGGTGAGGAAGGCACCTATATGCTGCTGGATGGGCATATCCGGATCGAGGTGCTGAAGGATCTCGGCATCGAACGGGTCGAATGCCTGATTTCCACCGACGACGAGGCTTTCACCTATAACAAGCGGATCAGCCGTCTTGCGCCCATCCAGGAGCACAAGATGATCCGCAAGGCTGTTGAGCGCGGTGTCTCCGAGGAAAAGATCGCTCTGGCCCTTGACCTGAACCGACAGAGCATCGTGCGCAAAGCCAAGCTTCTTGACGGAATTTGCGAAGAGGCCGTTGCCATCCTGAAGGACAAACACTGCGCGACCGCCGTGTTCGAAATCCTGCGCAAGATGAAAGCCATGCGCCAGATCGAGGCGGCCGAGCTGATGATGAATGCTAACAATTATTCTCCGGCATACATCTCCGCAATTCTGGCGGGAACGCCCCAGGCACAGCTGGTGAACACCAAGAAACCCAAGAAGATGAAGGGCATCACCCCGGAGGCCATGGCCCGCATGGAGCGCGAGCTGGCCCGCCTGCAGGAAGGCATCACCTCAATTCAGGACTCCTACGGCCAGGACCATCTGCAGCTCACCGTTATCAAAGCGTATCTTGGAAAGCTGCTCGGGAACGCCCGGGTCGTGCGGTACCTGATACAACATCGGCCAGAGTTTTTGACAGAATTTCAAGCGATCACAGATATGGCCTCGACCCTGCCGCCAGAGGCGGATTAGCCAAAACTGCCAGATTTGATGCGGACCCGGACCCGACAAGCGCGGGGACCGCAGGAGACGCCGGACAGTGGGCCGGATCGAGCGCGGCGGTGGGGATGGCGGCGAACCCGTTCGGAGCCCACCAGGTCGGCCGAGGTTTCGCCGACCGCGCGACCGCACATGTGGTTGCGACATCTGCAGGCGTGCCGAAGGTTGGCGCGGATCGGCACGCCTGCTTCACTTCCCGTTCGTTTCGCCAAAACGGGCCCTGCCCGCGCAAACTCCCGAAATTACGCAGGATTTCGATTGAACACGGCATACCTCCCCGCTAGCGTGCAGATAGCACAAAAAATGGTCGCGCATATTAATCAAACGCGCCGAGTCGGGAGTGCGAAGTGGATAGTGACAAGTCGGAGCTTCGTTGGGGAGTCGCGCAGCGCCTCGAGTTCATCGAGTTTCGATTGTTTTGGGAGGGGCATGTGAACCGCAGCGATTTGATGGAGCAGTTCGGGCTATCGGTGAACCAGGCGTCCGCCGACCTGAACCGCTATATCGGCTTAGCTCCGGACAACATGGTCTACGACAAGAGCGCGCGGACATATGTCCCCGGCCCCGACTATACACCATGCTTTCTGAAACCTGATGCGAGCCGCTACCTCGCGCAGCTTCGCTCTTTGGCTGACGGCATTATGGATGGTGACGACACATGGATCGCTGAACTGCCGTCATATGATGCCGCGCCAACGCCCGCCCGTGGGGTGAACCCGATCACTCTACGATCCGTTGTCGGCGCCATCCGCCGATCCGAGGCTATCGAGGTGAAATACCAG
This sequence comes from Oceaniglobus ichthyenteri, assembly GCF_003057885.1. Taxonomy (GTDB): domain Bacteria; phylum Pseudomonadota; class Alphaproteobacteria; order Rhodobacterales; family Rhodobacteraceae; genus Oceaniglobus; species Oceaniglobus ichthyenteri. Next base: position 7,850 of record NZ_QAGK01000025.1, read on the forward strand.
TCCCTCTCGCGCCCCGAGCCGAGCTGGCGGTGGATCGCGCCTCACGCCATCGGGTTCGACGGCTTCCGATGGCACACACGGGCGTTCTGCAAGACCGACGAGGTCTTCAAGGACTTCTTGCTTTCACGCATCCTTCAGACGGGAGGTGTTGAAGCAAGCGATCTCACGGATGCTTCCGATGCGGACTGGCAACAGCATGTCACGCTTGAGATTGGCCCCCACCCTGAACTCTCCGAGAACCAGAAGAAGGTAATCGCTCTGGACTACGGGATGCGCGGCGGCAAGTCCAAGATCAAGGTAAGGCAGGCGTTGCTCTATTACGCGTTAAAACGACTGGGGCTCGACACCGACCCTTCAGCAAGAAAGCCTGAAGAACAGCAGATTATTTTAATTAATCGCGATGTCATCCTTGGCGAAAATCCCGTTGGGCACGTTTTGTAGGAGCTGACATGAAAGCGTTTGAGTTCGACCATCATCTCATCAACTCCTACGAACGGTTTTCCCGGTCGTTCAGTTCTATTCGCTCTGAGGATCTCCGAGATGAGATCGATGCGCAATACGATGCCGGGCGCTTCTGGCCAGATGCCCTTCTGTCTTTAAACCCGCAGTATGAAGACAGCCAGACAATCGATGATCTAGTAACCTCTGGCGTCTTGGATGAAGGAACCGGGAAAGTCTTTAGATTCGGCGAGTCTGCGTTGATCCTTCGCAAACACCAAGCGCAATCAATTGCGAAAGCTAAATCTGGCAAGAGTTTTGTGGTCACAACTGGAACTGGTTCCGGCAAATCACTGTGCTTCTTCGTGCCCATCGTCGACGCTATCATTCGTGCGCTAAGAGCAGGCAAGCCACGCAGGACCCGGGCCATAATTGTCTACCCAATGAATGCGCTCGCGAATAGTCAGTTAAAGGAAATCGACAAGTTCGTCAGTCAATCTGGATTGCCCGACTCCCTGAAACCGGTGGTCAAACGCTACACAGGCCAAGAGAGCCGAGAAGAGCGCTTGAAAATCGCGGCCAACCCGCCGGACATTCTGCTGACGAACTACATGATGGCTGAGCTGCTGCTTACCCGTCAGGATGAACTCGACTCCCAGGTCATCAACAACGCTACCGGCCTAGAATTCATCATCCTCGACGAGCTTCACACTTACCGAGGCCGCCAAGGCGCCGACGTTGCCGTACTTGTTCGCAGGCTGCGCGACCGTTGCGCACCGGATAAAGCCCCCATCTGCATCGGCACGTCGGCGACCATGGCCTCCGAAGGCTCCGATGAAAGCAGGGCGATGGCTGTTGCGAAGGTCGCGACGCGCCTGTTTGGTTCGGATATTGGGCCGGACGCGGTCATTGATGAAACCCTGCAGCGTGCAACAGATGACTCGATTGACCTCGCGCAAGCCAAGGCTGGCCTCGCAGCAATCCTGAACCAACCGTTGCCGGACAACTTGAGTGATGAAGTTCTAAAGAGGCATCCGTTGGCCGTTTGGGCGGAGCTTGCGCTTGGACTCGATGACGGTTTGGAACTCAAGAGGAAAAAACCTATCCCCTTCGAGGACGCGGTCATGCGCCTCGCCGACGATAGCGGCGTTGAGGCAGGCCAATGTCGAACAGCGCTCGAAGCGTTCCTGACCCGCGTCAGTCTGCCCGAACACGAACGTGGAGGACCAGGTGAGGTCGCGTTCCTCGCGTTCAAGTTACATAGATTCATATCTGGGGCTGGCGAAGTTTTTACGACTTTGGCTTCGCGGCCACGGACTGTGCTCTTCGAAGGGCAGCTCGAGGATCCGGATTCCCCCGGCGACCGTCTTTATCCAACGCGTTTCTGCCGGAACTGCGGGCACGAGTATCACGTCGTCACAAAAAGCGACACCGACGGTCAAATCAAATTCTTGCCCCGGAACATTGATGACACGCCGCTGGAAACTAATGACGACGACGTCGCTGGTTACCTTTGCCCGATCCCAGAAGCTGATCCGGAATTCGCTTTCAACGGAGATCTGGACAGTTACCCGGAGAGTTGGAGGGAAGAACGCAACGGCATTGAACGCCTTAGGTCGTACCGGAAAAAGCGGGCGCCAGTGTCCTATGTCGTCGGCTCGGATGGTCGGCACGGTGCGGGAGGAAAGGATTTCTGGTTCATACCGGGAAAGTTTGCGTTTTGCCTATGCTGCCAAGATGAACCGAACCAAGGCATGCGGGAACGAAGCAAGCTGGCGGGCCTTTCTGGTGAGGGACGGAGTTCGGCTACGACCCTGCTGATTTCGAGTGCTCTTGAATGGATGAACCATCCGGAAAGTGGCGTTCCAGAGACAAAGAGAAAGCTTCTTGGATTCACCGATAATCGCCAAGATGCGGCGCTACAGTCTGGGAACTTCAATGACTTCCTATTTGTGAGCCTGCTGCGTGGAGCAATTCTCCGCGCGATTATTGCTGCTGGGGACGAAGGGCTTACCGAGGATGAATTTGGCCTGAAAGTCGTCAAGGCTCTTGGTTTTACGTCCGCCAATAAAGACGCACGTGCCCACTGGATGCTTGATCCTTCCTCAGGTGCCGTCATTCGAGAAGATGCACAACGAGCGCTCGCAAAGGTTCTGGCGCACCGGGTCTGGACGGATCTTCGGCGCGGTTGGCGATATACCAATCCGAGCTTGTTCGTCTTGAACCTGTTGGATGTTGAGTTCGTTGGCCTCAGAGACATTGCTTCGGACCGCGAACGCCTGAGGACCGTGCTGCCAGAGCTGGGCGAACTCGACGAGGAACAACGAGCCGAAGTGTTGAAAAGAGTCCTCGGCGCGATGCTGGAGGGCCTCGCGGTCAACACCGAAGCGCTGGACCTGACGGTTCTTGACGGTGTCGCTCAGAAATCGCGATCTCTGCTGCGGTCGCCTTGGGCAATTGATGCGAAAGAAAATCCACGTGGGCGTTCATCTCTGCTTTTGCGAGCCCCCGGAAAGGGTGTCATCGGCCTGCGTGAAGAGCAGACTCTTTTGCGTGCGGGCCACAACTCGCGCATCGCTCGATTGATCAACAAAAAGAGCGTCATCGGCACGAAGCTCGGGAAAGAAGACTACCTCGAGTTCTTCTCGCGTCTTCTCGAGCTGCTTGCAGACGAAGGCGTGGTCGCCCCAGTCGAACTGGATGCGGATCTGGTCGGATGGCGGTTGACACCATCGGCCGTCAGGCTCGTCCCAGGCGCAGCCCTCTCAGATGAGGGCAAGCGCGGGAACCGTTACTTTCACGATCAGTACGCTTCCATCGCAAACGATCTCGCCTCCGGCCAGAGCGCATACTGGGGGTTGGAGGGCCGCGAGCACACCGCGCAGGTATCGCAGAAACAACGCGAGTGGCGGGAGTGGCGCTTCAGGTTCGAAGACGATGACCGCGCCAACCTCAGCACGTCAGAATATCGGGCCGAGATACGAGCTTCAGGTGAGTCCGACCAGTTTCTGCCCGCATTGTTCTGCTCGCCTACGATGGAACTGGGCGTTGATATTTCGGCTCTGAACGCCGTGTATCTTCGCAACGTCCCACCGACTCCAGCAAATTACGCACAGCGCGCTGGTCGCGCAGGACGTTCGGGTCAGGCGGCGGTCGTCGTAACGTACTGCGCATCCGGCTCGCCACATGACCAGTATTTCTTTGATCGCCGTAACGATATGGTTGCAGGCGTTGTCCGCCCCCCCCGCTTTGGACATTACCAACGAAGAATTGGTGCGCTCGCACTTACACGCCGTTTGGCTCGCCGAGGCGAAACTCGCCCTGAAGCCCGATATTCCAGATATCCTTGATCTTACAGGTGCCGACTATCCGCTCAAAGAAGAGGTTCTGTCTGTAATCTCAAAGTCCGATCTCGCCGCGCGGGCACGTTCTCCTATGAAGCGGGTGCTGGATCAGATCTTGGCGGCGGACGACGGTTCAGCACCAGTTTGGATGGGTGAGCCCGAAGAGTTTGTTCTCCACGTGGCGATGAACGCGCCAAAGGAGTTTAATCGAGCGTTTGATCGCTGGCGCGAACTCTACGACTCTGCACGTACACAACTGGCGAAGGCTAATAAGCAATCAGAAATTACGGGGTTATCTGGCTCTGATCGCCGCAAGATCAAGGCCGCGCAAATGCAGGCGAGCGACCAGTTGGCGATCCTTGAACAGGGAAAAGCTTCTAACGGGTCGGACTTCTACTCGTACCGCTACCTTGCAACCGAAGGCTTTCTTCCGGGGTATAACTTCCCGCGCCTGCCACTTTATGCGTTTGTGCCGGGGGAAGGAAAAAGCGGCTCGTTTCTATCACGCGCGCGCTTCTTGGCGATTTCCGAATTCGGACCCCGGAGTCTTATCTACCATGAAGGCCGGGCATATCGTGTCATTAAAGCGAAGCTCCCTCCTCAGGCGCGCGAAGGCGACGGATCAGAGCTGGCCACGAAAGACATCTACATCTGCCCGATCCGCCTCGCGTGTCAGCGTGGAGGCCGTGCTTCCACCTGACGTCATTGGAATGTTCGTACTGATGCCGGGCGAGGTTTAAGCATGGCCCGCAAACCCATTACAGATATGTCCGCATGGCCGTCGCTAAGCCTCGAGGGCAATCTCATCGCGCCCGCCATGATTGCAAAGATCGATCAACGGGCCGCGCCCGAACAGGCGCCGGAGAACTACTCCGTTCGAAAGGGCCTGACGATCCGCGAAGAAATCTCGACGGCTTTCCGCGTCGGGCAGTCTCATTTCGATGCATTTGCCAAGATCGAGACACCAACTCAGGATGCCACACGTCGCTTTGTTTCGGGCCTCTTCAAGGAAACCTTCGGATACGACGATCTGCAGGCTGCTGACGCGCCCATCGCCCTGATCGCAAGCGGGCGCGTGCCGTTCGTCGTGGTGCCGACGTCCGAAACGCTCGACCGTCGCAGTCCGACCCTGTCTGTCGACCGGTCCCGCTCACCTGCGTTCGCCCTTCAGGATTACCTCAACGACAAGGACGAGGCGCTTTGGGGAATTGTCACCAACGGCACCCATCTGCGCCTCATGCGGGACAACGCCTCGCTGACGCGCCCGGCCTATATCGAAGCTGACCTGGCGCAGATCTTCTCGAACGAGGACATCGCCTCCTTCGCCGTCCTCTGGCTGCTGATCCACCGATCCCGCTTTGGCAACGAAAGCGCACCCGCCACCGATTGTCCGCTTGAGCGGTGGAGAGAGACCGGCTCAAAGGAAGGTGAAGCGGCCCGGGATCGCCTTGCCGGCCTGGTCCAGATCGCACTCAAGGTTCTTGGCTCCGGTTTCCTCGAAGCCAACCCCGACCTAGCCACCAAACTGAATACCGGCGACGTGAACCTCACCGAGTGGTTCAACGAACTCCTGCGCCTCGTGTACCGCCTGATCTTCCTCATGGTGGCCGAGGACCGGAACCTCCTGCACCCCACCAACGCCAAGACCGACGCCCGCGCGCTTTACGCCCAAGGCTACTCCCTCGCGGCCCTGCGCAAGCAATGCTACCGCGCCGCGACCTGGGACAAGCACCATGACCGCTTTGAGGGCGTCAAGATCGTCTTCCGCGCGCTTGCCAATGGCCAGCCAGCACTCGCCCTCCCGGCGCTCGGTGGACTCTTTGCAGACGACCGGCTGCCCCACCTGGAAACCGCCCGCCTGCGCAACAAGGCTTTTATGGAGGCGCTCTACCGCCTCTCCTGGCTATCTGACAAAACCGGCATGGTCCCCGTAAACTGGCGCGCGATGGAGACGGAGGAGCTGGGCTCGGTATATGAGTCCCTCCTCGAACTGCAGCCCCAGCTGGGCGACGACGGCAAGACGCTCGTCTTTGCTTCCGAGGCCGCCGAGCAGCAGTGGACCTGTCGCGGTTTGATGCCGCTCCTTTGATAGCATTTACTGCAGCAAAGGAGACTGACTATGGGACTGAAACGGACGGACGAATTCCGCCAGGATGCGGTGCGGATCGCGCTGACCAGTGGGC
>NZ_QAGK01000026.1:0-2500 GCF_003057885.1 Oceaniglobus ichthyenteri
GCCATTTCTCGTTATTTTTGGACGTCGAAAAAGCCGCCTAGGGTTTTATTCCTTGGCGGCTGATTTTTTGATTTGTATATATAATGTTGTTCTTTACTAGGTTTGGCGGTGACCTACTCTCCCACGTCTTGAGACGCAGTACCATCGGCGCGACGGCACTTAACTGCCGAGTTCGGGATGGGATCGGGTGTTTTGCTCGCGCTATGACCACCAAACCAAGAAAAGAACATCATCGGCCTGTCTCTTTTTGGGAGACAGGCCGGAATTAACATTATTTTATCCAAGTCAGCACACTTGGTGTACTTTTGGCCTGACTGGCAGATTTAGATCTACCACAGTCCAGCTTCCACTGGATCAAATCAAGCCTATCGAGCAATTAGTACCGGTCAACTGAGCACATTGCTGCGCTTACATCTCCGGCCTATCGACGAGGTGGTCTACCTCGGCTCTCAGGGATACCTTGTTTTGAGGGGGGCTTCCCGCTTAGATGCCTTCAGCGGTTATCCTTTCCGATCATAGCTACCCAGCACTGCTCCTGGCGGAACAACTGGTACACCAGTGGATCGTTCACCCCGGTCCTCTCGTACTAGGGGCAACTCCTCTCAAGTATCCTACACCCACGGCAGATAGGGACCGAACTGTCTCACGACGTTCTAAACCCAGCTCACGTACCTCTTTAAACGGCGAACAGCCGTACCCTTGGGACCTGCTCCAGCCCCAGGATGAGATGAGCCGACATCGAGGTGCCAAACGGTGCCGTCGATATGGACTCTTGGGCACCATCAGCCTGTTATCCCCGGCGTACCTTTTATCCGTTGAGCGATGGCCCTTCCACTCGGGACCACCGGATCACTATGGCCGTCTTTCGACTCTGCTCGACTTGTCAGTCTCGCAGTCAGGCTGGCTTCTGCCATTGCACTCAACGAGCGATTTCCGACCGCTCTGAGCCAACCTTCGCGCGCCTCCGTTACTCTTTAGGAGGCGACCGCCCCAGTCAAACTACCCACCACACAGGGTCCTGGATCCGGGTAACGGACCGCAGTTAGACATCAAGCGAAGCAAGGGTGGTATCTCAAGGATGGCTCCACAGAAACTAGCGTCTCTGCTTCAAAGCCTACCACCTATCCTGCACATGCTTGGCCTGATGCCAGTGTGAAGTTGTAGTAAAGGTGCACGGGGTCTTTCCGTCTAACCGCGGGAAGCCTGCATCTTGACAGGCAATTCAATTTCGCTGAGTCTATGTTGGAGACAGCGGGGAAGTCGTTACGCCATTCGTGCAGGTCGGAACTTACCCGACAAGGAATTTCGCTACCTTAGGACCGTTATAGTTACGGCCGCCGTTTACCTGGGCTTCAATTCAAGGCTTGCACCTCTCCTTTTAACCTTCAGGCACCGGGCAGGCGTCAGACCCTATACGTCGTCTTACGACTTCGCAGAGCCCTGTGTTTTTAGTAAACAGTCGCCACCCCCTAGTTTGTGCCCCCGGCCAAGACTTGCGTCCAAACCGGGCCTCCTTCTCGCGAACTTACGGAGGTATTTTGCCGAGTTCCTTCAACATAGTTCTCTCAAGCGCCTTGGTATTCTCTACCAGTCCACCTGTGTCGGTTTAGGGTACGATCTAACGATGGAGCTATTTCCAGGAACCACTCAGCAGCCCATTCAATCCAATAAGGATGAACTACCTCTGTGATCCGTCACTTCCATCTGGCCCAGGAATATTAACCTGGTTCCCATCGACTACGCCTTTCGGCCTCGCCTTAGGGGTCGGCTTACCCTGCTCAGATTAGCTTTAAGCAGGAACCCTTGGACTTTCGGCGACAGAGTCTCTCACTCTGTTTATCGCTACTCATGTCATCATTCTCACTAGTGATCTCTCCACGGGATCGCTCACGCGCCCGCTTCACAGAAAACCCCGTGTGTCCGTTATTTTATGCGCTGCCGCAACGCTACAAGAGCGCGACGATCCGCTGTAAAACACAAGACACATGGAGTTATGTCACACTACGCTCCGCTACCATGCACTATGTGCATCCTAAGCTTCGGCTCATGGCTTGAGCCCCGTTACATCTTCGCCGCAAGACAACTTATCTAGACCAGTGAGCTGTTACGCTATCTTTAAAGGATGGCTGCTTCTAAGCCAACCTCCTGGTTGTTTTGGTCGTCTCACCTGCTTTCCCACTTAGCCATGAATTAGGGGCCTTAGCTGTAGGTCAGGGTTGTTTCCCTCTTCACGACGGACGTTAGCACCCGCCGTGTGTCTGCCATCTATTACTCCTCGGTATTCGGAGTTTGGTTAGGATCAGTAAGCCTGTGGGGCCCCATTACCCATCCAGTGCTCTACCCCCGAGGGTATTCGGATGACGCTCTACCTAAATAGATTTCGCGGAGAACCAGCTATCTCCGAGTTTGATTGGCCTTTCACCCCTAGGCACAACTCATCCCGACCTTTTTCAACAGGTGTGGGTTCGGTCCTCCAGTTAGTGTTACCTAACCTTCAACC
>NZ_QAGK01000027.1 GCF_003057885.1 Oceaniglobus ichthyenteri
CACAGCGCCATCGGCTATACTACGCCACAAGAAGCAGAGGACGCTTTCTATGAAAACTTAAACGGCCATGATAAAGCAGCCTAAGATTTGAACAAAACACTCTCCGGTAAACCCGGGGCGGTTCAGTGCCTATGCCGAGACGCGGCGTCGAGGCATGCAAGATCACCGGCCGGATCTGACTGAGATGTCTGCGACATTGAGCCGACTTGGCAGCACTCTTGCGCACCTGACGCATTGGGATATCCGTCCGGCACGAACAGTATCCCTTCTTGCTTCACTCGCAAACTTCCTGACGGGGCAGGCCCTTGTCGATGCTGGCCAGGAGCTTTTTGGAACGCTGATCTTGCCGACTCTGGAAAAGCTGGCCGAATCTTGGGCTCACGAGCTTGATGTTTTCTGGATTGAAGCAAAGGAAACCCTGAGCCAGAGAAGCGCATCTGGCGGCGAAATTCCAGACTATCTTGGGATCGACGCTATCTATAGGGCATTCCAAGCGCAGCCTGACGATGTGCGCACAGCCGTCAGAGCGAGGATGGATCAGCTCGCCGATAGATGCAGAACGCTTTCCGAAGGACAGCCGACAGACATCCTCAGCCGGATGTCCGTCATCTTTGAGGCCAAACCGAAAGCTATCTTACATGCAGGGTATCAGTCGAGGTCGGCCCACAGGAGACAATAACCGGGCTTGTCTACGCCGCATTGCAGCTTCACGAAAACAGCCGTTCATGCATCATGCAGTATTTCGCCTATCGTGTGGCGCCAGTGCGGGGCAAAGTTCGAATTCGCTGCAAATGCACCGATGGCAGTATTGGGCGATCCGCTCCACAAACCGTCGCTTCTTAGAGATCCGCGGGATGCAGGTAATACCCTTGATGAACAGCACTATTCAAATCCTCCTAATTCTCGATCTAACACATTATCAAAGGTGAATTCTCTAAGTGGCAACTCAGGATCAATCGGGCTACCCCAAATTTTCTGTCGCTCTGGATTATTAAGTTGCCAGGCGATGTCAGCATAGCAAGTTGGTTGGCCTTCGTTTTGCCGGAAATGGCTAATATCGCTCCTTTAGCCGTACTGGAGGACCGCCATGGACAAGACCGCCTTTGCAGAATTCATTTCAAAGCTTCGCCTGCTAACGCCTCAGCAACTCGCACAGCTCGGCACAGCCGTGACAGACTCCCAACGGCGGGCCGAGGCCGTGCCCGCTCTCGATGCCCGCTGCACAAAGGAAGCCGGCCAAGACTGCCCGCGCAGCGCCTCATCGAAGCGATGCCGGTGGGGGCATATCCGCCATCGACACCTTCGAGACCGTCACCACGGCGCGTGACCTCGCCACGGTGCCCGGGCTGGAAGATTTGTTCAATGACTACCTCCTCGCCCCCGGCTCAAAAAACTGCTTCGGAATGGATGTTGCAGCGGACCACTACTAGCGTAAACGTGGCTGGCTTCCTGCACGCAGCCTCCAAGGCGCGCACTTCATCCGGCCATACCTCGGTGCCTGGAATGGCGCACCCACGCTCACGACCGCAATTCTGAAAGCGTAAATGGCCATCGCCGCGAGGTCGCCCTCATCCCAAAGCAGAAGAACGAGAAGATAGCGGAAGCACCGCTTGTCTCGACGGAGATCACGTCAATATCCGGGGTGCTCGGCCGAAGTTGCACGATCCAGTTCCATCAAGCTACCCGGCTCCCACCGCGCACTATAAGTGCTTCGCCAACGATCCACGGGGGCATCACATTCTCCCGATCGACGCTGCTTGCTCCCATTGTTACTGATATTTGCCCTCAACTACTTTCATAATAACTGAGCGGCGCCAACGACTCGAGCCACCCTGTTTTTGCGCTTTGGGAAAGGTCTCACGTTTGATGTCGCGATAGATGCTTACCTTCGAGCGAGCTACGATTTTGCAGACCTCTTTGATAGGCAGCAAGACGTCGTGGGGGATATCTTCGTGGTTCATTCTTCTTCTCCAGTTTGTGAACTGTCGAAGAAATGATGTTGATCTGGTTTCGCCGGAAACGCGGATGTGCCATTAATAAAGTCTGACGCAATCGATCAAGGGAGGGAGGTCTGTCGTCCCGGAGCAGAAACACTCAGATATCTACGATCATCCACTGCTAAAAATGTACATATTTTTCAATTACTTAAAAGTGGTGCCCGGGGGCGGAATCGAACCACCGACACGAGGATTTTCAATCCACTGCTCTACCCCTGAGCTACCCGGGCACGGAATGGCGGTTGGGATGGACCCTGCCGCCTGGGGCTGCGGTCTTCTAGACCGGTGGGGGGCGGGGTGTCCATAGGGTTTGAGTGAAAAATTTCGTACTTCAGACGTGTTGGCCGGCATTCACCTCGATTTCGGTTCCGGTGACATAGCTTGATTGGCTGGAACACAGGAAATATATCACATCGGCCACCTCTGCCGGTTGACCAAGGCGGCGCAGGGGCAAGGTATCGACGATCCTGTCCGTGCCGGGCGAGAGAATCGATGTTTCCACCTCGCCGGGCGCGATTGCGTTTACCCGCACCCCCATGGGGCCGTAATCGTGGGCCATTTCGCGGGTCAGGGCCGCCAGTGCCGCCTTGGACGTGGCATAGGCCGCGCCGGCAAAGGGATGCACCCGCGCGCCCGCGATGGAAGTCACATTGACGATGGCCCCTTTTGCCCCGGTCAATTCGGCCTGCAGCCCGCGGGCCAAAACCACGGGCGCAAAGAAATTGACATGAAACACCTGCCCCCAGGTACGCAGATCGGTGTTGATTGTGTTCAGCCGCCCGCCGTCTTCGGCCTTGGGCGATACCCCGGCATTGTTTACCAAGGCGTCAAGCCGTCCATCCAGCTTTTCGCGAATCTCGTCAATTGCGCGAATGGTGTCGGATGGATCGGCCAGATCGATCTGAATGTGGCTTTCTGCACCGCCCGGCCAAGGGCAGCGCGCATCAAACGGTTGGCGCGAACAGGTCAGCACGCGCCAGCCCTCGGCAGAAAACCGTTTTACCGTTGCGTGACCTATTCCGCGGCTGGCACCGGTCAAAACCAGGGTGCGCTGACGGGGCGTATCGTTCATCTTGTCATCCCTTTGGGTACTTCCCCTTGAGCGGGGCGTTACAACAGCTTAACAGGGGGGAACGCACCAGGGACACCCATGAAAAAGCAGACCGCCATGAAAAGCGATTGGATCGCAACCGCGCAGACACTGAATGCCGCCCTTCCGTATCTTCAACGCTATGATGGCGCAACGGTGGTAATAAAATTGGGCGGTCACGCCATGGGCAGCGATGAGGGCATGGCCAGTTTCGCCCGCGATGTGGTGTTCATGCAGCAAACCGGGGTGAACCCGGTGATCGTGCATGGCGGCGGGCCACAAATCAGCGCGATGTTAGAGCGTTTGGACATTCAAAGCACGTTCGTGCGCGGCAAGCGGGTGACCGATCAGGCCACGGTTGAAGTGGTTGAAATGGTGCTGTCGGGGCTGATCAACAAACGAATCGTTCAGGCAATCAATGCCGCCGGGGGCGGTGTTGTGCGCGCTGTGGGTCTGTCGGGCAAGGACGCCAATCTGATGGTGTGCGATCAGGCTGATCCGGGGCTGGGATTTGTCGGCACGCCAAAGGAATTCAACCCCGAATTCCTCCGCTCGTTGCACCGGGCCGAAATCATTCCGGTGATCGCGCCCATTGGTGCGGGGCGCAATGGCGAAACATTCAACGTGAATGGCGACACGGCGGCGGGGGCGATTGCCGCCTCGCTCAGGGCCGACCGGCTGTTGTTGCTGACCGATGTGGCCGGAGTCAAAAACGGCGCGGGCGATGTTGTGACCGAACTGACGCCGGATCAGATTCGCGCGATGATCGAGGATGGCACCATTGCCGGCGGCATGATTCCCAAGGTGGAAACCGCACTGGATGCGATCGAGGCGGGCGTGCGCGCGGTGGTCATTCTGGATGGGCGGGCCGCGAATGCCTGTTTGTTAGAGCTGTACACCGATCATGGCGCAGGAAGCCTGATCCGCGCCGCCAGATGACCCTGCAGGATGTAGAACGCGCCCTGGCAATGGATCATTTGCAGGTTTTGGGCGGGTTTCACCCCGGCGCGCAGGATGGTGCGCCCCCCGGCACCGGCACGCTGTTGTTGATTGGGCCGGATGAGCCGGGGTTCTGGCCGCATTTCACCGCCGCGCCGGAATATCACGATGGAATGGCGGCACCGCTGGATCGCTGGTCAACCCGCGCAATTGGCGCCGTCGCACAGCGATTCGATGGAACGGCGCTGTTTCCGTTTGGCGGCCCGCCCTGGCATCCGTTTCTGGGCTGGGCGCAAAAAACCGGCCGCGCCTGGGCATCGCCGGTTGAATTGCTGGTTCATGATACAGCGGGCCTGTTTGTCAGCTTTCGCGGCGCGCTGGCGCTTTCTGCGTGCCTTGCACTGCCCCCACCTTCAACGCGGCCCTGCGACACCTGCGCCGATCAACCCTGCCGCGCCGCCTGCCCTGTCAGAGCGCTTGACGAACACGGCTATGATGTGCCCCGATGCCGCAGCTATCTGGCCGAGGGCGGCGCATGCCTGACCCAAGGCTGTGCCGTGCGCCGGGCCTGTCCGGTTGGCCAGGGGCGGATCGCCGCCCAGTCCGAGTTTCATATGAAAGCGTTTGCCACATGACCCTGCGTTTGATCCTGACCCGCCACGCAAAATCCGACTGGGACGATCCGCGGCTCGACGATCACGACCGCCCCCTGAATACCCGGGGGCATGACGCGGCCGCCGCTATGGGCGCCTGGCTGGCGCAACAGGGGCACCGGCCGCAACAGGCGCTGATTTCCACAGCCAAACGCGCCGTCGAAACCTGGAACGGGATGCGCCCCGCCCTGCCCGATTGCGCCGCGCACTTTCACCAGAACCTGTATCACGCGGCCCCCGATACGGTGTTGGCAATCCTGGCAAAGGCCACCGCGCAATGCGTTCTGGTCATCTGCCACAACCCCGGCTGCGCCATGTTGGCCGAAGGATTGGTGCGCAAGGCCCCGCCACATCCGCAGTTTCGCAGCTATCCCACGGCGGCAACCACAGTCATTGATTGGGATGTTGACGATTGGGCGCTGGTTCTGCCCGGACAGGGACGGGTGGTTGATTTTGTGGTTCCACGCGATCTGATCGGCGCCTGAACCGGGCACAGCCCAAATCAAAAGGGCCCCTGACGATCAACGCCAGGGGCCCTTTGTATTTTCCAACCCCGGTGGTACGGGGTGATGCGCGTGGCCGCATCACAGCCACGCAAGAAATCACTCAGTAATTTTTGACACGACGCCTGCGCCGACGGTGCGGCCGCCTTCGCGGATGGCGAAACGCAGGCCCTGCTCCATGGCGATCGGGGCGATCAGCTCAACACCGAACGATACGTTGTCGCCGGGCATGACCATTTCTGTGCCTTCGGCCAGGACAACCGTGCCGGTCACATCCGTGGTACGGAAGTAGAACTGCGGGCGGTAGTTGGCAAAGAACGGTGTGTGACGACCGCCTTCTTCCTTGGTCAGAATATAGGCTTCTGCCTCGAACTTGGTGTGGGGCTTGACCGATCCGGGCTTGCACAGAACCTGACCACGCTCAACGCCGTCACGGTCGACACCGCGCAGCAACGCGCCGATGTTGTCGCCAGCTTCACCACGATCCAGCAGTTTGCGGAACATTTCAACACCGGTACAGGTGGTGGTCTTGGTGTCGCGGATCCCGACGATTTCGATGCTGTCGCCAACGTTGATCACGCCACGCTCGACACGGCCGGTCACAACAGTACCACGACCCGAAATCGAGAATACGTCCTCGACCGGCATCAGGAACGGCTGATCCACTGCACGCTCAGGCGTGGGGATGAAATCATCGACAGCGGCCATCAGGGCCTTGATCGACTCTTCGCCGATTTCAGG
>NZ_QAGK01000028.1 GCF_003057885.1 Oceaniglobus ichthyenteri
AATGAATACCAAACTGCACACATCTGCGACAGCCAAGGCCGACCGCTCAACCTGTTCGTCACCGCCGGTCAGGTCAGCGATTACATCGGCGCACGGGCGCTCGTGAGCAGCCTGCCCAAGGTTAACTGGCTGCTCGGTGACCGTGGTTATGATGCCGATTGGTTCAGAGAAGCGTTGAAGGACAAAGGGATACGCGCATGTATCCTTGGTCGGAAACCGCGGAAGAAAACAGTGAAGTATGACAAGCGCCGTTGCAAACGCCGAAACCGGATCGAAATCATGTTCGGCAGGCTGAAGGATTGGCGACGCGTTGCGACCAGATACGACAGATGCCCAAAGGTATTCTTGTCTGCAATCGCCCTCGCGGCAATCGTCATTTTATACCTATGAGTCTTGAACCTGAAGCCTTAATCTCGATTGCGGCAACAATTATTTATATACGGTGAACATCAACAGCCCCTAATCCGGCGCTATTCTTTTCAAGAAAATAGTAACGGGCAGAGCCAGCCCGCACCATGTAGCTAGAAATCTTAGGAAACATCCATGCCGACGGGATTGACTTGTATCTCAAAATTTCAAAATAGCCAGTCTGACTGGTGTCTTCGAATTGATATCTTGGAATTTACATCAGATTGACGGAGGTGACCCTCTTGACCGTCCTGCGCTGTCTGATAATCATTTCGCGAGGGGCCTGTAGCTCAACTGGTTAGAGCAGAGCGCTCATAACGCTTTGGTTGCGGGTTCAAGTCCTGCCGGGCCTACCAAAAATTCATCTCCATGCCAAGAGAGCATATGAGTGCGCAGAATCTCGGTTTTCCGTGCGCACCCGTGTCAAGGAAATTCTCGCTATTTCGTGAAAATTCCTGAAGCGCCCTGCTTTTTAGGGGTTTTCGCCCGACTTCGCTTGCGAGCAAAATTTTCCAGGCAGAGGAGCGATGATCCAACCCTCGCAGACAGGATCGTCGGACAGCCGCTACTGGAGCGCGGCGATCGCTTCTTCACGCAAGAAGACTGCCCCGAAATCCTGATCTCCCGGGGCGAAGCGGGCGACTCGGGATGCCTTGAGCAGGCTCTTGAGGTTGTTGCGATGGCGCCCTGTCTCGTCGGACAGCGTGGTCAGCGTAACGAAGCGTCCGTGGAAGCATGCAATGTCTTCGGCCGACAGCCAGTATTGCTGGCGTCCTGTTTTGGGGTTCGTTTGTCGAACAGCCGGAGTATGGCCCGCCTCGATCAACGAGATGAAGTTTCCATGATCGCGAAGCCCGACGGAGCGGCCGAATTCTGCGGCGCTCATCAGCGCTGGCTGCCCACCGTCGGCGTCATTCTCTGCCGTGGAGCGTGAGCCACCGGGGCGGGAGCTGCGAAGGCGATCAACCTCGGATTTTCTGACAACGAGCCCATGGAGGCCGCGCACACCGGCCAGTTTCCCGGGGGTCAGCCGTTTGTCGTGAATGGCCTCGACCTGGTCCCGCAGGCTTACCCGAGTCCGCTTGCGGCTGACCAGGAGTGTTTCCCAACCGGGGTCGTTCCCTGCAATTGGCACAGCTCTCTCGCAAAGGCCTGCGACAAAATCAACTCCGTCTGAAATTCGCCAAGGTTTCTTGACCTTGGCAACCCTCGTGCGCGGAACCAGCAGGCCTTCGTCTTCGAAGGCTTCCAGTTCCATTTTGGTCGCACCGATGGCCTCACGCATGGCGATCGGCGCGACAAGGCTCCGGATTGCGGATAGTAGATCGGCGTATTTTCTGGCATCAAACAATCGGCGACGAGGGGGTCGGTCATCATCGCCGGGAAGTGCCCCGGCCTCGACTAAGAATTGCTCGAGTGTCTCAACCCCGATGCCTGTCTCTTGTGATGCTGTGGTGAGGGAGTTTCGGCGGCGCACTTCGACAACCTCCCCCAGAAGGTCTTCACCGGCAGCGATTGGCCAGTTATCGAGTATCACATCGCGCAGAAGGCGCCTGTACGGCGCGAACTCCTCGACGTATTCAAAATTGAGACGCAAAAACAGGGAACCGTATGCCTTTCTGGGTTCGGCGTCACAGGCGTGCGCAATCCTTGCGAGGCTTTTGCGTATGGCATGCTCGCCCTGCTTGGCGATCTCGAAGGCTGCCGCATGGTGCGCGCCGGGAGGTACATCGTCATCGGCGCCTTTGTCACTAAGAATAGCTTGACCGAGCAGGCGGCAGAAAGTGGTCGCGGCAAAAAGAGGATGCCCGGAGAGCCAGGTGTCGTCTCGGCCATCCTTAAGACGACCGTCGAGCCAGATATCATAGGGAGTGGGCTCCACGGCCGGCAGGTCATACTTGCCTGAGAGGATGATGCATCCGATCTCGGATAGACGCGCTGCGATGTTGTATCGCTCTCTCGGATTTTCGAAGGTCCAGAGCGCTACCAGCAGATGGTTGTGTCGGAGGCAAATGTTGGCCTCCCGCATCTGCCAATCGCCACGCAGCACCATGGTCGCGGCCATCGGACCGTCCGATTGCATGGCATCTTCTCGAAGACAAACTGGACACCCTCGCATGACCGGATTGCGAAGCGCACGTGACACGAAGACTTCGTCACGAAACGTCATCCGCACGTTGCCCGCCCGAACCCCAGTCCAAGAGAGCATTTCCTCCAATTGCTGTGGTTTCAAGGCAGCCCATGCCGCAAGGGCTTCGAACGCCTCCGGGGCTTGCTCCAGAAAATGCTTGAATGAGGTGCCCATGTCTTTGGCGACCTCGACAACCTCTGTGTCCCACGTGGCGGCAAGGCGAGACAGATAGGAAAAGACCGTTTCCCGCGGCGCTGGCGGAGGGTTGGAAATCGGCAAGTGTGTCATGGTGCGAGAGATACGTTCGGTTGATTCCGAGATAGCGTGCCGGATTGGTGTAGCTGTATTTTCTGATCGAAACCGATACCAGCCGCGGGCCCCACTGCATAGACCTTGGATGCTCCGGAAAGACTTCGCATTTTTTCGGTTATGTTGGGAGCGTCCTGTTTTGACTTGATCGGCAGCTGCGTGGGTTGCTTCGTAAGAAGCAGCGATTTTCCAATGCATGACTGCGGGAGAGGGTGGCCCTCGACCACCGAGTTTGAGGTGGTCAAAGGCCTTTTCAGTCCGGCGCCCGCGACGCCTTGATGGCTGCTTCGTTCCGCCCGTACGCGCGCAGCGCATCGTGCCGCGAGTAATTGCCGTCACAAAACTGGTGGCCGTAAGTGTCTGCGAGCGTGTCTCCGATCGTGTAGCCGAGCGCGAGAAGCGCCTCGTGCGCCGCCTCGGTCAGTCGCGCGGGATGGCTCGGCGAGGTCATTACGGTCACACCAGCGATCTCCCTTCCGATCTGGGTGTAGTGCCGGTCCACCCACACGTGGACACCAGGCAGTTCGTGCTTCTCGATGAGCCACAGCGTCACGTCGCAGATGTCCTGCTCAATCCCGAACTCATCGGGCTGGACGCTCAGACGGCGCCGGCGCGCCAGCTGAGGGCCATCGCTTCCTGCTCGTCGTCCAGTTCCCCGATTTCGACCAGCAGGTCGTAGAGCCGGTCGGTGAGCAGGCAGAGCTCTTCGACTTCGGGGCTTGCCGGGTCGAGAAGACCCCAGGACGATAAATCCGGTTCGAGATCGCCTGCGACCGGATCGAGGGACAGGAGCCGGTGCAGGTCGACGAGCCTGCGGCGTGTCGCGCGGTCGAGACGCGACGCTTTTCTGATCACGTTTCGAAACGAGCACAGGCGGCTGGTATTTGTCCGAAACGAGGCGAGCCTGAAGAAGCCTAAGACTCAGCGCCAGATCAACGCGATTGTTGCAGCCACAACCAAGGACGTCGCTGACGACATGATCGTCGTGAACGCAAATGACTACTCGCGGCAGCGCCGCGAGAACCTTCTGCGGATGCACCATTTCGTGTTCCATCCGGATGACGAGGCTGATGAGGCTGTTCGCGAAACGGCACGATGCCTTCGCTCTTTCTACTACATGAAAGACTTATTTCCTCATGTACCGATGCTCCAGCGCAGGGCGTTCGCTGCATGCTACCGACTGGTCGCACGCGGGTTTTTTCGAGCAAACCTGGATCATGTGCTGTGGGAAAACTCGCATATCGAGGTGGCAGCATGACCGTTGCTCCACGATACAACTTTCCCGTGGGATCGAAGCTAACGTTGCTGAAACGCACCGTCACTGTCACTGGCCAAGACAAAAACGGTTACGTGGTTGTCGGAAATGAGGATGGCGAGGCAAATATTGTTCCGTTCGCCGATCTGGTCGAGCTGTTAAAGGCCGCCGGGGTCAGCATCGACACGCAATCGCCCAAAACCGGCGCACGTTTGAAGCAACGCCTTGGAGGGCACGTCTCCTCCAAGTCGCTGGCAACGCACCAGCAGGAAATAGCGAGGTTCATCCACGCGCTGTGTGAAGCTGTCCATGCCGTATCCCTCCACTCGGCATCACGGTGTCACCATGGGCGGGCGTCGACCTATCGAGATGTACAAGGCCATAAATGAGACGCGCGGACAAATCCCACCCATCGATCCGCACCTTCGCCGCATCAACCTTGGGTGGGAGCAAGAGGTGACCCCGACTGATGAAGGCGTGCGCGTTTTTCAGGGAATTTGGTTTAACTCTGACGAACTCCAGAAGCAACGGGAAGAACACCGCGTCAAGGGAAAGGTGAAGGTCTCTGTCGATCCTGATGACATGAACCTTGCGACAGTCATCCTGCCGATGGTCAAGGAGCCTATTGAAGTCCGCCTTCAGATTACGGCCTTCGCCGATATGACATTGCCAGAAATTCTCGTCCTAATGGCAGACCTGCGACGCGAAGATCTTGCCACCACGGAATTTCATGAAGACCATTGGACCTGTCGCGGTTTGATGCCGCTCCTTTGATAGCATTTACTGCAGCAAAGGAGACTGACTATGGGACTGAAACGGACGGACGAATTCCGCCAGGATGCGGTGCGGATCGCGCTGACCAGTG
>NZ_QAGK01000029.1 GCF_003057885.1 Oceaniglobus ichthyenteri
GGGCGACGGATCCGCCTCCACCGATCCCGCCACCGAACAGGAGTGACAATATGACAAGCTGGTATGCGATCCGCGCCCGGGGAACGGGCGCGGAAGTGGCGATCTATGACGAGATCGGTGCCTATGGCGTCTCGGCAAAAGGGTTCCTTGCCGAGCTCGGCGCGCTGCCCGAGGGAACGCCGGTCGATCTGCGGCTCAACAGTCCCGGCGGATCAGTGTTCGATGCGGTGGCGATCTACAATGCGCTGAAGCGGCACGCGGGCCCGGTCACGGTCTGGATTGATGGCATTGCTGCCTCAGCCGCGTCCTATATCGCAATGGCGGGCGACGAGATCGTCATGCCCGAAAACGCCTTCCTGATGATCCACGACCCGTCAGGGCTGGCGATGGGCACAGCGGGCGACATGCGCGCCATGGCCGAGGCGCTGGACAAGATCGCGGGCAGTCTGGTCCGGGGATATGCCGCCAAATCCGGCAAACCCGACGACGACGTCGCCGCGCTGATGGCGGCTGAGACATGGTTTGACGCGGCCGAGGCCGTGGCGGCGGGCTTTGCGGACCGGCTGGCGGAGCCGGTCCGGATGGCTGCACGCTTTGACATCGCTCGGTTCCGCAACGCGCCGCCCGACCTGATCGAAGCAGTGGAAGTCGCAGGCGAGGATGACGAAACATGTCCGGAGACCGAGCCGGGCAACGTCGCGGAAGAAGATGGCGGACCGACTGGAGATGCCATGGAGGAGAGCCACGGCGATGCGTCGGCTGCGCTCGACGGGCATGTTGAAGCCACCGACATGCCCGACCCCACGGCGCCAGATGCGCCGCCCGATCTAGAAGCAACCCGGGCTTCGGGGATCGCCCATGCCCGAGCCATCGTCGATCTTTGTCGCCTTGCGGGCCAGCCGCAGATGGCCGGGCGGTTCCTCGAACAGGACACCAGCCTGGATGAGGTCCGCATCGCTCTGCTCGCCGCCAAAGCCGAGGCCGAACCCGAGATTGCCGGGCATCACGCGCAACCGGGCCGCAGCACAACGGCGCGCCCCTGGGGCGAGATTGTTGCCCGCACCTTCAAGCTGAAAGGATAACCCAGTGACGACTATCACCGAGACCACCCATCCCGGAGGCTTCCTCGTCTGGGAAGCGTTCCGGGACTACACCCGCGAAACCATTACCGTTGCCACAGGAACAGCGTTTGCCACGCTTGATCCCGGCACCGTGCTGGGCAAAATTACCGCGTCCGGCAAATACGCCGCCCATGATCCCGCCGCCGTCGATGGCACAGAAACCGCCGTCGCGGTGCTCTGGGGCAAGGCGGACGCCACAGGTGGCGATGTGCCTGCCGTTGCGCTGGTTCGCGGCCCCGCCATCGTCAATCGCCATGACCTCGTCTTCGCAGGCACCCCCAGCGCGGGCGAGATCACCGCCGCCCATGCCGCGCTGCTGGCGGTCGGCATCCTCGTCCGCTGATCGAACTCTCAAAGGAGGCATTCCCATGGCCACCATGGATATCTTCGAAGGCGATGCCTTCACCATCATCGAACTCACCCGCGCGCTGGAAAACATCCCTTTCAAGCCCGCGATCCTGTCAGGCGCCAGCCTGTTCTCGCCGCGCGGCGTGCGCTCGCGCATCCCCGATGCCTATCGCGAGGAATTCCTGTTCGCGAGCGAGCACGTCTCGCCGGGTACTGCGATCGCTGCTCTGCTTAGCATCAAGGCGGCAGTAGCAAACTATGAAGAGCATTTCGGGGGCGACTGGAGCCAGCAGCAAAAATGGATTGACCAGCAACTCGGCGAGCTCTGGGCCATGCGCGGCCCCTATCCGGGCATGGGGGCAGTGCTGTGTGCGATGGGCGTCGAACACGGCTATCAGCTTGCCTATCATTGCTGGGAGGAGGCCGGCGAAAATGGTGATCCGTGGCCAGTGCTTGCGACGCTTGTCGGCGACAGGAACAATTTGCCAGGTGATCTGAAAAGCCAGGTCGAGGGCTTTGCTGATACTTGGGACTATCTTGCCAGCAAGCGCGGCAGTGATCGGCTGGCCTATGGCAAGCTGCTCGCCCGTTTCGATATCACGATGCCGCAGGTAATGCGCTGGTGGGATGAATCTTCTCGCAGCAATGCCGGCATCAATCTGTCCGGCGCAGAGCTGAGCGATGCGGCCATCGTGGGAAACCCCTACCTGCTTTATGAGTGTGACCGGGACCAGCCGGAATCGATCGCCTTCGAAACGATCGATCATGCTGGCGCAGGATTTTCTGATAATCGTGAGAGCAATATTGGCTGCCACGGTCGGTATGATGGATGCAATCTTTGGGCGGTGGGCGGAATGCTATCGCCATGTTCAACGCGCGGATCGCCAGGTC
>NZ_QAGK01000003.1 GCF_003057885.1 Oceaniglobus ichthyenteri
CAATTGCTACGACAACGCTGCCGTCGAAACCTTCTTCAAGACAATCAAAGCTGAGATGTTGTGGCAGCGGTCCTGGCGAACACGCCGCGATGCTGAGATGGCCATCTCAAAGGTCGCCTCATAGCTGTCGGTTTTTTCATTCAAGGCAACGCTGACCTGATCGATGACCTTGAAACGTCCCTTTTCCTTGATTGTCGTTTGGATCAGACCGACCTTGATCATGGTCGCGTCGATCCCCATCAACACGATAGGTATCTCGGTGGGCACAAGCGACGATCGGCGGCAGGTCATCACCTCAAATGGGAAGATTGCAAGTTGCCGATCGCTTCCTGTATCGCGCTGAATCTTATGCCGTATAAAAAATCTGCTGTTCGCTGTGTCCCGTCAGGGGGGTGCAGCGAACAGCCGCAGGCGTTATTTTTCGGCATCCAGACCGGCAGGCCGATAGGGTGCTTGTGGGTTTTTGAACAGCACATAGATTGCCGGAATAACCAGCACGGTCAGAAGTGTTGATGAGGCCAAACCGAACAGCAGCGAAATCGCCAGGCCTTGGAAGATCGGATCGGTCAGGATCACCGACGCCCCGATCATTGCGGCGATTGCGGTCAGCAGGATCGGTTTGAACCGGATTGCGCCCGCCCGGAGCAGGGTTTCGCGCAAGGGCTCTTCGGCTTCGGCACCGTGGCGGATGAAATCAACCAGCAGGATCGAATTGCGCACGATGATACCGGCCAGGGCGATGAATCCGATCATCGACGTGGCGGTGAACGCGGCATCAAACAGCCAATGACCGAACACGATCCCGATGAAGGTCAGCGGAATCGGTGTGAGGATCACCAGCGGCACCCGGAACGATCCGAATTGCGCCACCACCAGCACATAAATGGCAAGGATCGCCACACCAAACGCCGCCCCCATGTCGCGGAAGGTGACATATGTCACCTCCCATTCGCCGTCCCACAGCAGGGTGGGCGTGGAATCACCGGCGGGTTGACCATGCAGGCTGATTTCGGGGCGCGGCACGGCATCCGACCAGGGGCGATCGTCCAGCGCCTCTTGTACCGCGATCATGCCATAGATCGGCGCCTCGTATTCGCCCGCCAGCTCGGCCATGACCATTTCGGCAAAGCGGCCATTGTGGCGAAAGATCGGATGACTGCCGACCTCTTGGGTAACGGTCACCACATCGCCCAATTCGACGACACCACGATCACCCGGCAGCAGGTTCGCAGGCACAGGCGTTGATGCGGTGCGCTCGGACCAGTTCATTTCGCCACGCGGCAGCGCCACGCGGATTTCGGTCGGATCGCGGCCTTCGCCCCGGTGGGAATAGCCAACGGGAACGCCGTCAAACAGGGCGCGGATGGTGTCGTAAACATCGCTTTGGCGCACTTTGAAAAATTCCAGACTGGCCTGATCGATAGCCAGCCGCAGGCGCGGCCTGGGTTGGCCAAAACTATCTTCGATATCAACGACATAAGGCACTGCGGCAAAGGCGGCGCGCACCTCGCGCGCCACGGCGCGACGGGTGTCGGCATCGGGGCCATAGATTTCGGCGAGCAGGGTCGCCAAAACCGGCGGGCCGGGCGGAATTTCGGCAATGGCGACCGAACCGCCGTCGGGAAGATCCATGTCGGCCAGCAGTTCGCGCGCCGCCAGCGCAATATCATGCGATGATCGTTCCCGGTCGTGTTTGGGCAACAGGTTGACCTGCAGATCGCCTTGTTCGGGATTGCTGCGCAGATAGTAATGGCGCACCAGCCCGTTGAAGTTGAACGGTGCTGCAGTACCGGCATGCAGTTGGATCGACGTTACCTCGGACAAGGCGGCAAGGCGGCTGGCGGCCTCGGTCAGCACCCGTTCGGTGCGCTCAAGGCTGGTGCCCTCGGGCATGTCGACGATGACCTGAAACTCGGATTTGTTATCGAAGGGCAGCAGTTTTACAACCACTGTTCGATCAAAGAAAAACGTCATCGATCCGGCGGTCAGCACCAGCACCACGATCAAAAACAGGCCAGAGCGCCACCGGCTGGCGATGACAGGGGCGGCGACGCGGCGAAACAGCCGCCCCAGAAAGCCTTCGGAATCGTGGTCATGGCCGCCGGTATCCGCGCCCTCCCGCCCGGCAATTTTCAACATCAGCCAGGGCGTGAGGATCACGGCAACAAAGAACGAAAAGATCATCGCAGCCGAAGCGTTGATCGGGATCGGCCCCATATAAGGCCCCATCAGCCCCGACACGAACAGCATCGGCAGCAGGGCCGCAACCACGGTCAGGGTGGCGACGATGGTGGGGTTGCCCACCTCGGCCACCGCCTCGATCGCGGCGGTCACACGGTTGCGCCCGTCGCGCATGGCCCAGTGACGGGCGATGTTTTCGATCACCACGATGGCGTCATCCACCAGAATACCGATGGAAAAGATCAACGCAAACAGCGACACGCGGTTGATCGTGTACCCCATGAGGTTCGACGCAAACAACGTCAGCAGGATCGTGGTGGGGATGACAACAGCCACCACGATGCCTTCGCGCCAGCCGATAACGAATGTCACCAGCAAAACGATGGAAACCGTGGCAAGGGCAAGGTGGAACAACAGTTCGTCGGCCTTTTCATCGGCGGATTCACCATAGTTGCGGGTGATCTCGACGGTAATATCCTCGGGGATCAGTTCACCGCGCAAAAGCTCCATCCGCTCCAGCACATGTTCTGCCACCAGCACCGCATTGGCGCCTTCGCGTTTGGCAATGGCCAGGGTCACGGCGGGAAGCTGGGTCCAGCCCTCGGCGCCATCGGCGCGCGTCAGGGTCCAGGTGCGCGCATCAATCGGTGCGCCGCCAACCACGATATCGGCCACGTCCCGCACATACACCGGGCGATCATCACGGGTGGTCAGTTGCAATAGGCCGATATCACCTGGCCCCTGCAGGGATTGCCCCGCCACCACCGACAGGGTGCGATCAAGTGCTGTATCGCTGCCCACCGGAAAGGTCTGGTTGGCCTCGCTCACCCGCGCGGCCAGTTGTTGCAGGGTGACGCCATACAGCGCCAGTTGTTCGGGGTCGGGTTCGATACGGATCTGATCGGTGCGCCCGCCAACGATATAGGTCAGCCCCACATCATCCACCGACATCAGCGATGCGCGCAATTCCTCGACCAGCGAATACAGCGCGCGGTCGTCCCAGTGCGCCGCCGCCTCGGGGGTGGGCGACAGGGTCAGCGCCACGATGGCGACGTCGTTGATCCCGCGCCCGATGATCAGGGGCTGGGGTATGCCTTGGGGGATACGATCCATGTTGGCCATGATCCGTTCCTGCACGCGCAGGATGGCGGCGTCGGGATCGGTGCCCACATCAAACCGCGCGGTGACCATGACCCGGTCATCTTCGGTCTGGGAATAGACATGTTCGACCGCGTTGATCGAGCGCAGGATCGCCTCAAGCGGTTCGGTGACCAGCTCAACCGCATCGGGGGCGCGCAAACCATCGGTGCGCACCATCACATCAACCATCGGCACCGAAATCTGCGGCTCTTCCTCGCGCGGGATCACCACAAGTGCGATCATCCCCATGGCCAATGACGCCAGCAGCAAAAGCGGTGTCAGCGGCGAGCGGATGAAAGCGCGGGTCAGAAGCCCGGAAATACCCAGTTTCATGGCTGCACCAATCTGTCACCCGTGGACAGCCCGGCCAGGATTTCAACACCATCAGGGCTTTCCTGCCCCAGCAGAACAACCACATCGCGCGGTCCGGTTTGGGTATCGAGCACGACAAAATCATTGCCAAACCGGGTGGTGACATAGCTGCGCGGAATGACGATTACCTCGCGTTTATCCACGGTGACATGCACCCGCACCCGTTCGCCGACAAAGAAACTGCCCAGCCCTTCGACCTCGGCATCGGCGACAATGCGGCCATTGGTGATCAGCGGATAAACCTGTCGGATCACACCAGTTGACGCCACATCGCCGCCCAGCGCGGCACCTGCCACCTCGATCGTGTCGCCCTCGGCGATGGATCGGGCGTGGCGTTCGGGCAGGTTGAGGCGCAACAGGTAATGATCCGATGCAATGGTGGCCACCTGCTCTCCGGGCAACACGACGCTGCCTGACGGGCTTTGCACGTTCAGCACCCGGCCCGCGGCGGGGGCCAGAACCTCGCCCTCGCGCTCTTGTTGCAACAGCACATCGCGCGATTGATTGGCCGAGGCAACGCGCCCCTCAAGAACCGCCACAGCGGTTTGCGCCTGATCCACCCGGGTCTGGGCGATGATCCCGCGCGACAACAGGCTGACGGCGCGTTCCAGATCATCGCGCGCCTGGGCAAGCTCGGCCTCAAGCGCGGCGGCCTGCGATGTGGCGGCGGCGATTTGCGGCGCCATCTGTTCGTTGACGACCAGCGCCAGAACATCGCCCGCCGCGACCATGTCGCCCTCATCCACCAACAAATCCGCGACGGTGCCCCCCACCCGCGTGCGCGCGATCAGGGTGTCCACACTTTCTACCGTTGCGAACACCGCCTTGCGATCGGCCACAAACGTGGTTGTGATCGCGTGGGTCTGGGCAAAGGCAGGCGTGGCGAGGATGAGAAACAACAGGAAAGTCTTATACATGGCGGCGCTTTCGGGTCTGACAGATTTGTGAGCTTTGTTGACTTTCATATTAGACAAAGCTAATTTAGTAAATACTAATTTACAACCAATCTGACATGTGAGAGCCGATGCCGCAGGCCAATTCCGACCCATTCGAGGATCTTCAGGCCCGCGCCGAAGAGGTCGCGACGCTGCTTAAACAGTTGGCAAATACCCGCCGGTTGATGATTCTGTGCCGTCTGGCCGGGGGCAAGGCGACGGTGTCGGAATTGTGCAAGGTCGCCAATCTGTCGCAATCGGCGGTGTCACAACATCTGGCCAGAATGCGGATCGAGGGATTGATCGAGGGGGAAAAAGATGGCCAGCAGATCCGTTATTCCATCATTGATCCGCGCTGCCTTGAGGTGTTGAGCCATCTCAAGGCAAGCTTTTGCGATCCGCCCGATTGAGCCAACCACAGGCACAGCGCGTTTCAACGGGCCGTGCCTGTATCGCGTTTTTCGCCCCGCCCTCAGACGGCAAGCGATTGCTTGTGTGACACCAGATCACCCAGCGCCCCGGCCACAATATCAAAAGAGCGCACCCGCGCGGCATGATCGTGGATCATCCCGGTCACCAGAACCTCGTCTGGCTGATGCTTGTCTATAAGGGCGCGCAACTTCGCCTTGACCGTGTCGGGCGATCCGGTTGCCGAACACGACAGAGCCTGTCTGACCTGTGCCAGAACCGCGGCGGGCACCTGCGCCTCGACATCGCGGATCGGCAGCGGCAACTTTCCCGGTTTGCCCGAAAACAGCCGCGCAAAGGCCAGCGTTTGTGATGAGCGCAAAAATGCGGCTTCGGCGTCGGTTTCGGCGGCGCAAACCCCGATGGTGATCATCGCATAAGGTTTTGCCAAGGCAGCAGAGGGTTTGAAAGACGCCCGATAAACGGCAAGCGCCTGTTCCAGCATGGCAGGCGCAAAATGCGAGGCAAACGCATAAGGAAGGCCCAGATGGGCGGCCAGTTGCGCGCCATACAGGCTTGACCCAAGTATCCAGACCGGAACATGGGTGCCGACACCGGGTATCGCGCGCACCGGCGCAGTGTCGGGCATGTCACCGAAATACCCGATCAGCTCCTGCACATCCTGAGGAAAGCTGTCTTCGGGCATCATATGGCGGCGCAAGGCACGGGCGGTGGCCATATCCGTGCCCGGCGCGCGGCCCAGCCCCAGATCGATCCGACCATCATAAAGCGTTGCCAGCGTGCCGAATTGTTCGGCCACCACCAAGGGGGCGTGGTTGGGTAACATGATTCCGCCCGCGCCAATGCGCATGGTGCGGGTGGCGGCCGCCACATGGCCGATCACAACCGCCGTTGCCGCGCTGGCGATGCCGGGCATGTTGTGATGTTCAGCCAACCAATATCGGTGATACCCCGCCCGTTCTGCCGCGCGCGCCAGATCGACGGTATTGGCCAGGGCATCGCGGGTGGTCAGGCCTTCGGGCACAGGTGACAAATCAAGAAGCGAAAATTTTTGCATGGTGATCTCCGTTTGTCATAAGGTAGGCATCCGGGCGCGCCGATCCAAGGCTGGTTCAGATTGCCATTGCTTGCACTTGATATTCAGGGGCAAATGCTCAAACATGATCCATCTGTCTGGCGCTTCGTGTCGCGTGGGCACGGGCAAAACCCGCAAAGGGCGCCGACATCAAAGGGAGAGCAAAATGAACAAGATCATACCAGCCGCCGCCGGCGCATTCGCCTTGGCGGTCAGCCTGACAGGCGCGGCCAAGGCCCAGGATTTCATCAACGTGCTGACCGGCGGCACATCGGGGGTATATTATCCGCTCGGGGCCGGTCTGGCCAATATCTATGGCGAAAAGATCGACGGGGCGCGCACCCAGGTGCAATCAACCAAGGCCAGCGTCGAAAACATGAACCTGATCCAAAGCGGGCGTGGTGAAATTGCCTTTGCATTGGGCGATACGGTTGCCGCCGCATGGGCCGGCGACGAAGAAGCGGGCTTTCCCGGCAAGCTGGATCAATTGCGCGGCATCGCCGCGATCTATCCGAACTACATTCAGATTGTCGCCTCAAAGGAATCAGGGATCACCGATTTTGCAGGGCTGAAAGGCGCCAGCCTGTCGGTTGGTGCCCCTGCGTCGGGCACCGAATTGAACGCCCGCGCGATTTTTGGGGCGATGGACATGTCCTATGATGATCTGGGCAAGACCGAATATCTGCCGTTTGCGGAATCGGTCGAACTGATCAAGAACCGCCAGCTTGACGCGACCTTGCAATCGGCCGGGCTTGGCGTCTCTTCGATCCGCGATCTGGCGTCATCCTTGCCGATCACCGTGGTCGCGGTTCCGGCACAGGTGGCCGAAAACCTGGGCGCGCCGTATATTTCGGCGACCATCCCGGCGGGCACCTATGATGGCCAGGAGGCCGACGTGCCGACCGTTGCGATTTCAAACTATCTTGTCACCAATGCCAGCGTCACCGACGACATGGCCTATGCGATGACCAAGGAACTGTTTGAAAACCTCGACACTTTGGCGGCCTCGCATCAGGCGGCCAATCTTATCAAACTGGAAAATGCGTTGGACGGCATGCCGATCCCGCTGCATCCCGGGGCCGAGCGGTATTACCGCGAACAAGGCGTGTTGAAGTAAGACACCCTGTGTGTGGGCGCGCGTGCCGGTTGCGCGGGCGTCCACACCACCCAATCCTGCAGAACCTATTTTCAATGCTTCGTCCTTCGGGGAACCGGCCATGACCAATCCAGCAACCCCGCCCCTCCCGACCGAGGTACATGGCGTCAGCTTCCCGCAAGGGAACATCGGGCGTTTCCTGTTCTGGGTCGCGGTGGTCTTTTCGCTTTTCCAGATCGGCACGGCGGCCCATGTGATCGATCTGCCCAGCCAGATCGTGCGCGCCTTTCACGTCGGATTTCTGACTTTGCTGGCTTTTCCGCTGGTGGCCTATGCCCGCTATGACGGGGCGACAATGCGCGCCGTGGCCTGGGGGTTTGCGGCGGCCGGGGTGGCTGTGGCGCTATATCAGTGGTGGGAATACAAACCGCTGATCCTGCGGGCCGGGCGGCCTTTGGATATTGATATCGTCATTGGTGTTGTCTCACTTGTGGTGGTGTTTGCCGCCGCCTGGGCAATCATGGGCATTGCCCTGCCGATCATCGCGGGCGGTTTTCTGGCCTATTGCCTGTTCGGTGAATACCTGCCCGCGCCGCTCAATCATCGCGGTTATGGATTTGGTCAGGTGATCGATCATATGACCTTCGGGACCGAAGGCATTTACGGCATCCCGATTTATGTTTCATCCACCTATATCTTTTTGTTCATCCTGTTTGGATCGTTTCTGGAACGCGCCGGGATGATCCGGTTGTTCACCGACGTGGCGATGGGCCTGTTCGGGCATCGCCAGGGTGGCGCGGCCAAGGTTGCCGTTGTCTCTTCGGGGTTGATGGGCACGATATCGGGGTCGGGGGTGGCCAATGTTGTCACCACCGGGCAATTCACCATTCCACTGATGAAACGCTTTGGATACCGCCCGGCCTTTGCCGGCGGGGTCGAGGCGACGGCGTCCATGGGCGGGCAGATCATGCCGCCGGTGATGGGCGCTGTGGCCTTTATCATGGCTGAAACGCTGGATGTGCAATATATCGAAGTCGTGCGCGCCGCGCTTATCCCGGCGATTCTGTATTTCCTGTCGGCGTTCTGGATTGTCCATCTTGAGGCGGGGCGTCACGGATTGCGCGGCCTGGCGCGCGATGAGCTGCCTTCGGCGCTGGATGCGATCCGCAAGAACTGGATGCTTCTGGTGCCACTTGGGGTGCTGGTTTATCTGCTGTTTGGTGGCTATACACCGCTGTTTGCCGGCACCATCGGTCTGGGGCTGACGATCTTGCTGATCCTTGGCGGGTCTGCGGTTCTGAACCTGCCCGAGGGCATCTTCCGAATCATTTTCTGGATCGCGCTGGGGCTGGTTGCTGCGGGTTTCCTGCAATGGGGCACTAACGTGCTGTTCATCGCCATCGCGGTGCTGATCGCGGCGTCAACCATCACCCATGGCGGGCGCGATACGCTGGCGCTGTGTCGTGACAGCCTGGCCGAGGGCGCAAAGACCGCGCTGCCGGTTGGCATCGCCTGCGCGCTGGTGGGGGTGATCATCGGCACCATGACCCTTACAGGTGCGGCCAACACCTTTGGACAGTTCATCGTGACCGTGGGCAAAGCCAGCCTGTTCCTGTCGCTGATTCTGACCATGCTCACCTGTATCCTGCTGGGCATGGGGATTCCGACAATTCCCAACTATATCATCACCTCAACCATCGCCGGACCTGCCCTGTTGGCGCTGGGTGTGCCGTTGATCGTCAGCCATATGTTTGTCTTTTATTTCGGCATCCTGGCCGACCTTACACCGCCTGTGGCGCTGGCCTGTTTTGCCGCGGCGCCGATTGCCAAGGAAAGCGGGCTCAAAATCTCGGTCGAGGCGATAAAGGTGGCGGCGGCCGGATTCGTCATCCCGTTCATGGCGGTCTATACGCCCGCGCTGATGTTGCAGGATGGCGGCCCGCTGGCCGAAACCATCGGGTTCTGGCCCGCCGTGGCCTATGTGGTGTTCAAGGCCGGCCTGTCCATCGGGCTGTGGGGCATTGCGGTGATCGGCTGGCTGGGGCGGCCTTTGGGCTGGCCTTTGCGCGCGCTGGCGATGGTTGCCGCCTTTACACTGGTCGCGGCGCTGCCGATGACGGATCAGGCTGGATTTGCCCTGGTCGCGCTGTTTGTCGGCATCGTGTGGGTGGGGCGGCGAAAGATCATCGCGTGACCTGTCTTATGGTGGGCGCGACGATGCTGATGTTGGCCGCGTCCGACTTTCAACTTGGGTGGACCCATTCGGTTGAACACGTGGAATGGCAGGAAGAGTGGCGCATCCTCGACAGCGCCCTGTCCCTGACCATGGCGCGGGTGCGCGGGTCTGGCGCAGGGATGGAGCCGGGGGAAAACGCGCGCCTCAGGGATGGCTGGTGGGAATGGCCCGGTGCCATTCAGGTTCCCGCCTTGGTGCTGGCCGCATCCGGTGCCACCGGCGCGGGCTGGACCCTGTGCGCGGCGGACACCTGCACCGTCATCGGAGAAACCTCTGGCGCGCCCATCATTATAAAACCGTGCGCGGCCTCCTGATTTTCAGGCAGACGGACAGCAAAACCATGGGCGCAGTGCTGATCCTGATCAGGGATCGGATGTAAACACGCGGGCACTGCTGTGACCGATGAAGGGGTCGGCGATCCCGTGCGCGATCATGGATAACCGGCACATATACGGCCAAGTTTACGAGGCTTTTGGCGATTTAACGTGACGTCCGGGCGCACCGTGGGCGGCACGCCCGGTAAAAGATCACACGATTACGATGTAGTCCATCAAATCTTGATGTTTACTGGTCACACCATGAATTATCAAAGTACTGCCATAAACTTCAAATGGTTCAATAAGATCTACATCATAAATAATCATCACCGAGTCGTCATCCCAAGAGTCAAGATGAAAATTCGGGTCGGACAGTTGCAGCGTGTCGATCCCGAACTCGAAATCCATGATGGTATCATTTCCATCGCCCGGATTGAACACAAACGTATCAATACCGTCCCAGCCGTACATTTTATCGTTGCCCAGACCACCATGCAGCAGATCATTGCCAAAGCCACCGCGCAAAAGGTCATTGCCCTCTCCGCCGATCAGCGCATCGTGGCCGATGTTGCCATAGAGGCTGTCATTGCCGGTGCCACCAAACATCCGGTCATCGCCATCTTCGCCAAATAAATAGTCATGGCCAGAGTCGCCCAGCAAAAGATCATTGCCATCGCCACCCCGTAGCGTATCAAGGAGATCGCCACCATGAAGCTCATCGTCGCCGTCTTCGCCAAACAAACGGTCATAACCCTCGGCGCCCCAAAGAGTGTCATTGCCTGCGCCACCATACATAGAGTCGCGCCCTTTGCCCCCATCCAGCAGATCATCGCCATCACCCCCATATAGAGAATCATAGCCATCCCAGCCGTACAGCTGATCGTCGCCGTCGCCACCACGAAGCAAATCACTGCCAAAACCGCCGCGCAGCAGATCATCACCGGCCCCGCCATCAAGCGTATCGAAACCGAAGTTTCCAAACAGGCTGTCGTTACCTTCGCCACCTTCGATCAGGTCTGAGTTAGTGCTGCCATAGGCCCGGTCGTTTCCCCCGCCCAAGTCAAGTTTCACGCCGTCACGATAGCCATCAGAATATCCATCAACAGACTCCAGCCCCCTCAGATCGAACAGATCGTTCCAGTCGTTCCCCGAAATGACATGTCCACCGGTTTCGAGATTCTCAACCGAAGCCGCCGCATCAAGGATCAGAGAGTTGGTGCGTATCGGCCCCGTCAACCTGAGGGTATCTGTCCCCCAACCACCATCATAGGTCTCGTCATATAAAATCTCATAAGGCTCAAGCACGAAAAGATCGTCGCCAGCACCGCCGAAATAGGTGTCATTGCCGTGGCCGCCGTACAGCACATCATTTCCACCGCTGCCGCTTAACAGATCATCGCCATCATCGCCAAACAACAGATCTTCGCCGTCGCCGCCGAACAGAACATCATGGCCGATACCACCGCGCACCAGGTCATCGCCCGGCCCACTGTAGATCGTGTCGCTTCCTTGCAGGCCGTAAATGTTGTCGGCCTTAAACGTCCCTTCGATTTCGTCCGAGCGGTTCGTCCCGATAATCTGTGCCATGATATAAGCCCCTCTTTTTGCTGTGATGTCCCGGACAAGCGAACATCACCCTTGAAATACAATCAAGCCCAGCGAGGCGCAGGACAGGCCAATCCGACCAAAGTGACGTAGCGGCACAATCTGTTGCGCCGCTCACTGGGGGAATCTTGCGATCAACCGGCACGCCCCCGCAGCAGCACGCGGTCAGGCAAAGAATACGTGGTCCGCGACAAAGGCTTCGGCCTCGGTCTGGCTGGCCCAAATGCCGGTGTTGTCCCAGATCTGAATACTGGTGGCGTCGGCGTAATTGATCATGGTGCCCCACGGCCCATAATCGACTGTGTAATTCAGATCGGAAAGCTGGATCATGTCGGACCCTTCTTCAAAATCATAAATCACATCGTTGCCCTCGCCAGAGGTGAAGATAAAGACATCGGCATCATCCCCCCCAAACAGTGTGTCGTTGCCCGCCCCGCCGCCCAGGGTATCATCGCCCAGACCGCCCAAGATGCTGTCATCGCCACCACGACCCCACAGTACATCCCTGCCAGAACCGGTTTCGATGACATCGTTGAAAACGTAGCCGAAAAAGGTGATGTCAGGTGCGGGCGCAACGGATCGTCAACGCGTCGCGACAATTGCGAGCGTGAAATAAATGGAGTCCGGATTTTGGGTTTGTTGGGTCGCTCATGCCCTCCGGCGCGCACGCTGTGCAGGGGCCAGACGTGCCGCGCCGGGGTTCACCCTGACGCGCCGGTGTTGTCTGCTCAGCCGCGCGTCGGGCGACCGGCATAGACCTGATGGATCGGGTGATCCGGGTCAATCAGCCCATCGCAGATGTCGAAATGGTGGCGATCCGGTTCTTCCCAGATCGCAACCTTGGCGCCCAGCCCGGTCCAGATATCGGCCAGCAGCCGGTTCTGACGCAGGAATTCGGCCCGTTCACTTCCCCCCACCCAGCAGAACACCCGCAAGCCTTCGGGCGGGGCCAGCAAGGCGGGGCTTTCGCTGAGGGTTTCTTCCGTATCCAGCCGCAGTGTGTCATTCATCCTGAGCCGCAGGAAAGGGCGCAGATCGCTTAGCCCCGAAATCGGGATCACCGCCGACAGCCGCGCCCGCGTTGCCCCGGACAGCGCAGAGCCTTGCGCGGCGATTCGGGCCACCAAATGCCCGCCCGCCGAATGCCCGGCCAGAACCACCGGCCCGGCGATACGCCCGGCGGCCGCATCGACCGCCGCCGCAATCTCGACACCGATGTCGCGGATCCGGACCTCGGGGCACAGGGTATAGCCCGGCACCGCCACGACGTAGCCATGCGCAACCGGCCCGGCGGCCAGATGGGACCAATAGCTGCGGTCAAGCGAATGCCAGTATCCGCCGTGCACGAAAACGAACAATCCACGCGGTTCGCCTTCGGGCATAAACAGGTCATAGCGCTGTCGCGGGCCTGGCCCGTATGGCTGATCCAGCTCTGCGCGCCCCTTGGCCGTCAGATCATCGCGCAAGGCCTGCGCCGGACCGACCCAGGCTTGCGGCCATTGATCGCTGCGGTGGATGTGCGACGCATTGGAATAGGCACGGTCCCAATCGCTCACTTGATGAAACATCGGCTCTCTCCGTAAGGGGCAGGGCCTTGCCGCCCTGCCCATCTGTGTCAGTTCGCCGGAACGCCCAGCTCTTGTGCGACGGTATCGATCGCCTCGCGGTAAAAGGCCAGCGCAGCATCAGCATCGACGCCGCGCGCGTTGGCCTCTTCCAGCCAGCCGTCCTTGATTGGCGCCAGCAGCTCTTCCACCCGGCTTAATTCCTCGCCGGTCAGGTCGATCTTGGTGACACCCGCCGCGACCAGATCGGCATCAGCACCGCCGTTGTGTTCCTGCCAGACGGCGGCAAAACGGCTCACCATGGCCTCGCCCGATAGGGCGGCAATCGCTTCCTGGTCCTCGGGGCTGATCCGGGCCCATGCCGCATCGCTGATCACCATGAATTGGCTGGAGGCCGAGAAACCGCCCGGCACGGTCATCAGCACCGGCATATGTTCGGTCATGTTGAAATCCATAACGGTGGCATAGGTCTGGAACATGCCGTCGATGATCCCGCGCGAGATCTGATCATACGCCTCGGTCAGCGGTGAGGAGATTGACACCAGCCCAAGCTGGGTGGCGATCCGTTCGACAATTGCGCCGGGCACGCGGATGCGCAAGCCCTGCAGATCGTCGATGCCGGCCACACCTTCCCGAGTGAACAGCTGGTACGAGCCCGGCACCCAAAGGCCCAACAGACGCGTGCCCGCATGTTCATCGGCCGAGGCGAAAAATTCGTCATAGGTGCGCCAGTATGCGATTGAATTGACCTGCGCGTTTTCGGCGGTGAACGGCAGTTCGACAATCTCGGTCAGTTTGAACCGCTCAGGCGTATAGGCGTGCACGCCAAAGGCGATATCGGCCACGCCGTTGCTTACCAGATCGAAATGCGCACCCGGAGCGCCAAGCGCGGGCAGGATCTGCACCGTCACGCGGCCTTCGGTCGCCTTTGCGACATCGGCGGCCCAGGGTTCGACCATGTTGGTCACGATCGGATGGGTCGGCGGCAGCCAGTTTGAAAACCGCAGGGATACGTCCTGCGCAAACGCGGTGGTGACGCTGGCGATCATGGCCAGACCAGACAGCGCGGTGATCAGTGTTCTTTTTTTCATTTTGTTTCTCCGTGTTGGTTAGGGGGTCTACATCATCCCGGGCAGCCAAAGCGCAAGCCCGGGAACAAGCAGCAGAAGGATGATACGGATGATATCGGCAGCGACGAACCATGTGACGCCGGCGAACATTTTGCGCAGCGGAACCGCGGGCAGAACACCGCGCAACACATAGATATTCATGCCCACGGGCGGGGTGATCAACGCCACCTCCACCAGCGTCACCACAAGAATGCCGAACCAGATCGGATCATAGCCCAATGTCAGGATCAAAGGATAGGTAATCGGCAAGGTAAGCAGCAACATCGACATGCTTTCCAGCACACAGCCCAGCACCAGATACAGTACCACGATCACCAGCATCATCGCCCAGGGCGGTAGATCCAGAACGCCCACAAAGCTGTTGAGTTGCGCGGTGAATCCGGCCACGTTAATGAAATTGCCGAAAATCTGCGCGCCAACCAGCACGAAAAAGATCGACGCGCTCATCACTGCCGTCTGGCCCAGCGTGGCCAGCAGCGTGCGGAACGTGAGCTTGCGCCGCCACTGGGTAATGGCAAGGGCGCCGACCGACCCGACGCCCGCCGCTTCGGTTGGGGTGAATAAATTGCCGTAAATGCCGCCGATCACCAGCCCGAACAGCAAGATCACCGCGCCCACCGATTTCAGCGCGCTGAGCCGCGCGGCCCAACTGCTCGTCTCGCCTGCCGGACCGGCGGCGGGGTTCTTCCAGGTGGCAACCATGATCGCGCCAACATAGAGCAGTGCACCCAAAAGCCCCGGCAGCACGCCTGCGATGAACAGCGCGCCGATGTCATTCTGCGTCAGGATGCCATAAACGATCAGCACGATACTGGGCGGGATCATGATCCCCAGCGTGCCCGCCGCAGCGATGGAGCCCGCCGCCAGTGAATCGTCATAGCGGTAGCGTTTCATCGAGGGATAAGCGACCCGCCCCATGGTTGCCGCCGAGGCAAGGCTGGAGCCGCAGACCGCCGAGAACATGCCACCGGCCAGAATGGTCGAAATCGCCAGCCCGCCACGCCGGTGCCCGACAAAGCGATACGCCAGATCAAAAAGTTCTTTCGAGATTTCCGCCCGGCTGATCAGGTTGCCCATCAGGATGAACAGCGGAATCACTGACATGTTGAAGTTATGCACCGTCCGATAGGCGGAATCGGCCGCCATATAGCCCGCTGGCCCCCAGTCCACGATCCATGCAAAACCGCCAATGCCGATGGCCAGCATGGCCAGCGCGATCGGCACTTCGAGAAACAGCAGGATGAACAGCAGCGCCAGAGCGAAGAGCATCACGCCCATCACAGGTCTCCCTGCACATCAGAGGCGGAACCGGGCGGAGCCAGCAGCGCCGCCACAGCCGACAGCAAACACATCAGCGCCGCGAACCATGCAAAGGGCGCCAGCGGAAAGCCGGCAAAGATGGCCCGCGCGCCCGAGGCATTCATCTGGTTGCCCAGCCGGTACAGCTGCCAGGCGAAAAAGCCGAACACCGCCAGCGCGATCACCTTGCCCACAACCGTGAACAGCAACCGCAACCACCAATGCCGGTCGGCCAGACCGCTGAACAGGGTAACCTGTACATGTTCGCGCCGCAGGGTAACCAGCGGCAGAGCGGCAAAGACCATGGCGCCAACCGCGATCTCGGTGATCTCATAAGCGCCCCGGATCGGCCGGTTCAGGCTGCGCAGAATCACATCGGCGAACGAGACCCCCATCAGCACCAAAATGCAGAACGAAGTCAGCAGATACAGCGGGAAAAGGGCCTTGCCGGCCAGTCGCGCGAGCATGCCTCACCCTCCGGTCAGCTTTGATGCCGGGTATGTCCGGCAGAAATCACGCACCATGCACCGCGTCAGCAGGATTGGTGTTGAGGTTGTATTTCATGATCCGCCCGTGACGCCCGTTGCGGTCGCCCTCAAGCCCGAAAACCGGGCCATTTGGCCCGCCGGCCTGTGCCAGCACCGCATCGATGGCTGCGCGGTCGTCGGCGTCAAGCGTGACGTTGAACACATCCAGAGTCTTGGGCAGATGGCGTGCATAACGCGCCCCCACGATGGCCGCTGCAACCTGCGGCTGATCCAGCACCCACCGCGTGGCAACCGAGGCCAACGAGACGCCGTGTTTGTCGCCCACCGATTTCAACGTCTTCAGCAGGGTCTGAAACAGCTCCCAATTGCCGAATTCATCAACGATCAGCCGGTATTTGATCAGCGAGCGGTTTTCGAACTGGAACCCCGGATCGGGCTGGCCCAGCCATTGATCGGTCAGGAAACCACCCGCCAGAGTGCCATAACACAGGATCTGCACATCGCGCCGCGCGCCCCATTCGGCAAAGGCACCGGCCGGGCGACGATCCAGAACCGAATATTGCACCTGCGCCGAAACCACATCGAAACCGCCGTCGATAAAGCGATCCATCACCGGGAAATCCCAATTCGTGGTGCCCAGATTGGCGATCTTGCCCTTTTTCTGGCACTCTCTGAGCACCTGCAGCGCCTCGACAGCATTGCCAAGCGCCATGTCCCACCAAAAGAACTGCACCAGCGGAATTTGTTCAATCTGCAACCGTTTGAGCGAGCGGTCGACGATGGCCTCAACCTCATCGGGGCGGATGTCATGCAGACGGCCCAGATCCGGCACCAGCTTGGTATGCACCATGACCCGGTCGGCCACCTCGGACCCGCGGCGGCGGCGGACATCGGCAATGAAGGTGCCAATCATCTCTTCGACGCCGGTATAAATGTCGGCGCAGTCAAAGGTGGTGATCCCGGCGTCCAGAAACGCCTCCATATCGGCAATCGCATCGGCGGCGCGCACCTCACCGTGGTCGCCGGCCAGTTGCCAGCCGCCCTTGATCACCCGGGAAATCCGGTGGCCCGGGCGCAGGTCTGCGGTTTCGACGGTCATTTGTCATCCTTCCAATAGGGGGTGCCGCGCTGATCCGGCAATCCGGTGGTGGCCGCATGCGAATACCAACGACGCGCTTCGCGGATGATGCGCAGCCGACCACCGCAATGGGGATCGGGGCAGGCAACTTCGGCGTCGGTGGACATCCAGTCATCGGGATCGGTGTCGCGCTGTTTGGCGGGCAGCAGCGGCAGCACGGCGGCCAACGCATACATCGACAATTTGGCCGGCCCGTCAAATACCAGGTTTTCACCGATGACGCGAAATGCTTCGCCCTCGACATGACGACAGACGGGGGCGCGGCCATCCAGAACGGTTTCGACCTTCAAATCATAAAGCCAAAAACCGTGTTCGCCGTCCTTTTGCATCTGCACCCCTTTCAAGGCTTGACCGAGTCATCTGTGATATGTGACATTTTATCAACGATAGATTTCAGATGTGTCAAGCCCCCATGAGTATGCCCGTCATCGCCCGCATCGATCCGCTGAAACTGCGCGAGAACGCGTATTTCGCACTTCGCGATGCCTTTATCCGCGGCGCGTTTGCGCCTGGTGATGTCGTCAGCCTGCGCTCTCTCGCTGATCAGCTGGGCGTGTCGATGACCCCAGTGCGCGAGGCGGTGCGCCGGTTGGTGGCCGAGGGCGCGTTGGTCGATACCCCATCCCGCACGCTGATGGTGCCGGCCTTCGACGCCCGCCGCGCCGCTGATCTGATGGCGGCTCGTCTGGCTCTGGAACATCTGGTTCTGGATCAGGCAATCGACAGGATCACCCCCGCGGATATCGACACGCTGGAGGCAATCATCGCCCGCGCCAAGGATGGGCCCGAAAACATCCCCGACCTGATTACAAACCACGAGTTTCACTTCACGCTGTACCGGTTTAGCGCCTCAGAAGTGCTGCTGCCGGTGATCGAGGCGCTCTGGCTGCAATACGGCGCCTATCTGAACCTGATCATCAACCGCCCCGCCGCCGGACAGATCGAGGAACACGCACATCACCAGCAAATCCTCACCGCACTGCGCCACGGTGACCGCCCCGGCGCACATACGGCATTGCAGGCTGATATCCAGCGTTCGTTCGGATTGCTGATTTCAGACTGAAACCGTGGTCAGGCTGACAGGGATGATACCTGCCGGGCGTACCACCACTTCACCACAACAGAATTTGAGCCGCCCCAAATCGTCCGGTTTCACCGGAGCCTGTTGAGTTCTTCTCGATCGACTTTATCGAGTATGTTCATGTTTGCATGGAAGACCGCCTCAACTTTCGTTGCTGTGATGTATCACCGAGGCGGCGGCTGTTGAACTATTCAACCAATGTAAGGGTTTCCTCGGACCTAGACACAGGGCTTCGGTAGTGGGGACGTCCCAGTCAGGTGCTTTTTGACATGCGCATCCGACCACATCATTACCGATTTGATAACCGCGTCTTTCTGAGCCGTTCTACGTTCGCCGCGACCGTCGTGTGCGATCACACCAGGTGCATGTTTCGGTCCGTGGTCCGCGCGATAGCTGCCAACATGATGCTAGTTTAGATGCAATTCCGATGTGCCCCTCTCATATGCACGCTCAATGTGAAACGGCAACAGTCTTGGCCAGGGATTATCGCAATTACGTCCCCAAAGGACCGCGAAAGCCTTCGGTCATGCAGGCAGTGGTTGGGAAGACTATTCGTCGGATAGCATGGAGCGCTGCGGTGTCAAGCGCGATAAGACGCGGCCATCGCGTGTGCGGCTGCTGGCCATGGAAAGGAACATGGAAACAAAACTGAAGATGATCGCCAAAATAGTTCAGGAAAAACCACCCATTGCGACGCACTGAAGCTGTGCCCTGTTGGCCGAAGCTATGTGCATTTCGCCGTCGAGCGTGGGTCGCATCTGGGCTGAAGCCGGTCTCAAACCGCAGATCACCAAAGGGTTCAAGGTCACGAACCAGCCGCTCTTCGAGGAGAAAGTCACCGAAATTGTCGGATTTTATCTAGACTCGCCGGACTGGGCGGTCGTGCTGTGCGTGGATGAGACGTCACAGATCCAGGCGCTCGACCGGATCCAGCCTGGGCTGCCACACAAGAAGGGGCGGGCGGCCACCATGACGCATGACTACGAGCGCCATGGTACGACCACACTGCTCGCAGCACTCGACGTCAAATCCGGCCAGATGATTAGCGAATGTCTGCCGGGCCACCGGGCCAGAGAATTTCTGAAATTCCTCCGGAATATCGACAAAGCCGTGCCAGCAGGGCGGGATCTCCATCTGATCCTGAATAACTATGCCACCCACAAGACACCTGAGGTGCGAGCATGGCTAGAAAAGCACCCGCGCTTCAAGCTCCATTTCACGCCCTTCAGTGCCTCATGGTTGAACTTGGTCGAGCGATTCTTTGCCGAGATCACTTTAAGACGCATCCGACGCGGCAGCTATTCCAGCGTCGATGATCTGGAGGCCGTGATCTATGACTATCTGGAGACCACAACGAGAAGCCGAAGCCCTTCAAATGAACAAAACCGCGGAGGATGTCCTCACCCGAGAACGCCGCGCGCTGAACGCGCTCGATGAAATTCGCGGAAACAGATGGGAATGATCAGACACGGAACAACTAGGTTTTCCGAGATGTCCTGCCGTGCGCGGATATCATTGAGCCGTGATGGTGGTGTGTATTTCCTGGGTGGTGTGGGTGTGGCTTTGTCGGGTCGGCATCGCGTTGGCGCGGCGGACAATTTCATGAGAATCGTCGGTCTTATCAAGCTCGGCGGATGAATTGGGGCGAAGACGCGGCTTGATTTAAATAATTTTAAAAATGAATTGTTTCCAGTGTGTGGACATACTTTGCGGGTAGCGATTTTTGCATCTAGAACACTGTATTAAAAGTGATCGAGGATCGGATTTTTATCAAATTTTGCCTCAATTGGCTGCGATTGCCTTATTCGTGCCGCAATTGCGACTATAAATGGGCATTGTCGGTGGGGGCCGATAATACAGAGTCACTGCCATGTCGATGACACTTACTGAAATGAACCGCCATATTGCGCGCAACAATTGCGCCGTGGCCCGTGCCGCAGGTGTGGCGATGACGGGCGGGTGGATGGCCGTACCTGCAAAACGGCGGCCCGGCCTGATGGCTGTATCACTCATCCTCGGTGCGGCGGTCATCCTGACTTTGGCCAAAGCGGTGCTGGTGGTTTTGATCGGCGCAGACGCTTATGATGGGGCGTTGCTTTCCCTGCAGGGTGCGTCTTTTATTGACGGTGCTGCAGCTTGGATGATGCAGGTTGATGGGATAACCGCCGCGATCCGTGATTTCATACAGTGATCTGTCGGGCGTAAACCTCACACAGCTTATCAAGATTTTGAAACGGCCATTCCCTTGACGGTGATTGGCTGCTTTGCATTTTCAATCCAATTCAAATTTTCATTGAAGACTGGCCGATACCAATAGTATTTCAAATGAATTTGCAGATATTTGTCCAAAGTTGCCATATTGATGCCGCAATTATAGCTATAAATGGCCCTTGTCGGTGGGGGCCGATAATCAGGTAAAAGGCTGGGCTATGGCTTTTTCACAAACCTCAAAGTTTACCAAGCGTCGCCATCAGATTATTCGCGACCACCGCGCGATTGCGCGCCGGGGTGGTGAATTGCACATGGGGCCCGATGGGTTGTTGACCGTGCGCCGCAAACGCGGTTCCTCCGGTGTGCCGTATCGTGGCCTTTTCATATTGGCCGGGGTTCTTTTTGTCGCAAAAGCCCTGATGTTGGCCCATGATGGCGCGCAAACCTATGGGGAACGGATTGTTGCATTGGCGGAAAGTGGCGCGGTGGGGCGGGCGGCTGCCTGGATCATGCAGGCCGATCCGCTGACCCGATCAATCGCGGACTATCTTGCGCCGCTTTTGGGGTAAGCCCGGTGTTGAAATGAAAAAGGCCGCTTTGGGTCATTCCCAAAGCGGCCTATTGTGTATTCTGCATGTGGCTCAGAGCCTTTCGATATCGCTGCGGGTCAGGCCGATATCATCGAGTTCGTAATCTGTCAGGCGCGACAGGGATTTGCGGGTGACGCGTTTTGCGTTCCAGGTGGCGACAGGTGCCGTCAGGCGCAGCAAGGTGGCGGCGATGCCGGGAGCCGCGGGGCGGGCGTGTTCGAAAACGGACATTGCGGATGCTTTCAATAACAAAGGGACGATGCGTGATCGCAGAGCGCAGTTAGGCGGCAAAATATATTTGTGCAACCTGGGGGGGGCACATAGCACCCTTGTGTTTTCTGCATGGCATAGCCGCCGCTTAACTTCTTAAAAATACTTACTTAATTTTCCGAGCGAAAAGCCGGATTCGGGGCTGAAAACAGCCTTTTCCATCGCCAATCTGCCCGTGCCAGTACCAAAGGTGTTCACCATAACCCTTGGCGGATGTTCGCCTTTCGTGCTAGGGGTGGCGCAAAAGCAACAAGAGCAGGACAGGCAATGCGCGTATTGGGGATCGATCCGGGGTTGCGCACCTTGGGTTGGGGGGTGATCGATGTGGACGGGCCGCGTTTGTCCCATGTGGCAAACGGGCATTGCACGTCGCAATCCTCTCAGGATCTGGCGCAAAGGCTGATGTCGCTGCACACGCAGCTTTCGGCCGTTCTGGCCAGATACGCGCCCGACACCGCCGCGGTTGAGCAAACTTTTGTGAACAAAGATGGGGCCGGAACCCTGAAGCTGGGTCAGGCGCGGGGGATTGCCATGCTGGTCCCGGCTCAAGCGGGGCTGAGTGTGGGGGAATATGCCCCCAATACGGTGAAGAAAACCGTTGTTGGCGTGGGCCACGCGGCAAAAGAACAGGTGGTTCACATGGTGAAAATGCAACTGCCCGGTGTGATTATCTTCGGGGCCGATGCCGCCGACGCCCTGGCGATTGCCATGTGCCACGCGTTTCACCGCCAGACCGGCGATAAATTCGCCAAGGCGGTGGCGGGGGCGCGGCGATGATTGGCCGGATTGCGGGGCGGATTGATTATCGCGGCACCGATCATGTGCTGATTGATGTGCGCGGCGTTGGCTATATCGTTTATGTGTCGGACCGCACGATGATGACACTGCCCGGCGTGGGTGAGGCGACGGCGCTGTATACTGATCTGCTGGTGCGCGAGGATTTGCTGCAACTGTTTGGCTTTCCCAGTTTGGTTGAAAAGGAATGGCACCGATTGTTGATGTCGGTTCAGGGCATCGGGGCCAAGGCATCGATGGCGATTCTGGGCGCGCTTGGCCCGGATGGTGTGGGCCGTGCGATTGCGCTGGGCGATTATAACGCGGTTCGTGCGGCGCCGGGGGTCGGGCCGAAAATTGCACAGCGCGTGGTGAATGAGCTGAAAGACAAAGCCCCCGCCGTGATGGCCATGGGCGACGGTGCAGCGCCGATTCTGGACGACGAGGTGGTTGAAACATCCGCCAGCCCGGCCAAACCCCGCGCTGCCGCCCCCAAACCGGCAGGCGGTGCCGCACAATCCGAGGCATTGTCGGCCCTTACCAATCTGGGCTATGCTCCAAGCGAGGCTGCGGGCGCCGTGGCCCAGGCCGCAGGTGAGGCACCGGGTGCGGAAACACCGGCACTGATCCGCGCCGCGCTGCGGCTTTTGGCCCCGAAAGGATAAGCCATGCAAACCCCCGATCCCGCCCTGCGCGCCGACCGTCTGCCCGAAGATGCAGACCGCGCGTTGCGCCCACAAGATCTGCAGGAATTCATCGGTCAGGCCGAGGCGCGCGCCAACCTGCGTGTGTTCATCGAAAGTGCGCGAATGCGCGGCCAGGCGATGGATCACGCGCTGTTTCATGGCCCGCCCGGTTTGGGCAAAACGACATTGGCGCAGATCATGGCGCGCGAATTGGGGGTAAATTTCCGCATGACAAGTGGGCCGGTGTTGGCCCGCCCCGGCGATCTGGCCGCGATCCTGACCAACCTTGAGGCGCGCGATGTCCTGTTCATCGACGAAATTCACCGCCTCAATCCGGTGGTGGAAGAGGTGCTGTATCCCGCGCTTGAGGATTTCGAACTTGATCTGGTGATTGGCGAAGGCCCTGCTGCGCGTACCGTTCGGATTGAGCTTCAAC
Organism: Oceaniglobus ichthyenteri; assembly: GCF_003057885.1. Taxonomy (GTDB): domain Bacteria; phylum Pseudomonadota; class Alphaproteobacteria; order Rhodobacterales; family Rhodobacteraceae; genus Oceaniglobus; species Oceaniglobus ichthyenteri. The sequence continues at coordinate 23,055 of NZ_QAGK01000003.1, forward strand.
CCTTTACGCTGGTTGGGGCGACCACCCGGTTGGGCCTGCTGACCACACCGTTGCGCGACCGCTTCGGCATTCCGATCCGGTTGCAGTTCTATACCGAAGATGAGCTGCATCAGATCGTCACCCGTGGCGCGCGCCTGCTGGGGATATCGGTCGAAGATGATGGCGCACGCGAAATTGCCAAACGCGCCCGGGGCACGCCGCGCATTGCCGGGCGGCTGTTGCGCCGGGTAATCGATTTTGCCTTGGTCGAAGGCGACGGCACCCTGACCCGCGCCATTGCCGACAGTTCGCTGCACCGATTGGGGGTTGATACACTGGGGCTGGATGGGGCCGACCGGCGGTATCTGAATTTCATCGCTGATGCCTATCAGGGCGGGCCGGTGGGGGTTGAAACCCTGGCCGCTGCCTTGTCGGAAAGCCGGGATGCCTTGGAAGAAGTGATCGAGCCGTTTTTGTTGCAACAGGGCCTGGTGCAACGCACCCCGCGCGGGCGGATGTTGGCGCAAAAGGCTTGGGCGCATCTGGGCCTGCCCGCGCCATCGGCCCCGGCGCAAGGGCGCCTGTTCGAAGAATAAGCGGGGGCTGGACCTTTTTTGCGCCCGGGCTTACCCAAACTCCATGATACATTCTGCTGTGGCCGGATTTGGTTTGGGCCTTTCTCTTATCCTGGCGATTGGCGCGCAGAATGCATTCGTGCTGCGCGCCGGTTTGCGCGGCAGCCATGTGTTTGCCATTTGCCTCACCTGCGCGCTGAGCGATGCGATTCTGATCGCCGCCGGGGTGGCCGGATTTGGCTGGCTGGTCACAGCTGCCCCTTGGATTGGTCCCGTCATGCGCTATGCGGGGGCGGCATTTCTGATCGGATATGGCGCGTTGGCATTTCGCGCCGCCTGGCGTGGGGGCGGGCGGTTAGAGGCGGCCACAGGCCCCGAGATCAGCTTGAACGTGGCGATTGCCACCTGTCTGGCGCTGACGTGGTTGAACCCGCATGTGTATCTGGACACGGTGGTGTTGCTGGGCACCGTTGCCGCGCAATGGGACCGGATACCGTTTGGCATCGGGGCCGTCTGCGCGTCTTTCGTGTTTTTCTTTTCACTGGGCTATGGCGCGCGGTTCCTGCGGCCGCTGTTTGTACGACCGGGGGCGTGGCGCGTGTTAGACTTTGGCATTGGCTGCGTGATGTGGCTTTTGGCGCTAGGGCTGATATGGGCATGAAAGGGCCGGTGGCCGGTGTGTTCTGGATGGTTCTGACCGGCCTGTTCTTTGTCGGGGTCACGGCGATTGTGAAACATCTGGATGGGCGGATGCCCGCGGCGCAATCGGCCTTTTTGCGCTATGCCATGGGGTTGGTGTTCTTGCTGCCGATGATCGGCACGTTGCGCGCCGCGCGCTATGACCGGCGCACGATCCTGCTGTTTTCCCTGCGCGGCTTTGTCCATGCCATTGGCGTGATCCTGTGGTTTTTCGCAATGACGCGCATTTCCATCGCCGAGGTGACGGCGATGAATTACCTCTCGCCGGTCTATGTATCCTTGGGCGCGGTTCTGGTGCTGCGTGAAAAAATGGCGCTGCGCCGGATCGTGGCGGTGATCATGGCCCTGATCGGCGCGCTGATCGTGTTGCGCCCCGGAGTGCGCGCGCTGGATCTGGGCCATCTGGCGATGCTGGGCACGGCGGTGTTGTTCGCCGCCGGATATCTGGTGGCCAAGATCATGGCCGATGAACAGCCGCCATCGGTTGTGGTGGCGATGCTGTCAATTTTTGTCACCCTGTTTCTGGCGCCTTTTGCGGCCATGGATTGGGTCACACCCACAGCGCGCGAATTGGCCTGGCTGTTTGGTGTCGCGATATTGGCGACATCGGGGCATTTTACCATGACCCTGGCGTTTCGCGCGGCCCCGATCACAGTCACCCAGCCGGTCACGTTTTTGCAACTGGTCTGGGCGACAATTCTGGGCGTGGTGATGTTTGGCGAGCCTTTGGATGGCTGGGTCATATTCGGTGGGCTGGTGATTCTGGCATCGGTCATTTTCATGACCTGGCGCGAGGCCGTGGCGAAACGGCGCGCCTTTGCTCAGGCCACCGGCCCGGTCTGACGCCAAAGCGGTTAGTCCGAATGCGGCGACAGCCGACTTATAACAGAATTCTGGGTGATCTGGCCCAGCTCCTGTTCATCTTCGACCACCGCAATCGGTGAGGTGTCGTCATCAAACAGCGGCAGGATCGCGTTGATCGGGGTGCCGGGCGACGTGTCGCGCGTGGTTGATCCGACGGAATCAATCATCACATCCTGGGCCGTCAGCACGTTCAGCGGATTCATATGGGCCACAAAATCGGCGACGTACTCATTGGCGGGTGCCTGAAAAATATCGCGCGGGGTGCCGTGTTGCACGATGCGCCCGCCTTCCATGATTGCGATGCGGTTGCCCAGTTTGAACGCCTCATCCAGATCGTGACTGACGAAAATGATCGTGCGGCCCAGCTTTTTCTGCAGATCCAACAGTTCGTCCTGCAGCCGGGTGCGGATCAGCGGGTCAAGTGCGGAAAACGGTTCGTCCATCAACAGGATCGGCGCATCGGTGACAAAGGCGCGGGCCAATCCCACGCGTTGCTGCATCCCGCCCGACAGATCGCCAACCTTGCGTTCGGCCCAATCCGACAGCCCGACCAGCGCCAATTGTTCATCGACCTTGGCGTTGCGTTCAGCGGTGGGCATCCCGCCCAGCTCAAGCCCCAGGCCGACATTTTCGCGCACGGAGCGCCAAGGCAAAAGCCCGAATTGCTGAAACACCATCGAAACCGATTCCTGCCGGACCCGGCGCAGATCGGCGGCACTGGCGTTGGTTACATTGCACGACCAGGTGCCATCATCAATCGTGACCGACCCGCGTACCACCGGATTCAACCCGTTCACTGCACGCAGCAGGGTGGATTTGCCCGACCCAGACAGACCCATCAGCACCAGAATTTCACCCTCGTTCACGGTCAGCGAACAATCGTGCACGCCCAGAACCTGATCCGTTGCAGATTGAATCTCGCTGCGCTCTCGGCCGGCATCCATCAGCGGCAATGCGGTTTCAGGATGATCGCCAAAGACAATGCTCACGGCGTCGAAAATTACGGCTGGCTTGCTCATTTCTTGCGCACCCTTAGCATCCGATCCAACATGATGGCGACGACAACGATCACAAATCCCGATTCAAACCCCAAGGCAGTGTTCACCTGATTGAGCGCGCGCACCACCGGCACGCCCAATCCATCGGCCCCGACCAGGGCGGCAATCACCACCATCGACAGCGACAGCATGATCGTCTGGTTCAGCCCGGCCATGATCTGTGGCACGGCCCATGGCAATTCAACCTTCCACAACACCTGACGCGGGGTGGCGCCAAACGCCTGTGCCGCCTCTAACAGGGGTTGTGGCGTGGTGCTGACCCCCAGATGGGTCAGGCGGATTGGTGCGGGCAAAACGAATATGATCGAGGCGATCAGGCCCGGCACCATGCCGATGCCGAAAAACACAATCGCCGGAATGAGATAAACAAATGTCGGCAGGGTTTGCATCAGATCCAGCACCGGGCGCATGGTTTGATACAGTCGGGGCCGGTGCGCGGCGGCAATGCCTATGGGCACGCCAACGCCCATGCATAAGATACAGGCCGACAGCACAAGGGTGAGGGATTCTGTCGTTTCCTCCCAGTATCCTTGGTTGAGGATGAACAAAAACCCCAAGGCAATGCCCAGACACACCTTCCAGCTGCGTTGCAACGCCCAGGTCAGCGCAACAAAAGCAGCGATCACGATCAATGGATGGGGGGTTTGAAAAACCCACAGGATGGCATCAATCACCGCCTCCATCCCATCGGACAGCCCGTCGAAAAACCACGCTCCGTTATCCTGTAACCAGTCGAAAACAGTGCGCGCCGTCGTGCCGATCGGAATTTTCGTATCGGTTAGCCAGTTCATGTGGTGGTGTTCCCCGAGGGTTTTGTGATTTTCTACAATGACGGGTGTGTGTCTGAATTGGAAGGGCGCGAATGCCCTGCCAACCACAAGGATTAGCGATGTACAGCGCTGGGAAGCTGTGTTGGATAAAGCGGATAGCGTTCCAACAGATCATATCTGGGGCCGTCGTCGGTCAGCGTGCTTTGATACAGTGCGACCGCAGGAGGCACGAAGGCGGGCCATTTGAAATCACCATGGGCCGAAAGAAACCGGCCAATCCGGGCCAGATCATCGGGGGCGATGCGGTTGGGAAACCGCGCCAGCGTGACATGCGGAATAAACCGTCGCGCGGGCAGGGCGATGCCGGCGTTGCGCACCATCGTGGTGATCTTGCGCTGATAGTCGGGCAAACCGTCGCCGTGGGCCAACACATGCAAACTGCGCGGCGGATCGGTGCCAAATGTATCAAGGGCCGACAGATGCAGATGCAACAGCGGCGGCGCGGCCATTTCCAGAGAGAGATGCAACTCATCCAACTGCGCCAAGGTCACATCGCCCATGAACGCCAGAGTGAGATGCATATCCTCGGGCAACACATGCCGCCCGGTGCGCAGATGCGCCTGTATACGCTCAAGCCCGTCAGTCACGTCTTCGGGCAGATCCAAGGCCAAAAAAGCACGCATTGTTATCTCTTTACCAAAGTCTGGACCGTGGCGGGGGCCAGATCGCGCCCCACTTCGGTGGGTTTGAAAAACAACTGATCGTTGCAGATCAAGCCGATAAAGGTGTCATCGCAATTGACCCCGTATTCGCCGAACATCGGGCGGGTGCGGATCACACCCGCCCCCGCCATTTGTTCGGCGATCCATGCAACCGTTTCGGGCTGCGCTGCCATTTACAGGCCCAATTCGGCGCGTACAGCTGTGATGCCCGGCTTGCCGTCTTTGGTTGTTACACCGTCAAGCCAGCCGTTCAAAACGCCGGGATGCGCGGTCAGCCATTCCATCGCCGCCACACGAGGCGCTTTGCCGTCGTTCAGGATGCTGCCCATGATTTCATTCTCAAGCTGAAGTGAAAATGCCAGGTTTTTCAAAAGATTGCCAACATTCTTGCACTCTTGTGTGAACCCTGCGGTGACATTGGTATAAACCGTGGCACCACCCAGATTGGGGCCGAAGAAATCATCGCCACCGGTCAGATATTGCATTTCGAACGCGGCGTTCATCGGGTGCGGCTCCCAGCCCAGAAATACGACCGGCTCTTCGCGACGGTTGGCGCGGGCCACTTGGGCCAACATGCCCTGTTCGCTGGATTCGACCACTTCGAACCCGTCCAGCTCAAAGGCGTTGCCCTCAATCATCGACATGATCTGGCGGTTGCCGTCATTACCGGCCTCAATGCCGTAAATCTTGCCTTCAAGCGCGTCCTTGTGCGCGGCGATATCGGCAAAGCTGGCAATGCCCAGATCGGCGGCGGTTTTGTTTACGGCCAAGGTGTATTTCGCCCCGGTCAGGTTAGCGCGCACGGTTTCCACTGTACCGGCCTCGCGGTAGGGGGCCAGATCGCCCTCCATTGTGGGCATCCAGTTGCCCAGAAACACATCAATGTCACCCGCGGCCAACGAGGTATAGGTGACCGGCACGCTCAGCACCTTGACGTCGGTGTCGTATCCCAAAGCATCCAGAACAACGGTGGTGGCGGCGGTGGTGGCGGTGATATCGGTCCAGCCCACATCGGCAAATCTGATCGTGTCGCAATCGGCCAATGCAGCACCGGCCGTGGCGGCCAGGGCCAAGGCGGAAAGTGTGGTTTTCAACAGCATATCAAGCTCCGTATTTTTTGTTGATTGACTGATCAATCAAAATTCATTTACCCTTGGTCGGTACTCTAAGCGAGGTTCAGAATGCCCAAGGTTGGAATAGAGCCTATCAGGCGCGACGCATTGGTGAAAGCAACGATCCACGAGATCGGCTGCGCCGGATCACTTGACGTGACGGTGGGCCAGATCGCGCGCCGTGCCGGTATGTCGACCGCCCTGGCGCATCACTATTTCGGTGGCAAGGATCAGATTTTTCTGGCCGCCATGCGCCATATTCTGGGCCTCTACGGCGCCTCTGTGCGCGGCGCGCTTATGGGCGCGACCGATCCGCGTGACCGGTTGGGACGTATCGTGCGGGCAAATTTCGAACCTGCCAATTTCCGCCGCGAGGTGATCGCCGCCTGGCTGACGTTTTATGTGCAGGCCCACACCGTCCCCGAGGCGGGCCGCCTGTTGCGCGTTTATCAACGGCGGTTGCATTCGAACCTGTTGCACAACCTTAAACCGCTGTGCGGCGCGCGCGCGGGCGAGGTGGCCGATATCATTGGCGCGCTGATTGACGGGCTGTACCTGCGCGCGGCCCTGGGCGGAGAGATTGACGGCATCACCGCCGCCGCGCGGGTTCTGACGGTGATGGAGGGTCTGATCGACGCCAAACCGTGACTATGCCTCGCCGCCTACCGAAACACTGAATTTCTGGACCTTCTGAATACCATGACCCACACAACCCAACCCACCGCCAGCCATTTCATTGATGGTGAATATGTCGAAGACACCGCAGGCGATGTGATCACCTGCATCTATCCGGCCACGGGCAAACCGATTGCCACCGTCCATGCCGCCACCCCCGCGGTGGTGGAGCGCGCCCTGGCCGCCGCCAAACGCGCCGGGCCGATCTGGGCCGCGATGAGCGGGACCGAGAGGGGCCGCATCCTGCGCCGCGCCGCCGATATCATCCGCGCGCGCAACCACGACCTGAGCGTGCTGGAAACATATGACACCGGCAAACCCTATAGCGAAACAAGCGTGGCCGACGCCACCAGTGGGGCCGATGCGTTGGAATATTTCGGCGGTCTGGCCGGATCGTTGACCGGCGAACATATCCAATTGGGGGGTGATTGGGTCTATACCGTGCGCGAACCCTTGGGCGTCTGTGTCGGGATCGGCGCGTGGAATTACCCCACGCAAATCGCCTGTTGGAAGGCGGCACCGGCCCTGGCCTGTGGCAATACCATGGTGTTCAAACCCAGCGAAACAACCCCGCTTTGCGCGCTGAAAGTGGCCGAAATTCTGGTTGAGGCGGGGGCACCGGTCGGCGTGTTCAACGTGGTGCAGGGCATGGGCGCGGTTGGCGCGGCGCTGGTAGGTGATGAAAGGGTCGCAAAAGTATCGCTAACCGGATCGGTGCCCACCGGGCGGCGCGTCTATGCGGCCGCAGCCGAAGGCATGAAACACGTCACAATGGAGTTGGGCGGCAAGTCACCCTTGGTGATTTTCGACGATGCTGATCTGGAAAACGCGGTGTCAGGGGCGATCCTGGCCAATTTCTATTCCACGGGTCAGGTGTGTTCCAATGGCACACGGGTGTTTGTGCAACGCGGGCTGCACGCGGAATTTGTCGCCCGCCTGAATGCGCGTCTGGCCAATGTGGTGATGGGTGATCCGATGGACCCGGCGGTGAATTATGGCCCGATGGTAAGCGAGGCACAAATGCAGATCGTGCAAGGTTTTATCGCCAAAGGCATTGAAGAGGGCGCAACCCTGGCCCATGGCGGCAACCGCGTGGCGCGTGATGGATTTTTCCTGGAGCCCACGGTGTTCACCGATGTCACCGACGATATGACCATCGCGCGCGATGAAATCTTCGGCCCGGTCCTGTCGGTTTTCGCGTTCGATACCGAGGACGAGGTGATGGCCCGTGCCAACGCTACGCCCTTTGGTCTGGCCGCCGGGGTGTTCACCAATGATCTGACCCGCGCGCACCGGGTGGCGCAGGGGTTTGAGGCAGGCACCTGTTACATCAACACCTACAACCTGGCCCCGGTCGAAGCGCCGTTTGGCGGTGTAAAAGCCAGCGGTGTGGGCCGTGAAAACAGCAAAGAGGCGATCAACCATTACAGCCAGGTGCGATCGGTTTATGTGGCGATGGGCGATGTGGAGGCTCCGTTTTAAGATGGCGAAGTTTGACCAAAAGGAGCGCTACCGCGCATTTCCATATAACACGCGGCACCGCGACGCCCAAATCGAACGGTGGTTCTGATGGAGGCGGATTTTGTCATCGTCGGCGCGGGCAGTGCCGGGTGTGCCATGGCCTATCGGTTGTCCGAGGCCGGATCATCGGTGTTGGTGATCGAACATGGCGGCAGCGATGCCGGGCCGTTCATTCAGATGCCCGGCGCCTTGTCATTTCCGATGAACATGCCGCGCTATGACTGGGGCTACAAGACCGAACCCGAACCGCATCTGGGCAATCGCCGCATGGCCACGCCGCGGGGCAAGGTGATTGGTGGCTCGTCCTCGATCAATGGCATGGTCTATGTTCGCGGTCATGCCCGCGATTTTGATACCTGGGCCGATATGGGCGCCACCGGCTGGGGATTTGCCGATGTGCTGCCCTATTACAAACGCATGGAAACCTGGCACGATGGCGGCCATGGCGGCGATCCGGCCTGGCGCGGCACCAATGGGCCACTGCATGTATCGCGCGGGCGGCGGGACAATCCATTGGTTCAGGCATTCGTTCAGGCCGGCGTGCAGGCGGGTTATCCCGCCACCGATGATTATAACGGCGCCCAACAAGAGGGCTTTGGCCCGATGGAGGCGACGATATACAAGGGGCGGCGGTGGTCGGCGGCGAATGCCTATCTGAAACCGGCGTTGAAGCGAAAAAATTGCGATATTGTGCGGGCCTTGGCCTGTCGTGTGGTGATCGAGGAGGGCCGCGCCGTCGGGGTCGAGGTGCAGCGCGGCGCCACCCGGCAGATCGTGCGCGCCCGGCGCGAGGTGATCCTGGCCGCGTCGTCGATGAATTCGCCCAAGTTATTGATGCTGTCGGGTATCGGCCCCGGCGCGCATTTGGCCGAACACGGAATTGATGTGCTGGCCGATCGTCCCGGCGTTGGTGCCAACCTTCAGGATCATCTGGAATTGTATGTGCAGATGGCCGCAACCCAACCGGTTAGCCTGTTTCGATACTGGAACCTGTGGGGCAAGGCCTATGTGGGCGCGCGGTGGCTGTCCACCGGCACCGGGCCGGGTGCGAGCAATCAGTTTGAAAGTGCGGCCTTCATCCGCAGCCGGGCGGGCATCGCTTATCCCGACATCCAGTATCATTTTCTGCCCATCGCCGTGCGGTATGATGGTCAAACAGCTGCCGAAGGCCACGGGTTTCAGGCCCATGTCGGCCCGATGCGCAGCACATCGCGCGGCTCGGTCAGCTTGCGCAGCGCCGATCCGGCAGCGGCCCCGGTGATCCGGTTCAATTACATGTCACAGGCACAGGATTGGGCCGATTTCCGCACCTGCATTCGCCTGACCCGGGAAATTTTCGGTCAACCGGCCTTTGGCCCCTACGTCGGCCATGAAATTCAGCCCGGCGCACAGGCGCAAACCGATGACGAGCTGAATGATGTGATCCGCGATCATGTGGAAAGCGCCTATCATCCCTGTGGCACCGCGCGGATGGGGCGGGCCGATGATCCGGGCGCGGTGGTTGACCCACACTGCCGGGTGATCGGGGTTGATCGCCTGCGCCTGGCCGACAGTTCAATTTTTCCCCAGATCACCAATGGCAATTTGAATGCCCCCTCAATCATGGTAGGAGAGAAAGCGTCAGATCATATTCTGGGGCGCACACCGCTGGCGGCGGATGATGCCACGCCCTGGATGCATCCGAATTGGGAAATTACACAACGATGACAGATTTGGCACATCGCACCGGCCTGCCCGAAGGCTTGCGCATTCTGGCCGATCAAATGCCGCGCGACACCTGGGAGGGCCATGAAAACTTTGATGGCCTGACCCGGTTCTGGATGGAGCGTCATTTGATGTTTCGCGAGGTGCTGGGCCGGTTGCAGACCGGCAGTCAGGCCTATCTCGATGGCAATCGCGAGGCACAATCCTATATCCATGAAACCGGGCGGTATGCGGGCTTCCTGCTGAATCAATTGCACGAACACCACACCATAGAAGATGATCACTATTTCCCGAAACTCACAATTCTCGAACCGCGCCTGATGGCGGGGTTTGAACTTCTTGATCGTGATCATCAGGCGTTGGATGGCCATATCAGCGCTTTGGCCGATAGGACAAATGCGGTGCTGCGCGGTGTTTCGCGCGATACGGCAGGCGCGCTTGAAACCCATTTGGCGCAGTTCAAGACATTTCTAAACCGCCACCTGCTCGACGAAGAAGATCTGGTCGTGCCAATCATCCTGACACACGGCGGTGTCGATTTGTAAGGCGCAACGCTATGTTTTTTCTTGCGAAAACTATCCTCGGGGGTGAATTGCCGCAGGCAAGAGGGGGCAGACAGCCCCCTTACTCCGCCTCACCCTGATCGCCGCCCTCAACGTGATCCTTGAACTGGGTGAAAAACTGATCCGACAGTTTGCGTGCCACCCCATCAATCAATCGGCTGCCCAATTGCGCCAGTTTGCCGCCCACGGCCACATCTGCGACATAGGACAGCTCGGTGCCATCTTCGACCTCGGCCAGAACAACGTTTGCACCGCCTTTGGCAAATCCCGCGACGCCGCCCTTGCCTTCGCCCGAGATACGATAGCTTTCGGGCGGGTTCGCATCCGAAAGGGCGACGATGCCTTTGAAGGTGGCCTTTACCGGGCCGATTTTTTGTTTCACCACCGCCTCAAACCCGTCTTCGGCACTGCCTGACAATTCTTCGCAGCCGGGGATGCAGGCGCGCAATGTGTCGGGATTGTTGAGATGCGCCCAAACCGTTTCGCGGTCGGCGTTGATGATACGGCTGCCCGTCAGTTCCATAGGTTCCTCCCTCTAGGCCCACAGGGATACCCGCAGGCCCCGATTGGGTAAAGGGGCGTCAGCGATCAACGCTATAGGGCAGGGTGCCGCGCCGGTCGGGGTCGATGGTCAGGCGGCGTTCCAAGGGCGGCACCGAACGTTGATGGCAATTTTGCCGCTCGCAAATGCGGCAGGATATGCCGATGGGTTCAAATGCGGCGCTGGCCGTAAGGTCCAGCGTATCGGCATAAACCAGGGCGGGGGCGTGTTTCACCTCGCAGCCCAACCCAATGGCAAACCGGCGCGTCGGGGCGGTAAAACTGCCCCCCGGTTTGGACACATCGCGCGCCACCGAAAGGTACCGCAGCCCATCGGGAGTTTGCGCCAGTTGCCGCAAAAACCGCCCCGGGGTTTCAAAGGCGCGGTGCACATTCCACAACGGACACGCCCCGCCAAACCGGGCAAATTGCAATTGAGTGGCAGAGTGGCGTTTGGTGATCGTGCCGGCCTGATCGACCCGCACAAAGAAAAACGGCACGCCCTTGGCACCGGGGCGTTGCAGGGTTGAAAGCCGGTGCGCCACCTGTTCGATGCTGGCCCCGAACCGGTCTGACAGCATTTCCAGATCGTGACGGGTGTCCTGCGCCGCCTTCAGAAACGCGGTATAGGGCAGCAGCGCGGCACCGGCGAAATAGTTGGCCAGGCCCAGCTTGGCGATCTGGCGGGCTTCATCGCTTTGAAAACGGGCCAGATCCAGCGTTGCCTCGAACAAATCATCCTGGGTCAGCACCGCCAGTTGATGCAACAGTTGAAATGCCCGGGTGGCGGGGGCCGCACGCGCCGAAAGGGTCAGCGTGCCTGCCGCACTGTCATAGGCGCGCAACAGATCGGTATCCTGTGTGCGGGTTTCCACCCCGTGTCGGGCCAGGGCCGCATGGGCGCGCGCCACCGCATCGCCCGGCCCGGCGAAATGTTCGGCGGCACGATCGACCGCATCGATATAATTGTCGCAGTAATGGAAGAAATCGCGCACCTCTTCCCATGGGCTGTGTTGCAGGCGCGCGCCGTCGCGGCCCAATGCTTCGTCAAACGAGGCCAGGCGTTCATGGGCCTGTCGATAACTGCGATGCAGATGCAGAAAGGCGCGCGCCAACGCGGGCGCATTCGAGGCGGCCAGCCGCAGATCCGCCAAAGGCGGCGGGTCATCGGTGAACACGGGGTCTGCCAAGGCTTCGCGCATGTCGGTGATCACACGCTCGGCCTCGCCCGTGCTCAGTTCGGTCACATCAAAGCCAAATTCACTGGCCAAGGCCAGAACCACACCGGTAGACACCGGGCGGTGATTGTTCTCCATCTGGTTCAGGTAAGGCAGCGACACGCCCAACTTTTCGGCAAACGCCTTTTGGGTCAGCGACAGGCCGGTGCGGATATCACGCAGTTTCACCCCGGCATAAAGTTTCTGATTGGCCATGACACCCCCAAGCTTTGCAAACCCGGTTTAGCCTTTGCAAAGCGGGCGCGCTAGCCCGTGGTCATCACCCGGTCCCGGCGCACGGTGTAAACCGCACTGGCACAAGACAGCGCAGCCGTTACAGCCATCAAGACAATCAGCGGCAGCGCGGAATTGCGCCCCTCAAGCAATATGCCAGCCAGAACCGACAGCGCGGCACCGCCCCCAATCATGATTGCCCCACCCAGCCCGCTTGCCGTGCCCGCCAGATGTGGCCGCACCGACAACATGCCAGACGTCGCATTGGGCAAAACCAGACCGTTGCCCAAACCGACAGAGATCATGAAACCAAAAAAGGTGTAAGGATTGCTGAAACCCGCAACATTGACAATCAAGGCGACAAACAGCCCGGTGGCCGACAGGAATGTACCAGTCAGAACCATCGCGTTGATGCCAAACTGAACGGCAAAACGGCCGGTGATGAAATTACCCATCATATACCCAATGGCCGGCGCGCCAAAGAACAGCCCCAAGGTGGCAGCGTCCATTCCAAACACATTGGTGCCCACATAAGGCGCCCCCCCGAGATACGCAAAGAATGCGCCCGAGGTGAACGCCGCGGTCAGGCAATAGCCCCAAAACCGCCGCGAGGTCAGCAATTCGGGATACTGACGGACCTGTTCCAAAAGGCTCGACGAGGATTTGACGGCAGTTTCGCCCAGGTCTTTCCAGGCCAGAATGGTGACAAGAACGCCCAGTATCGCCAGCACCCAAAAGCTGGCCTTCCAGCCAAACAGGCCATCCAGCGCACCGCCCACGGCGGGGGCGATCATCGGCGCCACGGCCATCCCCATGGTGACATAGCCGATCATCGACGCGGCGCGGTCTTGGGAAAACATATCGCGGATCACGGCGCGCGACAGAACCATGCCGGAAATGATGATGGCCTGAACCACCCGCAGCGTCAGAAAAACCTCAACGTTGGGGGCATATATGCATGCAACCGTGGCAATCACGAACACCACACAGCCAAACAGGATCACCGGCCGCCGCCCGTAGCGATCACTGACCGGGCCAATGAACAACTGCAACACCGCATTCCCGACAAGATACAGCGCAACCGACAATTGCATCGTTGCATAATCGGTTTCAAAATACGCCGTCATGCCGGGCAGCGACGGCAAAAAGATATTCATCGCCAGCGCCGAAACTCCGGCAAGCAGAATCAAGGTCAGGATATGGGGGGGTGTCGTGCGGTCTAAAAACCGTACAGAAATTGCTTTGGTCATATGCAGGCCGCCAGGCGCGTGGTGGGGCGTGGCCCGCGGTGCAGGCGCAAAATGGTTGGATTCATGGTATGTAACCGGCTGTAATGGTTATGAAAATTCTCTGGCACGGCCGCGCATGCGCAGGGTGTCGTCAAGATACCTAGTGCGCATGGCGCCGATTGGCAAAGACAAATGCAGCTGTGCCGTGGCGCGGGCGGTCATCGGGCAGGCCGGGACGCCGGGCAAAACCAGGCCCGATTGCGATTGGCCAATCAATCCGGTGATGGGGCGGTTGGGGTTTCAGACCGCGCTTTTCCGGTTGGTTTTGCCACCGGCAGGATCAATTGTTCAAACGGCATCACAAGACGGGTTTCGGCATGCAGCACAACCATGGCCGCCGCGCGCGCGTCTTCGCCTGCATCGTGGTGTTCGAAATTCAGCTGCAACACCTTTTTCAGATGCGCCAACCCGTGACCGCCATTTCCCTTGAATTCGGGCCAGGCGCGCCGCGCAATTTTCACGCTGTCGCTCCATCGCAGGGGCGGGGCCTCCAGGCCGCAGGTGTCACAGGCGGCATTGATCGCGCGTTTGTCAAAACTGCTGTGTTGCACGATGTGATGGCGCGACAGTAACGGCAGGATCGCCGACAAGGCATCGGGAAAGGTGGGCGCGCCCAAAACGTCATCGGGGCGGATGCCGTGCAAGGCGATGTTGAACCTGTCGAATCTGCTGCGGGGATCGACCAGCATGGAAAATGTCAGGATTTCATTGTCAGGGCGCACACAGGCCAGCCCGATCTGGCAAATGCTGGCGGCATCGCCGCAGGCCGTTTCAACATCCAGCGCGACAAAACGGAAATCGCCCTGCGGTACGCGGCGCAAATGGGCAAAGCTCTGGCGATTGGGGGCGATCATCGGGCTGACTCGTGCTGTGGGCGTTGCGGTTTTTTAGCGGACAGCGTTCAAATTTGACAGGGTCGCGCCGGCAATCGGGTGAAAACAGCATTAATTTGGTATTTGCAATGCGCATTTGGCGGCGATATACAATAGGCATCAGAAATACCTATTAGGGGTAGAATCAATGACACTGTCCGAAGCATTTTTATGGCCGGGAACCAAAGTCTGCGAACGTCTGGGCATCGACCCCGAAGGCGAGGCGGGGCTGATCCGATGGCTGATCAACACGCTTGTTTACCTTGTGATAAGCCTGATTTTCGTCTGGATCATTGTGGTTTAACGTTGCCGCATGCATCCTGCTGACCAATAGAGACACACCGAAAGGCCCCAAATATGACAACCTGGCTTCCCACGCTGATCACCAAAACCCCCGAAGAAGGCTATGAATTGGCAGTCAAACTCAGCCGTGTGGCGATCAAGATGACGCAACCTGATGCCGCAATCCGCGAAAAGCTGCGCCCCGAATACGCACAGGATTCTGACGCGCTGATTGCGTCAAGTCAGGTGGTTGCGACCCATTTTGCAACGGTGGCCGCCGCCAACGGATATTGGACCGACGTGTCATGACACGGGTTGAGATCAATCGCGACGGGTTTGTCGTGGACGCCGCGGTGATTGCCGCCGCCTGCGGGATAAGCCCCGAACAAGTGCAGCCGCTGATGCGCGCCGGGCAGATCACATCGGTAAGCGAAACCGGCGTTGACGAAGACGCCGGGCGCGCACGCCTGACGTTTCATTACGCCGGGCGGGCGGTGCGGATCGTGATTGATCAGGCCGGAACCATATTGAAACAGGTCAGTTTTCCGGCACGCGGTGGCCTGTCGGGGTCTGAGAAATCTGGGCATAAGAGTGTGAAATGACGCAGACCACATCCGAGCAAAGCCGCCAATGGCAAGGGCCAGCGGTGTTTTCCTATGGGTTTCGCCCGTTCTTTTTATTCGGGGCAGTTTGGGCAGCCCTGGCCATGGTGCTGTGGATTCTCATGCTGGCGGGCCTGATTGCATTGCCCACCGCACTTGATCCGGTGTCTTGGCACGCGCATGAGTTCCTGTTTGGATATCTGGGCGCAATCATTGCCGGATTCCTTTTGACCGCCGTGCCCAATTGGACCGGGCGATTGCCGGTTGTCGGATGGAATCTGGCGGGGCTGTTTGCCCTGTGGGTGGCCGGGCGCGTTGCGGTTGCCAGTTCGGCGATCTGGCCGGTTGGCCTGTCCGAAGTTGTTGATCTGTCATTCCTGGTGGTGCTGGGCGCGGTGATCCTGCGCGAAATCGTCGTGGGCAAGAATTGGCGCAACCTTTTGGTTTTGGCGCTTTTGTCGGTGTTCGCCCTGGCCAATCTTATTTTTCACCTTGAGGCGGCGCGCGGCGATGTTGCCGCGCAGGGCATTGGCCTGCGTCTGGGCATTGGGGCCGTGGTGATGATGATTGTGGTGATCGGGGGGCGGGTGGTGCCATCGTTCACGCGCAATTGGCTGGTTCAGCGAAAGGCCGAACGCCTGCCCGCGCCCCCGATGCAGCGGTTTGACAAGGCGACGTTTTTGATCACGGTGCTGGCGCTGGTTGCATGGGTGGGCGCGCCCGATCACGGGGCGGTGGGTGGCGCGCTTTTGATTGCGGGGGTTCTGAATGCGGCCCGTCTGGCGCGCTGGCAAGGTGGGCAAACCCTGTCAGAGCCGCTTTTGTGGATATTGCATCTGGGCTATGCCTTTGTGCCGCTTGGCGCGATTTTCGCCGCCCTTGCGATTTTGTGGCCCGATCTGTTTCCCGCCATCGCGGCACAGCATTTCTGGATGGCGGGGGCGTTTGGCGTGATGACCGTGGCGATGATGACCCGCGCCACCCTGGGCCACACCGGGCAAAAGCTGGTGGCCGGGCCGGGCACACTGGCGCTGTATCTGGTGCTGATCGGGGCGGTGGTGGCGCGCACGGCCGCAGCAATCTGGCCTGATCTGGCAATGCTGTTTCACACCCTGTCCGGCGTGTTTTGGATCGGGGCCTTTGTCGGGTTTGGCGTTGTTTACGGCCCATGCCTGATGACCCCGAAACCGGCCCGGCGATGACCGGCTGGTTGACATTCGCGGGGATTTTCGCGCTGTTTTTCGCAACGCATTCGATCCCCGTGCGCCCGCCCGTCAAACGGCAGATCGTGCGTCATGTCGGGCCACGGGGTTTCACCATCGGCTATTCCATCCTGTCGTTGGTGATGCTGGCGCTGCTGATCTGGGGGGCGGATCGTGCACCGTTTGTATTGGTGTGGGGCGAGGCACCGTGGCACCGGCCCATTGTCTGGGCGGGCATGTTTGCCGCCTGTCTGATCCTGGCGGCGACCATCGGGCGGCCCAATCCGTTTTCGTTTGGGGGGCGAAATGATCAGGCGTTTGATCCTGAAAATCCCGGCCTGATCGGATATATGCGCCACCCTTTGTTGATTGTGCTGGCGCTTTGGGCGGGGCTGCATGTGTTGGGCAATGGCGATCTGGCCCATGTATTGCTGTTTGGCACGCTCACGCTTTTTGCGCTGCTTGGGTTTCGGATTGTGGATATGCGAAAGAAACGCATTCTGGGGCCCGAAACCTGGGCGCGGCTTTTGTCGCAAACGCGCGCGGCGCGGCATGTGGGGATGCCATCACGCGACACCTTGTTGCGCATCGCTGCGGGGGTGGTTGGGTATCTGATCCTTGTGGCTCTGCATCCGGTGGTGATTGGACAGCCGGTGTTTTTATAGGCTGGGCGCGGCAACGCACAGCCACCCTATTGCAGACTGACCCGGGCCAGCGCGCTGATCAGATCGGTGCGCGTCACGATCCCGATAATCCTGTCCTCTGCCAACACCGGCACGGCATCGACATCGCCTTCGGCCATGAGCGGCAGCAGCGCGGTCAGCGATGTTTCGGCAATGGCGCGGGGGCTGTCGGTGTTCATGATATCGGCGGCGCGGGCTGTGGTGTTGCGATTCAAAAGGTGCCGCAGGGCCGGGCCAAACCTTTGACGCAGGCGCGCGGCATCCTGGCGGGCATGGTCGATCAGATGAAACTGAAAGATAACGCCCAAAAACCGTTGTTCATCGTCCACCACGGGTAGGGCGGTAAACCGGTGGCGAAGGAAAAGATCGGCGATATGTGAAAGCCGTGCATCCGGTTTCACGGTAATCAGGGCGCGCGACATGATATCGGCGGCAGTGACCGGCCCGGTGCGGTGTGTCGCGGCCTGAAGTTCGGCAGCACCGATAAGACGGGCAAGATCTTCAACACCAAGGTTGAAGGACTGTCGATATTTATCAAGAATCGCGGTCAGCTCTTCCTCTGACAGGCCAAGGCGTTCGGTGGGTTCGGGGTCTTGGGTGCCGTGGGTGTTTGGATCGTCAAACTGGCGAAACGGATAATGCCGCCCGGTCAGGCGGCTGTAAATCATCGCAACCCCAACCAGAATCACGGTGCCCAGGGCCACCGGCGTCAGGGCAAACATGAACCCAAGATCGCGCATCGCATCCGGGCTCATTGCCGCGGTCATGGCGATCGCCCCGGCGGGCGGGTGCAGCGCCCGGCACAAAATCGTTGCCGCAATCGCCAGGCTGACCGCCAGCGCAATGCGCAAGACCGGATCACCGACCGTCAGGCACACGGCCACGGCCACAACTGCGGCAACCGTATTGCCGACAATCGCTGACCAGGGCTGTGCCAGCGGGCTGTTGGGCACGGCAAACAGCAACACCGCGCTCGCGCCGAACGGGGCGATCAGATACAGCCCTAGCCGCAGATCGACCGTGGGCGACAGAACAAACAGCCCCACCATTCCCAACCCCAGAAATGCGCCAAGACCGGCGCGCGCCGCCTCAAGCGGTGAGGTGCGCGCCACGGCCGGCCCGAATGATTGCAATTTCAGCAAGAGCGCGCCTTTCGTTTGTGGCCTGTGCCGTGTCCAAGTTTGCGCTTACGCAACGTCCCTTGCGGCGGTGGGCCTTATAAACACCGGATGATGGAGGAGTGAAACCTGTGAAAACGCCAAAACTCGAAGATCCCGATATGACCCTGGACATGTTGATGTCGAACTGGCCAGAAACGATTGCCGTGTTTCTGCGTCACAAGATGTTATGTGTCGGCTGTATGGTGAATTCGTTTCACACCGTGGTTGATGCCTGTCAGGAATACGGGCTGGATGAACAGGCGTTTCGCGCTGAAATCCACGATGTGATCCGTCTGTAATCAGAGATCGCCCAAAACCGTCAGCCGGTGTGGATCGCAGATGATGATCTTCTTGCGCTGGCTGGTGATCAGGCCGTCTTTTTCCCATCCGCTCAGCAGGCGGCTGACTGTTTGCAGCGTTGTGCCGGCCATTTCCGACACATCCTTACGGGTTATCGGAAAGCTGATTTCGATGCCATCTTCGGTGCGTCGCCCCGATTGGTTGACCAACCGCAGCAGCGCGCGGGCAATGCGTTGTTCGACGTGCTGTGTCGACATTTCAACGATACGGGTATTCATTTCATCGACACGATCCCCGACAACCTTGTAAGTTTCCGTGGCAAACCCCTGATAATCAGTAACAAATTCGCGCCACAATGATGTGGGCCAAGACAACGCCAGAATTTCACAGGCGGCGATTGCGGTGGCCGGATAGGTATCGCGCCCCAAGGCCTGGGCAATGCCAAACAGCTGTCCCGATGGAATATGCAGGAACGTGACCTGTTCACCGTTCGGGGTGATCTTGACCACCCGCACCGTGCCATCAAGCAGCAGAAAAAACCGGCGCGCCGGGGCGGATTGTTCGAATACGGATACGTTGGAGTCAAACCTGTGGCTTGTCGCCTGATCGAGAATCGCCCTGATCTGCGGTTTTTGCAGTTGGCGAAACGGTGGCAGCGGCGACAGCAGGCTTTCATCCAGTTTATGCAAGGCTTTGTTCCAATTTCCAATTGTCTCCCAGTGATAAGGCCAATGCGCCAGAACGACCAGTGGTCAGAGGCACACAATGATCCGCAAAAAGGTTAAGCTGGCACAACGTTCGGCCCCGCGCCTGAGGTTAGGCAGGGCGCAATGCTTATTCGTCTGGACGTGACTGAAATGTTTCAACCTGCTCTTCTGGCCTATGCTTTGATGCCAGACTGCTGCGCAGACTCTGAAAACGGCGGGCGTTGGGTCATGCAGGTATTAAATTCACCACAAAGCTTGGCAGACCGGTCAGAATTTGTTCTAGATCAAAGCGTGGGCTTTGATCACGGGGCATGTGTGTCTTCATGAAGAACGCAATTTCCATATTGTTCAGTCTGGTCCTTGGGGTGTGCCTTGCATTCTATGGCCCCGCTGACATGGCCAAAGCCGATGGCGGTGGCGCGGTCTTTGCGATTGAGATTTGCGCCAATGCAGGCGCGACGACCGTCTATGTCGATGCCGATGGCAACCTTGTCGAACCGGCCGCAGACTGTGCCGAATGTCTGACATGCTGTCAGGCCGCCATGGCGCAGCTCTGTGTGACCCCCGGAGCGATTCAGGCCCTTGTTCTTTCCAGCGAAAAGGCGGATCTGCCCCTTTCCGATACGCCCCACCTGAATAAACGAAATACCCACCCCTCGCCGCGCGGCCCCCCTGCCGGGCATGTCTCTTTGTTTACGGTGACCGGGCTGATCGCACATGATCAGGCTCTTGCCGGTCATAAGACGCGCAGCGACGGGCGACCTCTCTCTAAGGACGCCGACGCATGAAAACCCTTCTTTCCCCCCTTAAAATCATGGTATTTGTCGCGACATTGCTTCTGTCGGGGCTTCCGGTTGCGGCGCAAAGCGTGCTGTCGGCTCTGCTGCCGGATGTTGTGGCAAGTGAGCTGGTCGAGGGCGCCGATGGCTTTGGCGCGGTGCACCCGGATATACCGGTGGTTCAGGTGCTCAGGGGCGGTGAGAGGATCGGCTGGGCCTATGTCACGTCGGATTTTGTGTCGACCACCGGGTATTCGGGCAAACCGATTCACACCATGGTGGCGATTGATGACGCGGCACAGGTGATCGGCGTCGAGCTGGTCAAACACTCTGAACCGATTGTTCTGATCGGCATTCCCGACAGCAAGGTCAAAGCGCTGGTTGCCAATTATCGCGGGCTTGATCTGGTGGCCGAGGCGGAATCTGGCGGCACCGCGCACCAGCTTGATATCATCTCGGGCGCCACCGTTACCATTATGGTGATTGACGATTCCATCGTGCGTGCCGGTCTGAAGGTGGCGCGCCAGCTGGGGCTGGGCGGTCTGGCGGTTGAGGCCCCCGATGCCGGTCCGCAATTTGAAATCAACCCAGACGCCGAAGCATCGGATGATTGGATGACCCTTGAGGGCGACGGCACCTTGCGCCGTCTGTCGTTGGATGTGGGGCAGGTGAATGCCGCCTTTGCCGCGATGGAAGACGAACGCGCAGGTCAGCGCGCCCTGACCGAAGCCCCCGAAACCACCTTTATCGAAATGCAGGCGGCCCTGGTGTCGCATCCGGCCATCGGGCGGGCGATTCTGGGCGAGGCGGTCAACGACAACCTGAATGATTGGCTGGACGAGGGCGATCATGCTGTCGCCATCGTCGGGCGCGGGCTGTATTCGTTCAAGGGGTCTGGCTATGTGCGCGGTGGGATTTTCGACCGTATTTTCCTGATCCAGGATGATATATCGGTGCGGTTCCGTGACCGGATGCACAAACGGATCAACACAATCGCCGCCGACGGCGCGCCGGTTTTTGCCGAGGCCGACCTGTTCAAGATTCCCGCCGACAGCGGATTTGACCCGACCAAACCGTTCCGCATTCAACTTTTGGTGCAGCGTGAGGTGGGCGCGATTGAAAAGGTGTTTACCACCTTTGATTTGGGTTATCAGCTGCCGCCGCAATACATCCGCGCCGTGGCCCCCGCGGCCGCACCCGAGGCGTCAGGCGCCGCTGTGGCCGCCGCAGCGCAAAGCGAAACAGACGCGCAACAGGCATTGTGGAAACGGATCTGGGCCGGCAAAAAGGTTGAAATCGCGGTGCTGGTGGTGATGCTGACCATCCTGACCGGCGTGTTCTTTTTCCAAAGCTTTGCAGTGCGCAACGAGCGTTGGTTCTATTGGTTCCGGATCGGATATCTGACCGTTGTGCTGGTTTATCTGGGCTGGATTTCGAACGCGCAATTGTCGGTGGTGAACCTGATGGCGCTGTTCGGCTCGCTTGTGTCCGGCTTTAGCTGGCAGGCGTTCCTGCTTGATCCGCTGACGTTCATTCTGTGGTTTGCGGTGGCGGCGGCGCTGTTGTTTTGGGGGCGGGGGGCCTATTGCGGCTGGCTGTGCCCGTTCGGCGCCTTGCAAGAGTTGTTGAATCAGGTGGCGCGGGCGCTGCGCATTCCGCAATGGACGCTGCCCTGGGGCCTGCATGAACGGCTGTGGCCGCTGAAGTACATGATCTTTCTGGGCCTGTTCGGCGTCTCGCTTGTCAGTATTGAACAGGCCGAGCATCTGGCCGAGGTCGAACCGTTCAAGACCGCGATCATCCTGAATTTCGTACGCGCCTGGCCGTTTGTGGCCTATGTTGCGGCGCTGTTGATTGCCGGTTTGTTCGTTGAACGGTTCTTCTGCCGCTATCTTTGCCCGCTGGGTGCCGCACTTGCGATACCGGCGCGGTTGCGGATGTTTGACTGGCTCAAGCGCTATAAGGAATGTGGCAACCCCTGTCAGACCTGCGCCCACCAATGCCCGGTTCAGGCGATTCACCCGACCGGCGAAATCAACCCGAACGAATGCATCGACTGTCTGCATTGTCAGGTGTTGTACCAATCGGAAACCCAATGCCCCGTTGTCATCAGAAAACTGAAACGGCGCGAAAAAGTTGGCGCTGTGCCTGATCTTGGCCGCGCTGCGATGGGTCATCCAAACCAACCAAAACCACAAAGTATCAACTGAAAGGATACGTTATGTCAGAGGACAAAAAACTACCGATTTCCCGCAGGAGCCTTTTGGCTGCGACGGCCGGTAGCGCCGCGTTGGCCGGCGCCTGGGGCGGACGCGCCATGTTGGCTGGCGGTGCCGTTGCCGGTGCCACCCTTGCCACGGCCACCAGCGCACGCGCTGCTGCCGGTGCCGAGGTCGGGCCGGGCCAGTTGGACGAATACTATGGCTTCTGGTCTTCGGGTCAGTGCGGCGAAATGCGGATCCTGGGTGTTCCGTCGATGCGCGAACTGATGCGTATTCCGGTATTCAACACCTGTTCGGCCACCGGTTGGGGGATCTCCAACGAATCCAAGAAAATCCTGACCGAGGGCCTGCTGCCCAAGACCAAGGAATATCTGGCGGCCAATGGTCATGAGTTCCCGCCAAACGGCGATTTGCACCACCCGCACATGTCCTTCACCGAAGGCACCTATGACGGTCGGTTCCTGTTCATGAACGACAAGGCCAACACCCGTGTTGCCCGCGTACGTTGTGACGTGATGAAATGCGACAAGATCATCGAGATCCCCAACGCCAAGGCGATCCACGGTCTGCGTCCGCAAAAATGGCCCCGCACCAACTATGTCTTCTGTAATGGCGAAGACGAAGTGCCAATGGTCAACGATGGCAAAATCCTGGACGAGCCGGAAAAGTATGTAAACTTCTACACTGCCGTGAATGCCGACGAAATGACGGTGGCGTGGCAGGTGATGGTCACCGGCAACCTGGATAACACCGATTGCGATTATGACGGCAAATATGCCTTCTCGACCTCGTACAACTCGGAAATGGGCATGACCCTGGCCGATATGACCGAGGCCGACATGGACCATGTTGTTGTCTTCAACATCAAGGAAATCGAAAAGGGCATCGAAGCGGGCGATTACATTGAGCTGAACGGCGTCAAGGTGATCGACGGGCGCAAGGGCCAGAACAAGAAATACACCCGCTATATCCCGATTCCGAACAACCCGCACGGCTGCAACATGGCACCCGACAAGATTCACCTGTGCATCGCGGGCAAACTGTCGCCCACCGTGTCGGTGATCGACGTGCGCAAACTGGACGCGGTGTTCGCCGACGAAGCCGAGCCGCGCAGCGTTGTGGTGGCCGAGCCGGAACTGGGTCTTGGGCCGCTTCACACCTGCTTTGATGGTCAGGGCCGTGCGTTCACGACACTGTTCCTCGACAGCCAGGTGGTGATGTGGGACATTGAAAAGGCGATCCAGCTGTATAACGGCGAAGATGTCGATCCGATCATCTCCAAGCAGGACGTGCATTACCAGCCCGGCCACAACTCGACCGTGATGGGTGAAACCCTGGAGGCAAGCGGCAAGTACTATCTGACGATGAACAAGTTCTCCAAGGACCGGTTCCTCAATGTCGGACCGCTCAAGCCCGAAAACGAACAGTTGTTCGCGATCGACGGCGACAAGATGACCCTGATCCACGACGGCCCCACCTTTGCCGAACCCCACGATGCAATTCTCGTGGACCCCAGCAAGGTGAACCCGAAATCGGTCTGGGATCGCAACGATCCGATGTGGGCCGAAACCCGCAAACAGGCCGAGGCCGATGGCGTCGATCTGGACGACTGGCAAGAGGAAATCATCCGCGACGGCAACAAGGTGCGCGTCTATATGTCGGCCAACGCGCCCAGCTTTTCGATTGAAAAGTTCACGGTGCAGCAGGGCGACGAAGTGACGATCATCGTGACCAACCTGGATGACATCGACGATCTGACCCACGGGTTCACCATGGGCAACCATGGCGTCGCGATGGAAGTGGCACCGCAAGCAACCGCTTCGGTCACCTTTGTGGCGGCACAGCCTGGCGTCTTCTGGTACTATTGCCAGTGGTTCTGCCACGCGCTTCACATGGAGATGCGCGGCCGGATGTTTGTTGAGCCAAAGGCAGCCTAAACGATGATGCGTTCCCTGACTTTCGTGTTTGCCGTGATTTTTGCTCTGCCCCTCTGGGCGGGTGAACGGGCTGTGGCACCCGGTCAGGGGACGCTTGCCAAAGCCATCGCCGGGGCGGCCCCCGGCGATGTGCTGATCCTTGAGCCGGGCAGCCATCTGGGCGCGATCGTGATTGACCGCCCGCTGACCCTGACCGGTACGCCCGAGGCGATCATCGACGGTGCGGGCGATGGCACCGTGGTGACGATTGACGCCTCTGATGTGACAATCACCAACCTTACCGTTACCGGATCGGGCCTGAACAGCGAAGACACCGATTCAGGTATCAAGATTTTGCGCAAAGCCGACCGCGCCCTGGTTGAAAACAACCGGGTTCTGGGCAATCTGCATGGCATTGATGTGCATGGGGGCCATGATGCCATGGTGCGCGGCAATACCATCGAAGGCACCCGAAATCCGCGGATGAATGACCGCGGCAATGGAATTTATGTGTGGAATTCCCCCGGCACCGTGGTTGAAAACAACAGTGTGCGCTGGGGCCGCGACGGTATTTTTTCCAACGCCTCGCGCAAGGGCACGTATCGGGGCAACCTGTTTCGTGATCTGCGCTTTGCCGTACATTACATGTATACCAACGATTCCGAAGTGTCGGGCAATGTGTCCATCGGCAATCACCTGGGCTATGCGATCATGTTTTCCAACAAGGTGGTGGTAAAAGACAACCTGAGCCTGTCTGACCGCAGTCACGGCGTGATGTTGAACTTTGCCAATAACGCGGATGTGTCCGGCAATCTGGTGCGCGGCGGGGCGGATCGGTGTACGTTCATCTATAACGCCCATAAGAACCTGATTTATGACAACCGGTTCGAGGGCTGCAATATCGGCATCCATTTCACCGCCGGGTCAGAACGCAACGTGTTGACCAACAATGCCTTTCTGGGCAATCGCACGCAGGTGAAATATGTCGGCACCCGCGATATCGAGTGGAGCTTTGAGGGGCGCGGCAATTACTGGTCGGATCATTCCAGTTTTGATCTGGGCGGTGACGGCATTGCCGACAGCGCGTTTCGCCCTAATGATTTGATGGATCACATTCTGTGGTCGCAACCCGCCGCCGCCCTTTTGACCGGCGCGCCGGTGGTGCAATTGATCCGCTGGGCACAATCCAGCTTTCCGGCCACGCTGCCCGGTGGGGTGGTGGACAGTGCGCCCCTGATGATCGCACCCACCATAGACGTGCCAACCCAATACCTCGCCATGGAGGCCGAAGCGGCCACGCGGTGGAATGAAAGCGAACCTGATGACTTCGACATTAACGATCTCTCATCTCACTAAGGCATTCGGAGGCGTCAAAGCCTTGTCCGATGTCTCGTTGGAGGTGGCGCCCGGTGAACGGGTGGCGTTGCTGGGCCATAATGGCGCGGGCAAATCCACCCTGATGAAGGTGATCCTGGGCCTGATCGCGGCAGACAGCGGCAAGGTAAGCGTGTGTGGCGCCGCCCCGGGCGATGCGATTGCGCGCACCAAGGTGGCCTATCTGCCGGAAAACGCGACGTTTCATTCCGCCCTGACCGGGTTGGAACAGATCACCCATTACATGCGCCTGCGCGGTGAAAACCCGTCGGGCGCCACGGCGCTGCTGGACAAGGTGGGCCTGGGGCACGCGGCAAAACGCCGGATCGGCACTTATTCCAAAGGGATGCGCCAACGCGTCGGCCTGGCGCAAACCCTGATCGGGCGTCCCAGCCTTTTGGTGCTTGACGAACCGACCAGCGGTCTTGACCCGGTGTCGCGGCGCGATTTTTACGAACTTCTGGATGCGCTTGCCGCCGATGGCGCGGCGATCCTGCTGTCAAGCCACGCCCTGACCGAGGTTGAGGCACGCACCGACCGGTTGTTGATCCTGTCGGGCGGGCGGATGGTGGCCAGGGGCACCTTGCCCGATCTGCGCCGCGAGGCCGCTCTGCCGGTGGCCATGCATATCACCGCCCATAATGGCTATGACGCCGATATCCTGACCGCGTTGCCCGGTGCCATTCGGGTCGGGCGCGCGCTGCATATCAATTGCAGCCAGTCGGAAAAACTTGCCACCCTCGCCAAGGTCGCGGGGATGAAGGAAAAGGTTGCCGATATCGAGGTCGTGCCACCCAGCCTTGAAGATATCTATAGCCATTTCAGCCGGAGGGACGGCCAATGATCGCCCGTATTCTGGCCACCGCCATCACCGAATCCCATATCGCGCGGCGCAACCGTTGGGTGTTGATCGCGGTGGTATTGATGGTGGTGTTTTCGCTTGTCCTGTCGGCGGTGGGATCGGCCCCGGTTGGCGGGCTTGGGGTGGATCGTCTGTCGGTCACGGTTGCCTCGCTGACGTCATTGGCGGTGTATCTGGTGCCGTTGGTGGCCCTGCTGATGTCGTTTGATGCCGTCGCGGGCGAGGTGGAGCGTGGCACATTGCCGCTTTTGCTGACTTACCCTGTCGCGCGCTGGGAAATTCTGGCCGGTAAATTGCTGGCTCATACGACGATTTTGGTGATTGCCCTTGTTGCCGGTTTCGGCGCTGCCGCTGCCATCGCCGTGGTCAGTGACCCCGCAGCGGTGGCCGGGTTTGGCGCGCTGTGGCGGCTGACCTGGACATCGACCCTGCTTGGGGCGACGTTTCTGGGGGTTGGTTATGCCCTGTCGTCGATGGCACGGCGCGCGTCGGGTGCGGCGGGTCTGGCAATCGGGCTGTGGTTGGGGTTGGTCGTGCTATACGATCTGGCGCTGTTGGCGGCGGTTGTTGCCGATGATGGCGGCGTTTTCACGACGCAGGTCTTTCCCGCCGCGCTGTTGGCCAACCCTGCCGATGCTTTTCGCCTGTTCAACCTGACCGCGTCCCAGGCCACGGCCGCCGCATCGGGGATTGGTGGCGCGGCGGCTTCGATTCCGATGTGGCAATCGCTGATCTCGGTTCTGGTATGGCCATTGGTCGCGCTGGGCCTTGCCACACTGGCCTTCAGAAAGGTCGAGCCATGATCCGTCTGTTGGCCATACTGGCGCTGTTTGCCCTGACCGCCTGCAAGGAAGAGACGACGCAGGACACATCTGCCGTGCCCCTGACGATTGAGGCAGTGGGGCATTTTTGCCAGATGAACCTGTTCGAACATGAAGGCCCCAAGGCCCAGGCGCATCTGGCGGGCCTGCCGCAAATGCCCCTGTTTTTCAGTCAGGTGCGCGATGTCGTCGCCTATTTGCGAATGCCCGAACAAAGCCACGAGGTTTTGGCCGTCTGGGTCAATGACATGGGGGCCGAGGGTGCCACATGGTCAGAGCCCGGCATCACCAACTGGATTGCCGCCGAAGATGCGGTTTATGTGGTCGGCGGGCGCCGGGTGGGTGGCATGGGCGCGCCGGAACTGGTGCCGTTCTCCGACCCTGCCGATGCCGCCGCCTTTGCCCAATCCAACGGCGGTGAGGTGATGAAAATGGCCGATATCCCCGACGCGGCGGTTCTGGCCCCTGTCGTTTTGGATGGCGACGACACCGATACCGAATTTGAACAACGCCTGCGCGCGCTGTCCCGCACATCAGGAGATTGAACCATGACAACACGCCGCCGTTTCCTTGCCATCAGTGCCGCCGCTTTCGCCTATCCCGGGATTGCCGCGGCCCAACCCGTTTACACCTGGCAGGGTGTCGCCCTTGGCGCGCGCGCAACGCTGCGCCTGGCCCATCCCGATGCAAAGGCAATCAGCGCCCGGGTGGCGGGCGAAATTTCGCGCCTTGAGGATATATTCAGCCTGTATCGCCCCGACAGTGCGTTGATGGAATTGAACCGCGCCGGCGTGCTGAACGCCCCGCCCTTTGAATTGCTTGAGTGTTTATCGCTTGTTTCGGCAGTGTATCGCGCCAGCGACGGGCGGTTTGACCCGACGGTTCAACCGCTGTGGCGGTGTTACGGCGATGCATCCGCCTTGGGCGCACTGCCAAACCCCGATGCTTTGACCCGTGCGCAGGCCCTGACCGGCTGGAGCAAGGTCACGGTTGACTCGACCGCCATTGCGATGCGGCCGGGCATGGCGCTGACCCTGAATGGGATCGCCCAAGGGTATATTGCCGATCAGGTGGCGACGATGCTGACCGCCGAGGGCCTGGGCAATATCCTGATTGATACGGGTGAATTTCGCGCGATCGGCACACAGCCGGATGGCCGCGCCTGGCCCGTAAAACTGGCCGCCGGGGGCGAAGTTGCCCTTGCCGCGCGCGCGCTGGCCACATCCGCCCCCCTGGGCACCACGTTTGATGCTGCCGGGCAGGTCGGGCATATCCTTGATCCGCGCAGCGGTGTTTCATCACCGTCAAACTGGCGTGAAATCACGGTGTCTGCGCCATCCGCCGCCCTGGCAGATGCAATTTCCACCGCGGCGTGTTTGTGCGCCACACGGGGCCAGATCGACAGTGTCGCGGCGCAGTTTGGCGATGTTCGGGTTGAGGCGGCGCATCCCGCCTGATCCGCCGGGATGGTCCGCGCGCCGGGGCAGGGCGCGCGCCACCTTGCCAAGATAGTTTCGATTCGCTATCAATTGTTCATGCAACACCCACCCTGTTCCATCGACCGGATTGCCGAACTTCTTGTTCATATCGGCCGCGCCTCGCGCGCCGATACCGGGCAGGCCGATCTGACCGGGGCGCAATGGGCCTGTTTGCGGTTTTTCGCCCGCGCCAATCCCAGCACGCGCACCCCGTCGGCCTTTGCGGGGTTTCAGGCAACGACCCGGGGCACGGCATCACAAATCATCAAATCGCTGGAAAAGCGCGGCCTTTTGGCGCGCTTCAAATCCGCCACAGACGGGCGCAGCGTCAGGTTTGACCTGACGAAACAAGGGGATGCTGTGTTGTGCAACGATCCCCTTGGCGATTTGAACGGGCTTTTGGCGCGGCTGGAGCGGTCAGAGCGCGAGGCATTCCTTGCAACGCTGTCGCGCCTGTCTACATCATTGGCAGAGCTGAAAAACATACCGGCC
This sequence comes from Oceaniglobus ichthyenteri, assembly GCF_003057885.1. Taxonomy (GTDB): domain Bacteria; phylum Pseudomonadota; class Alphaproteobacteria; order Rhodobacterales; family Rhodobacteraceae; genus Oceaniglobus; species Oceaniglobus ichthyenteri. The sequence goes on from NZ_QAGK01000003.1 coordinate 52,329, forward strand.
TTCGGCACCTGTGCCGATTGCAGTCACTTTACCCCCAGCGGCGATCACGGATTTTGCGGCTGCATGGCGGCGGCCCTTGGGGCGGGTGATATCAACAAACTTTGCGCCAGCTTTCGTGGCCAGCATTCACAAGGACAGACCCATGACACAGACTGATACAGCCGCCGCGCCGCGAATGATTGCCATCAGCAGCGGCAAGGGCGGCGTTGGCAAATCCACCGTCACCGCCAATATCGCCGTCGCCATGGCCGAGGCGGGGTTGCGTGTTGGCATTGTCGATGCCGATATCTACGGCCCGTCAATTCCGGGGATGTTGGGCATTGAAACCCAGGCAAAACCGCAAATGGCGCCCAATGGCATGGTGACGCCCGCCCAGGGGCATGGGGTGAAGGTGATTTCGATGGCGATGCTCAGCAATGATGACGCGCCGGCCATCCTGCGCGGGCCAATGGTTACGAAATATCTGCAAATGTTCGTGCGCCAGGTCGATTGGGGGCCGCTTGATGTGCTGTTGCTGGATCTGCCGCCGGGGACGGGCGATATTCAACTGACGCTGGCACAGGCGTTCCCCTTGTCGGGCGCGGTGGTGGTCAGCACGCCCCAGGATGTCAGCCTGAAGATTGCGCGCCGTGGATTGCGGATGATGGAACAGGTCAAGGTGCCGATCCTTGGCGTGATCGAAAACATGAGCGGCTTTACCTGCCCGACCTGTCAGACGGTCACCCATATCTTTCACGATGGCGGCGGCGAGGCGATTGCCAAAGAACTGGGCGTGGCGTTTTTGGGCAAGGTGCCTCTTGATCCGGCGGTGGTGGATTCGGGCGATGATGGCGCGCCTCTGGTCAAGGCCGCGCCAAACAGTCCGGCGGCCCTGGCCTATCGCCAGATCGCCGCATCCCTTATGGGCGATACCGGCCCCACCGGCGGATTGGTCACGCCATTCGCCTGGACCTTGGCCGATGGCACGGGCAAGCCTGCATCGGTTCCCGCCACCGGGGCCGGGCCAGACCGCCTGATCACGCTGGAAAGTGACGCGGCAGGCCTGATTCTGGGGTGGGGGGATGGGCGCGAACAACGTCTGTCACCGCGCGATCTGCGCATTGCCTGCCGCTGTGCCAGTTGCCGGGATGAGGTGACGGGCAAGCGATTGCTTGATCCCGAAATCGTGCCGCTGGATATTGCGATCACCCGGATCTGGAGCGTTGGAAACTATGCGCTGGGCCTGTCGTTCAGCGATGGCCATGACACCGGCATTTACACGTTCACGCAATTGCACGGACTGCAGGGCGCGGAGGTTGAAGATGTCTGACCAACCCGCGCAACGGCGGATCCGGGCGCAAAATTCGGCCAGTGATGCCCATGTGATGGGGTTTGTTCTGGACGCGCCGATTCAGCCGGGCCGCACCGCGCGCTTTGACGGGGCCGACGACGGCGCGCCCCTGTCACGCGCAATGTTCGGCATTGAGGGCGTTCAGCATATCGAGGCATCGGGCGCCACGATCTGGGTGCGCAAAGCTGAAACAGCGGATTGGAGCACGCTGAAACCCGCGATTGCCGCCGCAATCCGACAGGTGCTGGAAGAAACCGATACGCCGCTTGGCGCCCATGATGTGGATGCCGACACCGCCCTTTTGCAAGCGGTCGAGGCCCTGTTGGACCGGCAGGTCAACCCGTCGGTCGCCGCCCATGGTGGCCATATCGGGGCCGAGCGTGTGGCGGGCGGTGTGGTTTTTCTGCGGATGTCGGGCGGATGTCAGGGCTGTGCCGCGTCGGCGGCCACCCTGCGCGAAGGGGTTGAGCGTATGTTGCGCGCGGCCCTGCCCGAAATCCGCGAAATCGTCGATGTCACCGATCACGCCGAAGGCAGCAACCCGTTTTATACCCGCGATGGCGGGCCTTCGGCCGTGTTCAACCGGCCGGTTCCGCCCCAGGTTATAAGCTGGCAAGGTGATGAAATCAGGGTCGATCCTGACTACCTTGCGCCGCGTCTGGGGATCAGCACCGATGCCCTGAGCAAGGGGTTGCAAAGCGGTGAGGTGGTGGCGACCACTGAAATCGGCACCGGGGCGAAGGCCGGCACATCGCAAATCATCCTGCGCAGCGCGACGCGGGCTTGGGCGGCCGAGGTTTTTACCGATGGCACCGCGCGCGAAATTCCACCGCCCCGCGTGGGTGGGGCGGCGCCCCGGTTGAAATCCAACCTTGCCACACAGGTGCGCGCCCATCTTGATGTCATGCCCGGCGAAAAGCCCCATATCACATATGGCGCGCTGGCCCGCGCGCTTGGGTATTGGGCGCCCGGATCGGTGGGGCGGATCACCCGCGCGTTGGAAACCACAATGCAAGAGGATGCCGCCGCCAATCGCCCATTCATCGCCGCCCGCGCCGTGGGCCGGGGGCCTGCCGCCCTGCCGGGGCGCGGATTTTTCGATCTGGCGCGCGCTTTGGGTCGGGGGCCGGACCCGGGGGAAAGCGATCAGGCGTTTCATGCCCGCGAACTGGCGCGTGTGGGTGTAACGGAAAAATCGTCAATCACGACCTGATGATCGGGATGCTCAGGCGCCGTGCCTCTGCAATTTGCCAAAATACAATGTGTCGCGATGGCTGCCCAGCAGCGGTTGTCGCGGGAGTTTCATCAAATCACGCGGTGTGACCGTGGCGGCGCGCAGGGCCTCAACCGGGGAAATCCCCACATCGGCCACCAGCCGCGCGACCGAAGTTTTCAGATCGATATGCGCGCCCGCAAGCGCGCCATTGGCATTGACCAGTTTGCCATTTTCCACGCGAATGGTTTCACCGTAAAGTTCAAACCGGTCCGGCCCGGCAATGGTGGACATCGCATCAGATACCAACACCATGCGCCCCGCACAGGGGCGGGCGCGAAACGCCAGCGCGACCATGCGATCATCCACATGATGACCATCGGCAATGATGCCGCAATAGGCGGTGCTGTTGATCGCCACGCCCGCAATACCGGGGGCGCGCGATGTCATCGGCGGCATCGCGTTGAACAGATGGGTGAACCCCCGCAATCCTTCGGCAAGGGCCTGTTCGCCTTGCAGCGCTGTGGCGGTGGTGTGCCCTGCGGCCACGGTCACGCCCATCCGGGTCAGATCGGCGATGGTGCCGGGGGGCAGTGTTTCGGGCGCGACGGTGAACAGCACCGGCAGATCATGTTCGCGCAACCGCGCCAGCAGTGCGCGGGTCTGCGCATCGAACGGGCGAATGCGGGCCGGATCGTGGGTGCCTTTGCGCGCCACATTGATGTGCGGGCCTTCGATGTGAATACCCAGAACGCCGCCGCGTCCGTGTTCGGCCAACACCGCATCGGCGGCGCGTTCGGTAACATCGGGGTGGTCGGTGATCACCGTGGGCAGTACGAACGCGGTCCCGACCGAGCGGTGGGCGGCGGCAATGGCGCGCACCCCTTGGGGCGTGGGATCGTTGTTCAACATCACCCCGCCGCCGCCGTTCACCTGAACGTCAAACAGCCCGGGTGACAGAATTTCAGGCACCGGTTTGGGGGCAACTTCGGCGGGCAGGGCCGATATGTGGCGGCGCGCGACCAGGATATCGTTTTCAAACGCAACCGCCACGTCGCTCAGAAAGGTTTCGCCATCATACACCGCGCGCGGCAGAATCCATTGCATCAGTCGCGTCCTTTGGGAGGTGCGCGCCGCTGAATGGTCAGTCGTGTCATTGGTAATCCATCGCAAAAGGGGCGGCGTGTGCAGTGCATATCATCGGGCGAATGGGCGGCGAAGGCAACACGGGGGCGCAACGGTTTCTTCGCTTGCGGCCCTACATCCTGTTGTGAAGATCGCGCGCCAACAGTGCGGCACCCCGGCACCCGCTGCTGTCACCAAAGGCGGGTTTCAAAATTTCGGGTCGCCGCGCGCGGGGCAGGGCGGCGCGGTCTACCGCAGCGGCAAGATATGTATCAAGGTCGGGAATATTCGACAGGCCACCGCCCAGCACGATGCAATCGGGATCAACATGCAACATGATTGTATGCAGCAGTTCGCCCGCCAGATCGGCCCACACCGCCATCACCCGTTGATTGCCGGGATCATCCAGATGCGCCCCGATACTGCGCGCGGTGCGTGGCGCGCCAATCAGCGCCGTGGCCAGGTTGGCCATGCCGGTGCCGGAAATCAGGGTTTCATAACAGCCAACCCGCCCACAGCCGCATGTCAATAACGGCAAATCATGGGTGCGGGCCAGCAGCGCAGAAATGCCGTAATGGCCAATTTCCCCCGCCATTCCGTTCAACCCCGGCACAAGGCGGCCATCCTGGCACAGGCCGCCCCCCACCCCGGTGCCCAAGGCCAGGCCAAACACCCGCCGGTGATTGCGCGCCGCGCCGCCACAGGATTCCGACAGGGTGAAACACTGACTGTCATTGGCGGCCACAACCGTACCGCCCACGCGGTCGCGCAGATCGGGCGATAACCTTTGCCCATTGGCCGACAGGTTGGCGGCAAAGGTCACGCCGGTTTGCGCATCGACCAGCCCGGGCATTCCGATACCCACTGGCAAATCTTCGCACCCCGCCTGGCGGCGCAGCCACTGCACCTCGTGTTCGAGGGCAGCCAGAAGTGCGCCGTAGGACGCGTTAGGTGTTGGCGTGCGCCGCGCTGTGATCGCCAAAAGATCGGCCCCAAACAACGTCGCCTCGATCTTGGTGCCGCCAAGGTCGATCCCGGCGGCAACCGGGCGGTGGGGGGGGGATGCGTGGGCCATGATGATCCGGGCGATTTGCAGTAAAACCGCGACAGTGGACAAGAACCGGCAGCGCGGCAAGGGGGCGGATGTCTGTCGCGCCGCAATCGTGAAAGGCGCGGATAAGATGCTTGACACCACGGGGATCTTGGCCAGTATGTGGCCAAATTCAACCAGGGGTGCCCCGAGCGGGGCTGAGATGCGCAAGATGCGCGAACTCTTCACAGCTGATCCGGATAATGCCGGCGGAGCGAGGGAAAAATATGTTCATTGGCGCACAAGTGTCTCTTTATCCGATGGTGTCGGATTTTGTCCGGGTCATTCTTTCAGGGCTCAAGGGGATTGACCCCTACCGCGATCAGTTGCGCATCGAAACCGATGATGTTTCAACCCTGATGGTGGGCGCGCCCGAACCCCTGTTCGGCGCAATCCGCGATTTGTTTGCCGAGGCCGCGCGCGATCCGGCCCATGTGGCGATGCATGTCACGTTTTCGCGCGGCTGCCCGGGTGAACCCGATGACCCCAACTGCCGCTGTGATGTTTTGGCCACGGCGCAAGACACGCCCTTGGCCCAACGTCAGCAGCAAGCCGCAGAGGCGGTGCGGGCCGCGCCGGTTCTGGGGGTCGAGATCGACGTGCAGTTTTCGCTGTATGTCATGGGCCAGGATCGGCACATGGACGAAATCTATGGCTGTATCGAGTTTCTGAAAGACTCGGGCACGTTTTTGAAATCGAAAAACTTCTGTACCCGGTTGCACGGCGATGCGGGGGCGGTGTTTGAAACGGTGCGCCAGGCGTTTCTGCGCTTTGGCCCAGCCCAAGGTCATGTGACGATTGATCTGACCGCCTCGGCCAACAGCCCCACCGCGCGCTAAACCCCCACGTTTACCCAAGGGGTATTTTGATGCTGGCGCGTATTTTGCCAACGCTGATCATTGCTGCGCTGCTTTTGGCCGCGTGGGAGGGATATTGCCATCTGATGGGGGTATCGCCGATGGTTTTGCCGCCGCCATCGGGGGTGATCCGGGCGCTGGTGGCGCACCGCGATGCAATAATCCCACATGGGGTGGCGACCCTGACTGTGGCCAGCATCGGCTTTGCCCTGTCGGTCAGTTTCGCCTGTCTCACCTCGGTGGCGTTGTATTTCACGCCTTGGGCGCAGCGCGGATTGATGCCGCTGTTTGTGGTCAGTCAGACGGTGCCTTTGATCGCGCTGGCACCGTTGATGATCCTGTGGTTCGGGTTTGGATTGCTGCCCAAGGTGCTGTTGGTCATTCTGGTGACGTTTTTCCCAATGCTGCTGAGCCTGTTGTCGGCGTATCGCCAAACGCCGGGCGCTTTTGTTGATTTGCTGGCGTCGATGGGCGCCGGGCGCTGGGCGATTTTCTGGCGCGCCACGGTGCCGTCGGCGCGGGCGGCGTTTTTGGCGGGGCTGCGGATATCGGCGACCTATGCCATCGTGGCGACCATTTTTGCCGAATATGCCGGGGCGCGGCGCGGATTGGGCATTTATATCCTGTCGGCCAAGAATAATTTTCGCGCCGATCTGGTGTTGGCGGCGGTGGTGATATCGGCGCTGTTGACCCTGACGTTGCTGGGCGCGATCCGCCTTTTTGACCGGCTGACCGCCAAAGGGCCAGAGGTGCGCCGGGATGCTTGAAATTCGCGGTCTGACCATTGCGGCGCCGGGGCGCGATCTGGTGCGCGATCTGTCGCTGTGTTTGCCCGGCACCGGGATCACCGCGCTGATCGGGGCGTCGGGTTGTGGCAAAACATCGGTTTTGAAATGGCTGTCGGGGATTTTGCCGGCAGGACTGGTCGCGCGCGGGCAGATCATGCTTGATGGTCAGGCCATCACCCCGCCCCATCCCGCACTCAGTTATCAGCCGCAAAGCGATGCCTTGTTTCCTTGGCTGACGATCATGGAAAACGCGATTCTTGGGCTGGAGATGTCGGGCCTGTCGCGCCGCGCGGCCCGGGCAAAGGTGGCGCCATTGTTTGCGCCCTTTGGCCTTTCGGGGTGCGAGGCGCTGTTTCCGGCGCAATTGTCAGGCGGAATGCGCCAGCGCGCCGCGTTCCTGCGCACCATTGTGCAAGACAGCCGGTTTGTTCTGTTGGACGAACCGTTTTCGGCGCTGGACGCTGTCACGCACATGCGGATGCAGGATTGGCTGTTGGCCCGCCTCGCCGACCGCCCGCGCGGTGTTTTGCTGGTCACCCATGATCTGCACGAGGCAACGTGCCTGGCCGACCGCATTCTGGTGATGGCGGGCGGGCCGGGCCGGATCATTGCCGATATCCCCGTCACAACCCCACGCCCCGCGCGCAGCGAGGCGGCGCTGGCCGATCTGCGCGAAACCCTGAAATTCCATCTGTTAAAGGACACATCCCCATGATCAAGAACCTGTTTCTGGCCGCCTGTCTTTTGGCCCCTTTTGCCGCCCAATCCCAGGATGCCGATGTAACCATCGCGCTGGATTGGACATTGAACACCAACCACATCGGTCTGGTTGTGGCGCGCGACAAAGGGTTTTTCGCCGATGAGGGGCTGAACGTTGAACTTCTGCCCTATTCCGATACCAATTCGGCCGCTCTTTTGGCGGCTGGGGTGACCGATTTTGCCTATCTCACCTCGCTTGGATTTCTCAGCGCCAAGGCGGCGGGTGCCGATCTGGTGGCGCTGTGGGCCACGATGCAGCATGAAGCGGGGCGATTGGTGTATAACACCAACAATACCGAAATCACCCGCCCCGCCGATCTGTCGGGCAAAACCTATGCCGGATTCGGCAGCGCCTGGGAGGCGGCGTTGATCGGCACGATGATCGAAAACGATGGCGGCGATCCGGTGTGGGATACGGTCACCCTTGGCACCGGCGCCTATGAGGCATTGGCGACGGGTGCTGTGGATTTCACCCTTGAGGTCGCAACCTGGGAAGGGGTGAATGGCACGCTGTTGGGCCGCGAACAATCATCGTTTACCTATGCCGATTACGGCATTCCCGATCAGCAAAACGGCTATATCGGCACCCAAATGGCCACCTTGGCCGATGATCCCGATCTGGTGGCCCGGTTCATGCGCGCCACACAGGCCGGATACACCTGGGCCGCCGATAACCCGGATGCCGCGGCGCAATTGCTGATCGCGGCGGGCGATTTCCCGAATCCCGCGTTGGTGCAAGGATCAATGCAGGCGATTGCCCAAGGTGGGTATTTGCGCGATGGTGATCGGCCCGTGGGCGGGATTGATGCCGACCGGTTTGCCGCCATGGCGCAATTTCTGTTTGACAGCGGCGTGTTGAAAGACGCGGGCGGCACGACCCTGAACTGGCCGGGCGATGTTTCAGGGTGGTACAATCAGGACTGGCTGACCCAATGATCCTGAATGCCGTTGTTTTTGGCCACGGCAGCCACGAGGCGGCGTGGCGCGGCCCGGGGGTACAGGCCACCGCGCCATTGGAGTTGGCCCATTGGGTGGCCTGCGCCAAGGGGGCCGAGGCGGCGGGGTTTGATGGGTTGTTTCTGGGCGATATCCTGTGCCTGCAGGATCGCCCCGAACATCACCCGTCCGAGGCATTGGACCCGTTTCTGGTGCTGGCCGCTTTGGCGGCGGTGACCGAGCAGTTGACCCTGACCGGCACGGCCAGCACCAGTTTCAATCATCCCTGGCATCTGGCGCGGCGCATCCTGTCGTTGCACCACCTCAGCGGTGGGCGGGCCGGATGGAACATTGTCACCTCGTCCTATCCGCAAGAGGCGGCAAATTTCGGCTGGCCCGAAATGCCCCCCACCGCCGAACGCTATGCCCGCGCCGAAGATGTGGTTCAGGCGGTCAAGGCCCTGTGGTCGGGGTGGAAGGGTGTAAGCCGGATCGCCGACACATCCACCGGACGATATTTAAGCCACGCGCCAAAAGACGTAGGGCACACGGGCCGATACGGTGCGGTGGGCGGCGCCGTAAATCTGTCACCCGCGCCCTATGATTGGCCGCTCTTGGCCCAGGCGGGGTCATCGCCCGAAGGCATGGCGTTTGCCGCGCGCCATGCCGATCAGGTGTTTACCGTGCAATCCAATCTGGCGGACGCGCGGGCGTTTCGCCAGAGTGTTCGCAATCATGCCGCACAGGCAGGGCGCGATCCTGACACGGTCAAGGTGCTGCCGGGGTTGGTGCCGTTCGTGGGCGCAACGCGCGTGCAGGCCGAGGCAGAGCTGCAAAACCTGAGCGCGCGGATCGGGTTGGATCATGTCCTTACCAAACTGGAACGGTTCATCGGTGCGCCGCTGGCCGGGCTTGACCCGGATCAACCAGTCCCGATTGGCCCCGACGATCTGACCGACAATCGGTTCAGCAATTCGCGTGCGCGGCTTTTGTTGGCCGAGGCGCGGCAAGGCGGCCTGACCCTGCGCCAGTTGGCAGCACGCTTTGCCGCCGGGCGGGGGCATCTGTTGGTGGTGGGAACGGGGGCCGATGTAGCCCAGGTGATGCAGTCCTGGGTGTCTGGTGGCGCGGCAGATGGATTTAACATCATGGTGCCCGAACTACCCGATGGAAACGCCCGTTTTGGCGCGGGCGTGATGCCGCATCTCAGCAGGTAAAAATTTGATGTCGGGCGGCAATCGACCGCGGAAAACGTCAAAAATAACTGATAATGTGACTTAATTGGCCCACCATCGAAAAGCTTTCGCCAATACCGCGCCCCCGGATCGTGGCGCGATTGAAAGGCCGCGGCACCGACCCCATATGACGATCATGAAACCTTCCAGTTATCATAAGAGGGCCCTGCACACCGCGGGAAAAACCCAAACCCTTCGTTAGCCCCGGGCGGGGCGGGCGCGCTGTGCCGCCTCTCGCCTCGGGGGTTTTGCAGATCTTTGTGATCTGTCGAGATGGCGAAGGGGCCTGTGCCACATTTCATATTGCAAATTTTCGCAACCGGCGCTGTGGCAGGCGGCATTCTGACGTCATGGTTTTGATCCTTTTTCAACTGGAGGATGATATGCATCCGTTTTTCACTCGTCGGCTTCTTCTGGCCGAACTTCGCCGCGATAGGGCCATGCATGGCGACACTGCGGTTGCCAAGCCTGGGTTGTTGCAACGTGCCATGTGGTTGGCCAACCAGCGCTGGAAACGCCACAAGACGATCGCGGCCTTGCGCGCGATGGATGATCACATGCTGAAAGATATCGGCGTAAACCGGTACGAGATTACCGACATCGTCGACCGCCCCGCGCACCGCGATATGCATCTTGTGCGCAATCACGCAAACCACAACAGCGTGCGGGAAGAGCAAAGCAGCCTGAAACTGGCGGCCTGACCGGCGCTGTTGCCGCAGGGCGCGCGCACCGTCTTACCTGACGCTGTTGGAATTGCAGAATTTCAATGCGTCGGGTGGGGCGCTTTGGCGATGAGAACGTGCGTCGTGCCGTATTGGCTGGCGCAGCCGAACATGCGATGGTCCGGGCAGACAATCAGATGATCACTCGCAAGGGATACCGCCGTGCCAGCCTCAACCATCCTTGCCGCTGTGGGGCAGTTCCCACAAGATACCGCCGTTCTGGCGCGGGCTGTCGCGCTGTCGGTGGCCCATGGGGCGCGGTTGCACGTCGTTCATATTCTTGATCTGCCCGAAAGCAGCGCGTTTCCCGGCGATGTCGGCACCCTGTTTGGCCAAGCCGAAATCGCGGCGCGCGATACGATCAAGGCGGCGTTGGCCGAACTCGACGTCGCGCCCGACAGGATCGAAATTCATATTGAGGCTGGGGCGCACGCCCTGCGTCTGATTGAGATCTGCGAACATATCGCCCCCGATCTAATTGTAATGCGCGCCCATCAAAAGACCAAAATCTCACAGCGGATTCTCGGGTCGACCACCGAACGGGTGATTGCCGCCGGGTTGGCGCCGGTTCTTGTTGTAAAACAGATGGTTGGCGCGCCCTATGCGCGGGTGATCGTGGCCACCAACGGCAATGATGATGCGCAAAACGCGCTGGGATATGTGGCCAATCTGTTGCCCGACGCCAAATTGCATCTGGTTCAGGTGGTGCGCATCGCGCCGCAATTGGAAGAGGCGATGTTGCGCGTTGGAACCCGCCAATCCGGCCTGATCGCGCATCGGCGCAATTTGACCCGGATCGCCAAGGACCATCTGCACAGCCTGACCGAAACCATCGGCCCCCGTGCCACATCGCAGGCGGTGACAGGGGCGCCAGACACCGTTCTGGCGCGGTTGTGCCGCAACCCGGGCGTGGATCTGATTGCCCTTGGCCCCGGGCGTGCCAGCCTGATTCACCGTGCCTTTATCGGCAGTGTGTCGCGCCGTCTTTTGCGCGACGCGGCCTGTGACGTTCTGATCTGCACTGCCCTGCCAAAAAGTGGGTTGGCCTGACCACACAGGATGTTCCGTAGGCCCGCAAAAAAGCCTGCCAAGGGGTATCCCTGGCAGGCTTTTGCAATTGTGGAACGAAAGGTTTCGTTACTCGCGGTTGCCAAAAAGTGACAGCAGCATCATGAACATGTTGATAAAGTTCAGATACAGGCTCAGCGCGCCCATGATCGCGGATTTGCCCAACCATTCCTGATCCATCGCCTGTGCATGGGCGATATAATCTGTCTTGATCCGCTGGGTGTCATAGGCCGTAAGACCGGCAAAGATCAGTACACCAATCACCGAAATCGCAAACATGATCGCGGGCGAGCCGAGGAAAATGTTAACGATCGACGCCACGATCAAACCGATCACACCCATGATCAGGAACGACCCCCAAGCCGAGATGTCTTTCTTTGTGGTATAGCCCCACAGTGACAGACCGGCGAACGAGATCGACGTGACCAGAAACACCTGTGCAATCGACAGGCTGGTATAGGCCGCAAAGATATAGCTGATCGAAAGGCCCATCAGCGCCGAAAAGGCGTAAAAGAACAGTTGCGCACCGGCCGCCGACATTTTGTTGATCAGCGCGCCAAACGCGAACACCATGATCAGCGGGGCAAACATCACCAGCCAACGCAGCGGCGTGCCGAACACGGCGGCAACCATCGCGTCATTGGTGCCCACGGCCCAGGAAACGCCAGCGGTCAACAACAGACCGACCGACATCGTGCCGTAAACCTTGTTCATGTGCGCCTTCAGCCCCTGGTCGATCTCGACCGAGCGGGCGCCGGTTTTGGCGCGGATCGTTTGATATTCAGCCATGGATCGCCTCCTGATGGATATAGCTCTTGAGGCGGCTCAGATTGAACAGGCCGCCCTTGGGTCTAATATCGGCAGGGGCGGCCGTAAATTCAAGAACGTAAGTGTCGGATTTGCACCGTTTCTGTCGGGTTTGGTGAACAATTTGTCAAAACCCGGATCAGCGGCGCCAGTTTGCAGGCACATCCCAAAGCGCGCGGCGCGATTCCGCCTCGATTTCAGCACGGCTCAGGCCCAGATCATACAGAATCGCATCGTCCAACTCACGCAATTGCGCCCGTTGCCGACGTGCCGCGATCATCGCGGAAATCTGCGCGAACAGGCCAGGGCGCGTTTTAGGCTGCGCCGTGCAACACTCGGCGGTTGGGGTAAGGCTGGTCATGTCGGGTTTCTTTCTGTTTTGTGAACAACTGCGTGTTCGATATCATTTCTGTTGATGTATATGGCGGCTTGTGTTCAATATTGAAAACGAATGTTTTTTACTTCTGATATCAAGGATTGTGATATGCCCCGAAATCTCGACATGACCGCCCTGCGGTCATTCGTGGCTGTGGCCGAAACCGGGGGCGTGACCAAGGCCAGCGGGTTTTTGAACCTGACCCAGTCGGCCGTATCGATGCAGCTTAAGCGGTTGGAAGAAAACATGGGAATCAGCCTGATTGACCGGTCAGCGCGCAGTGTTGCCCTGACGTCGGCGGGGGAACAATTGCTGTCTTATGCCCGCCGGATGCTGGACCTGAATGATGAGGTGATCGCGCGCATGACCGGCACCTCGTATGAGGGGGAAATCATCGTTGGTCTGCCCCATGATATCGTGCACCCGGCGATTCCGCCGGTTTTGCAACGCTTTGCCGTAGATTTTCCAAGGGTGCGGGTGCAGTTGAAATCATCGCACACCCGGCGTTTGAAACAGATGTTTGCGCGGGGCGAATGTGATTTCATCCTTACCACCGAAGACGGGGTCGAAACCGGCGGCGAAACTCTGGTTGAACTGCCTCTGGTGTGGTTTGGCGCGCCGGGTGGATCGGCGTGGCGGGCGCGCCCTTTGCGATTGGCATTCTGTTCGAACTGTATTTTTCGTGCCGGGGCGCAGCGGGCCTTGGATGAGGCGGGGATCGATTGGGAAATGAGCGTGGAATCTGACTCAGATCCGGCGATCGAAGCCACAGTCAGCGCCGATCTGGGCGTTACCGCAATGATCGAAGGCACCGCGCCACAATTCATGGAGCAGATCCCCCACAACAGTGGTCTGCCCGATCTCAAACGGCAAAAGATCAACCTGTATGCCGGGGAATTGGCCCAAGGCGAAGTCGCCGAAGGCATGGCGGCATTGCTGCGCCAGCAATATCGCCTGTTGTGACGCCTTATTCCATGGTGATCACAACCTTGCCGGTTGAGGCGCGATTTCGCAACAGATCCAACCCTGTGGCCGCCTCGGCCAAGGGCAGGGTGTGGCTGATATGGGGGTGCAGATGCCCCGCACGGTACCACGCGAACAGCGTTTGCAGACTGTCAGTCAGAACCGAAGGGTTAAAGGCCAGATAGCCCCCCCAGTAATACCCCATCAGCGTGATGTTTTTCACCAATAAATGGTTGGCGGGCACTTGGGGTATATCGCCGCTGGCAAAGCCCACGAGCACGATTCGCGCTTCGGGGTTGCAGGCGCGCAGGGCGGCGCGAAACAAATCGCCCCCGACCGGGTCATAGACCACATCGACGCCGCCAAGATCTTTGAGTGTGCGGCGCAGATCGCCGGCGTCACTGTCGATCAGGTGGTCGGCCCCGGCCTTGCGCGCCACGTCCAACTTGGCCGCGCCACGGGCACAGGCGATCACGCGCGCGCCCATGAGTTTGCCAATCTCCACAGCCGTCAGCCCGACACCGCCCGCCGCACCCAGAACCAACAGGGTTTCACCTGGGCGCAGGCGTGCCTTGTGCGCCAACCCCACATGCGCCGTGCCATAGGCAACCTGAAACGCGGCGCCGTGTTCAAACGGCATCTCGTCGGGCAGGGTGACACATCGCTCGGCTGCAAACACGCCATGGTGTGCCAGCCCGCCCTGACCGCCAAACACCGCCACCCGTGCGCCCCGTGTCAGGCCGGTGACACCATCGCCAAGGGCTGTCACTGTCCCGGCCACCTCTAAGCCAAGGGTAAAGGGCAGGGCGGGCGTGTCCTGATAGGTGCCGTTTGCCATCAGCAGATCGGCAAAGTTCAACCCACAGGCGGCAATCCGAACCGCCACCTGTCCGGGGCCGGGGCGCGGACAGGGCACGCCGACCAGGGCGGGGGGTGATTCGTGACTGACAACTTGCAAGGCTTGCATCTGAAAATCTCCTGTCTGGGCGTCCATGCTATGGGTTTGACGCGCTATGGTCGAGGTGGGATCAACCCTAGGATGCCGTCAGATGCGCCGACAATTCCCCGATTTATTGAGGGAAAACACGCTAGAGGCGAGTTAACAAATAGTTAACTGGTAAAAATCCAGGGTGGAGCAAAAGTTAACATACTGTTGATAAACGGTTTTTATACCTATCTTCCATACCTGTCCTAAAAGGCAGGTTGAGTTGAACGCCCATACGCAGTTCATTGGCATGCAAGCGTAGGTATTAGGAGTAATGGTATGAAACATCCTGTAGATGTGCATGTAGGTAAGCGCGTTCGTCACCGCCGGTGGATGCTGGGCATGACCCAACAACAACTGGCACAACATGTTGGGATCAAGTTCCAGCAGATCCAGAAATATGAAACCGGCATGAACCGGGTCAGCGCATCGCGTTTGTGGGATATTGCAAGTGCATTGGATGTGCCTGTCGCCTATTTCTTTGAGGGGATGGACGAAATCGAAAGCGGCGATTCCCGCGCACCCGGAACTGTCAAGGGTGATATCTTGGCCGACAAGGAAGCGTTGGAACTGGTCCGTTCCTATTATGCGATTCCCGAAAATCAGCGCCGCCGTCTGTTTGAACTGGCCCGCGTTCTGAGTGACGTCGCCTAAGGGCGGCTTGACCGGCCTGTTCCCAACACCTACCCACGTGGGGTGGGTAAAGGGGAATGGGCGATGAAAGACAGCCAGTTGCAATCTGATTTAACGGCTTGCGCCATGGCAATGGCAGACGCGGCCCGGCCCGAAACCTTGCGGTATTTTCGCGCGGTGGGGTTGGCCGCCGACAATAAAGACACCAATGGCTTCGACCCGGTCACCCAAGGTGATCGTGCGGCCGAAACCGCGATGCGCGCGGTTCTGGCCCGGCGGCGCCCGATGGATGGCATCACCGGCGAAGAATTCGGCACCACACCCGGCACATCCGGGCTGGTTTGGGTGCTTGATCCGATTGATGGCACCCGCGGATTTTTATCCGGCACCCCCACTTGGGGCGTCTTGATTGCGGTGGGGGATGAGACCGGGCCGAAATTGGGCGTGATCGACCAACCCTATATTGGCGAACGTTTCTTTGGCGGCTTTGGTCAGGCGTGGGTCGAGGGGCCGATGGGCCGCGCGCCCTTGGCCACCCGTCCGCCGCGCCCGTTGGATCAGGCGATCCTGTTCACCACATTCCCCGAAGTGGGGAGCGATATCGAAGGCGCGGCATTCCGCGCCGTATCGCAACAGGCACGGCTGACCCGCTATGGCGTTGATTGTTATGCCTATGCCCTGCTTGCGGCAGGGCAGATCGATCTGGTAATCGAGGCGGGTTTGCACAGTTATGATATTCAGGCCCCGATCGCAGTGATCGAGGCGGCAGGCGGCATTGTCACCGATTGGACAGGCGCGCCGGTGCATCAGGGCGGGCGCGTTCTGGCCGCTGCCAACCGTGAAATTCATGCCGCTGCCTTGGCGATCTTGCGCAGCGTGGCTGGTTAATCCAGCTCTTTGATTTTTCTTGCTTAAAATATCCCCGCCGGAGGCTCCGCGTGTGCAAAAAGTGCCGCCTGTCAATCCGTGCGCCCCAACCGTGCAAACAAGCGCAATCCAAACGCGCTGTCCTGTGCGGCGGGGGGCAGTATCGGGTCGTACGCCGCGCGGATCACCTGACCGATTTCGGGGCGCAATATGGTCTGCCCGTCGGCAACAGTGGCCAGGGGCGAACGGTCGGTAAAGGCAAGATCCGACCATAAAACAATCACTTGCACCGCTTGCGACAGGGCCAGTGTTTCGGCCGGAATGTCGGACAAATGCGCATCCATGCGCAGGAATACAAACGCCGCCTTGATCCCGCCATCGGGGTCGAACCGGAAGATCCGGTATTGATTGGCTTCGCCCTGTGATAGCCGGTCGAGAAGCGGCATCAGGTCGGGGATCATCCGCTCTAACCCTGGCACTTCGCGCAATTCGTCCCAGTCGCGCAGGAAGAACACCATCAGGTTGGCGCCCAATTCGGGGTCGGTTTCGGCCATTTTATGACCGGCCAGGGTCACCACAGCCTCAATCGCGCCCTTGATCACCGGCAGGGTGGCATCGTCAACGCCAAACACCACCGGCACAATCGGACGGCCCCAGCGGGCAAAGGCGAAATCGCCGGATTTTCGGGTAAACAGGGCGGTCACATCTTCGGGGGTCATCGGGCATCTCCTGCGCGCCACAGCATCAACGCCAGACACGAACTCCAGCTTAGCGCGATCAGGCCAAGCCCCCGTTCATAAAGGCCATCCCACCCGTCGGGCATGAAAAAGAACACAGGTGCCGTGATGATCCACAGGGCGCCAAGGGCATAAAACACCCGCCGCATCGGTCCCTGCGCCATGGCAAAGGGGGCAATCGCAAATCCGGCCCCCAGACCGTAAACCAGATAGATATGTATCACGACGCCTTCATTGTCATTGTCACCATATTCGTTGCGCGCCCCCACAACGATGATCAGCGCGGCCAGCACCAACAATGTGAGGATGCCGATGCTCCAGCCGCGCCCGCCCGGATGCATATGCGCCGCCCCCACCGAAAGACACAGCAGGGCGGCGGCATAGGTATAAAGCCCGATATCGACGATAATCTCATGCTCGCCTGCGCCCAGATCGCTGATCGTGTCGGCGATCCAGTTGTAATCGGGCACGAAAAGCGGCGCGATCAGGATGGTTCCGATCAGGCCCAGCGCGCCAAGAAACCCCACCAGCGCGCAAAACCGCAACAAACCGGTGCTTTGGATAGAGGAGGCGCGCTTATCGCTCACAGGGCTGCTGCCACCTCGTCGGAAATGTCGAAATTGGCGGTGACGTTTTGCACATCGTCATCGTCTTCCAAGGCTTCGATCAGTTTCATCAGCTTTTGTGCGTCTTCCAGGCCCAATTCCGTGCGGGTTTGCGGTTTCCACACCAGTTTGGTCGAGGTTGATTCGCCCAAGGTGGCCTCAAGCGCATTGGAAACGTCATTCAGATCGGTATCGGCGCAATAGATATAGTGGCCGTCGTCGTCATGCTCTACATCTTCGGCGCCCGCCTCGATCGCGGCCATCATGATGTCGTCTTCGCTGCCGGTTTCAAGGGGGTACACGATTTCGCCCTTGTGGTCGAACATGAACGAAACACTGCCGGTTTCGCCCAGATTGCCGCCGTTTTTGGTAAAAGTGCTGCGCACGTTTGATGCGGTGCGATTGCGATTGTCGGTCATGGTTTCGACAATCACCGCCACGCCGTTGGGGCCATAACCCTCGTAGCGGATTTCATCGTAATTTTCCGATTCGCTGCCCGATGCCTTGGTGATCGCGCGTTGAATCACGTCTTTGGGCACCGAAACCGATTTTGCCTCTTTCACGGCCAGGCGCAGGCGGGGGTTTTTATCGGGGTCGGGGTCGCCCATCTTGGCCGCGACGGTGATTTCTTTGGCCAGTTTTGAAAACAGCTTTGAGCGTTGGGCGTCCTGGCGCCCTTTGCGATGCTGAATATTGGCCCATTTTGAATGGCCTGCCATGGTGGCTGCTCCGAATGCAATGGATATAATTGGTGCTGTCTATCCCAACAGGGGCGGGGCGTTCAAGCCATCACAACCCGGCACCGGGCAGGCCAAAAGCGGCATCGCCCACGGCAATCACCCGCACGCCGCCACCGGGCAGGCGCACCAAAACCTGTCGCGGGGCCAATCCGCCGCCGGGCAGGGTGACGCGGTAGGGCAAAAGATGCGGGCAGCCCGCCAGTGTGCCATCCCAGGCGCGCGCCGTGCCAGGGCGTTTTGCAACACACAGCGCACCGTCGGAAAATTGCACCGTTACGGTGTTGCGGTACATGATCGCCTGTCGCGGTTCGGGCGCGGTGGGCGGCGCCATCGGTGCGGCGGCACAGCCCGCCAACAGAACCAAACCTGCCAGACGCCGCATCAGAGGGGCCAGATCAAAGGTATCGTCACACATGCACTTAACCCCAATAAAATGTTCAGCGGAATCCCGACCCGCATGAAATCGGTAAATTTATACCCACCCGGACCATAGACCAACATATTGGTCTGATACCCGATAGGCGTGGAAAACGCCGAACTGGCGGCAAACATCACCGCCACAACCAACCCCCGTGGGTCCAACCCAAGGGCAAAGCCCAGTTCGATCACGATCGGGGTTAAAATCACCCCCACCGCATTGTTGCTGACCAATTCGGTCAGGGTTGAGGCCAACAGATAGACGCACAAAATCACCATTGTCGGCGGCAGCACGGTCAGCCATGGCTGCAACACCCCCACCAACAGGGCCACCGCGCCCGATTCCTGCATCGCCGCGCCCACCGCCAGCATTGCAAAGATCAGTGCCAGCAATCGCCCCTCGACAAAGGAAAACGCCTCATCCGCGTCGATGCTGCGGGTCAGCAGGATCACGGTGACCGCCAGCATCGCAAGGGCAAATATCGGCGCCACGTTGAATGCCGCCAGGATCACGACAGCGGCCAGCGCGCCAATGGCAATCGGCGCTTTGGAGCGGCGATAGGCCTGCACCGTGGGGCGGTTGACGTTGACCAGGTTCATATCCTGGGCCATGCGTTCGATATCTTCTCCGGCCCCTTCGATCAGCAGTGTATCGCCCACCCGCACCACCACATCATCCAGTTTGCGCCCGATATTCTGGTTCTGGCGATGCACCGCCAGCGGGTAAACACCATAACGGCGGCGCAACCGCATTGCCCCCAAACTGCGCCCCACCATCCGCGCGCCGGGGGTGATTAACACTTCAACGGTTTCGGTTTGGATCGAGCTGAGCTTTTCAACCGGGCGCAGGTTCGGATCGCTTTGCAGGCCCAGAAGCTCGGCCATTTCGGTGCGCAGCACGACACGGTCACCCGCCTGCAACACGACGGTGTCCATATTGCGGCGCAGCGAGGCATCGCCGCGCAACACGTCAATCACCCGCACACCTTCGCGCTGAAACAGGCCCACATCGCGCGGATGATCACCAATCAAATCGGAATCGTGGGGCAGGGCGACTTCGGTGAAATATTTCAGCTTGCGTTTGTCACTGATCATGCCGCCCATGGATTGGCGTTCGGGCAATAAAAACCGCCCCACAAACGCCAGATACAGCCCCCCAAGACAGACCTGCACCATCCCCAGTGGGGCGATTTCAAAGATCGAAAACGCCGCCATGCCATTTTGGCGCGCCACCCCATCGACCAACAGGTTGGTCGAGGTGCCGATCAGCGTCAGCGTGCCGCCCAGGATCGCGGCATAACTGAGCGGTATCAGAAGTTTCGAGGGCGAAATCCCCATCCGTTTGGCCAGTTGCACAAACACCGGAATCATCACCACCACGACGGGCGTGTTGTTCATGAATGCGCTGCCGATGGCGACGATGATCAGCGATAGTACCACGGTCAGAACCGGCTGTGTTTCGGCGCGGGCATCGGCGCGTTCGGTCAGCCATTGCAACGCCCCGGTGCGCACCAACCCGCCCATGACCAGAAACATCGCCGCAATCGTCCACGGCGCCGAGTTTGAAAACACCGCAATCGCCGCGTCATAGGGCAACAGGCCCAGAACAAACATTGCCGATGCGCCCGAAATCGCCACCACCTCGGTGGGATAGGTTTCGCGCGCAAACAGGATCAGCATGCCGATCAGGATGACGAAACATAAAATCGCCTGTGTTGTCGGATCGAAATTGAACAGATCCATCCCTGGCCCCTTTGGCAAATCGGTTTGTAAACCTTAGCTTGCTCGTGGCCCACCACAAGGCCGCCTTTGGCGGTGGGAAGGGAAAACCAACCGTGCAGGGCAAACAGCAGGCCAAACACCGCCGATGCCTGTTTTCAGGGCGCGCTGCCTTGCAAAACGCCGCCCTCACGCACCATCGTAACGCGCAAGGCGCGGCCTGTGGCATCGTCGGTTTCCACAAACAACCCCGACAGGGTGGCGGGGCCGGCGGCGGGGGTGAACCGCCCCTTGCTCATCCCGGTGATGAACCGGTTTAACGGCTCGGCCTTGTCCATGCCGATCACTGAATTGTAATCGCCGCACATCCCGGCATCGCTTTGATAGGCGGTGCCACGGGGCAGGATCATCGCATCGGCTGTGGGCACATGGGTGTGGGTGCCCACCACAATGCTGGCCCGCCCATCGCACCAATGGCCCATGGCCATTTTTTCACTGGTCGCCTCACAATGCATATCGACCAGCGCGGCGTTCACCTGCACCCCCAGGGGCGCGGCCTTCAGCACCGGCTCAATCGCGGAAAACGGATCGTCAAACGGGCGTTTCATGAATACCTGGCCCAACACCTGGGCCACCAACACCTTGCGCCCGCCCGGCGCGGAAAACACCCGTGCGCCGCGCCCCGGTGCCGCCTTTGAGTAATTCAGCGGCCGGATAATGCGCGGTTCGTCCTCGACAAAGCGCAGCATGTCTTTTTGATCGAAGGCATGATCGCCCAGGGTGATCACATCTGCCCCGGCCTCCAACAGCGCCTTGGCGTGATCTGCCGACAGGCCCGCGCCATTGGTGGCGTTTTCGCCGTTGACCACGACGAAATCCAACCGCCAATCATCGCGCAGCCCGGCCAGACGCCCGGTTATCGCGGCACGCCCGGCGCGCCCCATTACATCGCCTAAAAATAAGATTCTCATGGGGTGGTGGGTAAGGCGGAACCGGCCTAAGGGCAAGCCGGGGTTGGCAATTGTGCCCCCGCGTCATATCAGAGTGTAATTGTCAGTTATTACAGCCCGAAAGGCCGCGCCATGTATCTTGCCATGAACCGTTTTACCGTGCCCACCGAAAATGCCGAAGCGTTCGAGGCGCTGTGGCTGGGCCGCGACAGCCATCTGAAGGAAATGGACGGGTTTGTTGAATTTCACATGCTGAAAGGCCCCGAAACCGACGGCACGATCCTTTATGCCTCGCACACCGTCTGGGCCGATGAAGAAGCGTTTCGCGCCTGGACCCGCAGTGACGCCTTTCGCGCCTCGCACAAATCCGCGGGCAGCAGTGCGCAGAAACTGCACCAAGGCACGCCAACCTTTGAGGGGTTTTCAACGCTTCAGCATATCCGATAAGGCGTGCCGCCTTTGGCGTGGCTGCCTGGGGCTGCGTGCGGAATTTGGATATTTATAGCAAGAAAAAGCTAGGGCGTCAGCACGGCCCGGTCTGTCACGATCATGTCCAGTGGTTGATCGGTCGGCTCCAGCGGCAGGGTGTCGGCCTCTTGCGCGGAAAAGGCAAAACCGATGGCCAGGGTTGGCGCGGTGGCGCGTAGCTGTTCGAGGGTGCGGTCGTAATAGCCGCCGCCATAGCCCAGCCGCCCGCCGTTGCGGGTAAAGGCCAGTAAGGGCACGATCAGGATTTCCGGCACCATCCAATCCGGTTTGGCAGGAACCATCGCCCCGAACGGACCCCGGACCAGATCACAATCGGGTGTCCACAGCGCAAAGCGCAATGGCTGTCCCCGGCCCATGATCACCGGCACACCGACGGGGCCATGGGCCGCCGCCTCGGCCATCGCCGGGGTCGGATCGATTTCCGTGCGAATGGGTAGGAAACCCGACACAGGTACGCCGCGATGCCCGGCCAGAACCGAGCTGAGCAGCCCGCCCGCCCCCGGCATGGCAGTGTCGAATGCCGTCTTGCGACGGGCAAAGGCAGCGGTGCGCGCAGTGGCTTTTTCATCGGCGATGGTCATATCAGCACCATCGCCGCCAGCCCGAGAAACGCAAAGAATCCGACAACATCGGTCACTGTGGTGACAAACGCGCCCGAGGCCAGCGCCGGGTCAATGCCGGCCTTTTCCAACGTCATCGGAATGACCACACCGGCCAGGCCCGCCACCACCAGGTTGATCACCATTGCCGCCCCCAGAACGACCCCCAACAGTGGCGTGCCGAACCAGACAATGCCGACGATGCCCATGATCACCGCGAAAATACAGCCGTTCACAAACCCCGCGCCGATTTCGCGGCGCAGCACGCGCAGCGCGTTTGACGATGTCAGATCGCGTGTGGCCAGGGCGCGTACCGCCACGGTCATCGATTGGGTTGCCGCATTGCCGCCCATGGAGGCAACGATGGGCATCAGCACCGCCAGAGCGACGATGGCAGCCAGTGTCGCCTCGAACTGGGCAATGACCAGTGAGGCGAGAATCGCCGTCACCAGATTGACCGCAAGCCAGGGAAAGCGGCGGCGCACGATCAACATCGTGCTGTCGGCCAGGCTTTCATCGCCCACACCGCCGAGGCGTTTCAAGTCTTCGTCGTGTTCTTCGTCGAGCACCATCATCGCATCGTCGATGGTGATCACCCCCACCAAGCGGCCATCGGTATCGACCACGGGGGCGGAAATCAGGTGGTATTGGTTGAACGCATAGGCCACGTCGGCCTCTTCCTCGTCCACTTCGAAAATGCGAAAGCTGGGTTCGGTGATATCGGCCAGTTTCATCGTGCGCGGCGATGACATGAGTTTTCCCAAGGTCACATATCCGGCGGGGCGCAACCGTGGATCGACCAGAATCACATGATAGAACTGATCTGGCAAGTCTTCGCTTTTGCGCATGAAATCAATCGCATCGCCCACGTCCCAATGTTGCGGCGCCATGACGACCTCGCGCTGCATGAGGCGCCCGGCAGAATATTCGGGAAACGACAGGGCGCGTTCCACCGCCAGACGATCGGCGGCCTCAAGCACCTCAAGGATGGCATCCTGTTGCGGCTTTTCCAGATCTTCGAGCAGATCGACCACATCATCTGATTCAAGCTCGCGCACCGCGTCCGACAACACCTGGGGCGACAGCGCGGCGATCACCTCTTCGCGGATGCTTTCATCAAGTTCGGACAGGATTTCGCCGTCGAACTCTTTGCCGTACAGCGTGATCAGACGGTGTCGGTCGGAACTGTCGATCTGTTCCAGAAGGTCGGCGATGTCGGCCGCGTGCAGCGGCTCCATCAATTCGGTCAGGCGAGGGGCGTCACCCTGTTCGACCGCCGCAAGAATGCCCGCGACCGCACGCCTGTCCAAGGCATAGGCGTCGTCTTCGTCATTGGCGGGGGGGATCGGATCTTGCATGGTCAAAAAATGTGCCCTCCTGTGCGCTATCAGGTTTCATACGTCAGGTGAGATGGCACGACTAGGGGATAAGGCAATTTACCTGCAGCAGTGGCAGGGGTATTGAGGCAGAATGACAGATCAACACTCCGGGGCAACTGCCCGCCTTATTCTTGGGCAACTGATTGATATTCAGGATGACCCCTTTGTCGTACCACTGACGCAGGCGGTGCAATACCATCGCCATGGCGCGATTTTGGTACAGGATGGGCGGATTGTCGCCACCGGCCCAGCCGACACTGTGTGCGCCGCCCACCCCGGTGTAGCGGTGCAGGATATGGGCGAAGCGGTGCTGTTGCCCGGTTTTGTCGATGCCCATGTGCATTATCCCCAGACGGCGATCATTGCCAGTTGGGGCAAGCGTCTGATTGATTGGCTGAACACCTATACGTTTCCCGAAGAACAGCGGTTTGGCAATGCTGATTATGCCGCACAAATCGCGGCGCGGTATTTCGATCTGACCCTGGCGGCGGGGACCACCACGGTGTGCAGTTATGGCACGATCCATCCCGCATCGGTTGAGGCATTTTTTGCCGAAGGACGGGCGCGCGGCGTGCGAGCGGTGGCGGGCAAAACCTGTATGGATCGCAATGCGCCCGACGGGCTGCGCGATACGGCGCAATCGGCCTATGATGACAGCAAGGCATTGATCGACCGCTGGCATGGGGTGGACCGGTTGCAATACGCGATCACACCGCGGTTCACGCCAACGTCAACGCCCGAACAATTGGCCGCGCTGGGCGCGTTGTGGGGTGAATACCCTGATTGCCTGATGCAGACTCATCTGTCGGAACAGGTGGATGAAATTGCCTGGGTTGGTGATTTGCACCCCGAAGCGCGCGATTATCTGGATACATATGAGGCGCATGGATTGCTGGGCGCGCGGGGCGTTTATGGCCATGCCATCCATCTGAAGCCGCGCGAGGTGGATCGTTTGGCCGAAACGGGGGCGGCGGTGGTGCATTGCCCGACCTCCAATGCCTTTATCGGTTCGGGCCTGTTTCAGATGGCGGCGCTTAAGGCGCGCGGCGTTTCGGTGGGGCTGGCGACGGACACCGGTGGGGGATCATCGTTTTCGATGTTGCGCACCATGGCGGCGGCTTATGAAATCGGGCAGTTGGCGGGCACTGCGTTGCATCCGGCGCAATTGCTGTGGCTGGCCACCGCCGGTTCGGCAAGCGCTTTGCACATGGCCGATTGTGTGGGCACCCTGGCCGTGGGTAGTGAGGCGGATATTATCGCGCTTGATCTTGGCTCGACCCCCGCGATTGCGCAGCGGGCCGAACGGGCCGAGGATATTTGGGAGGCGGTGTTCCCCACCCTGATGATGGGCGATGACCGCGCGATTGCCGCCGTTTGGGTGGCCGGTCAGCCAATCGCAGTCTGACCAAAAGGAGCGCCTGCGGCGCACACGATGTTTTGTTTGGCGTTTGGTGCGCCTGTTGGATGATATAAAACCCAAGACGGGATATGCGGCAAGGGCAGGGATGATGCACCAGTTTTCAGTGCGTGTATATTATGAAGACACGGATATGGCGGGCATTGTCTATTACGCCAATTACCTGAAATATATCGAACGGGCGCGTTCGGATTGGGTGCGCGAACTGGGTATTGATCAGGGCGCGTTGCGCGACGCAGGCCAGGTGTTTGCAGTGGCGCGGATTGAGGCGGATTATGTGATACCCGCCCGGTTTGACGATGCGTTGCAGGTGCAGACCCGGATCGTCAGGTGCACGGGTGCGCGGCTGGTTCTGGCCCAGGATGTTTGCCGCGATGGGCAGGTAGTGTTTGCAGCACAGGTTACTTTAGTCGCGCTGGACCGGGCCGGGCGGGCCACCCGCCTGCCGGCAGAGTTTCGCCGAGCGGCGGGGCAGACGACCTAAAATATCGGCAGGGGGCCATTGATATTGGATTTACCCCTTACAATGCTTTAAGATGCTTCTTTAATGAAGGCCGACGACAGAGCGGTCGAAGAGTGAGCAGGAATAATGGAAACCGAAACCCTTGCGCTGGCGCAGAGCGCCGATTTTTCGTTGTGGGGGTTGTACGCCCGCGCCACGATCACCGTAAAACTTGTGATGTGGTTGTTGATTCTGTCGTCCTTTTGGGGCTGGGCGGTGATCATTCAGAAACACATCGTGTTCCGCCGCGCGCGCAATGAACAGGCCCGATTCGAGGCGGCGTTCTGGTCGGGCGAACCGTTGGACGAATTATATGACAAGATCGGTGCCGATCCGGGCGGGAGGGCCGAGGCCGTATTTGTCGCGGGCATGACCGAATGGCGCCGCTCGCACCGGGGCGATGGCGGGTTGATTCCCGGCGCGCAGGCGCGAATCGACCGCAGCATGGATGTGGCCATCACCAAAGAGGCGGATGAATTGGAAAAAGGGTTGCCGCTGCTCGCGACCATCGGATCGACCGCGCCGTTTGTTGGGCTGTTCGGCACCGTCTGGGGCATCATGAACGCGTTTATCGAGATCGCAGAGCAGCAAAATACCAACCTGGCCGTCGTCGCCCCCGGCATTGCCGAGGCGTTGTTGGCCACGGGTCTGGGCCTTTTGGCGGCGATCCCGGCGGTGGTCTTTTACAACAAGCTGAGTGCCGATTCCGACCGGATCGTGCGCGGCTATGAAAGCTTTGCCGATGAATTTGCCACCATCCTTTCGCGCCAGTTGGACGCCTGAACCATGGGGGCCGGAGCGATTGAAAACAGTGGTGGGGGCGGTGGGCGTCGCCGCAACCGTCGGGCCAAACGCAAACCGATGAGCGATATCAACGTCACACCGTTTGTGGATGTGATGTTGGTGTTGCTGATCGTGTTCATGGTGGCCGCGCCGCTGTTGACCGTGGGCGTGCCGATCGAATTGCCCAAAACCAGCGCCGAGGCGCTTCCGACCGAGCGTGAGGAACCCTTGACCGTGACGCTGACCGTTGATGGGCGGGTCTTGTTGATGAGCAATGAAACCGAAAGTGATGATCTGATCGGTCAATTGCGCGCCATTGCCGCCGAGCGCACCAGCCAAAAGGTGTTTTTGCGCGCCGATGGGGCCATTCCCTATGAGCGGGTGGTCCAGGTGATGGGCGCGCTGAATGCTGGCGGGTTCAACGAAATCGGTTTGGTCACCGAGACCGGCGGTCCGACGTTGGACGGCCAGGGGAATTAAGGGGCAGGGTGTGAGAACCGGTTTCACCCTTTCTGGCGTTGGCCATGTGGCACTGATTGGTGTCGCCCTCCTTGGTGGGTTGTTTGCGCTGAATCCGCCGCCGCCGCCCGAAGTGGCGAATGTGACGCTGTTGAGCGAAGAGGAATTTGCCGCCCTGACGCGGCCTGATGCGGGCGAAACCCCGGCACCGGCAACCGAACCCGAAGTGGAGCCAGTGCCCGAGCCAACACCGCCGGTTGAAACGCCGGCCGAGCCTGAACCGGCCCCGGCGCCCGAGCCTGAGCCCGAGCCTGAGCCGATACCAGAACCCGAGCCTGAACCGACGCCCGCGCCAGAGCCGGAACCGACGCCAGAGCCGGAATCCGAACCCGAGCCGACGCCGGAACCCGAACCGGTGGTTGAGGCCCCCGAACCGGCCCCCGTGGCCCCCGAACCCGTGCCCGAGCCGCAAGTGGCCGCGCCCGAACCCGAACAGGTCGCACCGCCCGTGGTGACCCCGCGCCCCACCGCGCCAACAGCCACCCCGCGCCCGGCCCGCCGGATCGCAAACGAGGCAACACCGCCCCCGCCGCCCGATGCGGAAACCGCGCCTGACCCGGTGGAAACCGCCGCGCCATCCCCCGACCCAACGCCCGAGCCTGATCCGGCCCCGCCCGAACCCACCCCGGTGGAACCCGCCGCCGCACCCGAAGAAACCACGACCGAAATCGTGACCGAGGCCGAAACCCCGACGGATGAGGCCGCCACCCCACCCGCGGCCGGCGCCCCCACCACATCGGCGCGCCCGGCCCGCCGACCAGAACGCCCGCGTACGGCCGAAGTGTCGCGCACACCCGACGCGCCGCGCACCCCGGGGCGCACCGCCGAAGCCAGCAGCGACAGCGTTGAGGCCGCGCTGCGCGAGGCGTTGGAAGGCGCGCAGCAAGATACCACACCGGTTCAGGCCGCGCCGTCGGGCCCGCCCCTGACCTCTGGTGAAAAAGAGGCGCTTCGGGTTTCAGTGCAACAGTGTTGGAACGTCGGCTCGCTCAGCTCGGAAGCGTTGCGCACCACAGTGGTTGTGGCGATGACGATGAACCGCGACGGCACGCCGATCAACAGCACGATTCGGATGCTGGAATCGTCAGGCGGCGATGATACCGCCGCCCGTCAGGCCTATGAGGCCGCACGGCGCGCCGTCATACGCTGCGGCGCGTCGGGCTTTCCGCTGCCGCAGGAAAAGTTCGGCCAGTGGCAGAATATCGAAATGACGTTCGATCCCAGCGGGATGAGGATGCGGTGATGTTTCCCCCCGCCTGTTTCACAGAAGTTCCGGCAGATGCGCAGGTTGACAACGCGCCACGCCAGAGCGTCGGGTCAGCGCAGCAGGCAAACATTCACGGTGGCGCACCGCGTGTTCCCCTGCCACAGTCGACGTATAACCAGTGGCGCACATTGGAACTTACGATTGATCCCAGCGGTTTGGGGGTATGACACAGCCCACCGCACCCGATAGGACAGGATGAGGATTTATATGACCCGTTTCCGCCTGCTAACCGCCGCGCTGGCATTGGCTTTGACGCCGTTTGCCGCGCCCGTTTTCGCCCAGGATGGCCCGTTACGCATCGATATCACCGAAGGGGTGATTGAACCGCTGCCTTTTGCTGTGCCGGATTTTATAGCCGAAGATGGCGGCGGCGGTGAATATGCCGCGCGTCTGTCCCGGCTGATTGCCGCCGATCTGGCCGGTACCGGGCTGTTTCGTGAAATCCCCGCCGATGCCTTTATCACCCAAGTCACGCAATTCACCCCATCGGTCGATTATGCCAACTGGAAAGCGGTGAATGCCCAGGCTTTGATCACCGGCGCGGTCAGCGCCAGCGCCGATGGCCGCCTGACGGTGAAATTTCGGGTGTTTGATGTGTTTTCCGAAGCGCAGCTTGGTGAAGGTCTGCAATTTCAGGGCACGACCAATTCCTGGCGGCGTATGGCGCACAAGGTGGCCGATGCGGTGTATTCCCGGATCACCGGCGAAGGCGGCTATTTCGACAGTCGGGTGGTGTTTGTATCCGAGCAGGGCCCAAAAAATGAACGCAAGAAACGTCTGGCGATCATGGATTTCGATGGTGCCAATATCCAGTATCTGACCGACAGCAGCTCTCTTGTGCTGGCGCCGCGGTTTTCACCTGCGGGCGAGCGAATTCTTTATACCAGTTACGAAACCGGCTTTCCGCAAATTTACCAGCTGGATGTGGGAAGCGTCAGCCGCGTGAAACTGCCGGTGCCTGCCGACAGCATGACATTCGCGCCGCGATATGCGCCCGATGGGCAAACCGTGGTGTTTTCGGCGGCCCAGGGCGGCAATACCGATATTTACCGTCTTCGCCCCGGGGGGCAGCCCGAACGCCTGACCAATACGCCCAGCATCGAAACCGCGCCCAGCTATTCGCCGGATGGCAACCAGATCGTATTTGAATCCGACCGGTCCGGCACCCCGCAACTGTATGTCATGGGGGCAAATGGCGGCGAGGCGTCGCGCATTTCCTTTGGTGCGGGGCGCTATGGCACGCCGGTCTGGTCGCCGCGCGGTGACCTGATTGCCTTCACCAAACAGAATGCCGGGCGCTTTCACATTGGCGTGATGCGCACCGACGGGTCCGAAGAACGCCTGCTGACAGCATCGTTTCTGGACGAAGGCCCGACATGGGCGCCCAATGGGCGGGTGTTGATGTTCATGCGCGAATCCCAAGGGTCCGATGGGCAATCCGCGCTCTATTCCGTTGATATATCAGGGCGAAACTTGAAAAAAGTGCCGATTGACGGGGCAGCATCGGACCCGGCGTGGTCGCCGCTGTTGAAATAGGGCGCCAATTGGCGGCGGTTTGCGCAAATCTGCCTGTAAATCGTCGGTTTTACCATCAGACGGCACGTCGCCGTTTCCAAACACGAAACACAGTGCTAGAATCCCGGGAAACGGGCAGAGGCCAGAACAGGATACTACAATGAAAAAAATCGGCACCGCGCTGCTGCTTATGATCGCAATGACCGCTTGCACCAACGCTGACAGGTTCGGCGGCGGTGCCGGGGGCATGGGCGGCGGCCCGAATGACGGCTTTGGCAGTTCAGGGCCATTGGGCAGTGAAACCATCGGCCAAGGCAGTCTGGACCCCAGTTCGCCAATGTATTTTCAACAGACCGTGGGTGACCGGGTGCTGTTTACAATCGACACCTCAACCCTGACCGATGATGGCCGCGCCACCTTGGCCGGACAGGCCCTGTGGCTGACCCGCAATCCCGAATACACAGCCATCATCGAAGGCCACGCCGACGAGCAGGGCACGCGCGAATACAACCTGGCCCTGGGCGCGCGCCGCGCGTCTGCCGCGCGTGATTATCTGGTGTCCCAAGGCGTCAGTGCCAGCCGGTTGCGGACCGTGACATATGGCAAGGAACGGCCAATCGAAGTCTGCTCCTCCGAAGCGTGCTATGCGAAAAACCGCCGCGCCGTGACGGTGATTGCCGCGGGCGGGGCGCTGTCATAACCATGAACCGTTCCCTTCTTCTTTCCGGTGCTTTGGTCTTGGCGATGGCGCTGCCGATTGGCGCACAGGCACAGGCACAGGATACCACACTGGCCGATATCCGGCAGGAATTGTCGATCCTGTTGGTCGAGGTGCAAAAACTGCGCCGTGAATTATCGACCACCGGCACGCCGGGCGTCGATCTGTCCAACACGTCGGCGCTGCAACGCATCGACACCATGGAGGCCGAGCTGAGCCGCCTGACCGGATTGACCGAACGTCTGGAAAACCGGGTCAATCAGGTGGTGGCCGATGGCACCAACCGCATTGGCGATCTGCAGTTTCGGGTTTGCGAACTGGAACCGGGATGTGACATTGGTGCATTAGAAACCACCGCGCCCCTGGGCGGCGAAGCGGCCCCCCGTGCGGCGCCGCCCCGCCCCGCAGAGACAGGCAACACCGAATTGGCCATGGGCGAAAAGACGGATTTTGATCGGGCCCGGGCGGTGCTCGATCAAGGTGACTTTCGCACCGCCGCTGACCTCTTTGCGACCTTTTCCCAGACCTACACCGCCGGCGCGCTGACATCGCAGGCGCATTATTACCGGGGTGAGGCGCTGTCGTCGCTCGGCGAAAACGAACAGGCCGCGCGCGCCTATCTTGAATCGTTTTCCGGTGCACCGGCAGGTGAAAAAGCGCCCGATGCCCTGTTGAAGCTGGGTTTGAAACTGGGCCAGTTGGGCCAACCCAGCGATGCCTGCGCCATTCTGGCCGAAGTCACCGACCGGTTCCCTGAAACCACAGCCAGCCTTGAGGCACAGACCGCACGGGCCGGGTTGGCGTGTGGATAAGCGGCGCGGCTGACAATCTGATCGACGCGGCGCAACGCCCCTTTGATCCGGCCCTGCCCGTGGGCGTGGCGGTTTCCGGTGGTGGCGATTCCATGGCGCTGTTGCATCTGTTAAGCCGGTCCAATCTGCACCTGCACGCCGTAACGGTTGATCATGGCCTGCGCGACGCCGCGCGCGACGAGGCGGCGATGGTTGCACGGTTTTGTGCCGCCCACGATATCCCCCACGATACATTGCATTGGCAGGGGCGCGATGCATCGGGCAACCTGATGGACCAAGCCCGGCGCGCACGCTACGGGTTGATGTCGGATTGGGCGCGGGAATTGGGCATTGGTCAGATCGCCCTTGCCCACCACGGCGATGATGTGGCCGAAACCTTTGTGATGCGGCTGGCGCGGCGGGCGGGGGTTGATGGGCTGGCGGCGATGACGCCTGATTTTGTCTGGGGGGATGTGCGATTTTGCCGCCCATTGTTGGGCCAGTCGCGCGCCGATCTGCACAGCTATCTTCACCGGCAGAACCTGCCTTATGTCGATGACCCCACCAATAGCGATCCGGCCCATGAACGTGCCCGGGTGCGCGGCGCCTTGGCCAACCTGGCCGATCATGGTCTATCGGTTGATATTTTACGCAATGCGGCGCAAAACCTGGCCGAGGCGCGCACTGCCTTGCGGTTTTCCGCCCATCACTTTGCCCGGGGAACCGTGACCCAACAGGACGGTGATCTTTTGATCGATGCGGTGGGGTTTTCGGCGCTGCCCCGGGAAATCCGACGCCGCATCGCCACCGCGGCGCAATGTTGGCTGAATGGGGCCGACTATGCCCGGCGGCGCGCCAAACAAGACACGTTTCTGGAGGCAATCAGGACCGGCCGCCAAACCACATTGGCGGGGTGTCTGATGTTGGCCAGGGGGGAAACCCGCCGGATAACCCGCGAATATGCGGCGGTTCAGCATTTGAAGACCGCCACAGACGCGCTGTGGGATGGGCGCTGGGTGCTGCGCGGTCCTCACGCCCACGATCTGCACATTGCGCCACTTGGCCCGTTGGGTTTGCCCCGGTGTGACACGTGGCGCGACCGCCCCTTGCCCCGGGCCAGCCTGCTGGCCAGTCCGGCGATCTGGCGCGGGAGCGCCCTGGTTGCCGCGCCCCTTGCCGGGTTTGGCGATGAGTGGTCTGCATGTCTGGCAAAACCCCGCGACGATTTCGCCGGATTCTTGTTATCGCATTGAACAAATCATCATGATCTCTATCTTAGAGACAACCGCCGTGATCCGGCGCAACAGATTTCTGTCAGGAGAGAACCTTTGGGGAACGCGCGAAACTTGGCCTTCTGGGCCGTTCTGATCCTTCTGGTCGTGGCATTGTTCAACCTGTTTTCAGGTGGCCAGTCGTCGATCAATTCACGCTCGATCAGCTATTCTGAATTTGTCGAAGCGGTGGACAGCGGCAATGTTTCGGCCGTGACCCTGGATGGTGAGCGGGTGATGTTCCGTGGTGCCGACGGCAGCGATTATGTCACGATTCGCCCCGATACCGGCGATGCATTGACCCAGCGGTTGATCGATAAAAACGTCACCGTGAACGCCAAGCCACAGGAACAAAGCGGTTTCACCACCATTTTGATGACGTTCCTGCCGTTCCTTCTGCTGATCGGGGTGTGGATTTATTTCATGAACCGGATGCAGGGCGGCGGCAAAGGCGGTGCCATGGGATTTGGCAAATCACGTGCCAAATTGCTGACCGAAAAATCGGGCCGGGTGACATTTGATGATGTCGCCGGCATTGATGAAGCCAAAGAAGAGCTTGAGGAAATCGTTGAATTTCTGCGCAATCCGCAGAAATTTTCCCGCTTGGGCGGTAAAATCCCCAAGGGTGCGTTGCTTGTCGGCCCTCCGGGCACGGGTAAGACCCTGCTGGCACGCGCCATCGCCGGTGAAGCGGGCGTGCCGTTTTTCACCATTTCGGGTTCGGATTTTGTGGAAATGTTTGTGGGTGTCGGCGCATCGCGTGTGCGCGACATGTTCGAACAGGCCAAGAAGAACGCCCCCTGTATCGTGTTCATCGATGAAATCGATGCCGTAGGCCGGTCGCGCGGTGTGGGCTATGGCGGCGGCAATGATGAACGTGAGCAGACGCTGAACCAGCTTTTGGTTGAAATGGACGGGTTCGAGGCCAACGAAGGCATCATCATCGTTGCCGCGACCAACCGCCCCGATGTGTTGGACCCGGCCCTTTTGCGCCCTGGCCGGTTTGACCGGCAGGTTCAGGTGCCCAACCCCGATATCAAAGGCCGTGAAAAAATTCTTGGCGTGCATGCGCGCAAGGTGCCGCTGGGCCCGGATGTGGATCTGCGAATCATTGCCCGTGGCTGCCCCGGCTTTTCCGGTGCCGATCTGGCCAACCTGGTGAACGAGGCGGCCCTGACCGCCGCGCGTGTGGGCCGCCGTTTTGTGGTGATGGAAGATTTCGAAAACGCCAAGGACAAGGTGATGATGGGGGCCGAGCGGCGTTCCATGGTCATGTCCGAAGACGAAAAGAAACTGACCGCCTATCACGAGGCAGGCCATGCCATTGTCGGTTTGAACGTGCCGCAACATGACCCGATCCACAAGGCCACGATCATTCCGCGCGGGCGCGCCTTGGGTCTGGTTCTGTCTTTGCCTGAGCGTGATCAGTTGTCGGTGTCCTGGACAAAATACACCAGCAAGATCGCCATGGCGATGGGCGGGCGTGTGGCCGAAGAATTGGTGTTTGGCAAAGAAAACGTCACCTCGGGCGCGGCCTCTGATATTCAACAGGTCAGCAAGATTGCCCGCGCCATGGTCACCCAGTTCGGATATTCCGAGGAATTGGGATATGTCGATTACGCCAACGAACAACAGTCGCATCTGGGGTCGTATGGTGGCGGCACGAACCATTCGGCCGAATATCAGCGGATCATTGACGAAAAGGTGAAAGAGATCATCGACACCGGTTATGAAACCGCAAAACGGATTCTGACCGAAAAGCGTGATGATCTTGAACGTCTGGCCCAAGGGTTGTTGGAATATGAAACCCTGACCGGCGCCGAAATCATGAAGGTGGTGAATGGCGAGCCGTTGAACCGCGGCGATGACAACGACAACCGCCCCGATCAGGGCAATACGCCGTCGCTGACCGCTGTTCCAAAAACCAAGAAACCAAAATCCCCCGATACAGGGTTAGAGCCTGAACCCTCTGCCTGAGCGTCGGGCAAAATAAGATTGCAAATCCCGGGTGCCGACAGGTTTCCGGGATTTTTGTTTGCGGCCTCTGATCGAAAGCGAAGCCATGCCAGCCCTGATCGCAACCCGTTATATCGGCACCATAAAATGGTTGGGCTTTGTCCCGCACCGCGACGGCGCCGAAATCGTAACCCGGAAACTTGAGCAAATGCCGCTGACTTGGGGCGGATATGCCCCAGATTGTCACAGTGGCGAAAATCGCCCGTCCTGTTCGCGCGTGTTGGCCCAGTACAAACGCAACACTGAAATTCGCAACACCCGGCAAATCTCGATCGTCAGTGATGAAGAATTGGCGCAGATTGCCGCAAAGCTGAGCTTGGATCGGATTGATCCGGCTTGGGTGGGGGCGTCAGTGGTGGTGAAGGGGATTCCCGATTTCACCCATATTCCGCCCTCTGCCCGGCTTCAGGCCGAAAATGGCACAACGTTGACCGTTGATATGTTGAACCAACCCTGTCTGTTCCCCGCCAAAACCATTGATATGGCGCACCCCGGTCAGGGCAAGGGGTTCAAGACAGCGGCCAAGGGAAAACGCGGTGTGACCGCGTGGGTGGAACGGCCCGGCACCTTGCGCGTGGGTGATCGGCTGGCATTGCATATTCCGGGGCAACGGGGCTGGACCCCCTGAAACAGAAAAAACCGGGCGAGGGGCCCGGCCTTTTCCAACCTTTAGAGAGTGAGTGCTTACACCAACGCGAGGGCGGCTAAAGCAAGACCTGTAAACAGGCCGCCATGAATGGCAAGTGTTACGGTACGCATTTGATTTATTCCTTACTGTTGTCTAACCAACCCGCCATGGCCATTCTGGTTCCCGTCGCCCGAAAAAGTTTCCGATCAACCACATATCTTCTGTACAAACGGCGATTTCACTGGCCCAAAGGTCGTAATCCCCCTCACGCTTGGGGGGCGCGCCGGGCTATGACGGGCGCATTGGACCACGCAGGGAAAAGGGACCACCGATCATGAGCCACAAGACAGATATCGAAATCGCCCGCGATGCCAAGAAACGCCCGATACAAGAGATCGGCGCGAAATTGGGCATTTCGGCGGATGATCTGCTGCCCTATGGCCATGACAAAGCCAAGATCAGTCAGGATTTCATAACTTCGGTGCAGGGGCGCAAGAACGGCAAGCTGATTCTCGTCACTGCGATCAACCCGACCCCCGCTGGCGAAGGCAAAACCACCACAACCGTTGGTTTGGGCGATGGTCTGAACGCCATCGGCAAGAATGCGGCGGTATGTATCCGCGAGGCATCGCTTGGCCCGAATTTCGGGATGAAGGGCGGCGCGGCGGGCGGCGGGTATGCCCAGATCGTTCCGATGGAAGAGATGAACCTGCACTTTACCGGTGATTTTCATGCGATCACCAGTGCGCATAATCTGTTGTCAGCGATGATCGACAATTCGATTTACTGGGGCAACCCATTGGAAATCGACGCGCGGCGCGTCGTCTGGCGGCGGGTTCTGGATATGAACGATCGCGCCTTGCGCCAGATCACCGCGTCTTTGGGCGGGGTGGCAAACGGGTTTCCCCGTGAAACGGGGTTTGATATTACCGTCGCCTCCGAAGTGATGGCCATTCTGTGTCTGGCCAAGGATCTGAAAGATCTGGAAAAGCGTCTGGGCGATATGATCGTTGCCTATACCCGCGAGAAAAAACCGATCTATTGCCGCGATATTCAGGCCGATGGGGCCATGACCGTGTTGTTGAAAGACGCGATGCAACCCAATCTGGTACAGACGTTGGAGAATAACCCGGCCTTCGTACATGGCGGACCGTTTGCCAATATCGCCCATGGGTGCAATTCGGTCATCGCCACCACGACCGCGCTGAAACTGGCCGATTATGTGGTGACAGAGGCCGGATTTGGCGCCGATCTGGGGGCCGAGAAATTCCTCAACATCAAATGTCGCAAGGCCGGTTTAACCCCGTCTGCGGTGGTTCTGGTGGCCACCGTGCGCGCGATGAAGATGAACGGCGGCGTGGCCAAGGCCGATTTGGGGGCCGAAAACGTTGATGCGGTCAAGGGTGGCTGTGCCAATCTGGGGCGTCATATCGAAAACATCAAATCCTTTGGCGTGCCGGTGGTGGTGGCGATCAACCATTTTGTCACAGACACCGATGCCGAGGTACAGGCGGTAAAGGATTACGTCGCCACCCAAGGGTCCGAGGCGATTTTGTGCCAGCATTGGGCCAAGGGCGGCGAGGGTACCCGCGAACTGGCGACGCGAATTGCAGAAATTGCCGATGCGGATCAGGTTGATTTTTCCCATACCTACGCCGATGATCTGTCTCTGGCTGACAAAATCGAAACCATCGCGACCAAGATTTATCGCGCCGACGGGGTGGTGATGGATCAAAAAATCCGCAACCAGTTGAAAGAATGGGAGGAACAGGGATATGGCCATTTGCCGGTGTGCATGGCCAAAACCCAATACAGTTTCACCACCGACCCCGAAGCGCGCGGCGCGCCCACAGGTTTCACCATTCCGGTGCGCGAAGTGCGCCTGTCGGCAGGGGCCGGGTTTGTCGTGGCGATCTGCGGAGAGATCATGACCATGCCGGGCCTGCCCCGGGTGCCCTCGGCCAATTCCATACGCCTGAATGACGCGGGCCAGATCGAAGGGCTTTTTTAAGCGTCGTCCGTAAAATTCACGAAACAGACAGGGGCAAGATTGCCATGACAGCCAAGATCATTGATGGAAAAGCATTCGCCGCCACGGTACGCGCCAAGGTCGCAACCCATGTCACCCGGTTGAAACAGGATCACGGCGTCACGCCGGGTTTGGCCGTTGTGTTGGTGGGCGATGATCCGGCATCGCAAATCTATGTCCGATCAAAGGGGAAAATGACCGCCGAGGTGGGCATGGCCAGTTTCGAACATCGCCTTGACGCCGAAACATCCGAGGCCGATCTGTTGGCCTTGATTGAAAAGTTGAACGCTGACAGCGCGGTGCATGGGATTTTGGTACAACTGCCTCTGCCCGATCATTTGAATTCTGATCTGGTGATCAACGCGATCAATCCGGCCAAAGATGTGGACGGGTTTCATATCTCGAACGTTGGCCTGTTGGGCACCGGGCAGAAATCCATGGTGCCCTGCACACCTTTGGGCGCGCTGATGATGCTGCGCGATCATTTGGGCAATTTGGCAGGGCTTGAGGCGGTGGTGATTGGCCGCTCCAACATCGTGGGCAAACCCATGGCCCAACTTTTGTTGAACGACAGTTGCACCGTCACCATTTGCCACAGCAAAACCAATGATTTGCAGGCGGTTGTGCGGCGCGCCGATATTGTGATTGCCGCCGTGGGCCGCCCGGAAATGGTGCCGGGCGATTGGATCAAACCGGGGGCGACGGTGATTGATGTGGGGATCAACCGGGTGCCGAATGGCGAAAAAACCAAACTGGTGGGTGATTGCGATTTCGCCTCCTGTGTTGAGGTGGCGGGCGCGATCACGCCGGTGCCCGGCGGCGTTGGCCCAATGACCATCGCCTGTCTTTTGGCCAATACCGTCACCGCCTGTTGTCGCGCCAATGGCTGGGCCGAACCCCAAGGGCTGACCGCCTAACCGGTTTTCTTGCGCCGATCCATCGGAAATGCGTGGGCCTTGGGGCCGGTGATCACGGCAATCGCCCCCGGCGCCATCAGGGTGTTTAGGGCCGGATCGTTACAGCGCAATCCGCCGGTATAGGTGCCAAAAGCGGGCATGATCACCCGTGTGCGATCAATCAGAAAACAGGGGCGCGAAATGTGGTGCCCTTTAAGGGGCAAGGTTACTTTGGGGTGATAATGCCCCGAAATCTCGCCGCGTGTCGGTGTTGCGATATGGCGAAACACCAACGGCCCGGCATTAAACTGCGCCAGATGGTGCCCGGCCAGATCGACCGCGCCGGGATCGTGGTTCCCTTCGATCCAGACCCAACTGCGCCCGGCCATCAGCCGCGCCAGCCCTGCCCGATCACCCTGTGTCATGGCCAAACCCGCGGCCAGATCATCAAAACTGTCGCCCAGACAGATAACTGTTTCAGGGTTCAACAGGCTGATTTCCTGTTCCAACCGCATCAACGTGTCGTGCGTTTCATAGGGGGGCAGCATCGTGCCACCGCGCCGCGCGATCCGTTCCGATTTCCCCAAATGCAGATCGGACACGCACAAAAGATTGCGCGCGGGCCAGTGCAACGTGCCGCTGGGCCGGGCGATCAGCGTGGTATCGCAAAAGTTGAAGGTATGGCCGTTCATTTTTTGTTCTTGCCGTGAAACACATTAAAATTCAACGTCATTCAGACCCGAATCTTCCATCAATTGCGTGGCTGCTTCGGCCAACAGCCGTTCGGTGGCTGCACCCTTGATTGGCACCCGCCCCATTTCCAACAGCATTGGCGCGGCAAGCGGGCTGACCGTTTCCAGTTGCCGCAGATCAATGCGCCCGGCGGTGCGCGCCAGCATGTCTTCGATCCGGCCAAAATCGACCAGGCCTTTCAACGCCTCTTCGCGGGTGATTTGCAGCAACACATGATCGGGATCGTATTTCAACAACGTGTCATACAGAATATCCGATGAAAACGCCGCCTGCCGCCCTGTCTTGCGCTTGCCGGCGGTCATGCGGTCAATCAGCCCGGCAATGACCGCTGTCGTCTTGAATGTGCGTTTCATCACCGCATTACCCGCCAGCCAGGTATCAAACCCCGCGCGCAGGTTTTGCGCGCTGAACACCGGGGCAGGATCGGTGATTTGGTCCAGCCCCCACACCATCACCGCATAATCTGTGGCAACGAATCCCAAAGGGTTCAGGCCCAACTCCTCCATCCGTTGAGTGACCAAAAGCCCCAGTGTTTGCATGGCATTGCGCCCGGCAAAGCCATAGATCACCGTGTGTTCGCGCCCACGCCAGGGAAAGGATTCGATCAACAACCGCCCCGGTTCGGGCAATTGCGACCGTTCGCGGTGCAGGTGCAGCCAGGCGCGGGTGTGATCCGGCAGATCAGGCCAATCGTCCTGTTGAAACATTCGCAGGATACGTTCGGAGAGTTGGGTTGAGGTGGCAAATTTGGTGCCCATGAAGGTGGCGATTTTTGGCTGTTTGTCGGCGCGGCGCGTCACCTCAACGGTAAGTTCGCGCAGCCCCTCATAACGCACGATTTCACCGCCGATCAGAAACGTGTCACCGGGGGTCAGGGTGGCGGCAAAGCCTTCTTCGACTTCACCCAA
Organism: Oceaniglobus ichthyenteri; assembly: GCF_003057885.1. Classification (GTDB taxonomy): domain Bacteria; phylum Pseudomonadota; class Alphaproteobacteria; order Rhodobacterales; family Rhodobacteraceae; genus Oceaniglobus; species Oceaniglobus ichthyenteri. Next base: position 91,731 of record NZ_QAGK01000003.1, read on the forward strand.
AGGGTGGCCGCCAAACCGGTTTTTCAGGCGTACCTTCAACGTATCGGTATCCTGAATCGTGCCAATGTTCATGCGGATCTGTCGCGTCGCACGCGGATCGCGCAAATGCCACAGCCCGTTGATGTGTTTCAGCCTTTGCCACCGGTCATAGGCGCGCAGGGCATAGCCACCGGTGGCGACAAAATCGAGGCAGGCATCGAAATCGGCGCGGGACAGGGCGCTGTAGGCCCCCGCGCTGGTGACTTCATTATACAGGGCATCGGCGTCAAACGGGCCGGCGCAGGCGGTGATCAGGATATGCTGGCACAGCACGTCGCGCGGACCGGGGCCGCGCGGCTCACCATCCAGATCGCGCGCTTTCACGGCATCCAAGGCGGCGACACATTCGACCACTTCAAACCGGTTGGCCGGCACCAAAAGAGCCTTTGACGGCGCGTTATAACGGTGATTGGCCCGCCCGATCCGTTGCACCAGACGTTTCACGTTCTTCGGCGCGCCAATTTGGATCACCAGATCGACATCGCCCCAGTCAATCCCCAAATCCAGACTGCCGGTGCAGACAATGGCGCGCAGATGGCCAGCGACCATGGCCTGTTCCACCTTGGCGCGCTGTTGTTTATCAAGGCTTCCGTGGTGAATGCCAATGGGCAGGCTTTCCTCGTTCGCTAGCCAAAGATAGTGAAAGAAAATCTCGGCCTGGGCGCGAGTGTTGTGAAAGATCAGGGTGGTTTTATGCTGTTTCACCTGCTCCAACACCGCCGGAATTGCATAAGCCGCGCCGCCCCCGGCCCACGGGGGCGGATCATCGGTGGTCAGCATGGAGATATCCGGGTCGGGGCCGGGATCGGCGAACAGGATATCGCAAGGGCCGGGGTGGCGGGCCAGAAAATGCGCAATCGCGCCGGGGTCTTCGACCGTGGCCGACAGGCCGACGCGGCGCAGATCGGGGATGAGCGTTTGCAAGCGGGCCAAGGCCAGCATCAATTGATCACCACGTTTGGATTCGGCAAGCGCGTGAATTTCATCCACCACCACCCGTTGCAACCCGGCAAAGATGCGCGGCGCGTCCTCATAACTGAGCAACAGCGCCAGCGATTCTGGCGTGGTGAGCAGGATATGCGGCGGATCGGCGCGTTGGCGCCTTTTTTGAGTTTGGGTGGTGTCGCCTGTGCGGTCTTCGACCCGGATCGGCAGGTTCATTTCGGCGATGGGCGTGCCAAGATTGCGTTTTATGTCGGCGGCCAGGGCCTTGAGCGGGCTAATGTATAAAGTGTGCAAGCCCGAAGGCGGATTTTCGGCCAATTCCACCAGCGAAGGTAGGAATCCTGCAAGCGTTTTTCCCCCGCCCGTGGGCGCGATCAGCAATTGCGCCGGGGCATCCGCGCGCGCCAACATCTGTTGTTGGTGCGAGTGGATGTGCCAGCCGCGGCTGGCAAACCAATCATGAAAGCGTTGGGGAAGGTCGGTCATACACCGTCAGATAGGGCGCGTCAGGGCAAAGGACCAGTGCGGTAAAGTGCGATTCGCAATCCACCATGTTGCACCGGTGGCAAGGCAGGCAGAAATTGCAGGCCCGTCGCCTTGGCCAATCCCGGATCGCTGGTGATGATGCCCACGCGCCAGCCCTTGAACCGCTCGGTCAGGGTTTTGCCCATCGCGCCATACAGCGCGAACAGCAGTTTACGTTGGCCGATGCGCGCGCCGTAAGGCGGATTAACGATAACGATGCCCGGCGCGGATTCGGGCGGGGCAAGATCGGAAATCGCCGCACGGGTGAAGGTGGTCAGCGGTGCAACCCCGGCCCGGTCTGCATTGGCGATGCTGGCGCGAATTGCGCCATCGTCACGGTCAGAGCCAAAGAAAACCGGTTTTGCCTCAACGGGTTGCGCGGCGCGCATGGCATCCCATGCCCGGCGGTCAAACCCCGCCAGATTCTCAAACGCAAAGGCCCGGTCGCGCCCGGGGGGCAGACCGGCGGCAATCTCTGCCGCTTCAATCACAAAGGTGCCCGAGCCGCACATTGGATCAACCACCGCCTGTGTGCCATCATACCCCATCTGACGCAGGAAAAGCGCCGCCAAGGTTTCGCGCATCGGGGCCTTGCCGATTTGCAATTTATGGCCGCGTTTGTGCAGTGGTTCGCCCGATGTATCGATTGAGAAGGTGCACAGGTCATCTTCGATTCGGGTTTTCAGAGTCAGCGTGGCTTCATCGCTGACGCTCAAACCTTGAGCATTCAGCGCGCCAACAATCCGCTGTTTTGCCGCCTTTTCATGGTAAATGCGTGATTTGTGACAGGAGACTTCCACTTTTACCGGGATGTCTGACCGCAAAATGTCAGAAAATGGAAACTTGCGCGCCCGTTTGTCCAGCTGCGCAATATGCATCGCACGAAATGCCCCCAGCCGGGCCAAAACCCGCGCCGCGCCGCGCAGATGCAAATTGCACCGCCAGACATCGAGCCAGCCGCCAGAAACGGTGACACCGCCGATGGCGATTTCGGGCGCATAGCCCAAGGCGCGTGCCTCTTCGGCAAGGGTTGTTTCAAACCCCGGAGGGCAGACCAGAAATATGTCAAACGATTCCATCCCGCCTGCCTAACCGCAACGGAGGGGAATGTCAGCGGATGATATCCTCTTCCTTCACAAACATATTGGCCCAGGCCCGATCCAAAAGTTCGGGCGTCATCTGATAGGGAATGCCCTCAAACTCGCAAATTGCGATCATCTGATCGATCAGGAACACGGGCTGATAATTGGCATAGACGTTATCAATGGTCGGATATTTCTTTTTGAACAGGTGAATCAGCGTCGCTTCGTTCAGCGGCATCTTCTTTTTCTTCGCCACCAAGGCAAAGATTTTCAGGTAATCCTGCTGGTTCGGGCCGTCGATTTTGATCTTGTAAAAAATACGGCGCAACGCGGCCTGATCGAAAATCTTGTTGGGGTGAAAGTTGGTCGAAAAGATCACCAGAGTATCAAACGGCACGGTGAATTTTTCACCCGATTGCAGGGCAAGGATGTCTTTTGATTCTTCCAAAGGCACGATCCAACGGTTGATCAACGCCTGGGGCGGCGATGCCTGACGGCCCAAATCATCGACGATAAACACACCGCCGGTCGATTTTAACTGCAATGGCGCCTGATAGGTGCGCGCCGTGGGATTATAGACCAGATCAAGCATTTCAAGGGTCAGTTCCCCGCCCGTCACCACCGTTGGGCGCAAACAATAGACATAGCGCGTGTCATACCGCGTGTGGCGGCGCAGGGCGTTTGGGTCTTCCTCCTCTTCCTTTACGCGGGTGTGCACGATGGGGTCATAGACCGTGATCACCTGACCGGAATATTCAATGGCACGGGGCACATAGATGTTATCGCCAATGGCATCGCGCACCCCGTTACTGATCGAGGATTTGCCGTTGCCGGGGGGCCCATACATCAGGATCGACCGCCCCGACCCAACCGCCGGCCCCAGATTATCAAGCAGATCATCGGGCAAGATCAGATGCCCCATGGCCCCGGTCAATTGCTGCCGGGTGATTTGAATATTGCGGATCGATTGGCGCTTTACCTGCTCGGAATACACCTCCAACGGTACCGGCATCGCCCCATAATATTCCGATTGGGCCAAAGCATCCAATGCGCGGGTTTTTCCGGCATCCGACAGGACATAGCCCATTTCACTGCTGGAACTGGCATGCAGGGTGCCTGTAGCCTCAACCAGTTTCTGCGCGCGGGCCATATCCACCAATTCCTGGGTCACATTGACCGGCAGACAGATCAGTTTGGCAATGTCCGACACATGTTCAGCGTTCATTCGGAACATGGTTTTCAACAGGATGTCGCGCATCATCACAATGGGCAATTGCATCTGTTCCAGAGTGCGGGGCGGGGGCGGAGCCATCACCGGCGTTGTCTGCATGTTCATATAAACACCTCAACATATTGTCTTTTATGTTGCCAATTTCACAGGCTTGCCCTGATTTGGTCACCATGCCTTGGCATTTCTCTGTCAAACCAGATGCCAGAGTATTGTGGCCAAATGATGGAAACGAGGGTTGAGATGAACAGAGCGCATCCTGTCAGGCTTTTGATGGCGATTTTCGCGCTGATCGCCGTTTTGGGCGGTTTAAGCTTGGCGCGCGGTGGGCTGTATATGGATCGCTATGAGGGCGATGTATTGCATCTGATCGAAATCGTGGTGCGCATCGCCGAGGGGCAGCGGCCGCATCTGGATTTCATGACGCCGATTGGGGTGCTGGCCACCTGGCCGATTGCCGTGTTCGTCAAGGCCGGGTTCGGCATTGGAGTCTCGATCCATCTGGCGCAGATTTCGGTGGCGGTGGTGTTGGCCCTGCCGGTGTTCTGGGCCGGCTGGACCCGGTTTTCACCCGGCTTTGCCTATATTTACGCGCTGTTCTGCATGGTTTTGGCGCTGGCCTTGGTTCATGGCGAGGCCGATCCAAATGTGTCGATGTCGATGCATTACAACCGCTGGGCCTGGGCGTTCAGCTTTGTCGCGCTGGCGCTGGCGTTTCTGCCCGCGCGGGGGCGCGAAACGGCGCTGATTGATGGGGCGCTGATCGGTGTGGCTTTAGCCATCGTGGTGTTGGTCAAGGTGACATATATCGTGGCCTTGGCCCCTGGTATCATTGTGGCGTTGTTGGTGCGCGGGGCTGGCCGGACATTGGCTGTGGCGTTGGTTTCTGGCGTTGTGACTTTGGCCCTCGTCACACTGATCATGGGGTGGCAATTCTGGCCCGCCTATGTTGGCGATCTGATTGCCACCGCCACATCCGAGGCACGCGCACATCCCGGCCGCCCATTGAACAAGGTGTTGACCGCGCCAATGTTTCTGGGCGCGCATATGTTGGTGCTTCTATGCGTCGTGATGCTGCGTCAGGGGGGGCGGCCACAGCAGGGGCTGGCGCTGTTGGTGCTGTTTCCGGGGTTGGTTTACATCACCTATCAGAATTTTGGAAACGATCCCCAATGGTTACTGCTGATCGGGTTGATGATGCTGATGGTGCGCCCCGCGCCGGGCGAACAAAATGCCTGGGGCTGGGATTTGCGCCAAGGGGTGACGTTGGCGGCGGTGGCCATGTTGGCGCTGATTTCGCCCTCGTTTTTCAACATGGGATACAGCCCGTTTCGCCATTTCACCGATGACCGCGCCGAATATGTGAAGATCTTTCCTAATTCCACCCAGCACGATGATTTCTATACTTCGGGCGAACGGGCGTTTCAGGTGAATCAACAGATTGCCGGTGAACGCCCCGGTGCAGGTTTGGAACAATTTGCCGCCCTGTCAGAGCGGGGCGAACTGGCCGTGCTGAACGGTGAAACCTTGCCCGCCTGCGGTATTCAAAACGGGCTGATCGCTTATTACACCGCCACGGTTGAACAGTTGGAGGCGCACGGATTTGCGGATGGCAGTTCCATCATGATGGCCGATCTGCTGTCAAACCTGCCACTGTTTTCCGATGGTATTTCTTGGGTCAAAGGCGGCGCGCCTTGGCGGTATGACGGGGTGCCTGGGGTGGAAAACGCCGATTATGTGTTGGTGCCGCTGTGTGCGGTAAACGAACGTAGCCGTCGCGCGATACTGCAGGGCATCCGCGATCGCGACATCACGCTGCGCGAGGTGCATCGCAACCCATTGTTTGTGTTGTTGGAAAAGGCTTAGAAACCCGCGGCCGACAGGGCAAGGTAAAACAAAAGCGTGCCGCCCAGTGCCAGGCCCAATGGAAACTTCTTGTTGGTCCAACTGGCCCAGTGGGGCACCAGTTTACGCACGGGCGACAGGTGTTTGGCGCCGCGGTGGGTGACGAACGCCGCCAAAGTAATCGCGGCGAATAAAAACAAAACCGCGCCGCCGTCTTGTGGCATCACAAAGGGGGCGGCGGCGGCGGCGAATTTCGCATCGCCCGCGCCCAAACCGCCCGCCATGTTCATCACGAACCCAACCGCCAACACCACCACCAGATGCAGCCAGTTCCACAGCCAAACCTCAACCGACAAGGCGATTGGCCCGACGATGAGATAGACGAAAACCAAGGCCATCACCGCCTTGTTCGGGATTTTCATGAACGCCATGTCGTTCCAGGCCACCCAAATACAGATCGGGGCGACAAAGGGTAAAAACCACCAAGCGGCGCTGGCGGGCAGCAACAGGTCCACGGGCGTCAGTTCTGCACGTTGGCTTCTAAGGCGCGCAGGGATCGCACCGCCGCCTCAAAGTGCTGGGGGTGAGTTTCGATGGCCTGTTGCAACAACCCCTTGCCGATAGAAATATCGCCCTGTTTGATCGCGCTTAACGCCATGGTGTGCATCAATTTCGCCTGTTCCACCTGGGTCATTGGCACCACGGGCATGTCATATTTGCGCTGGGCCCCGCGCGCCAGAACCAGATTGTTCTTGGCGGTGAACAGATCCCGGTCATAGGTGATGGCCTGGGTGAATAAACGCTCGGCCTCGCCATAATCGCCGCGCGACAGTTTGGAATAACCCCAATTGTTCATCACGCTGGCCGGCTTGGTTGTCAGCCCGGCGGCGGTTTCATAAAAACTGTCGGCCTTTGTCCATTCCTTGTTGCTGTCGGCGATCATCGCCTCGAGCCGGTAACGTTTGTAGGATTCAAAGGTGGGCGGCACGCGGTCCAGTTCGGCCTCGGCCTTGTCCCAGGCTCCATCGCGGATCAGGGCATCTGCCAGATCAATCCGGTCATCGGGGGTGGAGTCGGGGTGGTTTGTTACGGCGGTCCAGGTTGTGACGGCTTCGGTGTTGCGTTTGGCCCGGACCAAAGATTGGCCCAAACCGCGCTGTAAATCGATACGATCGGGGTTGTCTTGGGTGGCGCGGCGGAAATAATCGACCGCCTCGTTCGGATCGGCAACGGTCAGCATGATATCGTTCAGGTTGGTTTCGTCGATCACGTTCACGTTCTTGACGGCGCGGTCTACTTCGGCGCTGCCTGACCTGTCACAGGCCGACAGGGCAATGGCGCTGCCAAGGCAGAGCGCAAATGTAATGATGTGGCGCATGTGGCTGCGTCCTTTTTTCCTGCTCAATAGTGCGCTGTGCTTATCAAATACGCGACAGGATTCGGTAATCGCCCGTGCCCCTGCGCATCAGTGCAAAGCTGCTTATATCGACATCAGCATAGTCGGGGTTTTCGATTTTGGCGAGTGCCAGCGCAAGATTTGCCTTGATGTCGTCACTTTCGCCACTATCCAACGCAAAGGCGGTGCGGAACACACGCTCGGCCTCGCCATAGGTGCCGCGCTCCATCAAGACGACGCCCAGATTGTTCCAGGCGGGCACGAATGTCGCGTCTTTTTCCACAGCGCGGCGCAGGATGCGTTCGGCCTGGCCCAACCGGCCCAGTTGCAGGTTCGCCGACCCCAGCGCTGACAAGACATCGACAGTTGTGCCCTGTTGCCCCGCCGCGCGGTAATAGGCCTTGAGCGCCAATTCATGTTCGCCCGCGGCCATCAGCCGATGCCCCACCAGCAATCCATCAACGCTGTCCTCACCCCGGTCAACCTGCGGCGCAAATGGGCTGTCGGGTGAACGGCCAAGACCGCCGGTGTTGCCACAGGCGGTCAGGCTGAGAATCAACAGAATCGCGGTGGTGCGCATGGCCCCTACATTTTGAATTTGCCGAGCGTTTCGACGATGTTGTAAATGGATGGCCCCAACAGGATGATCAACAAAGGCGGAACCGTTAACATCATTGTGGCAAGGGTCATCTTGGTGGGCAAGGTATTTGCCTTTTCTTCGGCCCGCATCACGCGTTTGTCACGCATTTCGGCGGAAAAGACACGCAATGCCTCGGCCACCGACGTCCCAAAGGTGGCCGACTGGATCAGCACGGTCACAAAGGATGCCACATCGGTGACACCGGCGCGTTCTGCCATATCGCGCAACACCGATACCTTGTCCTTGCCGGCCTTGATTTCGTGACTGACGATTTCAAATTCATCGGCCAGGGCCGGAAACCCGACGCGGATTTCCTTTGATACGCGCACGATGGATTGATCCAGCGATTGGCCCGCCTCGACACAGACCAGCATCATATCCAGACTGTCGGGAAACCCGTTGGTAATTTCTTCGCGACGCTGTTGCAGCCGCTTTGTGACCCAATATTTCGGTGCCATATATCCGATACAACCCGGAATCAGCACCGATAATATCAACGCCTGGGTGCTGGGCGTGCCGGTCGCGCTGGTAGCGATGGCATAAAAAACCCCCAAAACCAGAAGGCCAAGGCCCAGCGCGAATTGCGCAAAGTGGAATGTGCGCACCGCGTCCTTGCTGCGGTATCCCGCTTGCATCAGTTTCAGGCGCACGGCGGAATATTCTTCTTCGTTTTGCGGCTCAAGAAAGCTGGAATATTTTTCCAGCTTGTCGTTTTTATTGCCTGCCCGCAGGGATTGTTGTTCGGGCGTGCCCGCCTTGGCCGCCTTGCGATAGGCACCCAGTTTATCCAGCGGATCCTGTTTTTTGGTCAACACAAAGGGCAGAGTGACCACCACCAACAGCAGCCCCAAACCCCCCACCAACAGTAGCGGCCCCATGGGGCCCAGTTGGGCAGTGATCATTTCATTCAGCTTTTCCATGGTGTTAGCCCCTTATACCTTGATGTTCACAAGGGTTTTCATCACAAAGATGTTGACCACAAGGAACCCGGCGACAACCAGACAGGCCGGAATGAAATACGCGGTTTCTTTTACAGCATCGTAGTAATTTGGTGATAAAAGGTTAATCATCACCAGCGCGCCCAAAGGAAACACCGACAGAAACATGCCCGACCACTTTGCCTCGGCTGTGATCGCCTTGACCCGGCGAAACAGTTTGAAGCGTGATCTGATCACCTTGGCCAAGCCATCCAGAATTTCCGCCAGATTGCCGCCTGATGTCTGCTGAATCGTCACCGCGACGGCGAGAAATCGCAAATCCTGCATGTCCATACGTTCGGCCATGGCTTTCAATGCCTCGCCCACGTTGCGGCCATAGGCGGCCTCATCCGCGATCACACCCATTTCGGTCCCCAACGGATCGGGCACTTCTTTGGCCACGATATTCACCGCAGCACTAAACGGGTGGCCCACACGCAAAGAGCGCACCATCAATTCAACCGCGTCGGGCAGTTGTTCTTCCATCAATCCCAGACGTTTCTTGGCCTTGCCATTGACCCAGACAAACACGCCGCCCACGCCCATGGCCGCCGCCACCGCAATGCGGATCGGGGTTGAGGCGCTGGTTTGCATGGTTAACCCGACATAGGCGATCAGGCCCAAAACGCCCATCACCATGATCATCTGTACCGGCGAAAACGCGATATTTGCCAGCTGCGCCTTTTTCGCCAGCATGGAATACAGCGGAATTTTCTGGCTTTTCATGTGCTGGCCCATCTCCTTGCGGAGCTGCTCCAACACCTGTTCGCGGCCTTTGCCTTTTTCCAACATATCCAGGCGGCGATTGACCCGGTTGTTCAGGCTGATCGATTTGCCGAAAACGGTAAGGTAGATGCCTTCGACCAACACCAAAACAGCCACAAAGATGAGGCCATAAATCAGCGGTTCTGCGCTAATGACCATGCCGGTTATCCTTTTGTGGGTTCAAAGATTTCCGAAGGCAATTCCATGCCCCACATCTTGAACCGTTCTGAAAAATGCGACCGAACGCCGGTGCCGGTGTAATGGCCGAGTATTTTGTTTTCGGGGGTCAGGCCGACGCGCTGAAAGCGAAATACCTCTTGCATCGAGATCACATCGCCCTCCATCCCCGTCACTTCGGTGATTGATGTCATGCGCCGCGATCCGTCTTGCAGGCGCGACGCCTGCACGATCAGATTGACCGCCGAAGATATTTGCGAGCGCACCGCCTTGAGCGGCATTTCAATGCCCGCCATGGCGATCATGTTTTCCAATCGCGATACCCCGTCGCGCGGATTGTTGGCGTGAATCGTGGTCATCGATCCGTCGTGGCCGGTGTTCATCGCTTGCAACATGTCGATCACTTCTTCGCCACGGGTTTCGCCCACGATAATCCGGTCAGGGCGCATCCGCAGGGCGTTTTTCAGGCAATCGCGCGCACTGACCGCGCCTTTGCCCTCTACGTTGGCGGGTCGGCTTTCCATCCGGCCCACATGGATCTGTTGCAGTTGCAGTTCGGCGGTATCTTCAATCGTCAAGATCCGTTCGGAATTGTCGATGAACGACGACAGAGCATTCAGCGTGGTGGTTTTGCCCGACCCGGTACCGCCCGATACGATGATATTCAGCCGGGTCGATACCGCCGCCTCAAGATACAGCGCCATTTCCGGGCTGAACGCGCCAAAGGCAACCAGATCTTCAATGCCAAGTTTGTCTTTCTTGAATTTACGAATCGACACCAGGCTGCCATCCACCGCAATCGGCGGCACCATCGCGTTAAACCGCGATCCATCGGCGAGGCGCGCATCGACATAGGGATTGGATTCATCCACCCGCCGCCCCACGGCCGACACGATCTTGTCGATGATGCGCAACAGGTGGCGTTCGTCCTTGAACGTCACATCCGAAAGGATCAGTTTGCCGTCGCGTTCGATGAAAATTTGCCGGGGGCCGTTGACCAGAATATCATTGACGCTGTCATCTTTCAGCAGCGTTTCCAACGGGCCAAGGCCCTTGACCTCGTCATACAATTCCTGATTCAGGGTCAGGCGTTCGTCACGGTTCAGCACGATGCCGATTTCATCCAGCGCCTCGGAGGTGATCTGCATGATCTCGGCCTTGAGATCGCTTTCGCTGGCTTTGTCCAGCGCCGACAGATTGAGGTTGTCCAACAACCGGTTGTGCAATTCGACCTTGATTTCGCCCAGACGTTCGCGGCGCTTTTTCTCTTTATCCACCGGCGCCACCTTGGCCGGAACCGGTTTGGCCATGCGCGGTGGGGCGGTGGTAGATTTGGCGGGCATCTTGGCCGCGGCGGCGACCTGGGCCAATGGTTTGGGGGCCGCATTGCCCGCCACTTTGGCGACATCTTGTTTCTTGTAGCGTGAAAACATCTGTTTTGCCCTTTATTTGGCGGCAGCGGCGGCTTTGCGGTTCAGCTCGTGGGCGGAAACCGCCAATTTCTGTATCTCGCGGCGCAGGGGGTTTTTCTTGGCCACCTCGGCCAAGGGCAGCCCGTGATCGCAGGCTTGCACCACCTGTGCGCCGCCATCGGGCAGCTGCACCTCAATCGAGATATCCAGATTTTCGGCCAGGCGTTTCACCCGGCCTTTGCCTGTAAGATCGGTGAATTTCGGGGCGCGGTTCAGGATATAGCGCAGTTTTTCAACCGGCAGATCTTCGGCCTTGAGCGCGCGGATCAGGCGCAGGGCATTTTGCGCGCTGCGCATATCCATTTCCAACAACAGAAAATACACATGGGCGGCGTTCAGCACGGTTTCTGTCCATTGCACCACGGTCGAGGGCATGTCGATCACGACATAATCGAAATTGGCGCGCGCCTGATCGATGATCCGCTCCACCTCTTCAGCGGAAATCAGGTCAAGCGGCAGCATGTCGACCGGGCTGGTCAACACTTGCAGTTTGTCGTTGAACGGCAAAAGCGCCTGAAGAAAACTTTCGTTGTCCATCGTGTCGGTGTTGGTCAGCATTTCAAACACCGCCTCGCGGCGCTGCAAATCAAGATATGTGGACACCGCGCCAAATTGCAGATCAAGATCCAGCAAACAAACGCGCGGTGCGCTATCCTTTGATAATGTGGCCAATTCCCAGGCCAGGTTCACCGCAAAAGTGGTGGCGCCAACGCCACCCGACAGGCCATGCACGGGCAATACCACGCCATCGCGCCCCTCTTTCGGGCGGGCGCGGAGCGGGGTGTCGTCGGGTTCGATCGCGGCGGGTTCGGGGGCGCGAATACGTTCGATGGCTTCGTGCAGCGCACCTTCGGGCAGGGGGTAGGGCACGAATTCCTTTGCGCCAAGTTTCAGCAACTGGTGCAAAACCATCGGGCTGACTTCTTCGGCAATGACGATCACGCGGATGTTGCGGGCAACGGCGGTCTTGATCAGGTCGGCAATGGTGGCAACATTGCTTTCGTCATCTTCGTCAATCGCGATGGCAACAAATTCCAGGCCCTCGGCTTCGTCCTGGGCCAGAAACATCGTGGCATCGGCAAACGACAGATCGCCCCAGCGTTCGCCCAGCTCGGCCTCCATGTCTTCGATCAAAAGGTCAAAGTTCTGCACATTCCGGCAGATGGTACAGGCCAGAATCGGTTCTGGCTCTGCCTGTTGAACCGCTGTGTTGTTCATTGCCTTTGTCCTTTTCGTTGCCACGCACCAGAGGGGCCTTGGTGACGACAGACGTCCCCATTTCGCCCGATCCCTGGGGTTTGACCGCGCCTGAGATTCGCGGTCCTTACCTTTGTTCTGGTGATATTGCGGGTCAATATTGGCGACATTGAGGCTATAAAATCATAATTATCCGATACTGAGAGACATTTTTATGGCCAAATCATACACAGATCCGGCAAATTGTGCCGGTTGGGGCCGGAAACGGAAAAAGCCCCACCAAAGGTTGATGGGGCCTTAACCAAACTGTTTACTGCGGCTTAACCTTCGGCGCCGGCAATCTCGGCCAGGCCACCCTTTTGCGATTCGGGCTTTGAGGTCGCGCTGTCGACATATTCCTTAAAAATGACCTCGGCGTATTTTCCGTTCAGATCACCGGAACAGCGCACCTGCCCGCGGCGATATTGCGGCACAGTGGTTTGTTGCGGACTTTTGGGGTTGGCATAGGCATCGGGGTTCAGAACCACGACATATTCAGGCACGATGTGGCCCTTGGGTTTGTCGACACATTTCTGCGCGATGGTGTTGCGCATTGTCGGATTGCCAAACTGGCCTTCGTCGATGAATGCACCGGCGGGTTGGTGCCAACTGCCCAACGGGGATGAGGTGTTTGCCGAACAGGCCGCCAGGGTCAGGGCGGTGCCGATCAGAACCAGTGATGTGATGCGCATGCTCATCCCCTCAATCCATTACATAGCCATAGGAGCCGCCAAAATCCTGCTTGGCAACTTCGCCGGCCGCACCCCGGGTGGGCCGATTGCTGTTTGATCCGGTGGTGCGGCCAAACAAAAACAGCTCTGATTCCGTGGGCAATGTGATCCGGTCGGTGGGCAATGCCAATGCTTCGCCGCGCACGGGGCTGACCAGATGGGGCGTGATGATGATCACCAGCTCACTTTGCTGGCGTTCGTATTCGGCGCTGCGAAACAGCGATCCCAACACGGGAATATCGCCAAGCCACGGCACCTGGCCTGACAAATCCTGAAAATCATCCTCAAGCAGGCCGGCAATGGCGAAACTTTCTCCGTCGCGCATTTCAACCACGGTGCTGGTTTCGCGCCGCCGGAATGAGTTTACCGAAAACCCGTTGGCCTGAAACGTCACGGTATTGTCCAGCCCCGAAACCGCTGCTTTCAGTTCCAGATTGATCAGATCCTTGTCCACGACACGGGGCGTAAAGGTAAGTTCGACGCCGAATGGTTTATAGCTGATCGAAACGCCACCTTCGCCATCGACCACCGGCACCGGGTATTCACCGCCGGCCAGAAACGATGCCTCCTGCCCGGACAGGGCGGTCAGGTTTGGTTCGGCCAAGGTGCGCACGACACCTTTGGATTCCAATGCCTCAAGCAGCACGGCAAATTGCATGCTGCCCGCGCCAAAGGTCAGGGCCAGCGACCCTTCGCTTTCCTTGTTTGAGGTGTATCCGTTACCGTTAAGTATGTCGAAAGCGTTGTTGTTTTGGCCCAGGGTGCCGGTGCCCAGGGTCAACCCTGTGCTGCCTTTGGTGCCACCCGCGGCAAACGAAGTCGACAGAGATTTGCGCACCGAGCGGGCCATTTCGGCAAACCGCACCTTCAACATCACCTGTTGGGTACCACCCACGCTCATCAGATTGCTGACCCGTTCGGGGGCATATCGGTTTGCCAGATCCAGCGCGCGATCCAGTTTGGTGATGCTCGACACAACGCCCGACAACACGATCCCATCATTGGCGGTGCGCACTTCGATCGGCTCGCCCGGCAAAATCTGGCGCAAGCGTTCCTTGAATTCTGCGATGTCGGGGGCGACTTGCACCTCGACGTTGGTAATCAACCGGCCTTCGGCGTTCAGCAGGGTCAGGGTGGTGCGCCCCGGCGATTTGCCCAAGACGTAAATCGTTCGGTCCGACAGGGTGGAAATATCGGCAATCGAGGGGTTGGCGATCGACAGTTCCGCGAACGGCACATCCGATTCGACAACGACCGCCCGGTTCATCGGCACGCTTAGCGAACTGGACGCCGACCCGTTCATCACCCGCAGCGTTTCGGCATTGGCAGTTGGAACGCTGGCCACAGCAAGGGAAAAGCCTAATAATGCGGCTTTCCAAAATCTATCAATGTTCATGTGACCTGCCTCTCTGATCACGGATGGGATCGGATCTTTTGCCCGAATTTTAACGAACCATGCGCGGATTTCGCTTTTTTTGCAATAATCAAGGTGTTGAAGGGCAGGATTGATGTGGATAAGTCGCAACACCCAAATAGGTTTTGCGCGGGCTTGGGGCGCGATCACCATATTGGGTGCCCGCGCCGTGTTTCGCACACCCCGCTTAATTCGTGCAAGCCACCGGAATTTCGACAACATCGGCGCCGCGGCGGGTGCGGATGGTGCACACACGTTCGACCTCGCGTTCAACGACGCGCTCTTCTTCGATACCAAGCAATTCGCGTTGGTTCATTTCAACCGCTTCGGAAATGGTGGTGTCCTGCGCGCCGACCAATGCCAACGACAGTTTGCCGGTTGATTGGGCCTGCGCCAAGGCGGCAACCTGACGCGATGTCACTTCGACGGTGACGGTCCGTGCTACGGTGGGGTTTGATCTGTCTTCGTCGGCGGATTGGTCAATACCAACCAGACGCACGCCGGTGTCGATAAGTTGCGTTACCTCTTGGCGGTCGCCGCGTGCGGTTGGCAAATTGCCAGTCCAGAACACATCGACACGATCACCGGGGCGCAAGAACCCCGAAACGCCCGATGCCACATCAACCCGCACCGCAAAGGCGCGCATTCCCGGCGACAGCCGCGATGATACGCCGGCGTCCACGCCGGGTTTGGTAACCTTGACGGCAAGAACCGCCTCGTCTTTTTCGATGGCGCGCAATACCGCGCGGGGTTTGCGATTGTCGTCGGGAAACAGCGTTTCCAGATCCGTGAATGCACCGCCCGGAATTGCATTGGCGGGCCAGGCCACAGCGCGCACATCGTCGGGCGACAACCATTCACCATATTGGGCAACCCGGTTCATCACATAAACCGTTTTGGTTTCAATTGATGGGGATCGGTTGGCGCGTTCTGCGTCGATTGCGGCCTGATATTCGCCGATATATCCGCGGGCAAGGTAAACGGCAGATCCGGCAAGCCCGAGCCCGAGGATCAGCACCAGTCCAAAGATCATACGCATGGCAATTCCTTTCCATAATCGTAACGCTGCGCCCAAATAATGGCGCGCTGTCTGTTGCCCCGATATTGCCGCGACTTTGGGGCGAAATAATGCTGAGAATGCGCAGTTATTGCGACGTCTGGGCGGCTGTGCTGCCTGCCTTTTGAATGCGGCGATGGGCCGGTTCGCGTAAAATTATGGCGCGGAAGGGCGTTACCAGTTTATCGTCGTGGGCCGCGCGGCAACGGCCGAGCTGACGTGGTTGGAAACGTCCTCTGCCCCACTGCCGTATGTGCCCATCACCGCCATCGCAAGAGATACGAGGCCAGCGGTCAGCAATACCCAATCAACCGTCGTGGCACCCGATTCGTCCCGAAAGAAGGAATGCAGTGTTTTCGGCATTAACAAACTCACACTATTTCATTGGCGTGTTGAATGCTGCGATATCCGTATCATCCCGCGTGTTTCACGAGGGGACAGGATGCCCACCATTATATGACTGGTCGCGCCACAAAAGCAGGCGGCGCGACATAGTATTCAGAATGTCGTTGTAACGGTGGTGCCGTTCAGGTGCGAAGATACGGCTTCGGTCACGGTTTTGGTGCCCGATGTGACCGAAGTCAGAACGGCAATGCCCAGTCCGACGATGGCGGCGGTCAATACAACCCAGTCAACGGTAACGGCACCGTCTTCATCGTTGCGGAATGTCTTGGCAAGCTTGAACAGTTTCATTTCATGTCCCTCATTGGGTTTCACGTTGGGTCACACTGGCGCCTGTGGATGTGGCCTGAAGGGCCGGGGCGTCGTGCGATGACCCTGTTATGAAGGGCATTTGGGGCGAGACCATGGCAGTTTTGGTATTATGCCAAGGCATCCGAGCGGTGTTTTAACGGCGTGAAACGGAAAAAGGCCGCACCTTTTGGTGCGGCCTTTTGTTTTGCGCGGGTGCGCAAGGTTTAGAATGTGGTCGTGACGGTGGTGCCGTTCAGGTGCGAAGATACGGCTTCGGTCACGGTTTTGGTGCCCGATGTCACCGAAGTCAGAACGGCAATGCCCAAGCCGACGATTGCGGCAGTCAATACAACCCAGTCAACGGTAACAGCGCCGTCTTCGTCGTTGCGGAATGTTTTTGCGAATTTGAACAGCTTCATTTTGAGTTCCTTTTCAGGGTGGGTTTCAGTCAGCGTCCCGATCCGACGGTTTGCGCGGATCGGTCTTTGTCTGACCGCGCATTCGGGATGTCGCTATATGGCGCTGCAATCTGGGCGACATTTGGGCAGAGCTGTGGAATATTTTAAGCACTGGTAAAACGGTATTGTCTTGCCATTAAGCATTTGGTTTCATGAGCGAAAATATTTCCAATTCCGCAGATCGCATCGGCAAGGCGTTCCACAATGGTAACAGTTGCCCAAGGATTGGTGCCAGAACCCGGTTAAATCTGGCGCATCGGTTGGTTTTTTGCGACGCTCTGTAAAACACGAACGGGGCGGAGCAGTCACCGTATGAGGCAGAGATTTATAGCGTCGATCACAATCGCGGCCATTTTGGCGGCCGCGCCGGTTATGGCCGAAGGGCCACCGCCGTTTCCCGAATTTACATTCAAGCGGATGAAGCCGCCAAAGCCGGGGGCCGTCAAAAGAATAACGGTTCAGGTGCAACCACAAACCGCGCGAATTACCGCACGCCCCGCGATCAAGGAAGATCTGCCCGGTATTGGCGAGGATTCATCGGCCCATGCGTGGTTCTGGACCAAGGTGAAGGGTGGATCACCCGCAATAAGGGTATCCAGCGCATTGTTGGCGTTGCAACACGCCCCCGGCGGCGGCGTGGCCAGCCCGCGTTTGCAGGCCCTGCGCGAAATTGCCGACCGGCACGGCACCGAAATTCTGACGGCCACGGTCGGCACGCGGATTTCACCGGCCTTTGCTCTGGCGGTGATTGCCGTTGAATCGGGGGGCCGAAGCGATGCATTGTCCCGCGCCGGGGCGCAAGGGTTGATGCAGCTGATGCCAGCCACCGCCGAACGGTTCGGTGTAAAGGACCGCACAATCGCGGCGGAAAACATCCGTGCCGGCGTGACCTATCTGAACTGGCTGATGGGCCGGTTCGATGGTGATCCCATCCTGGCCCTTGCGGGGTATAATGCGGGCGAGGGGGCGGTTGATAAACACGGCGGCGTGCCGCCCTTTGCCGAAACTCGGGGCTATGTGCCAAAGGTTCTGGCCGCCTGGGCCGTCGCCAAAGGCCTGTGCCTGACGCCACCCCAATTGATCACGGATGGCTGTGTGTTTGTCGGCAACCGGTCTTCGACGAATGGCTGAGCCAAAGCCGTTGATCCTGGATGTGGATGGCACATTCCTGCGCACCGATATGTTGTTTGAATCGTTTTGGGCCTGTCTGGGGCATGATCCAATCGCAACGTTGCGTGTGACCGTTGGTAATTTTCGCCATCCGGCCCTGTTAAAGGAACGTCTGGCGGAAATTGCACCGTTGCGTGTTGATTTGTTGCCGGTTCACCCCGAAATGGCCGAAATCGCCAAGGCCGCCAGCGATACCGGAGCCGAGGTGATTCTGGCCTCGGCCTCGCACCGGACGCTTGTTCAAGATCTTGCACGCGAACACGATCTGTCGCCACGGGTTTTCGCCTCGCATGCCGGTCACAACCTGAAAGGCGCGCACAAGGCCGATGCCTTGATCGAGGCATTCGGCGCAGGCGGATACCATTATGCCGGCAATGAACCGGCCGATATCCCGGTGTGGGAAACCGCCGAAACTGCCATCCTTGTCGGACAGCACGACAAGATTGCAAAGGATTTGCAATCCAAAGGCCACCCAACCCATCAGGTCAGGGGCGGCTGGGCGTGGCGCGATCTCAAACGCGCGGTGCGACCCCATCAATGGGTCAAAAACTCGCTTTTGATCCTGCCGATGATTGCCGCCCATGATTTCAGCCTTGACACACTGTTGCTTGTGCTGACCGGCATTATCGCATTTTCGGCTGCGGCGTCGTCGATTTATATCATCAATGATCTGCTGGATCTTGAAGCAGACCGCCTACACCCGACCAAACGCAACCGCCCCTTTGCCACCGGCAAGGTTCCGATCCGGATCGGAATGATCGCCAGCACGCTTCTGGCGGTGCTTGCCTTGGGTATCGGGGTCGCGCTGGGCGGGGCATTTTTGGCGGTGATCGTTGTTTATATGGTGCTGTCGCTGGCTTATTCTTTGAAACTGAAACGGATGCGTTGGGTCGATGTGTTCACCCTTGCCGCGCTATATACCCTGCGTGTTGTGGCGGGGGCGGCGGCCAGCGCTGTGGATGTGTCGATCTATATGCTCATTTTCATTTTCCCGGTTTTCCTTACTCTTGGCTGTGTAAAACGCATGACCGAACTTGCCCTGGCCACGGGGGATGAACCGCTTCCGGGCCGTGGGTATGGGCGCAAGGATCGCAGTGATTTGTTGAACATGTCGGGTCTGGGTATCGCCGGTGCCCTGGCGATTTTCACCCTGTATTCGATCAGCGATCAGGGCAGGTCACTGTACCCGACCACGTGGATTTTATGGCTTACGCTTATCCCGATCACCGCGTGGCTGATCCGGATGGTCGCGTTGGGATATTACGGCAAACAGGATTATGATCCGATCGTTTTTGCCCTGCGTGACCGGATCGGTATCGGGCTTCTCCTGATCATCCTGTCGCTGATGTTCTGGGCTGCGGGATTATGGGCGCAATGGTTTGGCTAAGCCACAACGTTCTTTTGGCTCCGGCTTTTGGCCCGTCAGTATATGCTGACAATGGGCCACGCCCCGCGCGAAGCGTGGCCCATAAGTTTATAAGCCGCTTAGCCGATGATGGCGTTCAGCGTGGCCGATGGGCGCATCACAGCTGCGGTTTTCTTGGCGTCGGTGTGGTAATATCCGCCAAGATCCACTGAATGCCCTTGCGCGCTTACCAACTCGGACAGGATCTTTTCCTCGTTTGATGCCAGGGCCTCGGCGATGGGTGCGAAATGGGTGGCCAGGTCGGTATCGGTGGTTTGTGCGGCCAGGGCTTCGGCCCAGTACCGGGCGAACCAATAGTGGCTGTCGCGGTTGTCCGGCTCGCCGACTTTGCGCGACGGTGATCGGCCATTGTCCAGAATGCCCTGGGTCGCATCGACGACGGCCTCGCCCAGAACGCGGGCTTTTTCGTTGCCCTTGGAGTCGGCAAGAAACGTCAGGCTTTCACCAAGCGCGCAGAATTCGCCTAAACTGTCCCAGCGCAGGTGGTTTTCTTCGACCAATTGTTGAACATGTTTTGGGGCGGACCCGCCCGCGCCGGTTTCAAACAACCCGCCGCCATTCATCAGTTTGACGATGGAAAGCATTTTGGCCGATGTTGCCAGTTCAAGGATCGGGAAAAGATCGGTCAGGTAATCGCGCAGAACGTTGCCGGTGATGGCAATGGTGTTTTCACCCTTTGTAATTGTCTCGAACGAGGCGCGGGTGGCTTCGCGCGGGGCCATGATTTCAAACTTGTCGGCGACGCCCTTTGCCTTGAGGATCGGTTCGACATAAGCGATCAGTTCGGCGTCATGGGCGCGCGCCGCATCCAGCCAGAAAATAGCGCGGCAGCCTTCGGCCTTTTGCCGGTCGATGGCCAGATTGACCCAGTCTTCGATGGGGGCCTTGCGCGCCGAGGCCGAGCGCCAGATGTCACCGGCCTCAACCTGGTGTTCGTGCAATACGGTGCCATCATCCAGAATCATCCTGACGGTTCCGGCATGGGGGATTTCAAACGTGGTCGGGTGCGATCCGTATTCTTCGGCCTTTTGCGCCATCAGGCCGACGTTTTGCACCGTGCCGGCGGTGGCCGGGTTCAGTTTGCCGTTTTCTTTGAAAAACTTGATGGTTTCGTCGTAAACGGGCGCATAGGAGTTATCGGGAATCACGCAATTTGCATCGGATTCCTTGCCATCCGGCCCCCATCCTTTGCCGCCTGCGCGGATCAGGGCGGGCATTGAGGCATCGATGATCACGTCTGACGATACATGCAGGTTGGTGATGCCCTTGTCGGAATCTACCATGTACATCGGCGGGCGCGCGGCGATGCAGGCTTCGATATCGGCCTGAATTTCGGGGCTGTCCTTGACCCGTGCCAGAATATCGCCCAGCCCCGAATTGGGATTCACGCCCAGATCGGCCAGGGCTTTGGCATGTTTGTCAAAGACCGGCGCAAGAAATGCCTTGACCGCGTGGCCGAAAATGATCGGATCGGACACTTTCATCATCGTCGCCTTGAGGTGCAGCGAAAACAGCGTGCCTTCGGCTTTGGTCTTTTCGATCTGATCGGCCAGGAATGATCTCAGCGCCGAGGCGCTCATGAATGTGGCGTCGACAACTGTGCCCGCGGGATAGCTGAGCCCGTCTTTCAACACGGTTTCACCGGCGTCATTTACCAGCACGATCTTGGCTGTTGTGTCCTTGTCCAAGGTGGCCGACACCTCGTTTGAAAAGAAATCACCGCCCGACATGGTGGAAACGTGGGTTTTGCTGTCTGCCGACCAATCGCCCATGCGGTGCGGGTTTTTCTGGGCAAAGCTTTTCACCGCCTTGGCGGCGCGACGGTCCGAGTTGCCTTCGCGCAAGACCGGGTTCACGGCCGACCCTTTCAGCGTGTCGTATTTGGCGCGCACGGCTTTTTCGGCGTCAGTTTCGGGTGTTTCGGGATAATCGGGCAGGGCAAACCCCTGCGATTGCAATTCCTTGATCGCCGCCGTCAACTGCGGCACGGACGCCGAGATATTTGGCAGCTTGATGATGTTGGCCTCGGCTGTTTTGACCAGACGGCCCAGTTCGGCCAGATCATCGGAATGGCGCTGTGCCTCTTTCAGATGTTCGGGGAAAGCGGCCAGGATCCGGCCTGCCAGGCTGATATCCTTTGTGCCGACAGAAACGCCCGCCGCCGCCGCAAATTTCTGAATGATCGGAAGAAACGACGCCGAGGCCAGTTCGGGGGCTTCGTCAACCTTGGTATAGATGATATCGGACATTGGATACTCCTTGAGAGTGGATTTTCCCCCTCATACCCGACCCAGTTGAAAACGTCGACAGTATACCGCTGTATACAGAGTAAAATTTTTCGGGGCCCACACGCGTTTTTCTGGCACCGCCCGGCGTTTCCGATTCGCATATCGCCCCGGCTGACCTTCCGCTGGGCCTGATGATTTTTGTTACAAATCACCTGATCGGTCGGGACAGTGGGGCGAAAAAATGCATCGCTTGCGCCCTTAAGCGGCAAGAGATTTGGCACAAACTGCCATAGGTTGTAAAAATGCCCGATATATGTGGTATTATTGCACTGTTTGGAATATCGAAACAAAACCTGCCGTTCCGCCCCATTCTGTCCTTATTTAGATGTGAAATCTCTCAAACGCGCACACGAAAGATGCGTCAGGCAAAATGAGGGCAGTATGTACTGGTGCAGGACCACCAAAGAATTGCGTTTGGCGCAAGCACGCTCATCTTTTGCCCAAGGGCAGAAGTGACGGCACGTGCTTGTTTTTGCCCATATCGCGTATCTTTCGGTGGTCATGATCCTTGGATCGGTCATGTCGAAAGATCTGTTGGGCGCGGCTCCGGCGGCGATAATCGGTATCGGGTTGTTGGGCACGTGGCGCTATACTTGGGGCGCAATCAACTTTAGCCGCGCCTTCTGGTTTCGCACCGTGGCCCACCCCCGGCGCAAGGCGGCGGCGCGGGCGCGGTTTGAACGCTCGGGGCATTTGTCCCATGCTTATATGTTGATGACATCCTACATGATTGCGCCGGAAACCACGATTGTGGTGTATCGCGCCCTGTTTCAGGCCGCCGCACAGGCCCGCGATGGCGCAACGGTTGTGGCGTCGGTTGTCGATGGCGCGGACGAGCGGTTGATCCGACAGCTTTTCGAGGCATCACCAGCGGCGCGGGCGCCAGTCAAACTGATCATTGACCGGATACCGGCCACCGGCAAGCGTGACGCGCTGGCGCGGTCCTTGCGGATTATCGCGCGGCATTATCCGACACAGCACGATGTGCTGTTGATTGCCGATGGCGACACCACTGTGCCCCACGACATCATCGAAGAAATCGTCCCGGTTTTCAGCGACCCGAAAATCGGCGCGCTGACCACGGACGAGGCGGTGGCAATTCCCGATCAAGGGCTGTTTCGCGATTGGTTCGAACTGCGTTTTGATCAGCGCCAGATCATGATGTGTTCGATGGGCCTGTCAAAACGTGTTCTGACCCTGACGGGCCGGATGTCGGCATTTCGCGCCAGTCTGGCCACGAACCCCGATTTCATCGAACAGGTGCAATCGGATTACATTGATCATTTGCGCCTTGGGCGGGTGAACTTTTTGACCGGGGATGATAAATCAACCTGGTTCTGGCTGTTGAAAAACGGCTATCAAATGGCCTATCTGCCCGATGTCCGGTCACAATCGGCCGAAACCCAACCCTTGCCCACATTCTATGCCTCGGCGCGGGTGCTGACCGTGCGGTGGTTTGGCAACATGCTGCGCACCAACGGGCGGGCATTGAAACTGTCACCGCTCAGGATCGGATTTTTCACCTGGTGGTCGATTCTGGATCAGCGGGTCTCGATCTGGACCACGATTGCGGGGCCGGCCTTGGCGCTGATGGCGGCGCTGTTTTATGATGTTGCCCTGATTGCGGCCTATGTCGCCTGGATCATGCTGACACGATATATATACGTCACGCTGATTACCGCCTTTCGCGGTCGGCTTGGCTTTCCCATTACCTTTCCGTTCCTTTTGTATTTCAGTCAGCTTTATGGCGCACTGATCAAGAGTTTTGTTCTGTTCCGTCTTGATCGGCAAAAATGGACGCGCCAATCGACCAATGCCGTGGCCGCGCGCCAGACCACCGGCCAGCGGGTGATCGCGGCCAGTTCCATTTACATGACATGTCTTACCTTTGGCTGGCTTTTGGTCGGCCTTCTTTATCTTGCGGGCGGCCTTTGATTTTGGATGAGCCGACGAAAACACCATTACCACGCGAAAGCCTGAATTTTATGAAACATGCCGATTTGCAGCCGCCCGACAGCGCCGTTGCCCTGCCTGCGGGGTTCGCCCACAAGGGCGAGCATCCGCAACTTGAGGTGCCGTTCACGGCATTGATCGGCACGCAAATGCTGACCGGGCGCAGCCTGTCGTTGACCAGTGCGGTCGTTTCCGGCGCAATGCCGACAGGGGTGGACGGCACCGTTGTTGCCATGGCGCTGCGGCTGAATTTTTCGGGGTTTGCGGTACTGTTGTATGTCGATGCCTGGGTCGAAAACGGCAACGAGGATGACACCTATACCCTGCATTTCACCGAACCCACGGGCGAACATCTGGCACCGCTGCGCTATGTTCTCAACAGTTATATCGCGGGTGATATCGTGTCTTTGGGCGGCTTCATGGGCTATACCGGCCCACTGAGTGTCAAGGAAAAGGCAGCCGCCCAAACGCCCGGTTTGTCGCATAAGATCCAGAACGTGGTGCGGCGTGGCATCGTGATTGCCCTGACCGCCGGTCTGGCGCTGATTGCGCTGAACCTTGCGCATGAACGGGTGGTATTTTCCTATGAGGCGCGGCCCGTGACCGTGACCGCGCCGGGCCAGACCCTGATGGCGACGGCGGCCGGGCAATTGACCTATGCCGATCCGAACGCCGCCAAGGGCGAGGTGGTGTATTCCATCCTGGCCAATTCGGGCGATTACCTGAGCGTTAAAATGCCCTGTGATTGCACCATCCTGCCGATGCGCAATTTCGTTGAAGGGGCCACAATCATGACCGGCACGCCGATTGTGCGGCTGGCATCGGGTGATGCGGGGCTGGTGGCCAACACGGAAATCAGTGCCGAAGGCGCTGTGAAACTGGTGTCGGGGCAGCAGGCCGAATTGGTGTTGGCGAATGGCACCGTTGTGCCGGTCACCCCCGAAATCCTGCCATCGCCCGATGATGGTGATCGCACGGTACGGGTGGAAATGACGTTGGATGACACAACGAACGTGGCACCGGGTCAGGTGGCGCGCCTGCGATTCCGGCGCAATTTGTTGCCATCGTTTCTGCATTAAACCGAGACTTTGAAATTTCAACAGGACCGATAGAAAAAGTGTACAGCCCGCCAAACCTGCCAGAGATCATCGCGGTTGCGTTCCGGCGCCGGATGCGTGGCGTGCTGACGGCGCTGGCGATGCTGTTGATGATCGCCCAGACAGGGGCGGCCCAACCCATCGAACCAATCCTGGCCGAGATCGAGGCGCGCTATCACACCCTGATCAAACAGACCCGCGCGATCAAGGCACCAACTGGCAAGGCCGCGGGCGCGGTTTCTGCAAAAACCACGGCACATCTGGTCACATCCGATTTGCGCGTTGCGCTGTTGAAACTGGCGCGCACAGATGAAACCGAAGGCCGCAAAATCATTCTGGCGGCGCAGGGCGGGCGTGATCCCGTGGCTTTGTCGCTGGCCGCAGGTCAGGCCACGTTGCCCGGTCTGTTGGCCAAGGCACAGCAGTTGTTCCCGGGTGCGGTGGGCGAACACGGCCTGGGCATACCGTTGATTATCGAGCAGGGCGCGGAGCTGTTGTTGGATCAGGGCGCAGTGCTGAGTCTGAACCGGGCAGCGGGTGCGTTTGTGGTTAATTTCGGCGCACTTACCATAAATGGCGGTGGAATCATTGCCGCAGGTCCGGGCAATGATGCGGCCTCTTTTGCTCCCTTTGTCGTTACGGCAGGGCAGGGGGTGATGGCCGCCGATAATGGCTATTTTGCCGGCCTTGGTTTTGGCGCTGATCTGACATTTGCCGGACTTTCTGTTATGATCAGTGGGCTTTACCCCACTGACCGGCCTTCGGTTTTGACGGGGTCAATCCTGCGCGATGTCGGGTCAGCGGTGTTTGTCGGCGGGGCAGGGGTTTCTATCACAAACAACCGGTTTGTTGATCCGCGCCGCACCGCGTTGATCCTGCGCGCAACACATGGGGCACAGATCGCCGACAATATATTTACCGACGGGGCGTCGGGTGATGCGATCCGTCTGGCGGCGGGGGCAACGGGCACCGATATTCGGGACAGCGAAATCTTTCAGCCCCGCGAAAGCGGCATCGCGCTGTTGGCGGGCAGTGGCGACACGGTGCTGCGCAATGTGACAATCTGGCGGCCCCGTCACAACGGTGTGCGGGCCGAACACTCGGCCTGTCTGTCGATGCGCAACCTGCAAATTCTGGGGGCGCGGCAAGAGGGCGTGACCCTGCGCGGTGTGCAGGGCGCGAAACTGGCCGACAGCGTTCTGATTGCCTCTAAACGTGCCGGGCTGTTGGTGGCCGATCTGCCCGGTGAGGTGACGACGCAAATCACCGGCAACCGGTTTGCGATGAACCGCACCGGAATCGAAACCGCAGCGGCCGGGCATCTGGCCCTGTCGGGCAATGATTTTCAGGATCAGTTCCCGCGCTTTCTGGCCGGGGATGTGCAATTCATGACCCCGGATCTGTTGCGCGATCTGACCGGCAAAGAGCAGATCATTCTGGCCGGTGGCAGCGCGCCCGGCACCCCGACCCCCGCCCCCGTTTGCGCCCCCGATACAAAGGATTAAGCCATGGTGTTTTCGTCTGAATCCTTTCTGTTCCTGTTTCTGCCGCTGTTTCTGGCGCTGTATTACCTCACCCCGACGCGGACGAAATCCTATACCATTCTGGCGGGCTCATACCTGTTTTATGCCTGGTGGCGGGTTGATTTTCTGGGGCTTTTGTTCCTGACCACGGTATTTGCCTATGTGGTGGGGCAAAAGGTTTCGCGCCACCGTGGCACGGCGCGGGGCAAGGCGTGGTTGGGCATTGGCGTGGCGGGATGTCTGGGCGTTTTGGGCGTGTTCAAATACCTGAACTTTTTCTTGGATAGCTTTGCCGCGCTGGTTGGCACCGATACGGCGGGCCTTGGCATTCATTGGCGGTTGATCCTGCCGATTGGCATTTCGTTTTATATCTTTCAGGCGCTCAGCTATCTGATTGACGTGCATCGCGGCGATGCCAAGGCCGACGCCCGGTTCATTGATTTCGCCGCCTTTATCGCACTTTTCCCACAACTGATTGCAGGGCCGATCCTGCGCTATAAGGATTTGGAGGATCAATTCAAAAGCCGCACCCACAGCGCCGAAATGTTTGCCGATGGCATGGCGCGGTTTCTGATCGGGCTGGCCAAAAAGGTACTGTTGGCCGATGCCATCGCGCCCCTTGCCAATCTGGCCTTTGCCAATTCCGGCGATGTCGGCATGGGGTTGGTCTGGGTTGGGGTCATTGCCTATATGCTTCAGCTTTATTTCGATTTTTCGGGGTATTCCGATATGGCAATCGGGCTGGGCAAGATGATGGGGTTCAATTTCCTTGAAAACTTCCGCTTTCCCTATATCAGCCGCTCAATCACCGAATTCTGGCGGCGCTGGCATATTTCGCTTTCAAACTGGCTGCGCGATTATCTCTATATCTCGCTTGGCGGCAACCGGCGTGGCAAACTCTGGACCTATGCCAACCTGATGACAGTGATGGTTTTGGGCGGGCTGTGGCATGGCGCGAACTGGACATTCGTTTTGTGGGGCCTGTGGCATGGCGGCATTTTGGCGGTTGAGCGGGCCACCGGCCATGATCGCCGCGCCGCCCGCCTGCCTTGGGCATTGCCGCTGACATTGCTGTGCGTGCTGATTGGTTGGGTGATGTTTCGCGCTGAAAACGTGGGCCAAGGGTTTGAGGTTTACGCCGCCATGCTGGGGGCCAACGGTTGGGTCGGCAACCCCGCCCTGTGGCTTGAGGTGACGCGCGAAAGTCTGGCGTTTACCTGTCTGGCGGTGGTGATTTGCATTGTCGAACCCCGCGCCTGGACGCTGTTTGAGGCGCGACGCGATTTCGCCATTCGCCCCGATGGCACCGTCGCAATCCCGATGGTGCAGGGCGCGGTATCTTTGGGCCTGATCGCTTTGGGCGTGTTCACGGTGATGAAACTGGCCGAGCAAAGCTATTCCCCGTTCCTTTATTTCCACTTCTAAGGGTTAATGCGATGATGTTTCCCACTCCAAATCTGGCCCTGAAACTGACCGTACCGGTGGCGTTTTTCGGATATGCCCTGTTGGCCAATCTGTCGTTGTTCACGGCCCCGAATGCCATGCTGCCCACTGCCCAAGGGCTGTTGAACGGTCAAATAACAGCCGCCATTGATGGGCTGTATCGTGAGAACCTGCCCCACAAGGCCCCCTCAATCGGCGTGATCGGCGCGGCGCGGTATCTGCTTTTGAGCGAAGGGCGGCCCGGCGTTGTGGTGGGCCAGGCGGGGCATTTGTTTACCTCGGAAGAATACCGCGCGGTTGATGGCGCGGTATATGGCGCAGCTTTGGCACAGGTGGCGCGGGCGGCGGCGCAATTGGACGGGTTGGGCGTGCAATTGATCGTCGCGCCGCTTCCGGCAAAGCTGGATCTGATGCGCGATTGGGCCAATGATGGCGCGGCGGCAAATGCGCTTGCGCAGCTCTATCAAACATTTCAAACCGATCTGCGCGCCAAAGGCATCAGCGTGGTTGATAGCCGCCCCGCCCTGGCCGCCAGCCCCGCGCCGTTTTTAACAACCGATACCCATTGGACACCGCAAGGCGCGCGCACCGTTGCCACCAGTATCGCCGCCAGCGGGACAGTTGCGCCGGGGTCCGATGGTTTTACCATCGAAACCGGCCGCGAAATCATCTTTGCCGGTGATTTGGTCAGCTATATCACATCCGACGCACTTGCGCCCTTTGTCGGCCTGTCGCGTGAAACCGTCACGCCCTATACCGCCGTGGCGCAGAGTGTTGAAACCGGTGTGCTTGACCTGTTTGGCGGGGATGGCGGCGGCATTGATCTGGTTGGCACATCCTATTCCGCCAACCCGAATTGGAGCTTTGCCGAGGCGCTGAAGCTGGAGCTGAGCCGCGATGTGGTGAACCATGCCGAACAGGGGCAGGGGCCATTTGCCCCCATGGCGGCATATCTTGCCACGCTTGATCCGCTGGCCCTGCCCGAGGTGGTGATTTGGGAAATTCCGGTGCGCTATCTGACCGATCCGGCGATGAAGGGGGCGGAATGAAACGGCACTCTGTATACAAGCGCCTGCTGGCGGGGATGATTGCCGCAACCTTGGCCCTGCCTGTATTGGCCGATCCTGCGCCACCACTTCTTGATCTGACGCGGCTGGGCGGTTATGACGCCGAGGCGCGCAAGATTTCCGTGACCCTGACACGCGGCGTGCGCAGCGGGCGCGATTTACCCACTCAATCTCTCAGAACCACGCGCGAACGGATGGTTGACGATTTGCCCGTAACCATCGACGCCTTGCGCGCCTTGGCCGATGCCGGCGATGGCATCGCCGCCCTGCGTTTGATTGCCCAGCTTGAGGAGGAGGGGCACAGTGCCGCACCCGAAAATCTGGCGCATTATTACGGGCTGGCCGCGTCAACCGGGCGGGTTGTCGGGCTGTTCGGGCTGGTACGCACCCTGAAACAGGTTGATCCGGCCAAGGCCGGGCCTGCGCGGTTGCGGATGCTGCAAGATATCGTGATGGCCTATGCCAAAGCAGGCAATCCGGTGGCCTCGGCGGCAATGATGGAGTTTCACCGCACCGGACACCCGTTTGGCCCGATGCCGGGCGCGATTGCAGAATTGGCCACGGCGGGGCAGGGCAAAAGCAATGCGGTGATCGCGCTGCAACTGGCGGGGGATCTGATTCAGACTGGATGGGATGATCCGGCCGCATTGGCCCGTGCGCAAACCCATCTGCGCGCCGCCGAGACAGCGGATTCGGTGCGCATAAAGTTGATCGCGGGCAATCTTTTGCCGGTGCTTGCGGCGCGCATTCAGACCCTTTCACCGGTTGAGGAGCCAAACGGATGATTGGACGATTGCGCATTCTGGCGCTCACCGCTCTTGTGGGTCTGTCAACCACATCTGCCATGGCCGACAGCGCCTTTGGCTGTTCGGGGTTGGAAACCGATGCCGATCTGGCCACGCTTGAGGGGCACGACGGTGTGTTTTTCCGCATGGTTTCAGACCTGCGGATGGATCGCCCGTTTTCTCAGGCGACCGTTGCCAATCTGGCCGAACTGTCGCGCGCTTTGGCCGAACGGGGCACCACATTGGTGTTCGCGCCGGTCCCGACCAAAGCGGTGACCATGCCCGATTGGCTGCCTGAACGCGCCCGCCTGATGGGGTTTGACCTGACCGTGGCAACGGAGGTGCAGCGCGATATCTTACGCCAACTTGACGCTGCCGGTGTCATCACCGTGGATCTGCGCGCCGCCATGGTTCAGGGTGGCGCGGGCCGTCACACATTTTTCGGCACCGATACACATTGGAATGCGTTTGGTGCCGAATTGGGCGCGATGGCCGTGGCCGAGGTGCTGAAGGCACAACCGATCTATGACAGCCTGACCAAAACCACCCATGAAACCGTTGAGATGGGTGAGAAAACGGCGTTTTCGGGTATGCGCCGGATTTTGCAACGTCGCTGTATCGAAACCCTGCCCGAACCGGTGACCATGACCTATGAAACCCGCGTCGCCAGCACCGGCGCGGCCATGGCGGGCGGCACCCTTGATATCGGGCTGAACGACGAGACATTGCTGGATATCGGGCTGGAAGACGAACCGCTGGATATCGGGCTGGACGATACGCTGCTTGATATCGGATTGGACGACACCGCGCTTGATATCGGGCTGGGCGCGGATGCGGGCGTGGCCCGCGACCCGGCCAGCCAATTGCCTGTTGCCTTGGTCGGTACGTCGTTTACCGATCTCGCGGTCAGCAATTTTCCGGGCTTTGTGGCACAACATGCCGGGGTTGAGGTGGTGAATTACGCGATCACCGGCGGTGGTCAGTATGGCGCAATCACATCCTATCTGACGTCCGACGATTTTCAGACCGCGCCGCCCGCGTTTCTGGTGTGGGAAAACCCGATCTATGCGAATCTGGCGCAAAATGGCAGCGGCCCGATGCGCGAACTGATCGCCGCCGTGCGCGGCTGCGCACAGCCGGTGGATATCACCATCGGCGATGATCGTGCGCGCCTGACTGCCACGTTGCCACCGGATTTGGGCCCCGATCACACCCTGTTTCTGGACACCGGCACCGGGGCCATGGCCAAGGCGACGTTCCGGTTTGCCAACGCCGCCGGGCGCAACCGCACCAAAACCATTGAACGGGGCGAACGCCTGCGCCTGAACGGGCGGTTTTACATGCCGTTGACCGGTCTGTGGCCCGGTGGCGCGCAGAGCGTTGAAATTGATTTACCTCTTCCCTTGGGTCAGGCCGCCACATTGTCTGTCTGCGCCCCCGAACCATCATTACAAAAGGATTGAACCATGTTCGACAGACGCCGTTTTCTGGCCCTCGGCCTTGCCACACTGATCCCGACCACAACGTCCGCCGCGGGCGATGCGGGCCTGTATCAGGATGTGTTTGATCCACAATCCAGCTTTATCCGCGTTCTTGCCCCCGGTCAGGGCTTTGCCACCGTGGCCGGCACCCGGCTGAGCGATTTTGAGGCCGGCCTGTCGCCCTATGTCAACGTGATGCCCGGCAGCGTGGCCATAACCCATGCGGGCGGCACCACCGACCTGACTGTGGCGCCCAGCAGCCATTACACCATCGTGTTGCAAACCGGTGCCGATCCGGTGGTGTTGGTCGATGATCTGGCGATGAACCCGGCCAAGGCGGATGTGTCGTTATATAACCTCAGCATGCGCGACGGGGTTGATTTGTTCGTGCCCGCCGCGCGCGCTGTGGCGTTGCAGGGCGTGCCGCTGTCGGGGGCAAAATCGGTCGCGCTGAAGGCGCCTCTGACGCTTGATTTCGAACTGCGCGTCGGTGACGAAACCCTGGCCACCGTCGGCGCGGTGGCATTGCAGCGTCGCGCCGGCGTGTCGGTCGTATTGACCGGGGCCGACAGCCAATTCACCGCCGTCGCGGTGCCAAACACCTATCAAAGGTAACCAATGATGCCCGAAGGCCACATTCAATCGCCCCCAAACCGGCGGCTGTCGGGCCTTCGGTGTGTTCTGGTGGCATGTTTCGCGCTGGGCAGTCCGGTTCAGGCGCAAGACACGCTGGATCTGCAATTCCGCCCCCCCGCGATCACGCCGGGGCCGATTTGCGAATCCCCCCCCACCGATGATGAAACCACCGATTTTTGGGGCGATTGGGATCAACGGGTTCTGCCCGACCGCCCGATGCGCAGCATTCGGCGTGATATGAACCGGCTGGTTCAGATCGACGGCGCGCGCTGGTTCGATACGGTGACGCGCGCAATGGATCTGTTGGAAAAATCCGATCCGGTGTTTGAGGGCGAAACCGCTTTGGTCATGCGCATTGCCGTGTTGGACGGTGCGGGCAAATTCGAAGACCTGACCACAAGCGGCCTTGTCGCACAGTTGGCCGCGCAGATCGATGACTTGAAACCGGCGTCAAAACTGGTGCTGTCGCGGTATCTGCGTAACGGGATCGGTATTGCCGCCGATTCCGCCATGGCCGACCGGTTGTTGGTTGATGCGGGTTATGCCGGCGATCCCAAGGCGCTGCTGGCGCTGGCCGCGCTGCAACTGGCCGGGAAGGCCCCTGCCGACTGGTCGGTTCCGGCAGAATTGGCCGTAGCCACCGCGTTCAGCACCATGGTGGGCGAGTTGGACCCACAGATTTGCGACCGCGCCACCCGGATCGCCACCCAATTTCGGTTGGGCGGCGTCGTCACGCCCGATCCGCAGCTGGCCCATGATTGGTATCGCTTTACCGCCGATCTGGGCAGTGGCCATGCGGCATGGAAGGTGGTCGAATACCACATGCGTGCCGAACAGTTTGAAAAAACCAACGATCTGCTGCTGCGCTATCTCGAAATGGCTGCGTCGGCCGATCTGTCTTATGCACAGATCGAACTGGCCCGGGTGTTGGAACGCGGCGCCCTGGCCCCCCGAAACATCGACCGCGCCTATGCCCTGTACGAGGCGGCGTCGCGCTCGGGCGATCTGCGCGGTTTGTCGCAATTTGCCCTGTTTTTGCGCCGCCATGAACCTGCCGATCCGACAGTGCGCGCGCCACGCGTTACGGTGTTGCAAAAGCTTACCGCGCGCAACGACGCGCCGGGCTGGGCGTTTTCGCAACTGGCTGAAACAACGCTGGAAGATCGCGGCGTCTGGGCCGGTGCGGGCGATGCGCGCCCCCTGTTGGAACAGGCGGTCAAACGCGGCAATCTTGATGGCCATGTGATGTTGGCGCAACTGATCCTGGCCAACAGCCCCAACGCGGCAAATATCGATCGGGCCGTTGATTTGTTGGCCCATGTGGTAAATGAACGGGGTGGATCACAGCCGATGAAGATGATCCGCGCCGCCCATGTGTGCCGTGCCAACGGCGCGCCAGATCGCGCCGCGGCCCAGTATTGGCTGGCTGAAGAGCAGGCCATCGGCGTATCGGATTCCGATGATCATTCCAGCCCTTTGTTAAGCCTGACCATCGCTGACAATGCCCCCCGGCTTGCCGAAATACAGTCTTTCGCGCTCAGCGGATCACCGAACGGATTGGCAATGTGGCGCCGCGTGATCAAGGCCGCACCGTTCGCCGATGAGGCGATGCGCAATTTCTGGGCCAACTACTTTGACCAGACCGATGCGCGCCTGGTCGCCCAGGCCAAGCTGGACCTGACCCTGACCCGCGATCCGGGCGTTCACGCGGTGATCTTTGCCGCCTTGCGCGAACGGCACGCGACCTCGGGCCCCAATTTCGCCGGTTGGCTGAACGACACCTTGGTGAGCGGCATGTATGGCCCCGAAATACTGGCACAGCTCAGCACCGAGGCCCGCACCGCCGCCACGATTGAGCTGACCCGCTCGTCTGCGATGGGGTATGGGCGGGCGATGATCGGTCTGGCCGCTCTGGCCAACACCCCCGCCGACCGGAGCGCGATATTTGATCGGTTTCGCGCCGTGATTGACGCCAATGGCGATTACGCCGCGCAACTGTTTGCCGCCCGCCATGGCGACCGGCCCGGGTATTACGCAGCCCGCGCCGCCGGGATCATGCCCTGTTCGTTTCGCAGTGCCATGGAAATGGCCGCGCTGGGCGGCGATTTGGGCAATACTGCGCAGGAAGACCACTGGCTTGCGGTGGCTGATGTTCTGGCGCCAGAGCGGACATCCTGGATGATCGCCTTGGCGCGCGCCTATTTGCGCGGTGGCAAGGCTGAAATGGGCCCCCGTGCAATGGATTTGCTGACCGAGGCCAGCGCACAGGGCGATATCAACGCCGATGTCGAGATCTTTCGCCTGATCGTGACACCCGGCGGGCCGTCTTACGATCCTGATCGCGCGGCGCGGATAATTGCATCGGCGCTGGAGGGTGGGCAAATGACGGTGCTGTCGCGCTATCTGTCGGCCCACCGCAACGCGGATCAGGCCACGCGCACCCGGATCGAAGCGCTGTTGGACATGCCGATGATCTATCGCAGTGCCGCCGAGGCGGGCGATGCGGTGGCGATGCGCATACATGGTCTGGTCTTGCGCGAACAGGCGGCAGGTGCGGCAGATCTGACCGCCGCCATGGGCTGGCTGGCCCGCGCCGCCAAGGCGGGCGATACCACCGCCATGACCGAACTGGGCGAGGCACTGGC
The DNA here is from genome assembly GCF_003057885.1 of Oceaniglobus ichthyenteri. Classification (GTDB taxonomy): domain Bacteria; phylum Pseudomonadota; class Alphaproteobacteria; order Rhodobacterales; family Rhodobacteraceae; genus Oceaniglobus; species Oceaniglobus ichthyenteri. The sequence continues at coordinate 125,925 of NZ_QAGK01000003.1, forward strand.
CTTTGGCATCGGTTTGCCGGCGGATCGCGACCGCGCGTTGATCTGGCTGACCCGCGCCGCAGAACAGGGCAGCGACAAAGCCCGGGAAATCACCCGTCTGGTGGGGCTAAGCGAATGAAACCAAACCACATTCTCCCAACCCTGGGCTTGGCCGTCGGACTGGCCAGCCCCGCCATTGCCGGGTGTTTTCCGCCAACCGAACCGGTTGTAACCCTCGATTTCGGCAGCCGCTATGTGGCCGAGGATGCAAGCCGCGCAACCATCGACGATGAAAGCAATGCAGCGGTCAACGCCGCGCTGGCCCCTGTCGATGATTTTATCCGTGATCTGGCCTTTGCCGCCAACACGGTCACCCGCCATGGCGCGCCCGAGGCGGCACTGGCCGATTGCGTCGTCGCGCGGATTGCCGCTTGGGCTTGGGCCGATGCCCTGTCGGATTTGGGCAGCCTGACCGCCCAACTTTCGGTGGGGGGGCGTTTGGCCGGCATTGCCGAGGCGTATCGCCAGGTGCGCCCCTTTGCCGAGATCAACCACAGAACCGCCGCCATCGAACGTTGGTTGGAAAAACGCAGCGCGGAACAAATTGATTTCTGGGAAAAGGATGCCACCCACGGCGCACGGCGTGGCAATCTGCGCGCCTGGGCCAGCTTGGCGATATTTCAGGTCGCCGATTTAACCGGCGACGATGCGGCGCGGCTCTGGGCCTTTGCCTCGGCCGCGCGAATACTGTGCAGCGCGCGCGAAGATGGCAGCCTGCCGCAAGAAACCGGGCGCGGAAAATGGGGGCTGCACTATCAGTTCCACGCCATCGCGCCGCTGGTCACCCTGGCCGCGCGGGCGGCCCCAACCGATCCGGCGTTGATGACCATCTGCAACGGCGCATTGCCTCGCGCGGTCACCTATGCGTTGGACGATTATGCAAACGGCGGCCTGCGCACTGCAGAATATTCAGGCCAGGTGCAAACCTATTTCGATGGCACACAGAATTTGGAACCCCACGCCATTGCCTGGGTGCCGGCCTATCTCACCCTTACGTCAAGCGATGCCGCCAGCGCCCTGGCGGCAAAAACCGAAACCTTGGCCAATTCAAAACTGGGCGGCGATCAACGCTTGCTGTGGCAAGGCACGCAACCCTGAAACCACGCCTTGGTTTTTTCTTGCTTAAAATATCCTCGCCGAAGGCGAAAATCCTTTTGGGGCTACTTCACCAATCCCACGATCTTATAGGTTTCTGCCAGGATCGGCGCGGCAATTTCACGGGCGCGTTCGGCACCGCGGGCCAAAAGCCGGTCAATCTCATCGGTGTGCTGCATCAGCCGCGCCATTTCCGAGGATATCGGGGATAGCTTTTCAACCGCCAAATCCGCCAACAGCGGTTTGAACTGGCCAAATTGTTGCCCGGCGACCTGGGCAATCGCGGCCTCGGCGGAAATATCCGACAGGGCGGCGTAAAGGTTGACCAGATTGCGCGCGTCGGGGCGGCCCTCCAAACCCTCTAAGGTTTCTGGCAACGGATCGGGGTCGGTTTTTGCCTTGCGAATCTTTTTGGCGATGGCATCGGCATCGTCGGTCATATTGATCCGCGATGCATCGGAAGCGTCGGATTTGCTCATCTTTTTTGACCCGTCGCGCAGCGACATAACGCGCGTTGCCGCACCCTCGATCACCGGTTCGGTCATCGGAAAGAAGTCGACCTTGTAATCATTGTTGAATTTCGCGGCAATGTCGCGGGTCAACTCAATATGTTGTTTCTGATCTTCGCCCACGGGCACATGGGTGGCATGATAAATCAGGATATCCGCCGCCATCAGCGCCGGATAGGCAAACAGGCCGAGGGACGCATTCTGGCTGTTCTTGCCGGCCTTGTCTTTCCACTGGGTCATCCGCTGCATCCAACCCATCCGCGCCACGGTGTTGAAAATCCACGCCAATTGCGCGTGTTCGGGCACCTGGGATTGGTTGATCAGCACCGATTTTTCGGGATCAACGCCAGAGGCAATAAACCCGGCGCACAGTTCGCGGGTGTTGTGTGCCAGAGTTGCGGGATCTTGCCAGGTGGTGATGGCATGCAGATCGACCATGCAATAGATGGTTTCAAAGGATTGCCCGTTCAGACCACTGTTTTGCATATCGACAAAACGTTTGATCGCGCCGAGATAATTTCCAAGATGTAATCCGCCCGAAGGCTGAATGCCCGAAAACACCCGGGGTGTGAAAGAAGGCTGCGCCATCATGGATACTCCGCTGGAAATTCCGTCTGCGCTCGCTTACCCATGGGCGCAACCCTCGTCAAGGAAAGCCCCATAATGCAACAGTCGTATAATGCCCCGCCGTTCAACCCGCTGCCCCCTGTGGTGCTGGCCCTGACCGCGGCTTTGGTGGTGATCGAGCTGATTTTTCAGGCCGGTGCGCGTGGCTTTGGCGGGGCCGATGCGGTGGGCTGGCGGATTGCGGCGTTCAACGATTATGCGTTCATTCCCGATCTGTTTGAACGGTCTTTGGCCACGGGGCAATGGGCGGCGCGCGACATGGTGCGCCTGGTCAGTTATGTGTTCGTGCATCAGGGGTTTGCACATCTGGCGTTTGTTTTGGTGTTCCTTCTGGCCATGGGCAAATACGTCGGAGAGCTGTTTCATCCCATCGCGATGTTGGTGATCTTTTTCGGCTCGGCCATTGTGGGGGCCGTGGTGTATGGTCTTGTTCTGGATGACCGCATGGCGTTGATCGGGGGGTATCCGGCGGTGTACGGATTGATCGGGGCCTATTCATTCGTGATGTGGACCGGGCTGGGCGCGATGCACCAAAACCGTGCCAAGGCGTTCACCCTGATCGGGTTCCTGATGGTGTTCCAGTTGACGTTTGGCCTGTTGTTTGGCGGCGGCAATTATTGGGTGGCCGAACTGTCGGGGTTTGGGGCCGGTTTTTTACTGTCATTTCTGGTCAGCCCGGGGGGATGGGCGCGGGTCATGGACAAGCTGCGCCAGCGCTGAGCGCGGGTCTGGCCGCGCTGCGGATCGTTTGGGGCCAGGTCTGACCTGACGGAGGCGCTGACGCGCCACATCATGTTTTGATTGCCGATTGGGGCCGCTGGCGCGCCCTGCCATTGGCGTTGGTTTTTGCCCGTTTCTGACGGCGCAGAGCGGTGCTTGGCGCGCAGATTTCATGCCGTTTGCCGCCGACCTGCATACAAATGCGACTTGTGCAATGTCGCGAACAGACAATTACTTAGTTGAACTCTTGCCCCAGCAGGTTAGGTTTAGTGCCGATAGCAGCTTTAGCCCCAAGCCGCCCTGCCACATCCGAATGCCTGTTGGGCATCACGATCTGACAGGGGCGTTGCGGGATTTAAGCGGCTTTTGATGGTTGGGCGCCACGGTGCTGATTGCCGTCACGGACCTAAAAATGGAGAGATACTTTAATGACACGATTTATTTACGGCGCCGCATTTGCAGTTCTCGCAAGCCCCTCGATCGCATTCGCCCAGGAGCAGTGCGGCGAAGTCACGATCACCGAAATGAACTGGGATTCATCGGCGATTGTTACTGCGGTTTCGAAATTCCTTATGGAACAGGGCTATGGCTGTGATGTAACGGCGGTGCCGTCCGACACAACGCCTGCTGTGACATCGCTGTCGGAAAACAACGAACCCGACATCGTGACCGAGCTTTGGAGCAACTCGACCGGCGACGTTTATAAAAAGCTGATGGCCGAAGGCCGGATCGAAGAAGTGGGCAGCGTTCTGGACCCGGGCGGTGTTGAGGGCTGGTGGTTGCCGACCTATCTGGTCGAAGCACATCCGGAACTTGCCACGATTGAAGGCGTGATGGAAAACCCTGAATTGGTGGGCGGCATGTTCAACAACTGCCCCGATGGCTGGGGCTGCCGGATTGCCAACGACAACCTGATTCGCGCTTTTGGTCTGGAAGATTCGGGCATCGAGGTGTTCAACCACGGGTCGGGCGAAACGCTGGCCACGTCGATGGCATCGGCCTATCAGGATGAAAAGCCATGGTTTGGCTATTACTGGGGGCCGACAACGCCACTGGGCAAATTCGACATGACCAGCATTGATTTGGGTGAGTTCAACGAAGAAGCCCATGCCAACAACCAAAACGCTGGTGCGGATAATCCGATGCCGTCGTCGTTTCCGTCCGCCCCTGTGGTGACGGTTGTGACCAAGGATTTCATGGAAAGCCATCCCGACATTGCCGAACTGATGTCGAAGGTCACATTCAAGACCGACACGATGAGCCAGATTCTGGCCTGGAAAGAAGAAAACAACGCATCGAACGAAGAAGCGGCTGTTTATTTCCTGAAGAACAACCCGGATGAGTGGAGCGCCTGGATCAACGATTCAGCGAAAGAAAAGCTGGCACCGCTGCTGAAGTAAGCGTAATGGGGCAAGGGCTTTGGCACCGTTTCGCGGTTGCCATTGCGCAATGCCTGCCAGCCTATTGATAACCGACAGGGCCAGGATCAGATGATCCGGCCCTGTCGTCGATTGAACAGAACAACAAAAAACGAGCGAAAATAACCGGCTCGGATGAGGGATTCATGGCGACTTACGATTTCGTATTTGATGGGCTTGGCTTGCGCAAATGGTGCGGAGAAAGCGGCGACGACGGCGGTAGTATGCTGTCGATGGCGCAATTGCTGGCCGAAACCTCGGGTGAAGAAGTCGAAGCATCGCCATGGGAAACGCCGTTTCCCTCGATGGACGCCCTGCACGAGGCGTGCCCTTCGTTTCCGCAATCGCGCGAATTGACCAGCGGCCTTGAAGAAGGGTTTCTGGCGATCAAGGACACCCTGAAGATTGTGGTTGATCCGCTGACACAACCGCTAAGCTGGGCGTTGGAAAATGCGCTTTGGGTGATGCAGGCGGTGCCGTGGTTCATCATGATCCCGCTGCTGATGATTGTTGCCTATGCTGTTTCACGATCGCTCAAGCTGGTTCTGCTGGTGGCATTGTGTTTTGGTTTCCTCGCGTTTGTCGATTACTATGATTACACCATGCAAACGCTGGCGATCATATTCGTCTGTGCGTTCATATGTGTGTTGTTCGGGGTGCCCATTGGCATCGCCATGTCGCGCAGTGACCGAACCCAACGAACCATGATTCCGGTTCTTGACATGCTTCAGACATTGCCGCCCTTTGTGTATCTGATCCCGCTGATTTTCCTGTTTTCAGTGACCGAGCCGAAATTGTACGGCATCGCGATCATTCTGTATGCCATCGTGCCCGTCGTGCGATTGACCGATCTGGGCATTCGTCTGGTCGACAAGGACGTGATCGAGGCGGCCGACGCATTCGGGATGACCGAACGGCAGAAATTGTTTAACGTGCAAATTCCCCTGGCGCTGCCCAATATCATGGCCGGCGTCAACCAGACCATCATGATGAGCCTTGCCATGGTCGTGATCGCATCGTTGGTATCGGCGCCCGGTTTGGGTGTGTTGGTGCTGCGCGGTATCCGGTCGTTGGAATTGGGCGTTGGTTTGTTGTCGGGTCTGGGTATCGTGCTGCTTGCGATCATTCTTGACCGCGTCACCAAGGCCGCGTTGGCCCGTATCAACACAAGCCAATCATAAAAGGGGTGACGGACATGAGCGATGCAGACATCAAGATTTCGATCCGCAACCTTTACAAGGTGTTTGGCGATGATCCATTACCCGCCTTGCAACATGTCAAGGATGGCATGGGCAAAACCGAACTGCTTGAGACCCACAATCATGTGCTGGGTCTCAACGATATCAACGTCGATGTTCCTGCGGGCAAGACGACGGTTATCATGGGGTTGTCTGGGTCAGGTAAATCAACCCTGATCCGCCATTTCAACCGTCTGATCGAACCCACAGCAGGCGAAGTGTGGGTCGATGGTGAGAATATTCTGGAGTATAACGACAAGCAGTTGCGCCATTTGCGACAGCACAAGATGTCGATGGTGTTTCAGAAATTCGCGTTGTTCCCCCATCGTACGGTGTTGCAAAATGCCGGGCTTGCCCCGTCGATCGAAGGCGAGCGGGAAAGCAAATATGCCGACGAGGCGCGCAAATGGCTGGATCGGGTCGGCCTGTATGGCCAGGGCGATCAGTATCCGCATCAGTTGTCGGGCGGGATGCAGCAGCGGGTGGGCATCGCGCGTGCGCTGACCAGCAATTCTGACGTCATGCTGATGGATGAGGCGTTTTCCGCGCTTGACCCGCTGATCCGGACCGACATGCAGAACCTGCTGATCGAATTGCAGGCCGAGCTGCAGAAAACCGTGGTGTTCATCACTCACGATCTGGACGAGGCGCTGAAACTGGCGGATCATCTGGTGGTGTTGAAAGACGGGCTGGTCGTACAACAGGGCGAGCCGCAACATATTCTGTTGCACCCGGCCGACCCCTATATCGAAGATTTCGTCAGCGATATCAACCGCGCCCGCGTTTTGCGCGTGCGGTCGGTCATGGATCGCACGACCGATGTATCGGGCGATCATGCCGGTGAAATAGATCACGACGACACCCTTGAATCGGTCATTGCCCTGTCGGAAGGCGACACAAAGCTGAGTTATCGCGTGATCAAGAATGGCGCGCCTGTCGGGGTTTTGAACATGCGCAAACTTGTGCGCGCATTGGTGCCTTCAGAACAATCCGGTGACCCTGAAAGCGCCCGCCGCAGCGGATGAGCGTTGATCAGAAAACACGCCCCATGACGTATAGCGGCGTGTAAAACCCAAACCACACGCGGCCCGTTTCCCTGGATGTGGGGAATGGGCCGCGGTTGCGAGAATTTCGCGTCTTTAGCCACAAATCCCGTGCGCACCGGTGCGATGGGTAATCCATGGGTTGTCGGATCGAAACCCGTAACCATGGCTGCGATTGCAATTACATGACTGTGTCGGCCTTCTGGCAATGGCGCGCCGGGCTGGCGGTAACGCCCGATATCCGCGATTAAATGCCCGATTTTCTGTGGAAACACCTGATTTCCCCGCTTGACCCGAAAAATTGATACCTGATTGATACAGTCTATTGACGCATTCCCCAATGCTGCGCAGTATCAAGGCAATGCTGGGAACACAGTATTAACCTTTTGGGAGGAACCATGACTTATCACATCACACGCGCCCGCCGGGCGTTGGTTTTTGGCACGGCATCCGCCCTTGCCCTGACCATTGGTGCGGCGGCCAGTGCTGCCGATCTTGACCTGATGATCAACGCCAATGACAATCAGGCGGTGGTGATTGCCGATTTCATCGAACGTTACAAATCTGTTGCCCCGGATGTGAATATCACCCTGAACGTGGTCGGGTATGATGTGGTGCGCGAACAGCTTCCCGTGCAGCTCGAGGCCGGATCAGGGCCCGATATCGCCTTGGTCACCAATCTGGGCGGGCTCAATTCCTATTACCTTGATCTGACCCCCTATGTGGATGCCGCCGCCTGGGAGGCCGCCTATGGCGCGGTTCTGCCGTGGTATCGCGCGGGCAAGCCCGATGGGATTTATGGCTTTCACTCGGAACTGACCGTGACCGGCCCCTATGCCAACCTGACCATGTTCGAAGAGGCCGGCGTGGACCTGCCCGCCAACGGCGCCACATGGGAGGATTGGGCCGAAGCAACCCAGACCGTAATGGACGAAACCGGCGCCTATGCCGGGATGATCATGGACCGGTCGGGCCACCGCATGGCCGGCCCTGCCATGTCATACGGCGCGAAATATTTCGATGCCGACGGTGGTTTGTTGATCGATGACGGGTTCCGGACATTCAGCCAGATGATGCTGGATTGGCACGCCTCGGGGTTGATGCCCGCCGATATCTGGCCTGCCGTATCGGGCAGCAAATATGCCAACGGAAACGAAATGTTCTTTAACCAGGATGTGCCGTTTTACATGTCGGGGTCATGGAACGCGGGCAATGTGCAATCGAATGTCGGTGACAAATTCGACTGGGCCGTGGTGCCGGTGCCCTGTGGGCCTGCGGGCTGTGGCGTGATGCCGGGCGGGGCAGGGGTGGTGGCCTTCAACCATACCGAACACCCGCAAGAGGCCGCAAATTTCGTGGCGTGGTTGGCGGAAAAGGAAAACGCCAAGGAATGGTACACCCGCACCTTTTCAATCCCGGCCCATGCCGAGTTGCAGGAAGAGGGGCTGGATTATGCCAGCGCGGGGGCCTCGGCCGCTGTGGCTGACGGGTTGAACACCTTTGCCGCCATGGCCGGTGTCGCCGCCAAGCAAACGCCACAGGCTTTTGCGCTTCAGGGCAGCCCGGATAACTTTGTCGTTTTCAATGCCACCGCTCAATATCTGGGCGCGGCGATGAATGGCGAACTGACGCTGGATGAGGCGATGGAAAAGATCAAGGAAGAGATCGCAACCAACACCAACTGATCCTGTTGCGGGGCCGCGCCAAAGTGGCCCCGCACCCCACGACGCCTGAACCAAGGACTCTCCCACCATGAGCATCGCCGGACTTGCGAGCCTGATTATCGGCATCCTCTGGATTGGCGGCGGCACCCTTTGGTTGCTGTCGCGCCGCACCTATGGCGTGAAACAGATTCCTGGTTTTGCGATGGATCTGATCGGGTTTCCGGTGGAATTGTCACAAAGCGTGTTTGGCCGCAAAGGCGTGCCCTATGCGCTGTTGATGCCGAATATGGTGATCTTCGGCTTCTTCACCTTCGCGCCGATGATCCTGAATTTTTACGTCAGCTTTACGGGTGGATCATCAATCAACCTGTTTGATCGCCCCTGGATCGGCAGCGCGAATTACAGCGCGATCTTTCAATGCGAAAGCTATTTCGATCCGCGGACCTGTTCCAATCAGGGGTTCAGTTTCTGGCGCGGCATGGGCAACACGTTGATGTTTGTGTTGATCCAGGTGCCAATCCTATGCGCGGCTGCCTTGGCCACCGCGTTGGTGGTGAACAAAAATCTGGTGGGGCGCGGGTTTTGGCGGGCGATGTTCTTTTACCCCGTCATGCTGTCGCCGGTGGTGATCGCCAACATCTGGAACTGGGTTCTGCACCGCAAGGGCATTCTGAACGAAGGGTTGGGCCAGGCGTCCGATGCGATGACCGCGCTGTCGGGCATGGCCGGGTTTGATATGGTCGCCACGATCCTTTTCGCGGTCCTGTTGCTGGTAAGCAGCGAACGGGCGCTGCGCGCCAGCGTTGATCCGTCACTGCCGTGGGCGGCCCTGTTCGGGGTTTTGTTTCTGGCGGTGTTCACCTGGGCCAGCCCGCTGGCGATGATCGGGTTTCAGGCGGCGCCGTCTTTCTGGCTGGGCGCGGTGTTGGTGGGCGGGTTGTTGTGGTTTGTCTCAACCGCGCATCCGCGCGCAAGCTGGGCGATCACCGGGTTTTCGATTGTCGCGGTGATCCTGCTGTTGACGATTCAATTTGACGCCGTGTTTGATTTTGGCCGGTTCCGCCCGATCAATTGGTTGGTACAGCCCAACACCGGTTGGCCGTTCTTCTGGCTGATCTTTGTGTTCACATGGTCGCACATGGGGTTTTACATGCTGATCCTGCTGGCGGGCCTGCAGGCGATTCCCGCCGATCTGTACGAGGCGGCCAAGATGGACGCCACCAAACCCGCCCGGGCGTTTTACCGTATCACCCTGCCACTGGTCATGCCGACGCTGGTGGTGGTTTTGGTGCTGTCGCTGATCCGCAGTTTTCAGATTTTCGATGAAGTCTGGCTTTTGACCGGGGGTGGGCCGGGGCGCGAAACCTTCATGATCGTGCAACATATCTATGAAACCGCCTTTACCGGCGATCGGCCCGCCTATGGCGAGGCGGCGGCCGGGTCGGTTTTGATGGCGATCGTGATTGCCGTTTTCACGTTCTTCCAACTGTTCATCACCCGCCGCCAGTCGGAGCTGTGACCATGGGCCTTGCCACCTTTCTGACCCGCACGCGCGGCAGCGCCGACAAGGCAAATCGCATCGGCGCCGCTGACATTCTGGCCTATGGATATCTGGCGTTGGGCGTTTTGATCATCCTGGTGCCGGTGCTGTGGACATTCGCCAGTTCGGTCAAACCCGAACGCGCGGTTGACAGTTTCGACACCCGGCTTTTGCCAATGTCGCAAATCGAACGCCCGGTCGAAGGTGTGGGAAACAAAACCAGCTGGATTTATATTGATGAGGCCGGCACCACCCAAGAGGTGTTCAAGGCTGGCCCCACCCGGCGTGAAACCGACGTGGCCACATTCGATAACCCGACCGATGTGTTCACCGTGCCGCGCACCGGGTTGGAACCGAACGAAGAAGTACGGATCGCCACGGAAAATTACCTTGACCCGATTTTGAAACGAAATGGGCAGGATAATTTCACCTTCTTCACCTATCTGTTCAACAGTGTATTTGTCACCGTTATGGCCACGGCGATCACGCTATTGATCAACGCCATGGCCGCCTTTGCCCTGTCAAAATACCGGTTTCGCGGGCGGCTGACCTTTACCATCCTGATCATCGCCACCTTGTTGATACCCTCGTCGATCATTCTGGTGTCGCTGTTCTTTGTGGTCTGGTCGTTCGGCATTTTCGGCAGCCTGTGGGGCGTGATCATCCCCGCCGCTGCCACGCCCACGGGCGTATTCCTGTTGCGCCAATACATGCTGACCATTCCCGATGAATTGCTTGAGGCGGCGCGGATGGACGCCGCCAGCGAATGGCGCATTTTCTGGCGCATTGTGATGCCGCTATCGCTTCCGGCGCTGTCGGTTTTGGCAATCCTGTCGGTGATCTGGCGTTGGAACGATTTTTTATGGCCGCTGATCGTGCTGATTTCCGATCCTTCGGCCCATACGCTGCAAATCGGTCTGACCACGTTCAGCGGCGAATTTGATAGCGACTTCCATTATATCCTGGCGATGACGGTTGTATCGCTTATTCCGATCACCCTGGTGTTTGTGTGGCTGCAACGCTTTATCACCACCGGCATTGCGACGACGGGTTTGAAATGATGATACCGGCTTTGGAACTGAAGACCATCAAGAAATCCTGGGGCGCGTTGCAGGTTATTCACGGCATCGATTTGCATATCGAAGAGGGCGAATTTGTGGTGTTTGTCGGCCCGTCGGGCTGTGGCAAATCCACTTTGCTGCGTCTGATTGCCGGTCTGGATGACCCGACTTCGGGTGATATTCTGTTGCAGGGCAAGCGGGTGAACACCGTGCCTGCCTCTGAGCGGGGCCTGTCGATGGTGTTTCAATCTTATGCGCTGTATCCGCATATGTCGGTGCGCCAAAACCTGTCATTCGGGTTGGAAAACCTGCGCATGGACCGGGTCGAAATCGACCGCCGGGTCGATGACGCCGCCGCCCTGTTGCAAATTGATCCGTTGATGGCGCGCCGCCCCGGACAGCTTTCGGGGGGGCAACGGCAACGGGTGGCGATTGGTCGGGCGATCGTGCGCGAACCGCAGATATTTTTATTCGACGAACCGCTGTCAAACCTTGATGCCGAATTGCGCCTGCAAATGCGGGTAGAGATTGCAAATCTGCATGCGCAATTGGGCAACACGATGATCTATGTCACCCATGATCAGGTCGAGGCGATGACCATGGCCGACCGCATTGTCGTGCTGCGCTCCGGGCAGATTGAGCAAGTCGGCAAACCGTTGGAATTATACAACCGCCCTTGCAATAAATTCGTCGCCGGATTTCTGGGCGCGCCGCAGATGAATTTTCTGTCCGGCATGATCCACCCGGATGGCACGCTTGATATGGACTGTGGGCTGAAAATGCCGGTGCGGTTGGGGCAAACGCTGAGCCAGCCGGAAAAATGCACCTTGGGTTTGCGGCCCGAAAACATTGGCGTATCGCTGGACGGGGCCGGGGATATGACCGTGAAGGTGCAGAATTTCGAACAGCTTGGCTCGGTCACCTATATTTATACGGTTTTTGCAAATGGCGAAACGCTGACCGTGCAACTGGGCCAGCAAATTCCGTTGCGACGGGGCCAGGAAATTGGCGTGACGTTCGATCCAAACCGGTTTCATATCTTCGCAGGCGAAGACGAGCGCGCGCTGGAGCTGATCGGGCGGGCCACCGCATGAAAACCGCTTTGATCGGATTGGGCATGGTTTCGGCCACCTATATCGATGCCCTCGCAAAGACCGACATCACCCTGGCGGGGGTGTTTGCCCCTCGTGATACGGCGCGCACTGCGTTTCTGGAACAGCATCGCCTGAACGCACGGAACCATGGATCGATTGCTGAAATCGCCGCCAGCGATGTGGACTTCGTGATCGTAACCACACCGCCCAATGCGCGCGTCGACATCGTGGCCGAACTGGCGGCGGCCGGTAGACCAATCCTGATGGAAAAACCGGTTGAACGCAGTTTGGCGGCGGCCACTGCTTTGGTTGATATCTGTGAAACTGCGGGTGTTCCCTTGGGGATCATGTTGCAACACCGCGCCCGCCCTGTGGTGGGTGATTTGCGCCGTATGCTGCCCGAACTCGGGGCGTTGCGCATGGTTGAGGTGCACGTGCCGTGGTGGCGGCCGCAAACGTATTACGATCAACCGGGGCGCGGCAGCTATGCGCGCGATGGTGGCGGCGTATTGATATCACAGGCCATTCATACACTGGATCTGATGTTGTCGCTTACCGGCCCGGTGGCCCAGGTTACCGCGATGGCCGCAACCACCGGATTTCACACGATGGAGGCTGAGGATTTCGTCAGCGCCGGTTTGGCCTTTGCCAATGGCGCGGTTGGCACCCTGTCGGCCACCACGGCCAGCTTTCCGGGCCGACCCGAGACGATCACACTGCATTATGCCAACGGCTCGGCGCGGCTGGATACCAACCTGTTGTCGATTGATTGGCAGGATGGGCGGCGCGAAACATTCGGCGCCGCCACAGCCAGCGGGGCAGGGGCCGATCCGATGGCGTTCACGTCAGATTGGCACCGCGCCATGATCGAAGATTTCGCCGCAGCGCTGAGCCAGGGGCGCGCGCCAATGGTGCCCGGGTGCAGCGCATTAGAGGTGCATCGCCTGATTGATGCGTTGGAAAAATCGGCCCGTACCGGCGCCCGGAGGAACGTATAAATGCCATTCAAACTGGGCGTCATCGGTATTGATCATGGTCATATCTTTGGAATGTTGGGGAATATGCTGGCTCAGGGCTGCACCTGTGCCCAGTGGTGGACGGACGGCACCGCAGTGACCGAGCAGAAGTTTTCCGAAACTTTTCCAAAGCTTGAAAAGGTCGCCGATTACCGCGTAATTCTGGACGATCCCGAGGTGGCGATGGTGCTGATCAGTGCCATTCCCTGTGATCGTGCCGATCTTGCCATCGCGGCGATGGAAGCGGGCAAGGATGTGATGGTCGATAAGCCCGGCTGCACCACATTGGCGCAGTTGGCCGCGATCAAAGAGTGTCAGGCACGGACAGGCCGGATCTGGACGGTGAATTTTTCAGAGCGGTTCGAAGTGGCCGCCGTTGCCAAGGCCGAAGAATTGGTGAACGCCGGAGCCATCGGGCGGGTGGTTCAAACCCTGGGCTTGGGGCCGCACAAGCAAAACCTGAAAACCCGGCCCGATTGGTTTTTTGAAACCGAAAAATTCGGCGGCATTCTGTGTGATATCGGCAGCCACCAGATTGATCAATTTTTGCATTTCACCGGGTCAGACAGTGCCGAAATTGCCCATGCGGCTGTTGAAAATACAACAATGCCCGATCATCCGGGGTTTCAGGATTTTGGTGAAATCGTGCTGCGCTCGGACCGGGGGCGGGGGTATATCCGGGTGGATTGGTTTACGCCCGATGGCCTGCCCACCTGGGGGGATGGGCGGTTGTTTTTGCAAGGCACCGAGGGGCAGATCGAGCTGCGAAAATATACCGATATCGGCCAGCCACACCGCACCGGCAATCTGTATCTGGTGAACGGCCAAGACAACGTTCATATGGATTGTTCGCAGATGCCGCTGCCTTATTTCCCGCGTTTATGTGCCGATGTGCAGGACCGCAGCGAAAACGCCGTATCGCAGCGCCATACATTCACGACGATGGAATTGGCGATTCGTGCACAAGGCATGGCGTCATGATCCGCAGTGTTTCAATCATCGGCGCGGGCATCGGTGCGCAGCACCTTTTGGGCTACGGGGCGCTTCCCGACCGTTATCAGATTCACAGCATTTGTGACTTGGATGCCGAGCGCGGCGGTGCCTTGGCGCGAACGCATCCTGACGTCACCTATGGCAATGATTACAACGCCATCCTGGCCGACCCCAAGGTTGATGTCGTTGATATCTGCCTGCCACCCCATTTGCATTTTTCTGCTATTCTTGCGGCGCTGGAGGCTGGCAAGATCGTGGTCTGTGAAAAACCATTGGTCGCCTCATTGGCCGAAGCCGATCAACTGGCCGACAAGGTGGCGCAGACCGGCGGCATTGTTTCGCCTGTGTTTCAATATCGCTATGGGCTGGGCACGGCGCAATTGCTGGCGCTGATTGAGGCGGGGCTGGCGGGGCGCTGTTATGCGGGCACGTTGGAAACCCACTGGAACAGGGAAAAACCCTATTACGACATCCCTTGGCGCGGCACCTGGGCCGGTGAGCGGGGCGGCGCATTGCTGGGCCATGCAATCCATATTCACGATCTGTTGGCTTGGTTGATCGGCCCGGTGGCGCAGGTGTTTGCCGATACTGCCACCCGTGTGAATGACATTGAGGTGGAAGATTGCGCCGCCCTCTCGATCCGCATGGAATGCGGCGCGCTGATCACCAGTTCGGTCACGTTGGGCGCGGCAGATGATACCAGCCGGATGCGCCTGTTGTTCGAGGGTTTCACCGTTGAATCCGATCACGCGCCCTATTCCCTGGCGGAAAAATCATGGCGGTTTACTGCCCGCGCGCCGACCACACAAACGCAAATTGATGCGGTTCTGGCACAAGTGAGCGAGGCGAAAACAGGTTTTGCCGGGATGTTCGAGGCATTGGCAGATACGTTGGATGGCCAGGGCGGGCGCGATGTAACGCTGCAGGACGGGCGGCGCAGTCTGGAATTTGTCACCGCGGTCTATGCCTCGGCGCGCAGCAATCTGCCGGTTGCCCTGCCCCTTGCGCGCGATCACCCGCTATATGGCGGTTGGGTGCCCGATGCGGCCCGCGAGAGGTGAAATAGCGCGCCGGATGCTTGCCCCTGCGGCCCAAATCGCGGCATGCTGGCGGTGGATGACACAGACACAAGGCCCCCGGTTATGAACATGCACCCCACCCCCGACGCGGCCCGGGAATTGGCGCAAAACGTCGCGCTGCCGTTTGAACAGGCCCGCGCGATGCCGCGCAGTGTTTACACATCCGAGGAATTTCTGGCGCGCGAACTGTCAGAAATATTTGCCAAGGAATGGGTGTGCGTTGGCCGTTCGACACAATTCGCCAAGACCGGGGATTATATAACCGCTGACATTGCCGGACAGCCGGTCATGGTGCTGCGGGATGGCGATGGGGTATTGCGCGCCCAATCAAACGTTTGCCTGCACCGTATGTCGACCCTGTTGCAAGGGGCGGGCAATGTGCGCAGCGTCGTCTGCCCCTATCACGCCTGGACCTATAACCTGAATGGTCAGTTGCGCGGTGCGCCGGGCATGGCGCTGAATCAGGGGTTTGACCGGCACGATTATTGCCTGCCGCAACTGCGCTGTGCCGAATGGCTGGGATGGGTATTGGTATCGCTGAACCCCGACGCGCCCGACCCGCATTCGCATCTGCAACAGGCCGCCGATCTGATCGCGCCCTATGGTCTGGAGAATTATGTGCAGACCTTTCAGGAGCATCACCATTGGAACACCAATTGGAAGGTGTTGGCCGAAAATTTCATGGAATCCTATCACCTGCCGGTTTGCCATGCCGACACGATTGGCGGCTTTGTCAGTCTTGAAGAAATGGATTGCCCGCCGTCTGGTGCGGCCTACAACTATCACACGATCCTGAAAGATGCCGCCGCGCCACTGACCAATGCGCATCCGTCCAACACCACGCTGAGCGGTGATTTGCGGCGCACGACGGTGTTGTTGACCGTCTATCCAGCGTTGATGATCACGCTGACGCCGGGATATTTCTGGTATCTGTCGTTGCATCCCGACGGGCCGGGCAAGGTGAAAATCATCTTTGGTGGCGGTCTGTCGCCCGACTATGTGAATGATCCAAAATCGCACGAACACTTTGCCGCGCTGAAAGACCTGTTGGACCGGGTCAACCAAGAGGATCGCGGTTGTACCGAAAAGGTATATACCGGGCTGTGTTCCGATCTGGCACGCCCCGGCCATCTGAGCCATCTCGAAAGACCGAATTACGATTTTGCGACCTATCTCAACGACCGTATTCAGGGCCGCAGCTGACCGGCACCGCCCAAGGATTTACCGATCATCCTGACCTGGGCAAGGCGCGGGGTGGAACGATAAAAACACAAAACGGGGCCCGGTGAGGGGCCCCGCCTGTGCGTTTCACGAAAGTGGAACTTATTCTTCGACTGCGGATGCCGGTACTTCGTCGGCGGCCACTTCGTCTTCGTCTTCGGATTCCGAAGACACCAGACCGGCCGGTGCCGACAGGTTGGCGATGACGAAATCACGGTCGATGGTCGGGCGCGTGCCTTCGGGCAGGGTGACCGACGAAATCGTGACCGTATCGCCAATTTCCAGACCTGCGATCGAGATTGTGATCTTTTCAGGAATGTCACCGGCGGTGCAGCGCAGTTCGACTTCGGGGCGAACCATGGTCAGCACGCCGCCTTTTTTCAGGCCGGGGCACTCATCTTCGCCCTCAACCTCAACCGGGATAAACAGCGATACACGGCTGGTCCGGCGCAGACGCATGAAATCAACGTGCGTCGGCAGATCCTTGACCACATGGCGTTGTACGCTGCGGCAGATCACGCGCACATCTTCCTGGCCTTCCATCTTCAGATTGAAGAGGGTCGACAAGAACCGGCCAGCTTTCAACAGCTTCAGCAGTTCGTTGTAGGGCAGGTTGATCGGCAGCGGGTCAGCGCCGCCGCCATAGACGACTCCGGGCACAAGTCCTTCGCGGCGTGCGGAACGGGCGGCCCCCTTGCCTGTCCCCGTACGTGGCAGCGCCTGGATGTCTGGGGTATTACCAGCCATTGCAGTTCTCCATTTGATTCTAAGTTGCGGGCGGCCTCCAAGGGTGTCCGCCCATGAGTGCGCGGCTATAGGCGATATCGCGCGCCTTGGAAAGAGATTGTTGCAAGGTGGCGCGATGGAATTGAGCGGGCATGACACAGCAACGCCAACGGCGCGCGCTTTGGTGCGGGGTGTGACATTGCACTTGCCGTTTGCATCTTTGGCTGGCAAGGCCCGATCATGAGTATTTTGTCCGCAGTTCGATTGTCACGCGCCCCCGCTTTGGCCTTTGCCGGAATGGGCGCATTGTGGGGAACATTTGCCGCGTTTGTTCCGGTGATAAAGGCCGGTCTGGGCGCCGGTGACGCGGCGTTTGGGTTGGCGTTGTTGTGTTCGGCAATTGGGCTGGTGATGGCGATGTGGTTGGCGCCTCTTGCCGATGCGCGGTTGGGCCGGTGGGCGCTGCCTGTGGCCTCGGCGGCGCTGTCGCTGGCGTTTTTATTGCCCGGTCTGGCGGGCAGTCTGGTTGTTTTTGGCCTGTGCATGGCGTTGGTCGGAATGGGT
Organism: Oceaniglobus ichthyenteri; assembly: GCF_003057885.1. Lineage (GTDB taxonomy): Bacteria > Pseudomonadota > Alphaproteobacteria > Rhodobacterales > Rhodobacteraceae > Oceaniglobus > Oceaniglobus ichthyenteri. Next base: position 143,572 of record NZ_QAGK01000003.1, read on the forward strand.
TCGGGGCTGTGTGATGTGGTGATGAACGCGCGGGTCAGTGAACTTGAGGCGGCGCATGACCGGTCGCTGATGAACCTGAATCATGCAATGTTTTCCTTTGCCTATGCGGTTGCCGCGCTGATCACCGGGTTCGCGCGCGAGGCGGGGCTGCCCCCCATCGCGATGTTTTCCGCCGTCAGCGCCGTGGCGTTGGTGGCCACAATGGGTATGCGGATGCCCGTTGCGGTGATCGAAGAGGTCGCAGGCGCGGTGCGGCGCGCCTTTCCCACCCAGATCGTGTTTTGGGGCGGCGCGATTGTTTTGATCGGGTTCATGGCCGAAAACGCCGCCGAAGGCTGGTCGGCGCTGCATATCGAACGCACCTTGGGCGGCGGCGCGGCGCAAGGCGCGTTTGGCCCGGCGATGTTGGGCCTGACCATGGGAATCGGGCGGTTTTCGGGGCAGTTGATTGCCGACAGATTGCGCGCCAGCGTGGTGATCCGGTGGGCGGCGATTGTATCGGCCATTGGCGTGTTGGTGGCGGCGGGGGCGGTGAACCTTGCCATGGCCTATGTTGGATTTGCGCTGTTTGGGTTGGGCATTTCGGTACTGGCGCCCATGGGGCTGGCGTTGGTCGGACGGCGCGTGGCCCCCGAACACCGCACCAAGGCGATTTCGCGCACTGCCGTGATTGGATTTCTGGGGTTTTTCATTGGCCCGCCATTGATGGGCGGGGTGGCGGAACTCGCCGGTTTGCGGATGTCTTTTGCGTTGATCGGGGTGCTGTTGCTGACGATTGTGGCCATGCTCGTGCCATTGCGGCGCAGCGAATATCAGGTGGCAGGCAGCAGCCAAACCCGCCCGTAGGGGGGCAGGATCACCGTGTCGCCTGCCAGCGGCGCGTCATTCAGCGCGTCAATGTACCGGGTGCCCGGGATCAGGCCCAGGGTTTCACCCGCAATCTGTTGCACATGTTCGGTGAAATTGAACACCGCCGTCAGAGTTTGATCATCACCCAGACGCTGAACGACAAAAAGCGCCGGGTGGCCGGTGTGTAAAATGCGCGTGGGAACATTGCCCGCCAATTGTGGGGTGGCCTTGCGCCGGGTCATGATCGCGCGGGTGCCGCGCCAGATGCGCGCGCTTGGCGTACCGCCTGCCTCGGCCGCTTGGGCGGTCACCCAATCCATCGCCGGGCGCTGCATCCAGCGGCCATCGCCCGCCAGATCAGGATCGTCGCGGTAGCTGTGATTGTTCAACAGGCCAATCTCATCGCCCATATAAATCAACGGCATCCCGCCGAACGATGCGATCAGGGCGTGGCCCAGCAATATCCGGTTCACCGCCAGATCAATCTGCCCCTCATCGTCCGATTCCAGCGCCGTTTCCAACCCGGCAAGCGAGGCAAAGCTGCCGTTGGTGCGCCGATCACCGGTTTCTGGGTTCACCTGAAAATCGGCACCGCGCGCCCAACTGCCCGGAAACTGCCCGCTGTAAAAATCGGCCAGAAACGCCCGATGGCCCGGCCCCGAGATTGGCGGAAATCCGGCGGCATCGCGATCATCAATCGCCCATCCGATATCATCGTGACAGCGAATATAGGTGGCCCATTGCGCGCGGCGAAACGATTCGGGAAAATGGTGCGCCAACACGCCCGACATCATTCGCGTGTCGCGCGCGGCCAATGATGACCAGAATTGCACCATCAGATTGTTGTGATAGGCAAAGTTGCTTTCGCGCCCCGCATGGCGGCCTTGGCCCAGATACGCCACCAAGTCGCGTGGCCCGACAATGGCTTCGGCCTTGTGAACCATTGCCGGGGCGGCAATGCGCGTGGCTTGAACGATGGCCTGCAACAGATCATGCACCTCGGGCAGGTTTTGGCACCCGGTGCCCATGCGTTTCCACATGAAGGCGACGGCGTCCAAGCGCATCACCTCGGCCCCGTTATTGGCCAGATCCAGGATGATGCCCAGAACGGCCAAGAAAACTTCGGGGTTTTCCCAGTTCAGATCCCATTGGTATTCGTTGAACGTGGTCCAGACCCATTTGCCCATATCGGGGTAATAGGTGAAATTGCCCGGCGCCTGATTTGGAAACACCTCAACCAGCGTGCGTTCATATTCACGCGGCAGGGTTTCATCGTCAAACATGCGATAGAACGCTTGATAATACGGATCGCCTGCGCGGGCCTTTTGGGCCCAGTCATGTTCTTTGGCGGTGTGATTCAGCACCATATCGATGCAGGTTGAAATCCCCGCCGCACGCAGTTTTTTGGTGGTGGCGCGGAAATCCTTCATTGTGCCCAGGGCGGGATTGATCGCGCCATAATCCATCACCGCATAGCCGCCATCGCTATCGCCGGGGCGGGGTTTCAGGCAGGGCATGAAATGGGCATAGGTTACGCCCATTTTTTGCAGATAGGGGATGTGTTTTGGCACATCGCGCAGGGTACCGGCGAATTTGTCGATGTAAAACACATAGCCGACCATGTTTTGACTTAAAAACCAGTCTGGCATCACATCGCGCGCCAGATCCAGCGCCCGCAGATCGCGAGGCCGCGCCGCCCATTTTTCCGCCAGCAGCGCGCGCAGACGGGCAATGAAATCGCCCATATCCGTATGGCGTGCATAAAGCCGGTCTAGGGCGGCGCGCAAATCGCCCAAGCTGCGCTGCCAGCGCAGATCAAACAGGGGGTCGGGTTTTGTGGCGGGCGCTTGGGGCATAGCGGCCCTAGGTATTGCGCCGCCAGCGGTAAAAATCATCGTCGATCAACAGGATGTCGCGGTCCACATCTTCGATGTTTTTATGCCCGCACAGGGCCATGGTGAAATCCATCTCTTTGTGAATCACATCCAGCGCCGTTTCCACACCCTTTTGCCCCATCGCGCCTAGCCCATAGATAAACGCGCGGCCGATATAGGTGCCTTTGGCCCCCAGTGCGATCGCCTTGAGCACGTCTTGGCCCGACCGGATGCCGCCATCCATGTGCACCTCAACCTGATCGCCGACGGCATCGATGATTTCGGGCAAGATCCGGATTGATGACAGCGCGCCATCCAATTGCCGCCCGCCGTGGTTGGACACGATAATCGCATCGGCCCCGATTTTCAGCGCCATTTTGGCGTCTTCAACGTCAAGAATCCCTTTCAGGATCAACTTGCCGCCCCATTGCTCCTTGAGTTTGGCAACCTTGTCCCAATCGAGCCGCGGATCGAATTGTTCGGCCGTCCAGGCCGACAGGTTGGCCACATCGGTCACGCCCTTTGCGTGGCCCACGATATTGCCGAACTGGCGGCGCGGGGTTTTCAGCATGTCCAAACCCCAGCTCCATTTGGTGGCCAGGTTTGCAATGGATTTTGGCGTCAGCTTGGGTGGGGCCGACAGGCCGTTTTTGATATCCTTGTGCCGCTGCCCCAGGATTTGCAGATCCAGCGTCAGCACCAGCGCCGAACATCCCACATCCTTGGCGCGGGCGATCATGTTGGCGACGAAATCCTGATCGCGCATGACATAGAGTTGAAACCAGAACGGTTTGCTGGTTTCGCGCGCCACGTCTTCAAGGCTGCAAATCGACATGGTGGACAGGGTGAACGGCACGCCTTTTTTCTCGGCGGCCTTGGCGGCCAGAATTTCGCCATCGGCGTGCTGCATCCCGGTCATGCCCACGGGGGCGAGGGCGACGGGCATTGAAACATCTTCGCCAATCATTTTTGTGGCGGTGCTGCGCCCTTCCATATCCACGGCGACCCGTTGGCGCAGGCGCAGCAAATCGAAATCGGATGAGTTTTCGCGAAACGTCTGTTCGGTCCAGGCCCCGGATTCGCAGTAATCGTAAAACATCTTTGGCACGCGGCGTTTATAGATGCGTTTCAGGTCTTCGATTTCTGTGATGTGGGGCATGGGGTGTCCTTGGGTATTGGTCAGAAAACGTTACCGTTTCACGCAGGGCCGGGCAATGGCATAAGTGAAGACGCGGGCGCGATGATCTTAGGCCCGGTGCGCGCCATCCGACAGGGTTTTGACAAAGGTCAACACCTCGTCAACGGATTTGCCCGACGCCAGTTCGCTGACAATGGCCGAGCCGACAACACAGCCATCGGCGATGGCGGCAATCGCCTGACTGGCCTCGGGCGTGCGGATGCCAAAGCCCACGATCACAGGCAGGTCGGTGGCGGCTTTGATCCGCGCGACCTCGGGGGCGACATCGCCCGCTTCGGGTGCGGCGGCGCCGGTGATGCCGGTAATCGAAACATAATATACAAAACCGCTGGTGTTCTGCATGACTTTGGGCAGGCGTTTGTTATCGGTCGTGGGGGTGGCCAGACGGATGAAATTCAGCCCCGCCGCCTGGGCGGGAATGCACAGTTCGGCGTCTTCTTCGGGGGGCAGATCAACAATGATCAGCCCATCAATGCCCGCCTCTTTTGCCTGTTTCAGAAATGTATCCACGCCGCGCGAATAGATCGGATTGTAATATCCCATCAACACAATCGGCGTCGTATCATCGTTTTCGCGGAATTGCCGGGCCAGATCCAGTGTGCGGTTCAGGGTCATGCCGCCCTCAAGCGCGCGCTGACCGGCCAGTTGGATCGTTTCGCCATCGGCCATCGGATCGGTAAATGGCAAGCCCAATTCGATCACGTCAACCCCGGCCCCTGGTAACCCTTTGACCAACGCAAGTGAGGTGTCAAAATCGGGATCGCCCGCCATGATGTAGGATACGAATGCTTTTTTACCCTGTGCGCGCAGGTCTGCGAATTTGGCGTCGATCCGTGACATGATGATCCCCCTTTTTACCCCACGGGGTTTGCGCGAATTGGCGGACAAGATCAATGCCTGCCTTGTCTTGGGCTGCAAACTCCCCATATTGGTCCGATGAATTATGTTCTTGCCCTGTTTTTGCCGCCACTTTCGATCCTTTTGACGGGTCGGATTTTTGTGTCGATCATCGTGTTCCTGATCTGGGTGCCTGCGATCCTGATTTCCGGGGGGCTGGGCCATCCGATCTTTATCTTGCTGGCCTGGTTGTTGATCTATCAGGCGCGTGAGGACCGGCGCAGCAGATAACCTTGCACCTTTGGGCGCGCCGCCCTAGAACCCGCCGAGTTTCATGTAAGGAGAGCGCGCCATGGGGTTTAAAATGGGGATCGTCGGATTGCCGAACGTGGGCAAATCGACCCTGTTCAACGCGCTGACCAAAACCGCCGCCGCACAGGCCGCGAATTTTCCGTTTTGCACGATTGAACCCAACGTGGGCGAAGTGGCCGTGCCCGACGCGCGGCTTGAAAAACTGGCCGAAATTGCAAAATCCAAGACTATAATCCCCACCCGGATGACATTTGTCGATATCGCGGGTCTGGTTAAAGGGGCCAGCCGGGGCGAAGGGTTGGGCAACCAGTTTTTGGCCAATATCCGCGAATGCGATGCGATTGCTCATGTGTTGCGCTGTTTTGAAGACGGCGATGTGACCCATGTGGAAGACCGGGTTGATCCCGTGGCCGATGCCGAAACCATCGAAACCGAACTGATGCTGGCCGATCTTGATTCGGTCGAACGCCGTCTGGCGGGCCTGTCGCGCAAGGTGCGCGGTGGCGACAAGGAGGCGGTGCAGCAGGAACGCCTGTTGCAACAGGCCAAAACCGCGTTGGAAAACGGCAAACCGGCGCGCACCGTCGATGTGCCCGAAGACGACGCCAAGGCATGGAAATTGCTGCAACTTCTGACCAGCAAACCGATCTTGTTCGTGTGCAACGTCGCCGAGGATGAAGCCGCCAGCGGCAATGCCCATTCCGCGGCGGTGGCAAAAATGGCGGAAGAGCAGGGCGCGGGCATTGTGGTGATTTCCGCCAAGATCGAAGAAGAAATCAGCCAACTTGAATCGGACGAGGCCGAGATGTTTCTGGGCGAATTGGGTCTGGAGGAAGCGGGGCTGGATCGGTTGATTCGCGCCGGTTATGAATTGCTGGGCCTAGAAACATATTTCACCGTTGGCCCGAAAGAGGCCCGCGCCTGGACCGTGGCCAAAGGCACCGCCGCGCCCCAAGCGGCAGGGGTGATTCACGGCGATTTTGAAAAAGGTTTCATTCGCGCCGAAACCATTGCGTTTAACGATTTTGTAACGTTAGGCGGTGAGAATGCGGTGAAAGAGGCGGGTAAAATGCGGATTGAGGGGAAAAGTTACATCGTCAAGGATGGCGATGTGCTGCACTTCTTGTTCAACACCTGATCCAGGTTGCGGCCTGTTCCAGATCGGCGCGAAACAGCGCTGTATCGCGATCGCGCAATTCAGCATCGGGCACCCGCAACAAATAGGACGGGTGATAGGTGATCAGGATATCCTGACCATTGTGGTGTTCAATCTTGCCGCGCCTTTGGCCGATGTTCTTGCCACTGCCGGTCAGCGCCTGCGCGGCGGTCGCGCCCATGGCCAGGATCAACCGGGGTGATATTTCGGCTATTTCACCGTTCAGCCACCATTTGCATGCCTCAATTTCGGGGGCGTCGGGGCGTTGGTGAATGCGGCGTTTGCCCCGGGCGGTGAATTTGAAATGTTTTACCGCATTGGTAATAAACACCCGCTCCCGCGCCAAACCCACCTGTTTCGCCACCCCATCAAACAGTTGCCCGGCGGGGCCGACAAAAGGGCGGCCCGACAGATCCTCGTGATCGCCGGGTTGTTCGCCCACGATCATCACGTCGGCATCACGGGGCCCTTCGCCCGGCACCGCCTGTGTCGCGGATTTGTACAACGGGCAGCGGATGCAGGCATTCAGTGCGTCAGGCGTGGGGGCCACGGGCAAACGGGCCAAAATCCGGTCACTGCGCAGCGGCGGCAGGGTTGGTGTGGCCTCTTGCATGTCACGGGCGCGGCGTTCGGCCTGGGCGATCATATCGGGGATCAGCGTGGCCTCGGGCAGGTTTTTCCAATATTTTTTCGGCATTTCCGCCTGCATCGCTTTCACCTTCAACCGGGCCGGATTGAAGATATTGGCATAATAAGTGCGCCATAAATCCTCGGTTGCGTCGTCGGGCAGGGGCGGTTTGGTTACACCATCGCTGAACCGAATCTTGCCGCTTTCGAAATGCGCGGTCAGGTGCGGTGTCTGGATGATCCAATCCATATCACCAAACCGATTGGCGAAAAACGGCGCGGTGGGTTCGGTGATGAAATGGGTCGGTTCGAACCACGCGGCAAAGCGGCGGCGCGCCCCACCATCGATTTCACGAAACCGCACAAAGGCGGTCATCTTGTGTTTGTCGCGGCGCACCGCTTTTTCCATCTCGCGCAGCTTTGCCAGCCCTTGATCGCCGCGATCCGACATCAGGCCGGGCCTGTCGCGCAACCGCCACAACAGCGTGTATAACCGGCCAAACCGCTGCGGATCAGAGTGCCAGACCGCCACATTCATCAGATCAACATAGGCGCGCGGGACCGACAGGTGTTTATTTGGCCCGACCGGGGGTGGCGGCGCGGCAAACAAATCGCCGTCGGCGTTATCAAACTGCCAGATCACATGTTCCGGCGCGGTGGCACTGCCCAAAAGGCCGCGCGCCGCCTCCCGAAACGCGGTATCCGAATGGCGCATGGGGATGTGGACCGTCGGCATATGCGGCCCTAAAACAAGCTCAGCTGTTCAGGGGGCGGTGCAAATCTTGCGCGCAAATCGCTGCTGTCGGTCAGGGCGCCCGGCGTCCAATCAAGCAAGGTGACAAAGGCGCGGGCCTTGGTCATTGACGCGCCCATGCGCAACAAATCGTCATAGCGCAAGGTGCGGTGACGCCGGGTAGACAGAATGCGCCCCACGGTTTTTGCGCCAAAGCCCGGCACGCGCAGCAGCATTTCGCGCGACGCACGGTTCACATCCATCGGAAATTGCGCGCGGTTGGCCAGCGCCCAGGCCAATTTGGGATCAATCGCCAAATCCAGATTGCCATCGGGTGACGCGCCGGTGATTTCACCAACGTCAAACCCGTAAAACCGCAACAGCCAATCAGCCTGATACAGCCGATGTTCCCGCGCCAATGGGGGGCGGATCAGCGGCAATTTCGCGGTGGCATCCGGAATCGGTGAAAAGGCAGAATAATACACACGTTTAAGGTGATAACTGCTGTAAAGACGGGTGCTTTGGCCCAGGATTGTTGCATCTGTGCTATTGTCGGCACCCACGATCATCTGGGTGCTTTGCCCGGCGGGGGCAAATTTGGGCGGCCGTTTGCCAGTGTGCGACCGTTCGCGCCCGGCATCCTTGCGCAACCGCACATTGGCCATGGTGCGGCGAATTTCATCGGGGTTCTTTTCAGGCGCATAGGATTTGACCGCGGCATCGGTGGGCAATTCCACGTTGATCGACAGACGGTCGGCAAAAAGCCCCGCCTCTTCGATCAGCAGGGGATCGGCGTCGGGGATGGTTTTCAGGTGGATGTAGCCCCGAAAATTATGTTCGGTTCTAAGGGTGCGGGCGATGCGCACCATATCAGACATTGTGGCGTCCGAACTTTTGATGATGCCCGAGGACAGGAACAGCCCTTCGATATAATTGCGCCGGTAAAACTCAAGCGTGAGGTGCACCACTTCTTCTGGCGTAAATCGCGCCCGTTCGACGTTCGAACTGACCCGGTTCACGCAATATGCACAGTCATATATGCAGAAATTCGTCATCAGAATTTTCAGAAGGCTGATACAGCGGCCATCGGGCGCATAGGCATGGCAGATGCCGCTGCCCGTTGTGCTGCCCAATCCCGTGCCGTCGCGGGATGTGCGGCGTGATGTGCCGCTGGACGCGCAAGAGGCATCGTATTTCGCAGCGTCCGACAGGATCGCAAGTTTGGTCTGCAGGGTCAGTTTTGTCATGCTGTTCACTATATGTTCACATCTGTCATGTGCAATAGGCAGAGATGTCGCAATGGAATGATGAGGTACAATAATGCGTGAACGCAGAGGGGCAGACGGGGCACCTCAAGGTCTGGGGTGCGAATCTGTTACAGGTTTGAGATCCGCGCATTGATCAAATCAATGCCTTTCTGGATGCGATCAACCGGTATTGCGGAATAGCCGAGGCGAAAATATTCAGTCGGGGCATTGTCGTTATCGAAAAACGGCGCACCGGGTTCAATGAAAACGCCGTCTTGCAACAGGGCAGCGGCAAGTTGAACGGTATCAATGCCATCCGGGGCTTTTACCCACAGGCTGGAGCCGCCAAAGCGCGCCGCGCCCGCAACCGTAAGGCAACTGTGTTGCAAGGCGTCCAGCATTGTTTTGCGACGCTGTGCAAATTGCTGGCGCAGATCGCGGATCAACAGATCATAGTGCCCTTGGGCCAGAAAATATGCCGCCGTTCTTTGAAGATGCCCCGGTGGGTGGCGCAACATCAGCGAGCGTAATTCGCGCGCTTCGGCAATCACCCGTTCGGGGCCAACCAGATATCCAAGGCGCAGGCCGGGAAACAGCGCCTTGGAAAAGCTCCCCGCGTAAAGCACGCGTTCATCGACATCCAACGCCTTGAGGGCGGGGCTGGGCGGTTCGATAAAGCTCATCTCGAACTGATAGTCATCTTCGATGATGACCATGTCGCGGGCTTTGGCATCGGCAAGCAAGCGTTCGCGCCGACTGCGTGGCATTGTGGCTCCGGTGGGCGCATGATGGCTGGGGGTGACGAACACGGCCTGTGTGCCAGGGGGTATTTTGTCGGGGTTCAACCCGTGTTCATCGACATCCACGGTGGAAACATCGGCGCCACACCAGCGTAACGCCTGAAGGGTATCGGGATAGCCGGGGTTTTCGCACACGGCCTTCAGGGGCGTGCGTGTCAAAAGCTCGATCGCCAACCAGATTGCGTTCTGGGCGCCCACCGTGATCAGCACTTGTTGCGGCGTCGCGTTGATACCGCGACGTGGCAGCATCCGGGACAGCACGTAATTTACAAGCATCGGATCATCGGTCGCATGATCGCCGGCCATTTCATCAAAATCACGCCGACCCATCGCCTGACGGGCACATTCACGCCATGCGGAATGTTTGAATATCGTCGGATCCATTTGCCCGAAAACAAAGGGATAGGGCAGCGCGTGCCAGTCTTTGGGTTTTACAATCCGACGACGGTTTGCCAGGTTTTCCGAAAGCGCGTTGCGCCAGACTTCGCTGGATTCCACCGGCTTGGCGTTTCGCCCGATTGGCAGGCGGGGCAGGGCACCGGAATCGGCAACCATATATCCGCTGCGGTCCAAAGGTGTCAGATATTCCTGATCGACCAATTCCTGAAACGCGAGGGTCACGGTCATGCGCGCAACCCCTAGATGCGCCGCCAGTTTGCGCGACGACGGCATCAGCGCCCCGATCTGGGCCTGTCCGGAAAGGATGGCGTTTACAACCGTTTCCCTGATTTGCGCCTGCAACGGGCGGGCTGATTGCCGGTCAAGGAAGAACACTTCGGCTGCGATGCGGACTTTTTCCATTGGTTATCTTGGCCAACGAAACTGGTCTAAGTCAATAACGATCCTGGACCTAACGCCGAATCATCTTTTCGACATACTGCTGCGTCGACTTGAAGGGGGGAACACGATTTCCTTCAAGCATCGCGCTTTTGCGCACGCAACATTTGGAGGATAGAATGGCATTTATTTCACGGATCAAGGCCGCGACAAGCATCGCCGCCACGACTTTGGTCATGGGCATGGGCGCGGCCCAGGCTGACAATTTCAAGATCGCGGTCGGCGACGGTGCCGGCGGCACACAAGAGGCACTGGGCAAGGCATTCATCACTGCCCTCGAAGAAAACACCGGTGGCAACCACACGGGATCGTTGTTCTTGAACGGTCAGCTTGGCGCCGAACAGGCGACCGTCAATGACATGGCAATGGGCACGCTGGATTTTTCGATTCTGGCGATCAACAACATCACGCCGTTCTCGCCTTCGGTTGGCACGCTGACATTGCCTTATGTGATCCTGAGCCTTGAAGACGCTGTAAAGGTGACCCAAGGGCCCATCGGCGAAGAATTGATCGAAAACACGATCCGCGACGCCGGTGTGCGGATTATCGGTTGGGCCTATTCGGGGTTCCGCGTTTTGACAAACTCGGTCCGTCCGGTTGAATCCGTTGCCGATCTGGATGGTCTGGTGATCCGCGTTCCAAAGAACGAAATCATGATCGCCACATATAAATCATGGGGCGTGAACCCGACCCCGATGGCATGGTCCGAAACCTTCACCGGTCTGCAACAAAAGGTCGTCGACGGACAGGATAACCCTTATATCACTGTTTATGCGATGAAATTTGACGAAGTTCAAAAATACATCACCAACCTGCGCTATCTCTTCTCGATCGAGCCGCTGGTCGTGTCAGAAGAGCTGTTTCAGGGACTGTCAGCCGACGATCAGGCCGCCGTTCTGGCCGCCGGTAAAACCGCGACTGAGTTTTCAGCCGAGTTCCTGAAAGCCGAAGAAGAAACCATCAAGGCCGAGCTGGTATCGCGCGGGATGGAAATTTCTGATCCGGCCGATGATGAAGCAGAATTCATCCAACTGGCGACAGACGCTGTCTGGCCCCAGTTTTACGACTCCATCGGTGGTGTTGAAAAGCTGAACGAAGTGCTGACCGCTTTGGGCCGTGACCCCGTCCAGTAAAATCACGAACGGGGGGCGCGCATGATGCGCGCTTCCCACTCTGGGAGGAGGCCCTGTGATGACCCGTTTTTGGAACGTTCTCAATAACATCGAAAGCTATCTCTGCCGGGCATTACTGGTGATGTTCGTCGCGCTGCTCTTTACCCAAATCGTCTCGCGCGAGATGTTTGGCCATTCATTTTCATGGATCGAAGAACTGTCGGTCTACATGTTTGTGTGGTTCGTTTTCTTTGGCGCAAGCTATGCCGCCAAGATGAGCGCGCATAACCGGGTGACATTTCAATTCGGTATGCTTCCACGCTCCTGGATCAAGTGGATCGAAGGGTTTGCCGATCTGTTCTGGATCGCGTTCAACGTCTATTTTGTCTACCTCGCCGGGGATTTTGTTTTCAACAAGATGAACAAATTCTGGAAATCCCAAACGCTCGGGATCGAGATGAAGTGGATTTACATGGTCTTGCCGCTGGCGTTCACGCTGATGACGGTGCGGATCATTCAGGTCAATTACCTCAAGCTTTTCAAAGGTATCGACGTGAAAGACCCCGACAAGATCGATCTTGATGACTTCAAATCCGACAAAGACGCGTAAGCGGCGACAGGGAACACTTTTATGGAAAATGAAATCGTAACCATCCTGTTCAGCACTTTTTTGGGTTTGCTGTTTCTGGGTGCGCCGATCACCGTTGCGCTTGGCGTTTCGTCGATGATCTCGTTCTTGTACCTGGGTGAAAACCCTATCAAATTTGTCCAGATTGCATTCACGTCGGTGGGATCATTCCCGCTGATGGCTTTGCCCGCGTTCATTCTGGCCGGGGCATTGATGGAGGCCGCGGGCATTTCGCGCCGTCTGATCAATGTTGCCGAAAGCCTGGCAGGGCCGTTCACCGGCGGCATGTCGGCGGCAACTGTTGTGGGCTGTCTTTTCTTTGGCGCGATTTCGGGGTCTGGCCCGGCCACGACCGCGGCTGTGGGCATGTTGATGATCCCCGCGATGATCAAACGCGGCTATGACCGGGGCTATGCCTCGGCGGTGACGGCGTCGGCTGGGGGGCTTGGCATTGTCATTCCACCGTCAATCCCGATGGTTATTTTTGGCATCGCTGCATTGGGCATGATGGCCCCGCCTGAAGCTGTTGAAAAATTTGGATATTTCCAGACTGTTTCGATTTCGAAACTGTTCATCGCGGGCTTTATTCCGGCCTTTGTGATTGCCGGCAGCCTGCTGATCATGAACTGGATCCTGTGCCGCAAGCATGGCTATACCGGGTCTGCCGAAGGCTGGTCAGCGCGCAACATTTTTTGCGAGCTTTATCGCGGATTTTGGTCGCTGATGGCGCCGGTTGTCATTCTGGGCGGGATCTATACCGGGTTCTTCACCCCCACCGAGGCCGCGATTGTTGCGATTTTCTATACCCTGTTCGTGGGCATCGTGATCTATCGCGAACTGACGTTTGAATCTCTGAACCGTGCGCTTGAAACCACCACGTGGTTGTCGGGCCGGGTTCTGTTGATCCTGTTCACCGCCACGGTGTTTGGCCGGTTATTGGTTGAAAATCAGATCCCCGCGATCATTGCCAACGGGATGCTGTCACTGACCGATAACATCTATATCATCTGGGCGCTGATCATCTTTTTCCTGCTGTTTGTCGGGATGTTCATGGAAACGCTGGCCGCGATCCTGATCCTGGTGCCGGTGATGTTGCCTGTGGCGTATAACATGGGGATTGATCCGATCCACTTTGGCGTGGTGATGATTTGTACGCTGGGTATCGGGTTTCAGACCCCGCCACTGGGCGAAAACCTGTTCATCGCGTCGGGCATTTCGAACATATCAATCGAAAACATCTCGATCCGCGCTTTGCCTTTTGCGGCTGTGAATACGACCGCCATTTTCATCATCGCGTTCTTCCCCGAGCTGTCGCTCTGGCTGCCGCGCATGTTTGGCTACTGATCGGGAAAGGGAAAACCATGCAACCGATGATCACCAATATTCTGTTCGCGACAGATTTGTCAGAGAACTCTACCTATGCGTTGCGCAATGCGGCAAGTCTGGCACAGGCAACACGGGCCGAAATCCACGTGTTGCATGTCAGCGAACCTCTGTCTGATGATGCGCGCGTGGCTTTGGAAATGTTCATGCTGAACGCCGAGTCGCGCAAACGCGCGATTGAGCAACGCGGCGAGATGATCGCGCAGCTTTTGGACGAGCGTCAGGAACGTTTCTGGAGCGCACTTACGGGTGACGCGGCAAAGATCCGCGAACAGGTCACCTCAATCGAAGTGATCGAAGGCCACCCGGCCGAGGTCATCTTGCGACGTGCGCGCGAGCTGAAATGTGACCTGATCGTTCTGGGCGCCCATGATCATGGGTTCACGCAAACCTTTCTTGGCACGGTGGCCAAACGTGTGCTGCGCCGCGCCGATATCCCCACACTCATCGTCCCATACAACGACGATGGCCGCAACATCAAAAAATAACCCGAAATAGGAGACACGACATGTCCACGACACTCACAGCCAAAGATCTTGCCGATACGTTTGATGCGTTCAACCGCCACGATATCGATGGCGTGATGACCCATTTCGCCGATGATTGCGTGTTTTACACCGTCGGCGGCGATCAGGTGTACGGCACGAAAATCGAAGGTGCCAAAGCCATTGCCGATGCGTTTTCGGCCGTCTGGGGCGGGATGAAAGACGCCCATTGGGATCACCACAGCCACTTTGTGCACGGGGACCGCGCCGTATCGGAATGGACGTTTTCGGGCACTGGCGCCGACGGTATGCGCGTCGAAGCCGAAGGTGCAGATCTGTTCACGCTGCGTGATGGCAAGATCGTCGTCAAACAGGCGCTGCGCAAATCCCGCCCCCCATTCAAAGCAGCGTAACCCCTTATTTAGTTGACGGAGCATTCAGATGCTTGACTCTAAAAGACCAAAACACTGGCCCAAGGCCAGCTATGATCCGCGCTATGATCCAATCATCGATGCAGGCCCCGGTCACAACCGGGCCCATGCGCCGACCTATTGGGTCGACACAGCGGGCGACGTGCCCCAGGACGATGGCCCGATCAGCGGTGATGTTGATGTTGATGTGGCCATTATCGGGTCGGGCTATACCGGTCTGTCAACGGCGATTCACCTTGCCAAAGAACACGGCATCAAGGCCGTCGTTCTTGAGGCAAACGCCGTGGCTTGGGGGTGTTCCACACGCAACGGCGGTCAGGCGCAAATTTCGTCTGGCCGACTGAAACGGTCACAGTGGATTCAACGCTGGGGCGTCGATGTCGCCAAGAAGATGCACAACGAAGTGGTCGAAGCGTTCGAACTGTTCAACGATCTGATCGGATCGGATGACATCGACTGTGATCCTCAGACCGGCGGCCATTACTATATGGCGCATCGCGACAAGATGATGCCGAAGTTGGAGAAGGAAAGCGCGCTTCTCAACGATGTGTTCGGCTATGGCTCGCGGATGATCGGGCGCGACGAACTGCACGAAAGCCATGTGCGCGACCAAGAGGCCGTAGGCGCCATGTGGGAGCCTGACGGCACCTGCGTTCATGCGGCCAAGCTGGCGTTCAGCTATGTCCGTCTGGCGCGCAAACTGGGGGCAAAAATCCACCCCGCCAGCCCTGTGATGGGATGGAAAACCAAGAACGGTGTGCATCATCTGACAACACCGGGCGGGACAGTGCGCGCGCGCGCCGTGGCATTGGCAACCGCAGGCTACACGCCGCCGGGCCTGAACGAAAAGACCAAGCACCGGTTGATGCCGATCCTGTCAAATTCGATCGTCACCCGCCCCCTGACCGACGAAGAAAAGGCCGAATGCGGGTTTCAGGTGAAATCACCGCTGACCGATACGCGCACCTTGCGCCACTATTACCGGTTCTTGCCTGATGATCGTGTACAGATCGGCAGCCGCAGCGCGATCACCGGGCCGGATGCGGAAAACCCCAAACATCTTGCGCTGTTGCAAAAGGGGCTTCACCGTAAATTTCCCGTGCTTGAGGGGATCGAGCTGGATTATTCATGGTGGGGTTGGGTCGATGTCAGCCACGACATGATGCCGCGCATTTTCCAGCCCGACAAGAAACAGACGATCTATTATGCCCTGGGTTATGGCGGAAACGGCGTGATGTATTCTGCCCAGGCGGGCAAACGCATGGCGCAACTGGTTGCGGGCAAGGGGCAAGAACTGGATCTGCCGATCTTTACTTCGCCGCTGCCCAGCCACGGGATTTTGACACCGTTCCGGCGTTTGGGCCAGCGGGTCATGTATCCCTATTATTACCTGAACGACGAGATTCTCTGAAACCTTTCTCAAAGGATGACCAACATGAAAATGACTACAGAAGAGGCCTTTGTTAAGGTTTTGCAAATGCACGGCATCGATAATGCGTTTGGCATTATCGGGTCGGCGATGATGCCGATTTCCGATTTGTTCCCCGATGCGGGCATCAAATTCTGGGATTGCGCCCATGAAACATCGGGCGGCATGATCGCCGATGGCTACACCCGCGCATCGGGCAAGATGTCGATGGCGATTGCCCAGAACGGCCCGGGCATCACCAACTTTGTCACCCCGATCAAGACCGCCTATTGGAACCACACTCCGATGCTGTTGGTCACGCCCCAGGCGGCCAACAAAACCATCGGGCAGGGCGGTTTTCAGGAAATCGAACAGATGAAACTGTTCGAAGATATGGTGTGTTATCAGGAAGAAGTGCGCGATCCGTCGCGTATGGCCGAAGTTCTGAACCGGGTGATTGAAAAGGCGTGGCGCGGCTGTGCCCCGGCACAAATCAACATCCCGCGCGATTACTGGACCCAGGTGATTGACATCGAACTGCCCCAGATCATCCGCCTGGAGCGCCCACAGGGCGGCACCCAAGCGGTGAAAGAGGCGGCCAAGCTGCTGTCCGAGGCCGAATTCCCGGTCATCCTGAACGGTGCCGGCGTGATCTTGTCGGGCGGTATCGATGCCTCGGCGAAACTGGCCGAAGCGTTGGATGCCCCGGTGGCCTGTGGCTATCAGCACAATGATGCGTTTCCCGGTTCGCACCCTCTGGCGGTTGGGCCGCTGGGCTACAACGGATCAAAGGCGGCGATGGAGCTGATTGCAAAGGCCGATGTCGTTCTGGCGCTTGGCAACCGTTTGAACCCGTTTTCCACCTTGCCGGGCTATGGCATCAACTATTGGCCGCAAAATGCAAAGATCATTCAGGTCGATATCAATTCCGACCGGATTGGTCTGACCAAAAAGGTTGACGTGGCCATTCAGGGCGATGCCAAGGCCGTGGCCGAACAACTGTTGGAGCAATTGGCAGACGGTGCCGGCGACAAGGGCCGCAAAGAGCGTAAAGAACTGATCGCGCTGACCAAATCGCGCTGGGCGCAGGAATTGTCATCGATGGATCATGAAGACGATGACGATGAAGGCGTCACCTGGAATGAACGCGCCCGCAATCGTCAGCCCGACCGCATGTCGCCCCGCCAGGCCTGGCGCGCCATCATGTCGGCCATGCCGGCCGATGCGATCGTGTCGTCCGATATTGGCAACAACTGCGCCATCGGCAACGCCTATCCAACCTTTGACAAGGGCCGCAAATATCTGGCGCCGGGTCTGTTTGGCCCCTGTGGTTATGGCCTGCCTGCGATCCTGGGTGCGAAAATCGGCTGTCCGGACGTGCCGGTTGTCGGCTTTGCCGGTGACGGGGCCTTTGGGATTTCGATGAACGAAATGACGGCATGTGGCCGGGGCGATTGGCCCGCGATCACCATGATCATCTTCCGCAACTATCAGTGGGGCGCCGAAAAGCGGAACACGACCCTGTGGTTTGATGACAACTTTGTCGGCACCGAGCTGAACGAAGGGGTGAATTATGCCGAAATCGCCAAAGGCTGTGGCGTCAAGGGCGTACAGGTTACGGGCATGGAGCAGTTGACCGATGCCTTGAACACCGCAATCCAGGAACAGATGAATGACAATGCCACCACCTTTATCGAGGTTGTCCTGAATCAGGAACTGGGTGAGCCGTTCCGTCGCGATGCGATGAAAAAACCGGTTTCGGTTGCTGGCATCACGGCGTCGGATATGCGAGAGCAGCAAATCGGCTGATCGCCGCAAATACCGGGGAACGCGCGCGTCGCGTTCCCCACATACCCCTTTATGACCGCGCCGTTGGTGCGGTTCATTTCCAATTCATGACGCGTCTCGCGGTTAAGGAAGCAGTGTCAGATGGCAAATTCAACCACATCCCCCAGTGACCTGATCGCACGCGTCCCGGTTTTCTTTTCTACATATGGTCCCGGTTTCGCTGTTTCGGTCGTTGTTGCCGCCGCGGCGCAGTTTTTGTCCGAACATTATGGCGCGCCTGCCATGCTGATGGCGCTGTTGTTGGGCATCGCATTCCATTTTCTGGCCGAAGAGGGGCGCTGTGTGCCCGGTATCGGTTTTACCTCCAAAACCGTGTTGCGCATTGGCGTGGCTTTGTTGGGCGCGCGGATCAGTGTCGAACTGTTGATCGGCCTCGGGCCAAAACTGATCGGGCTGGTTGTGGCCGGTGTGATCCTGACAATCCTGTTTGGTCTGTTGGGCGCAAAATTGTTGGGGCGCGGCTGGCGGTTTGCGCTGTTGACGGGCGGCGCCGTCGCCATTTGTGGCGCCTCGGCCGCCATGGCGATCGCCGCCGTTCTGCCCAAGAACGAACATTCCGAACGTAACCTGATCTTTACCGTGCTCAGCGTGACCATTCTGTCGACCGTTGCGATGATCGCCTATCCGATCATCACCGCCGCGCTTGAACTTGATGATCTGGCGGCGGGTGTGTTTCTGGGGGGTACGATCCACGATGTGGCACAGGTTGTCGGTGCCGGTTTTTCCGTCAGCAACGAAACCGGTGAAACCGCAACGCTGGTCAAACTGATCCGCGTTACCATGCTGGCGCCGGTTGTGTTGGTGTTTGCGCTGGTGATCCGGGCCTTTGCAGATGACGATGCCGCCGATGGCACACGCCCGCCGCTGATGCCGCTTTTCGTGGTGATGTTTCTTTTGCTGGCGGCGATCAATTCGTTCGGGTTGATCCCGGCGTTTGCGCAGACGTTTCTGGCCGATTTGTCAAAATGGGCGCTGTTGGTTTCCATCGCCGCCGTAGGTATGAAGACATCGCTGCGAACGATTTTCGATGTCGGCGGTCAGGCGATCATCCTGATCGTGGCCCAGACCGTATTTATCGCGTCGTTCATTCTGTATGGCATCACCCATTTTGCCAGCTAACCGATAAAGGATTCGTCATGCGCGTCATTGATTTCAACGATACCGTCCCGACCACAAAACGTCGCCTTGCGGATTTGCCCGATCGCGTTGTTGAGGGCGATCCCCGGCACGAAACCCAGATGCGGTTCAGCACCGAAGACGGATCGCTGATTGCCGGCACCTGGACCAGCACGCCGGGCAAGTGGGTGGCCTTTGCAGACCGGGATGAATTCTGCGTTCTGCTGAGTGGGCATGTGAAACTGATCTCTGAAGATGGCACCGAGCAGGAATTCAAAACCGGCGACAGTTTCCTGATCCCCAACGGGTTTCGCGGATTCTGGCATGTTCTGGAAACTGCAACCAAACATTTCGTCATCCGCAGTTACGAGGGCGCATAAAATTCCCCGGCGAACGGATGATCTGTTGCGCGTTGGCACGCAGGTGCGCGGCTTGACAACCCGCGCCCTATGTCAAAGTATGATTGGTGAATGTGGCGCTGAATGATCCGGGCGCGCATGAAAACCCACCTTGATCAGCAGGAATATTTGCCCCATGGCTAAGGATACCCAAGGCAAGGCAGTCACCGCCGGTGGTGCCATTTTCGGCAAGCTCAAGGCGCTTGGCGTCGATTATGTTTTTGCAAATTCCGGCACTGATTTTCCGCCCATCATCGAAGGTCTGATCGAGGCCGGGCATAACGGTATCGAACTGCCCGACGCCATCACCGTGCCCCATGAAATGGCCGCCGTCAGCATGGCACATGGCTATTACCAGATCAGTGGCAAAATCCAGTCGGTGATGCTGCATACCAATGTTGGCCTGTCCAATGGCGCGACGGGGGCAATCAACGCGTCGTGCGATCATATCCCCGTGATGCTGATTTCGGGGCGCACGCCGGTGATGGAAAAGGATCGATTTGGCGCGCGCACGGTGCCCATCGGTTGGGGGCAGGAAATGTTTGATCAGACCGCGCTGGTGCGCGAGGCCTGCAAATGGGATTATGAGCTGCGGTTTCCCGAGCAGGTTTCTGATCTGTTCGACAGGGGCTGGGCGATTGCCAATTCAACGCCCAAAGGGCCAATTTACCTCAGCCTCCCGCGTGAGGTGTTGTGCGAACAGACGCCTGCACAGGGGTTGGATGCACCGTCGGCCATGGCCCCTGTCATCACCGGCCCCGATGCGCGGTCGCTGGCCCGGGCCGCCGATCTGTTGGCCAAGGCGGAAAATCCGCTGATCATCAGTCAGCGTGGCGCGGGGTCGCAGGACGCATTTGATGCGTTTGCGGCGTTCGTGACCGACTGGGCCTTGCCGGTGTCCCATTATTGGGCCAACCAGATATCGATCCCGCTGACCCACCCGATGCAAATCGGTGTCGCACCCGAGGATTTGCTGGCCAAGGCGGATGTGGTTCTGGTGATCAACAGTCTTGCGCCATGGTGGCCCGACAAGGTGACGTTGCGCGATGATGTTCAGGTTATCCAGCTTGGTCCCGATCCGTTGTTCACCCGCACGCCCGTGCGCAATTTTCCGGCCCATGTGACCCTTGCCGGTGAAACGGCGCCAACGCTTCATGCGCTGATTGATGCGATGAATCCGTTGGATCGTGACGATGATCTGTTAACCGCGCGCCGTGAGCGTATTGCCGAACTGGCAAAAACCAACCGCGACGCCGCATTGGAAAAGGCCGCAGGCGGCAGCCGCAATCCAATGACCAAGGACTGGGTCAGCCTGTGCCTTGGCCGCGCAATCAAGGGGCGCAAGGCCAGCGTGTATCACGAACTTGGCTGTCCGCTTGTTCCGCTCGATCTGGAATCGCACCAAAGCTATTTTCAGGAGCCCCATTCCGGTGGGCTTGGCTGGGGGTTTCCCGCCGCACTTGGCGCACAGTTGGCCGACCGCGAGCGTCTGGTTTTTGCAACGATGGGCGATGGCAGCTATATGTTTGCCAATCCCACGGTCTGTCATCAGGTGGCCGAGGCGCTTGAGTTGCCGGTCATCACCCTTGTGCTTAATAACGAAGAATGGGGCGCTGTCCGCCATTCGGTTCAGGGGCTTTATACCAAAGGTCTGGCGGCCAGATCCAACGACGTTCCGATGACCGCGCTGAAACCCAGCCCCGATTTCACCCGCACCGCCGAGGCAAGCCGGGCCTATACCGAAACCGTGACCAACGGTGCAGACCTGCCCGCCGCGCTGGACCGCGCGATAAGCGTGGCAACCGAGGAGAAACGCCAGGTTCTGCTGAATATCGCGATTGAGCGTGTGACCTGAACCAATTGCGGCCATCTGAAAATAAATGCGTTGGATGGCGGGACAAAAGCCAGGAATATGTTAGGCATAGCCAAAACCATCTGTAGGGAGGAAACACACATGATGAACCACCGATTGAACCGCAGAACCGCCACCGCCGCATTGGCGGTCGGGTTCATGGCCGCCAGCGCCGGAATCGCATCTGCTGCCGAGTATGAATTCAAGCTGCACCATTTCCTGAACGCCAACGCGCCGGCGCATACACAGATGTTGCAACCCTGGGCCGATGCCGTGGCCGAGGCATCGGGCGGCAAGGTCGAGATCGAGATATTTCCATCGATGACGCTGGGCGGACGCCCGACCGAACTTGTCTCCCAGGTCAGGGATGGGGTTGTCGATCTTGTCTGGACACTTAACGGTTATACGCCGGGCCTGTTTCCGCGCACCGAAGTGTTTGAATTGCCTACCGTATTCAAAAACGATCCCGCAGCCGCCAACATGGCAATGGTCGATTTGTTCGAAAGCGATCTGAAGGAAGAATACAAGGGTCTTGAGGTCATGTTCCTGCACACACACGCGGGGCAGGCGATTCACATGCGCGACACCGAAGTGCGCAGCCCTGACGATTTGAAGGGCAAGAAAATGCGCATCCCGACCCGCTCGGGTGGTTGGGTCATCGAAGCGCTGGGCGCGTCGCCGGCATCGATGCCCGTGCCCGAACTGCCGCCCGCGCTGCAAAAAGGCGTTGTCGACGGGGCGTTCATTCCATGGGAAATCATTCCGCCGCTGAAGATTCAGGAGCAGACGGAATACCAGATCGAAGGCGCTGACGAAGCGCGCTTTGGCACTTCTGTGTTTCAGGTTTCGATGAACCAGGGCCGCTGGAACAGCCTGCCCGAAGAAATTCAGCAGGCGTTCCGCACCGCATCGACAGGCGATTGGCCCAAGGAAGTTGGCCAGATCTGGCGCGCGGTTGACGATTTCGGCATCAATGTCGCGGTCGAAGCAGGCAATCAGCACATCACCCTGACCGAAGAAGAAACCGCCGTATTTGACGAGGCGCTGCTTCCGGTGGTTGATCGCTGGATCGAAGAGGTCGACGGCAAGGGCATCGATGGTGCCGCATTGGTTGAAAAGGCGCGCGCCGCCATCAAAGAGAACGCGACCCGCTGATGGAGAACCCGGCAAAGACCGACAGCAGCGGATTTTTCGCTGTTGTCCGCCGTATAACCGCCGCTTGGGCGATACTTGGCGGTGTCGTGCTGATCCTTGTGGTGTCGGTGAACATGTTTTCGGTCATCGGCGGGCTGTTCGCCAGCCCGTTCCCGGGTGATTTCGAACTGACGCAGATGGGCATCGCGATTTCGGTCTTTGCATTTCTTCCCTATTGCCAGGTGACAGGTGCCAACGTGACCGCCGACATTTTTACGTCGGCGGCTTCGGCGCGCACCATTGCGTTTCTGACGTTTCTGGGGGCCGTTATCGCGTTATTGTTCAGCGGAATCCTGTTGTGGCGCATGTTCTACGGGATGTTGGACCAGAAAGAGTTCGATTACACCACGGCAATCCTGTCGATACCTCAGTGGCTGGCCTATGTGCCGATCCTGATATCGCTTGCATTGCTGGCCTTGGCCGCGGTCGCGACGCTGCTGACCGAAGCTGAAACCATGCGCTCAGGAGGCGATCATGTCTGAATCCCTGATCCTGGGCCTTGGCGGGCTGATCGCGCTGGTCGGGCTGATCGCATTTCGCATACCCATCGCCTATGCGATGATCCTGGTCGGTGGCATTGGCACGATGCTGATAAACGGCCCGGCGCTGGTGTTCAGTCAGCTCAAGACGCTCGCCTATGGTCAATTCTCGATTTATGATTTGTCGGTCGTGCCGATGTTCATCCTGATGGGGGCAATCGCGTCAAAAACCGGATTGTCCAAGGCATTGTTTCGGGCCGCCAACGCATGGCTGGGCTGGATGCCCGGCGGCACCGCGATGGCGGCGATTGCCGGATGCGCCGGATTTGGCGCTGTGTGCGGATCATCTCTTGCCACTGCTTCGACCATGGGCAAGGTCGCGCTGCCTGAATTGCGCCGCTACAATTACTCTGGCGCGCTGGCGACAGGAACGCTGGCGGCGGGCGGGGTTTTGGGCATCCTTATTCCGCCATCTGTCGTTTTGATCATCTATGCCATCATCGTCGAGGCCAATATCGTCACGATGTTCATGGCTGCATTTCTTCCCGGTATTCTGGCCGTCATCCTGTTTTTGCTGACAATCGCGATTTATGTGGCCATCTGGCCCGAATCCGGCCCCAAGGGCGGTAAACCGGAACGGGCCGAATTCATCGAAGCAACCATCGGCATGATTCCGGTTCTCATCATCTTCGGGCTGGTGATCGGCGGGATTTACGCGGGCCTGTTCAACCCCACGCCTGCGGCCTCGGTCGGGGTGTTTCTGGTTGTCATTTTCGGACTGTTGCAGCGTAATTTAAGCTGGCAAGGGTTTCGTGAGGCGATACTTGAAACCGCGTCGACCACGGGCATGATCTATCTGATCCTGTTGGGGGCTGAACTGCTCAAGATTTTCATGTCGCGCTCGGGCCTTCCGCAAGAGGCGGCGTTGTGGGTCGCAAATTCGGGCCTGACGCCGATGATTGTCATGGTGATCCTGCTTGTGTCGCTGATCCTGTTGGGCTGCCTGATGGATTCGCTGTCGATGATCCTGTTGGTCATTCCGTTCTTCTGGCCTGTTCTGGTCGAAGTGAACGGCGGAATTTATCAGGGGGCCGACGGTGCGGGCTATGGCATGAGCACCGAAGAGCTCAAGATATGGTTTGGCATATTGGCGTTGATTGTGGTTGAATTGGGCCTGATCACACCGCCGGTTGGAATGAACGTTTTTGTCATTTCATCCCTGGCGAAAGACGTGCCGATGATTGAAACGTTCAAGGGCGTTTTGCCGTTTTTCATTGCTGAAATCATTCGTGTCGTCCTGTTGGTTGCGTTTCCAATCCTGACCTTGTGGTTGCCACGATTACTGCAATGATACGGGCGCGCCGTGGTTTTGCGCCACGGCGTCACCCCTGCGGACTCACGGCAGTTTTTGGGATTTTGCAACTTCGGCATCAGGCACGCCAACAGCGATTGCTTTCCGGTAATCCGGTCAGCGGTGTTGAGCATGCATTCCTGAAACCGCGCAACCGCACAGGCCGTCAGCGCCACAGTTGAACTTGCCAATTGTGCATATCTGTTGGAGGTTGGCCGCAATCCCCGGGATGGCCCCGCCGCCCAGCCAAATACGACCCCGCCAGCCTACGTGCCTCACTGGCTACCTTGGCGGCGACATAGTGAAAGGAACGACCAATGCAAAATCTCGATCTTTATATCAATGGCGCCCATATTCCGGCTGAAAACGGGCGGGTCTTTGACCGCTGCAATCCGGTTTCAGGCGATGTCGTGACCAAAGCCGCCGCCGCGTCACTGGGCGATGCGGCAAAGGCGGTGGATGCGGCGGCCAGCGCGTTTGAAACATGGTCGCTGACCGGCCCCGGTGAGCGGCGGAAAAAGCTGCTTGCGGCGGCTGAAAGCCTGCAAGCGCGGGCCGATGAAATTGTCGCCGCGATGAAAGACGAAATCGGCGCGACAGAAGGCTGGGCGCGGTTCAACGTGATGCTTGGCTCGGAAATGCTGATCGAGGCGGCGGCGATGACAACGCAGATCAAAGGTGAGATCATCCCGTCAAACCGCCCCGGTTCCACCGCAATGGCCGTGCGCCAACCTGCCGGTGTCGTGCTTGCCATGGCGCCGTGGAATGCGCCGGTTATCCTTGGCGTACGCTCGATCGCGACACCGTTGGCCTGTGGCAACACCGTGGTGATGAAGACCTCGGAAATCTGCCCGCGCGTTCATGCCTTGGTCATTCAGGCGATTGCCGAGGCCGGATTTCCCGATGGCGTGTTGAACGCAATCTCCAATGATCCCGATGATGCCGCCGACGTTGTAAAAACGCTGATCGAACATCCGGCAATCCGGCGGATCAACTTTACCGGCTCAACGCGGGTCGGGCGCGTGATTGGTGAATTGGCTGGGCGCAATCTCAAACCTGCATTGCTGGAACTTGGCGGCAAGGCGCCGATGATCATCCTTGAGGATGCCGACATGGATGCGGCTGTCGCGGCTGCGGGATTTGGCGCCTATATGAACCAGGGTCAGATTTGCATGTCGACCGAACGGATCATCACTGTCGGTGCCGCCGGCGACCGGTTTGTCGAGGCGTTTTCAGCCAAGGTCAGCAGTTTGAAAGCCGGCGATCCGCGCGACGGAAACGCGCCGCTCGGATCGTTGGTCAATGATACGGCGGCAGAGCGGATTCAAAGCCTGATTGCGGATGCACAAGACAAGGGCGCGAAACTGATTGCCGGTGGTGGCAAGGGCACGATCCTTGACGCGGCTGCGCTGGATCATGTGACCGCCGACATGCGTATCTACACCGAAGAAAGCTTTGGCCCGGTCGTTGCGATCATTCGCGCCGATACCGTGGACGATGCGGTTCGGATCGCCAACGAAAGCGAACTTGGGCTATCCTCGGCCGTGTTTGGCCGCGATACCATGGCGGCGCTGTCGGTTGCAAAACGGATCGAAAGCGGCATCTGCCATATCAACGGGCCGACTGTCCATGACGAAGCGCAGATGCCCTTTGGCGGTGTCAAGGCATCGGGCTATGGCCGGTTCGGCGGAACATGGGGCATTCACGAATTTACCGATCTGCGCTGGATCACAATGCAGGATGGCGATCTGCATTATCCGATCTAAGGCACAGCGCCCCGCGCCAGAGGCCCGCCACCCCTGAGGCAAGGCGGGCCTGTGGGACTGTAACAAAACTCTTCTTCCCTGAAACTAAGGGGGGAAGAGGATCAGGTCAGGCAGAAACGGCCAGACCGGCGCGGTTTGGAAAGTCAATCTGAACGGGTCGCGGAGCGTTTCAGTTCAAGAGCCGGGGTTCAGGAGAGGACAAGCCTAAAGAAATAATCAGCCCAAATGAAAGTCCTGCATGTCCGCAGTTCTTAACAAAAGGTTAACAAAAGGTTAACAGGATCGGCTAGAAGGCCTATAGGATGGTCTTATGCCTTTTGAAACCGAAATTGCCGCGATTCTGTGTGCCCTTGTTCTGGGCGGCGAAACCGAGGTGTCGCACCCTTACAACGTGGGCTATGATCTGCACCGCATTCGCGTGGATTGCGAAACTTCCGATCAGGTGGTCGAGGTTGGGTTGGATAAACGCTCGTCACTGGATTCGATCCAGCAGGCGCTGTTTGCCGCGTCGCTGACCGGCAAAACGCCTGTGGTGGCGATGATTGATACCGACGGGCGCGAAGGCCCGTTCGAGTTGCGCATCAGAACGGCAGCCCGGATGGCCGGGGTGACATATACCAGTTACAAGATCGACGCGCTGATCCGGCTTCAGATGACATCGTATATGCGCGATCGCCGTCTTCCGGGCCGGGGATCTTAAAGACACATTCGCCTTTACCTTGGCCCTTTTCGGGGTAGTCTGCGGCGCAGATAAGGGGGCATTTTATGAATATGGATCACGTGCGCGACCGGGGGCTGGTGCTTTTGGGATGTGGCAAGATGGGCTCGGCGATGTTGGCGGGGTGGCTGAAAGGCGGATTGCCGGCCACTTCGGTCTGGGTGGTTGACCCGGCACCATCGGACTGGTTGCAAGGGATCGACGGCTTGCACCTGAACACCGATTTGCCCGATGCCCCGGCCATCGTTCTGGTGGCGGTGAAACCGCAGATGATGGCCGATGCGCTGCCCACGCTGGCGGCGATGGGTAATGGGAAAACCTTGTTTCTGTCTGTCGCGGCCGGCACGTCGATTTCTTATTACGAACAGGTGCTGGGCGATAAAACGCCGATCATCCGTGCGATGCCCAACACCCCCGCCGCCGTGGCGCGCGGAATTACGGCGATCATCCCCAATGGCCCCGGTGCGGCGGGCATGGATCTGGCCGAGGCGCTGCTGTCTGCCGTGGGGCAGGTGGTGCGGCTGGAGAATGAATCGCAGATGGATGCGGTCACCGGTGTGTCGGGCTCTGGCCCCGCCTATGTGTTTCATCTGATCGAAACCCTGGCGGCCGCGGGCGAGGCACAGGGATTGCCCGCGCCCCTGGCCATGCAATTGGCCAAGGCAACCGTGGCCGGGGCAGGGGCATTGGCCGAGCAGGCCGAGGAAGACCCGGGCCAGTTGCGCGTCAATGTGACCTCGCCCCAGGGCACCACCGCCGCCGCACTTGAGGTGTTGATGAATGAAACCGATGGGTTCCCCGCGCTGTTGAAACGGGCGGTCAAGGCAGCGGCAGATCGGTCGCGGGAGTTGGGCGCATGATCGATTATGATGATTTTGCAAAGGTCGATATTCGCTGTGGGGTGATCACACGGGCCGAGCCGTTTCCCGAGGCGCGCAAGCCATCAATCAGATTGTGGGTCGATTTTGGTGGCGATCTGGGTGAGAAGAAAAGTGCCGCACAGATTACCGAACATTACACACCTGATGGTTTGATCGGCAAACAGGTGATGGCGGTGGTCAATTTTCCGCCCCGTCAGATTGGCCCGGTGATGTCAGAGGTTCTAGTTCTGGGCGTGCCTGATGATACGGGCGCTGTGGTTTTGTTGCGCCCGGATATGGATGTGCCCGTCGGCGGAAGGATGTTTTGATGGAAAAGATATTGATCACCCGCCGTCTGCCTGATCCGGTACTGGACGCGGCGCGCGCCCGGTTCGATGTGACCTTGCGCGATGACACAACCCCGATGAGTGCGGCAGAATTGGCAGATGCCATGGCGCAATACGACGGGATTTTGCCGACCCTTGGCGATCAGTTGACGGCCGATGCCTTTGTTGGAGACCTCAAGTGCCGCGTTCTGGCGAACTTTGGGGTGGGCTATAACCATATTGACGTTACGGCAGCGCGCGGCGCGGGCGTGGCCGTGTCAAACACTCCCGGTGCCGTCACCGATGCCACCGCCGATATTGCCATGACCCTGATGTTGATGACATGCCGACGCGCGGGCGAGGGTGAGCGTTTGGTGCGTGCCGGGCAATGGGCCGGGTGGCACCCCACACAACTTTTGGGCCAGCATGTGAGCGGTAAGACCGTGGGCATTGTCGGGCTGGGCCGGATTGGCAAGGCGATCGCGCGGCGCTGTCATTTTGGCTTTGGCATGGATGTGGTGTTTTACAACCGCTCGCAAGTGGCGGATCCGGGCGTACCGGCACAGCAATTAAACAGCCTGACAGATGTGGCAAATGCCTGTGATGTGTTGATTGTGGCGCTGCCTGCGACGCCCGAAACCCATCATATGATCAACGTATCGGTCTTTGCGGCGATGAGACCAACGGCGGTGTTTGTGAACATCGCGCGGGGCGATATCGTGGATGAAACGGCATTGATCGACGCGTTGCAAAGCGGGCAAATCGCCGGGGCCGGTCTGGATGTTTATGAGTTTGAGCCGAAGGTGCCACAGGCGCTTAGGGCTTTGGAAAATGTCACGCTTTTTCCCCACCTTGGCACCGCCACCCTTGAGGTGCGCACGGCCATGGGGATGATGGCGGTTGACAACCTGGTGGCATTTTTCGACGGGCGCGATTTGCCCAACCCGGTGTGAGCTAACGGAGGCGCTGACGCGCCACACGATGTTTTGTTTGCCGCCCTTGGCCGGTGTCAATACGGATCGCCCATGGCGGCGCGCCAATGGCGGCGGCACAGGGACAGATAGGTTTCGTTGCCGCCGATCTGCACCTGAGCGCCTTCCTGCAGTGCATTGCCCTGATCATCCTGGCGGATCACCATGGTGGCTTTGCGCCCGCAGTGGCAAATTGTGCGCACTTCGCGCAATTGATCGGCCACCGCCAAGAGGGCGGCCGAGCCGGGGAAAAGCTGCCCCTGAAAATCGACCCTGAGGCCATAGGTCATTACCGGCAGGCGCAAATCATCGGCCACCCTGGCCAATTGCCACACCTGCGTGGGGCTGAGAAATTGGGCCTCGTCCACGAAGACGCAGGCGAGGGGGGTGGTGTGGTGCTGTGCCTGGACCTTTTTGAACAGATGATCGGTGGGGGAAAATGTGTCGGCATCCTCCTTGATCCCGATGCGCGAGGCGATGCGCCCGTGCCCGGCGCGGGTATCAAGCTGTGCGGTCAGCAGATAGACCGCCATCCCCTGTTCGCGGTAATTGTTCGCCGCCTGCAAAAGCAGGGTCGATTTGCCCGCGTTCATTGTGGAAAAGTTGAAATAAAGTTTGGCCATGGCAGAGCATTATCCAACCGGTTCGGGGCGAAAACGGGCGCGCGGGGCGCCCGTATCGCATTTGTGTGATTGGGCGGATTACCCCTGCAACGGCCGCACGTCCAATTCACCTTCTTCCCTTGCCTGCATGGCGCGGGCTGCGGCGTGGGACGCAGCGAGGGTGGTGAAATACGGGATTTTGTCCATCAAGGCGACGTTGCGCATGGAGCGGGAATCATCGACGGCGCGCGCGCCTTCCGTGGTGTTCATCACCAATGCGATGTCGCCGTCTTTCATAATGTCGACGACGGTGCGCCCGCCCTCATACACCTTGTTGACCTGCGCGGTTTCCACCCCGGCATCGCGCAGGAATTTGGCGGTGCCTTTGGTGGCGGTCAAGGTCATGCCAAGCGAAAGCAGAATGCGCGCGGTTTCGATGAACTGATCGGTTTTGTCGGTGTCGCGGATCGACAGGAACGCCATGCCGGAGGTCGGCAAATCCACGCCCGCCCCCATCTGTGCCTTAAGGAAGGCGCGGGCGAACGAGCGATCCCAGCCCATGACTTCGCCGGTTGAGCGCATTTCAGGCCCAAGCAAGGTATCGACGCCGGGAAAACGGGCAAAAGGCAGAACCGCCTCTTTCACCGAATACCACGGCATTGCCGGGTCGGCCAATGTCATCGGATCGGCATAGGGCAACACATCGTCAAGGCCGGTGCCCGCCGGATAGGCCGGGCGTTTGGCAAAATTGCTCAGCGGTTCACCGGCCATTAGGCGGGCAGCGATGGATGCAATGGCGCTGTCGGTGGCCTTGGCCACGAACGGCACGGTGCGCGAGGCGCGTGGATTAACCTCAAGCACAAAGATGTTTTCGCCCTGAATGGCGAATTGCACGTTCATCAGGCCGACAACCCCAAGTTTCAGCGCCATCGCCTTGGTTTGTTCCTCCATTTCCGCAATCACGGAATCCGACAGGGTATAGGGCGGCAGCGAACAGGCAGAATCACCCGAATGCACGCCGGCCTCTTCGATATGCTGCATCACGCCGGCAATGTGCACATCTGTGCCATCGCACAGGCAATCGACATCAACCTCGACCGCGCCCGACAGATAACTGTCAAGCAACACAGGCGTGTCGCCCGACACCTGCACCGCGTGTTTGATATAACGGGCCAGATGCGCGTCATCGCGCACGATTTCCATCGCCCGACCACCCAGAACGTACGAGGGGCGGATCACCAGCGGATAGCCGACGCGCTGTGCGATTTCCATCGCTTGGGTGTCGGAATGGGCGATGCCATTTACCGGCTGTTTCAGGCCCAATTCATTCAGCATCGCCTGAAACCGCTCGCGGTCTTCGGCCAGATCGATGGCATCGGGCGTGGTGCCGAGAATGGGGATGCCGGCATCTTGCAGATCATTGGCCAGTTTCAGCGGCGTTTGCCCGCCAAATTGCACGATTACGCCGTGCAGCGTGCCATTTTCCTGCTCGACCCGCAGGATTTCCATCACATGTTCAAAGGTCAGCGGTTCAAAATACAACCGATCCGAAGTGTCATAATCGGTCGACACCGTTTCGGGGTTGCAGTTGATCATGATGGTTTCATACCCCGTTGCCGACAGCGCATAGCAAGCGTGACAACAGCAATAATCAAATTCGATCCCTTGGCCGATCCGGTTTGGCCCGCCACCCAGGATCACCACTTTTTTACGATCGCTCGGGCGCGCCTCGCATTCCACATCGCCCATCACCGGGGTTTCATAGGTGGAATACATGTACGGTGTCTGCGCTTCGAATTCGGCGGCGCAGGTATCAATGCGTTTGAACACGGCAGTGACGCCCAGGTTCGTGCGGGCGCGGCGCACCTGCCCCTCGTCGCGACCGGTTAAAGTGGCGAGGCGGGCATCGGTAAAGCCCATCATTTTCAGGCGGCGCAGCCCGTGTTCCGTCACCGGCAGACCATCGCGGCGCACCACCGCCTCGGCGTCGATGATTTCGCGGATCCGGGCCAGGAACCAGGGATCAAAACTGGTGATGGCGTTGATGTCATCGTCTGACATGCCTTCGCGCATCGCCTGGGCAATCACGCGAATCCGGTCTGGGGTTTGGCGCGACAGGGCGGCGGTGATATTGGCCGGGTCACTGCCACCTTCGATTTCGATTTCATCAAATCCGGTCAGGCCGGTTTCCATGCTGGCCAGTGCCTTTTGCAGCGATTCGTGAATCGTGCGGCCAATCGCCATCGCCTCGCCCACCGATTTCATCGCGGTGGACAGCAGCGGTTCCGAGCCGGGGAATTTTTCAAACGCAAAGCGCGGGATTTTGGTGACGACGTAATCGATGCTGGGTTCAAACGAGGCCGGGGTGACGCCGGTGATGTCATTGTCCAACTCATCCAACGTATAGCCAACCGCCAGTTTCGCGGCGATTTTCGCAATCGGAAACCCCGTGGCCTTGGAGGCAAGGGCCGAAGAGCGCGACACACGGGGGTTCATTTCAATCACCACCATGCGGCCATCAGCGGGGTTCACCGCCCACTGCACGTTTGAACCGCCGGTTTCCACGCCGATTTCGCGCAACACGGCAATGCTGGCCGTGCGCATCATCTGATATTCCTTGTCGGTCAGGGTCAGCGCCGGGGCGACCGTGATGGAATCACCCGTATGCACGCCCATGGGATCGACGTTTTCGATGGCGCACACGATAATCGCGTTATCGTTGCGGTCGCGCACGACCTCCATTTCAAACTCTTTCCAACCCAAAAGCGATTCGTCGATCAGGATCTGCGACACGGGCGAGGCATCGAGGCCAGATTTGCAAAAATGTTCGTATTGATCGCGGTTATAGGCCACGCCGCCCCCCGTACCGCCCAAGGTAAAGGCGGGGCGGATGATGGCGGGCAGGCCGACATAATCGATGGCCTCCATGCATTCTTGCATGTTGTTGGCGATGGTCGCCTTGGGGTTTTCCAGGCCGATCCGCTCCATCGCCTCGCGGAACAGTTTGCGATCTTCGGCCATTTCAATGGCTTGGCGGTTCGCGCCGATCAGTTCAACGTTGAATTTCTTCAACACGCCCATGTCATCCAGCGCCAGGGATGTGTTCAGCCCGGTTTGACCGCCCATGGTGGGGAGCAATGCATCGGGGCGCTCTTTTTCGATGATTTTGGCAACGATTTCAGGGGTGATCGGTTCAATATAGGTGGCATCGGCCAGTTCCGGATCGGTCATGATCGTGGCCGGGTTCGAATTGACCAGAATCACGCGATACCCCTCTTCGCGCAGCGCCTTGCAGGCCTGTGCGCCGGAATAATCAAATTCGCACGCCTGCCCGATAATGATAGGGCCCGCACCAATGATCATGATGGATTTGATGTCGGTTCTTTTTGGCATGACGCAGACCCCCAAGGCAGATAAATCTTGGGGGTTATAGGCGATGGTCACTCCGGTGCAAGGGCGATTGCGCCTCGCGCGTGCCCGCCGCAATCATTGCGCCCGCCAACAGCAACATCAAAGCGGTGGCCCAATCCGTCAGGGCCTCTATCGGAACGCCCAAAGTCTGGAATGTGCCGGCGCCCGCCATGCTGAGGGAAAAGAAAACTGCGATGAAAATCAGTTTTCCAACGTCCCCCAAACGCGAGATCAGCATCGGCGCAAAGGCGACTGGCGCAATGAAGTGATAGGCCCAGGCGATGGGCGACAGCAACGCCAGCACAATCATCGCCACGGGATACACGGCGTCATTGTCGGGCGCGCGGCGCGCCCAAATGGCCAATACGACCAACATGGAAAGCAGCGACAGTTTGGAAAACGCTTGCCAGACAGGGGGTTTTGCCATCACCCGCCAGCCGCCTTCGGGATCCAACCCCAGAGGCATCATTGGCGAAATGCGCATCAACGAGTCGGCAAAAAACCATTGGCCGATTAACTTGTCAAAGCTCCAGGATAGGGAAAGCGAAAGGCCAGTGTCTGATATCACACCGATGAGTCGCAGAAATTCAACGTGCAGCGGCCAACCGGCCAGCCAGATCGAGGCGGCCGCCAGCGCCCCACCGACCACCGCGAACGACGCCGCCACACGGTATTGCCGACGGGCCAGAACGATCACAATAAGAAGTGCTGGATACAACTTGATGGCCGCCGCCACGGCCAATGCCGCCCCCGCAGTAATCGGGGCGTTGGCGCGCAACCTCTCTAAAAACACAAGCGTCAGGGTGGCGACCAGGATTTGCGGCTGAATTTCATCGATCGCCGAGGTGCCAAAAAATGTGCCGAACATTACCAGTGTGACGAGTATCGCATGGGGCAAAAACGCCATTTCGCGGCCCAAAGCCCGCCAAGACAGGATCGGGATCAATGCCAGAAGGGCATAATTCACGCAGCGCGCGCCAAACGCGAAACTGGCAAACGACAGATCAGCCCAGCCCACCAGCACCGCCCAAATGGGGGGATAGACAAAGGGGAACAATCGTTCGGTGTGGCCAATTTCGGCGGCCAGTGTTCGCCAGGCCGGATCGGGGCGCATGGTGAATACCGTGTCGTCGGGCGGATAAATGATGGCCGGATTGCCGTTTGAAAATCCTTCGCCCGCCATCCAAACGGCCAAGAGATCGGCGGCATCGGGGGGCAAGCTGATCGAATAAAATACAAACAAGGCGCATAAAAGCACACCCAACCCCAAATAGATTGTTCTCAGCATGCCGGGCCTTTCACGATCTGACTGCACCGTTTCAATGATGTCTGAATGGATGTATGCGGGCA
The DNA here is from genome assembly GCF_003057885.1 of Oceaniglobus ichthyenteri. Lineage (GTDB taxonomy): Bacteria > Pseudomonadota > Alphaproteobacteria > Rhodobacterales > Rhodobacteraceae > Oceaniglobus > Oceaniglobus ichthyenteri. The sequence continues at coordinate 177,731 of NZ_QAGK01000003.1, forward strand.
GTGTGGCAGGGTGATGGTGGTTGAATGGCCGCAACACGGCAGTTTGGCGGTGTGGCATGACCGTTGGGTTGGCTTGCGACCCGACCAGACCTTGACTTTCGCCGCGCTGACAGGTGTATCGGCGCAATCCTTATGTTTACGCCCCGGAGGCCCTGATATGCACGCCTATCGCACCCACACCTGCGCCGATTTGAACGCCTCGAACGTGGGCGATACCGTGCGCCTTTCGGGGTGGGTTCACCGGGTGCGTGACCACGGCGGCGTGTTGTTCATTGATCTGCGCGATCACTATGGCATCACCCAGGTGTTGTGCGACGGTGATTCTGCCGCCTTTGCCGAATTGGAAAAGGTGCGCGCCGAATGGTGCATCCGCATTGATGGCACGGTCAAGGCGCGCGATGCCGATCTGGTAAACAGCAAAATCCCCACCGGCGAAATCGAAGTGTACGCGCGTGGCATGGAAGTGTTGGGCGCGGCCAAAGAACTGCCGTTGCAGGTGTTTGGCGAACAGGAATACCCCGAAGAAACCCGCCTGCGGTATCGGTTCCTTGATCTGCGCCGCGAGGAGTTGCATAACAATATCGTGCTGCGCAGTGACGTGGTGCGCGATTTGCGTCAGCGGATGTGGGATCAGGGGTTCAACGAATTTCAGACACCGATCATCACCGCCTCATCGCCCGAAGGCGCGCGCGATTTTCTGGTGCCATCGCGCCTGCACCCCGGGAAATTTTATGCGCTGCCCCAAGCGCCCCAGCAGTTCAAACAGCTGATCATGGTGTCGGGGTTTGATAAATATTTCCAGATCGCGCCCTGTTTCCGCGATGAAGACCCCCGCGCCGACCGTTCGCCCACCGATTTTTATCAGCTCGATCTGGAAATGTCGTTTGTCAGCCAGCAAGACGTGTTCGACACGATTCAGCCAGTGATGCAGGGTTGTTTCGAACGCTTTGGTGGTGGGCGCACCGTCAATACCGAGTGGCCACAGATCAGCTATCGCGATGCCGCCCTGTGGTATGGCACCGACAAACCCGACCTGCGCAACCCGATCAAGATGCAAGTGGTATCGGATCATTTTGCAGGTTCCGGCTTTGCCATCTTTGCAAAGTTGCTGGAACAAGACGGCACCGAAATCCGCGCCATTCCGGCCCCCAAAGGCGGTTCGCGCAAATTCTGTGACCGGATGAACGCCTTTGCCCAAAAGGAAGGGCTGCCCGGCATGGGCTATATCTTCTGGCGCGATCAGGGGCAGGGCATGGAAGCCGCCGGCCCCTTGGCCAAGAACATCGGCCCTGAACGCACCGAAGCGATCCGTCAGCAGTTGGGCCTGGGCGTGGGCGATGCTGCGTTCTTCCTTGGTGGTAAACCCAGCGCGTTTGAGCGGGTGGCAGGCAAGGCACGGGTGACGATCGGCGAAGAATTGGGCCTGACCGACAAGGACAGCTTTCAATTCGCCTGGATCGTCGATTTCCCGATGTACGAGGCCGACGAGGAAACCGGCAAGATTGATTTTTCCCACAATCCGTTTTCCATGCCCCAGGGCGGGCTGGAGGCATTGCAGGGTGACCCCCTCAAGGTGTTGGGATACCAATACGATCTGGCCTGCAATGGGTATGAGCTGATCAGTGGCGCAATCCGAAACCACAAACCGGAAATCATGTTCAAGGCATTTGAATTGGCCGGCTACGGCGAAGAAGAAGTGCGCAAGCGGTTCGGCGGCATGGTCAACGCGTTTCAATACGGCGCGCCGCCCCACGGCGGTTGTGCGGCGGGGATTGACCGGATGGTGATGTTGTTGGCGGATGAGGCGAACATCCGCGAAGTCATCATGTTCCCGATGAACCAGCGCGCCGAAGATCTGATGATGGGCGCGCCAAGTGAGCCGATGAACGAACAGCTGCGCGAATTGCGCCTGCGCGTGCTGCCGCCCGAAAGCTGAGCAAGCGGGCCACCGCCGGTGGCGTAACGGCTCTCTTGTAAACAATGCAGGCGCTTATATCTCTATAGTCGGCGGTCCGATTTTCGGATCGGCGACGATATGAGGTCGGAATGAAACAGGCGACTGTTGCAGCGATCCGGTTTGGCTATGGATTGGGGCCCAGTGCGCAGCCAGCCACCGTGGCTGCGGTTCACGACTCGTTGCGCGGGCCGGACGTGGCGCGCGAAACCTATCCGCTTTTGCCCCGCGACGACGCACTTGCCCTGCGGATGGAGCTTTTCCTGACCGGGCGCGCCACCCGCAACGGTGAGGCAGGCGGCGAGGCGGCCAACGCTGTCGCGCGCAAGAAATTGCGCGCAATCGAAGCGACCACATTGCGCCATATGATCGCGCGGCGACTGGACGGGCCTGCGCCCCTGCGCGAAAGGCTGCACATGTTCTGGCTTGATCATTTCACGGCACGTCACAAAAGCACGCCCGAGGCCGCGAATGCCGCGCCCTATATTGATGAAACGGTGCGGGCCACAATGACCCTGCGCTTTGCCGATATGTTGCGCGCTGTCGTGACCGACCCGCGCATGATGCTGTTTCTGGATCAAACCGCATCGGTCGGGCCGAATTCTGTGCGCGGTAAGCGCCGTGGCCAAGGGTTGAACGAAAATCTGGCGCGAGAGGTGTTGGAATTGCACACGCTGGGCGTCAGCGGCGCCTACAGTCAAAGCGATGTGCGCGAATTGGCCAAGTTGTTGACCGGACTGCAATATCACCCGGCCAAGGGTGGCTTCAAATTTGTATCAAAATTTGCAGAACCGGGCGCCGAAACCATTCTGGGGCACCGCTATGGTGGGCGTGGCAAGGCCAAGCTGGCAGATATCTTTGACGCACTGGAAGATTTGTCGGTGCATCCGGATACGGCCGGTCACATGGCGCAAAAACTGGCGGTTCATTTTGTGTCTGACACGCCGGACCCTGCTTTGGTGCGGCATATGACCCAGGCGTGGCAGGATGGCGGCGGTGATTTGATGCAGGTTTACACAGCGATGCTGGAACATCCCGCCGCCTGGTCGCCGGTGATGGAAAAGGCAAAGCAACCCTTTGATTTCGTTGTCTCCTCACTCAGGGCGCTGGGCTATTCAGGGCAGGACATCATCACTTTGCCGCGCAAGGGGTTCAATCAGATGGTGGTCAATGGGATGCGCGATATGGGGCAGACGTTCCTGCGCCCCTCAGGCCCCGATGGCTGGAAAGAAACAGCCGAGGCGTGGATCACGCCTGTGGGTCTGGCAACGCGCATTCGATGGGCGATGGCCAGCCCCGGACGGTTGGCCGCGCCGCTGCCTGATCCGCGTGAATTTGTGGTTCGGGCGTTGGATGACGCGGCGTCGCCCGATCTGATCTGGGCGGCAAGTGCCGCGGATACTGTGGCACAGGGTGTCGGGCTGATCCTCGCCTCGCCCGAATTCAATCGCAGATAGAAGAGGCAGAACATGTCAGACACTGTTTCACGACGGCGATTTTTACAGCGCGGCGCGGCCTTGATCGGGTGTTCGGCTGCGGCGCACCCTTTCATGTCATCCGTCACCCTTGCTTCGGCCCCTTGGGATGCCCGGCTTGTGGTGATCATCCTGCGCGGCGGCATGGACGGGATGGATGTTGTGCGCCCGGTCGGCGATGCCGCCTATGCGGCTGCGCGGCCGCGATTGGTGCAAACACCGGGTTTGCCATTGGATGGGTATTTTGAACTGCACCCAACCCTGGCGCCGCTCATGCCATTGTGGCAGGCGCAACAGTTGGGGTTTGTTCACGCAGTTTCAACGCCCTACCGGGGCAAGCGAAGCCATTTTGACGGTCAGGATATTCTTGAGGCGGGCACTGGGCTGGATGTGTCGGGGCCATCAACCCGCGATGGATGGCTGAACAGAATGTTGCAAACCGTGCCCGGATTGGACAGTGAAACCGCCTTCACCATCGGGCGTGACGAGTTGAAGGTATTGTCGGGATCGGCCAAGGTATTGAACTGGTCGCCTGATGCGGCGCTAACGGTTTCGCCGCAATCGCGATTGTTGCTTGAAAGATTATATCACGCCGATCCCCTGTTCCGCGATGCCGCGTCAGAGGCGATTGAACTGGCCGATCTGGCGATGCCTGACGACAGCACCGAACGTTCAATGGCCTTGGCCAAGCGGATGAGCGCTGCAAAGCGGAATTCGGTGGCGCAATTGGCCGGGTTTGCCGCCGAACGCCTGTATCACGACACGCGGATCGCGGCGTTTTCATTGAATGGATGGGATACGCACCGCCGCCAAGACACCGGTATCAATCGTGCACTCGAACACCTGTCCGACGCGGTTCTGACGCTGAAGGCCGGGTTGGGCGGAGTCTGGGACAAAACCACTGTTATCGCTATGACGGAATTCGGGCGAACCGTGCGCGAAAATGGGTCAGGCGGCACAGATCACGGCACCGGGGGCGCAATGTTATTTGCAGGTGGGGCTGTGCGCGGTGGCCGGATCCTGGGCCAGTGGCCGGGGTTGGACGAGGCCGATCTTTTTGAACGGCGCGATCTGATGCCAACGGGCGATGTACGGGATTACGCCGCCTGGGCATTGCGCAGTGCATTTGGCATTGATCGTACCATTCTGGAAACCAGTGTTTTTCCCGGCCTGACCATGGGTGCGAACCCTGATTTATTGCTGTAATCAGGTGGCGATCAGCGTGGGTGGCGCGGTATCCTGCGCCACCGTATTTGCGCCCGCCATCAACGTGCCGATCAAGGCAAGGCAAAGCGAAAGCGCGCCGATGGCCAAAACGATTCGATCCAGATAATCGCTTTTGCGTTCATGCCGCATGACAGTTTCAACAAGCTTTTCCATGATCTTTCCTTCGTTGGCGATGGAACTTTTCTTATTGCTCTTGTGACTATGCTCTGAGAATGGTTAAGAAATTGGTCACAAATATGATGAAATCAGCACATCAACGTGACTTTTGCGCGAGAGGAACTTTGGCATGGACAGGCACGATAAATTGGGGCGTCCCGTTCCCAATTGGCAGCCGCCGCCACGTCCCGGGCCAGAAACTCTCACCGGGCGCGCCTGTTCCCTGCACCGGTTGCGTGCTGACGATCACGCCGCCGCGTTGCACCGCGCATTTTCCGATGATGATCGGACGTGGGATTATATGTCTTATGGTCCGTTCGCCTCGGCGTCGCGCTATCATCGGTGGGTGCGCGAAGTGGCAGGCGGCGATGATCCGTTTTTTTACGCCGTACATGATCAGGGAACCGGGCGGTTGGGCGGCGTTGCCAGTTTTCTCAGAATCGCGCCAGAGGCGGGCAGTATAGAAATCGGGCACATTGCCTTTTCTCCCGAATTGCAGCGCACCGTCGCCGCGACCGAGGCGATATATCTGATGATGGGCTGGGCGTTTGGCGCGGGATATCGGCGGTTCGAATGGAAATGCAACGCGCTGAATCACGCCTCTCGCCGGGCGGCGCAACGGTTTGGGTTCAGTTTCGAAGGCGTGTTTCGCCAGGCCGACGTGATGAAAGGGCGCAACCGCGATACCGCCTGGTTTGCCTGTATCGATCAGGAGTGGCCGGCCCTGCAAACGGCGTTTGAAGCTTGGCTTGCCCCAAGTAATTTTGACGCCAACGGTCAACAGCGTGAACGCCTGGGTGATCTGACCGCGCTTGTGCGGGTCGCGGGTGATCCGACATTGCGCTAGGGCGTCAGATCGCGATTGGTTGCGCCTTCAGGCGGTCGTGAACCATGGCCGAGACAATCGAGATTTGCACACCGGTGGGTTGTTGCGTCTGCGATAAATGCGAAAGTTTCTCTGTCGCACCTGTCAAATCCCTGTCACCGATACTGCGCGCGATGCCGGATAGGAAACCCGTCACGTATTTCATTCGCGCCGGATTGTCCGCCGATCCCAACAGATCGGACACATGCGACAGGTCGTCTTGCAATGCCAACAGATCGGGTTGCACGTATTCTTCCAGAACCGGTCGCGGGCCTTTTGGCTGACTGTCCCGGGGCAGGCGGGCCAGAACCGCCTCCAAAAACTCGCCGACAGATAACATCGGTTTTTCCAAAAACGCATCTGCACCCGCCTGCAGCGCCTTATCCCGCATGTCTGGATCACCCGAAGTGGCCAAAAGTGCCGGAATGCGCGGGCTGGCCTTGGCCAGTTCTTCGATCAGATCGCGCCCCGACCCATCAGGCAGACCCATATCGATGATCGCCACCGATGGCCGGTACACGCGCAGATGCCGTGCCGCCGCGGCCAACGTATCGGCCCGCCTGATCCGCGCGCCACAGCGCAGACACATCAGGCGCATCGCCTCACTGGCAAACCGGCTGTCTTCGACAATCAGAACGGTTTGGCCCAGTAGCGGCCGCGCCGCGGTGGGTTTGAACGGGAACAGGAATTCATCGTGCATATCAGGCATGGCGCGTCCCTTTTGAAACAATCGAGATTCGTTAACCTCGATGTTAATCGCAAATTACCTAAGCAAGGGTTAACCCCTGCGGCTTTGCGCCCCTTGCAGCATCCCGATGCGATGGTCATAACACCCCCAAACCACCCCAACCCAAGGATCAGGCAAATGATTGGCCGTTTGAACCATGTGGCAATTGCCGTTCCCGATCTGGACGCCGCCGCCGCGCAATACCGTGACACATTGGGTGCGCAGGTCGGCGCACCGCAGGACGAGCCCGATCATGGGGTGACAGTGGTGTTTATCGACCTGCCCAATACCAAGATCGAATTGTTGTATCCGCTGGGCGATGACAGCCCGATCAATGGATTTCTGGCCAAAAACCCGGCTGGGGGAATCCACCATATGTGTTATGAGGTCGATGATATCCTTGCCGCGCGCGACCGTCTGATTGATGCGGGCGCACGGGTTCTGGGCACAGGCGCGCCGAAAATTGGCGCCCATGGCAAACCGGTGCTGTTCCTGCATCCGAAAGATTTCAATGGATGCCTGATCGAGCTAGAGCAGGTCTGAGCTTTTTCTTGCTTTAAATATCCAAATCCGCCGCCAACCCCACGAAGGAGCCGCCTGATATGGGCATTACCTCTGCAATTGTCTTGTTCGTCATGATCTGGTTCATGGTGCTGTTTATCGCCCTGCCAATCGGGCTGCGCACCCAGGGTGAAGAAGGCGAAGTTGTGCCAGGCACCCATTCGGGCAGCCCGGCCAATCTGAAACTGAAACGTAAATTTGCATGGGTAACCGGCATCACGGTGGTTCTGTGGTGCGCGATTGCCTGGGTGATTGTGTCTGGCGCGGTTACAATGAAAGATCTGGATTGGTTCGATAGGATGAATCCGCCAGCCGGTGAAACAAATGAGTAAAGGTGGCCGCGCCCAATACCGGAACAAACAGGTTGGCCAATGGCACCATCAGCGGTACGGCCATTAACGCGCCCGCCATCCAGATGATGACCGAATGTTTGCGGCGCAACGCCCGGGCATGATCGCGCGGCATCCGACGCATGGCGACCAGTTGAAAATACTCGCGCCCCAACAGGTATCCGTTCAGCCCGATGAAAAGTAATGGCGCGGCGGGGGCAAAAACGGCGTAGATCACGAAGGCCACCAGATTGGCCGCAATCAAAACACCCATGAAATTCACAGAATCCCGCAGACCTTCGAAAAAGCCCACCGATTTGCCGGGGGGCAAATGGCCGTAATGTTGATGTTCAACCGCCTCGGCCACATCATCCAGAAACAGCGATGTGAATGCCGATGCCACCGGCACCATCAGAAATATCGACAGAACCAGCATGAACAGGATCGAAGCACCCGATAACAGATCGTCGATCCAGGTCACGGTGCCAACGCCCGGAATGGTCGCCTCGTCCGGGACAAGCCAATTGATCAGCCCCAAAAACACCGCGTAAACCCCGAACAACAACGCCACCGTCAGCCCCAGACCCAGCCACAGAACACGGCGAAAGCGGGGATCGCCCAACTGTCTGAGCGCGCGCAAAAAATCGTTAAAGATCATGGAGTGAACCAGGTGGTCAGTTTGCCAAGATCCGGGCGCGGGCGGTCCGGCGGAATCGCCGATTCGGTTCCGATATGAATGATACCGGCGATGGATTCGGTTTCCGACAGACCCAACCATGCGGTAATCTCGGGGTCGCGCGACGGCCAGCCCGACAGCCAGTTCGCGCCCCATCCGGCGGCCAGCGCAGCGTTCAGCAGCGCCAGACAAACGGCGCCGGCGGAATAATGCTGTTCCATCTGCGGAATCTTTTCCGACGGTTTGGGCGCCGCAACCACAACCACCGCCAGCGGGCTGGTGGCGTATTCTGCCTGTGATTTAGAGAGTTTTTCGGGCTCAACACCTGTCACACCGCCGCGATCGGCGACCATTTGCGCCATCGCGTCCAGTGCCGGCCGCTCCAGCACGATGAACCGCCAGGGCTCCAGTTTGCCATGATCCGGGGTGCGCGCCGCCGCGGTCAGCAGCGGATGCAGCGCGTCGCGGTCAGGGGCGGGCAGGCACAGCGTGCGCCATGGGCGCGACCGGCGGGTGAGCAGAAATTCAAGGGCGGCAGGGTTTGGTGTGGGCATGGCGGGCCTTTATGCTTGTTTCCCTGTTATGTCGGGGTCCGGGCGCGCGGGGTCAAGACGATCCTAGGGTTTTGGCCGCTGATAGGCCCCTTCGGGCAGGTTAAGTGCGGCGGCGATGTCTTTTACCTGGGCCAGTGACAGAGTGATTTTCTGTATCCGGTCGCTTTGCGGATCAAGCTGTTCCAGGGTCACGCAATCGTCAAAGGCGTTGATGGTCACGTCTTCGCAACGATGGGCGGCGGCATCATCGATGAGGGTGATCACCGTGGCGTCAAATTCATGCTCAATGGTAAACATACCCACAGCTTAGGGGCAGGGCGCAGGTTTGACTAGGCCCGTTGGGGCCGCCGGTGCATGGAATAAATAAGCGGTGCCAAACACATATGCGCGAGGTGGCGAAAGACCGGCAAAAAAGCCCGCGCCACGACTGGTCGTCACAGACCAGTGGGGTATTGTGGCACCAAACAGGAGGGCGCGGCATGCGGGCGATTTGGGTGGCAGTGGTGATGTTTGGTCTGGCCGGTTGTGCGGTGGCGCCGCCCATCGCGGCCCCGATTGCCCCGCCCCCCGCCGCCCCCTATCAAAGCGGCAAGATGGCGGCGCGCAATTTCATTTCGGTGGTCGAAACGGTTGAGCCGGTGGCCGAACGTGAATGTCGCGCCCGCACCACAGGGGTGAATTGCGATTTTCAGATCGTGGTGGATGATCGCCGCGAACTGCCACCCAACGCATTTCAGACCGTGGATGAGAAAGGCCGCCCGATTGTGGGCTTTACACTGGCGTTGATCGCCGAGGCGCGCAATACCGATGAATTGGCGTTTATCCTGGGCCATGAGGCGGCGCATCACATCGCGGGCCATCTCCCTAAGGCCCGGCAATCGGCGATGAGCGGTGCAATTCTGGCGGGTGTCTTGGTGACAATCGGCGGCGGTGATGCCACCAGCGTGCGCGAGGCGCAAAACATCGGTGCCACCCTTGCCGCGCGCCGCTTTTCCAAGGATTTCGAACTTGAGGCCGACGCGCTGGGCACGATAATCGCGGCGCGGGCGGGGTATGATCCGGTGCGCGGGGCCGAATATTTCACCCGCTCACCCGATCCGGGCAACCGGTTTTTGGGCACACACCCACCCAACGCCCAACGCATCGCAACCGTGCGCCGGGTCGCCGCAGGGCTTTAATCGGGAGCGACCACGCCCTTTTTCAGGATGATATTGCCATACAGCCGGGTTTCACCGGTTTGCACGATGGCAAAGGCGGTTTTTGCCCGCTCATAAAACGCGAACCGTTCCAGTTTGCCCAAGGTCACCGGATTGTCGGCGGTTTGGGTAACGATGGATTGAAACTCGGTCACGACCGGCGGTGTTGCATCGGGGTTATCGACCACCTGCATCACCAGAGCCGGATCGGGCACAAAACTGTCAAGTGGCATGATGGCAAGGATGGCGGACAAAACATCGGTGGCGCTGATTCCGTCCAACCGGTGACAGCGCTGGCCCATTGCCGTGCCGGGAAAGTTTGCATCGACAATGACAATATCATCACCATGGCCCATGGCGCGCAGGGTCCACAACAGATCGGGTGACAGGATGGCGGGGATGTTACGCAGCATGGGGAATCCTTTGGTTTGAGCGGTTGTTCTGACGTATATGTTATATCGGGCGAAAATAATCGGGGTGTTGGCGTTTCAGTGGCACAATCCGTTCGATCAACTGGCGCAGATGCAGCGATGTTGCCGCGCGCGCCTCTTCGGGGTTTTGGGCGCGGATCGCATCCAGAATTGCGTGATGTTCGGTCAGTGCTTCGGCGGGGCGGCCCTGTTCGGGCAACAACAACATCCGCGCGCGGCGCAGTTGCAGTGAAATTTGCCCGGCAGCGGCCACCACCTTGGGAAATCCGGTAAATCCCAGGATCAATTCGTGAAAGTCCACATCGGCGTCAAAGAATCCCTGAAAATCTTCGTCTTCGATCAACAGCGATTGCAGGCGCAGGTTGCGCGCCAGAACGATCAGGTGGTCGTCGGTGCGTTCTTGTGCCACTTTTGCGGCGGCGGCTGTTTCGATCGCTTCGCGCAAAAAACATTCCTCGCGCAGTTCGGCGAGCGAAAATTGCGAGACCCGCGTCGCCGATTGCGGGATGATTTCAACCAATCCATCCGATGCCAATCGCCCCAATGCCTCGGCCACGGGCGAACGGGATACGCCCAGCTGTTCGCACAGCGCCCCTTTGCGCAGAACGGTGCCGGGCGCAAAAGTCATATCCAGAATGCCATTGCGCAGGGCGGTATACACCCGCTGGCCCAAAGGCCCCTCAAGTCCGTCAATCGCAAGGTTCAAGGTGGGCTTGGGCATTTCTGATCCTTCCAACTGACATGTTAGTTGACAGGTGGAGCGTGTCAATCTAATCCAATGTGTAACACAGGCCCGATCCGGGCCAAGGGGGGAGCAGGATCGATGGACGTAAAAACCCGCACGCTGCGTTTGCATCCGCAAGACAACGTCGCAATCGCGCTGGCCGATCTTTCGGCGGGCGAATCCATTGGCGATTCGGGCGATACCCTGTTGCAATCGGTCAAACAGGGCCACAAGATTGCCGTTGCACCGATCAAGGCCGGGCAGAACGTGCTGCGCTATGGGCAGACGATTGGTCAGGCGACCCGCGATATTGCACCGGGCGAACATGTGCATGTGCAAAACCTTGGCATGGGCGAACATACCCGCGATTACGCCCATGCAAGCGAGGCTGTGGCGCTGAGCCCCGCCACCGAAGAACGTACATTCAACGGCTATCACCGCGCCGATGGGCGGGTGGGAACGCGCAATTATCTGGGCATTCTCACCTCGGTCAACTGTTCCGGGTCGGTGGCGAAATTCATTGCCGAAGCGGCAGAGAAATCCGGCCTTTTGGATGATTTTCCCAATATCGATGGCATCGTGCCAATCACCCATGGCACAGGCTGTGGCATGTCGGGCGAAAATGAAGGCTACGATACCCTGTTTCGCACCCTGTCGGGCTATGCCCAGCACCCCAATTTCGGCGGTATCCTGTTGATCGGGCTGGGGTGTGAAGTGATGCAGGTGTCGGCCCTTGTTGGTGGTCGGCCGATCCGTGCCGATGGCGCGCTGCGCTATATGACCATTCAACACGAAGGCGGCACCCGCAAGACCATTGAAAAAGGTCTGATCGAATTGCGCGGCATTGCAGAACTGGCCAACACTGCCACCCGCAAACCGGCGCCGGTGTCGGAATTGATGGTGGGGATGCAATGTGGCGGCTCTGATGGATATTCCGGCATCACCGCCAACCCGGCCCTTGGCGTGGCATCGGATTTGGTGGTGCGCCATGGCGGCACGACGATCCTGTCGGAAACATCCGAAATCTACGGGGCCGAACATCTTTTGACCCGGCGCGCGGTATCGGCCGAAGTGGGCGAAAAACTGATCGCGCGCGTGCGCTGGTGGGAGGATTACACCGCCCGCAATCTGGGCGAAATGGACAATAACCCAAGCCCCGGCAACAAACGCGGCGGGCTGACCACGATTTTGGAAAAATCACTGGGGGCCGTGGCCAAAAGCGGCAGCGCGCCGTTAAGCGACGTGTTTTTGTTTGCTGAGAAAATCGACACCAAAGGCTTTGTTTTTATGGACAGTCCGGGGTTTGACCCCTGTTCCGTGACCGGGCAAATCGCATCGGGCGCGAACCTGATCGTGTTCACCACCGGGCGCGGATCGGTGTCGGGGTATATGCCGACGCCGGGCATCAAAATCGCCACCAATTCCGAAATGTACCGCCGCCTGTCCGATGATATGGATATCAACTGTGGCGACATCATCAGCGACGGTGTGCCGTTAAATGACAAGGGGCGCGAGATTTTCGAAATGTTCATCCGCGTTGCATCAGGCGAGGAAACCAAAAGCGAAGAACTGGGATTTGGCGGCGTTGAATTTGTGCCTTGGCAGATCGGCGCGGTGATGTGACCATTGCATATGGAAAACCCGCGCCGGACACCGGCGCAATCTGAACCGCTGATCACAGTTTGGGAGGGCTGTCTGACATGACTTTTCTGGTCGAAATGAAAGGGATCGAAAAACGCTTTCCCGGCGTTCACGCGCTAAAGGGTGTGCAATTCGATCTGAAACCTGGCGAAGTTCACGCCCTGATGGGGGAAAACGGCGCCGGCAAATCGACCCTGATGAAAATCATGTCGGGCATTTATACCCCCGATGGCGGTGAGATGTTTGTTGATGGCAAGCCCGCCAATCCCGACAGCCCCCGCGCGGCACAGGAATTGGGCATTGGCATCATTCATCAGGAACTGAGCCTGATGAACGATCTGACGGCGGCGCAAAACGTGTTGATCGGGCGCGAACCCCGGCGCAGCTTTGGCCGGTTGGATGAGGCGGCATTGAACGCGCAAACGGCGGAAATTTTTGCCTCGCTCAATCTGGCGATGGATCCGCGCGTACAGGTCAGCACCCAAACCATTGCCCGCCAACAGCTGATCGAAATTGCCAAGGCCTTGTCGTACAAACCGCGCGTGTTGATCATGGATGAACCCACGGCGGCCCTGAACGACACGGAAATTTCCGAACTGTTCAAAGTGATTGAAATGCTCAAGGCCGATGGCGTTGGCATTGTCTATATCAGTCACCGGATGGATGAAATCAAACGCATCGCCGATCGTGTGACCATCCTGCGTGATGGGGCCTATATTGATACGCTCGATGCCGCCGACACGCCGCTGTCGAAAATCATTCAACTGATGGTGGGCCGTGAGGTGACGCAAAGCGCGCCGGTTATTCCTGACCTGTCGCAAAGCCCCGTCGCCCTTGAGGTGCGCAACCTGTCGCGGGGCAAAGACGTGCGTGATGTCAGTTTTGATGTGCGCAAGGGCGAAATTCTGGGCTTTGCCGGGTTGATGGGGGCCGGGCGCACCGAAGTGGCGCGCATCATCTTTGGCGCTGATCCCCGCGATGCCGGCGAAATCCTGGTGGGTGGTCAGCCGGTGAATATCCGCACCCCCCACGCCGCGGTTGAGGCGGGCATCGGATACCTGTCGGAAGATCGCAAACATTTTGGCCTGGCCGTGGATATGACCGTGCGCGCCAATGTGGCCATGGCCAATCTGGGGCAATTCACCAACCGGATCGGCGTGTTGGATGAGGCGGCCATGGAAACCACCGCCGTGAAATACATTGATCGCCTCGGCATTCGCACACCGTCGGATATGCAGGATGTGCGCCTTTTGTCGGGGGGCAATCAGCAAAAGGTGGTAATCGCCAAATGGCTGTTGCGTGATTGCGATGTTTTGATTTTCGATGAACCGACCCGGGGCATCGATGTGGGCGCGAAATCGGAAATCTATGATCTGCTTGAATCCCTTGCGGCGCAGGGGCGGGCGATTATCGTGATTTCATCGGAATTGCCCGAGGTCATGCGCCTGAGCCACCGGATTGCCGTGATGTGCGAAGGCCGGTTGACCGGAATCCTGCCCGGCGGGGCAAAAACCACCCAGGAACAGATCATGGAATTGGCCACCCGGCGCGAAAGTGCCCTGGTGGATGCAGAGGATGGATTATGAGCACAGCAGCAGACACCCCACCACCATCGGCCATTGCGCGCATTATCGCGGCGGGCACCCACCAAAGGGTGTTGGCCTTTGCCAGTTTGGTCGTGCTGCTGATCGGGTTTTCCATCGCCTCGCCGAATTTCATGCAAACCTCGAACATGATTGCGATTTTACAGGCGACATCGGTGAACGGCGTGCTGGCGATTGCCGTGACATTGGTGATCATCACCGGCGGCATTGATCTGTCGGTTGGCACGATGATGACGTTTTGCGCGGTGATCACCGGCGTCGTTCTGACCTATGCCGGGATGCCTTTGATCTTCGGGGTGGTTGCGGCGCTGGCCACCGGCGCGCTGTGCGGCACCTGTTCGGGCACGTTTGTGGCGAAAATGAAAATTCCGCCGTTCATTGCGACCTTGGGGATGATGCTGATCCTCAAAGGGCTGAGCCTGGTGATTTCCGGCACACGGCCGATTTATTTCAACGACACGCCGGGGTTTTCCGAAATCTCACGCGGATCCCTGATTGGTGAGGTTATACCCGCCCTGCCGATCCCCAATGGCGTGCTGATCCTGTTTATCGTGGCCGCATTTACCGCCTATATCCTTAACCGCACGGTGTTGGGGCGGTATTGTTTCGCCCTGGGTTCGAACGAGGAATCCGTGCGCCTGTCGGGGGTGAACACCGACCGCTGGAAAATCGCGATTTATGCGCTGGCCGGGGCGATTGTGGGCATTGCGGGCCTGCTGATCGCCTCGCGTCTGAACTCGGCGCAACCGGCACTGGGCCTCGGGTACGAGCTTGAGGCGATTGCCGCCGTGGTGATTGGCGGCACGTCTTTGTCGGGCGGGCGCGGGTCGATCCTGGGGTCGTTGATTGGGGCGCTGATCATGGCGGTGCTGACCAATGGCTTGCGGGTTTTGTCCGTCGCGCAGGAATGGCAAACCGTTGTCACCGGCGCGATCATCATTCTGGCAGTCTACGCCGATATGATGCGGCGCAAAAACTCAAACTAAACACAACCAAACCCCCGACCGGCAAACGGTCGGGATCATCGACAACCGAGGAGGAAACCACATGTTGTCACGTCGCGTTCTCATTGGCGCTCTCAGCGCCACACTCGCCCTGGGCACGGCCCCCATGGCCCTGGCCCAAGACGGCGAAATCTATATCCCGCTGGTATCAAAAGGGTTTCAGCACCAGTTTTGGCAGGCCGTAAAAGCAGGCGCCGACAAAGCCGCCGAAGAAGAAGGCGTGCGCATCACATTTGAAGGCCCCGACAACGAAACCATGGTCGACCGTCAGATTGATATGTTGGCCGCGGCCCTGGCCAACAATCCTGCCGCGATCGGTTTTGCCGCGCTTGACAGTCAGGCCGCGATCCCGCTGTTGCGTCAGGCCAATGAGGCCGGCATCCCGATCATCGCGTTTGATTCGGGCGTCGACAGCGACATTCCCGTCGCCACCGCCACCACCGATAACGTTGCCGCCGCCGCATTGGCCGCCGATAAAATGGCCGAAATGATTGGCAGTGAGGGCAAGGTTGCCGTGGTTGCCCATGACCAAACCAGCCGCACAGGCATTGACCGGCGCGATGGATTCCTGGATCGGATCAAGGCCGAGTATCCGAATATCGAAGTGGTCAGCGTGCAATATGGCGCCGGCGATCAGTTGCAATCGACCGAAGTGGCCAAGGCGATCATGACCGCCAATCCCGATCTGGATGGCATGTTCGGCACCAACGAAGGGTCGGCCATCGGCATCGTCAACGCCGTGCGCGAAATGGGGGCCGAGGGCCTGACCATCATCGGCTATGACTCGGGCAAGGCGCAAACCGACGCGATCCGCGATGGGCTGATGGCGGGTGCGATCACGCAAAACCCCGTTGGCATCGGCTATGAAACCGTAAAGGCCGCCGTTGCCGCGATGAATGGCGAAGAATTGCCCGCAATCATCGACACGGGCTTTTTCTATTACGACAAATCCAATATCGATGACGCTGAAATTCAGGCAGTTCTTTACGACTGATCCTGTTTTCACCACGGTCCGGGGGCACCCCTGGGCTGTGGTTTCTTCCTTTCCCGATCTTTGAGGATATTATGAAACTTTTGCGTTATGGCCCCCAGGGGCAGGAAAAACCCGGCTGTCTTGATGATGAGGGCCGCGTGCGTGACCTTTCGGGTCATGTGGCCGATATTGCCGGGGCCGCCCTGTTGCCCGATGAAATGGCCCGCCTGATGGCGCTGGACATCAACAGTTTGCCTGTTGTCCCCGGCACCCCGCAAGAGGATCTGCGCCTTGGCCCCTGTGTGGGGCAGACCGGCAAATTTATCTGTATCGGGTTGAACTATGCCGATCACGCCGCCGAAAGCGGGCTGGACGTGCCGCCCGAGCCGGTGATTTTCAACAAATGGACCTCGGCGATTGTTGGGCCGGATGATGATGTGATGATCCCGCGCGGATCGAGCAAAACCGATTGGGAGGTCGAACTGGGCATCGTGATCGGCAAGGGCGGTGTTTACATCGACGAAGCCAATGCAATGGATCACGTTGCCGGATTCTGCGTCATCAACGACGTGTCCGAACGCGAATACCAGATCGAGCGTGCCGGCACCTGGGACAAGGGCAAGGGCTGCGATACCTTCGGCCCCACCGGCCCGTGGTTGGTGACCCCCGATGAGGTGGGCGATTTCAACGCGCTGGCGATGTGGCTTGAGGTGGATGGCAAGCGGTATCAGGACGGGTCGACCGCGACGATGGTTTACAAGGTGCCACACCTGATTTCGTATTGTTCGCAGTTCATGAGCCTGCAACCGGGCGATATTATCTCAACCGGCACGCCTCCGGGTGTGGGCATGGGGCAAAAACCGCCGGTTTACCTGGCCGGGGGCGAAACCATGCGCCTTGGCATTCAAGGTTTGGGTGTTCAGACACAGGTCGTTAAAAAAGCCTGATAAGGCGCTGAGTGGTCTGACAAAAAAGGCCCGGCATCATCGCGATGCCGGGCCTTTCCATTTACCTATCGGTAAATATTACTGTGCGCCCCAGGCTTGGGGATAGTTATCCATGGTTTCACAACCACACATTGCATAGTGCAGTGGCGGCATTGCCGGGTTCACAAAATCGGCCAGGTTTTCCTGGGTGATCGTTGGCTGTGGCAACACCCATTCCGGGCCTGGCACGGCTTCGCCCTCAATCACGCGGGCGGCGGCGATCACGGCTGTGCGCCACTGATAGGTGGGATAGGTGGGGGCGATGGCGGTCATGCCTTCGTCTTGCCACTTGCGCAGGAAATCCTGCTGATCTTCGCCCACGAACACCGGAATATCGTATCCCGAATCCTCGAACGCCTCAACTGCGGCAACGGCGGTGGCCCCGGCATCCATCCACACCGCATCGATTGTGCCGCGCATCAGGTAATCTTCGACAATGGATTTGGTTTTGGCATTGTCACCATCGGTGAATTCAACGCCGACAATGTTCATGCCCGCATCGTCCAACACCCGGCGCCCGGCGGAATAGCGGGTTTCCAACACGTCAACACCGGGCAAAATGCGCAGCATCAGCACATTCGCGCCTTCATCGACGTTATCCTTGATGAACTCGGCCCCTTGAATACCAAAACCGTAACCGCCCACAGGATGCACAAATGTGACCGGGCATTGCGTGTTTACGCCGCGGTCAAACACAACCACTGGCATCGCTTCGCAGGCTTTTTCAACCGCCGGGGTCAGGGCGGCGGTGGTGTTGGGCGATACGATCATCACATCGCAGTTTCCACCCGCCAACAGATCGTTGATATCGGCGATCTGTTTGTCGTCCGATCCTTCGGCATCGACATGCACGAAATCGCCGATTGAATCGTGCAATTTCAATTCTTCCAGCATGTTGGTATAGCCGACAACGCGCCACGGATTGTTGACCCCCGCGTTCGAGAAACAGACGGTTGCGGGGCCTTCCATACCGGCATTTTCGACCATGGCATCGCCGATATATTGCACCCAAGGCTGATCGGCGGGGCCGTTCGCGGTGGCGGTAAGCTGTGCCTGTTGTTTGGCAAATTCTTCGGGATCGTTAAAGTTTTGCGCATAGACAGGTGTGAGGCAAAAAGCCAAAGCAGTGGCCGCAGCGGTGGTTTGGACGATATGTTTCATAGGTTTCCTCCCTTTGAAAAACGGGCGCTCGGTCCTGGCGCCTTTCAGGTTCCTGTTCGTTCTCTTCGGTGCATGGCCAGCGCGACAGCCGCGATCAGGATCAGACCCTGCACCACCTGCCGCACGGGTTGCGGCAGACCGAGGAAGTTCAAAAGTGTGAAGATGGCAGTCAGCGCCAGCGCGCCGCCAATGGCCGCCGGAACCGACCCGCGCCCGCCCAGCAATTGCGCCCCGCCCAAAACGGCGGCGGTGATCGCCTGAAGCTCGTAACCAAAGCCGACATCGGTCGAGACACCGGCAAACCCGCCCAGCAATATGCCCGCCACCGCCGCCGAAAGCCCCGAAATCATGAACGCGGTAATCCGCACCCGGTTGACCGGCACGCCACCCAACCGCGCCGCCAGGGGGTTATCGCCAATCGCATGGATCATCCGGCCCAGATTGGTACGGTGCATCGCCCAGGCCAGCAATCCGCCGATCACGATCAACACGATCACCGAAACCGGAATAAACCGCACCATCGGCACATCGCGGATCAATTCGCGGCCAAAAAACCGGAATGTGTCGGGCAGGTATCCGCGCGGCGCACCGCCCGACCACATAAACGCCAACCCGTTCAGAGTAATCATCATGCCCAGCGTCGCAATCAACGATGGCACGCGCAGAAAACACACCACCATGCCGTTGATCGCGCCAACGCCCAACCCCATGGCCAACATCAGCGGGATCACCCAATAGGTGGCCGATGGGTCATTGTTGGTCAGCATCGATGCCCCCACAACCACCAAAGTGATCAGTGACCCAACCGACAAATCGAAACCGCCCGACACGATCACATAGACCTGTCCCGCCGCCAGAATCGCCAGGGGCGCGGCGCGTTTGAGAAAATTCATGTATCCGGTGGGTTGGGCAAAGCCCGGATTCATCACCACAATCGCGATGATCAGCACGATCAGCAAACCCCAAACCGGGTTAAACCGAAACGGCGCGCGGCGCTTTGCGGGGGCGGTGGCCTGATCACTCATGCGACGATCCTTTTTGAGCGGAAGGCATAGAATGCAACGGCAGCAACGATGATGATTCCGCGCATGACTTGTTTGGCAAAGCTATCGACGCCGGCGATGTTGAACACCGAATCGATCAGGGAAAAGATGATCATCCCGGCCATGGTGCCAAAGATGCCGCCGCGCCCGCCGGCCAATACCGTGCCGCCAATCACGACGACTGCGATACTTTCCAGATCATACACCCCGTCCGACCCGATCCAGGGCGCGCCCGAGCGCAGACGGCTGGCCAGATACAGCCCCGCCACCACGGCGCAGAGTGAACAGATGACATGGGCCGAAACGATCACGCGGTTGGTCTTGATCCCGGCAAAGCGCGCCGCCTCTTCATTGCCGCCCACGGCGTAAATGTCAGACCCCAGTTTGGTAAACCGCAACACTGCCCATGCCGCGAGCGCCAGGAGAACAAGGAAGATCAGCGCGGCAGGCACGCCCAGAATTTCACCATAGGCAAAGATCTGAAACTCGGGCGGCACCGATCCGGCAAAATTCGACACAAAGGCCGACAGGCAGCCTTGGATGATCAGGCTCATCCCCAAGGTTGCGATCAACGGATTCACCTTTAGCCCGGTGATGACCAACCCGTTGGCAACCCCAACGATCCCCCCCAACACCAACGCCGCCAAAATGGCCGGTACGATCATGCCCGGCGATCCATCCATGATCACCGAGGCCAAAACCGATGTCGCCGAAATCAAGCTGGCGACGCTGAGATCGATCGAGGCGACGAGGATCACAAAGGTCTGGCCAATGGCGGTGATGCCAAGGGCGATGGAGCGGCCCAGAATGGCGACAAGGTTGCCAAAGGTCAGGTATTGCGTCTGATCGGTGATCAGCGCAATCGCCACATATAAACCAAATGCCAGCGCCAAAAGGATCACCGGCGCCCATTTTTCAAACCGGAATCCGGGTTTGGCGGGGGTGTTGTCAGTCACGCTCATGCGGGTTCCCCGATTTCATGGGTGGCGGCGTGCATGATGTCACGCTCGGACGCGCCGCGTGGGAATTTGGCGGTGATCCGGCCTTCTTGCATCACCACGATCCGATCTGCCGCGCCGATCACTTCGGGCAGGTCGGATGAGATCATCAATATCCCGGCCCCGTCGCGGGCCAGATCGCGCATCAGGTGGTAAATTCCGGCCTTGGCGTTCACATCAATGCCACGGGTCGGTTCGATGAAAATCAACAATTTCGGGTTCATCGCCAGCCACCGCGCGACAATGGCTTTTTGCTGATTGCCCCCCGAAAGGCCGCGAATATCCTGCTCGTATGACGCGGCGCGAATATCCATCCGATCCAGCAAATCATCGATCCGCGACAGATCGGCATTGGCATTGCGTTTGTGGGTCGCCCAAAACGGCGCAAAGGCGCGGGGTGTCAACATCGCGTTGTCGCGCACCGATTGCATCAGCACCAAACCCTCTTTCTTGCGATCCCCGGGCAGCAGGCCAATGCCCGCCTCAATCGCCTGGCGGGGCGAGGTAAAGTTATGCGCGGTGCCATTCAGCACCGTTTCGCCCGATGTAAACGGCTCTTGCCCAAACAGCGCCATGGCCAAGGCCACACGGCCCGCGCCCTGAATCCCGGCCAGACCAACAATTTCACCGGCCCGCACGGTCAGATCGATATTTTTCAACCGGGCGTTGCGGCCGCCTGTCACGGTCAGAACCGGCGCGCCGATTTCCGCGTCGGTGGCGGGGGGCGCGTAAAAATCAACGATATCGCGGCCCACCATGGCGCGCACGATGGCGTCGGGGGCTGGCACATGGTCGAACCGCGCGGCGACTTCGCCATCTTTCAACACTGTCACACGGTCGGCCAGGCGGGTGATTTCGCGCATCCGGTGGGTGATATAAATGATCGCCGCGCCCCGGTCGCGCAGTTTATCAACGGTTTCAAACAGTTCGGCACATTCGGTATCGTTCAGCGCCGCGGTGGGTTCGTCCATCACGATCACCCGCGCATCCAGCGATACCGCCTTGGCAATTTCCACCATTTGCTGTGTCGCCACGTCCAATTCGCCCACCGTGCTGTCGGGGTCAATCTTTGCGCCCGAGGCGAACAGATCCAGCACACGGCGGGTTTCGCGCCGCATCGCGCGCTCATCGATCAGGCCGAATTTGCCGCGCGGTTCGCGGCCCAGAAACAGGTTTTGCGCGACGGTGCGTTCGGGAAGCAGGGAAAATTCCTGATAAATCACCGAAATTCCTGCATGAAGCGATTGCACCGGATGGGTAAAATGCACCGGTTCCCCGCCGAGGCGCACCGCGCCACTGTCGGCCTGATAGACGCCCGACATGATTTTGATCAGCGTCGATTTTCCGGCGCCGTTTTCGCCCACCAGCGCCTGAACCTCACCGGCGCGCGCATCAAAGCTGACATCCGACAGGGCCTTGACCCCCGGAAAGCTTTTGCAAATCCCCTGCATTTCGATCACCGGGGCGGTCATGTCGTGGCCCATGTGTCGCGCAAGAATGTGTGAGACTCCCGGATTAGGGTTTCCAGATCGGGAAACAGCGGCCGCCAAACCCGCGTGGCGGCGGCCAGTTCCGGCACGCCCGCGCCAAACGCTTCGACGACGACCGGGCCATCAAACCCCTGTGCTTTGACCGTGCGAAACACGGTGGCGAAATCGATCTGGCCGGTGCCGGGAATGCCGCGGTCGTTTTCGGACACATGCAAAACGTGCATTTTGCGGCCCAATGTGGCGATGGCTTCGGTTTGGGATTTCTCTTCGATATTGGCGTGAAACGTGTCGTACATGATGCCAAAGGCCGGGTGATCCACCGCTTTGGAATAGGCGGCGGCCTGTTCCATCGTGTTCAGGAAATAGGTTTCAAATCGCGACAACGGCTCAAGCGCCAAGGTATACCCATGGTTCGCCGCACGTTCGGCCATGGCACGATGCGCCTCGGCGCCCCAAGAAATTTCATCGACCGAGGGGCCAGAGCCGGTGAAATGCCCCATTGGCGCGTGAAATGGCCCGCCCACGGTTTGCGATCCCAACGCCTCGGCGCAATCCTGAATCCAATTCAGATGCGCAAGGCCGCGTTTGCGAATGGCCGGATCGGACGACAGTGGATTGGCATCCGGGTCAGGCACGATTGAGGTTTGCGCCCGCCCCAGGCCGAACTCGGCCAGCAGCGCGCCCAGCCATGCGTAATGATCGGGGGTGCCGTGCATCACCGGCACCTCAACATGGTCATAGCCGGATTCGGCAATCAGGTTGAGAAGGGGCAGGGCGTTTTCATCGATATGCCCGCCAATGCACAACAGGTTGATGCCCAGTTTCATGGCGTAACCCACGCCGCATTATCGCCCGACGATTGCACGCAAGCATTCACAAACCGCATTCCGGCCAGGCCATCGGCAACACCGGGCAACATCGGGTTGGGTGTGCCCGCGCGCAGGGCGGCGGCGGTGTTGGCATAGATATTGGCGAATGCCTCAAGGTATCCTTCGGGGTGGCCCGGCGGCACGCGCGATGCGTCAACCGCATCGGTATGGGCCTGTGCGCCCATCCGGGTCAGGCGGCGGGTGGGGTCGCCAAAGGGAGTGAACCACAACTCATTGGGGTTTTCCTGATGCCATTCCAACCCGCCCTTGGTGCCATATACCTGAATCGACAGGCCGTTTTCATGCCCCGGTGCCACCTGACTGCACATAAGGGTGCCGCGCATCCCGCTGGCATAGCGCAGCATGACATGGGCGTTGTCATCCAACGTGCGCCCCGCGCCAAAGCTGTGAATATCGGCGGCGAGGCTTTCAACCTCTTGGCCGGTGATGAACCCGGCCAGATTGTGGGCATGACTGCCAATATCGCCCAAGGCCCCACCAGCCCCGGCGCGGGCCGGATCAACCCGCCATTCGGCCTGTTTGCTGCCTTGGGTTTCCACCGCCTCGGTCATCCAATCCTGAAGGTATTTCACATGCACCAGGCGCAAATCGCCCAGATCCCCGGCGGCCACCATGGCGCGGGCCTGGCGCACCAAAGGATAGCCGGTGTAATTATGGGTCAGGATGAATTGTGCGTCGCTGTCTTGGGCGGCTTTGGCCAGTGCCTCGGCCTCGGGCAATGTTGCGGTCAGGGGTTTGTCGCAGATCACATGGATGCCGCGGCGCAGAAATTCGGTGGCAGCGGGGGCGTGCAGGTGGTTGGGCGTGACAATCGACACCGCCTCAATCCCATCATCGCGGCCTGCCTCAACCTCGGCCATTTTGGCAAAGCTGTCATAGCTGCGCGCGGGGTCCAGCCCCAGTGCCGCGCCGCTTTCGCGGGCCGTTTGCGGGTTGGACGACAGTGCGCCGGCAACAAGCGTGAAATGCCCGTCCATCCGCGCGGCGATGCGGTGCACACCGCCGATAAACGCGCCAGTGCCGCCGCCCACCATGCCCAATCTGATCGGTTCCATGGTCATATCCCCAACATTTTAAGGTTCGCCGCCTGATCGACCCCGCCATCGGCAAAATCGTCGAATGCCTTGTCGGTCACGCGGATGATATGATCGCGCACAAAGGCGGCCCCTTCGCGCGCCCCGTCTTCGGGATGTTTCAGACAACATTCCCATTCCACCACGGCCCAGCCATCGAACCCGGCGGTGGTGAGTTTGGAAAACACGGCGCCAAAATCAACCTGGCCATCGCCCAAGCTGCGGAACCGCCCGGCGCGGTTGATCCATGGCTGATAGCCGCCATAAACACCCTGTCGCCCGGTGGGGTTGAATTCGGCGTCTTTGACGTGAAACATGCCGATCCGGTCGGCATAAATGTCGATATTATCAAGGTAATCAAGACATTGCAGAACGTAATGGGATGGATCGTACAGCATCTTCGCCCGTGCGTGGCCGCCGACACGGTCCAGAAACATTTCAAACGTCACGCCATCGTGCAGATCTTCGCCGGGGTGAATTTCGTAACACAGATCGATGCCGTTTTCTTCGGCATGGTCCAACAGAGGGTACCAGCGTTTGGCCAATTCATCAAACGCGGCCTCGACCAACCCGGCGGGGCGTTGCGGCCAAGGGTACAAATAGGGCCAGGCCAACGCGCCCGAAAACGTGCCAAGCGCGCTCAGCCCCATGTGGCGCGACGCAGTGATCGCCTGGCGCAGCTGATCCGCCGCCCAAGCCTGTCGTTCGGCGGGGTTGCCATGCACCGATGGGTGGGCAAACCCGTCAAACGCAATGTCATAGGCCGGATGCACCGCCACCAACTGCCCCTGCAGATGCGCCGAAAGTTCGGTTATGGTAATGCCGTTTTGCGCGGCAACGCCGATGATTTCATCACAGTAATTTTTTGAGGATGCAGCCTTGGCCAGATCAAAGAACCGGGCATCCCAACTGGGCAATTGCACCCCGGCATAGCCACATTCGGCGGCCCATTTGGTGATGCCGTGCCAAGTGTTGAACGGGGCCTCATCACTTGCGAATTGCGCAAGGAACAGGGCGGGCCCTTTGATCGTTTTCATATCGCCTCCCCTCGACATGGTTGCGTCGTGAAACGCTTGGTAATCGATTACATCAAACCACATCTTGAAATCAACACAAATTTGTAATCGATTACACGAAACTATATTCCGAAAGCCCATGTCAGACAAAATCCGTATCTCCGATGTTGCCGCTTTGGCCGGTGTTTCAACCGCAACGGTCAGTCGTGCTCTGGCGGCACCGGGCCGGGTGGGCAAGGAGACCCGCGAAAAGGTGCTGAAGGCGGTGCATGCCACCGGATATCAGGTGAACGCCGCCGCGCGCGATCTGCGCCAGCGGCGGGCGCGGTCCATCCTTATTCTGGCGCCGAACCTGTCCAACACCTTTTTCAGCCGGATTTTTGCCGCGATTCAGGAAGAGGCCAGCGATGCCGGGCTGACGGTACAGATTTCAGACAGCAGGATCGGGCGTGAAAAACTGGCGACCCTTGGCCATGACGGACGGGCCGACGGTATCATCCTGTTGGATGGCGAAATTGACCCGGAGCTGGTGAACAGTTGGCGTTTGCCTGTGATCCAGCTCTGCGAATGGAATCCGGCCTATCATGCGCCGTCGCTGGCCATCGACAATGCCGCCGCGGCCGGATTGGCGGTAAGGCATCTGGCCGATCTTGGTCACCGGAACCTGTTGCATATTGCCGGACCGGCGGGGAACATTCTGGCGCAAACCCGGCTTGCCGGATTTCAGGATGCGGCACAGGCGGCCGGAGTGGCGGCGGCGGTATTGCCCGGTGATTTCACGATGGAGTCGGGCGCAGGCGCGGCGCACCAATGGGCCGCGTCGACAAATCGCCCCACCGGTGTGTTTTGTGCGTCAGATGAATGCGCGCTGGGGTTTATCTCGGACGTGATGCGCCTGGGCTTTGATGTGCCGGGGCAGGTAAGCGTTGTCGGGTTTGATGACATCGAATTTGCCGATCGGTTCAACCCTGCCCTCACCACCGTGCATCAGCCCCGCGCGACACTGGGCCGTGACGGGGCGCGACAGCTGATCAAAATGCTGGCGGGTGGGGTAACCGATCCGGTGCTGTCGCAGGTGGTGCCGGCGCATTTGGTCACCCGGGTGTCGACCGGTAAGGCGCCAACCGTCTGAGGCACGGCGTTTGACCCGAAAACAGGTATTAACCCAGGTTTCTGATCTCATCCGTTGCCACACGGCCATCTTCCAAAGTGATGATACGGTCGGCCATTTCCAGAATTCTGGGATCGTGGGTGACCATGACAGTGGTGGTGCCGCGCACCTGACCCAGGGTTTTCAACAACCGCACCACGTTTTGCCCTGATACCTTGTCAAGGGCCGCCGTGGGTTCATCGGCCAACACGATTTCGGGGTTCGACACCAAAGCGCGGGCCACCGCCACCCGTTGCTTTTGCCCGCCCGACAGGTTGCCGGGCAGATAATCGCGCCGGTCTGACAGGCCCACCAGATCAAGCATGTGATGGGCGGCGATACGTTGTCTATCGGCGTTGGCGCGGCCATGCACTTCAAGCCCCATAAGAACGTTTTGCGTCGCGGTCAGGCTTTCATGCAAATTATGCGCCTGAAAGATGAACCCCAACCGTTTGCGCAGCGCCACGAGCGAGCGTTCATCTGCCCCGTGCAATTCTTGGCCCAGAACCCGCACGCTGCCGCTGCCCACTTCGCGCAGCGCCCCGATCAGGGTCAGCACAGTGGTTTTGCCCGATCCGGACGGCCCCATCAACACGGTCAAGCTGCCGCGCGCGATGGTCAGGTTGATATCAAACAAGGCCTGTTTGCGCGCATCGCCAGACCCAAAGAAATGATCAAGGCCGCGTACCTGTATCGGATCGCGTGTCAAAACAAATCCGCCGGGTCGGCATTGGCCAACCGCCGGGTTGCGATCGCGCCCGACAGGGTACAGGCGGCCAATGTGCCCAGAAACACCAGAATTGCGCGCCCGGCCTCCATTTCAACGGGCAGGCCCGTCACCGCATTCAGCCCTGCATAAAGCCCGATGGAAACAATCAGCCCCGGGATGAAGCCAAAGATCGCCAGGATGATTGCCTCTTCAAACACGATGCCCAAAAAGAATGAATGCCCGTATCCCATGGCCTTGAACGTTGCATATTCGCGCAGATGATCGGCCACATCGGTGGACAGTACCTGGTAAACAATCACCAATCCCACCAAAATGCCCATGAACACCCCAAATCCAAAGATGATGCCGGTGGGGCGCTGGGTTGACATGTACGACAGGTCTGATTGTGCGGCCTCTGGCATCGCTTGCACCTTGACGCTTTGCGCCGGCAAGGTGGCGCGCAGCCGGGCCACCACCGTATCGTGCGACACGCCATCCGCGACCTTAAGCAAGATGTGACTGGGCGCGCCGCTGCTGCGCGTTGGAAAGAACCGCAAAAAGGTTTGATCAGACATCATCAACATGCCATCGGCCAAAAACCCGCCGCCCACATCCATCGTGCCCACCGCCAACAGGGTTTTGCCATTGGCCTCGAATGCAAAGGATTCTCCGGTGCGCAGGCCCGCGACCACCGATTTTGGAATGCCCCGGGTGCCCAGATCCAGCAGGGCGGTGTTTTCCAGGGTCAGTTGGTTCAGATCGCCCCCGATTCCCGGTGCGACAAAGCCGGGCTGTGTGGAATCCACGCCAAAGGTCAGCATCGAAACCGATGTGCCATCGGGCAGGGTAAAGGGCAGGTTGCCAAGATACATCGGCGTCGCCCGTGCCACGCCGGGCACGCCCAACGCCTGAAACATCCTGACCCGCGCAACATTATCCTTGTCGGTCAGGGTGTTGCCGGCGGCAGAGGATAGGATGATATCAGCGTTGAACAATCCATAAGGCGCGATTGTCGAACTGTTCAGCGCGCCCATGATCCCCAATTGCATGAACACCAGCAGGTTGGCAAAGGCCACGCCGGAAACGGCAGCCACAAACCGCCCCTTGCTGTGGGACAGTTGCAACCACCCGATGGGTAAACGCCGGAATAACAGGGTCAGCAGGGTGTTCATTCAGAACGGCCCGCGTCGATGCGAACGATGGTTTCCAGATTGGTAAAGGTGCGCGCACTGGCGGATGACGCCTCGTCCAGATCAATGATTACCATAACGACCCGGGCATCGGTATTGGCCGCAGGATCCGCCGATGTGATGGATTGCCGCCCGATTTCCAACCCGATGGCCGATACCACGCCATGCAAATCCTGGCCCAGGGCATCGGCCGACACCGTTACCGGATCACCGATGGTCACGCGGCCGATCATGGTTTGGTAAACTTCGGCCTCTACCGTCATTTTCGAGATATCGCCAAGGTCGATCATGCCGCCGCTGGGCGGGCGTTCGCCCAGACGGGCGTTGATATCCAACACGGTGCCGCGCACCGGCGCGCGGACATAGGCGCGTTCAAGATCCTGTTTGGCGCGGGCCAGATCGGCGCGCGCGGCGTCCAGATTGGCCTCGGCCACGGCGATGTCGGCCTGGGCGGTTTCTGATCCGCTGTCATAGCGCGACAGGGTGGCGATGGCGCGTTCTTCGTCGCGCTGCGCCTCGCTGGCGCGTGCCAGGGCGCGGTCAAAATCGGCGCGGTTCATCACGCCGCGTTCAAACAGCGATGTGGCACGGTCCAATTCCGATTGCGCCACCTTTGCGGTGGCCTGAGCGCGCTCAAGCGAGGCCAATGCCTCGGCCGTGCTGGCGGCGATTGCGCTTTTGGTCTGGGCCAAATTCGCCTCGCGCACGCGCAGGTTGGCCGCGGCTGCGGCGGCGATGCTTTGCAATTGCGCCAGATTGTCGAGCACGGCAAGGATATCGTCAGCCTCGACCGTGTCGCCAATCGCCACCCGGATTTCGGCAATCCGCGCGTCGCCCGCCCCTGACGGGGTTGCGACGCTGGAAATATCACCAAAGGGGATGATCCGGCCCAAGGCGACAACATCGCCCTCGCTGATCACGGCCACCTGTTCTTGTGCGATGACCTGTTGAATGGCGGTGGCAATCGGGGTTTGGGTGCCGGCCCCGGGTTCAAGTCCGGTCGCGTTGAAAAATACCCGCAGGCCGGGGGGCTGAAAATACATGCCGATCACAGCGCCTGTGAACAGCGTGACCATGACCAGCGGTATAAGAAACCAGTGGGATCGCCGGGCGCGCCGAGGTGCCTGATCCGGGCCCGCCTTGGTGATCCCGTTGTCTTCCAAAGGCAGGGGCGGGGTGGTTTTTACGGGATCGGATGTCATGGGCGGTCTTTCAAAAGTGATAGCGCAGCATAACATCGTTTGACCGCCTGCACAGGTCGGGGCCCGTGCAGGCGGCCGGTGTTTTAAAAGCTCATGACGGTCGTGTCATCGGCAACGATTGCCGCGCCCATCGCATCGGGCGCGGCAGCGGTGACACCGTCCAGCAATACCGATGCATCCGTGCCTTTGCCGGGCAGATAAATTGCACAGACCTGCACCTTCAGGCCCTTTTGCGCCATCATCATCTGCATCAACCCTTGCGGGCTTGCGTCTTTCGGGGGCTGACCCGTGGTGGCCGAGGCGGGCGCGTCTTTCAGCGCGATATCGCCTGCCGGACCGCACAACAGCATCTCGGCTTTTGCACCGGCATCAATGGCGTTCATGGTCAGAACCATCGCCATCAACTGAGTCTGGGGTTCGGCCGCTGTCAGGATGGTGATCAGTTTGTTCGGCTCATCAGCCTGGGCCGCAGTGCCAAGGCCAAGGGCAAGGGCGGTGGCGGCAAACAGTTTTGAGAAACGCATTGGAATACTCCTTTGGAGGGTGAAAAAAAAATCAGACGTGGATCGCCAGCCGGATGGCATAGGCCACAAGGCCAAGTGCAAGCACACTCATGATCCACAAGGCGACAAACCAGGTGATTTTGCGCCACCTGCCCGGCATCAGTGGTACCCCACGGCCGGGTCAATCTTGCCGCGGAACACCCAATAGGCATAGGCGGTATAGCCCAGGATCATCGGCACCAGAACCACCGTGCCAACCAGGGCAAACCACAGGCTTTCATCAGGGGCGGCGGTTTCGGCAATGGTCAGGCTGGGCGGCACCATATTGGGGTAAAAGCTGATGCCGATTCCGATGAAACACAGAACAAACAGGCCCAGTGCGGCCAGAAACGGCTGTGCATCCTTACCGGCATTCAGCCCCGCAAACAGCGCCCAGGCCGTTGCCAGAACCGCGGCCGGCATCAAAACGCTCAGGACACTGCCGGGCAGGTTGAACCAGCGCTGAAAATACTCCGGATCCTGAAACGGCGTCAGAATGCTGACGATTCCGATAAAACCCAGCGTGCCCGCGCCCAGCCACCAGGCATATCCCTGCATCTGGCGTTGCAGGCTGCCTTCGGTTTTCAGGATGATCCATGTCGCGCCCAGCAGGGCATAGCCGACGATAACGGCAAGCCCGGTCAGCACGGAAAACACGCTCAGCCAATCCCACCAGCCCCCGGCATAGGCGCGGTCGACCACTTCGATGCCCTGAACCAGTGCGCCAAGGGCGATGCCCTGCATGAAGGCCGCAATCAGCGAGCCGCCGAAAAATGCCGCGTCCCAGACCCATTTCCAACGGGTCGTGCGCCAGCGATATTCAAAGGCCACGCCGCGAAAGATAAGCGCCAGCAACATTAGAATGATCGGCATGTAAAGGGCGGGCATGATCACCGCATAGGCCAGGGGGAAAACCGCAAACAATCCCCCCCCGCCCAGCACCAGCCAGGTTTCGTTGCCGTCCCAGATCGGCGCGATGGAATTCATCATCGTCGCCTTTTCCCGCTCACTTTCGGCAAAAGGGAACAGGATTCCAACGCCCAGATCAAAACCATCAAGGATCACATAGGTCAGAACCGCAAAGGCGATGATCCCGGCCCAGATAAAGGAAAGTTCAAACATCACATATCTCCTTATTCGCCGGGCAGGGCATTGGGGTTTGTCTGGGCCACGGGCGTGGTGCCAGCGGCGCGCAGGGGGCCATCCTGCAGGTTTGGTTTCAAATCACCCGTGGGGCTGTTCATCATGCGCAGCAGATAAAACGTGCCCGCGCCAAAGATGAAGAAATACACGATGATAAAGGCAATCAGCGAGGCAGCCACCGCCGGTGCGGCCACCGGTGCCAGACTGTCGCTGGTGCGCAGCAGGCCATAGACGGTGAAGGGTTGGCGCCCGACCTCGGTGGTGACCCACCCGGCCAGAACCGCTATAAACCCGGTTGGCCCCATGACAATCGCCGCGCGGTACAACCATGGGTCGGTATAAAGCCGCCCGCGCAGCCGCCGCCATAACGCCCAGGCCCCTAGGCCCAGCATGGCAAAGCCAAGGGCAACCATCACCCGAAAGCTCCAGAATACGATGGCGACGGGGGGCTGATCGGCCTGTGGGATTGTATCCAACCCATCCAGCGGCGCGTTCAGATCATGTTTCAGGATCAGACTGGAGAGTTTCGGGATTTGCACGGCATAATCGACCCGCTTATCCTCGGCGTTGGGGATGCCGAACAGGATCAGCGGCGCGCCGTCGGGGTGACTGTCGTAATGCCCCTCCATCGCCATGACCTTGGCGGGTTGATGCTCCAACGTGTTCAGCCCGTGCAGATCGCCCGCGAAAATCTGAATCGGAGCGACGACAATCAACATCCACATCGCCATGGAAAACATCCGCCGTGCCGGTGTATCGCCACGATCCCGCAACAGATGCAAACCGCCCACCGCACCCACAACCAGCGCCGTGGTCAGATAGGCCGCCAGCACCATATGCACCAGCCGATAAGGGAACGACGGGTTGAACACGATCTGCCACCAGTCTTCGGGAACGAACTGACCCAGATCATTGATCCCGTATCCCACAGGCGTCTGCATCCATGAGTTGACCGATAGAATCCAGGTGGCCGACATCAGCGTGCCAAAGGCAACCATCGCCGTGGCAAACATGTGCAACCCATCGCCCACCCGTTCACGCCCAAACAGCATGATACCCAGGAACCCGGCCTCAAGAAAAAACGCCGATAACACCTCATAGGCCATCAATGGCCCCAGGATCGGCCCGGTCTTGTCAGAAAACACCGACCAGTTGGTGCCAAACTGATAAGACATGACAATGCCCGAAACGACACCCATGCCGAACGCCACTGCAAAGATCTTTTTCCAGTAGTTGAACAGCGTCAGATAGGTGTCGTCGCGGGTGCGCAGCCAAAGACCATTCAAAACCGCCAGATAACTGGCCAATCCAATCGAAAACGCAGGAAAGATAATGTGAAACGATACGGTGAACGCGAACTGTGCGCGCGCCAGAGTTTCGGCTGTGAACTGGTCAAACATGGCGGGCCTGTCAGATTAGAGTTTCACGGTACGCAGGTAGGGGCGCAGGGTGGTGAACCCCTGAGGGAACGCTTTTTGCGCATCGGCGTCGGATACCGACGGGGGAATGATCACATCCTGTCCGGGCACCCAATCGGCGGGGGTGGCGATTTTTTTGCTATCACCCAGTTGCAGCGCGTCGATCACGCGCAAAATCTCATCGAAATTGCGACCCACGTTCATGGGATAGGTCAGCGTCAGGCGCACCTTTTTGTTCGGGTCAATGATGAACACCGAACGCACGGCGGCTGTTTCACTCTCGTTGGGGTGAATCATGTCGTACATCTTGGCGATCTTCAGATCGGCATCGGCCACGATCGGGAACTTCAGCACGGTGTTTTGCGTGTCGTTCACGTCTTCGATCCACTTGTTGTGCTCGTCCACGCTGTCGGTCGACAGGCCGATGGGCTTCACGTTCCGCTCGGCGAACTGTTCGGCCAACTGGGCGGTGCGGCCCATTTCGGTGGTGCAGACCGGGGTGAAATCGGCCGGATGGCTGAAAAAGAACGCCCACTGATCGCCAATCCAATCGTGAAACTGGATCGGGCCGTTGGTGGTTTCGGCGGTGAAATCGGGCGTGATGTCGCCAATTCTGATGCTCATGGTTTTTTTCCTATATTGCGAATAGTTCTTTACTGCACCTATCAAGGCAGGTTTACAAATGCAATACTTTGAATATATCTTTTGGGTGCGACAAGAAGGTGCGCCATGAAATTGACCAGTTATTCCAACTACGCGCTGCGCTCGCTTCAGCTGGCGGCGCTGAAGGCGCCCAATCTGGTGCGCATTGAAGATGTGGCCAGGATTCACAACCTGTCGCGCCCGCATATCATGAAGATCGTTCATGAACTGGGGCGGGCCGGGTATCTGGAAACGGTGCGGGGCCGGGGTGGCGGGTTTCGCCTGTCGCGCCCGGCGGATCAGATCATTGTGGGCGATGTCATTCGCATCACCGAAGGGCCGCTGGACGTGGTTGAATGTTTCAACCCGGCAAAAAATACCTGTCCGCTGATCGGAATTTGCGTGCTGTCAAAGAAGATGCAAGAGGCGACAGCCGCTTTCATGGCGGTTCTGGATGATTTGACGGTTGCGGATATTTCGGCCAACCGTGGGCAGTTGATGGCACGAATCGCCCCTCTGGATATTCCAACACTGGACACAGCCGCAGAATGAGTGACACAGATCAATGGGTCGAAGGATTTCCCGGGCTTGCGCGTTTGCAGCCGTCGGTGAAACAACTGCTGTTGTCGCGCAGCGCGATCATTACCGCCCCAGCGGGCACCATGTTGTTCGGACCGAACAGATCGCCGGAAAACATGCTGTTTCTGCTGGATGGTACGGTGCGGGTGCAACAGGTGTCGGAAACCGGCCATGAAATTGTGCTATACCGCATTCAGGCCGGGCAAAGCTGTGTTCTGACCACTGCCTGCCTGATCGCCTACGAGGATTACTCGGCCGAGGGCATTGCCGAAACACCCGTGCGCGCCGCCGCCGTGCCGCGCGATGTGTTTGATGATCTGGTGGCCCAGTCAAAGGCATTTCGCGATTTTGTCTTTGCCGCGTTTTCCAAACGGATCACCGATCTGTTTCTGATGATCGACGAAGTCGCCTTTCAGCGGATGGATGTGCGGCTTGCCGACAAGCTGATCGAGCTGGCCGATGACACGGGGGTTGTGGCCACGACCCACCAAAAATTGTCGGTTGAATTGGGCACAGCGCGCGAGGTGGTGTCGCGCCAGCTTCAGGAATTTCAGCGCCGCGGCTGGATCGAACAAAGCCGCGGGCGCGTCGAAGTGTTGGATCGCACCCACCTGAAAGCCCTGGCAGATCATAACACCTGATTGATTTTACCGGCTTGGTGACATTGTCACCGACGATCCGCGGCGCGGCGGTTAATCTGGGTGTAACTTTTGAAGGAGTTTGAAAAATGACTGCGAATGTAGGCACAATTGACCGGGTTTTCCGGTTTATTCTGGGCATCGTGCTGTTGGCTTTGCCATTTGTCAGCGGCATGGCGATTTTTGCATCCACCACAGCCACGGTTATTTCGGTGATCCTTGGGATCGTGATGGTGGCCACGTCGGCCATGCGGTTTTGCCCGCTTTACCGTATCTTTGGCATCCAGACGTGTAAGCTCTGATGTTTGAGACTGTTTTTACCCCGTTTCAATCGCTTGGTGGCGGTGCCCTGATTGGCATCGCTGCTGTTTTGCTTATGGCCACTCTGGGGCGCGTCATGGGGGCCACCGGCATTCTGGCCGGGTTCTTTCAACCGGCGGATCGCTCTGACTGGCTGTGGCGCGCGGCCATTCTGGCCGGTATGGTCAGCGGCCCGGTGTTCATCCTGTTTGTCACAGGAGAGATGCCGACGGTGCAGGTGCCGGTTTCAACCGCAATGTTGGTGATCGGCGGTCTGATCGTGGGGGTCGGCGCGACCTTTGGATCGGGCTGTACATCGGGCCACGGCGTGTGCGGCATTGCCCGGCTTTCGCCCCGGTCGATCGTGGCAACCGCCACCTTCATGATCGCCACCGCGATCACCGTATTTGTCATTCGTCATGTGATCGGAGGCTGATCGATGCGACTTTTCATAACCTATCTGATCGGGCTGGTGTTTGGCATCGGAATTGCGATTTCGGGCATGGCGAACCCCGCCAAAGTGCTTAATTTCTTTGACGTGGCCGGTGATTGGGACCCCAGCCTGGCATTTGTGATGGGCGGCGCGCTGATTGTCACGATGATTGGCTATCGCTTTGTGTTGAAACGTCCGGGGCCGATGTTTTCAGGCGCGTTTCAATTGCCCACACGCCGCGATCTTGATCTGCCGTTGATTGCCGGATCGGCCTTTTTCGGGGTGGGGTGGGGCATTGCGGGCTTTTGCCCCGGTGGTGCGTTGCCCGCGCTTGGCACCGGACGGTCCGAGGTTTTGATCTTTGTTGCGGCGATGGTCGCAGGAACGCTGGGCGCAAAATGGGCGCAAGGTGCCCTGAAACGCCGCGCCCAATCCACAGCCGAAGTTTGAGGAAATCAAGATGAGCTATCCCATAGACATGTCCGTAAAACCCGAGGTTTCCGCCCATTTCGATGAGGCCACGAACACGATCACCTATATCGTCAAGGATCCCACCAGCAATCATTGTGCCATCATCGACAGCGTGATGGATATTGATTATGCCGCCGGGCGCATCACCTATGATCACGCCGATGGCTTGATCGCCGAGATCAAAGAGCGCGGTCTGACCCTGGACTGGATCATCGAAACCCATGTGCATGCCGATCATTTAAGCGCGGCGCCCTACCTTCAGCAAAAGCTGGGCGGCAAGATCGGCGTTGGTGAAAAAATCATGGTGGTGCAGGAAACCTTTGGCAAGGTGTTCAACGAAGGCACCGAATTTCAGCGTGACGGATCACAGTTTGATGCGTTGTTCAAAGAGGGCGACACCTATAAAATCGGAAATATGCAAGGGTTTGCCATGCACACCCCCGGCCACACACCGGCATGCATGGTGCATGTGATCGGCGATGCCGCCTTTGTGGGCGATACATTGTTCATGCCCGATGGCGGCTCGGCGCGGTGCGATTTTCCCGGCGGCGATGCGGGTGATCTGTATGACAGCATTCAAAAGGTGCTGTCGCTGCCCGATGAAACCCGGCTTTTCATGTGCCACGATTACGGTCCGAACGGCCGCGCGATTGAATGGGAAACCACAGTGGCCGAACAAAAGCGCGACAATATCCATGTGGGGGGCGATAAAACCCGCGCAGATTTCATCAAATTCCGCACCGAACGCGATGCACAGCTTTCGATGCCGAAACTGATCATCCCATCGTTGCAGGTGAATATGCGCGCGGGCGAAATTCCAAAGGATAAAGACGGCAATCAAATGTTGAAAGTGCCGGTGAACGGACTTTGAACCAAGGGGACCATCCATGGAAATGAAAGCACTGACCGCAGGTCTGTCCGTGAGCGGACAGATCGTGCCTGCCGATTTACCGAAAATCAAGGATGCCGGTTTCCGCGCAATCCTGTGCAACCGGCCCGATGGCGAAGGGTCGGATCAGCCCTCGTTTGATGAACTTGCCAAGGCGGCGGGCGAACTTGGTCTGTCGGCGGCCTATTTGCCGATTGTCGCGGGCAAGGTCAGCGACAAGGACGCCGCCGATTTCGACAAGGCCCTGACCGAACTGCCCGGCCCCGTGTTGGCCTATTGTCGCACAGGCACACGTTCGGCCACCCTGTGGTCATTGGCGCAGGCGGAGAAACGCAGCCTGGCCGATATTCTGGCGGCGACCAAGGCCGCGGGATATGACATGGCGGGCGTCGTGCGCCGCATCGTCAATGGCGGCAAAACCCCGACCGACACGGGCGATGCCAGTTATGATGTCGTCATCGTTGGGGCGGGGGCCGGGGGCATCGCCGCCGCCGCCAGCCTGAAATCACGTCAGTCCGGTCTGGAAATCGCAATCATCGATCCGGCAGATATTCATTATTACCAACCCGGCTGGACCATGGTGGGCGGCGGTATTTTTGAACCCCAGGACACCGCGCGCACCATGGGGTCACTTATTCCGCGCGATGTACATTGGCTTAAATCTGCCGTGGCCGCGTTTGAACCTGAAAACAACGCGGTGATCCTGGATGGTTGCCGGGTGGTGAAATACAAGCGCCTGATCGTGTGTCCGGGTCTGAAACTGGACTGGAACAAGATCGACGGTCTGGTCGAAACCCTGGGCAAAAATGGTGTAACGTCGAATTATCGCTATGATCTGGCGCCCTATACCTGGCAATTGGTCAATGGCATGTTCGAAGGACGGGCAATTTTCACCCAACCACCGATGCCGATCAAATGCGCCGGCGCCCCGCAAAAGGCGATGTATCTGTCGGGTGATGCCTGGCACCGGCGCGGTGTGTTGAAAGACATTGATATTCAGTTCAACAATGCCGGTGGCGTGTTGTTCGGGGTCAAGGATTACGTGCCTGCCCTGATGAAATATGTCGAAAAATACGACGCATCGCTGAATTTCTTTCACAATCTGGTGGCGGTCGATGGCCCGGCCAAAAAGGCATGGTTCGACGTGGCAAAACCCGACATGCCGGTGGAGCGGGTCGAGATGGAGTTTGACATGATGCATGTCTGCCCGCCCCAAACCGCCCCGGATTTCATCCGCGTTTCGCCCTTGGCCGATGCGGCGGGATGGGTCGATGTGGATCAGGCAACGCTGCGCCACAAAACCTATGACAACATCTGGTCATTGGGCGATGTGATGAACGCGCCAAATGCGAAAACCGCCGCTGCGGCGCGGATTCAGGCGCCGATCGTGGCCGAGAACATCATCGCCGATATCGCCGGACGGTCGCCAGTGGCGCAATACAACGGTTATGGCTCTTGCCCGCTGACGGTTGAACGGGGCAAGATCGTGCTGGCCGAATTCGGCTATGGCGGCGCGATGCTGCCCAGTTTTCCGAAATACGTGATCGACGGCACCAAACCATCGCGCGCGGCATGGTTTCTAAAGGAAAAGATGCTGCCGCCGGTCTATTGGAAGGCGATGCTGAAAGGTCGCGAATGGATGGCCAAACCCGAAAAAGTCACCGCCGGGTAAAACACCTTGGCCGTTCCTGTTTATCAGGAACGGCCCCAAATCCGAGAATCCCATGACATTTGCACGATATCTGCCCATCCTCACCTGGGGGCGGGCGTATAACCGCACAGCCCTGTCCAACGATCTTGTGGCGGCTTTGATCGTTACGATCATGCTGATTCCGCAATCGTTGGCCTATGCGTTGCTGGCCGGCCTGCCGCCCGAGGCAGGGCTTTATGCCTCGATTGCGCCAATCATCCTGTATGCGATTTTCGGAACCAGCCGCGCCTTGGCGGTGGGGCCAGTGGCGGTTGTATCGCTGATGACGGCCGCCGCCCTGAACAATATCGTTGAGCAGGGCACGATGGGCTATGCGCTTGCCGCGCTGTCGCTTGCGGGGCTGTCGGGGCTGATGTTGTTGGTTATGGGGCTGTTTCGGCTGGGGTTTATCGCCAATTTCCTGTCTCATCCGGTGATTGCGGGGTTCATCACCGCATCGGGCATCATCATCGCGGCAAGTCAGCTGAAGCACATCCTGGGGATCAATGCCGAAGGTCACAACCTGTTGGAATTGGTCGTTTCCTTGGTGCGGCATTTACATGAAATCAACTGGATCACCGCCATTATCGGCGTGCTGGCCACCGGATTTCTGTTTTGGGTGCGCAAGGGTTTGAAACCGCTGTTGCAACGGTTCGGCCTGGGCGCGGGGTTGACCAGTGTGTTGGTGAAAACCGGGCCGGTTGCGGTTGTGGTGGCGACAACGCTTGCCGTCTGGCTTTTCGGGCTGGCGGATCAAGGGGTCAAAATCGTGGGTGAGGTGCCCCAAAGCTTGCCACCGCTGACCCTGCCGTCATTTTCGCCGGAATTATTGGGCCAACTTTTGCTGCCGGCGTTTCTGATTTCGATCATCGGCTTTGTCGAATCGATTTCCGTCGCACAGACCCTGGCCGCCAAGAAACGCCAACGGATTGATCCGGATCAGGAATTGATCGGCCTTGGGGCGGCCAATATCGGCGCATCCCTGACGGGTGGATTTCCGGTGACTGGCGGGTTTTCACGGTCGGTGGTCAATTTTGATGCCGGGGCCGAAACCCCCGCCGCCGGGGCATTCACGGCGGTTGGTCTGGCCATTGCCGCGCTGGCGCTGACGCCGCTGATCTATTTTCTGCCCAAGGCGACGCTGGCCGCGACGATCATCGTTGCGGTGCTGAGCCTGGTGGATTTTTCGATCCTGAAACGCAGTTGGGGATATTCAAAGGCGGATTTCGCCGCCGTGTTGGCGACCATCGTGATCACCCTTGGACTGGGCGTTGAAATCGGCGTGTCGGCGGGCGTTGGGCTTTCCATTTTGCTGCATCTTTATAAATCGTCAAAACCCCATATTGCCGAAGTGGGGCAGGTGCCGGGCACCGAACATTTCCGCAATATCCTGCGCCATGATGTGATCACCGACCCGGGTGTTGTCACGCTGCGGGTGGATGAAAGCCTGTATTTTGCCAATGCGCGGTATCTTGAGGACAAGATTCACAACCGTGTTGCCGGGGATACCATGGTGCGCCACGTAATCCTGCAATGTTCCGCAATCAACGAAATTGATCTGAGCGCGCTTGAGTCACTGGAGGTGATCAATGAGCGCCTGCGCGAAATGGGGGTCAAACTGCACCTGTCCGAGGTAAAAGGCCCGGTGATGGACCGCCTCAAAGAGCAGCATTTCCTGAAGGACATGACCGGCAAGGTGTTTCTGTCGCAATATCAGGCCGCTCTGACGGTTGGGTCGCAAACTTGATCTATCGCTCTCACCGCCCTTAATGATCGATCGGCAGGCCGCTTGGGACAGTTTCGGGAATGCCCAAGCGCCCGGCCTGTGCCACCGGGTCGGTCAGGCTGTGCAGGAATGCCTCAAGTGCCGTAAGGTCGGCGTCGGTCAGGGCGATCGGTGGTGTTGTCACGGCGGCGCGAATGGCATCAACATGGGCGATGTCGGCCAGTGGGCGCATATCATCGCCTGTGCCGATGCCAGGCATCATTTGCACATTCGCGATAATGTCATCCGGATTCACAGTAAAATCGGTATGATGCTTTAGAAAATCCGACAATCGCGCAAATGCACCCGTATGCCCATAGGGCGCGGTCAGCGCGACGTTGCGCAGGCTGGGCGTGCGAAACCTGTAGGCATCTTGCGCCACGCCGGTCACTTCCATCCGGCCTTCATCGCGTTGGTGATCCTCGAACGACGCGGCCTTTCCGGGGCCAAATTGCGGAACGCCCATGGCGTGAAACCCGTGATCGGTTTGAAACGGGCCGCTGTGACAGGTGGCACATTGTGCGGCACCATGAAACAGATCCATGCCAAGGGCGGCATCATCGGCCAGGCTGTGTTCGCCGCGCAGCACTGTATCAAAGGGTGACGTATCGCTGCGCCATTCAAATTCGATGAAGGATGCAATGGCATTGGAAATATCGGTAAAGGCGATGGGCCGACCGGCGGCGATTTCGGGATATACCGCCTGAAACCGCAGCCTGTATTCAGGAATGTCGGCCACCCGCTGGCTCAGCAGATGCCATGCGCCACCGGGGCCGGTGATCATGCCCTGACGTACCGCGCGGGCCACGTCGTTTTCGGAATAATGCCCGGCCATTTCATCCTGGCTAAGCACGGGAAACATGGTTTGTGCCGATAATACGCCATCAAACCCCACCACCATATCATCATCCATTGGCGTACGCAGCCCCGAGGCGCGGGCGCTATCGGCCTCAACCCGACCATCGTGAAACAGCACGCTGAATTCCCGCGCGCCAAGGTTGAACAGGGCGGGCGCGTTGCGCGGTATCCGTTCTTCGGGCGGGTTATTGGGATCGGGGCGGCGATCGGGGCCCAGACCGATGCCACCTTCGCCAATCCCCAGGGGCAAGCCATCGGCGGTGCCGAATTTGGGGTGGTGGCAGGTGCCACAGGAAATGTTGCGATTGCCCGACAGGATCGGATCCCAAAACAACAACTGCCCCAGTTTCGCGGCGTCCTGTGCCGCGGGCCGGAACATTGCATCGCTTACCGGCGGGGGCAGATCGCCCGCCTGTGCCGCGCCCGCGGTCAACAACACCCAAACCCATGATTTCATGACATACTCCCACCATTCACAGGCCCAAGGATACAGGGTGAATGCCGGAATGCGTACAGGAATTTTGGATAAAAGAACACCGCCCCCGGGTTCACGGTTGGAACCTCAGGGGGCGGCGCCGATGGCGGTTATCCTTGCACGCCCTTAGGCCGCTGGATGGTATCGGGTCTCCTCCCACGAACGCCATCAGATCTTGCAATCTCACATTGGTGTGATGCCTTGTTTCCGGTGAAAAGTCCACAAAAAACGTTTACGGATTGGTCATAAATTGGGCATCCGGCGCAGATCGAGGGTGAAGGGATATTCAGGATGCGGCGTTTCGGCCACCGGATCCCATGTGCCAACGGTGTGCCCGTGGGGTTGGAACCGCGACAGGCGGCGCGCCTCGGCCTCGTTTCCGTTGACCGGAAAGGTATCGTAATTGCGCCCGCCGGGATGGGCCACATGATAGGTGCAGCCGCCCAGCGCCTTGCCCGTCCAAGTGTCGTAAATATCAAAGGTCAACGGCGCATCGACCGGCAAAACCGGGTGCAGCGCCAGCGGCGGTTGCCACGCCTTGAACCGCACGCCGCCCACCGACACACCGTTGGTTTTGGTGCGGCTCATCGGCACCCGACGTTTGTTGCAGGTCACGATATAGCGGTCTGGATCGGCGCAAGTCAGCTTTGCCTGCATCCTCTCGACCGAACTGTCGGTATAGCGCACGGTGCCGCCGATTGCACCGGTTTCGCCCAACACATGCCAAGGCTCTAACGCTTGGCGAATTTCCAGATGCGCGCCTTCATATTCGACCTCGCCGCAGAACGGAAAACGGAATTCGGCCTGGGCCTTGAACCAATCGGGCGACAGGTCAAATCCGTGATCGCGCAGGTCGCGCAGCACTTCAAGAAAATCCTCCCACACCAGATCGGGCAGCATGAACCGGTCTTGCAACGCTGTGCCCCACCGGGTCAGCGGCCCCTTCAGCGGGGCGGCCCACATCCGCGCGATGATGGCGCGCAACAGCAGTTGTTGCGCCAAAGACATGCGCGGGTCTGGCGGCATCTCAAAGCCGCGAAATTCGACCAGGCCCAAACGGCCCGTGGGGCCATCGGGGGAATACAATTTGTCGATGCAGATTTCGGCGCGGTGGGTGTTGCCGGTGACATCGACCAACAGATTGCGCAACAAACGGTCAACCAGCCAGGGCGGCGGCGGCGTGCCTTCGCCGGGGGCCGGAATTTGGTTCAGCGCGATTTCCAATTCATACAGCGCATCATGGCGCGCCTCGTCAATGCGCGGCGCTTGTGATGTGGGGCCGATAAACATGCCCGAAAACAGATAGGACAGGGCCGGGTGACGCTGCCAATAGCGGATCAGCGAGGCCAACAGATCGGGCCGGCGCAAGAACGGGCTGTCGGCAGGGGTGGCCCCGCCCACCACCACATGGTTGCCACCGCCGGTGCCGGTGTGGCGCCCGTCGATCATGAATTTATCGGCGGCCAGGCGGGTTAGGCGGGCCTCTTCGTACACGATTTCGGTGATCGCGCGCACTTCGTCCCAATCTTTGGCCGGGTGCACGTTCACCTCGATCACGCCGGGGTCGGGGGTGACGCGGATCACATTCAGACGCGGATCATGGGGCGGGCCGTATCCCTCAATATGCACGGGCAGACCTTGGGCTTTGGCCGCGGTTTCCGCTGCGGCGACCAGTTCAAGGTAATCCTCAAGCTTTTCAACCGGGGGCATGAACACGCACAGCCGCCCGTCGCGCGGTTCCACCGAAACCGCCGTGCGCACCGCGCCGCCGACTTCGCCCAATGTCTGTTCCACCCGATCCTGGGTGGGTTCCGAGGCGGTGAAGCTGCTGCGCGCCTGGTGTTTCTCGGCGGCTTCGGCATCGGTTTCGCCACCGTATTCGGGCAGGGGGGGCCGGGCATCAAACGGATCTTGCGGGATCACATGGGGAAAGGCCGAGTCGGGCACATGGGGCAGGGTGCCAAGCGGCAGACGGTATCCAACCGGGCTGTCACCGGGCACAAGGTACAGGTGATTGCGGCGCAACGACCATTTTTCACTGCGCCAGCCTGCGGTGGCCTTTGCCTGCCATTTTTGCACGGGCAAGACATATCCCGAAGGTTCGGTCAGGCCGCGCGCAAACACCCGCGCGATGCGCTGCCGTTCTTCTGGGTCTTTCAGTTTTGAATTTTCCGGGGTGACATTTTCGGGCAGATTGGCCTCTTTGATGATCCATTCTGCCGGGTCTTCATAGGCGGGGGTCACGTTTTCGCCAGGCACGCCCAGGGTTTGCGCCATATCGGCCAAAAACTGCGCGGCTTGCTTTGGGGTTGCCTTGGCATCACGGCCTTCTTCGGCCACCAGATCGGGGTTTTTCCAGACCGGTTTGCCATCTTCGCGCCAGTAGAGTGAAAATGTCCAACGGGGCAGGGTTTCGCCGGGATACCATTTGCCCTGTCCGTAATGCAAAAAACCGCCGGGGGCGAACCGGTCGCGCAACCGGCGGATCAGTTGATCGGCAAAGGCGCGTTTGGTGGGGCCGACCGCGCCGGTGTTCCATTCTTCGGCCTCGAAATCGTCAATCGAAACAAATGTGGGTTCGCCGCCCATGGTCAGGCGCACATCACCATCCGCCAGCGCCTGATCCACCTTTTTGCCAAGGGCGTTCAGATCATCCCATGCGGTATCGGAAAACGGTTTGGTTATGCGTGGATGTTCGGCCACGCGCGTCACCTTCATGTCGAAATCAAACGTCACATCCGCCGCACTGGCCATGCCGGAAATCGGCGCGGCGTTGCGATAATGGGGCGTTGCGGCCAAGGGAATATGGGATTCGCCTGCCAACAAACCGCTGGTCGGGTCCAGGCCGACCCAACCGGCACCGGGCAAATATACCTCGCACCAGGCGTGCAGATCGGTGAAATCCTTGTCGGTGCCTGCGGGGCCATCCAGCGCGGTCAGGTCGGGTTTCAACTGTACCAGATAGCCCGATACAAACCGTGCGGCCAGGCCGAGGTGGCGCATCGCCTGCACCAAAACCCAGGATGTATCGCGGCACGATCCCTTGCCGGTGGTGAATGTTTCTTCGGGGGTTTGCACACCCGGCTCCATCCGGATGACATAGCCGATTTCCTGTGACAACCGGCGGTTCAGCGTGACGATGAAATCATTGACCGGGGTCTTTTCGCGCGGCACCGACGCCAGAAAAGCCGACAATTGCGGACCCGCCGGTTCGGGCGACATATAGATCGACAGATCGGGCAAAATATCATCGTCATAATCAAACGGCCAATATTCAGCGCTGTCTTCGACGAAAAAATCGAACGGATTATAAACCGACATGTCGGCGGTGACGTCCACCTCGATCTTTAATTCGCGCACCGGTTCGGGAAACACATAGCGCGCCATCCAGTTGCCATAGGGATCTTGTTGGTGGTTCACGAAATGCGGCTGTGGCGATACCTTAAG
The DNA here is from genome assembly GCF_003057885.1 of Oceaniglobus ichthyenteri. Taxonomy (GTDB): domain Bacteria; phylum Pseudomonadota; class Alphaproteobacteria; order Rhodobacterales; family Rhodobacteraceae; genus Oceaniglobus; species Oceaniglobus ichthyenteri. The sequence goes on from NZ_QAGK01000003.1 coordinate 222,026, forward strand.
TGCGTGGGAAATCACCCGCGTGCGGCTGTGCGGGGCCGGGCGCAGGCGAATGATCTGTGGACCCAAAGTCACGGGTCGGTCGTATTGATAGTGGGTCAGGTGATAGATGCTGGCATAAATCGACATTAGGCCCCCAGGGGTTTGGTTTGCCTACAAATCTCACATAAAACCGTTGCTGACCACCCGATAGGGTGCAATCAGGCTGTGAATGAACTGCATCTTGTCGATAACCGGCGCGTTCAAAACGAAAGGGTAAAGATCGGGCTGGCCCAAGGCACGGTTGACCGCGTTGATCGCAATACTGACGGGCACAAAGGCATCAACCACCGCCTGCGCGTCCGGTGCGCCGTAAGGATCAAACGGCGCGCCGCCGCCCATGCCATAGGCCATGGCGGTATCCAACCCATCAACCATATGCAGCCAATGGGCAAAGGTTTCGGCGAAATCCTCCCACGGGTGGGACGCGGCATAGGCGCTGACGAAAGATTGATCCCAATCGGGGCGGGGGCCGTTGGCATAATGGGTTTTCAGCGCCTGCTGATAATCGGCGCGATCATCGCCAAACAGGGCGCGGCATTCCTCCAGACGGTTGGAATCCTGTACCAGAACCTGCCAGTAATAATGGGCAACCTCATGGCGCATATGGCCGATCAGGGTGCGGTACGGTTCGCCCATGGCGGTGCGGCGCGCCTCGCGGGTGGCATCATCGCCCTCAGCCACGTTCAGGGTGATCAGACCGTCGGCATGACCGGTCAGCACCTTTTCATCCTTGCTGTCGGCCAGAAAATCAAAGGCCAGCGCCTGTGCCCCATCCACGGGGGTGGGCAGGTTCCAGCGGATCAGCGAATAAAACAGCCGCCGCTTTGCGCGCTCGATCTTGGCCCAGGGTTCGCCGTGATCGGCGGCATCGGGCACGGTGCGGTTGTGTTGGCACGCCCGGCAATACCCGCTGGCCGGATCGGCCACCCAATTGCACAGCGCCGCGTTGGCGTTGCGGCACAAAACGGCGGGGGGGGCGGGGGTGAACGATTGGGATTCGGGCGCAAACCCCAAGGTGGTGGCACAATGCACACAGGAATGATTGCTAAAATGCACTTCTTCCTCACAGGTAGGGCAGGCAAAGCGTTTCATCTTTGGTCCGATCAGTCAGAGTTGCGCGGCAACGCGGCCAATGCTTTGTCAGCGGCCCAACCCGTGCCCAAGGCCACGATCAGGCCCCATATTGCCCATATGGCGAACAGAGCCATAAATACAAGGCAGAATGCCGAAACCAGAAAGGCGTTTGTGTAATCTTCGACCATGTCATGCCCCCTTTCATAGGGCCATGATAGCCAGCTTGCGCGCGCTGTCATCTGACATTCGCGTCAGCGCGCGGCGTTCAGTGCCTTTGGCAGACAGTGCGCCAACAAATCCAGATCTTCGGGCAAACCACAGCCGATGCGGATACACCTGTCTTGCGGCGCGACAAACGGCATCCGCACAAAGACACCCTGTTTGGTGAGTTCCGCCAAAACCCGGCGGGCAAATGCACCATCACCGCCACAATCGACAGTAACGAAATTGGTGGCCGAGGGCAGGGGGATCAACCCGTTATCGCGGGCGATTTCACCGATACGATCCCGCGCGGTGGCGATTTTTGCAATGACTTCGGTAAGATACGCCTGATCCTGTACGGCGGCCAAGGCCCCGGCCTGTGCGATGCGGTTCATCCCGAAATGGTTGCGAATCCGGTCAAATCCGGCAATCAGATCGCGTGGCCCGATGGCATAACCCACCCGCGCCCCGGCCATGCCGTAGGCCTTGGAAAAGGTGCGCATGCGAATGACATTGGCTATGTCGGGGGCGATCTGTGGCGCGGTGCCAGCGGGGGCGGTATCGATATAGGCCTCATCCAACACCAACAGCGTGGTTGCGGGCAGGTGCGCGATCATGTCTTGGATCGCAGTGGCACTGTGCCAGGTGCCCATGGGATTGTCGGGGTTTGACAGATAAATCAGCCGCGCATCGGTGGATTTTGCGGTGGCGATCAAGGCCTCCAGATCTTCGTGATCATCGCGATATGGCACCTTGTGCAAGGTGCCACCATATCCGGCCACATGGAAATTGAATGTCGGATAGGCGCCATCGCTGGTCACCACATTCACCCCCGGTTCCACTGTCATGCGGCAAAGATAACCCAAAAGCGCGTCGATCCCTTCGCCGATCTGAATATGCGCCGGATCGATGGCGTGAAGATCGGCCAGGGCGTGGCGCAGGGCGTGATTTTCGGGATCGGCATACATCCAGACATCGCGCGCGGCGTTTTCCATCGCCTTTATCGCGCTGGGCGCGGGGCCGAACACGTTTTCATTGGCCCCAATCCGGGCGCGAAACGGCGCGCCGCGCTGGCGCTCTTGCGCCTCGGGGCCGACAAAGGGCACCGTGGCGGGCAGGCTGGCGATATGGCGGGTCAGGAACGTGGACATCGGCGCGCCTTCTTATTGGGCCGGGGGCGGTGCGACAGCCCCCGGCGAATTGATCAGCCGATTTCGGCCAAACGATGCAACGCGGTTTCAAGGCGCTGTTTTTCTTCGGCTTTCACGGCGGCCTGCGCCTCGGTTTCCTCAATCACCTGGGCATCGGCGTTTTCACGGAACTTGGGGTTTTTCAACCGCCCGTTCAGGCCCCCCAGTTCTTTTTCAACCTTGCCCAGAGCCTTGGACAGGCGCGCCTTTTCTGCCGACACGTCGATAATATCGGCAAGGGGCAGGGCAAATGTGCCCCCCGCAACCGGGATTGTCGCGCTGCCTTTGGGGGCGGTTTCGGCCAAGGCCAGGCTGTTGAGCCGCGCCAGTTTTTCGATCATCGGCGCGTTGTTGTTCCATGCGGTCTGGCCCGGCTCATCCAGATCCAGCATCAACAGATCAACCTTCAGCGCGGCAGGCACGTTCATTTCACCGCGCACCGACCGGATGCCTTCGATCAGGGAAATCACCCAGTTCATTTCACTGTCGGCCTGTGGGTCGATCAATTCATCGCCATAGGTGGGCCAATCGGCATGGATCAACATTTTTGACCGCTCGATCTGGCCCCACAACTCTTCGGTGATGAACGGCATGATCGGATGCAACAGGATCAGACACTGATCCAGCACCCAAGCCAAAGTTTGCCGGGTTTCGATTTTCTGTGCATCTGTCCCATCCAACAGCAGCGGTTTGGACAGTTCCACATACCAATCGCACACCTTGCCCCAGACAAAGACATACAGGGCATTGGCGGCATCGTTGAACCGATAGGCGGAAAGCGCGGCGTCAACATCGGCCCGCACCTTTGCCGTTTCGCCGATGATCCAGCGGTTCACGGTTTGGCTGGGTTGGGGCAGGCCCTTGTGGGTGGTGGCGCCATTCATTTCGGCAAAGCGGAACGCGTTCCACAGTTTGGTGCCAAAGTTGCGATTGCCGGCAATGCGCGCGGTCGACAGTTTCAGATCGCGCCCCATCGATGCCATGGCGGTGAGGGTAAAGCGCACCGCATCACAGCCGTATTCATCAATCAATTCCAACGGGTCCAGAACATTGCCCAAAGATTTGGACATTTTCTTTCCCTTTTCGTCACGCACCAGGGCATGCACATACACCGTATCAAACGGTTTTTGCCCGACCACGGCATATTGCATCATCATCATCCGCGCGACCCAGAAAAAGATAATATCAAACCCGGTGATCAGAACCGAAGTGGGGAAATATTTTTGCAAAGCTTCGGTGTTTTCGGGCCACCCCAAGGTGCCGATGGGCCAAAGCCCCGAGGAAAACCAAGTGTCCAAAACATCGGCATCGCGCCAAATTGGATAGACCAGTTTGGTGGGGTCCTGGGTCACGTTATATTCGGCAAGGGACACCGCCAGTTGATGAATCGCGGCGCTGCGATCGGCCACCTCAACCACACGGGCGTTGTTCAGCGGGTTTGGCAGGCTGGCCAGATCATCGCGAAACCGCTCGGTAATCGTGGCGGGATCGGCGGCGCAGTGGGTGCGCCGCCCGGCATGAACCAGATGATCGCGGGTCAACAGCGCCAAAAGCTCGACCTCATCCAAGGTATTATCGCCTTCGTCGTCCTTGAAACTTGAGGTGTGCAGATCAAGGCCATACCAGACCGGAATCTGATGCCCCCACCACAATTGCCGCGAAATGCACCAAGGTTCGATATTTTCCAACCAGTTGAAATACACCTTGCGGTCTTGTTCGGGCAGGATCGTCACCTCACCCGATTTTACCGCATCAATCGCGGGTTGCACTATTTTGGCGGTGTCCACAAACCACTGATCGGTCAGCATCGGTTCGATTACCACCTTTGAGCGGTCGCCAAACGGCTGCATGATCTTTTTATTTTCCACCAGCGGGATCGTGGCAGGTGCGCCTTCGTCCGTTGACGGGTTTGGCACCATCACGGCCAAACCTTCGTCGGTGATTTGTTCGACAATTTGTTTCCGGGCCTCAAACCGGTCAAGCCCGCGCAGATCTTCGGGCACCAGATTGGTTTCGCGCACATTCGGCACCGGCTGTTCGCCCGACGATTGAACCTGACCATGATAGGTATTCACCCAATCGCGGGCATAATCCCCGGCTTGGCTTGCGCTTTCGTCATAGGGCAAGCCATCGGCGCGCATCTGCCCACGGGTATCGAGCAGGGAATAGAGCGGAATGCGATTACGCTGCGCCACGGCATAATCGTTGAAATCATGGGCACCGGTGATTTTCACCGCACCCGACCCAAAGGCGGGATCGGGGTAGTCATCGGTGATGATCGGGATCAGGCGGCGCTGTTCCTTTGGCCCCACCGGAATTTCACACAGCTTGCCCACAATCGACGCATAGCGCGCATCAGACGGGTGAACGGCGACAGCCCCATCGCCCAACATGGTTTCAGGCCGGGTGGTGGCAATGGAAATATAATCGCGGGTTTCGCGCAGGGTTTCTTTGCCGTCTTCGTCTTTTTCCACATATTCATAGGTGGCCCCATCGGCGAGGGGGTATTTGAAATGCCACATATGGCCGTCGGTTTCGATATTTTCGACCTCAAGATCGGAAATCGCGGTTTCAAATTGCGGATCCCAGTTGACCAGCCGTGTGCCGCGATAAATCAAACCCTTGTCGTACATATCGACAAACACTTTGATCACGGCATCGTGGAAATTGCCCTCTTCGCCCTCGGGGGCTTCGGGCGCGCCTGACATGGTGAAGGCTTCGCGCGACCAATCGGCCGAGGCACCCAAGCGTTTCAATTGGCCAATGATGGTGCCGCGCGATTTGATTTTCTGTTGCCAAACCCGTTTGGTGAAATCTTCGCGCCCCATTTCGGTGCGGGTTTTTTCGCCATTCGCGGCCATATCCCGTTCGGTGACCATTTGCGTGGCAATGCCCGCGTGATCGGTGCCGGGTTGCCACAACGTGTCAAACCCGCGCATCCGGTGCCAACGCACCAGAATATCCTGCAAGGTGTTGTTAAACGCATGGCCCATATGCAGGCTGCCGGTGACGTTGGGCGGCGGGATCATTACGCAAAACGTTTCGGCGCGGCTGGCATTGGCCCCGGCCATAAAACATCCGGCGTCTTCCCAGGCATCATAAATGCGCCCTTCGGCGTCGGCGGCTTGGAATGTTTTTTCCATCGGCATTGCGCTGTTCCTTTGGCTGCTTGGCCCTGATTTAACCGCTTGCGCCTGCAAGGGAAAGGGCGCGCGTTTATCGGCGTTGGATTTGGATATTTTTAGCAAGAAAAAACCCAAACGTGGTGGGAAAGTCCGGCCGTGCCGCTGGTTGGTAAACAAATAATCATGTGCGCCGCAAGGCGCCCGTTTTGGTCAGGCCGCGGTGATTGACCGGTCGAGCTTTGTACTTAGATGCACCAGGCTTTCTGTGTCGACCACACCGGGCAGGGTGGCGACGGCTTCGATGGTGTCATCCAGATTTTCGGTGGTGTCGGCGGCCAGTTGCACGATCATGTCAACCCGCCCCGATGTGGTGTGAACCACCTCAACCTCGGGGATTGCCTTGAGCCGGGCCAGAACGGCGGCGCCGCTGCGCGGTTCGATTTCCATCATCACCGTGGCGCGAATCCGGCGCACTGTGACTGCCTGACCTAAGCGCACCGTGTAGCCGCCGATCACCCCGGTGCGCTCCATGCGTTCGATTCGCGCCTGCACTGTACTGCGCGCGACCTTAAATCGCCGTGCCAATTGCGATGTCGAGGTTGAGGAATTGGCCGCCAAAGCCGCCAAAAGTCGTTGATCCAGATCATCCATCATTTCGCCCGCCAGTTTCGTCATTTTAACCGATGTTCTGGGCGATTTTACTCTTTTCTTAGGCGAAATCAACGGGCATATGACCATCAGACTTCAGGAGATAAGGGCGGCTTTCTCGCGCACCTGGCCTGGGGTGGTGGACCTTCGTGTGTGCCTCCCAACCGGTGATCCGGGCAAGAGAAAGCAGCGTTCTTTTACGTAATCCTTCCTGAGGAGACCTTGTGTCATGGGCCTGTCAAAAACCATTTTCGCCAACCCAACCGAATACCTTGTGCGCGAACAACCCGAGGATCCGGTTCTGTTTTTTGCGCCGATGGTTTTGCAAGCCACGGCGCGCCGGTTTTTGCGCGGTTTTCCGGGCCTTGTAACCTATGCCGTCAAATCCAACCCCGACGAAATGGTTGTGGCCAATCTGGCCGCTGCGGGAATTCGCGGATATGATGTGGCCTCGATTTTCGAGATTGATCTGATCCGCCGCGTCGCCCCCGGTGCGGCGATGCATTACAACAACCCCGTGCGCTCGCGCAGCGAAATTGCCCGCGCGGTTGAATTGGGTGTGCGGTCGTTCAGCGTGGACAGCCACAGCGAATTGGCCAAATTGCAGGATTTGGTGCCCGCTGGTGCCGAAATCGCCGTGCGTTTCAAGCTGCCGGTCAATGGCGCCGCCTATAACTTTGGCGCGAAATTCGGCGCGACCGCTGAAAAGGCCACTGAACTGTTGCGCGCGGCCCGGGATATGGGGTTTGTCGCATCGCTTACCTTTCATCCCGGCACCCAGTGTGTCGATCCGATGGCATGGGACAGCTATATCCGCACTGCCGCGCAGATTGCGACAGATGCGGGCGTGGAGATTGCCCGTCTGAATGTGGGTGGTGGGTTTCCATCGCACCGTCTGAGCGATGTGAACCCCGAGTTGGAAAACATCTTTGGCCTGATCGACCGGGTCACAACCGAAGCGTTTGGCGATGCACGCCCGGCGCTGGTGTGTGAGCCGGGCCGCGGATTGGTCGCGGAATCGTTTTCGTTGGCCACCCAAGTGCGGGCGATCCGCGATGATGAACATGTGTTCCTGAACGATGGCGTCTATGGCGGATTGGCCGAACTGCCGCTGATCGGGATCATTGACCGGGTCGAAGTGCGCGATCCTGCCGGTGCGCGCCGCAATGCCCCTGGGCGGGCGCGGATCGTGTTTGGCCCGACCTGCGATTCGGTTGATCGGTTGCCCGGTGAATTGGCGCTGCCCGGTGATATGGCCGAAGGCGATTTCGTGATGTTTCATGGGCTGGGTGCCTATTCTACCGCCACGGTCACCCGGTTCAACGGCTTTGGCAATTTTCAGATTGTCACTGTTATGGCGCTTCACGGTTAAAATAGCGTGGTGGCGGGGCTGGACATGGCCCCGCCTGCCGTTACTCTTCGATGCGTAATCAGACGCGTAGGAGCAGACCCATGGACACCTTCGGCAAATCACAATCGACGACGCGTGTTGAGGATATTCGGTTTCTTACCGGTGGTGGGCGTTATGTGGATGATATTGCGCCGAAAGCTGCGCTGTTTGGCTATGTTTTCCGCTCGCCCGTGGCCCATGCTACGATTGGTGATTTGAATGTGAATGCCGCGCGCCAGGCAACCGGTGTAAAGATGGTTCTGACCGCCGCCGATGTGCGCGATCTTGGCGTCGAACTGAACATGGGCGCGTCCCTGATCGACAACCGTGATGGCACCAAGGGCGCGGCACCCGCCCGCCCGTTTCTGGCCACCGACACGGTGCGGTTTGTCGGCGAACCGGTCGCCTTTATCGTCGCCGAAACCCTGTCACAAGCCCGCGATGCCGCTGAATTGATTGATCTGGATTACACCGATTTGCCGGTCAAGGTGGATGTGGAGCCGGGGGGCCAAACCCTTCATTCCGAGGCGCGTGATAACATTGCTTTTGATTATGGCTTGGGCGATGAGGCGGCGACCGACGCGGCATTCCGCGCCGCCGCCCATACCGTCAGCCTGCGCATTGATGACAACCGCGTCATCGCCAATTCGATGGAGCCGCGCGGGGCCTATGCAGAGTGGGAAAATGACCGCCTGCATGTCTGTTTCAACGGACAGGGGGTGTGGGGCCTCAAGGGCGATCTGGCCAAGGCGTTTTCCCTGCCCCCTGAACAGGTGCGTGTGACCAATCCCGATGTGGGCGGCGGATTCGGGATGAAGGCATTCACCTATCCCGAATATCTGATGGTCGCCACTGCCGCCAAAGCGTTGGGAAAACCCGTGCGCTGGATGGGCGAACGCACTGAATCCATGCTGTCGGACAATGCCGGGCGCGATCTGGTCAGCACGGCGGAGCTGGCCTTTGACGACGATTACAAGATCACCGCCTATCGCATCAAATCCCTGTGCAACATGGGCGCCTATAACAGTTCGTTCGCGCAATTCATCCAGACCGAACTGTTCGCGAAGGTGTTGATGGGGGTGTATGATGTGCAAACCACCTGGATGAACGCCATCGGTATTTACACCAACACCACCCAAGTTGACGCCTATCGCGGGGCTGGCCGCCCCGAGGCGATATTCGCGCTGGAGCGCGTGATCGATTATGCGGCGCGCGAATTGGGCGTTGATCCGTGGGAACTGCGCCGTCGCAATTTCATTGCCGCCGATAAATTTCCCTATACCAGTGCGACCAACGAAACCTATGATGTGGGCGATTTTCACCGGGTTCTGGCGTCGGCCGAACAACACGCTGACAGGGCCGGGTTCGCCGCGCGCCGCGCTGAATCGCAGGCGGCGGGCAAATTGCGCGGTCTGGGATTGTGCTATTACATCGAATCGATTTTGGGCAACCCGTCGGAAACCGCAACGGTTGAATTTCAGGACGATGGCACAGTGCTGATCTTTGTCGGCACCCAATCCAACGGCCAGGGCCATGAAACGGTCTATGCCAAATTCCTGTCCGATCAAACCGGCATCCCGTTTGAGGCGATATCGGTGATCCAGGGCGACAGTGACCGGATCGCCAAGGGGGGCGGCACCGGCGGATCGCGCTCGGTCACGGTGCAAAACAATGCCACGCTTTATACCGTGCGCAAGATCATCACCGATTTCAGCGCCTTCCTGGCCGAAGAATACGACACATCCGAAATTGAGTTCGATGATGAGCGTTTTCGCATCCCCGGCCGCAACGAAACCCCCACCATGCTGGAGGTCGCGGCCATGGCCCGCGCTAAGGGGCGTAGCGATCTGTTGCGCCAGACCGAAACCCAAACCTTGCCGGCCCGGTCTTTCCCCAATGGCGCCCATGTGGCCGAGGTTGAGATTGATCCCGATACCGGCGTCGTCAGTATCGCAAAATACACCGTCGTCGATGATTTTGGCAATCTGATCAACCCGATGCTGGCCGAGGGCCAAGTCCACGGCGGTGTCGCCCAAGGCATCGGTCAGGCGATCACCGAACGGGTGGTTTATGACGCCGAAGGCCAGCTTTTGACCGCCACATTCATGGATTACGGCATGCCCCGGGCCGACGATCTGCCGATGATTGCGTTTTCCACCGAACCGGTGCCATCGACCGCCAATATCATGGGCATGAAAGGCTGTGGCGAGGCGGGCACCGTCGGGGCATTGGCCGCGGTTTCCAACGCGGTTCTGGATGCGGTGTGGGATCGTGGAATCCGACAGATCGACATGCCGTTCACCCCGATGCGGGTGTGGGCCACCCTGAACCAAAGCGCGCAAATCGCCGCCGAATAAACCCGTGATTGGTGGTATCCGTCAATCGCCCTGGCACGCGCGGCGGGGGCCCGTGACCCATGTTATCATCCTTGATGGTACCATGTCTTCTCTGCAAAAGGGCTGTGAAACCAATGCTGGGCTGATCTATAAACTCCTCGCCGAATTGCCGGTGCGGGCCAATGTTTCGCTGCGCTATGAACCGGGTATTCAATGGCGCACGTGGCACAGCCTGCGCGATGTGATCACCGGCAAAGGGCTGAACGGACAGATTCAGCGGGCTTATGGCGCGCTTGCCTCGCGGTATCGGCGGGGCGACCGGATTTTCATGTTCGGATACAGCCGCGGGGCGTATGCGGTGCGATCATTGGCCGGGGTGATCGACCGTGTCGGGTTGGTGCGCGCCGATCACGCGACAGCGCGCACCGTGGCGCGGGCTTACCGCCACTATCGCGATCTGACCGATGCCACCGCTTTTTCCGCCGCCAATTGCCATGAAGCCGCGACTGTCGAAATGATCGGCGTGTTTGATACGGTCAAAGCTCTGGGGTTACGCGCGCCGTTGTTATGGCGCGATTCGGACCCGGCCCATGAATTTCACAATCACGAACTGGGCCAAACGACGCGCAACGGATTTCACGCGCTCGCCCTCAATGAAACCCGCCGGGCCTATGACCCGATTTTGTGGGACAGCACGCCGGATTTCACCGGAACGCTGAAACAAATGTGGTTTCGCGGCACCCATGGCGATATCGGTGGCCATCAGTTGTGCCGCGCCGAATGCCGGCCGCTGGCAAATATTCCGCTTACCTGGATGCTGGAACAAGCCGAAGAATGCGCGCTTGCCTTGCCAAATGACTGGCGTGCAAGGTTTCAGACCGATCCGGAGGCCCCCAGTATCGGCAACACCGAAGGCTGGGGCAAATTCATCCTCAATCGTGCCCCCCGCATCCCCGGCCACGACCCGAGCGAGGCAATTCATCCCACGGCGCGGTGAGGCGATATTTCGCTGAAATTAGCCAAAACAGACACCGCCAACCGTGGCGCGCCAGACAAAATATCAAATGCGCCAAAGGCGCTCAATCTGGTCAGGGTCAGCCCGGTATCGCCATGATCAAACACGTGGTCGACCCGCTTGCGTACAAGGTATCATCCTTGGCGTTGCGGATTTCGCCATGGGCCACGGCGGTTGAACGTCCGGCATGAACAACCCACCCGGTGGCCAGAATATCGGTGCCTGCGGGGATCGCGCGGTTGATGTTGATCTTGTATTCCAGCGTTGTGTAAATCGATCCTTGCGCCACTTTGGTCATCACCGCGCAGCCCATGCAACTGTCCAGCACCGTGCCATACCAGCCACCATGGATGCCTCCGACCGGATTCATGTGGTCAAACCCGGGTGTGCCGGTAAAGACCACGCGCCCGGGGTCCACCTCACTCACCCGGCAATTCATCAGGCGGCCAATCGGTGGCCCGGCCTGACGGCCATCGCGCACGGCCTCCATGAACGCCATGCCCGACATGGATAACACCTTGTCGCGGCTGGGCAGATCATCGGGAGAGGTTGCAAAAAACATCAAATCTGTGTGGCGTGATCAGGCGACGTTTTCAAGGGTGGTCTTTTGCGTGACCCCGAGGGCATGGCAAACATCCCGCGTCAGATGCGGTTTGTTGAGGGTGTAGAAATGAAAATCCTCCACGCCTTCGTCCATCAGGGTGCTGCACAATTCGGTGCAAATGGTCGTGGCCAGCAATTCTTCGCGGCCATCGCGGATGGCGGTGGTAAAGGCATCATCCAACCACTGGGGCACCGATGTGCCACAGCGCGCGGCGAATTTCTTGACCCCGTTCCAGTTTTCGATCGGCAGAATGCCGGGAACGATCGGCGCATCGATTCCGGCGGCGGCACAGGTGTCGCGGAACCTCAGAAACGTATCGGGCTCGAAAAAGAACTGTGTGATGGACGAATGGGCGCCTGCATCGATCTTTTTCTTCAACCAATCCACATCGCCGCCGGGGGTTTTGCAATCGGGGTGGGGGTCGGGATAGGCGCCAACGCGAATGTGAAAATCGCCGGTTTCGGCCAAAGCGCGGGTCAGTTCGACGGAATTGGCAAAGCCATCGGGATGGGGCTGAAACGCACCGGCCCCCTTGGGTGCATCGCCGCGCAGGGCGACAATCTGGGTCACGCCCGCCTCTTTGTAGCCGCGCACGATGTCCATGGTTTCGTCGCGACTGGCGTTGACACAGGTCAGGTGGGCCGCAACGTTCAGTTGATATTTGCGATGCAGCAGGCGCACTGCCTCATGGGTCAGGTCGCGCGTAGTGCCGCCCGCGCCATAGGTGACGGAAACGAAATTCGGATCCAGCGGCGCAAGGGTCTGCACTGTGTCCCACAGCCGAAACGACGCCTCAAGCGATTGTGGCGGGAAAAATTCAAACGAAACATTGGGCGTGGGCATCTGGGGCATCCTGTGCTTGCGGTGTCCCCTTGTGCCAGAAATGTGAATGTGAGACAAATTCATAAAATTCATCAACATCATGAGGCGATCATGCATATCGAGTTTCGCCACCTGCGCACGATCAAGGCGATTCATGATGCCGGCGGGGTCGCCCGCGCCGCCGAGCAGTTGAACATCACCCAATCCGCGCTGTCCCATCAGGTGAAAGGGCTGGAAGATCAGGCCGGTGTGGAATTGTTTGCGCGCCGTTCGAAACCTCTGAAATTGTCAGCGGCGGGTATGAAATTGTTGCGCCTGGCCGAACGGATATTGCCGGAAATCGAAGCGGTACAAGACGAATTTGCGGGGCTTGTCAGCGGCAAATCCGGCCGGTTGCACATAGCGATTGAATGTCACGCCTGTTTTGAATGGCTGTTTCCGGTGCTTGAGAAATTCCGCCATGCCTGGCCCGATGTGGATGTTGATATCCGCCCCGGTCTGGCCTTTGGCGCGCTGCCCGCGTTGCAAAAGGAAACAGTGGATCTGGTGATTTCATCCGATCCCGAAGATTTGCCTGGCGTAGGGTTCACACCTCTGTTTGATTACGAACCGGTGTTCGTGGCTGCGGCCAATCATCCGTTGGCCAGCAAACCCTTTGTCGAAGCCGAGGATTTCCGCAATGAAACGTTGATCACCTATCCGGTGGAACGCGCGCGCCTTGATGTCTTTACCGAGCTTCTGGCACCAGCCAGAGTAGAACCACATGGGGTCCGCCAGGTTGAATTGACGGCGGTGATCCTGCTTTTGGTGGCGTCGGGGCGTGGGGTGGCGGTGTTGCCCGATTGGGTGCTGCGCGAAGTGCGGTATCATTCCGACTATATCACCCGGCCCCTGACCGCGCAGGGTGTGACCAAACGCCTGTATGCCGCAACCCGCAGCGAAGACACGACAATGCCGTACATGTCACATTTCCTGCGGCTGTGCCGCACCGAACCGATGAAGTTGCAGCGGGGCGGGGTTTGACCAAAAGGACGCGCTGACGCGCGACACGATTTTTTGTCTGGTGCCCGTGGTCCGGTGTGGTGTGCCACCTCAGGGGTTGGCATTTGTCTGCCCGGGGTGTATCGCGCGGGCTTGGGGTTTTGAGGGTAAAAGCGATGCAAGGCAGTGCGAATCTGAACGTGATGATCAAGGCGGCGCGCCGGGCGGGCCGGTCTTTGGTCAAGGATTTCCGCGAAGTGGAAAATCTGCAGGTGTCGACAAAGGGTGCCGGTGATTTTGTCAGCCGCGCCGACATTGCCGCCGAAGCGATCATTCGCGAAGATCTGATGGCCGCGCGCCCCAACTATGGCTGGTTGGCCGAAGAAAGCCCCGAGATCGAGGGCAAAGACCCGACCCGCCGCTGGATCGTTGATCCGCTGGATGGAACGACGAATTTTTTGCACGGTTTGCCGCATTGGTGCATTTCCATCGCGCTGGAACACAAGGGCGAGATCGTGTCGGGTGTGATTTTCGATCCGGCCAAGGATGAGATGTTCGTCGCCGAAAAGGGCGGCGGGGCCTGGATGAATGAAAGCCGGATCCGTGTATCGGGGCGGCGGTCCCTGATCGAGGGTGTGTTTGCCTGTTCCATTCCCCATTCCGGTGGACCCGGCTTGCCCGAAAAGTTGCGCGAATTTGCCCGCATTATGCCCGCAGTGGCGGCGGTGCGCCATTGGGGATCGGCCGCGCTGAACCTGGCCTATGTGGCCGCGGGGCGGTTTGATGGCCAGTGGGATCAGCGTTTGAAACCCTGGGATGTGGCGGCCGGCCTGTTGATCTGTCGCGAGGCAGGGGCCCTGATGGAGCCGATGCAAGAGGGCCGTTCGATGTTGGAACATGGCAACATGATCGTTGCCAATGAGGCGATGTTCACCGGATTTGCCAAACTGGTACGCGGTTAATTCTTTGCGTCTGAGGGGTGGTTTTGCCCATCGGCCCATGGGATCGGGTCATGGTCGGGCAGATACATCCCCTGGATGCAGGCGGCGTTGATACCCACTTCTGCGGGATTGCTGCGCCGGTTGTGGTGCGTGTAAATTCCACAGGTCTTGCAAAAGTGGTGGCGCGCGGTGTTGGTGCCGAACTGGTAAAGTTGCAGATTGTCCGCGCCTTGCACAATTACAACATTTTCGCGCAAGGCAGTCACCGCCGCCGCGCCCCGTTTTACACAAAACGAACAATCGCACCGGCGGATCGTGTTCATCCCATCGCTTAGGGTGACATCCAGAACCACGGCGCCGCAGTGACATGTTACTTTCATCGGCGTCTCACGGTTGGCACGTTTGTGCGCGATAATTTATACTGCGCTTCGGGGTGGGGCGGTTTGCCTTGGGTGCGGTTCCAGAACGCCGGACCGCCCCGGCGCAGCCACAGACGAATGCTCAGAACAATACCGGCGACAAACCCGCCCGCATGGGCCCAATACGCCACTCCGCCGCCATCCAGCGGGGTGTTGACACCTGAAAACATCTGAATGCCAAACCACAGGCCCAGCACGATCCAGGCGGGAACCGGGATGATGCGAAAAAACACGACAAAGATGATCAAAACATCGATTCTAGCCTTGGGAAACATCAGCAGATAGCCCCCCATCACGGCGGCAATTGCCCCCGAGGCGCCGATCATTGGAATGCCGCTGATCGGGTCGGCCATGGTTTGCGCCAGCCCCGCCGCAATACCCCCCGCCAGATAGAAGGCCAGAAACGGCCAATGACCCATCTCATTTTCAAGGTTATCGCCATAAATCCACAAAAACAGCATGTTGCCCGCCAAATGCATAAAGCCGCCATGCAGGAACTGTGAGGAAATATAGGTCAGCGGATCAGATTTGGCCGGAATCAGCGCCCAGTTGAAATAGAATTCATCCAACGCGCGCTGACTGGGTTCAAGCGTCAGCATCCCGGCAAACACCGCGATATTCAGCACGATCAGCGCATAGGTGACGAACGGTGTGCGTTCAGACGGGTTATGGTCGCGAATGGGAAACATAGGCGGCAGAGTTGCCCGTGTTTCCCACTGTGGTCAAGCGGTTGCCGCCTCGGCCAGCAATTGCGCATTGCCCCCGGATGCGGTGGTGTCGATGCAAATGTGCCGTTCAAACGTGCAATCATTGGCGGTGATCCGGGCGGTGATCAACGGGGTGATTGCGCCGCGCCGTTTGGCCAGGGTCTGTGCGATGGCGCGCGCGGTGGCCGCGTCACCCCACCACACGACGCCGCCCATTTCCGGCAGGGTTTCAAGCGCGGCAATGTCCAGGGGCGGGCAGGGCAGGGCGGTGCCGCCCCTTGCCATCACATCGCGCATTTGCGCGGCGCGGGCGGGTTCGCCCGGCCCCATGCACAAGATTGGCGCGCGGGGATGCACCGACAGGCGGTTGGATTCCCCGGTCGGGCCGGGCAATTCAACGGCGCGGCGTTTTGGATCGTTTGCGCCTTTGGTCAGACCGCGCGAAAGGGCATCCAGATTTGCGGCGTCTTTGGTGTCTTCGATCGCTTCGCTCACTTTGGGGGGCGCGGTAAACCGGGGCAGATAAGATGGCCCGCCGGCCTTTGGTCCGGTGCCCGATAACCCTTCGCCGCCAAAGGGTTGGCTGCCCACAACCGCGCCGATCTGATTGCGGTTCACATACAGGTTGCCCGCTTTGATCCGGTCACTCACGTGTTGAACACGGGTGTCGATGCGAGTGTGCAGGCCAAACGTCAACCCATAGCCGGTGGCGTTGATATCGCTGATCACACGGTCCAGTTCATCCGCCTGAAACGTGGCAATGTGCAGGACCGGGCCAAAGATTTCTTCCTTCATCGCGGTGATACCGGGCACCTGAATCGCGGTGGGGGCCAGGAAATGACCCTGCTTCGGCGCCTTGAGTTGTTTTAAAACGCGGCCTTCGGCCTGGGCCTGTCGGATATGGGCGGCAATGTTACGATGTGCCGTCTGATCAATCAACGGCCCCACATCACTGGCCAGATCCCAAGGGTCACCAAGGGTCAGTTCATCCATCGCGCCAAACAACATCTGTTGGAATTCATTGGCGATATCGGATTGCACATACAAACAGCGCAGGGCCGAACACCGCTGCCCCGCCGATTGGAACGCCGATTGCACCACATCGCGCACCGCCTGTTCCAACAATGCGGTGGAATCGACGATCATCGCATTCAGGCCGCCGGTTTCCGCGATCAGGGGCGCGCCGGGGTCCATGTGATCGGCCATATTGGCGCGAATGCGCAGGGCTGTGGCTGTTGAGCCGGTGAATGCCACGCCGTCAACCCGCCGATCTGCGGTCAGCGCGGCGCCGACCGCGCCATCCCCGGGCAACAACTGCAGCGCAGATTTTGGCACACCGGCCCGGTGCAACAGCGTTACCGCCGCATGGGCAATCAGCGGCGTTTGCTGTGCGGGTTTGGCCAAAACCCCATTGCCCGCGGCCAGTGCCCCCGCGATTTGGCCGGTGAAAATGGCCAAGGGGAAGTTCCACGGTGAAATACAGGTGAACGTGCCGCGCGCATCATCGGTCAGCCCGGTGCACTGGGCGGCGTAATAGCGCAGAAAATCAACCGCTTCGCGCAATTCGCCGGTGCAATCGGGCAAGGTTTTGCCAGCTTCGCGCGCAAGCAGGGCAAAGAACAGGCCGAAGTTTTCTTCGTAAAGATCGGCGGCACGGTTCAGGATCGCGGCGCGATCCTGCGCCGGGACCGGCCAGGGTTGCGCGGCCGCCATGGCTGTTTGCACATCGGCCGCGCTGGCATTGCGCACCTGGCCGATTTCCTGCCCATCAACGGGGCTGATCACAGGCTGGGCCGCGTCAGGATTTGCCGGGCCTGCAAGGATTGGCGCGGCGCTGTGGGGCGTGTCGCGGTGCGGGGCGCGGGCGGCTTTGATTTGTATCAGGGTTGGGGCATCGTTCAAATCCCACCCTTTGGAATTTGCGCGCCCGTCAAACAGTTCGGTGCCGGGGCGCACCGGGGCCTTGCGCGCGATCTGATCAAACGGGTCGGCGGCAACCTGTGCGGCGGGCACGTCTTTATCGACAATCTGGTTCACAAAGGATGAGTTCGCACCGTTTTCCAACAGGCGCCGCACCAGATAGGCCAACAGATCGCGGTGCGCACCCACGGGCGCATAGATACGGCAGCGGGTGTGTTCGGCCGCCAGAACGATATCGTGCAATTGTTCGCCCATGCCGTGCAGGCGTTGGAATTCGAATGCATTCTTATCACTGGCCATATGCAGAATGGCGGCAACCGTGTGGGCGTTGTGGGTGGCGAACTGGGGATAGATCCTGTCGGTCATCTGCAACAGTTTGCGCGCATTGGCGATATAGCTGACATCGGTGGCGGGTTTTGCGGTGAACACCGGAAACCCGCCCATGCCCAGGGTTTGGGCATGTTTGATTTCACTGTCCCAATAGGCCCCCTTGACCAGTCGCACCATGATCTTGCGATCCAGTTTGGTGGCCAGTCCGTGCAGCCAGTCAAGAACGGGTGCGGCGCGCAGGCCATAAGCCTGAACCACTACGCCAAAGCCATCCCAACCGGCCAGTTCGGGATCGGCAAGCACCTGTTCGATTACCTGCAACGACAGGGTGAGGCGGTCGGCCTCTTCTGCGTCAACGTTGAATCCGATGCCAAGGCGCGCCGCCTGACGGGCCAAAGTGGTGACACGCGGCACCAGTTCATCCAGCACCCGTTCGGTTTGTGCCACTTCGTATCGCGGATGCAGGGCGGAAAATTTCACGCTGATGCCGGGGTTTTTGCGGATATCGCCGTGGGTGGCGGCCGGGGCCATGGCGGTGATCGCATCGGCATAGGCCTTGGTATAGCGCGCGGCATCGGCGGCGGTGCGCGCCGCCTCGCCCAACATGTCATAGCTATAGGTGTATCCGCGCGCCTCCATCTTTGCGGCGCGCGCCATCGCGCGGGGCATGGTTTCGCCCAACACGAACTGGCGGCCCATTTCGCGCATCGCACGGGCCACGGCAGTGCGGATCACCGGTTCGCCCAACCGTTTGATCGCACCGCGCAATGTGCCCGCCATGCCCGGTTTTTCATCCTTCAACACCTTGCCGGTCAGCATCAGTGCCCAGGTTGAGGCATTGACCAGCGGCGATGAGGAGTGGCCCAGATGGCTGCTCCATTTGCTGGGCGCGATCTTGTCTTCGATCAGATCATCGATCGTTGCGGAATCCGGCACGCGCAACAATGCCTCGGCCAGACACATCAGCGCGATGCCCTCTTCGGTGGACAGGCCGTATTCGGCCAAAAACACCTCCATCAAACCGGGGTTTGCGCCGTTGCGGATTTGCGTGACCAAGTCGGCAGCGCGGGCGCTGATTTTGACGCGGTCCCGGGGCGGCAACGCGGCGGTTTCGATCAGCGCCGCCAGAATTGCATCGGCATCGCCATAGGTTTCGGCGTCAAAGGGCAGGGCGGGAGAGTGAAGTGCGTCGCGCATATCGAACCTTTCGAAGGATTTAATCAGGTATATCGGATATCAGACGTGACGATGGCCCGATTATGCGCCATTCTCGGGAAAAATGACCAACTTTCAGGGGTGCAGCAGTGCAAATGGATGTTTCCGATCTTGACCGGTTTGACCGCGCGATTCTGGCGATTCTGGCTGTTGAGGGGCGGATCAGCGTGACCGAGCTTTCCCAACGGATCGGGCTGAGCAAATCGCCCACGCAAACACGGCTGAAACGGTTGGAACACAGCGGCATCATCACCGGATATCGCGCAATGATCGACCCGGTGCGCGTGCAGCGCGAACATGTGGCCTTTGTCGAGGTCAAGCTGACCGATACCCGCGAGGCGGCGCTGGCGGCGTTCAACACCGCCGTGCAAAAGGTGCCAGAGGTCGAGCAGTGCCACATGATCGCGGGCGCGTTTGATTACCTGCTAAAGGTGCGCACCGCCGATATGACCAGCTATCGCGCGGTGCTGGCCGAGCGTATTTCATCACTGCCCCATGTGGCGCAAACTTCGACCTATGTGGCCATGGAGGCGGTGAAGGACGTGGCGCTGTAGGCGCGAACAGGCGATCGTCGGGTGTTTCGCCAATGCGCAGAAAATTAGCCGCAAACCGCTTGAAGATTTTCGCGCGGCACCCTAGCAAGGCGGCACTGCGGGCGTGATGGAATGGTAGACATAGCAGACTTAAAATCTGTGGGCCTTTGAGCCGTGGGGGTTCAAGTCCCCCCGTCCGTACCATATTTGGGATTTGGGGGCTGGATCAGACCAGCACCGCCTCGGCCTTTTGATTGCCCACACCGAACACCCGTTTGTAACGTTCGATTTCCAGGCCCGGCCCCATCGCCTTGTTCGGGTTGTCCGACAGTTTTACCGTCGGGCGGCCATTGGCGCTGATCGCCTTGCAGACAAGGGAAAATGGCTTCAGCTTGTCACCGGGCACCAATCCGCGAAAATCATTGGTCAACAATGTGCCCCAACCAAACGAAACCCGCACCCGCCCGTTGAACTGGGCCTGAAGCTGGGCGATTTTGGTGGCGTCCAACCCATCGGAAAAGATCACCAGCTTTTGCTTTGGGTCTTCGCCCCGGCTTTGCCACCATTTGATTGCGGTTTCCGCACCCGTGGCCGGATCGCCCGAATCGATGCGGATGCCTGTCCAACCGGCCAGCCAATCGGGGGCATGTTCCAGAAACCCGACCGTGCCATAGGTATCGGGCAGGATGATGCGCAGGTTGCCTTCGTGTTCTTCGGCCCAATCGGCCAACACGTCATAGGGTGCCTGGCGCAGGGCGGCATCGGTTTCGGCCAGGGCGGAATAGACCATGGGCAGTTCATGGGCATTGGTGCCGATTGCCTCAAGTTCGCGGTTCTTTGCGATCAGACAGTTTGACGTGCCGACAAATTTCTCGCCCAGCCCCTCTTGCATGGCTTGCACGCACCAATCCTGCCACAGGAACGAATGCCGCCGCCGGGTGCCAAAATCGGCCAGCCGCAGATCGGGCACATCGCGCAACGCCTCGACCTTTTCCCACAACTTGGTCATGGCGCGGGCATATAAGACCTGAAGCTCGAACCGCCCCATCCCGGCCAGCACCTTGCGCGAGCGTAGCTCCATCAGGATGGCAAGTGCCGGGATTTCCCACAGCATGACTTCGGGCCAGTTGCCCTGAAACGTCAGCTCGTATTGGCCATCGCGCTTTTCCAGCTCATAGGCCGGCAGGCGCAGAGCCTCGAACCAATCCATGAATTCGGGGGTGAACATTTGCCGTTTGCCATAAAACGTGTTGCCGCGCATCCACGTGCTTTCGCCGCGCGACAGAGAAAGCGAGCGCACATGATCAAGCTGTTCGCGCAATTCGCCCTCGTCGATCAGATCGGCAAGGCGAATCGATTTGGTGCGGTTGATCAGGGAAAACGTGACCTGGGTTTTGGGTTTGTTGCGAAATACCGATTGGCACATCAGCAACTTATAGAAATCCGTATCGATCAAAGACCGTACAATCGGATCGATCTTCCATTTGTGGTTCCAAACCCGGGTGGCAATATCGACCATGCTCAGTTTCCTCAAGATGCCGCCCCTTGTGGCCCAGTCCGGGGGGGCAGGGCAAGGGGGCGGATTTTCTGGTTTGGGCTTGGCACTTTGGCCGTGGTTGCGTATTTCAGGGGAATATTTGGAGGGCACGATATGACGGCGCAGGTATTTATCGATGGTGAGGTGGGCACGACAGGTCTGCAAATTCGCGAACGGTTGACCGGGCGCGATGATATCACGCTGATTTCCCTGCCCGAGGATCAGCGCAAGGATGCGTCGGCTCGTCGCGATGCCCTGGCCGCGGCCGATGTTGCGATACTGTGTCTGCCCGATGACGCCGCGCGCGAGGCGGTGACGCTGTGCCAGGGCACCGACACCCGGCTGATCGATGCCAGCACGGCCCACCGCGTGGACCCCGATTGGGTATATGGATTTCCCGAAATGACCGCAGGTCAGGGCGCGGCGGTGGCGGGTGCGGCACGGGTCAGCAACCCGGGCTGTTATTCCACGGCGGCGATTGCGCTGTTGCGCCCGTTGCGCCGCGCGGGCGTCATCGGCGCCGAAGCGCCGGTGTCGATCTTTGGCATTTCCGGCTATTCCGGTGGGGGCAAAGGCATGATTGCCGAATTTGACCGCGGCGAAAGCGAGGGCAGTTTCATCTATGCCACCGGGCAGGGGCATAAACACCTGCCCGAGATCGTGCGCCATGGGTTGTTGGACAATCTGCCGATCTTCATTCCGTCGGTGGGGCAGTTTGCCCAAGGTATGGTTGTGCAAATCCCGCTGCATCCGGGTATGTTTTCGGGATCAATGAATGATGTTCACGCGGCACTGGCGCAATATTACCGCGCCGGTTTCGTTTCGGTGCGCCCTTTGGGCGATGATCCGGCGCGCGAATTGCCACAGGCGGTGAATGGCACCAACAGGTTGGAACTATCGGTGCTGGGTGACGCGGCCACCGGGCGCGTTGTGCTGTCGGCGGTGCTGGATAATCTGGGCAAAGGCGCGTCGGGGGCGGCGGTGCAGAACCTGAACCTGATGTTGGGCCTGCCCGCCGATACTGGACTTTAGGCCAGGGTCACGCCTGCCTTTTTCATTGCACTCAGTGCCGCGTCACGCGATCCGTCAAAATCGATGGCGCGGCACAGATCCGGGCGCACGGTGACGTCAAACCCCAATTGCGCCCCATCCACCGCCGAATAATTGACGCAAAAATCCAACGCCAATCCAACCAGAGTGATCGCATTGATGCCACGGGTGCGCAAATACCCCTCCAGCCCCGTGGGGGTGGTGTGATCATTTTCAAAAAACGCGGAATAGCTGTCGATCGCGGGGTTGAACCCTTTGCGAATGATCAGATCGCCATCAATGCGCAAATCGGGGTGAAAGGCGGCGCCATGGCTGCCCTGAATGCAATGATCGGGCCACAATACCTGTGGTCCATAGGGCATTTCGATCACGCTCATCGGGGCGGCCCCGGGGTGGGACGATGCAAACGAAGAATGCCCTGCCGGATGCCAGTCCTGGCTTAGAATCACGGCATCAAAGGCCGGCATCAGCGCGTTGATCCCGGCAACGATGTCATTGCCGCCAGACACGGCCAAGGCCCCGCCGGGGCAGAAATCATTCTGCATGTCGATCACAATCAGGGCGGATTTCTCTGTCATGGCGATACCTCAACGTGTTTTGGCCATCCTACACCTTGCGGCGCGCGGGCCAAGGGCGTATTTGGCGCGCCATGATTACCATTGC
Organism: Oceaniglobus ichthyenteri; assembly: GCF_003057885.1. Classification (GTDB taxonomy): domain Bacteria; phylum Pseudomonadota; class Alphaproteobacteria; order Rhodobacterales; family Rhodobacteraceae; genus Oceaniglobus; species Oceaniglobus ichthyenteri. The sequence continues at coordinate 244,766 of NZ_QAGK01000003.1, forward strand.
AGCCCTTTATCATTTCACCCGGTTTGACGATCCTGCCGCCCTGCGCGGCCCGTTAGCGGCCCTGTGTTGCGAAGGCGGGGTCAAGGGCATTTTGCTGCTCGCCCCAGAAGGGATCAATGGAACCATTGCCGGGTCACGCGGCGCGATTGACGCGGTGTTGGCCCATATCCGCGCCTTGCCCGGCTGTGCAGATCTGGTGTGGAAGGAAAGCCAGGCCGAGACCCAACCGTTTTTGCGGATGAAAGTGCGGCTGAAACGCGAAATCGTGACCATGGGTCAGCCCGAGGTTGATCCGGTGGCGGGCACCGGCCATTACGTGGCCCCCGCCGATTGGAACGAACTGATTTCAGCCCCCGATGTTGCGGTGATCGATACGCGCAACGATTACGAAGTGGGGATCGGCACGTTTGAGGGCGCGATTGACCCCGAAACCCCGACATTCCGTGATTTCCCGGCCTGGTGGGAAAAGAACAAAAACCGGTTCTCCAACAAACGCATTGCGATGTTTTGCACCGGCGGTATCAGGTGCGAAAAATCGACAAATTATCTGATGTCTCAGGGGGTTGAGGATGTGTTTCACCTGCAAGGTGGCATCCTGAAATATCTTGAAGAGGTGCCAGCGGATCAATCTTTGTGGCGCGGCGAATGTTTTGTGTTTGATCAACGGGTCGCGGTCGGCCATGGATTGCAGGTTGGAACCCATGATCTGTGCCATGCCTGCCGCCGCCCGATTGCCGAAGCCGACAAGGCGCGCCCGGAATATGAGGCGGGCGTGTCGTGCCATCAATGCCTTGATACGATTTCCGATGCCGACCGGGCGCGGTTTCGCGAACGCCAGCGTCAGATCACCCTGGCCCGCGCCCGGGGGCAAACCCACCTGGGTGCCGATCAGGGATAGCCCGGCGGGGTCAGCGGCACGCGGCCCCGGTTGGTCAGCACCCAGCATTTGCGCCCCTCAAACACGGCAACGGTCAGCGGATTGCCATATCCGGCCCCGGTATCAAGATTGACCCGGTTGCCGGCGTGATCCGGCGTTTCCGTCACTGTGTGGCCATGCACAACCAGCGGTCCATGATCGGTGGTGTCGGTGATGAATTCCTGCCGGATCCAGACCAGATCCTCTTCGGCCTGATGGTTCAGCGGCACACCGGGGCGGATGCCCGCGTGCACAAATATCAGATCGTCGGTCTTGTACGTCAGCGGCCGTGTAAACAGAAAATCGCGATGCGCCCGAGGAATGGCAAACGCCATATCGGCGGCAATGTCGCCGGGTGCGCGGGCCGGGTTGCCATCCACCCCGTAAGAGGCCAGCGTCGTCATCCCGCCCAAACGCGGATGCCGCCAGGTCAGGCCATTGGTCAACCGCGCCTCGTGATACGTCGGGTCATCGGTAAAACGCTGAAACATGCGGTCATGGTTGCCCTTCAGCACGATCCAGGGCGCACCGGCGGTGATGCCATCAATCAGGTGATCAATCACCCCTTTGCTGTCTGGCCCCCTGTCGCACAGATCCCCCAGATGAACGACCGGTGCATCGGCGGTGCCATGGGCGGCGCGGTCTTGCGCCACGCGATCATGGGCGGCGTGCAGCATTTCGATTTGGCCGTGAATATCCCCGATGGCATAGATCGTCATTTCATTTCTTTCCTCGGTCAATGCACCGCGTCAGCCATGCGGTGTTGAAACGTTCAATGCCTCCGGCGGGGATATTTTCAGCAAGAAAAAACCACGGTCAGATTTCGTTATTGACGGCGTTCAGAATGTGAACCGCTGTCATCAAATCAAGATGTGCGCCGCCGCCGTTTTTGAAAAGGGTAATTTCATCCGCGTCGCTGCGGGCAAAACTGCCGCTGGCCAGATCATAGAAATCGGCGCGGATCGCATCACGGCTGATGGTGCCATTGTCGAGCGGGATTTTCAGCTCGCCGATGTGATCCAATGTGGTATCGCGGCTGTCAACAAACAGGCTGGCGCGGGTGAGGGCGATATCATCCGCCTCGCGCATGTCAGGGCGGTAAGCGCCGATCAGATCAATGTGTTGACCGGGGCGCAGCCATTCGCCACGAAGGATCGGCTCGGTCGTCATGGTGGTGGCGATGATGATATCGGCCTTGGCCACAGCGCCCGCCAGATCGGATGTGGCGGTGGTGATGTCATTTTCCATCGCCCGGGCATTGGCGGGGGAGCGGTTCCAAACCAAAAAGCGGGCGTTTGGAAACAGCGCGCCATAGGCGGCGCGGGTCGCGCGCGCCTGATTACCCGCGCCCAGGATCAGGATCGTTTCACTGTCCGGTCGGGCCAGATGGCGCGCGGCAAGCAGGCTGTCACCGGCGGTTTTCCATTTGGTGACGAGGTGAAAATCAATCAGCGCGGTCAGGGTGCCATCGTCGTCAGAATACAGATTGACGCCGCCGTTCACCATCGGGTCACGCCCCGGAAAGATCGTGGCGGTTTTCACCGCGATGCCCAGGCCATCAATCCAGGCGGCGCGCGATAAAACCGTATCCTTGCCCCGGTATAAAAAGCTGTCCTTGATATCGGCCCGGGGCAGGGTGTGCCCCGCGGCCAGGGCATCGGTCAGCGCCAGCCAATCCAACGCCTGTTCGCCTTGATCAAATGAAATGGTGGTGAATGTCATGTCGCCTCTGCCTCGCTCAACAGGCCCGCGGCGATCAGGCGCTCGGCCCAGCCTTGGGGGGTGGTGAAATGGTGGGTTTGCCAGCCGCGCGTCTGGGCGGCACTGATGTTTTCGGTGCGGTCATCGGTAAACAACAAGGTGTGAGGAGGGAGGGCACAATCGTCCTCAACAATTTGGTAAATTCTGGCATCGGGTTTCACCACCCGCAACGCGCCCGACACATAGGTGCGGTCAAATTCCGACAGGAAATCATGTTCGCTTTTGGCCAGATCAAAACTGCCGACACCGAAATTGGTCAGGGCAAACACCGGCACGCCCTTGGTGCGCAGGGCGCGCAACAACCGCACCGATCGGTGAATCACCGGTTGTGCCAATTGCAGCCAGTTGTCATGCCAATCGCGGATTTCGCGGTGCCATTCGGGGTGGGCATCGGCCATGTCGTAAATGGTTTGGGTGAAATCATGCCCCATATCCACCCGTTCGTTCATGCCGATCACATCGACCTGATCGAACAATGCCTTGCGCCGGGCCGGACCAATGGTGCGGTCGTAATATTTTTCGGGCTTCCATTCCAAAAGCACGTTTCCGATGTCAAAAACAACCGCCTGAACGGTCATGCCACATCCTTTGCACTGGCGCGCACCGCGCGGTCCAACCCATCCAGAAACCGTGACCGGTCGGCCTTTGTGAACGGTTTCCCGCCGCCTTGGCGAAACGGATCGGCGGCGCGTAGATCGGTCATCAGATCGCGGGTGGCGAGGGTTTGGCCGATGTTCTTTTCGGTCAGCGGCTCACCATCGTGTTTGATCACCCGCGCGCCGTTTTCAATGGCGCGCGCCGCCAGCGGGATATCGGCCGTGACCACCACATCGCCCTTGGTGGCACGGTCGGCGATCCACATATCGGCGACATCGGGGCCATCATCCACGATCACCAGTTCCACATTGGGGTTGCGCGACGGGCGGATGCCGCCGTTGCACACCAGAAACATCTTGGTGTTCAGGCGCGTCGCCACGGTTTCCGCCTCGGTTTTGACCGGGCAGGCATCGGCATCGATATAAATCATGCCAGCGCCGCAGCGTGAAACGCGATATGCTCATCAATGAATGTCGAGATGAAGAAATAACTGTGGTCATATCCCGGCTGCATCCGGAATACGCCGGGCTGACGCCGCGCGGCCATGGCATTTGCCAATGTTTCGGGGCGCAGTTCTTCCATGAACTGATCATCCGTGCCCACATCGATCAACATCGGCCCCTCAAACCCGGTTTGCAGCATGAGCAGGCTGGCATCATGAGCCTGCCAGGTGGATTCATCATTGCCCAGATAGGCGGCCATCTGTTTGCGGCCCCAATCGCTGTGGGTGGGGTTGCAGATCGGCGAAAATGCCGAAACGCTGGAAAACCGACCGGCCAGGCCCATCGCCAAGGTCAGTGCGCCATGCCCGCCCATGGAATGGCCGGTGATCGCCTGGCGGTCAAAATCCAACGGCTGATCGGCCAGGGCGGCGGGCAGATCATCCGCCACATAATCCCACATCTGGTAATGGTGTGCCCAGGGGTCTTGGGTGGCATTTACATAAAACCCTGCGCCCTGGCCCAGATCGTAAGCCTCATCATCGGCCACGCCCGCGCCGCGCGGCGATGTGTCGGGAAACACCAAGGCCAGACCATGGCGCGCCGCGTGCGCCTGTGCGCCCGCCTTGACCATGGCGTTTTCATGGGTGCAGGTCAGCCCCGACAGAAACCAAAGCACCGGCACCTTGCCGTGTTTTGCCTGTGGCGGCAGAAACAGGCCAAAGGTCATTTCGCCCCCCGTGGCGGCGCTGTCATGGGCATAAACCCCTTGGGTTCCGCCGAAACATGTATTTTCTGATATGGTTTTCATGGTTTGACCTCTTTCGTTGCCCTATGGCTATCCCGTGGCAAGGGCGCTGGCAACACCGCCGCCGGTGATCCAGGCGATCACCAACGAAACGCTCAGCACCGACAGGGCAGTTGAAATCAGGATTGAGGCCGACACCCGCTGTGGCGCAACCCCGTAATGTTGGGCGATGATATACACATTTCCCGCCACCGGCAGCGATGCCGCGGCAATCATCACCCCGGCGGCATAGGGATCAACCGGAATGACATACAACACGGCCACGGCCACCGCCAAAGGGTGCAGCGCCAGTTTGCAGGTCGACAGCCAAATCGCCACGCTGACCCGTTCGGCCGATTTTGACGCCAGCGATGCGCCGATGGCGAACAGGGCGCCGGGCGTGGCCGCGCCGCCCAATATCGCCAGAAATTCGTTCATCGGTGCCGGGATCGGCCATTCCAGTGCGGCCCAGCCAAACCCAAGAGCGATGGACATGATCATCGGATTGCGCATCAGGCCCAAACCCACAGTGCGCACTACTCCAAAGGCCAACCGCCCGTCGCGCCCGCCCGTGATCAGGATCACCACCAGCGATCCAAACACGATCAGATCGACGGCGATAATCAACATCACCGGGCCGATCGCCCCGTCGCCCAGAAGGAGAACCAACATCGGCACGCCTAAAAACCCGACATTGCCAATCACCGCGCATTGCGCCTCAATTGCGGCCTGTTCCACCCCGACCCCCCGGATCACCGCCACAACCGTGGCCAACAGATATACCGCCAGCGACGCGCCGAAATAGGCCAGGATCAGATCACCGTCCAAAACCTCCCAGAATGACAGGTTGGCGGCGAACCGGAACAGCATTGCCGACAGGGCAAAGTAGAACACGAACTTGGTCAGATATCCTGTCGCCTCGGCGGTGAAAAACCGGGTGCGCCCGGCAAGATAGCCAAGGGCGATCAAGGCAAAGAAAGGCAGGGTTTTCATGAAAATCTCAACCATGTCAAATGGCTAGACCGTCACCGATGAGAACACAATGCGCCCTGGTTTTTTCTTGCTGAAAATATCCGCGCCGCAGGCATCCTGCCCTTGCCACATGCGCAACGCGTGATAACTCATGCCCCAGTAGGGAACAGGCGCTTGCCCCGATTGAACCAAGCGGTTTACACTTGTCCAAAGCCGGGGGTGGCCATGAACATGTTGGATCAGACGATCAAAAAAGGCCGCAAATTCGATCAGGTTCTGACCGGCGCGCGCGCGGTATTTCTGGCCGATGGGTTTGAGGGCGCCAGCGTCGATGAGATTGCCAAGGTGGCGGGCGTGTCGAAGGCCACGTTATACAGTTATTTTCCCGATAAACGGGTGCTGTTTTCCGAAGTGGCCAAGGCCGAATGCCGCCGCCAGGCCGATACCGCCATTGCCCAGATCGACATGGCCGGCCGCCCCGAAACCGTATTGTTTGCGGCGGGTTCACATCTGATCCGGTTTTTCCTGTCGGATTTCGGGCAACGGGTGTTTCGCATCTGCGTGGCTGAAACCGAACGGTTCCCCGAACTGGGCCGTCAGTTTTACGAAAGCGGCCCGGCGGTGGTGGAGGCGGCGCTGGTTGGTTATTTCGATCTGGCGATGGCGCGGGGGGAACTAAAGATTCAGGATCAACCGCTGGCCGCGCATCAATTCAGCGAGTTGTGCAAGGCCGAGCTGTTTCCAAAGCTGGTGTTTGGGGTGCAAACCAGTTTCAGTGGTGCCGAGGTCGACCGCGTGATCGGTGGCGCGGTCGACATGTTCATGGCCCGCTACGGCGCTTAATCAATCCGGCGCAGGTGGAACTGACTGCCGATTTTCTTGGTTTCGAACCGCTTCAGCTCTTGCACCAGATCGCTCAGCTTGCGCTTGCCATAGGTGCGGGTGTCGAAATCGGGGTTGTCGGCCATGATATATTGGCCAAGCGGGCCAAGGGCATACCATTCATCATCCTGATCGATCTTGTCCATCGCCTTGATGATCAGGGGCACGGCGTTGATCGGGGGTTGTTTGCCACCGGTGGCGGGGGCTGTCTCGCCCTTTTGGGTGGGGGCCGGTGGTTCATCGATGATATTTTCGATCAGAATGAACCGGTTGCACACATTGCGCAGGGATTCCGGTGCCTTGCCTTCGCCAATGCCGATCACCACCAGACCCTGTTCGCGGATGCGGTTGGCCAAGGCGGTAAAATCGCTGTCGGAACTGACGATGACAAACCCATCGAACCGCCCTGTGTGCAAAATATCCATGGCATCGATCACCAGCCCGATATCGCTGGCGTTCTTGCCTTTGGTGTTTGCGGTTTCCTGATGCGCGACAAGGCCAAGCGCGCGCACGGTGCCGCTCCAATTGGCCAACTGGCCCGAGGACCAATCGCCGTACACCCGGCGCAGGGCCGGTTCGCCGATGGTGGTGATTTCTTTTAGGATCGCACCGGCATATTTCGCAGGAATATTATCGGCATCGATCAAGACGGCATAAAGGGGACGGTCATTGTGTTTCATGACCGTCCCATATCATACTGAAATAACTTTGGAAGAATTCAATAGCACCAAAGCGGCCCGCAAATCGGCATTCGGCGCGACGTTTCTGTTTCGGCGTCCGTAATCACGTCAGTCAGTGACGGATCGCCCGCCGCCAACTCCTTTGCCAAGGCAAAGGCATCTTCGCGACTGGTCAGCGCATCGCCCGGCGCTGCCGCCGCACCGCCAAGAGTGGCCCGCAGCCGGATGCCGGCGAGAACCAGAACCGGCTCACCCCGCGCCTGGCCCAGGGCAATAAGGTGTTCTGACATTGCGATTTCGTCCAGCACCGCAGGCGATGCAGTTTCCTGCGCCTGAATCGGCAGGGCAAAAGAGGTGGCAATGGCAAGGGCGGCAAGCAGTGTTTTCATATCTGGCATCCGTTTGAAGGTAAGCAATACAATAACGCTAGATCGGCATTTTCGGCCGCGCAACGGTTTCGTATCGGATGACAGAGTTTGTCATTCGGTCGCCGGTGATCAGGGAAACAGGCGGCGGCGCATGGTGACAGGGCCATCGCCGCCCGCCTCGATCCGGGCAATTGCATCGGCAATCGGTTCGCGCCGGGTGATCATGCCAAAGGCGGTGGCGTGAATCATGGTGTCCGCGTCTTCGGCAAGGGCAACATGCCCGGCCCAGAATATCACATCGTTGCGCTGACAGGGCTGATTGTCACCCAAGGGCACGCCCAACGTGCGCGCCTGTTGATCGCTGTCGCCCATACAGGCAATTCCGGCGGCCAGACACGCCGCCTGCACCAGCCCCGAACAATCAAGACCATCGCCGGTATTCCCGGCCCAAAGATAGGGCGTGCCCAAAAACAGGGCCGCGGTTTCGGCAGGGTCGGGCAGGGGGGCCGACACCGGGCGCAGATGATCGCGGTGCACGATCCCGGTGCCACCGTGCCAATTCACCGCGTGCCAATCCGACCTGTCGTCGCTCACGCTGACGCGGGCGTTGAACGGCAGGCGCATCAGCGGTGCGGCCTTCATTCCCGCCTGCGGGTAAATATGGGTTTGGCGCACACGCACGGCATGGGTGGGCGGGATGACCGGGCCAAGGGCGGCCTCATCGAGATACCCGCAATATCCATCCTTTCGGGATTGAACAAAGGCAACGCCGCCGCGCCGTTCATAGACATCGACGATATCGCCAAACAAAAGCTGTCGGTCGCGGGGGCCATCGGGCCGGGCCAAAAGAAAGACGGCAAATGTGATAACTTGCGCCGGTTGCGGGGTGACAAAGCGGTCGGCCTTTACCTCACCCTCGAGATGAGCAGCGGCGACGCGGCCATTGGCGGGGGTCTGGCGGCGGTCTGTCACAGGTTCAACATTCCCGGAAGCGCCTGAAGAATGGCGCGTGCGCCCATGCCAACGCCGCCTTTGGGGCGGGCGGGGGCGGGCGTGGGATTCCAGCCGTAGATATCAAAATGGGCATAGGGCGCAGACCCGGCAAAGCGGCGCAAGAACAGCGCGGCGGTGATCGATCCGGCAAATCCGCCCGATGGCGCATTGTCCAGATCGGCAATGCCCGGTTCGATCATTGTTTCATAAGGATCCCAGAACGGCATCCGCCACAACGGATCGCGCACCTGTGTCCCGGCATGAAACAGCGCATCGGCGATACCGTCATCGTCACAGTAATAGGGCGCCAGATCCGGCCCCACGGCCACCCGCGCGGCCCCGGTCAGGGTGGCCATCGAGATCGTCAGATCGCTGGGGGTTTCTGCGGCCAGCGCCAGAGCGTCGGCCAGAACCAGCCGGCCCTCGGCATCGGTGTTGTTGATTTCAACGGTCAGGCCATTGCGCGCGGTCAGGATATCGCCGGGGCGAAAGCTGTTTGCCGCCACGGCGTTTTCCACCGCCGGGATCAGCACGCGCAGACGCAGTGGCAGGTTTTGTGCCATGATCATATGCGCCAGACCCAGAACCGTTGCCGCGCCGCCCATATCCTTTTTCATCAGCGCCATTGAGGCACCGGGTTTCAGGTTCAGCCCGCCGGTGTCAAAACACACGCCCTTGCCCACCAGGGTCAAGGTGGGGCCGGCATCGCCCCAGATCATATCAATCAGGCGGGGGGCGTCGGCGGCGGCGCGGCCCACGGCGTGGATCATCGGAAAATTATCGGTCAACAGGGCGTCACCGGTGGTGACGGACACCGCCGCGCCATGGGCGGCGGCCAGATCGCGTGCGGCCTGCTCCAGCGCGGCTGGCCCCATATCGCTGGCCGGTGTGTTGATCAGATCGCGGGTCAGAGCCTCGCCCTTGGCGATGGTTTCCAGCCGGGCCGCATCAACCCCGTCGGGCGCGCGCAACATTGCCTTGGGCGGCGCGGATTTGGCATAGCGTTCAAACCGATACCCCGCCAACAGCCATCCCAGCGCCGCCTCATCCAAGGCCGGGCCGGTCATGTCTGTGTGCAATTCCCAGGTGCCCTCGGGCAGGTTGGCGCGCGCGGCGGCCACGGTGAACCGCCGCCGCCGGGCGTCGTTCGCGCCGCCAAGACCAACAATCGCGCCCACGGGCGCACCATCGGGCCCCGGCAGCACCAAAACCGTATCCGCCGCGCCGGTAAAGCCGTTGGCGCGCACCCACGCGCGATGGGCCGGCTCCGCGCGGTCAAGCCACCGATCCAGCCCTTGGGTGTCAACCACATGCAAGGGCAGGGCGGTTTCATCGGCGGGGGCAAAACGAAGGGGCATGGGGGGTGGCCTTTCCAGAAAACACTTCCGCCACACTAACCCTGTTTTGCCCGCCGACAAGACCCCATCGGTTACACGATCTGATCCTGCAAATCCCAGATTTCAGACAGGGCATCATTGCCCAACCGCACCAACCGGGCCAGATTAGCCGACAGCGCCACACCATCACTGCCCTTGGCCAATGTGGCTACGGTAAAGGCGACGCGCGCCATCCGCTCCAACCCGATGCGCCCGGCAATTTCGCCTATGGCGATGCCTTCGGTTTTGATATCGTCAAACCGGTCCTGGCGATACGCCCCCGCGATCCGTGACAGGCCCAGGGCCACGTCTTCCAACGCTTCGGCGACGTTGTTGTCGGCCTGATTTGCGCTGTTGGTATCGCGCAACAGCGCCAGACATGCCGGATCAATCGACACCGGTTCGATTGGCCGCAACATTGCGACCTTGTGTTGAGTGTTCATATTCTTCCACCTCTCTTGCCCCACAGGCATCATTTCAGAAATGGCTCAACAATTCGTTGCCGCGTGAGGGCAGAAATCGCTCGAATTCCCCGAAAATTGGCACTACACGGGGGCACAACAGGCCGTTGAGAAAAAGGATCTTGGATGGAATTCGCCCAACCGCTTCCCGCCTATTTGGTACAGCGTTATCATGGCTGGAAGGCGACGACATATACCGAGAACAAAGTGTGGTATCGCCATTTGGCCAGCGAGGGGCAGCATCCCCGCGCCATGGTGATTTCATGTTGCGACAGCCGTGTGCACGTTACCTCTATTTTCGGGGCCGAGCAGGGCGAGTTTTTCATTCATCGCAATATCGCCAATCTGGTGCCGCCCTTTACCGACGACGGCGATCACCACGGCACATCGGCGGCGGTGGAATATGCGGTCACCGCGTTGAAGGTGCCCCATATCATCGTGCTGGGCCATTCCAACTGTGGCGGTGTGAAAGGGTGTTACGACATGTGTTCCGGCACCGCGCCCGAGCTGGAAAAAAAGACCAGCTTTATTGGCCGCTGGATGGATATTTTGCGGCCCGGTTACCTGGCGCTGAAGCAAACCGAAGATGTTGCGCGCCAGATCGAGCTGGAACATGCGGCGGTGCGAATTTCGCTGGATAATCTGATGTCATTCCCCTTTGTCGCCGATGCCGTGCGCGAAGAGCGTCTGACCCTGCATGGATTATGGACAGATATCGGCGAAGGCGGCCTGTGGGGATTTGACGGCAAAGCCAAAGCGTTTGAACCGCTTTGATTGCGTAGGGCAGGCGGCATCTGGCCGCCTGTCGTGGCGCGCCGGTTGGTTCAAATGGATGCCAGCAGCGCCTCGCGCGGGGGCGACATGCGGATGCGCAAATCGGTCAGTTGCGCGGCCACCGAATGTTGTGGCACGGTGCGCGGGCGCCCATCCCAAAACAGGTTGATCTGCGGCATCCGCGTTTCCAAAAGCGCGGTCTTGCGGTTCTGGCGGGCCTTTTCAACAAGTTCCTGATACATCTGAAACTCCGTTCTTACTTCGAAATTATGGCGTGGTGCGGTTGGTGTGATATCCCAATTCGGCTGCAAACAGCCGGGTGATTTCTGCGCGGCTCAGGCGTTCTGGTGCGCGCGGGCAATGTGATTGGCGTTCCAACGTGACCGGGATTGGCCAGGCATTGTTCCAAAATCGGCCGAGTATTCGTGTCAGGTGTTTCATCATCCACTCCGATCATCACCCCCCACGCCCGCATATGGCGCGCTGTGGGGGGCTGAGATTCAAGGTTGTTCCGCTTGATTTGCCGGCCCGATCAACGGTGGCGGGAGCATCGTTTCGAATGCCCCGATCTGTGAACGGTGCCCCAGTTCCCTGGTCGGCATCGTTCGGTGCGGCGGTCAGGATCGCGTTGTCGTATGTCAGGCACCCCTGCACTGTCATACCGTCGATCTGCCTTGCCGCGCCTCTCCCCTCTCCCGAACCAAACTGTCCGAGGTCATGACCCGGTTTAACACGCACATTGTTGCCGGACCTTTACGGAACCAATTTCAATCCGCCGCGCTCTGTTAACCTTTGACGTACAGAACTGATTTTGTTGGATAAAAAACAGGTTTAGTGGTGGAATTTTCTGTATCTCCGCGCCCTTTTCACGGATTGTTCCCGGATTTCACCCCATGGTAAGCTTTCTGTCTGGTAAAGATTTACCAATTTGCCCCGTATTCCCCGGTTTTATCAACGGTTCGTCAACCTTGATCATACGGATCAGGCAACCGGTGCCGCGAATCGGCGGGCCATCTTGGGCGCGGCCCGCGATGCACGATCCTTGCCGACCGCAGATGATTTGGAAAAGCCTCTGGCATTTCCGGGGCAGAGGACGCTAAAATCACACCACAGCTTTTTAATTCCGGATCACTCCAATGGCCGCGCCGCACCTTCCCAAACAAGCCTCTGATTTGCGCCTGCCGCTGCGCGATTTGATGCGCGGCGCGCGGCGCACCCTGTCCTTGCCCGAGGCCGCGTTGAAACCCGCGCTGGGCATATTGCCCGGGCCTGTGGGCGATATATTGCACCGGATGTCAGGGTTGCTGCCCGATTTTGAATCCGCCGGGCAACCCGCGTCGCGCGCTGACATCGATTTGGTGTGCCAGGGGTTGGCAGGGGTCAAGGGGCGCAATATTTCGCGGGCGTTTGCCAGGGTATTGGCCCATGGGATGGAGCGCGTTTTGGATCAGAGCGGCGATACGACCCTGTTGATCAGTGAAACCTTGGCCGCAATTGCCTTTGGCGCTTTGCGCTTTGATCAGGGGGCGGGCGATGATGTGGCCGATGCCGCGGCCCAGCTTTGGCTGGCACTGGATGCGGGCCATGTGATCGGCGTGGTGCCGGGCACGCCCATCGCCATCAATGCGGCCGATTCGGCGCGTATTCACAGTGCCTTGCACGCTTTGGTGCTGTGGCTGCTGACCGAACGCCCCGACGACCCAAGCCAGGAGGATGACATCCTCGCCCTGTGCGCCGCCTTTGCCAGCGTGACCGAAGCAGAGCGATCCGCCGCTTTGGCGACGCCCGAAACCTTGGCGCAGATGGTGCGCCAACACGCCGTCATGATCTGATGACGCCCGAACCTTCGCCCCTGGATCACGGTCAGCCGATCCGCAAATCCATTCGTCGCCTGCGCTGGTTCGTGCAGGGCTTTCGCGCGCAGATGGAACAGATGGAACAGGAAACCGGCCTGCGGTTTGCCTTGGATGCGGGTAAATTGTCGGCGGCGTTTCTGGATTGGTTGCGCGCGTTCGAAACCCACCGGCCCGATGATCCTGCAGATCGCCGCGCCTATACCGGCTTTGCGGCCGGCCTGATGCTGCGCACCCTGCTTGACCATGGGCCGGCCCGGTTGGTCGAACCCGGCAGGGCGACGCCAAGCGATGTGCCGGAACATTTCTGGCCCGAAGGGTTCTTGTATGTGTCGTTCTGCCTGAATGTGCGCGCGGCCGTGCTGGCGCAGGATTTTCACGAAAAACAACGCATCGTGCCAGAACTGACCGATTTGCGTACCTGGTGGTCGTTCAAGGAAAACACCGCCGAAGACGTCACACAGGCCATCGGATTTCTCGATCTGTTCGCGGGCGAAACCCCCGATTGGGAAATGCCCGGCCTGTTTCGCAGCAAAGCCGCCCAGAACCGCGCCCTGACCGATGCCAAATCCATGGTCGCCTTGGGCGGCACCAAACCTGAATAGGAAACCCTATGCATATCATGATAATCGGGGCCGCCGGAATGATCGGCCGCAAACTGACCGAACGGCTGGTGGCCGATGGCACTTTGGGCGGAAAGCCGATCACCGCCTTCAGCCTGATCGATGTGATCGAACCCGCCGCACCCGCCGGGTTTGGCGGCACCTGCGTCTGTCAGGCCGCCGACCTGTCGGCGCCTGACGTGGCCGCCGCGCTGGCCACGGCCCGCCCGGATGTCATCTTTCACCTCGCTGCCATTGTCTCGGGCGAGGCCGAGGCCGATTTCGACAAAGGCTATCGGATCAACCTTGATGGCACCCGCTATCTGTTTGATGCGATCCGCGCCGAGGGGCAAACCGAACCCTATTGCCCCAGGGTGGTATTCACCTCCTCCATCGCAATCTTCGGCGCGCCCTTTCCCGATCAGATCAGCGATACTTATTACCACACGCCGCAAACCAGCTATGGCACCCAAAAGGCGATCTGCGAATTGCTTTTGGCCGATTATTCCCGGCGCGGCATCTTTGATGGGATCGGCATCCGCCTGCCCACCATCTGCGTGCGTCCCGGTGCACCCAACAAGGCGGCGTCGGGGTTCTTTTCCAATATCTTGCGCGAACCCCTGATCGGCCAACCGGCTGTTCTGCCGGTTCCCGATACCACGCGCCATTGGCTCGCCAGCCCCCGCGCCGCCGTCGGGTTCCTGATTCACGCGGCAGTGTTGGATACTGCCCCCTTGGGCCAGCGGCGCAACCTGTCCATGCCCGGCCTCAGCACAACAGTGGCCGAACAGATCGAGGCCCTGCGCCGCGCTGCCGGTGACAAGGCTGTCGCGCTGATCAAAATCGAACCCGATGAAACCATCGCAAAAATTGTCGCAGGCTGGCCCGAAAACTTCGATCCGCAACTCGCCATTTCGCTGGGCTTCACCGCTGACCCGTCTTTCGATGCCATCATTCAGGCGCATATCGATGACGAACTGGGCGGCACCCTGCCGTGATCATTTCTGTTTTCTAAATATCCCGGGGGGGGCCGCAGGCCGGGGGCAGCGCCCCCAACCCCCGCTCAAAACATCTGGATCGCGACCCAGATAATCACCACACCTGCCGCCATCTCAACGGCAGGCAATACCAATTGCGCGACCGGTCCCGCCGTCAGCGAAATCAGCGCCCCGCGCCGCAGGCCGGTGGCAGCCAACGCCACGCCTATGGTGATTGTCGCGGTGCCCAGACCCATGGCAAATGCTCCGGCCACCCCGGCCAGACCCACACCCATTTGCCAGGTCAAAAGCAACAAAAACAGCGCCCCAGTACAGGGCCGTATGGCAATGGCACCGATTAAAACCAAGGCATCGCGCCAGCTTTGCACACCTTCGGCCTGTTCCAGGGTGGGGCCATGGGCGTGGCCGCAACTGGCACAGGTGCCATCCGTGCCCGGCACCGGCGCATGGCTCTGCGTGCGCCGCACCACCCACAATTTGCGCCCACCGCGCCAGAACAACCACCCCCCGATCAGCCCGATGGCGACAAAGCTGGCGGGGGCCAGATAGTTTTCGGCGACGCCGGTCATGTCGGTCCGGCCCAGGCTCAACACTGACAATCCGCCATAAACCAGAATGACCGCTGTTCCGGCCTGTGCCATGGATGACGCAAGGGCAATTCCCGCCAGCCGCGCCATGGCCACGGTGCGCCCCAACCCATAGCCGCCAATCAAAACCTTGCCATGGCCCGGCCCGGCAGCGTGAAAGAACCCATAGGCAAAACAAACACCCATCAGCGCGGCAAACGCGCCCGGTTCGCCCGCCCGCAAGGCCCGCAGACCCCGCGCCATCGCGGTTTGAAACGCGCGTTGTCCCTCTGCCGCCCAACTGGCCAGCGCGCCGGGCGCACCGGCCCACCACCCGATCACGCCCAACGCGATCAGGCCGAGGGTCAGAAATCCAATCACCCGGCGCATGAACACCGATCCGTGCGCGCGCTTTTGTTATCGGCAAAAGAAACGGGACGCGGGAAAAGCACTGCCCCTTTCAGGACAGCGCGATAAGGCGTTACTTTATCCCTCATAAACAATCTGCCATCGCTTGTGCCATTGCGCCCAGCAGGGTGGGATAAAATGCCTGCCCCGTGGGTATTGTCGTGCCCAACGGATCCAATAGGCCGGTGCGCGCGGCGCTGCCATCAAACACGGTGGCCACCACCCCGGCGTTGAATTGCGGTTCGGCAAATACGCATGTGGCGCCGGTGCGCGCGACAATGGCGCGAATATCGGCAATGCGCGCCGGGCTGGGGTCAGACGCATCGCTCAGCGATATCGCGCCGGCCGGTGTCAGGCCGAATGCCGTTTCAAAATACTGATAGGCATCGTGAAACACGACATAGGGCGTATCGGCAAACGGTGCCAGTTGTGCCGTGATGTCGTGCACCACGGTGTCGATCTCGGCCTGTCCGGTGGCGGCGTTGGCGCGGTAGGTGGCGGCATTGTCCGGGTCAGCCTGTGCGAGGGCGTCACCAATAATCCCCAGCCACGCCTGGCCATTGCCGGGCGAAAGCCAGGCGTGTGGATCATGGGCGTGATCGTCATGATCGTGGCCATGATCGTGGTCGTGATCCGCATCCATCAGGTTTGTTCCCTCACGGCGCTCCAATACCTCGGTTTCGGGTCTATCCAGCAATGTGATGTGGCGTGCGGACCCGGCCAGGGTGGCCATCGGCTTGGCCAATCCGGGCGACAGGTCGGGGCCGATCCAAACCACCAGCTCGGCCTGTTCCAGCGCCGAGGCATTGCTGGGGCGCAGAGCGTAATCATGGGGCGATGCGCCCGGTGCGATCAACAGATCGGGTGTGCCGACCCCTTGCATCACACGGGCGACCAATCCGTGAACCGGGGCGATATCGGTTACCACACGGGGTGGTTCGGCCCAGACGGGGGTGGTGAAAACGGTCAGGGCACAGAGCAGGGGCTTGAACATTACGTCTATCCATGTAACTTTATAACATAACCTTCGTAAGTGATATACTATAACACTTCAAGTTCTTTTTTTGGAAAGTCGCCCGATGACCGTACCTGCCTTTCAACGTCACGATCATGCGGCCTGTATCGACAGCGCCGTGGCCGCCGCCGCCGCCGCCTGTGCGGCGCGGGGGTTGCAATTTACCGAAATCCGCCGTCGGGTGCTGGAAATTCTGCTGGCAGAACACCGGGCCTTGGGCGCCTATGACATCTTGGAACAGTTGCGCGCCGAGGGGCGCGGCGCACAGCCGCCCGTGGCCTATCGTGCACTGGATTTTCTGGTCAAACACGGGTTCGCCCACCGGATCGAACGATTGAACGCCTTTGCCGCCTGCGCGCATCCGGGGGTGGATCATGCGCCTGCTTTTTTGATTTGTCGATCCTGCAGCGCGGTGGCTGAGGCCGAGGCGGGGCCGGAACGGGCCTTGGGGGCCGTGGCCGCGGCGCAGGGCTTCACCATTGAACAAACCGTGGTCGAGGCCGAGGGCCTGTGCCCCAATTGCACGCCCGAGGCACAGGCATGAGCCTGTTGTCGCTGGAAAACGTGGCGGTGCGCCTTGGCGGGGCCGATGTGTTGCGCGATGTGACGTTGAATTTTGACCGGGGTGAGATTGTTACCATTGTCGGGCCAAACGGCAGCGGCAAATCCACCTTGCTGCGCACGATGATCGGCGCCGTCGCCCCATCAGCGGGGCGGGTGGTGCGCATGGCGGGGCTGCGCATCGGATATGTGCCCCAAAGCCTGCATATTGATCCGACCCTGCCGATGACGGTGGCGCGGTTCTTATCCCTGCCCGTGCGGCGCGGTGCGGCCGAGGTTGCGGCGGCGCTGGCGCAGGCCGGGGTTGCAACCCTGGGCACGCGACAGATGGCGCGCCTGTCGGGGGGGCAGTTTCAGCGCGTTCTGTTGGCCCGGGCGCTGTTGGAAAAACCCGATTTGCTGTTGCTTGACGAAGCAACGCGCGGTCTGGATCAACCCGGATCGGCGGCGTTTTACCATCAGGTGGAAGAATTGCGCCAGACCTTGGGCTGTGGGATCGTCATGGTCAGCCATGAACTGCACGTTGTGATGGCGGCGTCGGACAGGGTGATTTGCCTGAATGGTCACATCTGCTGCGAAGGCAAACCCGATGTGGTGGCCAGTGCGCCGGAATACCGCGCCCTGTTTGGCACCGGAACCGGCGGCGCGCTGGCGCTGTATCGCCACGAACACACCCATTCCCACGATTGCGATCACAGCCAAGAGGCGGCATCATGATATTGGACAGTTTTTTGATCCGTGCGGCATTGGCGGGGGTGGGCGTGGCGCTGGCTGCGGCACCGCTGGGCTGTTTCGTCGTGTGGCGAAGGATGGCGTATTTCGGCGATGCCACGGCCCATGCGGCGATACTTGGCGTTGCGCTGTCGCTGGCCTTTTCCATGTCGGTGTTTGTGGGCGCATTGGTGGTGGCACTGGCCATGGCAGGGCTTGTATCGTCCCTGTCAAACCGGGGTTATGCGATGGATACGCTGTTGGGCGTGCTGGCCCACTCGGCGCTGGCCTTTGGATTGGTTGCGGCGTCGTTTCTGACCGGGGTGCGGTTGGATCTGATGGCTTATCTGTTTGGTGATATCCTGGCCGTGTCGCGCACCGATGTGATGGTGATCTGGGGCGGCGCGGCGCTGGTTCTGGCGCTGCTGTCGTGGCGGTGGTCGGCGCTTCTTACTGCGACACTGAACACCGATCTGGCCTATGCCAGCGGTATTGATCCGCGGCGCGAACAACTGGTGCTGACCGTGGCGCTGGCCGTGGTTGTGGCCGTGGCGATAAAGGTGGTTGGTGCGCTGTTGATTGGGGCAATGTTGGTGGTGCCCGCTGCCGCCGCCCGGCCTCTGGCGCGCACGCCCGAATCCATGGCGATCATCGCGGCAGTGATCGGTGCCGCCTCGGCCCTGGGGGGATTGGCGGCGGCGTTTCGGTTCGACACGCCCACCGGCCCCACCATCGTATGTGTGGCTGCGGTGTGTTTTGCCGTTACGGCAGTATTTGGCGGAGTGCGCCGCGCGGCTTGACAGGCAGTGTTACCGATAACATAACCAGATGACAACCAAGGGGGATCGCATGGACCGATATGTTGTCATGGGGGTGTCGGGCTGCGGCAAAAGCGTGATTGGCGCGCTTTTGGCCGAACGGATGGGGGCCACGTATATTGATGGCGATGATCTGCACCCTGCTTCGAACGTGGCGAAAATGGCTGCGGGTACGGCCCTGACCGATGAGGACCGCGCGCCGTGGCTGGACCAGGTTGGCGCAACCCTTGGCGCGGCGCAGGGCGTTGCGATTATCGGCTGTTCGGCGCTGAAACGCATTTACCGCGACCGGATTCGCGCGGCGGCGGGGCAGGATGTGATGTTCCTGCATCTGTCGGGTGACAAAACGCTGATTGCGGGGCGAATGGGCGCACGCACCGGGCATTTTATGCCCACATCCCTGCTCGACAGTCAGTTTGAGGCGTTGGAGCCGCCCACATCCGATGAAACCGCGCTGAGCGTTGATATCGGCCCTGATCCGGCTGTGATCGTGAGCAATATTTTGGCGCAGCTTGGCCCAAAGGATCGGTGATTGGGGCGCGGCGCGTTGCAATCGCGGTTATGGAATGGGCATGTTGCACCATTTGGAATAAGGGGCCGAAATGCCAAAATCGCCCACCATGAAGGACGTGGCCCGCGCGGCAGGGGTTTCGGTGATGACAGTCAGCCGTGCATTCAAGGCCGAAAGTTCGGTTAACCCCGAAACCCGCCAGCGCATTCACAGCGTCGCCGAAGACATGGGATATGTGTTTGATGCGATGGCTGCAAACCTGCGGGCGCAGAAATCAGATTTTATCGCAGTGACGATCCCGGCCCTGAACAACGGGAATTTTGCCGATACGGTTGACGCCTTGTCGCGCCGGATGGGCGCAGAGGGCCTTCAGGTGTTGTTAGGATATGATCATTACGATGTTACCGAAGAAGAGCGGCTGATCGAACAATTGCTGCGCCGTCGCCCCGAAGCGATTGTCGTCACCGGCGGCACCCACACGCCCCGCGCGCGGCGGCTGCTGGCGGGGGCGGGGATTGCAGTGATTGAAACCTGGGATCTGCCTGTTGATCCGGTTGGTCACGTGGTGGGGTTTTCGAACGCGGCCTGCGCCGATGCGATGGTCGATCATCTGGTCGGGCAGGGGTTTCGCCGCATCGCATTTATTGGCGGGGACCGCAACGAAGACACCCGCGGCGCCGAGCGCAAGCGCGGGTTCCTGCGCGCCATGGCGCAGCGTGGGCTGCCGGCGGATCGGATGGTTGGCGCGGGGCCACCGCCGATTTCCATGCGCGAGGGCGCAGATGCCATGGCGCGGCTTTTGAGCGATTATCCCGATACGGACGCGGTGATGTGCGTGTCTGACCAATCTGCATTCGGAGCCATGACCGAATGCGCGCGGCGTGGCGTTCGCGTGCCGCAGGATATCGCCATTGCCGGATTTGGTGCCTATGACATCGCGTCGCTGTCGGTGCCCACGCTGACCACGATTGATCCGTTTCCCGCCCTGATCGGCACCCGCACGGCAGACCTGATTCTGGCATTGCGCGATGGCACCGCGCCCGCGGGCAGGCAGACGATCAAAATCAGCCCGGTCTTGCGATTGGGCGGATCGACCGCGCGAGATTAATCCAGACGCACGCTTTTCCCAACGGTTGTGCGTTCCTGGGTGGAAAATCCGGCATAGGTGCGCAATCCGAAATTCGCGCTTACCGCAATCACGACAATGGCGACGAAGGCCAAGATCATTACCTTCATGTTTTCGCCCCCTTGTTTTCGCGCGCTTTCACTTCATCCACCCAAATGCTGTGGTGTTCGCGGGCCCATTGCTCTTCGACATCGCCCGACCCCATGGCGGCATAGGCCCCCTCCATTCCGACAGAGCCGATATAGATATGGGCCAGCACAATGGTGGCCAGAACAATGCTGACGATTGAATGCCACAACTGGGCATATTGCATTTCTTCATGGGGCGTCAGTGCCGTGTTCAGGGGCGCCTGATTGAACCATCCGGGAATGCCCCAGGCATTTATGGTTTCAAATGTCGCCGCAAACATCGGCATTTCAAACGGAAACAACAGCGAAAGCCCGGTAACGGAAATCGACGTGCCCAACAGGATCACCGACCAGAAGATCACCTTTTGACCGGCATTGAACTTTTTCGCCGGGGGATGGCCCCCCCCGAAAATGCCGCCACCTTTCAACAGCCAATTGATATCGGTCTTGTCCGGCAGGTTATGCGCGACCCAAAACACGAATATAATGACGAGGGCCAGCATGAAGGCCCAGGAAACGTTGTTGTGAATCAACTTGCAGGCAAGGGCGACGGTGGAAAACGCATCATGCCCGATCACCGGAATGATGAATTTTCGGCCAAACAGGGTGATCGTGCCCGACAGCGCCAACAAAATGAACGAACCTGCCAACAGCCAATGACCAAACCGTTCGGCGGCTTTGAAACGTTCGATCCTACGGCCGGTTTTTTCGCCTTCAATCGGAATGCGGCCCCGGATCAGGTAAAACAAAATCAGCGCAATCAGCGTGCCCAACAGGATGAAGAACCCATAAGTCATCAGCGGCCCGCGCTGTTTCAGCCACCACATGCCGCGATCCTGAATCAGAACTTCGGCGGCAGGGCCGTTGTTTTGGGTGGTGACATCGGCGGTGTTGAACCGCAGGGCGCGCCACAATTCAGGGTCTGACGCCCCGCCGCGCGTGCCAAGTTGTTCTGTAATCGGCAGCCCTGCATCAGGGTTGCCGGTATTTGCGCGTCGGGCGCTGTCGTCGACCTTTTGTTGGGCCTGACGGGCCATGATATCGGCCAGCGTGGGCGCACCGCCCGTCGATGAGCGATCAGGAATTTCCTGAGCCTGAACGAGGCCCGCCATAAGAATGATGCTGAGCGTACAAAGTACGGTTCGAAGAATATTCATCGGCGGCTTTTCCTCTACCTGGGCGTGCCTCAGATTAGCCCAACGGGACAAAAGTGGGAAGGCTCTGAACACAGTTCACTACCGTTTGATCCGATAGGTCTGGCGTCGGCCCCGTGCCGGGCTATGCCCACGAAAAAGGGCACCCAAATCGGGTGCCCTTGATCGGTGTCAGGTTGATCAGCAGGGGGCGGTATAACGCGACCCGTCACTGCGCTGGTACACGCACTGGCCCGGCTGGTTGGCCCGGCCGATATAGTTACCCGCCGCAGCACCGGCAGCCCCGCCGATAAGCGCGCCAACAACTTTGTCATTCCCGCCCGATACAGCGGCCCCCGTGGCGGCCCCCAAAGCGGCCCCTGTCAGGGTCGATTGACCGGGTGTATCGCAGGCAGCGACCAGACCGACGAGGGGAAGAACGAAAAACAGGCGTCTCATAAGACTACTCCGATATGTGGAACTCGTACACCAAGACCGCAGGTCAGGGAAAGTTCCCGTTAAAAGTGAAAAGTATCCCCAGACATTTTCGCCCCGGGATACGGGTGTCAGAACATCAGGGCTTAACCGCCCTTTTGATCATAGGCGGTGCCCCAGCCCCAGGCGCCCGATCCAAATCCGCGCGCCACAACGCGTTCGCGGTAAATGTTGGCAACATCGTTGCCATCACCGGCCAACAGGGCCTTGGTGGCGCACATTTCCGCACAAAGCGGCAGTTTACCCTCGGCGATCCGGTTCCGACCGTATTTCTGGAACTCGGCCGCCGAATGGTTTTCTTCCGGGCCACCGGCGCAGAAGGTGCATTTGTCCATCTTGCCGCGCGATCCGAAATTCCCCGCCTGTGGAAACTGCGGCGCACCAAAGGGGCAGGCGTAAAAGCAGTACCCACAGCCAATGCACAGATCTTTCGAGTGCAGGACCACGCCATCATCGGTCTGATAAAAGCAATCCACCGGGCACACCGCCATGCAGGGCGCGTCGGAACAATGCATACAGGCCACGGAAATCGACCGTTCGCCCGGTTTGCCATCATTGATGGTGATCACCTTGCGGCGGTTGATGCCCCACGGCACCTCGTGTTCGTTCTTACAGGCCGTGACGCAGGCGTTGCATTCAATGCAGCGTTCGGCGTCGACCAGAAACTTTGCTCTTGCCATCTCGTTCTCTCCTTACGCTGTCCAGATTTTGCAGAGGGTCGCTTTGGTCTCTTGCATCTGGGTTACGCTGTCATAGCCATAGGTTTGGGCGGTGTTGGTGGATTCACCCAACACATAGGGATCGGCGCCTTTGGGGTATCTGTCGCGCAGATCAACGCCTTCCATGTGACCACCAAAGTGGAACGGCATGAAGGCCACGCCGCTGGCGACACGTTCGGTCACCATTGCCATCACTTTCACCTTGCCGCCTTCAGGGCCTTCGACCCAAACCTGTTCGCCATCCCGCACGCCCAGATTATTGGCATCGCGAATGTTGATTTCCACGAACATATCCTGCTGCAATTCGGCCAGCCACGGGTTTGAACGGGTTTCATCACCGCCACCCTCGTATTCAACCAAACGCCCTGAAGTCAGGATGATGGGATATTCTTTCGAAAAGTCGTTTTCCTGAATTGACGCATACATGGTGGGCAGACGCCAGAACTGTTTATCCTCATAGGTTGGATAATCGGCCACCAGATCGCGGCGGTTGGTATAGAGCGGTTCGCGGTGCATCGGGATCGGATCAGGGAACGTCCACACGACGGCGCGGGCCTTGGCGTTGCCATAGGGTGCACAGCCGTGTTTTATTGCCACCCGTTGGATCCCGCCCGACAGGTCGGTTTTCCAGTTCACACCACCGGATTTCGCCTGATAATCCGACGGAATTTCGCCTTGTTGGCTGGTTTCGCCGACTTCCTGTTCTGGGCCGGGGCCGGGATCACCATCGGGGAAGCCGGCCACACGGTTGATCGCCGCCAGTTCCTCATCGGTCAGGTCGCCGTCCCATCCCAGATCGCGCAGCATCTGCATGGTAAATTCGGGATATCCATCCTGAATTTCCGAACCCACCGGATACACGCCTTCGGCCAACAGATTGTCGCCGTTACGCTCGACACCAAACCGGGCGCGGAACCCCATGCCGCCTTCGGCCACGGGCACCGAAAGATCGTACAGGTTGGGTGAACCGGGGTGGTTCATTTCGGCGGTGCCCCAGCTGGGCCATGGCAGGCCGTAATAATCGCCATCGGCCGGGCCGCCCACGGCGCGCAGCGTGGTCTTGTCGAACGTGTGCTGGTTGGCCATGTGCATCTTCATCCGCTCGGGCGATTGGCCGGTATAACCGATCGTCCACATGCCGCGGTTGAATTCGCGGGTGATGTCTTCGACATTCGGTTCATCCCCGTCCATGCCGATATTGCGGAACATCTTGTCGTGAAAGCCGAACTTTTTCGAGAACATCGAAATGATCTCATGATCGGTTTTCGATTCAAACAATGGCTCGACCACCCGGTCACGCCACTGCAATGACCGGTTCGAGGCGGTGACCGACCCGCGTGTTTCATACTGGGTCGTGGCGGGCAGCAGGTAACAGCCATCCTGGCGGTCCTGCATCACGGCCGACACGGTTGGGAACGGATCGATCACGACCATCAGGTCGAGTTTTTCCATCGCCGTGATCATTTCTTTCTGGCGGGTCTGCGAGTTGGGGGCGTGGCCCCACAGAACCATGGCGCGGGTATTGTCGGGCTGATTGATATTCTCTTTCGCCTCAAGCACACCATCGATCCAGCGCGAAACCGTGATCCCCGGTTCGCCCATCATCTGGCGGTCTTCGCCGTCTGCGCCAGCGCCTTGCATGACTGAAAAACGCCCTTTCAGCCAATCCAGGTCTTCCTCCCAGACCCGCGCCCAATGGGCCCAGGATCCGTCGGACAACCCGTAATATCCGGGCAAGGTATCGGCCAGAACGCCCAGATCGGTGGCGCCTTGTACGTTGTCGTGCCCCCGAAAGATGTTGGTGCCCCCCCCGGACCGACCCATGTTGCCAAGGGCAAGTTGCAAGATGCAATAAGCGCGGGTGTTGTTGTTACCGTTGCTGTGCTGGGTGCCACCCATGCACCAGATCACTGTGCCGGGCCGGTTGTTGACCAGGGTGCGCGCGACACGGGCCAGTTGTTTGCCCGGTGTGCCGGTGACACGCTCAACCTCTTCGGGGTTCCATTTGGCGACTTCGGTCTTGATCTGGTCCATACCCCACACGCGGGTGCGGATGAATTCCTTGTCTTCCCAACCGTTGTCGAAAATGTGCCACAGGATGCCCCAAACCAATGCCACGTCGGTGCCGGGGCGGAACCGGACATATTCATCGGCATGGGCCGCTGTACGGGTGAACCGCGGATCGCATACGATCAGGGGGGCGTTGTTCTGTTCCTTGGCCTTGAGAAGGTGCAACAGCGACACGGGATGTGCCTCGGCGGGGTTGCCGCCGATCACAAAGATCGCCTTGGAATTGTGGATGTCATTATAGCTGTTGGTCATGGCGCCGTAGCCCCATGTGTTGGCCACACCCGCCACCGTGGTCGAATGGCAGATCCGCGCCTGGTGGTCGATGTTGTTGGTGCCCCAATAGGCGGCAAACTTGCGCAACAGATAGGCCTGTTCGTTGCTGTGCTTGGCCGAGCCCAGCCAGTACACCGAATCGGGGCCGGATTCATCGCGGATTGCGGCCATCTTGTCGCCGATTTCGTTGATCGCCTGATCCCACGAAATCCGCTCCCATTCGCCGCCGACTTTTTTCATCGGGTATTTCAGGCGGCGTTCGCCATGGGCATGTTCACGCACCGATGCGCCCTTGGCACAATGGGCGCCCAGGTTGAATGGGCTGTCCCAGCCGGGTTCCTGGCCGATCCAGACGCCGTTGGCGACTTCGGCAATGACGGTACAGCCGACCGAACAATGGGTGCAGACGGATTTGATGATTTCAACATTGCCGGTCATTGCCTGTTGTGCCGTGGCGCGGGTCACCGACCCGCCGGTGGCCGAAATCGCCGCCAAGCCGCCAATCGCCAGCCCGGACCCGCGCAAGAATGCGCGCCGGTCTACCGACGTGTTGGCCACCTGGGCGGCAATACCACCGCGCGCGGTGCGCCGGGACGTGCTGTTTGTCTTTTTGCGTAACATGTCTTTCTCCCTTCCCTCGCTCCCTTTCGGGGCTGGGTATTGGTGGTGTTCTTAAAACCGGGCGCTGGCCAGATAGGCACGGGTGTGGGCGGTATCCTGCATGGTTTGACTGTCCAGGTTCACCTCGGCGCTGGCCTTGGTCGGGGTCAGGGTTGCGGCGACCACGGCGGCGGGGGCGGCAGTGCCGGCCAGTTTCAGAAAATCGCGGCGGCTTGCGCCTTTTTCGGTGTCTTTGGTCATTGGGATGTCTCCCTTTCTGATGTGGTGGGCATCCCCACCGGTGATTGCCCCGAACGGGGGATTAGACGGCGAGGCGAAACGCCTCACGCTCGATCTCAAGAAATGCGCGGCCCACATCGCCCACAGAGGCATACAGGACCGAATTCTTCGCACCTGTCAGATCGGTAAAGAAATGCGGTGCCCAGGGTGCGATATGGGCGCCGAAAAACGTTTTCTGCTGACTCAGATCGGCAGGTCGGCCAAACCGGCCCACGATCATCCCGCCCATCATCTCCATCAGCGATGCGGCGTTGTCTTCGGGTTCAAACACATTGGCGGCGCGGGTGATGCCAAGTTGGCTCATGTCCGTGCGCAGCCGGGCCAACGGTTTTTCGTTCAGGAACCCAGTCAGATAATAACTGGCATAAGGGAGCAGTTCGCCACGCCCCAACCCGATGAACAGCGCGTTGAATTCGCTGCGCACGGCCTTTGGTTTGCTGACGCGCGCCACATTGGCCAGCCCCGCAATGGCACGGCCCAGTTCAGTATCATCGCCGGTCAATCCCGCGCATTGATCCAACAGCAGTTGATCGGGCGGCCCCGCCAAAAGCAGGCCGATAAAATTATAGAGATCCGCGCGCAGGCGGTCTTCGGCGCTGATGTCGATGGTTGGGGCGGTGTTCATACGCTGGCCTCTTGATCAAAACGAAACCGCATGCGGCGCGGGGCGGGTGCGGGTTCTGGCGCCGTTTCGGCAGTGGCAACCGGCATATCGGCGGGCGCTTCGGTTTCGGCCTCGGGTGCAGGTTCGACTGCGTCATCCTCGGCAATGTGCTCTGACGGGTCTTCCTCAGGATTGCACGCTTCTGCCTTGCGCGCCAGCGCTTCGATATGGGCCAACATGCCTTTGCCCACCTGATAGGTTGTGGCAATCACGCCATTTCCGGTTGAACCGGTCAGGTAATCATCATCGTAATCGTTCAACCCGTCAACACAGGCCAATACCGGATTGCTGCGCCATAATTTGCGCAGGGCGCGGTTGCGCAGCCGCAGTGGCACGCCTTTGGCCATGAACGCGGCAAAATCATCGCCCATTTTCAACGTATCGGGATCGGGCAGGTTCAGACGCGCCAGCACTGCCTCATCGGGTTCGGCCTCTGACGCGGCGTCAATCTGGGCCTGATGTTCGGCTTCGGCGATCCGCGCCTCTTCGGCCTGTTCCGCGCGTACGGCGGCGCGGCGGCGATCCCAGTATGAAAGGTGGTTTGTCATGACCGCACCTTGTGGCCGGGCGCGCGGTAAACATCAGAGGGTTGCGCAATGCGCGCATCGCCCACGCCGTCTTCCACCTGATCAACGCGGGTATTGCGCCGCTTGCGTTTGACAAAGGGTTCTTCGCGGTGATGTTCGTCAATGAACTCCTGAATCCAGGCGGCCATTCCGGCGGGCATCGCCACGCGTTCCACCACTTCTTCGCCCGAATCGCAGTAATCCTGCCCCTCATAGGGGGACACGGTCACAACCTGTGGCTCAAGCGGGAATTCACCCTCGCTGGGGCGAAGAACCACATAAACCGATGGCTGTTCGGCCTGCAATTCGTGAACATAAGCCTCGGTATCCGATGGATACAGGGTCAGCGGCAGTGTGGCCGCATGATAGAGGGAAACCGTGTCGGAGTGCGCCAGCACTTTCCATTTCGCAGGCCCGGCACCGGGCAACACATCGGATGCCGACCAGGCCCATTTGGCCCATCGCGTCACCCCAGGTGTCCGTTTCAGAACCACACCCAAGGGCACAGTCCTTGATTTGCTGAACAGAAAGGCCAAGTTGTTCCTCTTGCGTTTGCGGTGTATCTATTGTGCAATAATTTCCTGCAGTTAAAAAGCAAAATTTTGTTCACTGTTGCATACATCGGGATTGACACAGTGAAACCGAGGGCCGCATCCATGGGCCGCGTTTTGGGTTTACCTTAGCCCGCTTTCCTGACCAAATGGGCGCCGAAAAGCGGGGGAATGCCCGCAAAAGGGGATCGACATGACCAACACCGTTCTGATCTGCAGCTGCCTTGGCAGTCAAACCGTTGCGGGTGATACGATCGAAGGCGCAACCGGGCAGCGCTGTTCGCGGCTGCATTCTGCCCTGTGCACGGATCAGATAGATATCGTGGCGCAGGCACTGCAGGCGGGGCCGGTGACGATTGCCTGTGGTCAGGAGGTGGCGCGTTTCGAAGAGTTGGCCGAAGAGCTGGGGGTTGAACCGCCGCTTTGTGTCGATCTGCGGGATCGAGCAGGGTGGTCGGAGCAGGGCGATGAGGCGGGGCCGAAAATGGCCGCACTTCTGGCCGAAGCCGCGGTTGCGGTGGCACCTGCGCGCACGATGGATGTGGAATCCGAAGGCACCTGTCTGATTCTCGGCGCCGCCGATGTGGCGCTGGCGGCAGCGCGGGATCTGGCCGATATTCTGGCGGTGACTGTGTTGCTCGACACCGCCGATGAGGTTGAACATACCACCGCGTTTGATGTGGTGGTGGGGCGTCTGGCGCGGGCCAGCGGCACGTTGGGTCAATTTTCCCTGCGCATCGACGGGTTGCAACAGGTTGTGCCCGGCGGGCGCGGCGCGCCTGTGCTGACACCACCCCGTGATGGCGCGCAGTCCGAATGCGATATTATTCTGGATCTGCGCGGAACAACGCCGCTGTTTCCCGCGCCGCAAAAGCGCGATGGATATCTGCGCGCCGATCCGGGCCGCCCGGCGGCGGTTGGGGCCGCCGTTCTGGCCGCATCGCAGATGGTGGGAACGTTTGAAAAACCGCTTTATATCCGGCTGGAGCCGACATTATGCGCCCATTCGCGGGCCGAACAGGTGGCCTGTACCAACTGTCTGGATATTTGCCCGACCGGTGCATTCATGCCCGATGGCGACCATGTGGCGATTGATCCGATGATCTGTGCGGGCTGTGGGGCCTGTTCGGCGCTGTGCCCATCGGGGGCGATCACCTATGACGCGCCCAGTGTTGAGTCGGTGTTTCGCCGGCTGACCACATTGGCCGATACCTATCGCAAGGCCGGCGGTGGTGTGCCCCGCCTGTTGGTGCATGATGCGCCCCACGGGGCCGAGATGATCGCCCTTGTCGCGCGCTATGGCCGCGGATTGCCGGCCGATGTGATCCCGCTTGAGGTGGCCGCCCTTGAGGGGTTCGGCCACGCCGAAACCCTGGCCGCCCTGATGGTGGGCTTTGCCAGTGTCGATATCCTGCTGACGCCGAAAACCGACCGTACTGCGCTTGAACGCGAGGCGGCGCTGACCGGGGCGATTGCGCCGGGTGCGGT
This sequence comes from Oceaniglobus ichthyenteri, assembly GCF_003057885.1. Lineage (GTDB taxonomy): Bacteria > Pseudomonadota > Alphaproteobacteria > Rhodobacterales > Rhodobacteraceae > Oceaniglobus > Oceaniglobus ichthyenteri. The sequence goes on from NZ_QAGK01000003.1 coordinate 273,929, forward strand.
GACATTGATTGATATGGTTGATCCTGATGCCCTGTCCGATCACCTGTATGGTGGCGCGGCGCGCGCACCGGTCATCCAGACCGCACTGCCCATGGGCAGCCGCCGTCAGGTGGCGCGTCTGGCGGCGCGGGCGCTGAATCCCGATGGCGCGATGTTGGATTTGCCTGTGGGCGCCCCTTACGGCGCGGTTGTCGTCGATACCGACGCCTGCACCCTGTGCCTGTCGTGTGTGTCATTGTGCCCATCGGGTGCGCTGGGCGACAATGACGATCTGCCGCAATTGCGGTTTCAGGAAGATGCCTGTTTGCAATGCGGGCTGTGCGCCAACATCTGCCCCGAAAACGCGATCACGCTTGAACCCCGGTTCAACCTGACCGAAACCGTCCTGCGCCAGGTGGTTCTGCACGAGGAAGAACCGTTCGCCTGTATCGAATGCGGCAGCCTGTTCGGGGTGAAATCCACCGTCGAGAAGATCACCGAGAAACTGGCCGGGAAACACGCGATGTTCGCCAATCCCGCCGCTGCGCGGATGATCCAGATGTGCGACAACTGCCGCGTGCAATCACAGTACCACAGTCAGAACAACCCGATGGCCGGAGCAGAGCGCCCCCGCGTGCGCACCACCGACGATTATTTGTCAAAGCGCAAGGACCACTAGCGCCCGGCGCGGTCCCTTGACTGTACCGCGATAAGGGCCAACATCATTTCAAAGCAATCAAAGGAGCGACCCCATGAGCGAAGATTTCAACATGTCGATGCGCAAGTTTCTGAAACAGGTCGGCGTGACCTCGCAACAGCAGATCGAAGAAGCCATGCGCGAAAAGGGTGCAAGCGGCAAAACCTATGAGGCCAAGATGGTTCTGACCATTGATGGCCTTGAATTGGAACACACCGTCACGGGCACGATTTCGGGGCAAAGCTGAGGTGGCGCTGACCCGTGATGATGTTCTTGCGGCGCTGAAAACAATCACCGATCCCTTGGCCGGGTCCAGCATTGTTGACGCCGGTATTGTCAAAGCGTTGACCGTGCAGGATGGCGCGGTGCGGTTCGTATTGGAAATCGCACCCAGTCAGGCAAATGCATATCAGGCGGTGAAAGACGCCGCCGAGGCGCGGGTGAAAGCATTGGATGGGGTGGGCACGGTTTCGGTCGTGCTGACCGCTCACTCCACCCCATCCGCCCCGCCGGATCTGCAAATGCGCAAATCCGAACCCAAGGGTCCGCAGAAAATTCCCGGTGTTGATCGGATACTGGCAATCGCCAGCGGCAAGGGCGGCGTCGGAAAATCCACCGTCGCGTCGAACCTGGCCTGTGCGCTGGCGGCTGAAGGGCGGCGTGTGGGCATGTTGGATGCCGATGTCTATGGCCCCAGCCAACCGCGTATGTTGGGCGTGTCGGGGCGGCCCGCATCGCCCGATGGCAAAACCATTCTGCCCCTGCGTAATTACGGCGTCACGATGATGAGCATCGGGTTGATGACCAACGAAGATCAGGCGGTCGTCTGGCGTGGCCCGATGTTGATGGGCGCGTTGCAACAGATGATGATGCAGGTGCAATGGGGCGCGCTGGATGTGTTGATCGTCGATCTGCCGCCGGGCACCGGCGATGTGCAGATGACCCTGGCGCAAAAGGCCGACGTAACCGGCGCACTGATCGTCAGCACGCCCCAGGATGTGGCATTGCTCGATGCGCGCAAGGGCATTGATATGTTTAACCAACTGAACGTGCCGATTGTGGGCATGATCGAAAACATGTCGACCCATATCTGCACCAATTGCGGCCACGAAGAACATGTGTTCGGCCATGGCGGCGTGGCCAGCGAGGCGGCAAAACTGGGCGTGCCTTTGCTGGCGGAAATTCCGCTGCATCTGTCGATCCGACAGGCCAGCGATGGCGGCGCGCCGATTGTGGTGTCGGCCCCCGACAGCGCGCAGGCCCAGGTATTTCGCAGCGTCGCGCGCGATCTGATCGCAAAGGGTCAGGCGTAAATGGATCTGCCGCCGCTGTTTTCGCCGCTTGCCAGTGCCGGGGCCGATCCGTTTGCCGTGGCGGTGGCCGAGGCGCGGGCGGGGTGTGACGCCGGGCTGGTGGTTTATGATTTTGACCACGAAAGGCTGCGCGCGGCGATTGTATTCGCCCCCGAAGTAACGCTGTCACAGGCGGTGATCATGCTGCCCCTGTGCGGGATCGGGTTTCAGAACGCCCTTGGCGCGCTGGGCCCGCCCGAAGTGGCGGTGCATCTGGGTTGGGATGGGACGCTGCGGGTGAACGGCGCGGTGTGCGGCACCTTGTCGATGGCCGCGGCGCCCCGTGATCCTGGGGCCGAGCCTGATTGGTTGGTGATTTCACTTGATCTGGCCCTGTGGGCGCCAATGGGCGACACGGGTCTTACCCCCGACACCACGACCCTGGCCGCAGAAGGCTGTGGCGATGTCGAACCGGGCGTATTGTTGCCCGCCTGGCTGCGCCATACCCTGGTGTGGCTGACCACATGGGAGGATGAGGGCAACGCGCCGCTGCACCGCGAATGGATCGGGCTGGCCCATGGAATTGGCACCGATACGGTGATATTGGGGCAGGCGGGGCATTTTACCGGGGTCGATGCCGATTTTGGCCTGCTGTTGAAAACCCAAGGCGGCACACGGCTGTTGCCGCTGAGTGATGTGATAAGGGATGTGCCATGAAACTGGCCCGCGCGATCCATTTCGACGAAAGTGATACGCGGGTGTTTCACAGCCCCGCGCGCACCGGTGAGTGGTGCATTTCCGGTGGGTTTGAATTTTCGAACTGGTCCGAGGCGGATTTGACCGGCAAGGCAAAACAGGCATTTTCAAACGGTTGGATGGGCTGTGAAACCTTTGGGCGGGTCAGTTTCGTGGCGGTGACACAGGTTGAACCGGGCGAGGTTGAGGCATTGACCCAAGCCCTGGCACAGCATTTCGTGGATATTTACGGCGCGCCATCGCTTGAGGCCGCCCGTGGTGTGGCCGAGGGCGAAATCGCCCACATGGCCGAATTATGCGAAGATGCCACGCCAAACACCCTGTTGACGGTTGCGCGCGAACTGACCGAAGCGGGGGTGCGCGAAGGATACCGCATGATCGAGCCGCAAGACGCCGGATTGGAACAATTTGCCATTCACGGCTCTCTTGATGATGAGCCCCACAGCCATTGACGAAATGGACCCGATCGCCATTTGCAAAATTGACCGGCTGGTTTTGCCGCGCTAGGCTGTGAAAAGACATTTATCGCACAATAACATCCGTCGCGGGGGGCGCTTATGACATTTAATTCGCAACTGAAATTGGGCCTGGGGCTGTTGATGCTGGCCGGGTTGCCCGCAACCGCCAGTGCGCAGGATGCCGCGCTTTACGCTTATCCGACGGAAAATTTCTGTCCGGCAGGATTGCAGCCGATCACGATTTCCGGCGTCATCTGTTGCGGTGTGCCAACCCGCGCGCAAAGCTATGCACAGATGATGCAGCATCCGGTTCAGCGCAAAGTCCAAAAGGTACGCCGGGTGCAGCGTGAATATATCCCGACGCAAAAGGGCATTCCGACCGGCAAAGGGTTGGGAGACTGAAAAAAACCTGCCCACTCAGACTGACGTGGGCAGGTTTTCGGGCCTGAAATGGCTTAGCGCTGATCCGGCGCTTTTGCTTCTTCTGCCAGATCTTTCAAAACATCGTCCAAGGCCACGGTGCGCGTCTGTTTTTCGCCCAGACGACGCATGGAGACGGTGTTGTCCTCAACCTCCCGCGCGCCGATGGCCAGGATCACCGGCACCTTGCCCATGGAATGTTCGCGCACCTTATAGTTGATCTTTTCATTGCGAATGTCGGCCTCGGCCCGCACGCCCACGGCGCGCAGTTTTTCCACCACCTCTTGGGTATAGCCATCGACATCAGAGATGATCGAGGCAACAACCACCTGACGCGGCGCCAGCCAGAAGGGCAGGCGTCCGGCGAAGTTTTCGATCAGGATGCCGATGAACCGTTCAAACGATCCAAGGATCGCGCGGTGCAACATGAACGGGCGGTGTTTGGCGGAATCCGCCCCGATATAAGTGGCGTCGAGCCGTTCAGGCAGGTTGGGATCGACCTGAAACGTGCCGCATTGCCATTCGCGGCCAATCGCATCGGTCAGTTTGAAATCGAGCTTGGGGCCGTAAAACGCGCCTTCGCCGGGATCGATTTCATAGGGCGTGCCGGTGGCCTTGATCGCGTTTTCCAACGCTGCTTCGACATAATCCCACGATTCCTCGCTGCCGACCCGTTTTTCAGGGCGGGTGGACAATTTGATGTCGAACTTTTCAAACCCCAGATCTTTGTAGACCGACGCCAATAGGGTGATGAATTTCGCGGTTTCTGCCTCGATCTGGTCTTCGGTACAGAAGATATGCGCGTCATCCTGGGTGAATCCGCGCACCCGCATCAACCCATGCAGTGCGCCCGAAGGTTCATAGCGGTTGCAGGCGCCAAATTCGGCCATGCGCAGGGGCAGATCGCGGTATGATTTCAAACCCTGATTGAACACCTGCACATGGCAGGGGCAGTTCATCGGTTTCAGGGCATTCACCGCCTTGGCGGCGGCGTGCTCTTCCTCGACCTCGACGATGAACATGTGTTCCTGATAATTGTCCCAGTGGCCCGAGGCGACCCACAATTTGCGGTCCACCACCTGTGGTGTGTTCACCTCGACATAGCCATCGGCATATTGGCGGCGGCGCATGTAATCTTGCAACTGGGTATAGATGCGCCAGCCATCGGGGTGCCAAAACACACGGCCTGGCGCCTCTTCCTGAAAGTGAAACAGGCCCATTTCGCGGCCCAGTTTACGGTGATCGCGCAGCGCCGCCTCTTCCAGCATCGTCAGATGCGCCTTGAGGTCTTTGCGGTTCTTGAACGCCACGCCATAGATGCGTTGCAGCATCGGGCGCGACGAATCGCCCAGCCAATAGGCCCCGGCGACATTCATCAACTTGAACCCATCGGCGGGCAGTTGGCCGGTGTGCTGTAAATGCGGGCCACGGCACAGATCCTGCCAGTCGCCGTGCCAATACATGCGCAGGGGTTCATCGCCCGGGATGCGTTCGATCAGCTCAACCTTGAACGGTTCGTTGCGGTCCTGATAATGTTGAATGGCGCTTTCGCGATCCCAGATTTCGGTGCGCACGGGATCGCGGGCGTTGATGATGTCTTTCATCTTGGCCTCGATCACCTCCAGATCTTCTGGGGTGAACGGCTCGGCACGGTCAAAATCATAGAACCAGCCGTAATCGCGCACCGGGCCGATGGTGACTTTGACATCGGGCCAGATTTCCTGAACCGCGCGGGCCATCACATGGGCCAGATCGTGACGGATCAGTTCAAGCGCAGGCGCGTTATCGGCCATGGTGTTGATCGCGATGGCCCCATCTGTGTCGATCGGCCAGGCCAGATCGATATGCGCGCCGTCCAACGTTGCCGAAATGGCCTTTTTCGCCAGCGACGGGGCGATGGATTGCGCCACCTCGGCGGCGGTAATGCCGGCATCATAGCTGCGCTGATTGCCATCGGGAAATGTGAGGGAGATTTGAGCCATCTGGCCGATCCTCGTCTGTTTGGCGCCTACGAAACGCCCGGTTGCGGGTAAAATGTGGGGGGGTCATGACCAATGCGGCGTCCGGTGTCAACACATGCGCGCCAAGATTGGTTGCATCGCGCCCGCTGCGGGCTAGGGTGGCGCGACAACGGAGGGCAGACATGACCGAGTTTTTCGACACACCCCAAGGGCGGCGCATTGCCTATCATCACAGCACCGGCGCGGAGCCGGGCGTGGTGTTTTTGGGCGGCTTCAAATCCGACATGCAAGGCACCAAGGCTGTGCATCTTGAAGCATGGGCCAAGGCGCGGGGCCGGGCATTTTTGCGGTTTGATTATTCGGGCCATGGCGAGTCATCGGGGGCCTTTAGCGACGGCTGTATCGGCGATTGGGCAGAAGATGCCATGGCGGCGATTTCCGGGCTAACCGAGGGGCCGCAAGTTTTGGTCGGATCGTCCATGGGCGGTTGGATTTCGTGTCTGGTGGCGCGGGCGATGCCCGAACGGGTCGCCGGGTTTGTGGGCATCGCGGCGGCCCCGGATTTCACCGAAGACAGCATGTGGGCCGGATTTGACGATGGCCAAAAGGCGGCCCTGAATGAGGCGGGGCAGGTGGCCTTGCCCTCGGACTATGGCGACCCTTATATCATCACCCGCCGGTTGATCGAAGATGGCCGTAACCAATTGGTTTTGCGCGATCCTTTGTCGATTTCCGGGCCTGTGCGCCTGCTTCAGGGTACGGCGGATGCGGATGTGAAACTGTCGGTCGCGCTGCGGCTTTTGGACCATATCCGGGGGGGTGATGTGCGGCTGACTTTGGTTAAAGGTGCCGATCATCGGTTTTCGACGCCGGAATGTTTGCGCCTGATTGAAGGCGCCGTCGAAGAGGTTTTGGCGGCGTGCCAACGATAGAGCACCGGATCAGTCTGATCCCATCGGGCATGGGCGATCTGAATATGGTGGCCGCATTCTGGCAAGCGCCAAGTCGGGTGCGGGTGGACCGCGCGGATCAAAGCGAAAGTTTGCCACCCCTTTCGGGTCGCGCCTTGTGGGTCGCCGGGCACAACCTTAGGGTGGCGCGATGAGTATTTATGTTGGCCTGTCAGTGGAGTGTGCGGTGTGAACGAACCTTTGGTGTTGTTGCCCAGCTTCATGGCGGACGCGCGGATCTGGGGCGCCCAGATTGAGACATTTTCCCAGACCCATGCCATTCATCTGGCCCATGTCGGGTATGAAGGATCGGTCGAGGATATGGCTGAAATGGCGCTGGTCGGGGCGCCGGAAACGTTTTCTTTGGCCGGTCACGGATTGGGCGCGATGGTCGCGATCGAGATGCTGCGCCGCGCCCCGGAACGGGTCAGGCGAATCGCGCTGATGTCGACGAATTGTCTGTCGGAAACGCCCCCCGCTGCGGCGGAACGCGATTTGCGCATTGCCCGTGCCAAGGCCGGACGGCTGGCCGAAGTCATGGAGGCCGAGGTGCCGCCAAGCTGTTTCGCACCGGGCGAATACCACGATATGGTGGTGGGATTCATGGGGCAGATGGCGCTGGATCAGGGGGTGCCGGCGTATTTGCGGCAAGCCATGGCGTTGCAGCGGCGGCCCGATCAGCAAAGAACCCTGCGCCAGGTGCGGGTGCCCACGCTGATCCTGTGTGGGGAACATGACACGCTGTATCTGCCGCGCCGCCACGAATTCATGGCGGGTTTGGTGCCCCGGGCCGAACTGGTAATATTGCCGGGGGCCGGGCACGCGCCGATGGTTGAACGCCCGCGCGCCACGAATGAGGCTTTGCGCCGGTGGATGGCGGGCGAACGGCAACTGCGGGTTTCAGACAGCTGAGTTTGACCGGACAGAGGGGCGATGCCCCACGCCATGCCCCCCACCCCCGGCTTGCGCCGGGTGCGGGGCCCGTGGGTGCCTGTGGCCATCTGCGGTGATTTTATTCTGCCGCAGTCGCTTTTGGTGGGGTTTTGGTTTGCACCTGCTGTGTCGGTGTCACGGCTGAGCGGCTGTTGCGATCAATGAAGTCCAGCACGAGGGGGCGGATATTGTTACGCCAGCTTTTGCCAGCGAAGATGCCATAGTGGCCCGCGCCCGGTTCGACATGGGATGCCTTTTTGCTGTCGGAGAGGCCGGTCAGCAGATCAAGCGCCGCCAGACATTGACCGGGGGCGGAAATATCATCATTTTCACCTTCGACGATTTTCACGGCAACATCGGTGATTTTCCCGATGTCCACCTTGTGACCGGCGACGGTGAAATCATTACGGGCGATGTCACGGTTCTTGAACACCTGTTCAACGGTGGAAAGGTAGAATTCGGCGGTCATATCCATCACTGCCAGGTATTCATCATAGAACTTGTTGTGTTTGTCGTGATCGCCCGCTTCGCCTTGGGCGACCTTCATGATCTGATTCGAAAATGCCTTGGAGTGGGTTTCAAGGTTCATCGAAACAAAGGATGACAGCTGCAACAGGCCCGGATATACCATGCGCCCGGCGCCGGCATATTTGAAACCAACCCGTTGAATCGCCGCTTCTTCCAGTTGGCCCATGGTGATGCGGCGGCCAAAATCGGTGACATCGGTGGCGGCGGCGTCCGGGTCGATCGGGCCACCAATCAGGGTCAGTGATGCGGGCTGTGCGCCGGGGTCCTGTTCGGCCAGTAGCGCCGTTGCCGCAAGGGCCAGGGGCGCGGGTTGGCACACCGCGATGACATGGGTGTCAGGGCCGAGATGGCGCATGAAATCAGCCAGATAGAGGGTGTAATCCTCAATATCGAATTTGCCCTTGGACACCGGGATATCGCGGGCATTGTGCCAATCCGTGATCCAGACATCGGCATCGGGCAACAGCGAATTCACGGTTGAACGCAACAGCGTGGCATAATGCCCCGACATGGGTGCAACCAACAAAATGCGCCGGGTGCGTGCAGGGCGCCCCGATACATCAAATCGGATCAGATCGCCAAACGGGCGCGACAGCTCGGTTTCGACGTTCACGACCATATCACGGCCATCAAGGTTAAGAATACTGCCGATGCCCCAATCGGGTTTGGCCACCATGCGTGCAAAGCTGCGTTCGGTGACATCACCCCAAGCGGCCATCATCTGAAACATGGGATTGGGAACCAGGCCAACGGCCGGGTAGGATCCGATGGCCGACGCGGTTGCGCCCAGCCATTGATTGGTGTTGCGGATGGTCTCCAATAGATCATAGGTCGCCATGTATCGCATATTGCTCCTTACTCAGGGGGGTGCCCCGATAGAATCACACTTTGAACCCATCTGACAGAATCGTTATGATGGGGGGCGCGGTTCTTATGCTGCTGTGCAGCAATTTAGGGTGGAAATATTAATATGACAACAAAAGATTCAAAAGACGCTACGGACAATGCGCCGTCTGCATTGCTTGAGGCGAATCTGGCCAAGGTTGAAGAACTGTCGTCCCGGCTGATTGCGGCACTGTCGAACAAACGCACGGTGCCCAGTAATTTGCAAGGGCCAAGCCAGGATCTGTTTCAAAAGGCGGCTGCCGCATATGTGGCTGAAATGATGTCAAATCCGTCAAAGATGATGGAGCAGCAGGTCGGATTCTGGGCCAAGTCAATGAAACATTACATGGAAGCCCAGCAAACCCTGGCGAGCGGAAAATTATCTGCCCCCGCCGATCCGGGCCCCAAAGACCGGCGTTTTTCCAACCCGATGTGGGACACGCACCCCTATTTCAACTATCTCAAACAGCAATATCTGTTTTCCTCCGAAGCGATGAGCAATGCCGTGACATCGTTGGAAGGGTTGGACGCTGCCGACCGGAAACGTGTGACATATTTCACCCAACAGATCATGGATATGTTCAGCCCGACCAATTTTCTGGGCACAAACCCCGAAGCCCTGGCGCGCGCTGTCGAGACCGAGGGCCAGTCCCTGGTCGATGGATTGGAAAATCTGGTCCGCGATATCGAGGCGAATGAAGGCGAGTTGATCGTTTCACTGGCCGATAAAGAGGCGTTCAAGGTGGGTGAAAACATCGGCACGACCGAAGGATCGGTGGTGTTTCGAAACAAGATGTTCGAGCTGATCCAATACGCGCCAAAAACCGAAAAGGTGCGCAAAATCCCGCTGTTGATTTTTCCGCCCTGGATCAACAAATTCTATATCCTTGATTTGAAACCGAAAAACAGCCTGATCAATTGGATTGTCGAACAGGGATACACCCTGTTTGTGGTCAGTTGGGTGAATCCTGACGCCAGCTATGCGGGCATCGGGCTGGGCGACTATATCGAAGACGGCTATTTGACCGCGATTGAAGAGGTCAAGGCGATCACCCAGCAAGAGCAGATCAATGTGATCGGGTATTGCATTGCCGGCACCACCTTGGCGCTGACACTGTCCTTGCTGAAACAGCGCGGCGATACATCGATCAAATCTGCCACGTTTTTTACCACGCTCACGGATTTCGCGGATCAGGGCGAAGTGGGCGTGTTTCTGAACGATGATTTTATCGATGGGTTAGAGCAGGAGGTCGGTCGCAAGGGGATACTTGAATCGTTTTATATGGCGCGCACGTTCAGTTATCTGCGGGCCAATGATCTGATTTATCAGCCGGCAATCCGCAGTTATATGATGGGCGAGGCGCCGCCAGCGTTCGATCTGTTGTATTGGAACGGCGATGGCACCAATCTTCCGGACTGCATGGCGATGGAATATTTGCGCGGGCTGTGCCAGGAAAACAAGTTCGCCGATGGCGGATTTGATTTGCTCGATACGACGCTGCACCTGCAAGATGTTCAGGTGCCCGTCTGCGCCATTGCCTGTGAAACCGATCACATTGCCGCTTGGGGCAGCAGTTATGTTGGAATCCAGCAAATGGGCAGCCGGTCAAAAACGTTCATCCTGTCGGAATCCGGCCATATCGCAGGGATCGTGAATCCGCCCAGCAAGAAGAAGTATGGCCATTATACCAACTCCGCTTGGCCAAAAGACCCCGAATCCTGGAAGAATGATGCAGAATTTACCGCCGGATCGTGGTGGCCCACGTGGGAAACATGGCTGCGCAAACGTTCCGGCGCGCAGGTGCAAGCCCGGGTTCCGGGCGAGGGGGGGCGCGAAATTCTGGCCGCCGCACCAGGCACTTACGTCATCGCAAAGCCGGATGTGTGATTTACCAGCCTGAAAAAATATGCTGCAGTGCAGAAAAAGCTTGAAATGCCGCACTGCAGCATGTACATAGGGTTCAGGAATTCACAAGCGGCCTTGCCGCAGATACGGAGAACTGAACATGGCTACGAAAGCACAAGATTACACAAAATCCATGCAAGACATGATGGGCGCATTCCCAATGGACATGTCCGCCTTTCAGGATGGCTTCAAAACTTACGCCGCTTACGGCGAAAAGATGAGCAAAGTCGCATTGGAAGCTGCTGAAAAGTCGGCCGAAATCTCGACAGCCTGGACCAAAGGCACCATCGCCAAATTGGGCGACGTGACCAAAACCAAATCCGAGCCCAACGACTATTCCAAGTCGATGAGCGATTTCGCTTCGGCCCAGGCCGAAATGTCCAGCGAAGCTGTTGCCGCATTCGCCGAAGTTGCGAAAAAAGCGCAGATGGAAACTGTTGAGCTGATGTTGGCCGCCGGCAAGAACGCCAGCGAAGACATGACAGCCGCCGCCCAAAAAGCTGGCGAAGACATGACCAACGCCGCGAAAAAAGCGACAAACAAGTAAAAGATCTGACATCGGCACCCTCCCTGCCGGTCATGATCTAAGGGCGAGCCTTGTGCTCGCCCTTTCTTTTTGTGCTGCACTGCCATATTCTGGTGCTGCACCGCCAAAATGGGAGGCTTCTTTGGCCGATAGTTCCACGACACTTTTGATCAAACGTTACGCCAGCCGTCGCCTCTATAACACCGAAACCAGTGATTATGTGACGTTGGAAGACATCGCCGGTTTCATCCGCGCCGGGCGCGATGTTCAGATCGTCGATCTGAAATCGGGTGATGACCTGACCCGCCAATACATGTTGCAAATCATTGCCGAGCACGAATCCAAAGGCGAATCCGTGCTGCCGCTTGGCGTTCTCACCGATCTGGTGCGCAGCTATACGACCCAGGCGCAATCGGTGGTGCCACAATTCCTGGCGATGAGTTTTGACATGCTGCGCGATGGCCAGTCCAAAGCCATGGAAAGCCTGTCAAACCCCATGTCGGCCATGCCCGGATACGACGCGATGCGCGCCCAGCAACAGGCATTTCTCAAGGCGGTAACGGGCGGGCTGATCGACAAACCCGCCCCGCAAAATGACAGCAAACAAGAGCTGAGCGATATTCGCGCCCAACTTGCCGATCTTCAGGAAAAGCTCAGCAAGATCGAAAAATAGCGCCGGGGCCAGGTTTTTTCTTGCCGAAAATATCCCGGGGGGTACGGGGGGCTGGCCCCCCGCCCTTAACCGACTTCCGCGAATACCTGTTTTAACGCAGCTTCCAACCGCTCGAACATCTCGTCCATTTGCGGCGGCGTCATAACAAAGGCCGGGCACAACACGATGGCCTGGCCCAACGGGCGGCAGATCAGCCCGTGATCGGTGCAGGTGTTGGCGATACGTTCGCTGACCGACAATGATCCATCAAACGGTGTCTTGCTTGCCTTGTCCTTGACCGCCTCAAGCGCGCCCATCAACCCTTTGCCGCGCGCTTCGCCGATATTGCCCATCTGCGCGAGATGGGCCATGCCGGCCTCAAACTGTGGAATCAGCGATTGCGCCTGGGCCAACAATCCGTTTTCCACCAGATCAATTGCTTTCAGCGCAATGGCACAGCCAACCGGGTGGCCCGACGCGGTGAAACCGTGTGGAAATTCCTCGATCGTTTCAACGGCCGCTTGCAAGCGGTCGCTTAACTCGGGGCCCAGAATCACCGCGCCCATGGGGAAATATCCGGCGGTCAGGGCCTTTGACGATATGATCGCATCTGGCATGAAACCATAGGTCTGACAGCCCCACATTTCGCCGGTGCGGCCAAATCCGGTAATCACCTCATCGGCCACCAACGGGATGCCGTGTTTCTTCAAAATCGGCTGGATCGCCTGAAAATATCCATCGGACGGCGGAATAACGCCGCCCGCCCCCATTACCGGTTCGGCGACAAAGGCGGCGATGGTATCGGCACCTTCGCGCGCGATCACGTCTTCCAACTCCTGCGCCAGACGGGCGGTGAATTGCGCTTCGGTTTCGCCCTCGGCACCGTACCGCCAGTAATGCGGGCAGGTCAGGTGGTGAAACCCGTCCAACGGCAGGCCAAACACCGAATTATACGGCTTGCCGGTCATGCTGGCCGATACAACCGTCACCCCGTGATAGCCGTTGATCCGGGTCAGGATTTTCTTGCGCTGCGGCGCGCCTTCGGCAATGCCCAGAAACCACAGCATTTTCACCATGGTATCGTTCGCCTCGGACCCCGAGTTGGTGTAAAACACCTTGCCGCGCTCAAACGGTGACACTTCGATCAGCTTTTCAGACAACATCACCGTTTGGTCGGACATGCGCCCAAAGAACGAATGATAGCCGGGAAACCGGTCATATTGTGCCTTGGCGGCGGCGGCCATTTCGGGATGGTCAAACCCGGCCACCATGTTCCACAATCCGGCATTGGCATCCAGATAGCGTCGGCCGTGTACGTCAATTACATAGGGGCCTTCGCCATGGGTCAGAACCACGGTGCCGCGTTGGGCAATGGTGGGCAGGTCGGTAAAGCCGTAAAATGAATGGGCCTCGGCCCGGGCTTCCCAGCTGTTGGGGGCATCATCGCGCATGGCGAAACTCCTTTTGAGATTGCGCCGACGCTACGCCTGTGCGCGCGCAGGATCAATCGGGGTTGGCGCGGGGTGGCCAAATTTCTTCTGCGGTGGCGGGGATTGCACCATCACATTCGGTCACGTCCCCGTGTGCGGTGGTCGGGCGCGGACGCTTGACCAAACGTGCCGGAATGCCTAGATCAGGGGAAGATCCGCGCGCGATGGCGTCGCGCGCCATGGTCTTCACCCTGCCATCCTGGACGCCCGGATTTTCACCGCCCTTCGGTGGGCGGTTATGATTTGTTGAGGTTTCATCATGTCTCACACTCCGAGCTTGCCCTTTGCCCAGCCGATTCCAGCGATAAAGCCGAGCGCCGGAATGATCTATATGATCGCCGCGATGATGCTTTTGCCGGTGGGCGATACCTTTGCCAAACTGCTCAGCGAAACGTTGAATCCGCTGGGTGTGACCCTGTGGCGGGTTCTGGCGCAGGCGGCATTTCTGGTTCCGGTCAGCGTGATCTTGCGGCGGCGTTTGCAGGGGGCGATGCTTTCGCCCATCGTGGCGCTGTCGGGCGGGCTGTTGGTGATATCCCTAACCAGTCTGATCGCGGCATTTTCGGTGATGCCGATTGCCACCGCCATCGCGATTTTCTTTGTTGAACCTCTGATCCTGACTGTTTTGGCCGGGCTGTTGCTGGGCGAAAAGGCCGGGCCACGGCGTTTGATTGCGGTGGGGGTGGGGTTGATCGGGGCGCTGATCGTGATCCGCCCGGGATTTTCCAGCCATGGCTGGGCGACGGTGCTGCCGTTGATTTCGGCCACGGCCTATGCGTTGAACATGATCGTGTTGAAAACAGCCACGCGCACCCGGTCGGGCCTGACGGTGCAATGTGGCACCACGATCTATGCGGCGTTTGCGCTGGTGATCCTGTCGGGCACCTTGGGTTTGAACGGGTTTTCCGGGTTTACGCCGGCTGTGGGCGATACGGCCACGTGGCTGTTGGTTCTGTGTGCCGGGGCCGTGGCCGCGACCAGTTTCGTTTTCATCGCCGAAGCTTACCGCGCCGCTGATGCCACCGCCCTTGCGCCGTTTCAGTACCTTGAGATCATCATGGCCACCGCTCTGGGGTTCCTGGTTTTCGGAGATTTCCCGGACGCTTTGACGTGGCTGGGTGTGGCGATCATTCTGGGATCGGGCATTTACATCTTTCACCGCGAGGGGCAGTCCGACACCGGCGCGCCGCGGCGCAAACGAGGCGGGCGTTAGGCCCCGGGAAAACCCGGTTTCAGGGCGGTGCGTTTACTGTTTTGACCCCCCCACAGCCTGTTGTTAAGGTGCGCAGGAACACGCGCGCCGATCGGGCGGGCCTTATGGGAAAATATGATGGCAAAGTTTGCGGGCCTGGGCAAAGCGAGCGCGGCGATAGCGGCCACTGCTGCGTTGGGTATTGCGGGATATGTCGTGTTTAAACCCGTCAATCTGGCCGTGCCGGATGCCCCGATGTCGGCGCTTGATCCGGCCCCTGAAATCCCCGGATCGGGGGCTTCGGCGGTACCGCCCCGCACTGGCGGCGATGCCCCGCAAATGGCGGCGCGCCCTGTCGCCCTTGCCCCTGCGCCCCCTGAGGGGGGCGCGCCCCGTATCACTTTGCCCACGCAGGAACCCGAAATCGCATTGATGCCGGATATGGCCCCGGTGCGCCCCACTTTTGATGTGGTGCGGATCGAACCCGACGGCAGCGCGCTGATTGCCGGGCGTGCGGCGCGCGATGCCTTGGTTACTGTCTTGTTGGACGGGGCCAGAATTGCGGTTGAGCAAGCGGATTCAAAGGGCGGCTTTGTGGCGCTTGTGTCCATCGCGCCGGCGGCTGCGCCGCGGGTTTTGTCGTTGAGCGCAAAACTTGGCACGGTTGAAACCGCGTCGGATCAAACGGTGATCGTCGCCCCCGCGATGCAAGAGATGTTGGCATTGGCCACAGCCCCGGCCGGGGCGCCAGAACCGCCCGCCGGGCCGCGCCCGCCCGCCCGGGTAAACGCACCACCGCCAAGCCGCCCACAGCAGGACAGCCCGCCAGATTCCGCGCCCGAATTGGCCGAAACCGCGCCACGATTGGCGTCTGTCGACGCGCCCGAACCCGGGCCAACGCCAACAGCCCGCATTCCCGATCCGGCACCGGCGCCGGTGCAGAGCGGGGAATTGCCAACGCCCGGCGCAGGCCCCGCGCCAGATACCACAACCGCTGTACCCGGCGGTGTGCGTGCGGGGCGCGCGCCCATCGCGCCACCCCAAGCCGTGATGAGCGATCCGATCACCGGGCCAAACGCCGACATCGGCCCGATGCTGACCGCCCAACCGGCCCAGGCCCCGCGCCTTATCGTGGCTGATCAGCTGGGTCTGCGGGTGATACAGGATCCGGGCGATGCGCCACAGGCGATGGATAACGTATCGATTGATACCATTACCTATGATCCATCGGGCGCGGTCATTTTGGGCGGGCGTGGTGCGGCGGCGGCCTATGTGCGGGTGTATCTGGATAATGATCCTATCCGCACCACCCAGATCAACGAAGACGGCCAGTGGCGCGCGCAATTGCCGCAGATCGACACCCGGGTTTACACCCTGCGCGTCGATGAGATTGAGGCCGACGGCGCCGTGATATCGCGCACCGAAACGCCGTTTCAACCCGAAGCGCCCGAAACCGCGATGGCCGCCGCACACACCGACACGCCGGTGCAGGTTGTCACGGTGCAACCGGGTTTTACCCTGTGGCGGATCGCCCGTGAAAATTATGGCGAAGGGCAATTATATGTGCGGGTATTTGAGGCGAATACTGACAAGATCCGCGATCCCGATCTGATTTATCCCGGGCAAATTTTCACCGTGCCGGAATAAACTCACCGCCTCTGGCCAATGGTGGCCGCGCGGCCTAGATTGCGCCGGTTCCAAACATTTGCGCCGAGGCCCCATGAGCACATCGCCCGATCCCGAAACCAGTGGTATCAATGTGATCCGCCGCGTTATCCCGTATCTCTGGCCAGAAGGGCAGGGGTGGGTGAAACGGCGGGTGATCTTTTCGTTGATCGTTCTGGTTCTTTCAAAACTCATCGCCGTCGGCACGCCGTTTTTCTACAAGGCGGCGGTTGACGCGTTGTCGGGCGATGGCACCGATGCGGCCTGGATGCTGGGCATGGGGGCGGTGGGGTTGACCGTGGCCTATGGCGTGGCACGCCTGCTGAGCGTCGGGTTTCAGCAGTTGCGCGATGTGATTTTTGCCGCGGTCGGGCAACGCGCCCTGCGGCAATTGGCGTTGGAAACGTTCAACCACATTCACCGCCTTTCCATGCGCTATCACATCACCCGCAAGACCGGCGGGTTGAGCCGGATCATCGAGCGCGGCGTGAAGGGCGTGGAATTCCTGTTGCGATTCTTGCTGTTCTCCATCGGGCCGCTGGTGTTGGAACTGTTGATGATCGCGGTGGTTTTGGCCTGGGTGTTTGACATCTGGTATCTGGTGGTCGTGTTTGTGACGATCGCGCTTTACACTTGGTTCACCTTTGCGGTCACGGAATGGCGGGTGAAAGTCCGCCGGATCATGAATGCCCAGGACACAGATGCCAACCAAAAGGCGATTGACAGCCTTTTGAATTTTGAAACGGTAAAATATTTCGGCGCCGAAACCCGCGAAGCAGAGCGTTACGACAGCGCCATGGAAAAATACGTGGCCGCGGCGCTGACCACGTCCTATTCGCTGGCATTCCTGAACTTTGGCCAATCGGTTTTGATCACCGGTGGTTTGGTGGCGGTCATGGTGATGGCGGCCATGGGGGTGTCCAGTGGTGCGTTGACCGTTGGCGATTTTGTCATGGTCAATGCCTATATGATTCAGATCACCTTGCCGCTTAATTTCCTGGGTTCGGTTTATCGCGAAATTCGCCAGGCTCTGGTGGATATGGGCGAAATGTTCGGCCTTCTGGAACAGCCCGCCGAGGTTCAGGACAAGCCCAACGCCCCTGCGCTGAACGTCAGCGGCGGCGCGGTTTCGTTAAAGGACGTGACATTCGGCTATGACGAGGCGCGCCCGATCCTCAAGGGGATATCGCTTGACGTGCCGGCGGGGCAGACGGTGGCGATTGTCGGCTCGTCGGGGTCGGGCAAATCAACCATCGGGCGGCTGTTGTTCCGTTTTTACGATGTGAACGCCGGCAGTCTGACGATTGATGGCCAGGACGTGCGCGATGTGACGCAGGACAGCCTGCATGCACAAATCGGCGTGGTGCCGCAGGATACCGTGCTGTTCAACGACACGATCCGCTATAACATTGCCTATGGTCGCCCCGAGGCCAGCTTTTCCGAGGTTGAAGACGCGGCAAAGGCGGCGAAGATCCACGATTTCATTCTCAGCCTGCCCGATGGGTATGACACCACAGTGGGTGAGCGTGGCCTGAAACTTTCTGGTGGTGAGAAACAGCGGGTGGGCATTGCGCGCACGCTGCTGAAGGATCCGCCGATCCTGTTGCTGGACGAAGCCACCAGCGCCCTGGACAGTGAAACCGAACAGGATATTCAACACGAATTGAAAGGGTTGGGCCGGGGCCGCACCGTATTGGTTATCGCACACCGTTTGTCGACGATTGCCGATGCCGATCAGATTGTGGTGTTGGAAAACGGGATCATCGTGGAACGTGGCACCCATGACGCGCTGCTGGCGGCGCAAGGGCGCTATGCCTCGTTGTGGTATCGTCAGGAAACCGAAGAAGACGCCGCCTGACGAGCCATGCAGGGGGCGGCGATTACTGCCCCCTGCAAACGATCCGGTTGCGCGACCTATTCCGCCGCGCGCAGAGCCGGGGTTGGGATGTCGTGCACCGGCGCAGGTGCGTCGGTTTCCCAGATGATTTCGGGCGCGCGGATTTTGCGGGCGGCGCGATTGTTTGACAGATCGCGCGCCGACTGCCCCCGCCGCCGCGCCAAAGCGCCCAGACCGCGCACCGAGCGATACGCGCCCTCGGAAATCCAGACCCGCAAGGCCAACATCGACGGAGTGAACACCAACGTCAGCATCGTGGCAATGCCAAGGCCAAACACCACCGCCGTGGCCAGTTGTTTCCACCACAGCGCGGTTGGGCTGTCGATCGAATAGCCGCCGCCGATGAAATCCAGCGACAGTCCAAACATCATCGGGGCAAGCCCGGCCATGGTGGTGATCGTTGTCAATAAAACCGGGCGAATCCGGTCTTCTGCGGTGCGCACGATTGCCTCGATCCGGGGCATATACCGGCTGTATTCCTGATAGGTATCGATCAGCACGATGTTGTTGTTCACCACGATCCCGGCAAGCGCGACAATGCCGGTGCCGGTCATGATGATCGAAAACGGCTGGTTCATCACCAACATGCCAATCAGACAGCCGGCGGTTGACAGAACCACCGCCAACAATACCAGAACCGAATTATAGATGCTGTTGAACTGCGCCAGCAGGATGATGAACATCAGGCACAGTGCGCCCGCAAATGCCTTCATCAGGAATGCACCGGATTCGGCTTGATCCTCCTGTTCGCCGGTCCATTCCCAATCAACCGAGGCGGGCAGGGGCGTTTCGGTTTCCAGCCATTTGGTCAGGGTTTCAATACGTTCGTTTGCATTCATCGCCACGTCGCGGCTGGCACCGCCATCATCGGTGACGGTTTTGGTCAGGCCGGGTGCAACATCGGCCTTTACGTCAAAAAACCTCTGCTGGCCGATCCGGTCGATCTGGCCCAGTTTTGCCACGGGTTTGCGGGTGATGAAATTGGACAGCGGAATCAACCCATCGGCGGTGCGCACCTTCAGGTTGTCCAGGGTTGACAGAACCCGGTCCTTTTGTGGCAGACGCACGCGAATTTCGATTTCTTCGTCTGATGTGGGCACGCGCATCGTATCAAGCAATATCCCCCGCGTCACCAATTGCACCATGCCGCCCACGGTCACCACATCGGCGCCGTACCGCCCGGCCTGTTCCACATCGACATCAATCTGCCAGTCGATCCCGGGCAGGGGGCGGCTGTCTTCGATATCGGTCAGCCCTTCGGTTGTTTCAAATTTCGCCCGGGCCAGGGCGGTGGCGGTTTGCAGCTCTTCCCAGTTGTTGCCGCTCAGGCGCAGATGCACCGGTTTGCCCGATGCCGGACCCATGGCAAGGTTCAGCACCTCGGTCTGGATGCCCGGAACGGTGGCGAGCCGTTTTTGCAGATCGGCAATGACGGCGTCACCGTCCAATTGATCCAAGGTTACGTCGCCGGGGTGGGTGCGGGCGTATTCTGGCCGGTCTTCCCATGGGATCAGCTCGATCTGAATCTGACCGATGGCATCCAGCGGTGTCGCCGCCCCGCCATTGTTCGAACTCAGCCCGCCTTCGCCCGCAAAGGCAAAGGCGTTGTCGATCCCTTTGGTTTCAAGTGTGATCGCCTCGACCTGGCGCAGCAATTCGTCTTTTTCGGGAAGAGACAGATTGCCGCGTGCCTTGACATAGACGATCGCCTGTTCCGGTTCGGATTCAACAAAGAACTCAACGCCGTTGTTGTTGGCGGCGAAATAACCAAAGGTGGAGATCACGAAAAAGATCACTGCGCCAATCGTCAGCACAGGCATCACCGGATTGCCTGTGATGAATTTGATCGCGTGGCCAAACAGCGTGCGTTTGCGCCCCGACGCCACGCGTTTGGGCGCGCGGCGAAATTTGACCGAATCCAGCAGAATACCCGTAATCATTGCACCAGCCACAAACAGCAGCGGCCCAACTGCTTTCATCAGCGCGCCGGGCAGGGTGGCCGATTCCCACGGCATCACAGCGAGATTTGGAAACAGATAGGTGGGGTTAAGCGTCTGCATCGCGCCGCTAAACACCAACAGCCCCGCAGGCACCAACAAGGCGGCGCGCACCACCCATGGCAACAGACCGCGCAGGATGGTCGACGCGCCATCAAACTGGCGCGATATCCGGCCCGCAACGCCACCCAGCACCGGCAGATAAATCAGCGCCACCACCAAAGAGGCAGACAGCACAAAAATCAACGTCACCGGCAGCATGCCCATGAATTCCCCCGCCACACCGGGCCAGAACAGCATCGGCAGGAACGCGCAAAGGGTGGTGGCGGTCGAGCTGACGATGGGCCAGAACATCCGCTTGGCCGCTTCGGTAAAGGCCGCCATCGGGCCTGCGCCCTCATCAATCCGGCGGTCGGCATATTCAACCACCACAATGGCGCCATCCACCAACATGCCCACGGCCAGGATCAGGCCAAACATGACGATGTTGGAAATTGTGATGCCCATGGCGCCCAAAAGCACAAAGCACAGCAAAAACGATGTGGGAATCGCAAATCCGACCAACAGGGCCGAGCGGATTCCCAACGCGGCCAAAACCACGATCATCACCAGGGCAACGGCCGTTAGAACCGACCCTTCCAATTGCGATACCATCGATTCAACCTGACGTGATTGATCATTGCTGGTGCCCACAGTGATCGCTTCGCGCAGATCGCTGGGCCATTCGGCGCTGACTTTTGCCACCTCTTCCTTGACCAGGGCCGAGGTGTCGATCAGGTTGAACCCCTTGCGTTTCACCACCTGAAGCGCGACGGTTTTCTGGCCGTTGAACCGCGCTGTGCCGGTGCGGTCTTCAAATGTCAGGCGAATGTCGGCCAGATCGCCCAGTGTCACCACACGATCACCGTTCACCTTGACCGGCAGATTGTAGATGTCTTGCTGTTTCTCGAATGACGACGGGATTTTCACCGAAAACGCGCCGTTTTCGGTTTCAACTTCGCCCGCTGCGATCAGTTGATTGTTGTTCTGAACAACCGAAATCAACTCATTCGCGGTGACGTTATATGCCTCAAGCCGCAAAGGATCGATGATCACCTCAAGCATTTCATCGCGATGCCCGGCCAATCCGGCCTCAAGCACGGGTTCCAGAGATTCCAGCCGATCCTGCAAATCGGTCGCCACGCGCAACAGCGTGCGTTCGGGCAAGGCCCCGGTGAGATTGACAATGATGATCGGAAATTCGGAAAAGTTGATTTCATTGATCGAATATTTATCGGCCCCGGTCGGGAACCGTGCCTCGACCGTATTCATCCGGTCGCGCACATCGGCCAGAATCTGGGATTTGTTCCAGCCGAATTCAAACTCCAACGCCACCCCGGCATAATTTTCGGCCGCGGTGCCGGTGATTTTTTTCAAACCATCCAGATCCGACAATTCGGTTTCCATCGGTTTGACCAACAGTTTTTCGCTGTCCTCGGCGGAAATGCCGGGAAATTGCACCGACACGAACAGCGCCGGAATTTCGATGTCGGGCTCGCCCTCTTTGGGCAGTTGGCTATAGGCCAGACCACCCGCAACGAGCGACAAAACGATAAACGCCAGGACCATCCGCGCGCGGGCGGCGGCCCAATCGATCATACCGGTCATTGGCCCACCTCGGCCTGATTGGCACGATATGTGGGTTTGATCGCCACACCGTCGGTCACATATTCCTGACCCACCACAATTGCGGCAACCGTATCGGGCAGGCCGGCCACCCAAACCCCATCAACCGTGTCGCGCAACACGCTGACAGGCACGAATTTGGCGGTGTCGCCGATATCGACAATGCGCAGGCCCAGATCACCATTATCGTTCAGTGTCAGGGCCGAGGGCGGCATCAGATGCGCCATGCGCCCATCGGATTGAATGATGATCTCAACGGTTTGTCCGTCGCGAATGGTCAGGTCGGGGTTGGGCACTTCAACCTCGGTGCGAAATGTGCGGGTATTGGAATCAGCGCTGCGCGACAGGAACGTGACACGCCCCACCACATCAATTCCCGACGCCAGCCGCGCCCCGGCCATCGCGCCAACGCGCACCTTGGCGACTTCGGTTTCGGGCACAAAGCCAACCAATTTGATCGGGTCCAGTTGGATGACCGTGGCGCAAAGCGCGCCGGGTTGCATCAGGGTGCCCAATTCGGCGGTATCGGTTTCCAACAGCCCCTCGAACGGTGCAAAGATGCTGAGGCGCTCGATCTCTTTTCGCGCGGCGGCCACTGCGGCTTCGGCGCTCTGCACCCCGGCGCTGGCTGATTCCAGGCCAGATTTTGCCGCCTGCACCGCGGCCCGGGCCGATTCGACCGCGGCGGCGGTTTGCGCCACCCGGGTTTGCGAGGCAAAGCCGCCCTCACTCAGTTTGCGCGCGGCGTTGTCGTTGATCATCGCCTCTTGCAGGCGCGATTCCGCTTCGGCCACGCGCGATTGCGCCTCGGGGCCGCGGGCGCGCGCCTCGCTCAGGCGGGCCTCGGTTTCGGTCAGTTGCGCCTCGCGGGTGCCGGGATCAAGTTGGCACAGCAACTGGCCTTCGGTCACGAACGCGCCTTTGCGCAAGGGGGCCGAGGTGATGCGCCCATTGGTTTCGGCGCTGACCGTGACCTGCCGCGCGGCTTCGGTGCGGCCCCGCAATAAAACGGCACTGTCAATTTTTTGCGCGGTTGAGCGTAACGCCACAACAGAAACGGCGCGGGCGCCTTCATCGGGGGCGTCCCCGGCTGTGGCGGTGTCTACGGCAATAGCTTCGTTTTGGGCAAATGCCAAAAGCGCGGGACGTTCGAAAACCAATAAATACAGCGCACCCGCAACCAGCAGTGCAGTGAGGATCGAGAAAAAACGCATCAAGGCCTCGTTCAGATCATAACAATTTAAAGTATGGTGGGGGGCGTTTATGCCGTTGGGTGTGTTATCTAAAGGGGTGTACGCTAAACTAATCGGTTCAGATTAATGTTTTCTGCATCCGTGCACAACGTTTAACGCCCCGCTGCTTTGGGGCCTTGGCAATGATGCCCCCGTCGCGGTAAGACACCCGCGACCGAAAACGGGGGATCCTGCGTGAGCAACACTGACAGTTTCGTTGAAGAGGTAACCGAAGAGGTGCGCCGTGACCGCCTGTTCGGGCTGATGCGGCGCTATGGCTGGATCGCGATTACCCTTGTGGTTCTGCTGGTTGGCGGGGCCGCCTATAACGAATGGCAAAAGGCCCGCACCCAGGCCGCGGCACAGGCGTTTGGCGATGGTATCCTTGCCGCGCTTGAGAAAAACGATCCTGCGCAGCGCCGTGCCGCCCTGGCCGATGTGGCCACGGCCACGCCACGTCAGCAGGCGCTTGTGTCGATGTTCATGGCGCAAGAGGCCGAACAGGACAGCAGCGATGTAACCACATCCCTCGCCGCGCTGGCGGATGAGGCGGATTTGCCGCAGATATACCGGGAATTGGCGCTGTTGAAATTCGTGATGCGCGCCGACAGTGGGTTGACCCCGGATGACAAGATTTCACGCCTGACCCCGCTGACCATTCCCGGCGCGCCCTATCGCCTGTTGGCGCTGGAGCAAATCGCGCTGGCCGAGGTGGAAAAAGGCGAATCCGATGCCGCATTGACCCGGCTTCAGGGGATACTGGCCGAAGATCAGGTCAGCCAAGGCTTGCGCCGCCGCGTTTCTCAGTTGATTATCGCACTTGGTGGGACGCTGGACGACGCGGCCTGAACGACGGCCCGCACAAGGGCCGCAGCACATTACGGCGCAGGGGCATTTCCCCGCCGCGCACGAGGGCAGGAGAGGCACAGATGGGACTGAGCAAACCGATGCTGGCGGCACTGGGCGCGCTAGGGTTTTTGGCGGCCTGTGGTGATCCTGAATTGATTCTCACGGGCGAACGTCTTGATCCCCGCGCCGATCTCAGTGGCGATGCCATGGTCGATGCGCCCGCACCGTCAACGGCGATCACCCTGCCCGCACAGGTGGTCAACGCCAGTTGGACCCATACCGCAGGCAGCCCGAGCCACACCATTCAACATCCCGCCCTTGGCAGCACCCTGAACCGGGCCTGGAGCGTGAATATCGGCGAAGGCAATTCGCGCCGTCACCGCATTACCGCCGCCCCGGTCGTGGCCGACAATCGCGTGTTCACGGTGGACAGCCGCTCGACCGTATCCGCCCACACGACATCTGGCGCGCTGCTGTGGTCGGTCGATCTGACCCGGGCGGGTGAAAACACTGACGATGCGTCCGGCGCGGGCCTTGCGATACAGGGTAACCGTTTGTTGGTTACCACGGGCTTTGGCGATTTGGTGGCGTTGAACGCTGCCACCGGCGCGCGCGACTGGATTCAGGAGCTGGATGCCGCGCCGGCAGGGGCGCCAACCGTGGTGGGTGATCTGGCCTATGTGGTCACGCGCGACGCCATCGCCTGGGCCATCGATATCAACACCGGCCGAATCGCATGGACATTGCCCGGCACACCCAGCGCTTCTGGTGTTGTCGGAGGGGCCGCGCCTGCGGTGACCGACCGTCTGGCGATCCTGCCGTTTGCCAATGGCGAACTGGTGGCGGCGCTGCGCGGTGGCGGCACCGGTGTCTGGAACAGTTTCGTGGCCGGTCAGCGCAAGGGTCAGGTATATGCACGGGTGTCAGACATCACCGGCGATCCGGTGGTCAGCGGCGACCGCGTTTACGCAGGCAGCCCGTCAGGGCGCACGGTTGCCGTGGATCTGACCACGGGTGACACCCTGTGGTCGGCGACCGAGGGCGCCATGGGCCCGGTCATTGTTGCCGGTGGTGCCGTGTTTGCGGTGTCGGACAAGGCCGAACTGGTGCGTCTGGATGCAGAAACCGGCACCCGGGTCTGGGGCACCGAGCTGCCGTTTTTTGTCAAAGCCGCAGCGCGCAGTCGCAAGGCAATCGTGGGCAATTATGGGCCGGTGTTGGCCGGTGGCCAGCTTTGGGTCGGGTCGGGTGACGGGCTGTTGCGCGCGTTCAATCCCGAAACCGGGGCGGAAACCGGGCGGGTCGCGCTGCCCGATGGGGCGGCGAGCGCCCCGATCGTGGCCGGTCGTACTTTATACATTGTTTCTCAGGACGGGATGCTTCACGCTTTCCGTTGACTGCGTTAGGGTGTAGACGGCGTTCTTCCTTTCCGCCGTGAGGGCATTATGAATTTTACCCTGGCCATCGTTGGCCGCCCGAATGTGGGCAAATCCACGCTGTTCAACCGTCTGGTCGGCAAACGGCTGGCTTTGGTCGATGATCAACCCGGCGTCACCCGTGATCTGCGCGAAGGGGCCGCACGTCTGGGCGATCTGCGCTTTACCGTGATTGATTCGGCCGGCCTGGAAGAGGCAAGCGATGATTCGCTTCAGGGCCGGATGCGGCGGTTGACCGAACGTGCCGTTGAGATGGCCGATGTCTGTCTGTTTGTCGTCGATGCGCGCACCGGCATTTTGCCGGCGGATGAGGTTTTTGCCGACATTCTGCGCAAAAAGAATTCGCACGTGATTTTGGCCGCAAACAAGGCCGAAGGCCGCGCCGCCGATGGTGGTGTGATCGAGGCATATTCCCTGGGCCTGGGCGAGCCGATCCGCATGTCTGCCGAACATGGCGAAGGCTTGAACGATCTGTACGAACAACTGCGCCCCCTGGCCGATCAATTTGCCCGGCGCGCCGCCGAAACCGCCGATGAAGCGCCGGAAATTGATGTGGATGTTGATGACGACGCGCCGCGCATCCCCACGAAAGCACGCCCCTTACAGGTGGCAGTGGTGGGGCGGCCCAATGCCGGTAAATCCACGCTGATCAATCAGTTTCTGGGCGAAGAGCGTCTTTTGACCGGCCCCGAAGCGGGCATCACCCGTGATGCAATTTCGGTCAATATGGATTGGCCGGGGGCCGATGGTGTGCCTGTGCCGGTGCGCCTGTTTGACACAGCCGGGATGCGCAAAAAGGCCAAGGTGCAGGAAAAGCTTGAAAAGCTGTCGGTGTCTGACGGTCTGCGCGCGGTAAAATTTGCCGAAGTCGTGGTGGTATTGCTGGATGTTGCGGTGCCGTTCGAACAGCAGGATCTGCGCATTGCCGATCTGGCCGAGCGGGAAGGCCGCGCCGTTGTTGTGGCCGTGAACAAATGGGATATCGAAGACGATAAGAACAACAAGATCAAGATGTTGCGCGAATCGTTCGAACGTTTGCTGCCGCAGTTGAAAGGCGCGCCATTGGTTACGGTGTCGGCCAAGACCGGCAAGGGGTTGGATCGTCTTCAGGCCGCCGTGATCAAAGCCCATGAAATTTGGAACCGCCGCGTCACCACGGCACAGTTGAACCGCTGGCTTACCGGCATGGTCGAGGCGCATCCGCCCCCCGCGCCCGGTGGGCGGCGGATCAAGCTGCGGTATATGACACAGGCCAAAACCCGGCCCCCCGGATTTGTGGTGATGTGTTCCTATCCCGATAAAATGCCCGCTAGTTACGAGCGGTATCTGGTCAATGGTTTGCGTCTGGATTTCGATATGCCGGGCACGCCGATCCGGCTGTGGTTTCGCGGGCAGGGCGAGGACAACCCCTATAAGAACCGCACGAAGAGCACGCCATCACGCCTGCGCAAGCATCTTGGCAAAGGGCGCGCCGACGATAAAGGATAGTGAAAATCGAACATTTCGGGCGGGTTCAATTAAACATTTCCGCCCGAGATATCACTTTTGCTGCAATCTTAGCGCGGTCAAGACAGCGATCAGCGCGCCACCACCCAATGCCAGCGCCGTCAGGGCCCAGGACTGCGCCCAATTCTGCGCCGCGACAGCGATCAGCGCCCAGACGACAGCAGCGCCATAGGCCAGGCTGGGCCGGTGGCGGATGACCAACGCGGCCAAGGCCAGCGCGCCCAAAAGACAGACAACCGACGCCGTCGTTTCCGACATCCAGCCGTATCCGGCAAACAACAGCCCCACCGCCACGAAACTGGCCGCGGTCAGCCACCCGGCATACAGCCCGATCGGCGCCTTGGCCCATAGTGTGTCGGTGGCCGGGGCGCGATCAAACGCCGCCAATGCGGCCAGAAGCATGATCCAGATCATCACGGTGGCGATGATCGGGCTGATCAATGCCACAGGCAGCCAGGCCGCCCCAACCGCAAGTGACAGCGCAAGCGGCAAGCGCATCGGCTCCCACGTGGTATCTTCGCGGCGTTTCCACAGGCCGAATATGGCGCTGACGATCAGCCACAGATAGATCGGCCCCCAAATCGCAAAGGCATATCCGGCCGGTTGCACCGGCGGATCGATTTGCGGAATTGGATAGCGGTCAGGATCAAAGCCGCCAAATTCGGGGTTGAGAAAGGGCGAGATGGCAAAAGCCAAAGCCGCGAGAAGCAGGATGATCGATTTCATTTTGTTAAACCTAGTCCCGGTCGGCGGACGGTCAATATCGTTTGGCCATCCGCCCGTTTTTCACGGATATTGGTGCGGTTATTCGAATACGCCCTCAGCGGTGATCCGGGTTTTGCCGCCCAGATAGGGGTGCAGGGCATCGGGCAGGGTAACAGACCCATCGGCCTTTTGCCCGTTTTCCAGCACCGCAATCAGGCAACGCCCCACCGCCACCCCGGACCCGTTCAGCGTGTGCACATATGCCGGTTTGCCATCGGTTTTGACCCGTGCATTCATCCGCCGCGCCTGAAAATCGCCGGTGTTCGAAACTGAACTGATCTCGCGATAGGTATTCTGGCCGGGCAACCACACCTCAAGATCGTGGGTGCGTCGCGCGCCAAACCCGGTGTCGCCTTCGCACAACAGCATCACCCGATAGGGCAGGCCCAGACGCTCCAGCACATTTTGCGCGCATTCGGTCATGCGCTGATGTTCGGCCTTGCTGTGTTCTGCCGCAGTGATGCTGACCATTTCGACCTTTTCAAACTGGTGTTGGCGCAGCATGCCGGTGGTGTCCTTGCCGGCACTGCCCGCCTCAGAGCGGAAGCACAGCGAATGCGCGGTCAGCCGGATCGGCAGTTGATCGGCCTCAAGCGTGGTGTCGCGCACGGTGTTGGTCAGGGTGACCTCGGAGGTGGGAATAAGCCACCAGCCGTTTGTGGTTTGGTAACTGTCATCTGCGAACTTGGGAAGCTGGTTGGTGCCATACATCGCCTCTTCGCGCACCAGAACCGGGGTGTTGGTTTCCTCAAGCCCGTGTTCGGTGGTGTGCATGTCCAGCATGAATTGCGCCAGGGCCCGGTGCAGCCGCGCCATGGCGCCACGCAGCACCACAAACCGGCTGCCCGACAGGGTGGCGGCGGTGTTGAAATCAAGGCCCCGCGCGGCAGGCAGTTGATAATGTTCGACCGGTTGAAAATCAAAACTGGCCGGGGTGCCCCAGCTGTGGATTTTCTGGTTGTCGGTGTCATCGCGGCCCGGCGGCACGTCATCGTCCATGATATTGGGCAGCGTCAGCAGAAGATCGGCCAGCTGTTGATCCAGCGCCTTGGCCTGGGTCTCCATATCGCTGACTTCGGTTTTTTTGGCGGCAACCGTGGCGCGCAACTGTTCAAACAGTGCCTCATCGCCCGCTGCCTTGGCTTGCCCTACCTGTTTGCTGGCGGCGTTCTGTTCGGCCCTGGCGGTTTCGGCGGCGTGAATTGCGGCGCGGCGGGCATTGTCAATGTCCAATACCTGCGCCGACACGCCCGTCAAACCCCGGCGCCCCATGGCGGCCTCAAACGTTTCGGGATGTTCGCGGATGGTGCGGATATCGTGCATGGCTAAAGTCCTGTTCCGAGTCGGTTTTGCGGGTTATGGCGCGGATTTGCGTGGGGTGTAACCGATTTTCCGCAGCAAACCCGCCAAATCCAACGATATCTCACAATGGGGCAGGTTGGTCATTTGTAAACCTGTGTCGGAGCGCCAAAGCCACGCGTGCCGCTCTGACGGGGTCACATGCGCGGTGAATTGCAAAAAATCCGCCGCGCCCCTTGCTTGCCAAGCCATTCACCCACAGATAGGGTGCGCGACGATGCGAATGGGGCCCTCGGGCCTTGGCTTTTTATCGAGGGACCAAACCATGTTTGTAACGCCTGCTTATGCGCAAGCGGCCGGAGGCGCCGCCAGTGCCTTTACCAGCTTTGTACCACTGATTCTGATCTTTGCGATCATGTATTTCCTGTTGATCCGCCCTCAGCAGAAAAAGCTTAAAAATCATCAAAAGATGGTCGCAGATCTGCGCCGGGGCGATCAGATTGTCACCGCTGGTGGGCTGATTGGCAAAGTGTCCAAGGTCAAGGACGATAGCGAAGTCGAGGTTGAACTGGCCGAAGGCATCAAGGTGCGCGTTGTCCGTGCGACGATCAGCCAGGTTTTGAACAAAACCGAACCTGCCGCTTCTTAATCTACTGATAACAAGGGGCGTCTTTGATGCTGACGATTTCGGCCTGGAAGCGATTCCTGATTTGGGTGGTGATTGCCACAGGGCTTATCTTTGCGCTGCCCAACGGGTTTTATACCCGGGTTGAGCGGCACAATGATGCCTTGGCCGAGATTGAGCAGTTGGGCGCCACCCCCGCCCGGCAAGAGGCGGTCGCCGCCTGGCCCAACTGGATGCCTGCGACCCTTGTGAACCTGGGGCTGGATTTGCGCGGTGGCGCGCATCTGCTGGCCGAGGTCAATGTAACCGAGGTGTATGCCGACCGGTTGGACGGTATGTGGCCCGAAGTGCGCGACGCTCTGCGCGACGCCCGTGATCAGGTCGGTACAATCCGGCGGATCGAAAGCGATCCTGACGTTCTGGCTTTGCGTATTTCACAACCTGAAAACATGGCGCGCGCCTTGGAAATCGTTCGCGCTTTGGCGCAACCCGTGGTCACGCTGACCGGTGCGGGCGCGCGTGACATCGTGGTCGCGGGCGAGAATGACGTGATCACCGTGCGCCTGACCGAACAGGAACAGGCCGCCACCGACGATCGCACCATGAAACAGTCGGTGGAAATCATCCGCCGCCGGGTCGATGAGGTGGGCACGCGGGAGCCGACCATTCAACGCCAGGGTGCCGACCGTATCCTGATTCAGGTGCCCGGCATCGGCAGCGCGGGCGAGTTGAAAGAACTGATCGGAACCACCGCACAATTGACATTTCATCCCGTCGTTGGCCGCACCGCCGATGCCGCACAGCGCCCCGGCGCGCGGCAGGTGATTTATCCGTCGATTGATGAGCCGGGCGTGTTCTATATCATGGAACAAACTCCGGTCGTGACCGGCGAAGAATTGGTTGATGCACAGCCCAGTTTTGATCAAAATGGACGTCCGGCGGTCAGTTTCCGGTTCAACCCCAGCGGTGCGCGTAAATTCGGCGATTACACGGCCGAAAATATCGGATCACCCTTTGCCATCGTTCTGGACGAAGAGGTAATCAGCGCGCCGGTGATTCAAAGCCATATTCCCGGCGGCAGCGGCATCATCACCGGGCAGTTCGGGGTTGAGGAATCAACGAACCTTGCGGTTTTGCTGCGTGCCGGGGCCTTGCCCGCAGGCATGACATTTCTGGAAGAACGCACCATCGGCCCCGAACTCGGCCAAGACAGCATCAACGCCGGGCGGATCGCGTCAATCGTGGCCTTCTCTGGCGTGCTGGTCTTTATGGCGCTAAGTTATGGATTGTTCGGCATTTTTGCCAATATTGCATTGATCCTGAACGTGGGTCTGTTGTTCGGCTTGCTCAGCATGATTGGCGCGACGCTGACGTTGCCCGGCATTGCCGGCATCGTGCTGACCATCGGCATGGCGGTGGATGCGAACGTATTGGTGTTTGAACGTATCCGCGAAGAACTGAAAACCGCCAGAGGCCCGGCGCGCGCGATTGAGTTGGGTTATGAAAAAGCGCTAAGCGCGATTGTGGATGCCAATATCACCACATTCATCATTTCGGTGATCCTGTTCACCCTTGGGTCGGGGCCGGTTCGCGGATTTTCGATTACTTTGGGGCTGGGCATCATGACATCGGTATTCACGGCCATTTTCGTCACACGATTGTTCGTCGTCATGTGGTTTGAACGCCGCCGCCCTAAAACGATTGAGGTTTAAGATGCGTCTGCGCCTGGCCCCCGACAATACGAATTTCGATTTCTTCAAACACCGCAAGCTGACCTTTGGCGGCTCTTGTGTGGCGATGGTTTTGTCTGTTGTCGTCTGGTTGATGATGGGTCTGAACTTTGGCATCGATTTCAAGGGCGGCACCACGATCCGTACCGAAAGCGTACAGGTGGTGGATGTGGGCGCCTATCGCGCAGCCCTTGATCCTCTGGATCTGGGCGATGTCACGATAACCCAGGTGTTCGACCCAACCTTTGGCGCAGATCAGAATGTGGCGATGATCCGCATCCAATCCCAGGATGGACAGGAAAGTGTCGGCGCCGATCTGGTGGTGGCTGTCGGTGAGGCGCTGAAAACGGTTGATCCGACGATCACCTTTCCGTCGGTTGAATCTGTTGGCCCAAAAGTATCGGGCGAATTGATCATGACCGCGCTTTTGGCAGTGGGCGTGTCGTTGGCGGCGATCCTGTTTTACATCTGGTTGCGGTTTGAGTGGCAGTTTTCGGTAGGCGCGGTTTTTGCCCTGTTTCATGATGTCATTCTGACTGTGGGGATATTTTCACTGCTGCAAATCCGGTTTGATCTGGCAACCATTGCCGCGCTTTTGACGATCATCGGGTATTCGATCAACGACACCGTGGTGATATTTGACCGGCTGCGCGAAAACCTGATCAAATTCCGCAAGCGGGATTTGCAGGACGTGATGAACCTGTCGGTCAATGAAACCCTCAGCCGCACATTGATGACTTCGGGCACCACCCTGTTGGCGCTGATTGCCCTTCTTATTCTGGGCGGCGATGTTATTCGGGGCTTTGTCTTTGCCATTACCTGGGGTGTTGTTGTCGGAACCTACAGCTCGGTTTTTGTGGCCAAGAATGTGGTGTTGATGTTGGGTGTCAACCGTGATGACAAGCCGGCCGACAAAGGCAACCAATTCGCCGATATCGAGGCCTGACAGGACCAGCCAAACAGCGATCGGCATTCTGAGCAAGAAACAACCAGCGGCACGTTAAGCGGAAAGGGCGATTTCATGCGATTGAACGAGATAAAATTCGACGACGCACGCCCGATTGATGGGTATGGCCCCGGTTTTTTTCGGGTGGCTGGACAGCTGTTTGAGGGTGACGTGTTTGTGTCGCCCAGCGGGGTTCAGCCGTGGGATGGTTACGGCGATGCCGCCATGCTGATCCGGGCGCGGGATGAATTGGATGTGGTTTTCATTGGCACAGGGGGCGAGGTGGCCCATGTGCCAACCGCCTTTCGCGCCGCGCTGGAAGAGGCGGGATTGGGCGTTGAAACCATGGCCAGCCCGGCCGCATGCCGCACCTATAACGTGCTGCTGAGCGAGGGGCGCCGGGTTGGCGTGGCCCTTTTTGCCGTCTGATCCAATTCTGTCCCTGCGCGCGATTGCGGTGACGCGGGGCGGTGTGCCTGTCCTTTCCGACGTATCCTTTGATCTGGGCGCGGGCGAAGCGGTGATTTTGCGCGGGCCAAATGGATCGGGCAAAACGACCCTGCTGCGCACGATCGCCCGATTACAACCGCCGCTAAGCGGCGAAATCTTGGGCGAGGTCGATGACATCGCCTATGCCGCCCATGCCGACGGGATCAAGGGCGCGCTGAGTGTTGCAGAAAACCTGCGGTTCTGGGCGGATGTGTTCGGAACCGGTGCGATTGACGCGGCATTGTCTGCGTTTGATCTGCGCGGGTTGCGCGACCGCGCGGCGCAACACCTTTCGGCCGGGCAAAAGCGCCGGTTGGGTCTGGCGCGGTTACTGGTCACGGGCCGACGGATCTGGGCATTGGACGAGCCGACCGTTTCGTTGGACGCGGCCAGTGTCGCATTGTTTGCCGATGCGTTGCAGGGGCATCTGACGGCGGGGGGCGCGGCGATAATCGCGACCCATATCGATCTGGGGTTTGATGCACGGGTGATTGATGTGTCGGCGTTTCGCGCCGTGGCGTGCGATGATTTCGACGGTGCATTCCTATGATTCGTCTGGTGTTGCGCGATCTGGCCCTTGCGGTGCGGGCGGGGGGCGGTTTTGGCCTTGGCCTTGCGTTTTTTCTCATTGTGGTGGTGTTGGTTCCGTTTGCCTTGGGGCCGGAAACCACGCTGTTGGCGGTAATCGCACCGGGGGTTTTATGGTTGGGCGCATTATTGGCCTGCCTGCTGTCGCTCGACCGGATTTTTGCGTTGGATTTCGAAGACGGTACATTGGATTTGCTGGCCTGTGCGCCAGTGCCGCTTGAGGGGGTTGTGGCCGCCAAGGCCGCGGCCCATTGGATCACGACGGGCCTGCCGTTAACCTTGGCGGCCCCGATCCTGGGGGTGTTGTTGAATCTGCCGGGGCCGGGATTTTGGTGGTTGGTGATATCACTTGCGATCGGCACGCCGGCATTAAGCATGATTGGCGCATTTGGCGCGGCGCTGACGGTGGGTTTGCGGCGCGGCGGGCTTTTGCTGTCTTTATTGGTTTTGCCGCTGTATGTGCCGACCCTGATTTTTGGTGCCGAAGTGGCGCGGCGCGGCGCGGTTGCGATGACCTTGGAGGCGCCGCTGTTGTTGCTGGCCGGAATTACCTTGGGGGTTCTGGCGCTGCTGCCCTTTGCCGCAGCCGCGGCATTGCGGATCAATTTGCGGTGACAGGCATTGGGTTTGCCGCTTTATAGGCTAAATATCGGTCTTGTGGTGATTTGGGTCTTGGCCTTTGGCGGGGAAGTTGAAAGCAGAAATTTGCAGGGTTGAGTGCCCTTGGTGTGCAGAGTAGGGAAGAACCATGTCATTGTGGGAATATGCCAATCCGGCCAAATTCATGGGCCTGAGCGCGCGGGTTTTGCCCGTTGTTGCAGTGCTGTCTGGTGTCTGTCTGGCGGTTGGGTTGATCTGGGGGTTCTTTCTGACGCCCGATGATTTCCGTCAGGGATCGACCGTGAAAATCATCTACCTGCATGTGCCCTCGGCAATGATGGCGATCAATGCCTGGGTGATGATGCTGGTTGCTTCGCTGATCTGGTTGATCCGCCGACATCACGTAAGCGCCTTGGCGGCCCGGGCGGCGGCGCCAGTGGGCATGGTGATGACCCTGATTGCCTTGGCCACAGGGGCGATTTGGGGGCAACCGATGTGGGGCACATGGTGGGCGTGGGATCCGCGGTTGACCTCGTTTCTGATCCTGTTTCTGTTTTATCTGGGCTACATCGCCCTGTGGGAAGCGATAGAAGACCCAGACACAGCGGCAGATTTGACCAGTGTTCTGTGCCTGGTCGGGTCGGTGTTCGCGGCGCTTTCACGCTATGCGGTGAATTTCTGGAACCAAGGGTTGCACCAGGGCGCGTCGTTGTCCCTCGACAAGAAAGAGAATGTGTCCGATGTGTTCTGGTTTCCGCTGTTGGTGTGCATTGCGGGGTTTGTTTTGTTGTTTCTGGCGCTGGTGTTGATGCGCACCCGCACGGAAATCAGGTCGCGGCGGCTTCATGCGCTGCGCATGCGGGCGCGGATGGGATGATGCCGGACTTGGGGAAATATGCGGCCGAGGTTTTGACGGCCTATGGGGCGTCGGCGGTTTTGATCGTGGCGCTGGTTTGGATGAGCTGGGCGCGCGGCGCCAAGGTGAAACGACAGTTGGCCGAGGCCGAGAAAGAGGCGCGCAATGGCTAAGTTCTCTCCGCTGATGGTGGCGCCGCCCCTGATTTTTGCCGGGCTGGCGGCAATGATGTTTTTCGGCATGTATCGTGATGACCCCGACAGCCTGCCTTCGGTGTTTGAAGGCAAGGCGGCGCCGGAAATCGCGGCCGAGCCGTTGGGCGATCTGGCAACCTTCGACCGTTCGGTTCTGAACGAGCCGGGCGTCAAGATCGTGAATTTTTTTGCCAGCTGGTGCGCGCCGTGCCGGGCCGAACACCCGGCCTTGATTGAGCTGGCGAAGACGGTGCCGGTTTATGGCGTCAATCGCGATGTGACCGAAAAAGATGCCATGGGGTTTCTTGACGAATTGGGAAATCCCTACAAGGCGGTGACCTATGATCCGGGCGGGCGCAAAAGCCTGGATTGGGGCGTTTACGGTCTGCCCGAGACATTTGTGATCGATGGTAAGGGCAACGTCGTGCTGCGCTTTGCCGGGCCTATCCAGCGGGTCATGGACAGCACGATTTGGCCCGCGGTGCAAAAGGCCGGTCAGCCGGAATAGGCGAAGAACGCCATCAACCCAAGAAATAACAGTGTTTCCATCAACGGCAGCGGCATGTCTAGTCGCCGAGTTGCCGCGCGAATGCGGTTTATTTTTGTCATCATCGCCCCCAAGCGTGTCACATTTACCTTAACGTGTTGTTACCGGAAGGCGAGTAAACAGAGTGTTTCTAAGTTGGGCACGCAAGAGTTTGCCGATTTTCGGCGATAGAGCGTGAAAATGAAAAGGGCCGCCCAATGGGGCGGCCCTTTGTCGTTTGGTGCGGCGAAAAATCAGCCCGCTTTGGCCAGATTGCGCAGCACATAATGCAGCACACCACCGTTTTCGATATATTCGATCTCGACCGCTGTATCGATCCGGCTCTTCAAGGTGATTTCCTTTGTCGTGCCATCGTCATAAGTGATCGTGCAGGGCACTGTCGATTGCGGTTTGATGTCCCCCTCAAGCCCGGTGATCGACACGGTTTCCGTGCCCTTCAGGCCCAGGGATTTGCGCGTATCGCCGCCGGTAAATTCGAACGGAATAACGCCCATCCCAACCAGGTTTGACCGGTGAATCCGCTCAAACGATTCGGCGATTACGGCCTTTACGCCCAACAGTGCCGTACCTTTTGCCGCCCAGTCGCGCGACGATCCGGCGCCGTATTGTTCGCCCGCAAAGATCACCAAAGGCGTGTCGTTGTCCTGATGTGCCATGGCAGCGTCATAAATCGACATCTGTTCGCCATCCGGCCCCACGGTGTATCCGCCTTCGACACCGTCCAGCATTTCGTTTTTGATACGAATGTTGGCGAATGTGCCGCGCATCATCACCTCGTGGTTGCCCCGTCGCGATCCATAGCTGTTGAATTCACGCGGTGGCACCTGACGATCGACCAGGTATTTCCCGGCGGGCGTGGTTTCCTTGAACGACCCGGCGGGCGAGATGTGATCGGTTGTGATCATATCGCCCAGAATCGCCAGAACCTTGGCATCTTTTACGTCGCTGATCACGCCTGGGTCTTTGCTCATGCCCTGGAAATAGGGCGGGTTCTGAACATAGGTGCTTGAGGCGGGCCAATCATAGGTCTGGCTGTCGGTGGTTTCCACGCTCTGCCATTTTTCGTCGCCTTTGAAAACATCGGCGTATTTCGATTGGAACGCGTCGCGGGTCACAGTTTTTTCGACCAGTTCGGCAATTTCAGCGGTGGTTGGCCAGATGTCTTTCAGGAAGACATCATTGCCGTTCTGATCCTGGCCCAGGGGCTGTGTGGTGATGTCGATATTCATATCGCCCACCAGTGCATAAGCCACGACCAGAGGTGGTGATGCCAGATAGTTGGCGCGCACGTCGGGCGAAATCCGCCCTTCAAAGTTGCGGTTGCCCGACAGGACCGACACGCCGATCAGGTCATAATCATTGATCGCCTTGCTGATTGCAGGCTCAAGCGGGCCCGAGTTGCCGATACAAGTGGTGCAGCCGTATCCGACCAGGTTAAAGCCGATGGCATCAAGGTCATCCTGCAATTCTGCCGCCTCAAGATAGGCAGAAACCACCTGTGATCCGGGCGCGAGCGAGGTCTTGACCCACGGTTTGCGGGTCAGGCCCAAGGCGCGCGCCTTGCGGGCGACAAGACCGGCACCGATCATCACATAGGGGTTTGATGTGTTGGTGCAGGATGTGATCGAGGCGATCACGATTGATCCGTCATGCAGCTGATAGGGCGCATCGCCGTTCATCTGTGCAACGAATCCGCGCTGATGATGGCCGACATCGCCGGGAATATCCTGTGGCGCAGGCTGGCCACCTTCGCCTTCCCAGCGCACTTTTTGTTTTTCGGGCGCACGTTTGCCTTCGCGCTCGCCTTTGATGTACTCCGCAAAGCTGCTGGCGGCTTTGGTCAGGGCGATATGATCCTGCGGGCGTTTGGGGCCGGAAATCGCAGGAACGATGGTCGACATGTCGAGTTCAAGGGTGTCGGTATACACCGGTTCGTACCCCGCACCGCGCCACATGCCGTTGGCCTTGGCATAGGCTTCGACCAGGGCGATGGCGTCCTGATCGCGGCCCGTGGTGTTCAGATAGCGCAGCGTTTCGTCATCAATGGGGAAGAAACCGCAGGTTGCCCCGTATTCGGGGGCCATGTTGCCAATCGTGGCGCGGTCGGCCAGGGGAACGTTGTCCAACCCATCGCCATAGAATTCAACGAATTTACCGACGACGCCCTTGGCGCGCAGCAGTTCGACCACCTTCAACACAAGATCGGTGGCGGTGGTGCCTTCGGGCATTGCGCCGGTCAGTTTGAACCCGATTACCTCGGGAATCAGCATCGAAATCGGCTGGCCCAGCATGGCGGCCTCGGCCTCGATCCCGCCAACGCCCCAGCCCAGAACAGCGGCGCCGTTGACCATGGTTGTGTGGCTGTCGGTGCCGACCAATGTATCGGGGTAAGCAACCTGCGCGCCGTTCTGATCGGTGTCGGTCCAGACGGTTTGCGACAGATATTCCAGGTTTAC
The DNA here is from genome assembly GCF_003057885.1 of Oceaniglobus ichthyenteri. GTDB lineage: Bacteria > Pseudomonadota > Alphaproteobacteria > Rhodobacterales > Rhodobacteraceae > Oceaniglobus > Oceaniglobus ichthyenteri. The sequence goes on from NZ_QAGK01000003.1 coordinate 311,896, forward strand.
CTGATGGCAAATGCCGGTTCCCGGCGGCACAACGCGGAAATTGTTGAACGCCGACTGGCCCCATTTCAGGAACGTGTAGCGTTCCATGTTCCGCTCATATTCGCGGTCAACGTTCAACTGGAACGCGCGCGGCGTGCCAAATTCGTCAATCATCACCGAATGGTCAATGACCAGATCAACAGGGTTCAGCGGGTTGATCATTTGCGCATCGCCACCCAGCGAAATGATCGCATCGCGCATCGCCGCCAGATCGACAACCGCCGGAACGCCGGTGAAATCCTGCAACAAGACGCGCGCCGGACGATAGGCGATTTCACGGTTGGTTTTGCCACCATTTGCGGCCCAATCGGAAAATGCCTTGATGTCATCCACCTGAACGGTTTTGCCATCTTCGAACCGCAACATGTTTTCCAACACCACTTTCAAAGCGGCGGGAAGGCGCGAAAAGTCGCCCAAGCCTGCCTTTTCGGCAGCCTCGATCGAGTAATAAGAATAGGTTTTCCCGCCAACGGTAAGGTCCGTGCGGGTTTTGGCGGTGTCTTGTCCAACCTGGATGGTCATGGAATGCTCCAATACGACAGTGGCTAAAATTTCGTGCAGGATAGGCCAGTCCGGGCCGTTTTCCAACAGTGTCTGGCGTTGTATACCATTGCACACCGCAAACTGCCAGAGGGGAATCGCTCTGAACTATCGGTTGTTGCGGTGGAGTCTGTCACGTCTACTCTCTAAACCTTGATTGGTCATTTCAAGACGGGTTGGATAGGCACAGATGAGGCCAAGAAAGGGCATGGTATGCGAAATCTGATTGCAGCGGCGATGATGATCCTGGGGGGCGGCGGTTTCGCCCATGCCGAGGATCAACCCGTTGTGGTCGAATTGTTTACCTCACAAGGGTGCTCATCCTGCCCGCCAGCCGATAAATTGCTGGGTGAACTGGCGGGGCGTGATGATGTGATCGCGCTGGCGCTGCATGTCGATTATTGGGATTACATCGGTTGGAAGGACAAGTTCGCCAAACCGGCGTTCACCAAGCGGCAGAAATTTTATGCCAAGGCCGCAGGCGCGCGCACGATTTACACGCCTCAGTTGATTGTCGGTGGCAAGGATCACGTGGTCGGATACCGCCCGATGGAGGTGGCCGAACTGATTCAGGCGCACCGCGCCGCACCCGACCCCGTGATGATTTCCGCCAGCCGCGAGGGCGGTACCGTCCGGGTTGAGGCGCGGGTTGTCGGTACGATTGCGGGCAAGATGGTGGTGCAACTGGCGCGGTTTTCACCGAACGAAACCGTTGAAATTCAACGGGGTGAGAACGAAGGCAACACCTATACCTATCATAATATCGTGCGTGACTGGGCGATTCTGGGCGAATGGGACGGCGCCGCGCCCCTGACGCTTGACGCGCCGGTTCCAGACGGGCCCGTGGCGATCATTATTCAGCAGGCGGGGTTCGGTCCGGTTGTCGGGGCGGCGCGGCTCGACTGACTTTTCGGGCGGCGAGGCGTGCCTGTTGTTGCGGTTTCCAACGGCGATGAATCCAGAACCATTGTTCCATATTTTTGCGCACCATCCGCTCAAGGCTATCATTCAACGCTTGGGTGATGCCCTCAGGGTCGCTCAGGGGAATCGGCGTATCCACGACCATCTCAAAGCTCAGGCCATCGGGCTGACGCACCCCGTAGATCGGAATCACCACCGCGTTGTATTTTATCGCCAATTCGGCGGCCGATAGGGCGGTTGGCGCGGGTTGGCCGAAATATGTAAGCTGGCCACCTTCAGATGCATAAACATCAATCAGGATACCGATGCTGTTGCCCTTTTTCAAATGGCCAACATAGGCCGCCAACCCCTTGCGGGTGGCGGGAAAAACCGGACCCGCAATATCACCCAGCGCACGCACGTAATGATCGTTGAACTTGCGATTTTTCATCTCTCGGTACAATCCGGCCAGGGGATACCCCTGATGCACCAACGCCGCGCGCGGTGCGTCGTAATTGCCGAAATGGCCGGTAACCAGAACGGTTGGTCTATTTTCGGCGCGGGCCTGTTGCAGCGCCGCCAGTCCGGGGCCGGTGAGGGGGGTGTTTTTCACCCGGTTCTTGAATTCCTCACCTGAATAAAGCTCGATCAATGTACGCCCCGCATTGTCGGGCACCGCGCGCATCAGGCGCTTGACCTCGGTTTCGGGCAGATCGGGCAGAACATGGGCAAGGTTCGCGCGCACCCGTTTGTCCCATCCGGCCAAAGGCGCGACGATCCGGGATACGATCCAACCCATCATCGGGATCCGATACCGGTAAGGCACCGCCAAAGCCGCGGCCAAAATCGCGCGGATCGCAAGGTTTTGAAAAGTATCACGCATGAAAAGTGAATTCGCTTTGGCCCAGGGTCAGGTCCGCCAAACATAAGGCCGGGGACCAACGGCCACAATGGGACCGCGCCGATTGACCTTTGCCAGACAAGACAACCGCGCAGGATTCTATCGGGCGTTTTGGTCCATCGGAGGATACCTGCGGATCAGCCTTGAAACCCTGCAATGCATTTGTAACAACGCAGACCGTTGCAGTTCACTGCTCTCATTCATCCTCCTCCGCAAGCACCAGTTGAATTTCACCACTGTCGACCAGGGCACGAATGGCGGTGATTACTTCGGTTTGGGCCGCTTCTGCGACTTTTGTCTTGATCGGGCCCATTTCCTCGGCCTCGTCGCGCAGGGTGGCAGCAAGGCGTTTTGACATGTTTTGCAACAGGAATTCGACCGCGTCCTTGGTATCGGATGATACGCTTGCCACAATAATCACCAGACTTTCCTGAGGCACGTTGCGCAAAACAGCGGGAACATCCAGCGGTTGAATGCGGTCGGGGATATCGGCAAATGTGAAAATCGCCCGCCGCACTTCGTCGGCGAAGGCGGCGTCATCCTCGCTCAGCCCATTCAAAACCTCATCCCGTGTCGCGCTGGCCGATACGTTAAGGATCGCACCCACACGGGCCACCGCGCCGGTGGTAAAGGCACGGGGTGGTTCGGCCTTTAACTCGGCCGCCAGCGATAAACCGATTCGGCGCACGGTATCGGGATCAACATCCGCGGTTTCCGACATGGCAAAGGTAAGGCGGCGCGCCTTTTCTCCGGGTAATTTGCCCAGAATTTCGGCCGCTTTCGCAACCTTCAGTTTCGACAAAAGCACTGCGCCCACCTCGGGCGACTGGCGTTTCAACAGGGGCAGCAGTTGGTCGATTTCAAAACTGGCCAGACTTTCCCAGGGATCGTTGAACCACACCATCCCGGCCTGTTTGCGCAGGCGCGCGGCCATATCGGCACTGATCACGCCGCCCAGAATACTGAGCGCGCCTTCCAATCCGCCGGGAAATACCAATCCGATACTGTCCAGCTCGTTTGCGAATTCTTCGATTACCGATTTGAGGGTGGCGCGATCGACATAGCGCATCTGACTCATCTGCGTTGTCAATTCGGCCTGCAAAGGTTCGGGCAGATCGGCCAAGGGCAGGCTGGCCCCCTCGGCCAACAACAGGCGCACCACGATGGCGGCCTTTTGCCGCCGTGAAAGAGACGGGCCGGTGCGGATACCGGTCAGGCGCCCACCGGTGGGGCGTACCGATGCAGACGCCGGAACGCCGGATCGGGAATTGGGCAGGGTCAGTTCGGTTGTCACACATCGGGCCTTTGCCTGGGGTCTGGATACATCCAATCTGTGACAGCATTGGGTTAACAGGCCGTTTGCAAAGCCGATTCAATGTCGGTGAAAAATCTTCTGGCGGATAAATTCCTTACCCACCAGAAGGCCAAATCGCCGATCCGGCTGTTCAACTTGTTGTTGGCGCGACACAGGTGCCCGTGGCATTGTCCAGAATCATCCCATCTGCACAGGAAATCGACGCCTGCTGTTTATGATCGTACCCCGCGCACCCCGAAGCGACGGCAAACGTAGGGGCCAGCGCCAAAACAGAGGCGGCGAGAAGCGTTTTTAAAATCATCGTGCGTGTTCCTTTTCGTTTGTTGTTGTCGATAAAGAACATTAGCACGAAAATGACATTTCCCCCACGTAAACTTGGGGCGAAATGTCATAATCACATCAGCCTTTGAAAACCCGGGCAAAAATCGTGTCTACATATTTTGTGTGATACCCGATATCGAACTTTTCCTCGATCTCGGCAGGGGACAGCGCCGCCGTCACCTCGTCGTCGGCCAAAAGCTCGGTTTTGAAATCGGCACCCTGTTCCCACACTTTCATCGCGTTGCGTTGCACCAGTTTGTAACTGTCTTCGCGGCTGACCCCGGCTTGGGTCAGCGCCAGAAGAACCCGCTGACTCATCACCAACCCACGGAACTGATTCATATTTTTCAGCATGTTGTCGGGGTAAATCACCAGTTTGTCGACCAGCCCTGTCAGGCGCGCCAAGGCGAAATCCAGGGTGATTGTCGTGTCGGGGCCGATGTTACGTTCGACCGATGAGTGAGAAATGTCGCGTTCGTGCCACAGGGTCACGTTTTCCATCGCGGGTATCACCGCCATACGCACCAGGCGCGCCAATCCGGTCAGGTTTTCTGACAGGACCGGATTGCGTTTATGGGGCATCGCGCTGCTGCCCTTCTGACCTTTCGAGAAGAATTCTTCGGCCTCCAACACTTCGGTGCGCTGCATATGACGAATTTCGGTGGCGATGTTTTCGATGCTCGACCCGATCACGCCCAGGGTGGCAAAGAATGCCGCGTGGCGATCACGCGGGATCACCTGGGTTGAAATCGGCTCGGGCGTCAGGCCCAGTTGTTCACACACATGTTCTTCGACCGCGGGGTCGATATTGGCGAATGTGCCGACCGCACCGGAAATTGCGCCTGTGGCGATTTCGGCCCGGGCCGTGGCCAGACGGGTGCGGTTGCGATCCATTTCGGCGTAAAACCGCGCGAATGTCAGACCCATTGTGGTGGGTTCCGCATGAATCCCGTGGCTGCGCCCGATGCGCACGGTGTCCTTGTGCTCATACGCTCGGCGTTTCAGCGCGTCGAGTAACGCATCAAGATCGGCCAGCAAAATGTCGGTTGCCCGCACCAGTTGCACGTTGAATGTGGTATCCAGCACATCAGAGCTGGTCATCCCCTGATGCACGAACCGCGCTTCTTTTTCGCCAATGATTTCGGCAAGATGGGTGAGAAACGCGATAACGTCATGCTTGGTGACGGCCTCGATTTCATCAATCCGCCCGACGTTGAATTCAACATCCTTGGCTTTCCAGACGGCGGCCGCACTTTGCGCGGGAATCACGCCCAGTTTGGCCTGAGCATCACAGGCGTGCGCCTCGATCTCGTACCAAATGCGGAATTTGGTGGCGGGTGACCAGATGTTAACCATTTCAGGGCGAGAATAACGGGGGATCATTGGCGTGGCCTTTCCGGTGGCAAAGGGGTTGGGCGGGTCATAAACTGCGCAACCTATGGCCACAAGGGAGGGCGCGGTTTGCAGCAGGCTTTGATCGGGTTGGCCGATTTTATCGGGCTGTGGCGCATTGAGCGCGACATCGAAGATCGACGCGCCGGTAATACCGCCCGGTTCAAGGGGCAGGTGCGGTTTGAACCCGGTGATAGCGGGCTGATTTATGATGAAACCGGACAGTTGTATATGCCGGGGCAGGGGGCAATCACGGCGACGCGCCGGTATTTCTGGCGCCAACAGGAGGGTGAGATTGCGGTTTCGTTTGAAGATGGCCGGGCCTTTCACCGCTTTGATCCGGGCGCGGTTCAGCCAACCGCAACCCATGTCTGCCCGCCCGATACCTATCGCCTCAGCTATGATTTCGCGGCGTGGCCGGTTTGGTATTTGCGCCATGATGTAACCGGGCCGCGCAAATCTTATAGTATGCGCTCTTGCTACGCGCCTTGTGCTGGTGCAGAAACGTCGGCAAAGTCGGTTTAACAGGGGCGAAGATATGGCCAATTCTATGACAGATCGTGTGCTGGTCGAGGCGGTTCTGCCGTCACAGGGCGCACAATTGCGGATCAAACAGGCGGTGCTGGTGGTGCTGGGCATCGCGGCGTTGGCGGTAATGGCCAAGATCAAGGTGCCGGTGCCCGGCAGCCCGGTTGCCATTGGCATGGGCACGTTTGCCGTGCTGTCAATCGCGGCGGCCTATGGCCCGCGTCTGGGCCTGACCACGATCCTGGGATACATGCTGGTGGGCGCGCTGGGCTTTGACATCTTCCAAAGCTCGACCGCCGAGTTGACCGGCCTGACCTATATGACAGGCAGCACCGGTGGTTATCTGGTCGGATATGTCGTGGCCACCTTGGCGATGGGCCTGCTGGCGCAGCGCGGTTGGGATCGTTCGGCCGGCTGGATGGCGGCGGCGATGGTGGTCGGCAATGCGTTGATCTATGTGCCGGGTCTGGTCTGGTTGGGCCAACTTTATGGGTGGGATCAACCGATCCTGGCATGGGGTCTGACACCGTTCCTGTTGGGTGACGCGCTGAAGCTGGGTCTGGCGGCGATTATCCTGCCGGGCCTTTGGGCATTGGTCGGTCGCGCGCGCGGCTGAAACGCATTCAAGGTTTGAAAAAGGGGCGTGGCCGATGGCTGCGCCCTTTTTGTTTGGGGTGGCGGCAGCTTGCCAAACCCTGAAATGCGAAACGGGCAAGCGGTGTGGCTTGCCCGTTTCATGGTTGCGAGGGGTCAGGCGGGTTGTCCCGCTCAGGCACCGTACACGGCCCGGCGCGCGATTTTTTCGGCGTCGCCCCGATAGATATCGAGATCAAGCGCCACATCAATCGGCAAGGCTGACAGTTCTTGTGCGGTGCGGCGATATGCGGCGCGTTTGGCGGCGGCGGTGCGAATGGCCCGAAACATTTTCATCATGATCATCCTATGAAACGTTGCACAGGCTCTGATCGCCTGCCCATCGCATATGGACTGTGTGTTAGCGCCAAACAATGGAGAGATCGGGGAAGCCGATATGCAGATTCTGCATTGCAGCGCGAATGCGCGAAACTGCGCCAAATTGGGGGCGAAACCGCCGACAGACAGATGATCAATTGCAGACGGCAAAAGGGCCGCACATGGCGGCCCTAACGTAAGATTTCACGCGAGATGGTGAAGAATTACAGGAGTTTGCCCATCGCAACGGCTGTATCGGCCATGCGGTTGGAAAAGCCCCATTCGTTGTCATACCAGGTCAGAATCCGCACCATGTTGCCATCCAACACCTTGGTCTGGTCCAGATGGAACACCGAGGAATGTGGATCATGGTTGAAATCCGAGCTGACCAACGGTTCGTCCGTATAGCCCAACACACCTTTCAATGCGCCATCGGCGGCGGCGCGGATGGCATTGTTCACCTCGTCCACGGTGGTGGCGCGGCTGGCCTCAAACGTCAGATCCACGACCGATACGTTGGGGGTGGGCACGCGGATCGCCACACCATCAAGTTTGCCGTTCAGTTCGGGCAGAACCAGGCCCACGGCCTTGGCCGCACCGGTGCTGGTTGGAATCATCGACAGCGCGGCAGCGCGCGCGCGATACAGATCCTTGTGCATCGTATCCAGCGTCGGCTGATCGCCGGTATAGCTGTGGATCGTGGTCATGAAGCCTTTGTTGATGCCGATGGCATCGTTCAACACCTTTGCGACGGGCGACAGGCAGTTGGTGGTGCACGATGCGTTTGACACAATCAGGTCATCGGCGGTCAGCGTGTCATGGTTGACGCCATAAACGATGGTCTTGTCGGTATCCTTGCCCGGTGCCGAAATCAGAACCCGCGATGCGCCGTTTTCCAAATGCGCCTGACACGCCTCTTTGCTGGTGAAAATACCGGTACATTCCAGCACGATATCGACATCGCCCCAGGGTAGATCGGCAGGGTTGCGCAGAGCGGTTACCTTGATCGGGCCGCGGCCCACATCGATGGTGTCTTCTGTGGTTGTGACGGTGGCGGGAAACCGGCCATGCACCGAATCATAGCGCAACAGGTGGGCGTTGGTTTCCACCGGGCCCAGATCGTTGATTGCGATGACTTCGATATCGGTGCGGCCCGATTCGATGATCGCGCGCAAGATGTTGCGCCCGATGCGTCCGAATCCGTTGATGGCAACTTTGACGGTCATGAAAAGCTCCTTTTGCATAAATGCAGATGGCGCATCCCCCGCCACGAGGATCGCAGCAGAGGGCGTTTGTTAAACGCTAACATCTCGATTTTCGCAGAAAGGTCAACCAAAAGAGCGGGATCGCACGCCCGCCCTCATCGCCAAAAGGCGAGATAATCAATCAAGCCGACAAATTTCTGGCCCAGATACACGATCATGCCACTGTCGAGCCACAGATCAAGCCCGATCAGACCCAGAATCAAGAACCCCAGGCCAATCGCGATTGAATTTGTCATATCGGCACCCCCGGGGGCACCATGGCCCGATCAATGAAGAAGACGGCCCATCGTGCCGGCCACATCGGCCATGCGGCAGGAAAAGCCCCATTCGTTGTCATACCATGCCAGAACCCGCACCGTGCGACCACCCACAACCTTGGTCTGGTCGGGCGCAAAAACACAGGAATAGGGCGAATGGTTAAAATCAATCGAAACCTTTGGTGCGGGATCATAGCCCAGCACGGCGCCCATATGCCCCGCTGCGGCTTCGGCCATGATTGCGTTGACATCGGCAACCGTCACATCGCGGCCCGCCTCAAACGTCAGATCGACGGCGCTGACGTTGGGGGTGGGTACGCGCAGGGCGGTGCCATCCAACCGGCCGTCAAGTTCTGGCAAAACCTCGCCCAATGCCTTGGCCGCACCAGTGCTGGTGGGAATCATCGACATCGCGGCAGCACGGGCGCGGTACAGATCATCATGGCGCCGGTCCAGCGTCGGCTGATCGCCGGTATAGCTGTGAATTGTGGTCATGATGCCGCGTTCAATGCCGATAGCATCGTTCAACACCTTGGCCAGCGGTGCAAGACAATTGGTGGTGCATGATCCGTTTGACACCACATGATCGGTCGACAGCAGACTGCGGTGGTTGACCCCATAAACCACGGTGCGGTCGGCGTTTTTGGCCGGGGCCGAGACCAGAACGCGCTTGGCACCCCGACCCAGATGCACGGCGGCCTTGTCACGGGCGTTGAATTTGCCGGTGCACTCCAACACCACATCGCAGCCGTCCCAATCCAGTGTTTCGGGATCATAGGTTGACGACACCTGGATCGGCCCGCGTCCCAGATCCAGCGCATTGCCCTTGACCGAAACTTCGCCCCGGAACGCGCCGTGTATGCTGTCATAGCGCAGCAGGTGGGCGTTGGTTTCAATCGGGCCGGTGGCGTTGATCTTCACCACCTGCACATCGTTGCGCGATGCCTCGTGGATATGGGCGAGGGTGGCGCGGCCGATGCGGCCAAAGCCGTTGATACCTATGGTGACGGTCATTTGGTTGCTCCTGTCGGTTTGTCGCCATTGGTATACAATGGTGGTACGGCAAAAATAGGGCCGAAGAACAAGGCGTTAGCGTAAACATCAAGGGTTAGCGATACCGCTAGCGTCGGACAGGAGGGGATTTGTGATCACAAAAGAAAGCGCGATCGAAAAGACGTTGCACAGGGCAGGGCGGGTTTTGCTGGCGCTGTTGTTTTTCGCAGGGGCGATGCAAAAGATGGCCAATCCCGACCCGGCGATGGGCCTGCTGATCGCCAGGGGGTTGCCCGGATGGCTGATCTGGCCCGCTTTGGTTTTCAATGGTGTGGCTGGGGTGGCTTTGATCGCCGGTTGGGCGCTCCGCCCGCTCGGGCTTGCCTTGGCGGCCTACTGCATCTTTACCAGCTGGTTTCACTTTATCCCAAGTGATCCGTGGCAAATGTCGATTTTGGTGAAAAACTGGGCGATTGCTGGTGGATGCCTGATCCTTGCAGCAGGGGCCAGCGGCCGAAACCGCTGAAAACCCCGGTGTATCGCCGCCCCAAACATCGGGGCGGCGACAGGTATTACAGGCCCAACAGGCCGCGCACCTTGGCGGCTGTGTCCTCGGCGGTGATGCCGAATTTTTCAAACAGGGTTTCCGCCGGTGCCGAAGCGCCAAACCCTTCCATTCCGACAAAATCGCCCTTGTCGCGCTTGCCACGCTCACCAAACAGCCACTTGTCCCAACCAAACCGACCGGCGGCCTCAATCGCAACGCGCACCGGCCCCGCGGGCAGTACTTTGCGACGATACGCTTCGTCCTGCGCCTCGAACAGTTCCCAGCAGGGCATGGAAACGACGCGCGTGCCGATCCCCACGGATTCCAGCAAATCGCGCGCTTCCATGGCGATGGATACTTCAGACCCCGTGGCCATCAGAATCGCCTGACGCTTGGCGGTTGCTTCGGCCAGAATATAGGCACCCTTGGCGGTCAGGTTGTTGGTCTTATGCTCCAACCGCACGGTCGGCAGGTTTTGGCGCGACAGACACAGAACCGAAGGTGTCTTGTCGCTGGTCAGGGCCACTTCCCATGCTTCGGCGGTTTCGATGCTGTCGGCGGGGCGGAACACGTTGGTGTTGGGCGTGGCGCGCAACATCGCCAGATGTTCCACCGGCTGGTGGGTTGGGCCATCTTCGCCCAAACCGATGCTGTCATGGGTCATGACATAAACCGCAGGCACGCCCATCAGCGCCGAAAGCCGCATCGCGCCGCGCGCATAATCGGTGAAACACATGAATGTCCCGCCATAGGGGCGCACACCGCCGTGCAGCGCAAGCCCGTTCAGCGCCGCCGCCATGCCATGTTCGCGGATGCCATAATACACATACCGGCCCTTGCGGTTTTCGGGGCTGAACGTGCCCAGATCAGCGGTAAGCGTGTTGTTCGATCCGGTCAAATCCGCCGAGCCGCCAAAGGTTTCGGGCATGATCGGGTTGATCACCTCCAGCGCCATTTCGCTGCTTTTGCGGGTCGCGACCTTTGGCGCGCTTTCGCTAAGTTGTTTTTTCAGCGCGCGAATCGTCGATGACAGCTTTTTGGGTGCCTCACCGGCAACCATCCGGTTGAACATCGCCTGGCGACTGTCCGACAGATCGGCCAAACGGTCGTTCCATTCGGCAACTTCGCTATCACCTTTGCGCCCCACGTCCTCCCACCAGGATTTGATGTCGGCGGGAATTTCGAAGGGTGCATAGGGCCAGCCGTAAACTTCGCGCGTGTCGGCGATCAGTTTTGGATCGGTCAGCGCACCGTGGCCTTTGCTGGTATCTTGGGCCGAAGAACCCAGCGCGATATGAGTCTTGCAGGCAATCATCGACGGTTTGCCAGATTTCTTGGCGGCAATGATCGCGGCGTCGATTTCTTCGGGGTTATGGCCATCAATCGACTGGACGTGCCAGCCCGACGCGGCAAAGCGTTTCACCTGATCGGTGCTGTCAGACAAAGAAACCGGCCCGTCGATGGTGATGTTGTTGTCATCCCAGAACACGATGAGTTTCGACAGTTTCTGATGCCCGGCCAGCGCGATGGCCTCTTGGCTGACGCCTTCCATCAAACATCCATCGCCTGCGATGACGTAGGTATAGTGATCGACGGTTTTCTTGCCGAATTTCGCACGCAGCACTTCTTCGGCCATGGCAAAGCCCACCGAATTGGCCAGACCCTGACCCAAGGGGCCGGTCGTGGTTTCGATGCCCGCGGCATGGCCATATTCGGGGTGACCTGCGGTGATTGCGCCCCACTGGCGGAAATTCTTGATCTGCTCCAACGTCATGTCCTTGTACCCGGTCAGGTGCAAAAGACCGTACAGCAACATCGATCCGTGGCCTGCTGACAGGATGAACCGGTCACGATCGGGCCAGTTGGGGTTGGCGGCGCTGAATTTCAGGTGCTTTTCAAACAGCACCGTTGCCACATCGGCCATGCCCATGGGCATCCCGGTATGGCCCGAATTGGCGGCGGCCACGGCATCCATGGCCAACATGCGCAAGGCGGCGGCGCGGTTCCAGTGATCGGGCGCATTGGCGCGCAGGGTGGCAATATCCATGAAACTATCCTGTGTTTAAACAACGGTGGCGTTAGCGCAGGTCATAGCAGGTGACAGGCCAAGATCAAGCAGACCAAGGGGTTTGATAGAGCAAATCCACGGTTGGGGGCTGAATTTTGGTTTGACTTGGGGTTAAATGGTTGCGAGCGCAGTAAAATGATTCGGTTTGCGTTTTGGGCCGGGTCGACACGTAAGGTTAAAGGACAGTGTCATGCATGACATGAGTGAGCTTGAGCGCCGGATTTCCGCCGCGCTTGATCGGATATCCATCAACGTGGCCACGTTACAGCGCCCGGCACCCGCCCCCGATCCGGTAAAAGAGCCGGAACAAGACGATTTGCCCCCGGCCAGCGAGTTGCAAGCCGATCTTGAGGCCGAGCGCGCCGTTACCGCCCAATTGGAAGAGCGTGTGCGCGCCATCAAGGAAAAACAAGACACCAAGGTTGCAACGCTGGAAACCGATCTTGAGGCAGCGCGCAACCGTATTGCCGCGCTCGAAGCGGAAAACACCGATTTGCGTGAGAATACCAGCAAGGGCGACGACGACGGCGATGACAGCTTGCGCGCCCAGTTGGCCGCCCTGAAAGAACAGCGCGCAACCGAACGCGCCGAATTGGCCGAACTTCTGGCCCACCTGCAACCCATCGTCGAGGAGAGCGCCAGTGCCTGAGATCAAAGTCGTTATCGGGGGGCGCACCTTTGATGTGGCCTGCCAGGAGGGCGAAGAGCATTATCTGCAATCCGCCGCCCGGATGCTGGACACAGAAGCCGCCGTGTTGGTGGCGCAAATCGGGCGTCTGCCCGAAAGCCGGATGTTGCTGATGGCGGGGCTGATGTTGGCCGATAAAACCGCCGGCATGGAAGAGCAGGTGCGCGCCAGCGAAGCCACCATCGCCCAGTTGCAAGCGCAACTCACCCAATCTCAGGCCGAGGCGCAGACGTTGCGCAACGCTCCGCCCCCCCCGGCAGAAAAGGTCGAAGTGCCGGTCATCCCCGCGGCGTTGGTTGAATCCATGGCCGAAATGGCTGCCCGCGCCGAGGCGATCGCGCAGGACGTCGAAGAGCGCGCCAATACCTGACCGCGCCGGCGGTATGGGCACCAAACCCCTTGCACCGCGTAAGAATTTCGATCATCTAGCCCGTGTTCTCAGGGCGGGGTGAAATTCCCCACCGGCGGTAAGCAGCGTGAAACCTGCAAGCCCGCGAGCGCCTTTCATTAGAAAGGGTCAGCAGATTGGGTGCAATTCCCAGGCCGACGGTCACAGTCCGGATGAGAGAGAATGCGCAACCGCCCCGTTTCAACGGGCCGCGCTGCGCGTGATCGCCTTGGGTGACGTGTCGTTGCAAAAGGAGACAAACCCATGACACACACCCGATACGCCTTTATTCAGGCCCGCTGGCATTTTGATATCGTCAGTCAGGCCCTGGTTGGGTTTCAGCAAAAAATTTCGCCGGATCAGATCGATGTTTTCGATGTGCCCGGCGCATTCGAAATGCCGCTTTTGGCGCGCACCTTGGCCAATACCGGCAAATATGATGCGGTGATCGCCGCAGCTTTGGTCGTTGACGGCGGCATCTATCGCCACGAATTTGTGGCCCAGGCGGTGGTCGATGGCCTGATGCGGGCCGGATTTGACAGCGGCGTGCCGGTCTTGTCGGTCTCATTGACGCCACATGCGTTTCAGGAAACCGATCATCACATCGCCATTTTCAAGGATCACTTTGTGAAAAAGGGCCAAGAGGCCGCCGATGCCGCCCTGTCCATCACCAAGTTGCGCGCGGAAATTTCGGCCTGAGCGGGATTTTGCCCCGGTGTTACAACGCCTTCAACGTCAAAAGCCCAGGCACGGAACCTGGGCTTTTTCTTGCACTAAATATCCAAATCCGACGGCGGCAACCGCCTGCGACGAAACCGGTTATCCGTTGGCTTCGCGAATCTTGTCTGCCGCGTCCTTGTCAAACGTCACGCCCTTTTGGGTAAACAACGTGTCCAGTTCGCCCGACATGGTCATCTCCGTGATGATGTCACAGCCACCGACAAATTCGCCTTTGACGTACAGCTGCGGGATGGTGGGCCAGTCGGAATAATCCTTGATGCCCTGGCGCACGGCTTCGTTTTCCAACACGTTTACATCGGCATACTCCACGCCCATGTAATTCAAAACACCGGCCACGCGCGATGAAAACCCGCATTGTGGCATGGTCTTGTTGCCCTTCATGAACAGCACAACATCGTTGGAGGTGACGGTTTGTTTGATCTGGTCTTCTGCACTCATGTCTTTGTGTCCTTTTTGCGGGCGGGCTGTTTGCCCTTGATATAGGGACGCAGCGCGCCATAGGTGATGACCCCGACCAGGGCGATGGCCCCGTAAATCGGCCACCCTTCCAAAATCAGGTTCAGGCTCAATCGGGGGCCTTTGTGGTCAGGGCAAGGGCGTGAAGTTCGCCGTTTGATCCATCCATCTTGCCTTTCAGGGCCGCGTATACGGCGCGCTGTTGTTGTACGCGGTTCATGCCCGCGAAGGATGCATCGATCACTTCGGCGGCGTAATGGTTTCCGTCGCCACGCAGATCGGTGATGGTCACCTTGGCGTTGGGGAATGATTCAAGGATCAAATCCTCAATTTCTTGGGCTAACATGGCCATGGGGGCATCCTTTACTGCAGTTACGTGCAATCTATGGCGGCAGATCGCGCGCTTCAAGGTGATAGGAGAAGACATCCGATGCAAGGGCGCATTCGGTCGCTGATTGGCGCGAAACCCCGCGACATTCCAATCGCAGTTTCGTATGACTTGACCGAACCGTAATCTTTAGGAGCTTTCATGACCCAATCTGTGCATGTTGTCGCCGTTTTAACCGCCAAACCGGGCAAGCGTCAGGCGATGCTTGATGCCTTTGCTGAAAATCTGCCGGCGGTTTTGGCCGAAGACGGTTGTATCACCTATGTGCCAACGGTGGACGCCCCGGAATCAGGCGCGCCCTATGGGCCTGAAACCGTTGTTGTGATCGAAGAATGGGCCAGCGCCGCCCATCTTGAGGCGCACCGCGTTGCCCCACATATGCAGGAATTTAGTGCCAAGATCGGCGATTGGGTGGCGGACAAGGCGGTTCATATTCTAACTGCCGGCTAACGGATGCCCATGATCCGAGGCCCGCGCGATGGCCTGGGCGTCGCGCGGGCGGTGTGAAATGAACGCATCACCCGGGCAGCGCGACAGGCCCAGCGCGCGGATCAATGGCTGATCGTACTGCCCCGATA
Source organism: Oceaniglobus ichthyenteri (assembly GCF_003057885.1). Taxonomy (GTDB): domain Bacteria; phylum Pseudomonadota; class Alphaproteobacteria; order Rhodobacterales; family Rhodobacteraceae; genus Oceaniglobus; species Oceaniglobus ichthyenteri. The sequence continues at coordinate 327,152 of NZ_QAGK01000003.1, forward strand.
ACAGAACAATCCCCTCACGCGCCAGAATGTCGCGGGTGCCGCGCCCCTTGTCCGACCGGATTCGGCGCATGAAGTCATGCTGTCGCGCCACCGCCTGCACCACATCGCGGGTGATCGGGCGATCCTGAATCAGGCGGAACAGGGTCGCCATGCGGGCATTGCCGGTCTGGCCTGCGAAAATCTGCGCAATGGCCGGTTCGGGCACCGTGCGCCAGAAGTTCGGCGGATAGGGGTGATGTTTCAACAGCCACAGGATGTTGGCAAACCCTTGGGCAGAAACAGATTTCTTGGCATCCTTGTTTTGCCCCGTGGTCAGGTTTTCGGCCCGCGCCACAAACAGGCCCAGATAACACAGCGCCCGCGCCTCATCGGCGGCCACCAGAATACAGGGGTGATTCACCGCCTCGGTCGGGATCATCCAAGTGTTGCCCATGGTGTTTTTGATATCCACATCATGGCCCAGAATCACCGTATCCAACCGCCCCTTGGGCAGTGAAAGCAGCGCGCGCAATTCGATCTCGACCCGTGTGCCGATATAGGTTTTTTCGGTCTTTTCCAGATCGTCATATGATCGCCGCCCGGTTTTCGCGGTCATGATCACATCATCGACACAGCCGCGCAGCATGGCGGCAAATCCGCTGGCCAGTGCGGCGCCACCGCCCGCGCGGCGCGTGATGTCATCCGCCAAGGCGCCCAACAGCGCATAATCCGGGTGGCCCGGCGCAATCAAACTGTCGGGCAGGGCGCGTTTCATCAGGCCGAAACAGCGTGCAGCATCCGTTTGCGCAGGGCGCGCGCCACCTGTTTGCCCACGGCCGCCGCCACGGGCGGGGGAAACGCATTGCCGACCTGCCGGTATGCGTTGGTTTTGGCCCCGGTAAAATGCCACTCATCGGGAAAGCCCTGAATCCGCGCCACCATCGGCACGGTCAGGCGCGGCATGCCGTTGTGAAACGGATCGGGCGCTTCGGGCGCGATGGTGCGCCCCTCAACCCCCAGACTGGCCCAGGCGGCGCGTGCGCGCGTCGGCCCCAGATCCGGCCCGCCGTGTTTTTTGCTGCCCCCCACGATGGTCGGGGCGATTTCATCGGCCTTGGCGGCCCAATCCTCGGCCCCGCGCCAACCGCGCGCCGCCATCATATCGATCAGGGTTTTGCCAACCGTGGGGGGATTGTGCCGGTTCGGCTCTGGCCAATCAAACAGATCGGCGCGCTGTTTTTGCAGCGCCACAATCACCACCCTTGGGCGCAATTGCGGAACCCCATAATCGGATGCATTCAGCAGCCGCCAATCGGTGGTATAGCCCAATTTATCCAACTGCACCTTCAGCTTTTCACGATAATCGTGAAACACCGCATCCAGAAATCCGCGCACATTTTCAATCATCACGGCGCGGGGGCGGGCGGCGTCGATAATATCAATCGCATCGTTAAACAGATTGCGCTCGTCCTGTTCGCCCAATTGTTTGCCCGCCACCGAAAACGGCGGGCAGGGCAGGCCCCCCGCCAACAAATCAAGGCCCGCGTGATCGGCGGCGCGGTCTTTGAACAGGCGCACATCTTGTTCCAGCACGTTCCATTCGGGGCGGTTGTGACGCAGGGTGTTGCAACAGTGTTTGTCGATCTCAACCAAGGCAGAATGGCCAAATCCGGCGGATTCCAGGCCCAAAGCTTGCCCGCCGGCACCGGCACATAATTCAACAGATGTCAGCATTTGCGCCACCCCTTTGTTCCGCCTATGTTCTTAGCGGCCCAATCACACGCTCGCAAGGGGCTAGCGCGCCATCCACCCGCCATCCACGCTTACCACTGTGCCGTGAATGTAATTTGCCGCGGACGATGCCAGAAACACGGCGGTTTGTGCGATATCATCGGGTCTGCCCCATCGCCCGGCCGGGATTCGTTCCAGGATGGCGGCGTTTCGGTCCGGATCGGCGCGCAGGGCGTCGGTGTTGTTGGTGGCGATGTAACCGGGTGCAATGGCGTTGACGTTGATGCCTTTGGCCGCCCATTCATTGGCCAACACCTTGGTCAGGCCCGCAACCCCGTGTTTTGACGCGGTATAGGCGGGCACGCGAATCCCGCCCTGAAACGACAAAAGCGAGGCGATATTCACGATCTTGCCCGCCCCGCGCGGCAGCGCCGCCTTGGCGAAGGCCTGTGAGGTAAAGAACACCGCCTTCAGGTTTACATCGATCACCGCGTCCCAATCGGATTCGGAAAAATCCACGCTGTCGTCGCGCCGGATAATGCCCGCGTTGTTGACCAGAATATCAATGGGCCGGTCGGCAAAAATGCCTGTCGCTGCCATCGGATCGGCAAAATCCAGGGTCAGGGCCTCGGCGCTGTCGATCTGCGCCACCGTATCGGCGCAGGATGATCGCCCGGCGCAAATCACATGCGCCCCGGCCCGCCCCATGGCAATGGCGATGGCGCGCCCGATGCCGGTATTGGCGCCCGTGACCAAGGCGGTTTGCCCGCTCAGCGAAAAGGGGTTCATTGCCATTCCTCCGATAATTCCCGCCAAAGCAGAACAGCACACCCGTGCCCCGTCAACCCCGCCGATGTTTGGTTAAACCGTGATCCCATGCCGTTGGGCCAATGTTGCCCGCGCGCGCGTAAGTTCCGCATCGGCGCGTGCATCATTCCACCCCAAGGCCCGGGCGGTGATCTGGCAGATTTCCTGCAAAACCGGCGTGGTCATTTGCCCGGTGATCGCCAAAGGCGTGCGGCGCAGCACGATGTCCTCCAGATGGTGCACCTGTTCGTTTTGCGCAATCCAGGTGATTTCTGCCGCGCTGAATCTGGTGGTCGCGATATAGTCAGGCCGGCCATTTTCGGCGAGAGCGATCTTTTTTGCAGTGGTGCCGTAGCGGTGCAACAGGTCTGAAATACGCTCGGGATCTGCGCCCGATTGTTGTGCCAAATCGGCCACCCATGCTGTGCGCTCGGCTGTGGTGCGCGGCATGTTGCGCCCGCCGCCTATGGGCAAGGCATCGGTTTTGATGTGCCGGACCTTGCCCAAATGTTCCAGAATCGTATCGGCCACGTCAGCCGCAAAGGCGCGATACGTGGTCCATTTCCCCCCGATCAGTGACACAATCGGAAACGGACGCCCATCCGCTGCCGGGGCCAAAGGTGCCGAATGATCCCGGCTGATCAGACCCGGCGCAATACCGGCGGAATTGGGCAAGGGGCGAATGCCGGCATAGGAAAACACGATCTGATCGCGGCCAAATTCCAGCCCCGGCAGAAGTGTTTTCAGACTGTGCAGGAAATAATCGGTTTCGGTGTCGGTGCAATGGGCGGCGTCGGGGTTGTCATCGGGAAGATCTGTCGAGCCAACCAGCGCCTTGCCCAGAAACGGAAACACCAACAGGATCCGGCCATCATCGCTTTCGAAATAGATCATCCGCCCGTTTAATTGGCGCAGCAATTCCGGGTGGTCGATCAGGATGTGTGATCCTTTGGTTCCGCCAATCAGTGCCGTTTCCATACCCAGCCGGGCATTCACGGTATCAATCCATGGCCCGGCGGCGTTGACCACCATATCGGCCCGAACCGACAATGGCGCACCGTCCGGCCCGGTCAACTGCACCACACCGTCTCTTTGCCCCACCAGATCGGTCCAGTTCATCGCGCGCGATTGCGGACTGGCGGCGATGCCATCCTGCACCAGTTCCAGAACCAGACGTTCGGGCGCGGAAATCGCCGCATCGTGATAGGTGCCGACGGCGACGATATCAGGGGTGAGGGCCGGAATTTCCGCCAAGGCGCGGCGTCGGCTTAGCATTTTATGCATCGGCATTTGCCGCGCCCGCGCGCCATAAAAATCATATAGGCGCAGACCGATTTTCACCAAGATCGCGCCGCGGTTGCGCGGTGCGGTTTTTGAGCCGAAAAATGTGCGGATCGCGGGCCAGATGCCTTTGGTCCAGGAATAAATCGGAATGATGGTGGGCAGCGGCGTCACCAAATGCGGCGCATTGCGCAACAGCAGATTGCGCTCATAGGTCGATTCCGCCACCAGCCGGAATTCACCGGTTTCCAGGTATTTCAATCCGCCGTGAATAAGCCGCGAGGGTGCGGCACTGGTGCCCGAGCCATAATCGCCCTTGTCCACGATCAAACAGCGCAATCCCTGTTCGCATAAATCGCGAAACAGGCCCGCGCCGTTGATGCCCGCGCCAATGATCAGCACGTCGTAATGTTGGGTTTCAGTCATTTGATGTCCTGCGCCCTTTGGCCTCAAGCGTGTTCAGCCGGTCCCACGTATCGGGCAGGATATCGGCCAGGTTTTGATAGGCGGCATAGCGTGTTTCGTATTCGGCCACGCGGTCGGGCCGGGGGTGATATGTGGTTGAAATGGCGTCTAAATCACGCGGATCGGCATCAAACTGGGCAAACGCCCCGACCGCCGCGCCCGCACACAGGGCCGCGCCCCAGGCTGCCGCCTCATCTGTGGCAGATGTGGCAACCTGCATTCCCAATATATCGGCAAACAACTGCGCCACCACCGGATTGCGCGCGGCGCCCCCGGTCAGGCGCGCGGTGTCGGTGGGAAAGGTGGCGCGCAGCGCGTCGATATGATGGCGGTGGTTGAACACGATGCCTTCCAACAGCGCGGCAAGGATATCGCCGCGATTATGCCAGCCGCGCAGGCCGAAAAATCCGGCACTTGCCGCCGCGCCATAAGGCGAGCCGAACAGGAACGGGTGGTAAATCGCCGATGAGGCCCGCGCCAGCGCGTCGTCGATTTCAGGGGCCAGAAGGGCGTGTATCGTTTGCCCACGGCGTTCGGCATTGGCGCGGTCAGTGGCGCAAAATGTATCGAGAAACCAATCGTAATTGGTGGTTGAGGCGGGGGAGATCGCCATATTGTTCCACACCCCCGGCCGCACCCCATTGCGGCAGAACCACCGCGCATCGGGGGTGGGGGTGTCTGACACCGCTTCGTTGATCGAATAGGTGCCCGCGACAATGCCCATGACGCCGGGTGTATGCCCCCCGATCCCCAAAACCGAGGCGGTGACATCATGCAATCCGGCGGCCACGGGCGTGCCTTGGGCCAATCCGGTTTGCGCGCTGGCGGCCTCTGACACGGTGCCAATGATTTCGGCGGAATGGGCCACATCGGGCAGGGCGGGGGCGATAGACTGCAGCCCGAACAGCGCCAAAGCGTCGGGCGTGTAATTTTGCGTGCGCATGTCGGTAAACGACGTGCTGGCCTCGGTGCGGTCGGTGCCGATGCTGTCGGTCAGGCAATACCTCAGCCAATCCTTGCAAGCCATCACATGGGCGATTTTGCCAAACCTTTCGGGCTCTTCCCGCTGTATCCAGGCTAACAGCGCCGAGGGGGCCGACACATGGGGCATCTGCCCGGTCAGGGCCAGGCTTTCGCGGTCAATCCCGGCGGTGTGCCAATCGCCAATCACATCCGCCGCGCGACTGTCGAGCGACAGGATCGCATTGCCCAACGGCGCGCCCTGTTGATCAAGCAGATAAATGCCATCGCCATGGGCGGTGGCCGCCACGGCCAGAATATCGCTGGGGTGTGTGCCGCTGTCTGCTAAAACCTCGCGAATGGCGTCGGCGGTCTGGTGCCACAGATCCATCATATCGCGTTCCACCCGGCGGGGTCCGGGCATGATCTGACGCACATTGCGCCGCACCACGCCCAGTTGCCGGCCTGCCGTGTCAAATACAACGGCTTTGGTGACAGTCAGGCCACTGTCGATTGCCAGAATACGGGCCATTTTACGGCTCCTGATTTTGGGCGCGGTCCCGGTATGGAACCGCGCATTGTTTCGCAACATTCAGCCTTTGGTGTATTTCGCACCCACATCATCAATCGCGGTGACATTGCCCGCCGATCGGCCCTGGGGGTCGAATGTTGCGTTCAAAAAGGCATCGGCGATGTCCTTGGCCAATTCCGCGCCAATCACCCGCGCGCCCATGGTTATGATCTGGGCGTTGTTCGATGTGGCGGCTTTGCCGGCGGAATAGGTATCGTGGCACTGCGCGGCGCGGATGCCGGGCACTTTGTTGGCGGCGATTTGCACGCCGATGCCGGTGCCGCAAACCAAAATCGCCCGGTCAAACGCCCCGTCGATCACCGACGACGCCACCCGATCAGACAGGTTGGCGTAAAACTTATCGCCCTGCCCATCGACGCGCGACAGGTCCGACACCTCGTGTTGGTCTTTCAGATGCTCGGCCAATATTTGCGCCAGACCTTCGCCTGCGCTGTCTCCTGCGATGGCAATTTTCATGGTGTTTCCTTTCAGTTAAGAGTTGCGGCACATTTGGTCAGAATGTCGAGGTATCCCTCGACGTTCCAGGCCGAGCGCCCGATGAACAGCCCGTCGATATGTGGGCATTGAATAAGTTCTTCGCAGTTTTGGGGATTGACCGATCCGCCGTAAAGGCACGGCACCTTTTGGCCCAGAACATCCTGCGCCACGGCAATGATTTCGCCTTGGCGCGCATCGGCATAATCGGATGTGGCCGGAATACCGTTTTCGCCAATCGCCCACACCGGTTCATAGGCCAGCAGGATCGGGGCGGATTTCTGTGCGTCGCTCAGTTTTCCCAATGCGCCGCGCACCTGGGTTTCCAGAACCGCGCGGGCCTTTCCCGCCTCGCGATCTTCCAAGGTTTCGCCAATGCAGATCAGCGGGATCAATCCGTGGCGCACCGCCGCTTCGGTTTTCAGACCCACGGTTTCATCGCTTTCGCCAAAATGTTCACGCCGTTCGGAATGGCCCAACTCGACAATGTCCAACCCGCAATCGGTCAGCATCGGCGCCGAGATTTCGCCGGTCCAGGCCCCCTGATCGGCCCAGTGCATGTTTTGTGCCCCAACCTTGACCGATGTATCGGCCAGGATCTGTTTCACCTCGCGCACGGCGGTGAACGGCGGGATCACAAAACGTTGGATGCGCGCATCGCTGTCGCTGTCGGCCTTGGCCAGTGCCTTGGCAAAGGCCTGCGCCTCGGCCAGGGTTTTGTTCATTTTCCAACTGGTGCCGATCCAATACTGCGGTTGGGTCATGGGGTATCCTTTTCTTCTAACAACAAGGCTTTGGCCGTTCGCTCATCGGTTATCAACCCCGACAACCGCCCGCTTTTCAACACCGCGCGCAGGGGGGCAATTTTTTCGGGGCCACCGGCCAAGGCGACAATGCGATCCTTGCGCCCATCGCCCAGTGATACCGCCAAGGTGCGCGATGTCAGCGGCGTTTCAAGGGCGCGCCCGTCACGATCAAAGAAATGGCCCAGCATTTCGCCCACACCGCCGGCCTTGGCGATTTCCTCAATCTCGGATGGTTCGATCATGCCTGATGTCACCAGTTGGGTTTCGGCCTTTACCGTGCCGATGCCGACAATTTTCAGTGGCGCGTTTTCGGCCAGATGAAACACTTCTTTCACACCGCGCTGGGCCAGCAACACCTCGCGATCCTCCGAGGTGTTGGCGAAAAACGGCACCGGCATCACATAGGCCCGCGCGCCGGTTTTTTCGGCCAACAGATGCATCACATCATGGGGGTTGGCGGCGAAATTGCGGGTCAGCCCGCCCAATAACGACACGAAATTCAGCCCCGTGGTGTTAAACCGGGGCAGGGTGCGCACCGCTTCGGCCAGGGTGCGGCCATGGCCGATACCGATGGTTTTTTCCTCACCGCTTTCAAGCCAGCGGCGCAACCGTGCGGCCCCTTTCAACCCCAAGGTGCGCAGGGGCAGACCGTCTTCCTCAAGGTCGGGGGCGATTTCGCAGGTATCGAGGGCGTAGCGGTCTGTCATCGCCTCTTCCAGCTCGATACATTCGATGATTTCGCCCTCAATGCTGACCTTGACCGCGCCATCGGCCACGGCGCGCGCAATCAGGCGGTGCGCCTTGACCGACGGCACGCCCAGCCGTTTGGCCACCTCGCCCTGGCGCAACCCACCGACATAATGCAACCAGGCGGCGCGAATCGCCAAAGACTGTTCTTCGTCGACTGACATGCGATCACGGGCCATTGCGCCATGTTCCTATCTGCGGATTACAGGTTCAGATCCTGCGCGCCACTGTCGATATGGGGCGCCCAGAATGCCACGCTTTCGGCGATCTGTTCGATCACCTGGCGGTCATTGGGTTCGCGTTCCTTGAACGAAAGTTCCAGACAGATTTCATTGTCCACCGCCCCGCCTTCGGCAAAGGCTGCCAGCAAAGGTTCGGGTTGTATCGAGCCCTTGGCGTTGAAAGCGGCGGTAAACGGGCGGTGGCCGGATTTATCCATCATCGATTGTTTGATATGGATGATCGGGCTGATTTTCGGCACGGCACGCGCCCAGGCATATGGATCGGTATCGTCGGGATTGGGCGATGTGACATCGCCGTGGTCGATATCGGCCATCATCCACATTGGAATCGCCATGTCGGCGGCGGTTAGACGGTCTTGCAAAGCAATGGCCGACGCGATGGTTTCACCAAATTCGCGCCCCACGCTCATCGGTTCCCAAAACAGGTATTTCAGGCCCGCCGATTTGGCATGGTCGGCCACCTCGGCCCAACAGTCGATGGCGATCTTGATCAGATCTTCGCGCCGCGCCGGATCGTCATAATCGCGATAGGTGAAAATCGCGAATTGGGTGCCGACGGAATCGGCCCCCAAATCACCCACGATATCGGCAAATGTCTTGAACCAATCGACATAGTATCGCCGCACATCGGCATCGGGATGGCCGAAATGGTTTAGCCGCCCATAGGGCCCGGTCATCCCCGAAGTCACCCGCGCGCCGGTGCGGTTAAGGGCGCGATCCATATCGCGGGTCAGGCGGCGGATCACCGGGGCGGGCCAACTGGGGTTGATGAATTCATGGGTCAGTTGAATATCGCGGATCCGGATATCGCGCGCGATGGCGGTGATCAGATCATCGGGTTCGGCAAAGCGGTTGACCAAGGGGTTGGTGTTGAGGGAAAGCGTCAGTGTCATGTTATGCTGCCACTCCATTGGCCGCGTTGAACCAATCGGCGAACGCCTGTTGTTCCGCCTCGCTCAGGTGCAAGCGGTGTTTGGTGCGCCGCCACAGGATGTCTTCGGCACTCAGCGCCCATTCTTGCGCCATCAGGTATTTAACCTCGGCCTCGTATAATGTGCCGCCGAAATGGCGACCCAGACCATCCAGCGTGGTGGCATCGCCGACGATATTCGCAATCCGGGTGCCATAGAGCCGCCCGTAATGACGGCGCAAATCCTGGGGCATCCAGGGATAATTTGCCTTCATCGTGTCGCGAAAGCTTTCGTAATCGGCATTGGGCATGTCGCCGCCGGGCAGGGGGGCGTGATCGGTCCAATCCTTGCCCATTTCGGGAAAGAACCTTGCAATCTTGTGCATGCCGCGCTCGGCCAGTTCGCGGAAGGTGGTGATTTTGCCGCCAAAGATGTTCAGCATCGGCGCGCCGCCGGTTTCCTCAAGATCGAACACATAATCGCGGGTCACGGCCGATGGATTGCCCTTGCCATCGTCAAACAGCGGCCGCACGCCAGAGAACGAGGTTTGCACATCGGCGCGAGTCAGCTTTTCCTTGAAATACCGGTTCACGGCATCGATCAGATATTGAATCTCATCCTCGCCCGCGGTCACATCTTCGGCGCGCCCCTCATAGGCCATGTCGGTGGTGCCGATCAACGCCTTGTCGCGCTCGTACGGGTTGATGAAAATCACCCGCTTGTCGTGGTTTTGCACCAGATAGGCCTGTTCGCCCTTCCAGAATTTCGGCACGATGATATGGCTGCCCTTGACCAGCCGCACATTGCGCGTCGAATTTGACCCGGCCACGCGGGTCAGAACATCGGTCACCCATGGCCCGGCGGCGTTTACCAATACCTTGGCTTCGAATGTGCGGGTCTGGCCGGTTTGGCTGTTGGTTGTGGTCACATGCCACACCCCGTTTTCGCGCCGCGCCGAAGTACAGGCCGTGCGCGTCAGCACCGTGGCACCGCGTTCGGCGGCATCGACCGCATTCAGGATCACCAATCGCGCATCATCAACCCAGCAATCTGAGTATTCAAAGCCTTTGGTGTATTTATCCATGATCGGCGCGCCTTCTGGGTCGCGGCGCAAATTCAATGTGCGGGTGCCGGGCAATTTTTTGCGCCCGCCCAGATTGTCATACAGAAACAGGCCCAAACGTACCAACCACGCCGGGCGGTCTGTGGGGCTGTGGGGCAGGACAAACCGCATCGGCCAGATGATGTGGGGTGCATTGTTCATCAGGATTTCACGTTCGATCAATGCCTCGCGCACCAGACGAAATTCGTAGTATTCCAGATATCGCAGCCCGCCATGCACCAATTTGCCCGACCGTGACGATGTGCCTTGCGCCAGATCATCCTTTTCACACAGGACAACGCTTAATCCCCGGCCTGCCGCATCGCGCGCAAACCCTGCGCCGTTGATGCCGCCGCCGATGACGAAAAGATCGACCTTGGTTGTGTCTGTCATGCGCTTGCTCCTTTGACGCTCCGCTGTGCGGCCAGACTGCCCCAGATCGGGGGCAGGGCCGTGCGCGTGGTGCTGTAAGTTTGAAATAGACTGTCATATGTTGCCACCAGCGGGGCATCGGGTGGCTCGGGCGTGCCCAGCAGGGGCGTTGTCCACTCACCGATACAGGTATCCATATCGGGGTATGCGCCAATCGCCACGGCGGCCATCATCGCACAGCCCGCCGCCCCCGCCTCATCGCGCGCCGAGACGCGCACCGGCACGTTCAGCGCCCCGGCCAATATCCGGCGCAATCCGGGCGAGCGTGCCGCGCCCCCGGTCAGGCGCAATTCTGACGGCATCGCGCCCATGGCGGCGTAGCAATCGCGGGTGGCCAGCGCCAATCCTTCGACAATGGCGCGGATGATATCGGGAAACCGGTGGCCGGCGTTCAGCCCGATCAGGCTGGCGCGGGCATCGGCATTGACAAACGGCCCCCGCTCGCCCGCCTCAGAGATATAGGGGTGATACAGGATTTGCCCCGGCGGCGCGCTGTCAAGCCAGCGATCCAGGTGTTTGACCAAATCGCCATGGCTGGGGGCGGAGCCAAATTCGCCCAACAGATCGCGCGCCATCGACAAGGCCCAGTCGATGTTCAGGGTCGCCGCCATGTTGGTTTGCACCTGTGTCACCCGGTCGGGTGCGGGCAGACAGATCACATATCCCGTCCCTTGGGCGTTCAGATGCACATCGCCCGATGTCACGGCACGCATATGCACGCCGGTTGATCCGATGGTTGAACAGGCGGCACCGGTATCGCCCGTATAAACGCCGGCGCCAAGGGCGGTCATCACCATATCGACATAGCCTAACGACACCGGCGTGCCCGCCAACAGGCCCGTCGCCTTTGCCGCGTCGGCGGTCAGGGGGAATGTGGATTGGGTTCCGTCGATAATTTCGGGCAACAGATGGCGGCGGCCGGACAGGCCCAGTGCATCAATCACCGTATCGTTATATTGCCGGGTGCGAAAATCGCCAAAGGTGAAACTGGCCTCGGATGGATCGGTGGCGCGAACGCCGGTCATGTTGAGAAACAGCCAATCCTTGCAATGCAGTGCCGCCTCGGCCCGGTCCAACAATTCGGGGTGGTGGGTGTGCATATGGGCCATCTGCGTGCCCTGCTGGCAGGTGTTCAGCCCGGTGCCGGTTGATTCGAATCGCGCGCGTTCGGTCGCGCCCGCCGCCAACCGCGTCACCGTGGGCGCAGCGCGGGCATCCAGCCACAGCCAGGCATCGCCCACCGGCGCATTATCGGCACCCACCAACCAAGTGCCATCGCCCTGACCGGTGATCGCCACCGCCGCCGTGCGCCGGGCCAGGTTTTCAACCTTGTCGGCCAATCCGCGCAGAGCGGTGGCGCAATCGGCCCAAGTGCGCGCCAGATCTTGGGTTGCCGCTCCGTCTGCGCCCATCACATAGGTGTTGCGCACCGCCGAAGTGGCAATTTGGCGGCCCGCCAGATCAAAGGCGACAGCCTTGATCACCGACGTACCCGCATCAACGCCAATGATCAGTTTCGCAGTTTCCCCCATTGTCGGCCCTCTTGCATCTCGGTGTGTATCGGCGCGTGCCATCCTGTCTTAACCAGAACGCTATCACGAAATTTTCAGCTAGTGTGAATTTTTTTGCAGACAACGTAAATTTTTTCAAATAGGGTTGCGATAAGCGCGGCATATATTTTCGCCGCAAGGTGCCAATCGGCAACCGGGCGAGGAGGCCCGCGATTGGCGCACGAACAGGCAGGGGGAGCGTGAGCGATATGGTCATGACAGACACCGCAACGACAACGAACAAGGCCGGGCGGCGCAAGATTATCGTCGCCGCCGCCATTGGCGTTCTGGTCGCCGCAATCGCGCTTGATACGGCTGTGGTTCAGATCGGATCAGATGCCGATCTGCGCCAACAGGCGTTCGATCCTGATCGTTTTGGCCAGGACGCCTTTCCCGACATTCGCGATGGTGTGATCGCCCGCGCGCCCGACGCGACCACTTTGGCCACCGCCCTTGCCGCCGATAAAAGCGCCGCAGTGGCGGAGTATGGCACCACGGCGGGCGCGTTTCCGGTGTTGCCGGTGCAATTTACCGGCGTAGTGGGCGAAGGCAAATCCGGGATATTCGCGGTGACAGTTGATGGAATGCCTGAGGGCACCGGCATTCGGGTGCAAACCGGCCCGGCGATCAACGGCACCGAATTGCGCGATATTTCCGGCGATATCGAATTTGGCGCCTTCACCAATCAGATCGAATACCAAGACGCAGGTGCCGGCATCAACCGGGCGATGGCGGCGCAGGTGTTGGCAGATCTGGATCGTGACACGCTGAGCGGCAAAACCATCACGGTGACCGGGGCGTTTACCATGATAAACCCCAAGAATTGGCTGGTGACGCCGGTGGCGTTGGAGGTGCAGTGATGGCCGCCGCCCCGGTTTCAAATACCACGCCCGACACCAAAGAGGTCGTGTTGGCCGCGCGCAACGTGGCCAAAAGTTTCGGCGCGGTTCATGCGTTGAAAGGCGTGAATTTCGATGTGCATCGCGGCCAGGTGACAACCCTTTTTGGCGAAAACGGTGCCGGAAAATCCACCCTGATGAAGGTTCTGTCGGGCGTTCATACCCCCACCAGCGGTGAGTTGATTCTGGATGGGCAGCCGGTTGAAATCACCTCAACCGTCGTGGCGCAGGAATTGGGCATATCGATCATCCATCAGGAATTATCGCTCGCTCCGAATATGAATGTGCGCGACAATATCTTCATGGGCCGCGAAATCACTGGCAAATTCGGTGTGGATTACGCCGAGGAAGACCGCCAGACCCGCGCCCTGATGAAAGAACTGGAAGAAGACATTGATCCGCTGACCCTGGTTGAGGATCTGCGCCTGGGCCAACAACAGATCGTTGAAATCGCCCGCGCACTTTCGGTCAATTCGCGGGTTCTGATCATGGATGAACCCACTTCTGCCCTGTCGGCGACCGAAGTTGAGGTGCTGTTCAAGGTCATTCATGATCTCAAGGCGCGCGGCGTCAGCATCGTTTACATCTCGCACCATCTGGAAGAGGCGCTGACCATCACCGACCACGCGGTGGTATTGCGCGACGGCGTGATGACCGCCTATGCGCCGCGCGCCGAAATTGATCTGGAATGGATCGTGCGCAACATGGTGGGCGATAATTTTGATCTTGGCACGCCGCCCGACAGCACCTTTGGCGATGCCGCGCTGGAACTTCAGGCGCTGTGCGTCGGGGCCGCATCGGGCAGTGGTCTGGCCGTTGATCATTTGGATCTGACCGTGCGGGCCGGTGAAATCGTGTGCATTTACGGGCTGATGGGGGCCGGACGCACCGAAATGATGGAATGTGTCGCGGGCCGTTTGGCACCAATCAGCGGCAACATTTTGTTGCACGGCCGCGATATTGCCAAACTTACCATTGCCGAACGCATCGCCGCCGGCCTTGTTCTGGTGCCCGAAGACCGGCAGCGCGATGGATTGGTGCAAACCATGACCGTCGGGCGCAACCTGTCTTTGGCCTCGATCCGGAATTTCACCAGCGGTTTGTTTACCGATGCCAAGGTCGAAAACGAAATCGTCAACCGGTCGATCAAAGAGGTGACGGTGAAAACCGATGGCCCCACCGCGCCGATTGGTTCACTGTCGGGTGGCAATCAGCAAAAGGTGGTGATCGGTAAAATGTTGGCCACGAAACCTTCGGTGATTTTACTTGATGAACCCAGCCGCGGCATCGACATCGGCGCCAAGGCCGAAGTGTTCAAGATTCTGGCAGACCGGGCCAAGGCCGGGATGGCGGTGGTTTACACCACATCCGAAGTCACCGAATGCCTGTCGATTGCCCACCGGGTGATTGTCATGCGGCGCGGCAAGATCGCGGCCGAATTCACCCACGACACAACCAAAGAGTCAATCATGGCCGCCTCGGGCGAAAGCCTGGTGGCATGAGCGAATTGCAGGGGAAAACCAAAATGTCGGACGCAAACACAGCGCCAGCAGCGGGCAAAAAATCCGGCGGCTTCAATCTGGTGCATTTGCTGTTGGAAGGGCGGGCGTTTTTCGCCCTGATCCTGATCATCGCAATCTTTTCGGTTCTGTCGGCAAATTATCTGTCGGTGTCGAACTTTTTGATCATGACATCGCAGGTGGCGATTTTCGGCCTTTTGGCTGTGGGCATGTTGCTGGTGATCCTGTCGGGGGGGATTGACCTTTCCGTTGGCTCAACGCTGGCGCTGTGCGGCGTATTCGCCGGGTATCTGATGCAAGGGATCGAGCTCGAGGCGCTGGGCGTGATCCTGTATATGCCGGTTTGGGCCGTGTTCATCTGCACCTTGGCGATGGGCGCGTTTGTTGGCGTGGTGAACGGCGTTCTGGTTGCGTATTTCAAGGTGCCGGCCTTTGTGGCCACTTTGGGTACACTTTATGTGGCCCGCGGCGCAGCCTTGTTGATGACCAATGGTCTGACCTTCAACAACCTCTCGGGCGATCCGTCTTTTGGCAATACCGGGTTTGAATGGCTCGGGTTCAACCGCCTTTGGGGGGTTCCGATCAGCATTTTTGTGCTGACCGCCGTGGCCGTGGCGACGCATCTGTTGCTGACACGCTCGCCATTCGGACGCTGGCTGTATTCCACGGGCGGCAACGCCAAGGCGGCAGAATTGTCGGGTGTTCCGGTGAAAAAGGTTCAGATCTGGGTTTATGTCCTGTCGGGCGTGTGCGCCGCCATCGCTGGTATCGTGCTGAGTTCACAGCTGACCTCGGCCGGACCGACCGCCGGCACCACGTATGAGTTGACCGCGATTGCCGCCGTTGTGGTTGGCGGCGCGTCCTTGATGGGCGGGCGCGGCACGGTGCAGGGCACATTGCTGGGCGCATTCGTGATTGTGTTTCTGGGCGCGGGCCTCGTGATTACAGGCGTTTCGTCTTACTGGCAGACCGTTTTTACCGGCGCGGTTATCGTGTTGGCCGTGATGCTGAATTCCATCCAATACGGGCCCAAAGCCAAATCAGGCTGACAAAGGCCCACCAAATTCGTCTGTGTGCAGGGCAACGACCCTGCCGCGAAAAACGCCGAAACCCGGCATAGATCGATCAAAGGGAGAAGACACCATGATGAAATTAACCAAACGCACATTGCTGGCCGCCGCGACTGCGCTGCCGCTGATGGCAAGCTCGGTTTGGGCCGAGGGCCTGATCTCGATCATTGTTACCGATCCGGCCAACCCATACTGGTTCACCGAAGGCGAAGTCGCCAAGGCAACCGCCGAAGAATTGGGATACGAGGCCAACGTGACCGCCCACAAGGGTGACACCAACGTCGAATCCAACCTGATTGATGCGGCGATCACCAATGGCGCCAAGGCGATCATCCTCGATCCGGCCAATGCCGATGGGTCGGTTGGTGTTGTGCGCAAAGCCACCGAAGCGGGCATTCCCGTGTTCCTGGTAAACGCTGAAATCAACGAAAGCGGCATCGCGATTGCACAGCTGGTTTCAAACAACGCTCAGGGCGCGGCCTTGGGTGCCGTCACCTGGCAGGAAATGGTCGGAGACGAGGCGAAATACGTCGAATTTTTCGGCAATCCGTCCGACAACAACGCCGCCACCCGGTCAAACGGCTATAACACCGTATTGTCGCAGTACCCCGGTTTGGAAAAAGTGGCCGAAGAAGTGGCCAACTGGGACCGGACCCAAGGGTACAACAAGATGCAGTCGATCATTCAGGCCAACCCTGAAATCGATGCGGTGATTTCGGGCAACGATGAAATGGCTCTGGGCGCCATTGCCGCGCTGAAGGAATCCGGCAAATTGGAAGGCGTCGTCATCGGCGGTTTCGACGGTTCGCCCGATGCGGTCGAGGCCGTGAAAAGCGGTGAAATGGCATATACCGTGCTGCAGCCCGTCGCCGTATTTTCGCGCGAAGCGGTCATTCAGGCCGATCACTACATCAAAAATGGCACCGCCATGGTTGAAAACGAAAAGCAGCTTTTCGATTGCCTGCTGATCACACCTGAAAACGTCGCCAACTATACCGCGCCGTTCACACTGTCGAACTGAGCCTTGCCAAATTGACGACAAAAGGCGCCCTTTGGGGCGCCTTTTTTGTGGCTTGGGCGGGGTTTGGCAAATCGTCTTGCCGTTCGGGCGCAAACCGATGACATTGGGCCAGTCACAAAATGGGCGGTTGCGCCCGTTTCCAATTCTTACAAAGAGCGTTCCGGCAATCCCATGACCATAAAACCTATGAACATCGATCCGACACATTGCTTTATCGCGGGGCGATGGGCGCCATGCGAAGGCGGCGAAACCCTTGCCCTGAAAAATCCGTCTGATGGCACGGTTCTGTGCCAGATTGCGCGGGGCAGTGCGGCGGATATCGATCGCGCCGTGCAGGCGGCCCAAACCGCGCTGGATGGCCCGTGGGGAAAGATGACCGCGCCCGAGAGGGGCCGGATTTTGCAAAAAATCGGCGCGATTGTTTTGGAAAACGTCGAAGAACTGGCGCGTTTGGAAGCGTTGGATGTGGGTAAGCCGCTGAAACAGGCGCGGGCCGATGTGTTGGCCTTGGCGCGGTATATGGAATTTTACGCCGGGGCCGCCGATAAATTGCACGGCACCACGATTCCCTATCTGGATGGCTACACCGTTTACACCCTGCGCGAACCCCATGGTGTGACCGGCCATATCATCCCGTGGAATTACCCGATGCAGATCATCGGCCGCTCGGTCGGGGCGGCGCTGGCCACGGGAAATGCCGCCGTGTTGAAACCCGCGGAAGAGGCGTGTTTGACCGCGCTGGCCTTTGGCGAAATCGCGCGCCAGGCCGGATTGCCCGACGGGGCGCTGAACGTGGTGCCGGGCCTGGGGGCCGAGGCAGGCGCGGCGCTGAGCGAACATCCGGGCGTGCATCACATTTCATTCACCGGCTCGGTCGGCGTTGGCAAAATGATTCAGCGCGCGGCATCCGATCACATCGTGCCGGTGACGTTGGAATTGGGCGGGAAATCCCCGCAACTGGTGTTTGACGATGCCGATATTGAAGCCGCTTTGCCTTTTCTGGTGAATGCCGGGATTCAGAATGCCGGGCAAACCTGTTCCGCCTCATCGCGTATTCTGGTGCAAGAGGGGGTATATGACGAGGTGGTGCGCCGCATGTCAGAGCGGTATAGCGCGCTGCGCTGTGGCCCGGCGATGGATGATCTGGATGTGGGGCCGGTTGTCTCGGCCCGTCAAAAAGACATTGTTGAACGCTATATCGCCCAAGGTGGCGATCTGCGGCAAGTTGCGCAAGGGCAGGTCGCCGACGATGCGCCCAAAGGCGGCGCCTATGTGCGGCCCACCCTGTTTGCCGATGTGCCGCCAACCCATGTTTTGGCGCAACAGGAAATATTTGGCCCAGTCCAAGTGATTATCCCGTTCAAGGATGAGGCCGAGGCGGTTGCCATCGCCAACGGCACCGATTTCGGTCTGGTCGCCTCGGTCTGGTCGCGCGATGGGGCACGGCAGATGCGGCTGGCGCGGGCCTTGCGTTCGGGTCAGGTGTTTTTGAACAATTATGGCGCGGGGGGCGGCGTTGAATTGCCATTTGGCGGCACCGGTCTTTCGGGCCATGGGCGGGAAAAAGGGTTTGAGGCCCTGTATGGCTTTACCACCTTGAAAACCGTTGCCGCCTATCACGGTTAGACTGCTCCTTACTCAAGGATCGACAAAAGATTGGCGTAATTGTCTGTCCAAACCCTTTCACCATCACTGGTGAGAGGCGCCCATCGGCCATCCCCCGCCATTTGCCCAAGGTCGGCATCGTGGCGGGCAAACATCACAACGCGCGAGGGGCTGTCAGCAGGATCTTGGGCGCTTTTTCCGGGATAATGTTGGATGCGCGCGGCCAGACCCAAGGCGGCAGCACTGCGCGCCAGGGGGCGGTGAATCGCATAATAACGGTTGGAAATATGGTACACCAACACACCGCCGGGGTTCAGGCGCGACAGGTATAACTCCATCGCCTCGTGCGTCGTCAGATGCACCGGCACGGAGTCGGATGAATAGGCGTCAATCACCAGAATATCGTATCGCGCATCTTTTTGTTGGGCCAGCACCACACGGGCATCACCCAGATGGGTGGGGGCATTGGCGGCGCAGTGCGACATGAAGGTGAAATAATCAGGGTTGCGCGCCACCCGGTCAACCACGCGGTCAATCTCGTAAAATTGCCACTCTTGATGGGGCAGGGCGTAACAGGCCAGCGATCCAACCCCAAGGCCGACGATCCCGACCGATGTGGCGGCCTGACCGATATCCGATGTCATAACCTGCGCCATGGGGCCGTTTTTGTGGTAATAATACAACGGTTCGGGCCTTTGCCCGTCGAAATCCGCCAAACGCTGCGCCCCGTGCACCGTTGTGCCGTTGGAATACAGCCTGAGCGCGCCTTCGTCGCTGACCTGATGGGTGCCAAAAAAGCTGCGGTCGCGAAAATGGGTGGTGTCGGGAATGAACGTTGCGCCGACCAGGGTCAGTGTTGCGGCAGCAATGGCCGCCGCCAACAAAGTTTTGCGCAACAACAGCGCCACACATCCTATCAGGGCGACCAATCCAAGCGAAAGCATGGTTGCGTCTTTCACCCCGAAACTTTCAACCGCGACGATGATTGGCAACACTGCCCCAAGGCCAACCAAAACCCCCATTCCCGCCACTTGCGGGGAAAGTTTCATCCGGCCCGACAAAACCAACAGCGCCGCGATCAGGGTGGTCACGCCGCCCTCATACAACCCATCAAAGAGTGCTGGCGCGATGATCGAATTGAACAGCCCACCCAGCGCACCGCCCACCGACATGATCAGGTAGAACACCGTCAGATGTGCCGCTTCGGGGCGGGTGTCATACAGCCGTCCGTGGCAAAACAGGGCCACCGCGAAAAAGCTGGCGATCAATGCGCCAACGCCGAACCATGATAAATGCGCGCCGAACACCTTGGTGAAAATCAGGCCCAGCACCGCCAAGGCGGCCAAATACCCGATGCGCAGCACCCCCGCGCCGAAAACGGGCCTTTGCGTGAAGGTAAATACAAAGCTGAGCAAATACAGCGCCAAAGGCACGACCCATACCATGGGGATTGACCCGATATCGGTGGCAATCTTGGTGGTGGCGGCCAACATCAGGGAGGACGGGACAAAGGCCAATACCAGCCAGATGCCGATCTGTCGCAGGGTCAGTGGCAAAGCAGCCCGTTTCGGCGCGCACGTTACCGACCCGCGCGCGCAAAGCCCCGACAGCATTAAAAACCCACCCAGCGCCATAAACCCGTACATCCACCCCGTACCGATTCGATCCGCGCCCAGCCACGGTTCGGCCACCAACGGGAACGCCAAAAGCGCGATCAGCGACCCAAGATTTGATGCGCCGTACAAGAAATACGGATCATCCGCCGATGGCCCGCCCGACGTGCCATACCACCGTTGGATCAACGGCGCATTGGCCGACAGCACCGCAAACGGAACCCCGACCCCGGCGGCAAACAACAGCAGGGTTTGCCAGGTGGCCGATCCGCTGGCGTCATATGACCACCCATCGGGAACCGACAGGGGCAGGAACAGCAGCGCCAGTGCCCAGATCGTGATATGGCACGCCATCTGGGCGCGCACAGGCACATATCTGGTCAACAGATGCGCATAGAGGTATCCGCCGATCAGCACCGATTGAAAAAACAGCATCGCCGTCGTCCAAACCGCAGGCGCGCCGCCAATCTGTGGCAAGACGATTTTGGCAAACAGTGGTTGCACGAAAAACAGTAGCGACGCCGACAAGAAGATTGTCGTGGTAAACAGCACCGGAGTAAGTGAAATCCGATGGGTGCGCGCGGGTGTGTCTGTGGTGTGCATGCCGGACCTGTTGGTTGATTCCGTTATCGGCATCCAACCGTTAAAATTGGGTAACATTGCGGCGTGGAAAAGGTGATATTCATGTTTGTTGGCCGTTTCAGCCCGCAACAGATGGTTCGGGCCGGTGTTGATGACCCGCTGGGCGATTGGCAAAGCGCGGAAATCCCGTTAGCGGTGGATCATCCTGATCCATTGTTTTGTTGAGGCTTTGATGATCCTTCGCCCTGCTACCCCTGCCGATTTGCAAGATTTGCACAATCTCCACCACGCCAGTTGGGCCAGCGCGTATCGCGGCATGGTGCCAGACGGGGCCTTGGGCGCGCCGCTTGATGATCATATGGGGCGGGTCTGGGCTGAACTGCCCGGCGGCATTACCGTCGCCCATGACGGCACCCGCCTGATGGGGTTTGTGCGGCTGAAACCCAATCAGGGCTGGCCGTATATCGACAACCTGCATGTGGCGCCCGATTTGCGCGGGCACGGCATTGGCGAAAGTTTATTGAAGGCCGCGGCCACCCAGGCGGAACAGGGGCGGATGTGGTTGACGGTTTTGGCGGTAAACCACGGTGCTCGCAGATTTTATCGCCGAATGGGCGGGCAGGAAGGCGCGCAGATGACCGAGATTCTGTTGGACACATCGGTGGCAACCTATCCGGTTATTTGGGGGCATTTGGCGCCGTTGATACGTGGCGCAGAATAATTGTTAAAAAACCTGTCTGAACCGCTTGACCCCCCCGGCGGTATTCTTTAATCCCCACCTCATGCGCGGTTGTAGCTCAGTTGGTTAGAGTACCGGCCTGTCACGCCGGGGGTCGCGGGTTCGAGCCCCGTCAACCGCGCCACTTACCCCTTCATGTTGAAGTTTAGATTTCAGCATGGGGGGTATTGGCTTTTGCGCCACTCCCTTGTCAGTGTTACTTGTTGATCTTGGATCGTTGCGGGCGATGCTGCGCTATGTTTCTGCGCGCTCGTCTGCCTTGGCCTGATCCCACAACGCATCCATTTCCTCCAAGGTGGCCTCGTCACAACTGCGCCCCTGGGCGTGCAGCGCTGACTCGATATATGCAAACCGGCGGGTGAATTTCGCGTTCGTGCCGCGAAGCGCGGCCTCGGGGTCGACATTCAGGTGGCGCGCCAGATTGGCCATGACGAACAGCAAATCCCCCATTTCATCGGCCACCGCGTCCGGGTTCAGAGAATCGCGCGCGGCAACCAGCTCTTGCGCCTCTTCCACCAGCTTATCCAGAACCTGCGTTGTTTCCGGCCAATCAAACCCCACACGCGCCGCCCGATTTTGCAACTTTACCGCCCGCAACAACCCCGGCAGGCCAAGGGCAACACCATCAAGCGCGCCGCGCTGGGCCTGACCGGCCCGTTCGCGGGCTTTTTGCGCCTCCCAATCCCTGGTTTGTTGTTGGGGCGATTTATCGCGGGATTCGTCGCCAAACACATGGGGATGGCGGTTGATCATCTTGTCGGCAATCGTATTGACGATATCATCAAAGGTGAAATGCCCGGCCTCGGCGGCCATCTGGCCGTGATAGACGGCCTGAAAAAGCAGATCGCCCAGTTCGCCCTTTAGATCGGTCATATCACCGCGCTCGATTGCGTCGGCAACTTCGTAAGCTTCTTCAATTGTGTAGGGCGCGATGGTTTGAAAATTCTGCACGATGTCCCACGGGCATCCGGTTTCGGGATCGCGCAGGCGGCGCATGATTTCAACCAGACGCGAGATATCGCGCGGATAGCTATGAATCGGATCGGAACGATTGGTCATTTACGCGGCCTTGTTTCTTGGTCACGCTATACTTTTGAGACAGTGCTGCGCAGGAGTCCATATGCCCGTCGTCAACCGCATCGCAGATTTTGCCGAAGATATGACAGCCTGGCGCCGATGGCTGCATCGCAACCCCGAGCTGGGGTTCGATCTGCGCAAAACCGCCGCGTTTGTGGCGCAAAAGCTGCGGGATTTTGGTGTGGATGAGTTGCACCAGGGAATTGCGCAAACCGGCATGGTGGCGATCATCAATGGCCAGAGCAGCGGGCCAACAATCGGATTGCGCGCCGATATGGATGCCTTGCCGATCCACGAGGAAACCGGTGTTGATCATGCCAGCGAAACGCCGGGCGCGATGCATGCCTGCGGCCATGACGGGCACACCACCATGCTGTTGGGCGCGGCGCGCTATCTTGCCGAAACCCGGCGGTTCAACGGGCGGGTGGCATTGATTTTTCAACCTGCCGAAGAGAACGGCGGCGGCGGGCAGGTGATGGTGGACGAAGGCATCATGGACCGGTTCGATATTTCGCAAGTGTTCGGAATCCACAACGCGCCCGAACTGCCCGAGGGAACGATTCATACCAACGCCGGCGCGGTGATGGCGGCGGTTGATGAATTTCGCGTGACAGTGAATGGCGTGGGAGGCCACGCGGCCTATCCGCAGGATTGCGTTGATCCGATTCCGGCCCTTGTGGCGATGGTGCAGGGGTTTGACACCATCGTGGCCCACAACAACCGGCCGGTGGATGATCTGGTGGTGAAGGTGACGCAGATACATACCGGCACGGCCAATAATGTCACGCCGCCGGACGCCTGGTTTTCGGGGACGGTGCGCACGTTTGATCCGGCTGTGCAGGAAATGGTGATCGCGCGAATGAATGCGCTGGTCAGCGGCACCGCGGCCGCCTTTGGCGTGAGGGCGGATTTGGCATATGAAAACGGGTATCCGGCAACCATCAACACGGCAGAGGCCACCGCATTTGCATTGGATGTGGCGCGCGATGTTGTGGGGCCGGATCGGGTGGACGGTGCCATGGTGCGGATGATGGGGGCCGAGGATTTTTCGTATATGTTGAATGCGCGGCCGGGGTGCTATTTGTTTCTGGGGCAGGGGGGCACTGCGTTTTGCCATCATCCGGCCTATGATTTCAATGACGCGGTTGCGCCGATTGGCGCGTCGTTTTTTGCCCGTCTGGTGGAGCGGGCCTTGCCCGTGCGATAACGCCCCCCGAAGCGTCGCCCACCCACCCACCCCGCCGCTTCGGGGGGCGTGGGGTGGGTTTGGCAAATGTCGGAGCCTCCGGCGGGGATATTTTCAGCAAGAAAAAGACAGGATTACGAAATGGCATTGGAAGATGCGAAAAGTCAGGTTGATGTGGCCTTTAGCCGGGACGAGCGGCGTGGGCTGGCGTTTGAGAATGCGTTTGGCGGCGCGACGTCGTTTTTGCGGCGGGCCTATACCAAGGATTTGGCCGGTGTGGATTTGTGCATCACCGGCGTGCCGTTTGATCAGGCGGTGACACACCGCCCCGGCACAAGGTTCGGGCCGCGCGCGATTCGCGAGGCAAGCGCGCTGCAGGCGTTTGATCCGCCCTATGGCTGGGGGTTTGATCCGCTGAGCGAATTTGTGATCGTGGATCACGGCGATATGGCGTTCGATTATGCCGATACCGCCAGTTTTCCGGGGTTGGTTGAGGCGCATATCGGGCGGATTTTGATGGCGGGACCGGGCACGGTAACCTTGGGTGGCGATCACTTTATCACCTTGCCGATCCTGCGGGCCTATGCGGCGAAATATGGGCCGATGGCGGTGATACAGGTTGATGCCCACAGTGATTTGTGGGCCGATGATGATATGTCGCGGATCGACCACGGCACATTCATGTATAAAGCCGTGAAGCTGGGTTTGGTTGATCCCAAACGCTCGGTTCAGATCGGGATTCGTACGGAATGCCCCGATTATCTGGGAATGAACGTGATTGACGCCGCAGAGGTGCATCGGATCGGCCCCGATGCGGTGGCACGGCAGGTCAAGGAAATTGTCGGTGATGCCGCCACATATCTGACATTTGATATTGATGGGTTGGACCCGGCGTTTGCACCGGGCACCGGTACGCCCGTCTGGGGTGGATTGGCCAGTTGGCAGGCGGCGGCATTGATGCGCGGATTGGCAGGGATCAACCTGGTCGGGGGCGATGTGGTTGAGGTGTCACCACCCTATGACACCACAGGCGCCACGGCCATTGCAGGCGCCCATGTGGCGACCGAGTTGATATGCCTTTGGGCATGGAACCGGCGGCAGGGCGGATGATTTGAAAGATCAGATGAATTTTAAGCGATGTACGGAATGAAAATGGTTTTGGTGTGGATAATCGCTGCGGTGATGGTTGTCGTCGTGGCATTTGGCGCATGGGTGCGTCTGGCCCCCCTTGATGCGGCGCGCTTTCACACCGATCCGGTAAGTGCCGAGGCGCCGGGTGATGCCGGATGGTTGGTGCGCCCCGAGGGAGGGGATGCGGCGTGGCCCAGGTTTGATCGTGACGCGGCGGCACTTTTGGCGGCATTCGATACGGTGGCGCGCGGCACACCCCGTACCACGGCAATTGCAGGCAGCCTGGCCGAGGGGCAGATCACCTATGTCACACGATCGCGGATTTGGGGGTTTCCCGATTACACGACGGTGCGCGCCGTGCCGGTGAACGGCGGCGCGACCCTGGCGATTTTGGCCCGGGCGCGATTTGGAAAATCGGACATGGGTGTCAACCGCGCCCGTGTTAAGGCGTGGTATGACGCCTTGAGCGGGTCCTGAGCCGTTTCAAAAGACATCGCGCACGGTGCGTTTTACCCAACCCCTCTTGACCAAAAGCCATTCCTGCGCGATGGCAGGGGGATGGTACCCCTTGACCGCCTTGCGCAGATCACCGAACGTTTTGAATATCTTGAGGCTGCGATGTCGCAGGCCGGGGGCGATGTTGCCGCCCTGGGCCGCGAATACGCCGAATTGCGCCCTGTGGTGGCACAAATCGATGCCTATCGTGCCCTGCTTGATGAGTTGGAGCAGGCCGAAGAGATGCTGTCAGACCCGGAAATGCGCGCCTTGGCCGAAGATGAGCTGCCCCGGCTCAAGGCGCAGCGCCCCGCATTGGAAACCGCACTGCGTCTGGCGCTCTTGCCCCGGGATGCCGCCGATGCCCGCCCCGCGATTCTGGAGATCCGCCCGGGAACTGGCGGCGATGAAGCATCGCTTTTTGCCGGTGATCTGCTGCGCATGTATCAGCGGTTTGCAGAAAATCGGGGATGGCAGTTTGAAATCATTTCCGAACAACAGACCGAACTGGGCGGCATCAAGGAAGTGATCGCCAATGTGCGCGGCGAAGGCGTATTTGCGCAGATGAAATATGAATCGGGCGTGCACCGGGTGCAACGGGTGCCCACCACCGAATCGGGTGGGCGGATTCACACATCGGCGGCCACCGTGGCCGTATTGCCCGAGGCCGCCGATGTCGACATCGATATCTCACCCCAAGATATTCGCATTGATACCATGCGCGCCAGCGGCGCCGGGGGCCAGCATGTGAACACCACCGATTCGGCCGTGCGCATTACCCATATTCCCACTGGCATTGTCGTGGTCAGCGCCGAAAAATCCCAACACCGCAACCGTGAAATTGCCATGGGTGTGCTGCGCGCCCGGCTTTACGATGCCGAACGCCAGAGGGTCGACAGCGAACGCAGCGCCGATCGCAAATCGCAAGTGGGAAGTGGCGATCGAAGTGAGCGGATCCGCACCTATAATTTTCCTCAGGGGCGAATGACCGATCATCGTATCAATCTGACCCTCTATAAACTGGATCAGATCATGCAGGGCGATTTGTCTGACGTGGTCGAAGCGTTGGTGGCCGATGATCAGGCCCGCAAACTTGCCGAGTTTGAAGGGTGACACTGGACGGTGCGCACTACCGTGATCTGTTGCGCGCTGCCACCTGTGCACTGGAACAGGCGGGAATTGACGGCGCGCCGCGCGATGCCCGGCTGCTGTTGGCCCATAGTATCGGGGTTGCGCCGGGGCGGCTGACCCTAATCCTGGGCGATAGCGTTAGTGAACAGGCACGCGATAATTTTCAGGGTGCAATTCAGGCGCGGCTTGCGCGAAAACCGGTGTCTCATATTCTGGGCCGCAAAGCATTTTGGGAGGGCGAATTTGAGGTGACCCAAGACACCCTTGCGCCACGTCCGGAAACGGAAACCCTGATAGAACATGCACTTGCCAAGCCGTTTTCAACCATTCTGGATCTGGGTACCGGCACGGGTTGCATTGCGATTTCGCTGTTGATGGCGCGGCCTGAAACCCACGCGACGGCCTGTGACATTTCGCCTGCCGCCTTGGCCGTGGCAGGGCGCAATGCCACACGTCATGGGGTGCAAGACCGCCTGACCCTGGTGCAATCGGATTGGTTTTCAAACCTGACCGGGCGGTTTGATCTGATCGTGTCAAACCCGCCCTATATTGCCGCGGCCGAAATGCCGGGCCTTGCCCCCGAGGTGCGTGAATTTGACCCGGATCTGGCGCTGACCGATCATGGCGATGGTTTGACCGCCTATCGCGCGATCACCGAACGCGCGATGGCGCATCTGACCCCCGAGGGGCGGCTGTTGGTTGAAATCGGCGCGACCCAAGGCGCGGCGGTGCAAAATCTGTTTGCACAGGCGGGGTTTGGCGCGATCAGGTGCTTTCCTGATCTGGACGGGCGTGATCGTGTTGTCGGCGGATTCGCCGCTACAACGGCATAAACGCCTTGAAACTGCGCTTTTGATGCAAATTCTGCTTGTCATTTAACGGGGGGCGTGTTTTTAAAGGGGGGCAAAGTCGGGGATGCTCTGCTCGCTCCCCCTTGTTTATCGCCCGCAATATCGCATTTGATCCGGTTTCGCCTAATGATGGGGCGATGTGTGCCAGGATCGAACGTGGCCCAGAATATAGCCTGGAATCAAAACATAATGAGATCTTCCAAGTCCCGGTCCCGGAACAAAAGTAACCGTAGCAATAACAATAACAATCGGTCCAGCGTGAATATCGTGAACCGGGTGTTTGACAGTTCCGGCCCCGAAAGCAAAGTGCGCGGCACGCCGCAGCAAATTATTGATAAGTATAATCAATTGGCGCGCGATGCGCAGTTGAGCAATGATCGTGTCGCGGCTGAAAATTTTCAGCAGCACGCAGAACATTACCTGCGTCTGCTCAGTGAGGCGCAGCGCGAAATCGACGCCCGCCGCGAACAAGAGGCCGCAGCACAAGCGCAGCGTGATCGCCAGCATCAGCAGAACCAACAGAATCAGCAAAACACCCAGCCCGATTCCCAACAACAGCCCCAGCCGCAGGCAGAAAAACCTGCCCAGGAACAGCCTTCCGGGGATGGCGCACAGCCCGCCCAAGCCGAGGCCGATCAACAGCCGCGCCCACCGCGCCGCGCCCGCACGCCAAGGGCCGAGAAAAAGTCAGAGCCGCGCGATGATGTGATCGAAACGGAAAACTCCGGCGATTCCGGTCTGGTGGACACCCCCGAAAGCAAGCCGAGCAAACCGCGCCGCACCCGTGCCAAGCCAAAGCCAAAGGCCGACACCCCTAAGGAAAGCGTGCAAGCAGCGGATGAACCCGCCCCAGACGCGCCAAAGGCCGCCGAATAAACCTTAGGGTGCCAGCGTCCGGGCAAGGGCGCAAAACTGCTCCAACGACACCTGTTCGGCGCGCTGCGTGGGCGCAATCCCCGCAGCGATCAGGCGGTCTTCAATGTCGGGTGCCGCGCCTTTCAGTGCGGCGCGCAACATCTTGCGCCGCTGATTGAAGGCCATCGCCACCACCCGGAACAATACCTTGGATGGGGCCGGAAATCGCGGTTCATCCAAGCGGTCAAAATGCACGACCGCAGAATGCACCTTGGGCGCCGGGGTAAATGCCTCGGGCGGCAGCGACATGACAATGCGCGGCGTACTGCGCCATTGGCTGAGAATGGCCAACCGGCCATAGGCCTTGCCCCCTGGTTGTGCGATGATCCGCTCGGCGACTTCGCGTTGAAACATCAGGGTCAGACTGCTCCAGAAGGGGGGCCAGTCTTCGTCGCGAGGGCCAGGATCAAGCCATCGCACCAATAATTCGGTTCCAACATTGTAGGGCAGGTTGGCGACCACCTTGATCGGCGGGGTCAGCAGCGCGCGGACATCCACATCCAATGCATCCCCCTCAACCACCTGCAATCTGCCGCCCGAAACGGCGGCGATTTCGCCCAATGCGGCCAGGCACCGGGGGTCTTTTTCCACCGCCAGAACCCGGCGCGCGCCGTGCAACAACAGCCCGCGCGTCAGGCCGCCGGGGCCGGGCCCCACCTCCAACACGTCACACTGGCTCAGATCTCCCGCTTGGCGGGCAATCTTTTCCGTCAGGTTAAGATCCAGCAGAAAATTCTGCCCAAGCGATTTTTTCGCCGCCAGATCATGGGCCGCCACCACTTTGGCCAATGAGGGCAGGCCATTCAAATCACCCATCCCGTGCCCTTTCCGTTTCTAAAAATATCCTCCCCGAAGGGCCGCTCTCGTTCAACGCGCCGCGCGCGATTGCGCCATCTGTTCGGCCATCCGCAGCGCCGCAATCAGGGATGACGGATCGGCGATGCCTTTCCCGGCGATGTCATAGGCGGTGCCATGATCGGGCGATGTCCGGATGAACGGCAGGCCCAATGTGACATTGACGCCGCCGGCAAAATCCAGCGTTTTGATGGGGATCAGCGCCTGATCGTGGTACATGCATACCGCCGCATCATACCCGGCGCGGGCCTTTTCATGGAACATCGTATCTGCCGAAGCCGGGCCAGTGATCGCCATGCCTTCGGCACGCAACGCTGCGATCACGGGGGCGATCATGGCAATTTCTTCATCGCCCATGGTGCCGCCTTCGCCGGCGTGGGGGTTCAATCCGGCCACCGCAAGGCGCGGCATATCGAGGCCGAAATCACGGATCAGGGCCGCGTGGGTGATGCGCAGGGCGTCGCGCAGCAATTCAGGCGTCAGCGCGGCAGGCACATCGGCAAGGGCGATGTGAATCGTCACCGGCACCACGCGCAAGGCATCGCAGGCCAACATCATCACCACCCGGTCAACCCCCGCCAAGGCGGCCAGATATTCGGTATGGCCGGGATAGGCAAAGTTCGCCCCGTCCTTCAGCGCCTTTTTATGAATCGGATTGGTACACAGCGCCGAGGCGGCACCCTTTTGCACCAAATCAACGCCACGCGCGATTGCATCGATCACCCCTTGGGCATTGGCGGGGTCGGGTTGGCCCGCAATGGCGGGGCCGGCAAAATCGTGGCGCAGCACCGGCAGGGCGCGGGTGCTGGCCGGAATCGCATCACCGGGCGTGTCGATCAGGGCCGTTGGCGTGCCCACGGGCAGATGTCGTGGGTCGCCAATGTAAAAGAACGGCAACCGCGCACCAAGCTGGCGCCATGCGGCGGCGGCAATTTCGGGGCCAACGCCGGATGGATCACCACAGCTAAGTGCAATGGGGGCGCGCGCGTTCATTCGATGCGGATCGTGGCATTGGCGCGCAATTCCGCCAGATAAGCCGACGCCATGGAGGACAGCCGTTGATTGAGAAGGCGCAAACGCACCGCATCGCGGTCTACGGTTTCGTCTTCGGTTGCGGCGGCGCGCCGGTTGCACAGCATGAGAAACACCAGGGTCTGGCCATTGTCGCGGGTCAGCCCGGTGGATACTTCGTTTTCGTCCAGCTTGGCCAGTTCCAGCGCGACATCGCCGGGCACGGCCCCTGCTGCCACGGTTGATCGCTGCAACACACTGGGTGGCAGACCCTTGGCGACGCCATAAAGATCATCGCATGTATCCACCCGCGCCTGAATGCGCGCGGCTTCGGCCAGCGCGGCTTCCGACCGGCCACCGGGGATGTAAAACGCCGCATACTCCACCTCAAGGGTATCGGGCGTTGCGGCGTCGACCTCTTCCAGTGCGCGCAGTTGAAACAGCGCCACGGCGTTGGGGATGGAAATCGGGTCGGTCACTTCGCCCGGGCGCAAGGTCAAAATCCGTGCGGCGACGGTGGGCGGCAGATTGCCGATGGGCAACCATTCCAACCGGCCCCCGGCCCCGCGTGACGGCGATGCGGAATATGACCGCGCCGCACTGGCAAAGGCGGGCAGGGTGGTGATGCGCGTAATTTCTTTTGCCCGGTTTTGCGCGGCGGCGGCGGCGGCGGGCGTATTGGCAGGGAGGATGATTTCGCTCAGCAGAACGCGCACGCCCGGCGCGGTTGCCTCGCGTTTTATTGCGGCATCAACATCGGCTTGGGTGATGTTGGCGCGCCCTTGGAACCGTTGGCGGATGACCTCGCGCCAGGCCAGCCCGACGGCGACGAAATCACGGAAACTTTCCACCTCGATGCCATTCTGGGTCAGGGCGGTAATGAAATCTTCGCGGCTCAGGTTGGCGCGGCCGGCAAATTCGGTCATGCCCTCGGCGACATTTTCGGCCTTTACGGTAATGCCCAGACGTTTGGCAACCTCAAGCTGCAAGCGTTCCTCGATCAGGTTTTTCAGCGCAACCTCTTGCGGATCGCCGGGCGAGCCGAACAATTCTAACATCCGCGCCCTTTGATCCCGCTCATAGGCGGTGATGACCCGTTCGTTCACTTGCGCCACCGGGGCAAACAGGTTTTGTGCCTGGGCGACGGGCGCGGTCAGCGCCAGCAGCGCCACAGTGGCGGCCCAGCGAGACAAGGATAGGATGGTCATCGGCAGTATGCTCCCTCAGATCATGCCGGTCGGTCTTATTTCGTGCAGACGCGGCGATAGGATTCGTTGTTGCGGCCAGACCCAAAGCCCGCAAGCGAGACATTCAGGCCAAAGTCCGTACTTGAGGCCACATTAGTGGAGGATGTGAACCGACGCGAGACCGAAACATCAACCGTCAGACATTCTGACCGGTATTCCAGGCCAAAACCGGCTTTGGCGGCGCGGTCTTCGACCAGATCAAACCGCCCGTCAATCCGCCCGGTCCAATGGCGCGACAAACGCTGTGCGGCATCGATGGTCAGTTCGTGGGTGATGTTGGGGCGGTTTTCGGCGGGCTCGGCCTCCATCCAGACATAGGATGAGCCGATCGCGGTGCGGTCATTTTGCCAGGCCAGGCGGGCTTCGTTTTTGGTAAAGCTGAAATCGTCTTCGAACAGGGCGCGATTGGTCAGTGCCAGCCGGTCACCGATGCGCAATTGCGTCGCCGCCAGCCAATTGGAGGTCTCGCCCGACAACCCGGTGCCCGGCGCGAACTGGGTGTTGATTTTGCTGCGCACCACCCGCCCCACGGTCATGCCAAGGGTCCAGCCGGCGGGGTCATACCGGGTCCAGCGCAGGCCGATATTGGCGCGCAGGCCTTCTTCGCGCGCGTCTTCGCCGGGAAAGCGGGACAGTGAAAACAGATTGCCTTCGTCAAATTCCACCAGAACGGAATCTTCGTTTGGCACGGCATTGCCGCGGGTTTCGGACCATGCAAGCTGGATCACCGGTTCCAGCAGGTGATAGGCGCCGCCTGTTTCGGTTCGCTGGAATGGCCAGCGCAATTCAAGGCTGGCGCGCGGGGTGAACACGCCGGTGTTGGTGGCAAATGCGCTGTCCTGGCGGGTGTCATAGATGGCGGTGGCAAATCCGACGCTGCCGGTGGCCAACATCCCGTTGCGCAACGCCACCGTGCGGCGATAATCAGCGGCCATGCCAATGCGGCTGACATCGCGCCCCGCGCCCGACAGATTGGAAGACCGGGTCAGGCTGGCCGCATCCAGCCCCAAGAGAAATTCACCGCCCCAGGCCGCCACCCGGCGTTCATAGCTGATGGTGGAAAACGTGCGCGGCAGTTGATCGCGGATCGGTATTTCGGTCGGGCGCAGGGTGCGGAAATCGGTAACGCTGGCGCGAAACAGATCGTTGCGCCGCGCCCGTGTCAGGCTGATTTCACTGTCCAGTCTGTCTTTGTCGGAATAATCATAGTCGAGCAGATAATTTTCATCGGACACGATTTCAAAATCGAAATTCAGGCGGAATTCACGGGGCAGATTGAAACTGCCGGCGCCGAACATGTAATATCTTTTCGTGCCTCGGCTTAGGGTGTCATCGGTGATCGCGCCGTCAAAAGTGATATCGCCACTGGCGAATGCCTGGCGATACTGCACCTCAAGGGTGTTGGTGGCCGTACTGACATAGGGGGTCAGGGTCAGATCGGCATGATCGCCCAGTTTCAGAAAATAAGGCAGTTTCAGCCCGGTTTTCAGGGTCGAAGAGGTGCGTAGCGACGGCAGCATGAAACCGCTGGCGCGTTTCAATGTCGGGTCTGGCAGGCGCAGCCGGGGGGCGTAAAAGATCGGCACACCCAAAAGGCGAAATTGTGCCTGATCGAAATACAGCTGCCGTTCCTGGCTGTCATGAATGATCTCGCGGGCGCGGATTTCCCACACGGGTGTGGGGTTGTTGGCGCAGACCTCGCAAGACGAGGCAACCGAATCCGACAGCCGCGTGTAACGCCCATCGACCCGGGCAATTTCATTGGCGGCCAGTTGCAACTGTTGATCCAGAACCAACCGGGCGGATTGCAAAATGCCGTTGCGCAGATCTGCGTCAAGTTCGGCGGTGCCGGCCAACAGGATGACGCGCCCGTCACCCTCGATCAGGGTGATTGGCCCCTCAATACGCAGGGCATCGCCAGCGCGCGAATAGGTCACGCGCGTGGCCCGCAACCGGGTGTCGCCATAAAGAATTTCGATATTGCCCGAAGCGACCAAGGTATTTTGCCGGGTCAGTTCGACCCGGTCGGCCACCAGCGTCGCCGCATCCTGGGCCAGAACGGGCAGGGGCGCGCAAAGCAACAGCAGGATCAGCCACAGGCGCGCCACGTCAGCCATCCTCCCAGTGGAGCAATAGCCCAAGGGGCAGCAAAATTGCCGCCACAGGCGGGCCCCACGCGGCCAAAAGGATTGGTAACTGCCCATTCTCCCCAAGGATTTGCGCGAAATTGCGGATGAAATAAAGAGAAAATCCCATGCCCAGTGCCATCATGACCATCAAACCGGTGCGTCCGAACCGCGTGTGACGCATGGTAAATCCAGCGCCCACCAATACCATTGCCACCAAAAGCAGGGGCAATGAAAGCTCCATATGCAGCCAGACCAGATGTTTGCGGGCCGAAAATCCGGCGGTTTCCAGTTGGTCAATGAAACCGGGCAAATCCCAGATCGGAATGGCCGAAGGGGTGGCGAAACTGTCCAGAATCTGATTGCGGGTCAGGTTTGAGGGTAGGGTATAGGTTTCGTGCAACGTGGCATCACGTTCGGGGTTGGCGCTGCTGAATTGCCATTCCTTGACGTTGGTCAACTCCCAGGCATCGGTGCCCAACCGCGCTGATTGCGCCTCAAGTCGCAGCATCGGCCCGCCTTGGGCGGCAAAGGTGATAAAGCTGACGTTATACAGTTGGGTGCCGTCCAGATTGGCCCGTTCGGCGCGGATCACGGTTTGGTTTTGACCATCGCCCTGGCGCAACCACAGGCCTTCGCGACTGATCGACAGGACGCTGGACGGGGTGGCGGCATAGCGGCCGGCGCTTTGCTCGTATTGTTTCGATGTCGCGGCAACGATCGGGTTGAACACGGTAATTGCCAGCACGCCAATGACAAGCGCAACGATGATCGGCGCGTTCAGGCTGCGCAGGGCCGACCGCCCCGAGGCCCGGGTCACCACCAATTCGGATGTGCGCGCAAGGGTGAGAAACAGCGTCAGCGTGGCCAGAATCATGACCAAAGGCAAAATCCGGTACAGGCTTTCGGGCACATGCAACAGCGCAAGCCCGACCAGATCGATGAAACGCACGGCGTCACTGTCAAATCGGCGCACCTGATCGACCAGATCCAGAAGCAGCAGAATGGTGGTGAACACCCCCAGCACGCCCAGAAACGTCACCGCAAACCGGCGGGCAAAATACAGATGCAATGTCATGTCGCCACCCTGCGCATTCGGCGAAATACACCGGGATGCGCCGCAATCCATAAAAATACGATGGCCAGGATCATGCCAAACACCGCGGGCGCATAGGCCAGCGGCCACAAGGCCAGCGGCCGCGCCACATCGGTCACGGCGTTGTCAAACAACTGTATCACGATCAGGCACAGGATCGCGCCAACAACCTGTTTCCACACCCCAAAACGTGAAAAACCGCCCATCAACAGCACTGCAAACCCGACCAAGGGGGCAACAAACCCCAACAGGGCTTCGGTAATCCGGGCGTGCCCCTCATAATACAGGGTGGCGGTGGTTTGTCCGGTTTCGGCGGCCAGCGCATCGGTGGGGGATAAAAGCTGAACAGTGCCGAGTTGTCGCACGGTACGCGGTCCAACACTGGGCAGATCAACCAACGCCCCCACATCAAAGGCAAATTCCTGAAATCGGGTGGTGGACAGGCGGTTGTTCTGTTTGCTCAGGGTTTGCACCATGCCCTGAAACATCAACAATTTCGGCCCCGCATCACTGCGCAGCAACAGGGCGCGCTCAGCCGTATAGGTGGCGCGCTGACCCTGTTTGCGCGCGTCAGACAGGAATATATCGCGCAATTCGCCATCGGTGGTGATTTCGCGGATGTAAAAGGTGACGCCCTCGGCGGGATGCAGGAATTCGCCCTCACTCAGCAATCGCGCGGTCACGTTTTCCGAAATTTCGGCGCTGCGTTGTGTCAACTGCCCGATTGAGGCGGGAATCAACACATGGCTCAGCACCGACATGAAAATTGCCACGATGACGCCAAACACCAACACCGGGCGCGCCATGCGCCATGGGCTGTATCCTGTGGCCTGAATGACAACCAGTTCGCTTTCGTTGCTCATCCGGTTGGTGACATAGATCGACGCGGCAAAGGCCGATACCGGCAACACGATGCGGATCACATTGGGCAGGCTGAGTGCGGTGAATTCCAGAAACACAAAGGCCGATTGGCCATTGGCAATCAGTTGATCAAACAGCGATACCGCGCGGTTCACCCAATAAACCAACACCAGAACCAATGAGAAAAAACCAAAGACCCACATGAATTGTGACAGCATATATCGGTCGAATCTGGCCACCCGTATTCCCCCGGTTCTTATGCCCGCTTTGCCCACCTTAGACGATGGCGGCGGGGGGGAAAACTCCCTTCTGGTCAATGGGCGGATCGGCGGCTAGGTTCTGTCGCAACATGAAATTTACAAGGAATTCTGCCATGACCACGCCTGCCGCCCTATCGTTTGTTGCCGTTGATCTGGATGCCATCGCCACCGCACCGGGCCGTGTTGTGGTGTTTGCCGATGCCACCACCGTGAACGGGCCTGCAGGCCGGGTTGATGATCTGACCAAAGGCGCGGTGTCGCGGTTTTTGAAAAGCGATGCGTTTGAAAAGCTTGACGAGGGCGCGGCGGTTGATCTGGCCTGGCCCGTGGGTATGGCGGCAGACGCGGTGCAGGTTGTGAAACTGGCCCCCGGCACAACAGGCGAAGCGGCGCGTCAGGCCGGTGTTGCCATCGGGCGCGGCGCGGGGACTGATCCGGTGCTGATCCTGGCCGATGGTCTGAGCGGGATTGAAGATGTCGCCTTGGGTGCGGTTTTGCGCGCCTATGATTATACCGATCAAAAGACCGGCGATGCCTTTGCCGCAGGTGCAATCACTGTGATGACCGCGAAACCCGATGATCTGGCCGCCGCCGCCGACACAATCAGCGCCCGGGCACAGGGGGTATTTTTCACCCGTGATCTGGTGAATGCCCCGTCCAACGTGTTGACCACCACGGAATTTGCCACCCAACTGGAAGGGTTGCGCGATCTTGGGGTGAAGGTTGAAGTATTGGACGAGGCCGAGTTGGAAGAGCTGGGCATGCGCACCCTGCTGGCCGTGGGCATGGGCAGCGAAAGCCCCAGCAAAGTGGTGGTCATGCAGTGGAAAGGCGGCAAGGATGAGCCACCCTTTGCCTTGATCGGCAAGGGTGTGGTGTTTGACACTGGCGGTATTTCCATCAAACCCGCTGGCGGCATGGAAGATATGACCATGGATATGGGCGGCGCGGGCGTGGTGGCCGGCGTTATGAAAACCATCGCCTTGCGCGGTGCAAAAGCCAACGTTGTCGCCTTGGTTGGTCTGGTTGAAAACATGCCCGATGGCCGCGCCCAACGCCCCGGTGATGTGGTGAAATCCATGAAGGGTGACACGGTTGAGGTGATCAATACCGATGCCGAGGGCCGGTTGGTTCTGTGTGATGTGATGTGGTACGCGCAAGAGCGGTTCAAACCCTGTGGCATGGTCGATCTGGCCACCCTGACCGGCGCGATTGTTATCGGGTTGGGCCATGACAACGCCGGAGTGTTTTCCAATGATGACGCGTTGTGCAACGGTTTTCTCAAGGCGGCGGGCGCCGAGGGCGAAGGCGCGTGGCGCATGCCCTTGGGCAAATCCTATGCCAAACAGCTGAAATCGCGGGTTGCCGATGTGAAAAACGTGGGCGGGCGGCCCGGCGGATCAATCACCGCTGCGGAATTTCTGCACCGGTTCGTGAAAGACGGCACGCCATGGATTCACCTGGACATTGCCGGTGTCGCCTCAACCTCGGATGAAAGCGTTTATGCCCCCAAGGGCGCGTCGGGCTGGGGGGTTCTGTCGCTGGATCGTCTGATCGCGGATGGTTACGAGGGATAGCATGGGCGCTGCCTTTTTCTATCATCTGACCGAACGCCCATTGGAAGATACCTTGCCCATGCTGTTGGGCAAGGCGCGTCAGGCGGGCTGGCGGGTGTGCGTGCGCGGGGCCAACCCGCGCCGCATGGATCAATTGGATGAACGTCTGTGGACCCACGGCAGTGACCCGTTTTTGCCACATGGCCAGGCGGGCGGCGAATTTGACGCCGATCAGCCGATCTTGTTGACGACAACGCCGCATATGGCGAATGCGGCGCAATGTCTGATGACCATCGAAGGCGCCGATGTGACCCCCGAAGAAGTGACAGCGCTAAAGCGGGTGTGCGTGTTGTTTGACGGAAACGATCCGGCCGCGTTGGACAAGGCCCGCGCGCAATGGCGCAGCCTGACCAAAGCCGGGTGCAGCGCACAATATTGGAGCGAAGCTTCGGGCCGATGGGAGAAAAAGGCCGAAAGCTGAGCCGCCCTAGCGTTCCAGAATCAAACGCCCGCCGGAAATTTCGATCCGGCCATACCTTTCAAGATAGCGCATTCCCAAAAGCGAGCCGAACATCTCACCGCCATTGACCGACGCGCCAACATTGCGATCAACGAAACCGCCCAATGTGACGCTGTCCAACGTGACCTGGGCAATTGGCACCGTGCCATTGGCGGTTTGCGCCCGGCCCAGATAGGCAAGGCGCGTGGGGTCAATGCCCGCCGCTTTCGCGTCTTGCTGGCTTAGCACGATGTCGGACGCCCCGGTGTCAACGACAAACCGGATCGGGGCGCCATTGATGGCAAGGCTCAGGTGATAATGGCCGTCGATGCCGCGCGGTACCTCAATCCTTGTGCCATCGACAACGCTTTGACGCGGGATCACATCATCGCGCATATCGTCCCACAATCCGGCAGCGGCAATCACACCGACAAATATCAGACCCCAGATCAACCCCTGTTGCAGCGTTTTGCCAAGGTTGCGCCGGTTCGAAATGACATAACTGCCGCCAATCGCCAGCAGCAAAAGCATGAAATACAGGATCTGTCCAAAGCTATCATCCATCATGAATCAGAGATAGGCGCAGACCGCATAAATTGCTAGGCGACGATCAGCGCGCGCACGCCATCCACAACAAATTGCACCGAAAGCGCGGCCAGCAACATGCCCAACAGCCGGGTGACCACGTTCACCCCCACAGCGCCCAAGGCCCGCTCCAGAAGACCCGCAGCAAGGAACAGAACCAGGGTCATCAACAGGACCGACGCCATCACCAGATGCACCAGCACCAGTGCCAGAATATCGCCCCCGGTTTGCCCGGTCAGCAGGATCATCGTGGCAATCGCACCCGGCCCGGCGATCAGCGGCGTGGCCAGGGGGAATACCGATGGATCGTCTTCGTTGGCATCGGCCTGACCCTGGCGGCGTTCGGTGCGCCGTTCAAACAACATATCAAGTGCGGTGAGAAACAGTAAAATACCACCGGCAATGCGAAAGGCGGGCATCGAAATGCCGACAAAGCCCAATACCGCCTCGCCAAACAGGCCAAACAGCGTCAGCAACAACGCACCGATCCCAAGCGAGCGAAACCCGATTGCGCGCCGCCGGGCCGACCCGCTGCCGGTGGTCAGGGCCACGAACAGCGGCGTCAGACCGATCGGATCAATCACCACGAACAGGGTCACAAATGCGGTGACGTAGAATGCGAAATCCATCGTCTAACCCTTTGTTGCGTCGAGTTTTTCCAGTGATTTCATCCACAGGCCCTCGGCCCGGTCCAGGGCCTCCATCACCTCGGCGTATTTCTTTTGCCACACCTCGGCCTCGCCCAGTTTTTCGGGCTCGTACAGGGCCGGATCAGCCAGCTTTTTCGCCAGCTTGTCGCGCATATCCGACAGTTTGTTCACCCGCTCTTCGCCGCGCTTTACATCCGATCTCAGGGCCGAAATATCGGCCTGACTGGCCTGTTTTACCGGTTTGGGTTTGCTTTTTTCGGCGGGCGCGTCGGACGACAGCAGCAATTTGCGATAGCTTTCCAGATCATCGTCATAGGGGGTTACGCGGCCATTCTTCACCAACCACAACCGATCGGCGACCAAGGACAGCAGGTGCATATCGTGGCTTACCAGAATAACCGCGCCGGAATAGGCGGTGAGCGCCTCAACCAGTGCCTCGCGCGATTCCATATCCAGGTGGTTGGTCGGCTCATCCAGGATCAACATATGCGGCGCGTCGATTGTGGCGATCAGCAGCGACAGGCGCGCCTTTTGCCCACCCGACAGACGGCCCACCACGGTATCAACCTGGGCCGCGTTCAGGCCAAAACCGGCCAGACGGGCGCGATGGCGGGCCGGTGTTTCCTTGGGCCGGTACAGGCGCATATGATCCAGCGGCGTTTCATCGGCGCGCAATTCGTCCAGCTGGTGCTGGGCAAAATATCCAACCCGCAGTTTGCTCGATTTGGTCAACCGCCCGCCCATGGGTTGCAGTTTTCCTGCCAACAGTTTGGACAGGGTGGATTTTCCTTCGCCGTTGCGCCCCAACAGGGCGATGCGATCATCCTGATCAATCCGCAGTGACAATTTGGAAAGAACCGGCGTTTCGGTATAACCAACGCTGGCAGATTCCATATTGACGATGGGCGGCGACAGTTCTTCGGGCTCGGGGAACGAAAAGGCGCGCAAGGCGGCCTCTTGCGGGCTGGAAATGGTTTCCAGTTTTTCAATCATCTTGATCCGCGATTGCGCCTGTTTTGCCTTGCTGGCCTTGGCGCGGAACCGGTCAACGAAGCTTTGCAGATGGGCGCGGCGCGATTCAACCTTGGTGCGCTGGGCATCGGCCACGGCCAGACGGGCGGCGCGGGTGCGCGCGAATGTGTCATAGTTGCCGGTGTAAATCGTCAGCTGTTTGTCTTCGAGATGCAAAATATGGCTGACCGCGCGGTTCAACAGACCCCGATCATGGGAAATCACCAAAACCGAATGGGGATAACGGCCCAGATAATTTTCCAGCCACAGCGCGCCTTCCAGATCAAGATAGTTCGTCGGCTCATCAAGCAGCAACAGATCGGGGGCCGAAAACAGCACCGCCGCCAGCGCCACGCGCATCCGCCAGCCGCCCGAAAATGCCGAACAGGGCATCAATTGTTCTTCGTGGGTGAACCCCAGGCCGCGAAGAATGGATGCGGCGCGCGCCTCGGCGCTCCAGGCGTCGATATCGGCCAAGCGGGCCTGAATTTCGCCGATCCGCGCACCATCGGTGGCGGTTTCGGATTCGGCCAACAATTCGGCGCGTTCGGTATCGGCGGCCAGAACCGTATCGATCAATGATACTTCGGAACCGGGCACCTCTTGCGCGACACCGCCGATCCGGGCCTTTGCAGGCAGGCGGATTTCACCGCCCTCCAGCACCAGTTCGCCGCGGATCAATTTGAACAGCGTGGTTTTACCCGTGCCGTTGCGCCCGACGATGCCAACTTTGTGGCCTCCGGGAATGGCTGCACTGGCGCCCTCAAACAGGGGGCGGCCTTCGACGGAATAGGTGATGTTATCAATTGTCAGCATACCGGCCCCTTTGCCAGTGCCAACCGGTGGCGTCAATCACGCCTTTTCATGGCGCCGCGCCCGTGTTAGCAGAACGCCGGATTTACAGGGGCCGACACAGGGTTGGCCCCCCGTTAGAAAAAGGCACCCATCATGGCCACTGAGCGCACGCTTTCAATCATCAAACCCGATGCCACCAAACGCAACCTGACCGGCAAGATCAACGCCAAGTTCGAAGATGCCGGTCTGCGCATCATCGCGCAAAAGCGTATTCACCTGACCAAAGAACAGGCTGGAAAGTTCTACGAAGTGCACGCATCGCGCCCGTTCTATGACGAATTGTGCGAATTCATGGCGTCGGGCCCCGTCGTTGTGCAGGTGTTGGAAGGCGAAGGCGCCATCGGCAAAAACCGCGAAGTCATGGGCGCCACCAACCCCGCCGATGCGGCCCCCGGCACGATCCGCGCCGAATTTGCCGAATCTGTTGGCGAAAACTCGGTTCATGGGTCAGACGCCCCTGAAACCGCCGCCGAAGAAATCGCATATTATTTCTCGGGTCTTGAATTGGTCGGCTGATTGCCACCTGTCCTGACGGATCGGGCGCGCCCATTCACGGCGCGCCCTTTTTGTTTGTGCGGGAGTGATTATTTGCGCGCCACAACGCCGATTTGATTCAGCATCGCCTCAAGCGCGGATCGATCGCTGATTTTGTGGTTGGTCTTCAGCGCATCAAACCGCACGCGCAGGGCGTCTTTTTCGGCCCCTTTGCAATCGTTCCATGGCCGCCCCTGAAGACCCATTTCCAACACATAATAACTGATGAAATGGGCGCGGTGGCCGCTTTCCAACAAACGGCCATAGGCGGCATCACACCCCAATTCACGCAACTGTTCGGCGCTGGTGATTCCTGCATCGCCAAAGGCCTGTTCCATGGCAGGGCCAAGATTGCGGATGGTCGAAATGGGTGTGTTCATGCCCAAGCTTACAAAATCAACCCGGGCATGAACAAGATCAGATCGCGGCCCAATCGGTAAACCGCAGTGGCGGTGTTGGTTTGGGCTGTGGGGCGGGCTGTTGCGGGCTGGGGGATTGAGGGCGGACAGACATGGGATATTTCCTGTGATATGTCGGGTGCGTGAGGTTCAGCGTTGCCGACAAACGGGGCGATTCTGCGACGTTAAAGCAGCCTTTTGGCAGCGATATCGCGGGAAAGATATGGCAGTTATCCACATAGGCCATTCCTTGCCCATGGGCCAAAACACTTGATCTTGTGGGCAATAATACTGCCAACTGGGTGCAGGTTTTCAGGGGGGCATCATGCCACGCAAAGTTATCATCACCTGCGCCGTGACCGGTGCGATTCATACGCCTTCGATGTCGGATGCCCTGCCGATCACCGCCGAACAAATCGCCGATGCCGCCGTGGGCGCGGCACAGGCGGGCGCAGCGATCATCCATCTGCATGCGCGCGATCCGATCACCGGCCGCCCCGATCAGACCGCCGAGGGGTTCACACCATTTTTAAAGGTGATCAAGCAACGCTGTGACGCGGTGCTGAATCTGACCACGGGTGGGTCGCCCTTTATGAAAGTGGCCGAACGGATTGCCCCCGCCGCCGCCCACCACCCCGAGGTGGCATCGCTGAACATGGGGTCGATGAATTTTGGCCTTTATCCGATGCTGGATCGGTTCACCGATTTCAAACACCCGTGGGAGCGTGAATTTCTCGAAGGCTCGCGCGATCTGGTGTTTCGCAATTCTTTTCAGGATATTGAGTTTGCGATTGAAACCTTGTCAGCCACCGGCACGCGGTTTGAATTTGAATGTTATGATATTTCGCATCTGTATAATCTGAAACATTTCTATGATCGCGGTTTGGTCAAAGGGCCGTTGTTCATTCAATCGGTGTTCGGGCTGTTGGGCGGAATTGGGGCGCACCCCGAAGACGTGGCGCATATGAAACGCACGGCAGACCGGCTGTTTGGGGATGATTACCAATGGTCGGTTCTGGGGGCGGGGCGGCACCAATTGACCATCGCGGCGATGGCGGTGGCGATGGGGGGCAATCTGCGCGTCGGGCTGGAAGATTCGCTGTGGGCGGGGCCGGGCAAAATGGCCACCAGCAACGCCCAACAGGTAACTCTGGCGCGCCAGATCATCGAAGGGCTGGGCCTGACCGTGGCCAGTGCCGATGACGCGCGTGCCATGTTGGCGCTGAAAGGCGGCGATCAGGTGGGGTTCTGATCGCGCCCTCTGGACAGGTGTGGCATTTGCCACCAAAACCCGCCAGATATGCGATCATATGATAGGGGCGCGCGATGAAACTTGATCGGATCGACACCTTGATCCTTGATGCGTTACAGCGCGACGGCGCGCAATCGCAACGGGATCTGGCCGAAACCGTGGGCATTTCGCAAAACGCCTGTTGGCGACGGGTCAACCGATTGCGCGATGAGGGGGTGCTGCGCGGCACCACCGCCCGGCTGGATATTTCGAAACTGGGCCTTGATCTGATCGTGTTCATGCTGGTGCGCACGCGGTTTCACGACAAGGCGTGGTCGGCCAAATTTCTGCAACGGGTCGAATCGATCCCTGAGGTGGTTGAGGTGC
Source organism: Oceaniglobus ichthyenteri (assembly GCF_003057885.1). Lineage (GTDB taxonomy): Bacteria > Pseudomonadota > Alphaproteobacteria > Rhodobacterales > Rhodobacteraceae > Oceaniglobus > Oceaniglobus ichthyenteri. The sequence goes on from NZ_QAGK01000003.1 coordinate 370,228, forward strand.
ACCGCATTGGCGGCGAATGGGATTACCTGATCAAGGCGATCACATCGGGCATGGGCGGCTACGACAAGGTGTATCAGGAATTGATCAATTCACTGGAAATCGAAAAGGTCACCGGCCTGTTTTCGATGGAGCAGATGTTGGGCGACCGTGTGATCCACGTGCCGCCCACCAAGGATTAATCCGCCAGGATAATCATATCATCGCGGTTCCAGCCCAGCCAGACTTCGCTGCCGGGCAGATATGCGGTGCTGTCGTTTTCCGGCGCGGTGGCCAGCAGTGTGGCGCCGGGGGTCTTTACCTCGAACATGCGGCGGTTGCCCTTGAACAGGCTGTTCACCAGTCGGCCTGATACGACATTGTCATGGCTGGGTTTTTCGGGCGAAATCTGCACCCGTTCCAACCGGATCGAGGCATGAACAGGCTGGCCCGGCGTGCCTTTTTGCGCGATCCCGGTCAGGGTTTGCCCCTGCCACTCCATCGCCCCCGTACCGTTTGAGACTGTGCCCAACTGTCCCTCTAACATATTGGTTTCACCGATAAATTCAGCCACAAACCGGGTTTTCGGGCGCAGATACAGATCTTCGGGTGTGCCGTCCTGTTCGATCTTGCCGCCATTCATCACCACGATGCGATCTGACATTGTCAGCGCCTCGTCCTGATCGTGGGTGACAAAGAAAAACGTCTTGCCGGTGCTGCGCTGGATTGATTTCAGCTCAATCTGCACCTGGGCGCGCAACCGGGCATCCAAAGCCCCCAAGGGTTCGTCAAGCAACAACAGATCAGGATCAGGGGCGAGGGCGCGCGCCAGGGCGGCACGTTGGCGTTGGCCGCCCGAAATCTGATCGGGAAAGCGGTCAATCAGCGGCATCAATTCCAGAAACGATAGAATTTCGGTGATCCGCGCGTCAATCGCGCTGCGCCCCATGCCTTTCAGCTCTAGACCAAAGGCCACGTTTTGGCGCACGGTCATATGGGGAAACAGGGCGTAATCCTGAAACACCATGTTCACCTTGCGCCGGTTTGGCGGCAGGCGGGTGACATCCTGACCCGACAGATACACCGTGCCGCTGTCGGGCCGTTCAAACCCGCCCAGAATCCGCAGGGTGGTTGATTTTCCACAGCCCGACGGGCCGAGGAACGTCACGAATTCGCCGCGCTTGATCTTGATATTCATCTCGTCCAGGGCGGTGATTTTGCCAAATTTCTTGGTTACCCGGTCGATATGGACCACGTCATCGGTCATTGATTTTATCCCTTGTTCATCCGGCGCATTGACCGTTCGGCCCACAGGCCCAAAATAGCGGTGACAATCAGCACCAGCGTGGAAATCGCATTGATTTCCGGCGACATCCCCGAGCGCAGTTTCGAAAACAGCAGCACCGGCAGCGTGGGTTCATAACTGCCCAAAAAGAACGAACGCACAAAATCATCAAAGCTGAGCAGCAGTGAAAACACCGCGCCGCCCACCATCGCCGGTTTCAGATAGGGCACGGTCACCCGCAAAAACGCGATCAACGGATCGGCGCCCAGGTCTTGCGCGGCCTCTGTATGGCTGCGCGGCATGGTGCCCAGACGTGCACCCACGACCAGGGCGACAAAGGGCACGTTGTGCACCGCATGGCCAAATATGATTGCGACCATGCCGGGATCCAGTTCAATCAGCCGAATGTAGATGCGAAACGAAATCGCCGAAATGATGCCCGGCACCACAGCGGGCAACATCGTCAGCGCGAATACCACGCCGCGCCCCCAGAATGATTTGCGCGCCAACAGCACCGCCAGCCATGTGCCCATGACCATGGAAATCGCGGTGCTGACCACCGCCACCAACAGGGAATACCCGGTGGCCGAGACGAATTCGCCATTGGCAATCGCCTGACCGTACCAATCGGTGGTCCAGGATCGGATCGGAAAGCCGATGAATTTGCTGTCCTTGAAACTCATCGCGATCATGATGGTGATCGGCAGGAACAAATAGATCGCAAAGCCCCAATAGGCCATGGACATGAAAAGGCGGGTGTGGCGGGTCACCGGTGCTTTTCCTTCTGCAACATTTTGATAAGGCGATTGAAAACCATGGTGATGGTCAGCGCGGTGATCAGCATGATGATGCTGAACGCGGCGCCCGTGGGCCACCTGTCACCGGCGACGTGAAAGAACCCGGCGATGGTTTCGGCAAAGGTGGTTGTGGATGGGCCGCCAAACAGTACCGGCACCGCATAGATCCCGGTTGAGATCAGGAAAACCAGGGTGCAACCCGACGCCACACCATCCAGCGACAGCGGCAGGGTGACGCGCCAGAACCGTTTCAACGGACCCGCGCCCAGATCGGCGGCGGCCTCGGAAAAGCTCTGCGGGATTTTCTCCAACGCGGAATACAGCGGCAGCAACATGTAAAGCGCGGTCAGATAGATAATGGCGAAACTGACGGCAAAATTGGTGTACATGAACGGGATCGGCCGATCGATCAGCCCGACAGCGCGCAACGCCAGGTTGATCGCGCCATTGTTGCCCAACATCAGCATCATCGCGTATGACCGAATGATCTCACCCGCCCAAAACGGGATCAACAGCAGCATCAGGAACAACAACTGGTTGTTGCGTTTCACATGGCGCGCCAGAAAATAGGCCACCGGATACACAACCACCAGGGTAATCAGGGTCAATGACAGGCTGAACACCAGGGTGCGCATGAACGGCGCAAAAAACAGCTGATCCTTGAAGAACAGTCCATAATGTTCGGTTGTGAACTGCGGTGCGATATCGCGGGTGGGCGGATAAGCATCCAACAGGCTGACGCGAAACATCTGTAACAGCGGGCCAAGATGGGTCAGCAACACCCACAGGATCGGAATAACCGCCAGCATGGCAAATTGCCGACCCGGCGATGACAGCATCGCATCGGAAAACCGTCGGTAACTGGGGGATGTGGCGACGCGACCCCAAAAGGGCATGTCGTTTCTGTCGCCCGGTGGGGGCGTTGTGTCAGACAGACTCATCTGGTTGCTTTCTGCGAAATGGGATGGGGCGGCATGTGCAACGCCGCCCCAGAAGGATCAGGCGGCGCGCACTTCTTCGACAGCGCGATCAACCAGAGCGTATTTCATCTCGTTCGCTTCGGCGCGGAAGAATTGCAGGCGCGACAGCTCTTCCTCGGGGAAGGATGTTGCGGCTTTTTCCTCATCGCTCAGGTGGTCGGATGCGCCCTTGTATGTGCTGATAAAGCCCGACTGGCGGCTCATTTCTGCGCCATATTCCGGCTTGGACATCAGGAAATCCAGGAAAGTATAGGCGTTGTCGGTGTTTGGCCCACCCTGGGCGACGTTCAAGGTGTAGACAAACCCATATGATCCCTCTTTCGGGATGGTCATTTTCACCGGGAAACCATCGGCGATCAGTTTGGCAATCGGGCCGTTCCACGAGTGGGCGACGCTGACATCCTGATTGATGAACATCTGCTGAATTTCAGCACCGGCATCGTAATATTTACGCACCTTCGATTTATTCTCGATCAGGAAATCGCGGGTTTCGTTGACGATGCGCGCGGCCTCTTCGGGGTCATCCATATAGGCGACCATGTTGCCGTCATAGCCCAGATACAGCATCACGATGCTGAACATATCCTGCAGGATATAGGCGTTCTGCCCGGCCCATTCATCGCTGAACATCGTGTCCCAGCTGCTGGGCTGATCGATGGTGGCCATATCGCTGTTATAGGCCATGATTTCTGCACCGCTGAGGATTGGCACGCCCCATTTGTTGCCACTTACGGTTGACCAGTCGGATTCCGAGAATACCGGATTGATCGCACCCCAATTTGACAGGCGCGATGTATCGAGCGGCGCAATCAGATCACTGTCGATGAATTGCAAGAACCGGTGCCCGGCCACAGTGACGATATCGGCGGTGGGCGACTGACGCTCGGCCGCCATCAGGTTGAACTGTTTGCCCTGATCATCGACAAGACGCATGTTGACCTTGATCCCGGTTTCATCCTGAAATTGATCGACAAAATCACCGGGCACAAAGCCATCATAGGCCCAGACGTTCACCTGACCGGCCCCTTGGGCCGAAGCGGTGCGCAAATAGGCGGGCGATGACAGGATCAGGCCTGTCGCGGCGGCGGATTTGATAAATCCGCGGCGGTTTTGAATCAGTTTGGTCATGGTCGCTCCCGTTGGTTGTTTCGTTTTTTTTGCCCACGCCTTAGGCGGCGCAGAGTGCTTCGAGCGCGTCCCGGTCTATCCGGTCGAACCCGAGTGCTTGCAGCAGCGTGTTTTCGCTGCGGAAATCCCGGCCATACATGGCCGATAAAATATCAATCCCGGCGTCATGCAACGGGGTGGGTACCCCGGCGATTTTGCCCATCCGCGCGGTGGTGACAAGGCCGTAAGGCACATCTTCGGTCACATATCGGCTGTCGGCGGTGGCTGGGCCGGTTCCGCCGGTGCCTTTTTGCGCCATTTCCTGATTCATATCCGAGATTGAGCCGACAGGCACATGGAACGACAAATGGAAATGTTCAAAAATCGTGCGCACCTCTTTGCCGAACGCTTTTGCAATGGCGAGGCGTTCCAGATCCAGCGCCTCAAGCAGGCGGCCGACATTGGGCGTGACATTGGCGCCCTGGCTCCAGGTTTCGCCGTGTTCCATCCGGGTCATGTTGCCCAGGGCAATGCCCAAATGGTTTTGCGGGTTCAGGTTTGACAGCATGATCGCGATCAACCCGTCGCGCACCACGGCGACATCGCCAAACAGGGTTTGAAACGTGGCCAGCGCGGCATCGGTTGCCGATTCCGGCAGGACACAGATATCGACACGCTGGCGCACGGTGTTCACCTGTGCCGTTGTCAGGTCGGGTTGGCGGCCTGTCACCATGGTGGTGCCCACGGCAACAATCGGCACTTTTCCATCGGTCAGTTGCCGCAGATACAGCGCGCCAAACGCGCCATGCGAAGAAATGATCACCGTGTGATCGGCGGTCAGATGCGGCGCGATCTGATCCATCACCGCCTTGTGACCATAAAGCGGCAGGGCGATTACGATCACCGGCGCGCGGCACAGGGCGGCGGCATCCTCGGCCACGGCAACGGAAAATTCACCGGTAATCGCGCCCTCGGCGGTAATCGGCGTGCCTTTCGCAATCTCTGCCGTGCGCGCGCCGCTGGGCGACCACACCATGGCACTGTGACCACGATTAACCAGATGCACCGCTGTGGCAAAGGCAACCGACCCGGCGCCGGCAATTCCAACATTCATCGTCTTATCCATTCTTTCTTACCGGATCACCCAACACATGCATCAACCGATTGGCCCAGCCAAACAGCGCCGATGACAGGATCAGATCCAGAATTTCGGCTTCGTCCAGGCCCGCATCGCGCACCGCTTGCACATGGGTTTCATCGGCCACGGGCGGAGTTTGCGCCAAAGCATAGGCAAAATCAAAAATCGCCCGATCGCGCGGCCCCAGATCGGCCTTGGCCCCATTGGTAAACAGCGCATCGGTAACGGCGGTGTCTTTTTCCAATTGTGCGTGCCGGTCGGCGTGAACCGCAGCGCAATAGATGCAATGATTGACCATCGAGGCGGCCAGTGCCGAAAGCTCGCGCTCGGCCCGGCTCATCCCGCCTTTGTCATACATGATGCCGTTAAACAGCGGCGAGCGGACCTTCAGCACCTCAACATCATGGGCCAGGGTCAGAACGTAATCCGACACTTTGGTGTTGCTGGGCGTGACTTGCAGCGCATCCAGTTGTTCGGGCGTTGCGCTGTCCAGCGAAACGGGGGTCACCCGGGGTTTCCAGGCGGGAACACTGCGGGTGAATTTTGTGATCACATTGCTCATGCCTTGCCCCCCAACAAACGCAACCCGGCCAATACCCGCAATTGATACGCAAGAAAAGCATTCAATTCGCACAGCCGGACGATATCGGCATCACTGACCCCGGCTGATTGCAAGTCTTTGATATCTTGGGCGTTCACATCGCGGGTTTGCTGGGCCACCCGATCCATGAAGGCACAGACATGGGCCAACCCTTGATCGCTGCCGTCGTTTTGGGGGTCGGCAAGGTTGGCCAAAGTGCTGTCGTTGATTTTCGATCTATAGTGTTCTGCGGCGTCGGGTTCATCATGCTGCGCCGCAATTCGTGCGGCCAAAGCATGGCGCAAATCATGTGACCACGCGCCGGTTTCACGCGGGGTCAGCACGGCATTTTCGGCACCCTGGGTGGCGGCAACGATGCTGGCGCGTCCGTCAAGTGCGGTGGTCACCGCGCCGGTGGTCGGGCCAAGCAGGTTGGTTAATGTGCTGGTCATCATGCCACCTCTTCGGTCGAAACGGTTGTGCCGGGCAGGGGGGTTGCCACCCATTCTGACCCGTCCAATTCGGGCGTGTCATAGGTTTGAATGTCGTCCCAATGCTGCGTCACATCTTCGATATAGAACTTGGCCGAAATTTCACGCGCGAGGGTGTGCGCCCCTTCCGACACGCCCGGAATATCGCCCGAAACCTTGCCCATGCTGGCCGTCGCGCCATAGTTGAAACAATAGACATTGTTCAGCCACGGTGCCGCGCCGGGGGTTTTTTCGCGAAACGTGAAATCGGGGTTCAGGTAGGGAAATTGCGACAGATCGCGGTTCGCCTCGCCCGCCGGGGGCGTATACATATCGGCCCACAGGGCGATGTCGTCGCGCGCCGGGCCAAATTCGGCCCGCGCCATCGGATCGGTGGCAAAACCTGTGCCAAGGATCACGAAATCCGTTTCAAGCGTTGCGCCCTTGTCCATATGGATCGTCACCGCGTCGCCATTCAAGCTTAGCCGTTCAACCGGATGGCCAAAGTGGAAATAGGCATTGTCATGGCGCGATACGCGCATCGTCGATCCGTGGGGCGGGGGCGTTTGGGTCACAAAGGAATAATTCATGAACCGCCAGCGCCATTCATCGGGCAGCGTGCCATAGCCATGGGTAAAGCCGGGGCTGCCGATGCCCATCATTTTGTTGATTGTCGGCATTTCGGCGCGGCGGATCACGTGGCGCACTTCGGCGGCCCCGTGTTCCAACGCCTCGGCGGCATTATCGATGGCTGAGGCACCAACGCCGATCACCACCACACGTTTGCCCTTTAGCGCGTTGAAATCAATCTCATCGGCGCTGTGCGCCCAATGGGTGCCGCGGGTCAGGGGGCGCACGAAATCGGGGATGTTGGGCACGCCCGTACCATCGCGCCCGGTGGCCATGATCAGTTTGCGCACCAGGATACTGTCTTCATCCGCGCCGCTGAGATGCAGGCGCAACAGATCGCCAACCGGTTCGATCAGATCAACCGACACACCGTTTTCGACAGGAATATCAAGGGCCTGACGATACCATTTCAGGTATTCCATCCACATGGGGCGCGGGATTTTATCCAGCGTGTTCCACGCCTCGGTGCCATGCTGGGCGCGATACCACGCCTGAAATGTCAGCGCGCCATGGCCAAAGGCCGGCCCAACCAGTTGTTTGGGCGAGCGGAGCGTTTCCATCCGCGCATAGGTCAGCCATGGGCCTTCGCGCCCCTTTGGGCTGCGATCCAGCACGCGAATACGTTCGATTCCGGCGGTGCGCAGGCCCATCCACGCGACCATGCCGCACATGCCCCCGCCCACGATCACCACATCTGTAACGGGTTCATCGCCCACGGTTTTGCCCGGCACCCAGGGTTTTCCGGGCCAGCACAGGTGGTTCAAATCCTCGTGTACCCGGGTTTCAAGGGTGGCAAGCCCCGCGCCATCAAGCGGAAAAGAGGGGGTGACGTCAGACATGGTGACTCCTTGTTTCGCAGGGCCGGGTTCTGGACCCGGACCGATGTATCATTGGGCCAACCGCAGGTCACGGGCGGCCCATTTCGGGTGCAATTCATCCACATGAAACACATGGCTGTGCTGATGGCCGGGGCCGGTGGGGGCCACGGCGCGCAAATGTGGATGATCGGCGGGCAATTCGGGGTGGGCATGGGTGTGCTGTTCGGGGTCATTGGCAGGCCACAACCACAAAGCCACCAGCGCGGTGGCGCCGCACGCTGCGCCCAGAACGACAAAGGCAACCGACAGATCCAGTGTCGTGGCCAGCCACCCGGCCAAGGGATAAGCCAGCAGCCATCCGGCGTGCGACAGTGAAAACTGCGCGGCAAACACCGCCGCACGGTTTTCATCCGCTGCCGAACGGACCAGAACCAAACCACCCGGTGTCAGCGTCAAAGACGCCGCAGCGCCAAACCCGGCCCACAGGGCAAACAGCCCCACCAGCGGCAGGTTCAGCAGGATCAGCGGCGTCAGCGCGGCAAACCCGAACGCCCCGGCAATGATCACGCGGCGCTCATCAATGCGGCGGATCAACCGGGGCACAATCACGGCCATCGCCGCACTGCCCAATCCAAAACCGGCCATCAAGGTTGGATAAGATGTTTCAACCTCACCAAACCGCGATCCGGCATAGACGACGGTGTTGATCAACACCCAAGCCATCGCCAGGGACAGGCCGAAATGCGCCGCCAACAACCCCTGAAGCCGGGGGGTGTTCAGGTAAATCCTGATCCCCCGGGTGGCCCGGTTCCAGAATGGGGCGGGCACTTTGGGCTGGGCGGCGGCCAAGGGCGCGCGGGTCAGGCACAGGATCGAGGCGGCAAAACACATGCCCGACAAGGTGAACAGATACGGCGCGGGAATGACCAAAAGCGCGGCGCCCACCAAAACCGGAGTCAGCAAAACCTCGCCGGTTGAGGCGAGGCGCGACAGGGACAGCGCCTGTGTATAGGTATCCTTGTCGGTCAGGATTTGTGGGATTACCGCCTGAAACAACGGGGTATAGGCGGCGGATGCGGCGAAAAACAGAAACGTCAACGCCGCCACTGCGCCCCATTGGCCGATAAATGCCAGCGGCAGCACCAACGCCAGCCGCAGCACATTCAGCCCGATCAGGGCAGGCCGGCGCGCCACGCCAACCAGCGCCGCCTCGGCCACGGGCGCCAACAAGACATAGGCGATCATTTTCAAAACGAAAATCGCACTCAGCAACATGCCCGCCTGGGCCACCCCGCCCAACCGGTACGCCGCCAGCGACAGCGCCGCCGTCAACAGCCCAATCCCCATCAAGGACAGGATCTGCGCGGCAAAAAGCCAGCGGAATATGGGGTGGTTCAGGGCGTTCATCATGCGGATGCTAACGTCTCGGTTTCTGGTTTGGGCACAAAGCGGCCTCCGGCGGTGTCGGCGACATACTGATTGATATACTGATGCGCGTTGCGGGCCAGATCATCAACCGCATTGATCACGAAATCTGCCTTTTCATCGGTCATCAGCGCCGACAGGTTCAGCCGCACCCAGCCTGGCTTTTCGGTTTCGCGCCCGGTGGCCAAGGCCTGCATCACCGCGTTTGAATCGGCTTCGGTGATCGCCAGCAGGCGGTGCGCATAGCTGCCCGCACAGGCACAGCCGCCGCGCGCCTGAATGCCATGCACATCCGACAGCATCCGTGTGAACAGCTGATGATGCACCAATCCGCCCGCCCCGTCGCGCACTCGGAACGAAAAGATCGGCAGGGCATCGGCGGTGCGTGTGCCCAGCATTTCGATATACGGATTGTCGCGCCACACCGCGTCGGCACGGGCGCGCAATTCGGTCTGGCGATGGGCCAGCCATTCGTCGCCCAGCGCCTCTTTCACGATCAGGGCCAGACCGGTGCGGATATCGCCCACGACGTTGGGCGTGCCGCCTTCTTCGCGTGCGCTTAGATGTTCGGAATACTGATGCCCCCAGGGCGATACAAAGCTGACCGTGCCGCCCCCCGGCAGGGTGGGTGTGGTGCGCCGCGCAATGGCATCGCGCACGATCATCAATCCGGTCGATCCCGGCCCGCCGGGAAATTTGTGGGGCGAACAGACGATTGCATCCTTGGCGTGATCGGTGCCGGCATCCATGGTCATCGGCACATAGGGCGCGGCACAGCCATAATCCCAGATCGCAAGCGCGCCGTGGGATTTGAGAACACGTGTCACCGCCTGTGTATCGGTCAACGCCCCGGTTACATTGCTGGCTGCGCCAAATGCGCCGACAATCACGGTGGCGCCTTGTGCAGCGCGCAATTCGGCTTCTAATTGCTCCATGCAGGGGCCACCATCGGCGGCCTCGCCAATCTCAATCACATCGGCCCCGGTTTCGCGCCAAGGCAACAGGTTTGAGTGGTGCTCGTACGGCCCCACCAACACCACCGCCCGTTCGCCGCGCGCCACGATGCCTGACAAATCCAGAAGCATCGCCAACCGATTCAACCCGGCGGTTGACCCCGATCCGCAGAACACCACCGACGTGCCATCGCCCGCGCCGGTGATCCGGGCGATTTCGGCGCGTGCCTCTTCGCGCAGCGCGGTAGAAAACGCGCCGCAATAAGAGGCGCGCGTGTGGCTGTTGGCGTAATAGGGCAGCACCTGTTCAAGGATGAATTCCTCAATCTGGCGCAGCGCCCGCCCCGAAGCGACATAATCCGCATAAACCAGAGGTTTTGCGCCATAAGGCCCGTGCACCTTGGCGTTCTCACCGATCAACCCTTGGCGCAGCGCGGCGGGCAGATCGGGCTGCATCAACTGGGCACGAAATTCAGATAACAGGCCCATTTGGTGCTCCTTTACTGACAAAAACATATATGTGTCATTGTGCCGCAACGCCAGCAAAGGATCATCCCCGAAAATTTGGGTATTCGATGCGGTATTGGGTCATATGATCGGTTTATCTCAAATATCGGGTTGGAATATTGCAATGTTGTGTAAAAAACGTTCAACGCTGTTTTGCGCGCCGTGTGCCGTGAGATCGCTGTAGGCGGAAATCAGTTGCGATTGAAACGTGGTGTTGCAGGCCAGGGCCGGATCGAACACCTGCTCAACTGCCAACAGCGCGCGCACCTTGTCTGCCGTGGTTTTGGCGCTGTCGCTGGTGCGGCGCAAAAGCTCGGCTAACGGGTCTTTCACCGTGATCGGCGCGCCTTTTTCATCAATGCCGCCGACATAGCGCATCCATCCTGCCACGGCCAAGGCCAGACCGGGGCAGGGGCGATTGGCGGCGTGATTGTCGGAAATCGTGGCCAAAATCCGTTGCGGCAGTTTTTGCGACCCGTCCATGGCGATTTGCCAGGTGCGATGCTTTATCGCCGGATTGGCATAGCGGGTCAGAAGGGCGGCGGCATAGGCGGTAAGGTCTTCGCCTTCGGGCTGGGGGACTGTGGGCAGGATTTCGTGCTGCCACAGATATTGGCACAGGCGCGCAAACGCCGGGTTGGCCACGGTTTGCGCGATGGTGTCATACCCGGCCAGATAACCGAGATAAGCCAGGGTGGAATGGGTGCCATTCAAACACCGCAGTTTCATGGTTTCATGGGCCGCAACCGACGCCACGCAGTGCGCGCCCACCGCATCCCAGGCGGGCCGCCCTTGGGGGAAATGATCCTCGATCACCCATTGCCTGAACGGTTCGTGCTGCACGCAGGCGGGGTCATTGTATCCGGTGCGCTTGGCAAGGCGCGCGATGTCATCGGGGATGGTTGCGGGGGTGATCCTGTCCACCATCGTGGCGGGAAAGGCGACGGTATCGGCAATCCACCGCGCCAGATCCGGGTCGCGCGCCCGCGCGAAATCCAGCACAATCTGCCGGGTCAGTGCGCCATTATCGGGCAGGTTGTCGCAAGACATTACCGTGAATCCCGGCTGCCCTGCTTTGTGGCGCTGTGCCAAGGCCGCCACCAAAAAACCAGGCGCAGAACGGGGCGCGCCGCCTGCCAAATCATGGGCGATATCGGGGTGCGACAGATCCAGTCGTCCGGTGGCGGGGGCGTGGCAATATCCCTTTTCGGTGATGGTCAATGACACGATGCGCGTCTGGGGCGCGGCCATGGCATCAACCACCGCGCCGGGGTTTTCGGGGGCAACCAGAATACCGCATATCGCGCCAATCACCCGGTCGGATGGCCCATCCGGGGCCAATGTGACCGAGGTGAACACGCCCTCTTGTGGTGCCAGTTGATCGCGGGCTGTCGGGCTTTTCAGGCTGACGGCGATGATGCCCCAATCACCGGGGGTGTGGGCCATGGCATCTTCGGTGAATACAGCGTTGAAGGCGCGGAAAAAAGCGCCCGGCCCAAGGTGGACGATGCCGGGTTTCGGGGCGGGCGTGGTGCGCGCAAGGCGGGGATCGGTCATAGGGAATACGCCGCCTTGGCCAGACGGTAAGTCAGATCACGGGCCACCTGTTGCGCCTCGTCTTCGGGCAGGCGTCCGGTGGCCACGAGATTGGCCAGATAGGCGCAATCGGCGCGGCGGGCCACATCGTGGCGCGCGGGAATCGAACAAAACGCGCGGGTGTCATCGTTGAACCCGACAGTGTTGTAAAATCCACAGGTTTCGGTGGTAATTTCGCGAAACCGCCTTATCCCTTCGGGGCTGTCAAAAAACCACCACGGCGGGCCAAGTTTTAACGCCGGATAAGCCCCGGCAAGTGGTGCCAGTTCGCGCCCATAGGTGGATTCATCCAGCGTAAACACGATGATGCGCAGATCACGCTGCATCCCGACGGCATCCAGCATCGGTTTCAGGGCGCGCACGTAATCAGTGCGCATCGGAATATCGAACCCTTTGTCACGGCCATGGGCGGCATAGACCGGGGCAGAATGATTGCGGTGCGATCCGGCATGAATTTGCAGGGTCATGCCATCCTCCACACTCATCCGGGCCATTTCAGTCAGCATCTGACCGCGAAAGGCATCGGCCTCATCAGTGGTGCAGGTGCCATTCATGGCCTTTTCAAACAGGGCTGCGGCGGTGGTCTGGTCGAAATCTTCGGTGCGGGCGGTGGCATGGCCGTGGTCAGAGGCGGTGGCCCCATGGGCGCGAAACACCGCGCGCCGCGTGCGGTGGGCGGCCAGATATCCGGCCCATGTGGTGGTCTTTTCGCCGGTCAGCGCGCCGAACTGTTCGATATTCTCGGCAAAGCCGGGCGTTTCGGGGTCAATCACCGTATCGGGGCGATAGGTGGTGATGACGCGGCCCGGCCAATCGCTGTCGGCGATCATCCTATGCCAGCGCAGATCGTCAAGCGCGCCTTCGGTGGTGGCAAGGGCCTCGATATTGAACCGCTCAAACAGGGCGCGGGGGGCAAACCCAGGCAGGGCCAATTGCCCATCAATGTGATCGTAAATCGCATCGGCGGTGTCAGCCGTGAGTGGGGTATCAACGCCGAACACATGTTCAAAACTGTGGTTCAGCCACATCCCTGACGGCGTGCCGCGAAACAAATGCATGTGGGCGGCAAACAGACGCCAGATCTTGCGCGGATCACGTTCAATCGCGCCGCCATCGCTGCGGGCCACGCCCAGATCGGCCAATGCCACCCCCTGACTGACCAGCATCCGAAACACGTAATGATCTGGAATCACGAACAATTCGGCGGGGTTGGGAAACCGTTTGTTTTCGGCAAACCAACGGGGGTCGCAATGGCCATGGGGGCTGAGGATGGGTAAATCCCTGACGCTGTCATACAGCCGCCGGGCAATGGCGCGGCATGTCGGATCAACAGGCAACAGGCGGTCGGGGTTGGTCGGGGGCATGGCGGGCCTTTGATGCATCACGGTCGCAACAGACGTACGCCATGCCCGCCCCTCGGTCAAAGCCGATGACGGGGTCGGTGGTTTTGTGGTGGCGGGTTTGGGCCAAAACCGGCATGTTCGCGCCAGAAACGGTAATGGGATATCTGCGATGAAACTGAACGTGAATATGGAATTGATCCGCAGGTTTGCACCAAACGGTCAGATCATCGCATTGGGTTTTGTCGCGGCTGCGGTATGGGGGTTTTCGGAACTCGCCGAGGCGGTGATCGGCAATGAAACCCGAAGCTTTGACACCAACGTCATCTTGATGCTGCGCAGCGCCGGTGACCCTTCTGATCCGATCGGGCCGTCCTGGATTGAGGAATTGGGCCGCGATATCACCGCGCTGGGCGGCACCGGGGTGCTGACATTCCTGACGCTTGCCGTGTCGGGTTTCTTGTGGTTGCGCGGCGAACGCCGCTCGATGGTGTTTCTTTTGCTGTCGGTGGGCACGGGAATCGCCCTGAGCACCGCATTGAAGCTGGGGTTTGACCGGCCGCGCCCCGATTTGGTGCCACACGGATCGGCGGTTTATACCGCCAGCTTTCCCAGTGGTCATTCGTTGATGGCAGCCCTTGTTTATCTGACCCTGGCGGTTTTGGTGATGCGCACGGTCAAACAGCGCAGGATGCGGGCCTATCTGGCGTTTTTGGCGGTTCTGGTTGTGGTTTCGGTGGGGATCAGCCGGGTTTATATGGGCGTCCACTGGCCAACGGATGTGCTGGCGGGCTGGACCGTCGGGGCAGGGTGGGCGATATTTTGCGCGCTGGTCGCAACCTGGCTGGAACGGCGCGGCCAGATCGACCCCGAGGTGCCGTTCTGACCGGCGGGCGCGCGAAACACAAAGCGCGGCCTGACCTGTGGGCCAAACCGCGCTTTGTGCATTGTCGTCTGTCAGCGGTTCAGTTGCCGTTGACGGCTTCGGGCTCAACCTTGATCACAGTCAGGGTGCGCCGCTGATCATCGCGGGTATCCCAATAAAATGCCGCGCCTTCGGCAAGGCCCAGCAACGCCACGCCAATCGGCGTCATCACCGATACGCGCTGACGGGCAATATCGGCATTTTCCGGAAACACCAACGTGATCGATTTTTCCTGACCGTTGGATTCATCGCGATAGGTTACCGTGCTGCCGATGCCCACGACGGTTGTGGGCATTTTTGCCGCTGGCACAACCTTTGCGCGGCCGATTTCATCCAACAAACGGTTGGCAAGAACCGGATTTCGCTGCATCGCGCCTTCGGCCAATCCTTCGATATGTTTAAGATCATCCGCATTGATGACGATCTTGGGCGCGCGCCCACGCGGGACTTTGACGCCTTCAGTGATCTGGCCTTGCATAGAATTGCTCCTTTGATGAGCGGGAAAAACAGGTTGGTCGAATTCTTTCGGTGCGGGCTAGCCGTGTTGTGCCACGCCCAGCACAGAAACCGTGGTCACGGTGCCATCCGCCCCGGTCAACGATGCGGTTTGCCCGATAGACATACCGATCAGCGTGGCCCCCAAGGGTGAGGTTACGGGAATCACTCCGCTCAGATTGCCGGCGCGCGCCCGATGGCTCAGAAGGCCCGATTGCGCCGGATTGCGATCAACGGCGTAAATCACCCGCGATCCGCCAATCACCACATCATCCGGTATGTCACCGGTCAGCCGCTTTGCCGACTGCATCTTGTGGCGCAGGATGCTGGGCAAAACCGACATATCGCCGATATCGCACATGTTCAGATGCTGTTCGATCTGCGACAGGTCGTCTTCGGCCAATGCTGCCTTGGGCAGGTCTGAGTTTTCCAATGTCGGATGCGGCTGTGTTTCGCGGTGGGGGACGGGGCGATTGGTCATGGTGCCTCCTCAGACGGTTTACGTCATATGTTCACGTTGATGTTGATAACAGTGAGGAGCCCCGGGAGGTTGGACAAGCGCAGGCGCGCCTAGACCGCCCGGGGAAAGGGGCGGTTCAGCAGTAGGAATCGAAAATGATCTGCATGTACCAACATGAAAAGAATGTAGGAAGGCAAATGGGCAAAGTCAACTGTCACGGCTGGCCGCCCGTTGCTTCGCATGCGCCCGCCCAAAACGGCGGTGCCTTGTGTTTATCAAAACAGTGGTAAATGATCCAGATTGATTTTCGTCAGGGTTTAGCCGCGATAATTCAGGCGTCGATCTGTGCCTCTGATACGGCGGCCAATGCGGCGCGCACCACCTCTAATCCGGCGCCGGGGCGGTGCGCCTGATCCGACAGCGTGCGCCGCCAGGCCCGTGCGCCCGGTTGCCCGGCAAACAGGCCCAACATATGGCGGCTGATCTGGTTCAGCCGCCCGCCTGTCGCCAGATGTGCCGCGATATAGGGTTCCATCGCCGCCACCACTTCGGTGCGCGACAAGGGGGTGTGGGATGCTGCAAAAACCCGGCGGTCGGCATCACTCAGGATATCATAGGGCTGATGATAGGCGGCGCGTCCGATCATCATGCCATCAAGGCCCCGTTCGATCAGGCCAAGCCCCTGATCCAGATCCGTAATGCCGCCATTCACCGAGATATGCAGATCCGGGAACGCCGCCTTCATCGCCACCACCAGATCATAATTCAAGGGCGGAATGTCGCGGTTTTCCTTTGGGCTGAGCCCTTTCAACCATGCCTTGCGCGCGTGAATCTGTACCCGGCTCACACCGGCCGATTGCACCTGCTGCAAAAAGTCGGGCAAAACCGTTTCGGGCACCTGCTCATCCACGCCGATGCGGCATTTCACGGTGATCGGCACATGGCCCGGCACCGCCGCAATCATCGCCGCCACACAATCGGCCACAAGGCCGGGTTGTTCCATCAGCACCGCACCGAAGAAACCCGATTGCACCCGGTCAGACGGACAGCCGACGTTAAGGTTGATTTCATCATACCCCTCATCCGCCCCCAACCGCGCCGCCACCGCCAATTCCGCCGGATCAGAGCCGCCAAGTTGCAACGCCACAGGATGTTCGGTTTCGCCAAAACCCAACAAATGCACCGCCCCCCCGCGCACCAAAGCCGGGGCCGTGACCATCTCGGTATACAAAAGCGCGCGCCGCGACAAAACCCGATGAAACGCCCGACAATGGCGATCGGTCCAATCCATCATGGGTGCCACAGAGAGGCGGGCAGCACTGCAAAGCTCAATTTTCACTTGTTTCATTGTTCTTCCAACTGGCGACACACTGCTGCTTTGGGGGCTCAATAGCTGCGATTGCCGTCGTTTCCGGCACGAGAGCCTACAAATGTAGGCCCGGCAGACGTCCTGTAGGCCCGAGGCTCGACCGCTTAGCACCTCGCAGGCGCCAATGCAAAGGACTGGCATCCGTTCGCCTCAGAGGACCGCCGCGCAATCCCATGCACGCATCGGTTCCTCTGGACCACCGGAGAATTTTTTTCTGCGACCTGATGAACCGACTTCCCTCCCGCAAAACACAAACAGAGAAAGTCATCCATGGGACAAATCATCGAACGCAAACGGAAAGACGGAAGCTCCACCTACACTGCCCAAGTTTGGACCTGTCACGCTTTCATGCCGCTCCGGTTGCTCACTTAAGCGACCTTTCGTTCGAAGGCCAAGGGGCTTTTCCATCCCAAGGCTGAGTGCCGCCGGCGTGGATTGTAGAAGCCGTTGATGTATTCGAAGATGGCCATCTCAGCATCGCGGCGTGTTCGCCAGGACCGCTGCCACAACATCTCAGCTTTGATTGTCTTGAAGAAGGTTTCGACGGCAGCGTTGTCGTAGCAATTG
>NZ_QAGK01000030.1 GCF_003057885.1 Oceaniglobus ichthyenteri
CGGTCGGAGATGCCTTCCTCTCTGGCGAGGTCGGCGATGGTGGTGACGTCGCCACGCTCCAGCCTGCTTCGCCAGTCCCACGCGCGGCCGATGGCGCGCAGCAGGCGGGCATCCTGGCCGCGATCCATGGCGACCTCGATCTCCTTGGGTGGCAGAATACGGGGGCGGCCGCCACGATTGCGCAGGGTGAGCGGGATATGGACGCGGAGGGTTTCCGGCTCTGCCATCACGCCACCTCCTTCTTGGCTGGGGCCATCAGTGCGGCGATTGCGCCCAAGCCTTCGTGGCGGAGATCAACCGCCAGCCCAGCGTCGCTGGCGGTGACACGTGAGACCAAAAGCCTGACCACGCGGGCCTGCTCGGCCGGGATCAGCGCGTTCCACATCTCATCGAACTGGGTCAGCGATGCGCTGATGTCCGCCTCGCCAAGGTCCGGCCGATCCTTGCGCAGGGTCCGCGACACACGTGATGCGACCTCTGGCGTGCGCAGCAGGCGGCGGATTTCACCGACCACGGCATCCTCGACCCTGCCACCTGGCAACCGCTGCGGCCCGCGGATCTCGGCCTTGGGCCGTTTCTTGATCGCGTCCATCGAGACGTAATATCGATAGCGCCGCGTGCCCTTCTTCGTGTGGTGCGGGGTCATCGCCACGCCGGTCTCGGTGAAGATCAGCCCGCGCAACAACGCCGGTGAGGGTTCCTTGGCAACGGCAACCCGCTTGACTCGATTGTTTGCTATTACATCATGTACTTCGTCCCAAAGGGCGGCGTCGATGATCGCGTCATGCTCGCCGGGATAGGCCGTGCCCTTGTGCACGGCGAGGCCGCGATAGACCTTGTTGTGCAAGGTCTTGAGCAGCGAGGTCTTGTCGTAAGGCCTGCCGGTCTTCGTCAGGATCGCGCGCGCGTCCAACTCGCGGATCACCTCCGCCGTGGAACTGGACCGGGCATAAAGCGTGAAGATTGTCCGCACCGTTTCAGCCTCGTCCGGGTTCACGATCAGCTTGCGGTCCTTCACGTTGTACCCGAGCGGCACTGGCCCGCCCATCCAGATGCCCTTCTTGCGCGACGCGGCGACCTTGTCGCGGATCCGCTCGCCGATGACCTCGCGCTCGAATTGGGCGAAGCTGAGCAAGATGTTCAGCGTCAGTCGCCCCATCGACGTGGTGGTGTTGAAGGACTGCGTGACGGACACGAAGGTGACGCCGTGCCTGTCGAAAATCTCGACCAGCTTGGAGAAATCCATCAGCGCGCGGGACAAGCGGTCGATCTTGTAGACGACGACGATGTCGATCAGCCCGTCCTCGATGTCGGCGATCAGGTCTTTTAGCGCGGGCCTCTCCAGCGTGCCGCCGGAGAAGCCGCCGTCATCATATTTGTCGCGCAGGCAGACCCAACCTTCGGCCTTCTGGCTGGCGATGTAGGCCTCGCAGGCCTCCCGTTGGGCGTCGAGACTGTTGAACTCCATGTCGAGCCCTTCCTCGCTCGACTTGCGGGTGTAGATCGCGCAGCGCAGGCGGCGGGGCGGTTGTGGCTGTGATTGGCGCGTCATTTACTGATCCTCGGGCGTGGGCTGAAACCGAAGAACTTCCAGCCGTTCCAGTTTGCGCCCGTGATGGCCCGCGCCGCGCCGGAGAGCGACTTGAACCGGCGTCCCTGCCATTCAAAGCCCTTGGCTAAGACTGTGACGCTGTGCTCGACGCCATTCCATTCGCGGACCAGCTTTGTGCCCGGCATCGGGCGTCGTGGGTCGGACACCATCTGACCGGGTTCGCCGGAGGCCACCTCCGCCGCCAGCGCATCCAGTGTCCGCCGCGTGTCGCGGCCAACGCCGCCAAATGCCAGTTCCTGGATGCGGTAGCCAAGCCGCAGCTCGAGGTTCTGGCGGCTGGTGTTTGGCGCAGGTGCGTCAAAGATCGCGGCCCATTTCTCGCGCAACTCGGGTACGGTCATCGCCTTCAGCGCGACCAGATCCGCCAGGACAGCGTGGTCCTGCGCAGGGCCAAGGCCAGTTCTCTTTCCCACTGATTTCGTTTTGGTTTTCGTCATTCGTCCTCTCCAACTCGGGTTCGCAACTGGTGACGACGACGGCGAACAAGGGCGAGGATGTCCAGCGAACTGTCTC
>NZ_QAGK01000031.1 GCF_003057885.1 Oceaniglobus ichthyenteri
AAATCACTCAGTAATTTTTGACACGACGCCTGCGCCGACGGTGCGGCCGCCTTCGCGGATGGCGAAACGCAGGCCCTGCTCCATGGCGATCGGGGCGATCAGCTCAACACCGAACGATACGTTGTCGCCGGGCATGACCATTTCTGTGCCTTCGGCCAGGACAACCGTGCCGGTCACATCCGTGGTACGGAAGTAGAACTGCGGGCGGTAGTTGGCAAAGAACGGTGTGTGACGACCGCCTTCTTCCTTGGTCAGAATATAGGCTTCTGCCTCGAACTTGGTGTGGGGCTTGACCGATCCGGGCTTGCACAGAACCTGACCACGCTCAACGCCGTCACGGTCGACACCGCGCAGCAACGCGCCGATGTTGTCGCCAGCTTCACCACGATCCAGCAGTTTGCGGAACATTTCAACACCGGTACAGGTGGTGGTCTTGGTGTCGCGGATCCCGACGATTTCGATGCTGTCGCCAACGTTGATCACGCCACGCTCGACACGGCCGGTCACAACAGTACCACGACCCGAAATCGAGAATACATCCTCGACCGGCATCAGGAACGGCTGATCCACTGCACGCTCAGGCGTGGGGATGAAATCATCGACAGCGGCCATCAGGGCCTTGATCGACTCTTCGCCGATTTCAGGATCGCGGCCTTCCATGGCGGCCAGGGCCGAACCACGGATTACCGGAATATCGTCGCCCGGATAGTCATAGGAGGACAGCAGTTCGCGGATCTCCATCTCGACCAGCTCAAGCAGCTCTTCGTCGTCAACCTGATCGACCTTGTTCATGAATACGACCATGGTGGGAATGCCCACCTGACGGCCCAGCAGGATATGCTCGCGGGTCTGGGGCATCGGGCCATCGGCGGCGTTCACAACCAGAATCGCGCCGTCCATCTGCGCCGCACCGGTGATCATGTTCTTCACATAGTCAGCGTGGCCGGGGCAATCAACGTGGGCATAGTGACGGTTGTCTGTCTCATATTCCACGTGAGCGGTCGAAATGGTGATCCCGCGGGCCTTTTCTTCGGGCGCGCCGTCGATCTTGTCATAGGCCTGAAAATCGCCAAAATACTTGGTGATCGCCGCGGTCAATGTCGTCTTGCCGTGGTCAACGTGACCAATCGTGCCAATGTTGACGTGCGGTTTGTTACGTTCAAACTTTGCCTTTGCCATGGTG
>NZ_QAGK01000032.1 GCF_003057885.1 Oceaniglobus ichthyenteri
GTGTACGTCGCCCACGACAAGGCGTTTGCCTTCTTCGGTGGGGCCTGTGCGCGGGGCATCTACGACAGCGGGAATTGTCCGCCATTGGTCCGAGGACAATGGACGCGAAGACCGCCGTTGACGCGATCTTCATTGGCAAGGATCGGGCCTATAACCGGCGGTTCCAGCAGATGTGCGGGCATTACCTGGTTGACCCTGTTGCCTGCACCCCGGCTTCCGGCTGGGAGAAGGGGCAGGTCGAGAACCAAGTGGGGGTGATCCGGCGCCGGTTCTTCGTGCCGCGTCCCAAGTTCAAGTCCTATGCCGAGCTGAATGCCTGGCTGGAGGATCGATGCCTGGCCTATGCCAAGGCGAACAAGCACCCGGAGCTGCGCGATAGGACGATTTGGGAGGTGTTCGAAGAAGAGCGCCCGAGCCTCGTTCCTTATGTCGGTCCGTTCGATGGATTCCACGCGGTTCCTGCCTCCGTGTCCAAGACCTGCCTCGTGCGGTTCGACAAGAACCGCTATTCGGTCGATGCCCGGGCGGTCGGGCGGCCGGTAGAGATCGGGGCGTATGCTGACCGGCTGGAATGCTGGCAGGATGGTCGGATCGTCGGCAGCCATACCCGGGCCTTCGGGCGGAACAAAACGATCTTCGATCCCCTGCATTACATCCCCGTCCTGGCCCGCAAACCCGGCGCCCTTCGCAACGGGGCACCCTTCAAGGAATGGGCCCTGCCGGTGCCGATCATTTGACCATTGTCCTCGGACCAATGGCGGACAAGGTCTCATCGTGTGGCGCAAACTGGAACGCCAGCCGGGCGGCGACCGACAGATGGTCGACATTCTGAGCGCCGTGCTGACCGATGGCCTTGAGGCGGTCGAGGCGGCCTGTGCGGAAGCTCTGTCGCACAACGTCCATTCCGCCAGTGTCGTGCTGAACATCCTGGCCCGGCACCGCGAGCCGCCACCGCCCCTGACAATTACAACGCCAGATGCGCTGAAGCTGGCCTGCGAGCGAATTGCCGACTGCAACCGATATGACAACTTGAGGAGAACACAGGATGGAACGCTCAGACGTGATCGACGCGATGGGGAA
>NZ_QAGK01000033.1 GCF_003057885.1 Oceaniglobus ichthyenteri
AATACATCAACGGCTTCTACAATCCACGCCGGCGGCACTCAGCCTTGGGATGGAAAAGCCCCTTGGCCTTCGAACGAAAGGTCGCTTAAGTGAGCAACCGGAGCGGCATGAAAGCGTGACAGGTCCATTGTGATCTTCCGTGATATCACACAGTTTGTGACCGAGAAGCCGCTTGCGGATCTCAAGGGGGCACTTCGGGCGCTTCAGTTCCACGTTGAAATGGGTGCGAAGCGAGTGGAAATCCCGGCGAGGGTCATAGACCCCTTCCTTGATGCGGTAATGGCCGAATATTTTGGTGAACGTGCCCGACAGCCGCCCCTTCGCCGCACATCTTTCGATGTCGGGGAACAGCCATTCCTGGCCTTTGCGGCGGCATTCCTCTACGTATCTCAAAAGACCGAGTTCGATCAGGTTTCTGTGGATCGGCACGATGCGGTAACTGCTTTCGCTCTTGAGGTGCTGACCTTCGCCCGACTGGATGCGGAAAATCGGTATGCCCTTTATGGTGTCGAAATCGTCAGTCTTCAGCTGCAAGACTTCTTCCTGGCGCAAACCGGAATGTGAGGCGATCAGGGTTGGCCAGAACACGTCATGCACGTCCTCGGCGGGAGCAAGGGGTTTGGTGAACGCCGTGGTGCTCAGAAGATCGGCAAGCTTGTCGCCCCAGGGCAGGCGCTTCATGTCCTTTTCCTCGGCCTTGAGCTTTTCCAGCTGCTTTGTCGTCCAGATGACGCGTTTCATGGCGTTCACAGGCGCCGCACCGTGATCGGCGACATGCGTGAACACGAACTGGATCGCTTGCATGTGCCGGTATGCGGTCGCGACGCGAACCCGCGCGACGCGTGCCCTGGCACGATGAACCGCCCCGGGTTTACCGGAGAGTAAAACTCTCCAAGGATGAGCCCTATGACACAGAGAAAACCCACCCCGTCCTACACGGCTGAATTTCGCGCACGCGGCGTTCGGCTTTTCAAAGAGAACCG
>NZ_QAGK01000034.1 GCF_003057885.1 Oceaniglobus ichthyenteri
TGAACCGCCCCGGGTTTACCGGAGAGTGTTTTGTTCAAATCTTAGGCTGCTTTATCATGGCCGTTTAAGTTTTCATAGAAAGCGTCCTCTGCTTCTTGTGGCGTAGTATAGCCGATGGCGCTGTGCAGGCGCTCGCTGTTGTACCAGCTGACCCACTTCAGGGTTTCCCACTCGACTTGCCCGATTGATTTCCAAGGGCCGAAGAAGTTGATCACCTCGGTTTTGAATAGGCCAATGATGCTTTCGGCCAGCGCGTTGTCATAGGAATCACCAACGCTTCCGACGGATGGGTCTATGCCAGCATCTGTCAGCCGCTCGGTATATTTGATCGACAGATATTGGCTGCCGCGGTCCGAGTGATGGGTCAACCCATCCGC
Organism: Oceaniglobus ichthyenteri; assembly: GCF_003057885.1. Lineage (GTDB taxonomy): Bacteria > Pseudomonadota > Alphaproteobacteria > Rhodobacterales > Rhodobacteraceae > Oceaniglobus > Oceaniglobus ichthyenteri. The sequence goes on from NZ_QAGK01000034.1 coordinate 378, forward strand.
TTGTGACGGCACGCGCTGGCAGATGGCCTGGTTCAGCGCATCGAGCACAAAGCCTGTGGTCATGGACGTGGAGACCCGCCAACCAACAATCTTTCTGGCAAAGACGTCGATGACAAAGGCGACATAGACCATGCCCTGCCAACTTGAGACATACGTAAAATCCGATACCCAGAGCTGATTTGGCATCGCTGCTACAAACTCCCGATTGACCTTGTCATCCGGGCAAGGCTGCGTCGCGTCGGAATTGGTCGTGATGACCTTCTTGCCGCGCACAACTCCTTGTATCTCCATTGCTTTCATCAGGCGCTCGACGGTGCAGCGAGCGATGTCCTTCCCCTCGCGACGCAGGGCATGCCAGATTTTGCGCGCTCCATAACGGCCACCGCTGGCATCAAAGACACGCTTGATATGCGCCTTGTCCAACGTATCGCGCCTCGCTCGCTCCGAGGCC
>NZ_QAGK01000035.1 GCF_003057885.1 Oceaniglobus ichthyenteri
TGGACCTGTCGCGGTTTGATGCCGCTCCTTTGATAGCATTTACTGCAGCAAAGGAGACTGACTATGGGACTGAAACGGACGGACGAATTCCGCCAGGATGCGGTGCGGATCGCGCTGACCAGTGGGCTTACGCGTAAGCAGGTGGCTGATGATTTGGGTGTCGGGTTGTCGACGCTGAACAAATGGATCACAGCCCATCGGGACACAGATGTGGTGTCGCAAGAAGATCTTAGCCTCGCCAAAGAGAATGATCGACTTCGACGTGAGATCCGGCTCCTCAAGGAGGAGAGGGAGATTCTAAAAAAGGCCACCCAGTTCTTCGCGGGCCTAAAGCAATGAGATTTAGGTTTGTCGAAGAACACAGAGCCAGCTTTCCGGCCAATCGGTTGTGCGAGATTGTTGGCGTAAGCCCGCGTGGTTTGCGTGCATTCCGCAACCGACCGGCCAGCCGCAGGCAACGGTCTGATCTGGTCACGCTGGCTCACATCAAGGAACAGTCCCGTCTCAGTCTGGGCAGTTATGGCAGGCCACGCATGACCGAAGAGCTGAAAGAGATCGGTTTAGATGTGGGCCACCGCCGGGTCGGCCGTTTGATGCGTCAGAACGGCATATCCGTGCTCAGAACGCGTAAACATAAGGTCACGACCGACAGCGATCATAAGTTCAACATCGCGCCGAACCTGCTGGATCGAGACTTCAGCGCTAATGCGCCCAACCAGA
>NZ_QAGK01000036.1 GCF_003057885.1 Oceaniglobus ichthyenteri
TCGCTGGGGCTGCCCTATCACCTGGTGACCGGGGATGTGCGGCAGGCGAACTATTCGAGCCTGCGGGCAGAGCTGGTCGAGTTCCGCCGCCGCATTGGCCAGCTGCAGCATGGGGTGATCGCGCATCAGCTATGCCGGCCGATCTGGCGCCGTTGGCTGGAGACGGCCGTGTTGTCGGGGGCGCTGGATATCGGCAATCCCGCCGTCGCGTGGCCGGTGCAGTGGATCCCGCCCCGCTGGGATTGGGTCGATCCGCTGAAGGACATTCAGGCGCAAGTGCTGGCGATGGAAGCGGGCATCACCTCGCGGCGCAAGGTGGTCGAGGCCACCGGCTATGACGTCGAGGAAGTCGACCGAGAGAATGCGGCGGATGCCAAACGCGTTGCCGATCTGGGGCTGAGCTACCGCGCGAGCCCCGGCGAAACACAGGGTGCGCGGGCAACACCCGCAGCGCGGCCTGATCCTGGAGATGGCGCAGGCGAAGACATGGGCGACGGATCCGCCTCCACCGATCCCGCCACCGAACAGGAGTGACAATATGACAAGCTGGTATGCGATCCGCGCCCGGGGAACGGGCGCGGAAGTGGCGATCTATGACGAGATCGGTGCCTATGG
>NZ_QAGK01000037.1 GCF_003057885.1 Oceaniglobus ichthyenteri
TGGCCGAAAGCATCATTGGCCTATTCAAAACCGAGGTGATCAACTTCTTCGGCCCTTGGAAATCAATCGGGCAAGTCGAGTGGGAAACCCTGAAGTGGGTCAGCTGGTACAACAGCGAGCGCCTGCAAAGCGCCATCGGCTATACTACGCCACAAGAAGCAGAGGACGCTTTCTATGAAAACTTAAACGGCCATGATAAAGCAGCCTAAGATTTGAACAAAACACTCTCCGGTAAACCCGGGGCGGTTCATTCTGGTGGAATGCCTCCCACACATCTTGCGCCATCGGCGCCCTTACCGAAGACCCGTAGTCTTTCCTTCACAGAACGTGAGGAAATAGCTTTGGAGTGTGCGAGGGGCACATGTCCGTGCCATCGCTCGGAAGCTCAAGAGAGCGCCCAGCACGATCTCCCGAGAGATCAGGCGCAACTCGGCAACCCGTGGCGGAGACTTTGGACCTGTCACGCTTTCATGCCGCTCCGGTTGCTCACTTAAGCGACCTTTCGTTCGAAGGCCAAGGGGCTTTTCCATCCCAAGGCTGAGTGCCGCCGGCGTGGATTGTAGAAGCCGTTGATGTA
>NZ_QAGK01000038.1 GCF_003057885.1 Oceaniglobus ichthyenteri
GGTTCTCTTTGAAAAGCCGAACGCCGCGTGCGCGAAATTCAGCCGTGTAGGACGGGGTGGGTTTTCTCTGTGTCATAGGGCTCATCCTTGGAGAGTTTTACTCTCCGGTAAACCCGGGGCGGTTCACATAGCGTTCAAGGAGCTGGAGTTCGTGCTCCACGTCGTCAAACCGAGGCTTGCCTTTCGGAACGGCAAAAGCGCGATATTCAGCGTAGAGTTCGCGCACGGAGATCTTTTTACCGGTCTCCGCCGTCAAGACATGCGCCAAAAAGTGGTCAAGGCGGGGGCGATGGGGGCGGGCATTGGGGGCGGGTTCACGCCACCACATGTCGTCAAGTGGATCCCATAGTTTTGCATATAGATCCTCTACTGGGGCGTCTTGCTTTTCTGCGCGGTGGAAGATGTTGTTGCGCACCAAGTCCATCGCGAGAAGCGGCTCGCCCTTGCTGTGGACCTGTCGCGGATTTGTTCCGCTCCTTTGACTTGGTATTTTGCCACAAAGGAGAGACATCGATGGCATCGAACCCTACCCTGGAATTCCGCGCTGAGGCAGTGCGTGTCGCGTTAACCAGCGGG